>JANQQR010000028.1 GCA_028289195.1 Phycisphaerales bacterium | reverse complement strand
TGGGCCAGTGGACGGTGCGTGTGCGTGCGAACCCGTCCTGGCAGAGCCTGAGCAACTCGACGCCCGAGATGACGACGGGGGCGTACGAGGTGAGCGTGTCGACGCTCTCACCGCCCTGACGGATCTTGGCACCTGTTCGGCGTCGAGAAATCGATAAGTCCCGTTCAAGTAGTCAGTTGCGTTCATTCACGGTGGGTGTTCTATGACAAATCGGCCACCATTCACCTCTCGAGGCCATGACATGACAGTGGGGTCATTTCTCTGGGAGACGTGCGCCGTGCTCTGAGCACGGATCGCTCCGATTCCGCGAGCCACCGGAATTCTGGCGGCCCCTACGGGCAAAGCTCCAGCCAGTTGGCCAGCGCCCAGTTGATGTCGGCGAAGCCGACCACGCCGTCTCGGTCGCAATCGCCGGGTCCGGTCAGCGGCGTGTAGTCGTTCAGCCAGTTCTGCAGCACGGAGTTGATGTCGACGAACGTGACCACGCTGTTGCGGATGGTGGTCGAGAAGGTGTAGCCGCCGGTGCTGTCGGCGCTGAGTTCGCGGACGACGATCGTGTAGGTGCCTGTGGTCGGCAGGTCGCAGCCGGAGACGTCGACGCCCGCGGCACCGGCACCTGCGGCGACCAGGGAGCCGTCGGGCGCGTATAGCTGGACCCAGACACTGAACGAGGTGCTCGCGACATCGTCGACGAGCGCGAGTATCAGCCGCTTGCCGGCCTCCGCTTCGATCGTGAACGTGTCGATGTCACCAGGATCGATCGAGGCGTCCACGACCTGCCCATCTGTGATGGCCTCGTTGTCGGCGTCGATCTCATCATCGGGGATAGTTGCAGTGAAGGTGTAGCCGCCGGTGCTGTCAGCGCTGAGCTCTCGGATCACGTAGGTGTACGTGCCCGTGCCTGGCAGGCTCGTGGTGGTGAGCCCGACGCCGCCGGTCCCCGCGTTCGCATCCGCGAGCGAGCCGTCTGGCGCGTAGAGCTGGACCTGGACACTGAACGAGGTGCTCGCGATGTCATCGGCCAGCGCGAACAGCAGCGACTCTCCCGCGTCCGCGTCGATGGTGAACGTGTCGATATCTCCGTCGTCGATCATGCCCATGACGGTCTGCCCGCTGGAGATCACCACGTTGTCGGCGTCGACGACCCCGTCATCAGGGATCGTGGCCGTGAAGGTATAGCCGCCTGTGCTGTCAGCACTGAGTTCTCTGATCACATAGGTGTACGTTCCCGTGGCGGACAGGCTCGTGCTGGTGAGTCCGACGCCGCCGGTCCCCGCGTTCGCATCCGCGAGCGAGCCGTCGGGCGCGTAGAGCTGGACCTGGACATTGAACGAGGTGCTCGCGACGTCGTCGGCGAGCGCGAACAGCAGCGACTCTCCCGCGTCCGCGTCGATGGTGAATGTGTCGATATCTCCGTCGTCGATCATGCCCATGACGGTCTGCCCGCTGGAAATCGCGACGTTGTCGGAGTCGATCTCGTCGTCAGGGATGGTGGCCGTGAAGGTGTATCCGCCAGTGCTGTCAGAGCTGAGTTCTCGGATCACGTAGGTGTACGTTCCGGTGGCGGGCAGGCTCGAGGTGGTGAGCCCGACGCCGCCGGTCCCTGCGTTCGCATCCGCGAGCGACCCGTCGGGCGCGTAGAGGCGGACCTGGACATTGAAAGACGTGCTCGCGACGCCGTCGGCGAGCGCGAACAGCAGCGATTCTCCCGCGTCCGCGTCGATCGTGAAGGTGTCGATGTCTCCGTCGTCGATCATGCCCATGACGGTCTGCCCGCTGGAGATCGCGACGTTGTCGGCGTCGACGACCCCGTCGTCGGGGATCGTGGCGGTGAAGGTGTAGCCGCCGGTGCTGTCGGCGCTGAGTTCTCGGATCACGTAGGTGTACGTTCCGGTGGCGGGCAGGCTCGTGGTGGTGAGCCCGACGCCGCCGGTCCCCGCGTTCGCATCCGCGAGCGTTCCGTCGGGCGCGTACAACTGGACCCGGACGCTGAACGAGGTGCTCGCGACGTCGTCGGCCAGCGCGAACAGCAGCGACTCGCCCGCCAACGCGTCGATCGTGAATGTGTCGATATCTCCGTCGTCGATCATGCCCATGACGGTCTGCCCGCTGGAGATCGCGACGTTATTGGCGTCGACGACCCCATCATCAGGGATCGTGGCCGTGAAGGTGTAGCCGCCGGTGCTGTCGTCGCTCAATTCTCGGATGACGAACGTGTAGGTGCCTGTCGAAGGCAATCCGGATGCGGTCAGTTCGACGCCGCCTGTGCCCGAGTCTTCCACGACCAGGACGTCGCCGGGCGCAAAGAGCTGGACCCAAACGCTGAACCCCGTGCTACCGACGTCGTCGGCCAGCGCAAAGAGCAGCGACTCGCCAGCGTTCGCGTCGATCGTGTACGTGTCGACGTCTCCCAGAAAGTCGATGGCGCCGCTCACCGTCTGCCCGCTCGTCAGGCCCGTGCCGGCCAACGCGCTCGGAGTCGCAGCGCCGATCCCCATCGCCGCGAACGCCCAGGCAGCAACCACCTCGAGCCTGAACCCGGCCGATCTCGATCCGCTCTCGCGTGCCATCTCGCTCTCCCTTCTAGATTGTCCTAAAACCCGGATGGTCCCCAGGCGCAGTCGGCGCTGGAGCCTTCGACGCGAGAGTACCACGATTTGCTGCGCAACTGAGAAACGTTGCGTCAACACAACCCAGATTAACACGCGCCGCGCGCCGATCCAGCGTTCAGCGCGTCATCCGGATCAGCGCATCGCCGAGCCCGGTCGCGTACACCGGCCTGTCGCCCGCGGGCACGATCATCCCCGTAATCAGCCCCGGCGCAGGCTCCCACAGCGCGGGGTTCATGAGATCGATCCACGGCTCGCGCGATCTCAGGCGCGTCTCGATCTGCTCGATGAGATCTTCGCTCCGTTCCGTCGCGATGCGGATTACCGAACGCACGCTGGCCGACTCCGGGTCGTACACCATGATCTCGCTGCGAATCGGGCACGCGATCCACAGACGCCCGTGCGCATCCAGTTCCAGATTGTCCGGGTGGTCGATCTCGAGGAACACGCTCCGCTCCCGGATTCGGCCGCGCTCGGTGTCCATCGCGAACCGCAGCACACGCCTGCCCATCGTCTCGGCCACGTACAGCCAGCCGTTGTCTTCATCGAGCGCAATGCCGTTGGCGAGGCTGAGTCCGTCCACGAGCACGACCGCGCCCGAATCTCCGCCCAGCACCGAACCGGGCACGTAGCACACCGCGCCGTCGGTGGCCTGCCGGTCGACGGCCTCCCACAACTCGTCCTCGCCCCGCTCAGGGCTGTTGCGTGCCGACTGCGTGAACCAGAGCCCGCCGCGCCGATCGCGCCGCGCCATGTTCACACCGAACTCGTGCTGGTAGATGCGCTGCGTCGATTCGCTCGCCACATCGACCCGGTAGATCCCGCCCCCGAAGATGTCCGCGACGAGCAGGTGCGCCCCGCCGGGCTCGAGCGTCACGCCGTTGGCGGCCCCCGATCGCGCCGGCGGGTCGTGCCGGTACCCGGCCTCTGCGAAACGTCCGAACGGCCGGCTCGAGCCGTCGGCCTCGATCAGGCGCAGGCCGTGGATCTGGTCCGACACGAGCAGGCGCCCATCGGCGAGCGCGACGCCGTCTTCCGGACGAGTCAGCGAGCGATCCGCCGGGAACACCATGCCCGGTTGGAAGGTCCATGTGTCGTTCGGGCCTGTCCGCCCGGCACCCGAGGCACACCCGGGTCCGACGAGCGAAACGACCACGACCATCAACGCCAGCGTGCTTCGCATCGGCAGTGCTCCCTATCAGCCCCGGCCCTCCTGGACACGGTACCGGATCGCGGTTCGCGGCCCCGGTCGCCGGAATCGCCGCCGGGTACACTCCCCGGCTGCCTTCGACGCGGGCCGATCGGGATCGGCCCACAGCCCATCGCGAGGAGCTCTCGGCGTGAACCAGGGACCCGACAACACCGCATCGCTCTCGGAACTCCAAGCCGTATACACGGCTCTCGACCGGGTGCAGGGCATCATCGAGTTCGAGCTCGATGGGACGATCATCAAGGCCAACGACAACTTCCTCAGCGTGGTCGGGTACGCGGCTGACGAGGTCATCGGCAAGCACCACCGCATATTCTGCGACCCTCAGTATGCCGCCTCGCCGGAGTACGCCGAGTTCTGGCGCAGGCTCGGCGCGGGCGAGTACGCCGAGGCCGAGTTCAAGCGGCGCACCAAGAGCGGCGATGAGGTCTGGCTCCGCGCTTCCTACAACCCGGTGTTCGGCGGAGACGGCAAGCCGAACAAGGTCGTCAAGTTCGCGTCGGACATCACGCAGTCGAAGCTCGACGCGGCAGAGCACGACGGCATGATCCGCGCGATCAACCGCGTGCAGGCGGTCATCGAGTTCGAACTCGACGGCACGGTCATGAACGCCAACGAGAACTTCCTCAAGGTGTTCGGGTATTCGCTCGACGAAGTCGTCGGCAAGCACCACCGCATGTTCTGCGACCCGTCCTACGCCGAGTCCGCGGCATACAAGGACCTGTGGAAGGCGCTGGGGCAGGGCGAGTTCAAGTCCGGCGAGTTCCGCCGGATGCACAAGAACGGCACGGAGATCTGGCTGCAGGCGTCTTACAACCCGATCTTCGACGCCGACGGCCGGCCGTGGAAGATCGTGAAGTTCGCCTCGGACATCACCAAGCAGGTCGAGGCCCGGAGCCTGGCGATGCTCGAGATGTCCACGCCGGTGGCCGAGGTGTGGGAAGACATCCTCATGCTCCCGATCGTGGGCACTATGGACTCCAAGCGCGCCCAGGACATCATGTCCGCGGTGCTCACCAAGATCGGCGAGACTCATTCCCGCTCGATGATCCTGGACATCGGCGGCGTCGCGGTGATGGACACTGCCGTCGCCAACCACCTCATCAAGATCTCCAAGGCGGCGCGCCTGATGGGTTCGCAATGCATCATCTCGGGCCTGTCGCCGGCGATCGCTCAGACCATGATCGAGCTCGGCATCAACGTTGGCGACGTGCGCACCACGGCGACGCTCCGCGACGCACTCGCTGTCGCGCTCGAGAACGCCGGCGTCGAAATCTCCAAGTCGTGACGGGGCCGTCCGGGCAGCCAGCGATGTCACGCGCACGGATCCGGGGATAGAGCGTGCAGTACCGCGTTTCCATTCAGGCAGAGTCCGACGTCGCGCGGGCGGTCCTGCAGACCCGGCGCTGCGCTGAGGAGGTCGGGTTCGATGCTGCCTCCGCATCGATGCTCGGGACGGTGGCGTCGGAATTGGCGCGGAACATCGTCAAGTACGCCGGCTCTGGCACCGTGAGCGTGTCTTCACTCGACGAGGGCGAGCGTCCGGGGGTACAGATCGTTGTCGCCGACCGCGGCCCGGGAATCGAAGACATCGAGCAGGCGATGAAGGACAACTACAGCTCAAGCGGCACGCTCGGGCTCGGCCTGCCCGGCGTGAAGCGCATGGTCGACGAGATGGAGATCGAATCCGCGGCGGGCAGCGGGACAACGGTCACCGTTCGGAAGTACTTGCTGTGATCCTCGAAGGCTGGGAGATCGGCACTGCCGTGCATCACGCCACCGGGCACGATCTGGGCGGCGACCGGGCGATCGTGCGCAGCGTCGGAGGCGACCTCGTGCTCATCGTGATCGACGTCCTCGGGCACGGGGAGTCCGCCGACAGAGCCGCCCGGCTCGCCGAGCACGCGATCGACGGGGCGTCCTCGTCCAACGCCGAGGCTCTCCTGCGTCTGCTCGACAGGGAACTCGCGGGGTCCGTCGGCGCCGCCGCCGGGGTCTCGACTTTCGGAGCGGGTTCGAACAGCGGGGGCTTCGCCGGTGTCGGGAACACCGTGTGCCGGGTGCTCGGGCCGGCGCCGCGCACGCTCGTCTCCGCCGACGGCGTGGTCGGGCAGCACGCCCGCGTGCCCGACGCGGCCGCGATCAGCGTCGAGCCGGGAGAGACGCTCCTGATGCACTCGGACGGCATCAGCTCGCGCATCGATTGGAAGAGCTACCCGGAGATCGTGTCGGCGGGCGCCGAGCTCGCGGCGAAGGAGATCGTGCGGAAGTTCGGGCGCTCGCACGACGACATCTCGTGCATCGTCGCTCGTCGACAGTGACCCGGGCACCCCGCCCACCCTCGCCTGATCGCGTTCCAAGGACGGGAGGACGCATCCGGCCGATTCCCACGCAAACAGGTACCGTATTCCCATGCTCTCCCTCCCCGTGCTCGAAGCGCCCGCGACCCGCGCCGCGCCGCCGGCAGCGCCGGAGCGGTCCCGGGCACACGGGCTTGTCGATTCGCACGGGCGGCGCATCCGTGATCTGCGCCTGAGCATCACAGACCGCTGCAACTTCCGCTGCGTGTACTGCATGGATCCGGACGTCCGTTTCCTGGATTCCGGCTCCGTCATGACTCCCGGAGAGATCGAGCGCATCGCCTCGGTTTGTGTCCGTCTCGGCGTGCAGCGCATCCGGATCACGGGCGGGGAGCCGACCGTGCGCGCCGACCTCGCAAAGATCATCAAGCGAGTCGCCCGCGCCGGGCCGTCGGATCTCTCGATGACCACGAACGGTGCGCTCCTCGACGACAGGTCACTTCACGCGTGGCGCGACGCGGGGCTGCAGCGCATCACTATCAGCCTCGACAGCGTGCGCGAGGACCGTTTCGCGCAGATCACGCGTTCCCGTACCCGCGCGTCGGATGTTATCGAAGGCGCGTCGCGCGTTGAGCGCGCGGGCCTCGGCTCGGTCAAGATCAACGCGGTCATCGTTCGCGGCTTCAACGACGACGAGATCGTGGATCTCGTGCGCACGGCCCGACTCATCGGCGCCGAGATGCGCTTCATCGAGTACATGCCCCTGGACTCGGCGCACGCCTGGAGCCGCGAGAAGCTCGTGCCGGCGTCCGAGATCATCGAGCGCATCGAGCGTGTCTTTCCGCTGGTCCAGCGCGGCCGCGAGCGAGCAAGCGCCACGGCGATGGTCTACGACTATCGAGACGGTGCGCCCGGAGCCGTCGGGCTGATCGCCCCGGTCACGCGTTCGTTCTGCGGGGCGTGCAGCCGCCTGCGCATCACGGCCGACGCCAAGGTCCGGCCCTGTCTGTTCAGCCGCGACGAGTTCGACCTCATGCCGGCGCTCCGGGGCGGCGCGTCCGACGACGCCATCGCGCGCTTCCTGGCCGACGCGACCTGGGCCAAGCAGGCCGGCCACGGGATCAGCTCGAGCGGGTTCGTGCAGCCGGAGCGCCCCATGTCGGCGATCGGCGGATGACACCCGGCGGCCTCGTCCGGGAGAACCTGCGCCTCGCCCGATTCGGGCGATCGGAGATAGCCGGCAGCCTCGGCGATCTGGGGACGTTCTTGCCCCTGCTCGTCGGGATGGCCGCCGCCAGCAACCTCGATTTCGCCAGCGCCCTGTTCTTTGCCGGCGTGGCCAGCGTGCTGACCGGGCTGCTGTTCCCGGTGCCGATGGCCGTGCAGCCCATGAAGGCGATCGCCGCCGTCGCGCTCACAGAGGGCCTGAGCGCCGAGCAGATCGTCGCCGCCGGGGCGACGGTGGGGGCCGTGATGCTCCTTCTGGGGCTCTCGGGCTGGATCGTGGCCATCGAGCGCCTGATCCCCCGCAGCGTGGTGCGGGGCATCCAACTCGGCCTCGGTGTTGCGCTCGCCCTCAAGGGCCTGGAGTTCGTTCAGGCAACCGGTGTGCTCCTGGCGCCGGACAGCTACGTCACCGGGGCCGTGGCGCTCGCGATCGTTGTAGTGATGGCGTCTTCGAGGCGCATGCCGGCGGCTCTCGTGCTTTTCGGGGCGGGCCTCGTGCTTGCCGTGTGGTCCGATCGGGAGGTGCTCGGCTCGCTGAGCTTCGGCCTGTGGGTGCCCGCGCTGGCGCCCCCGGGGATCGACGCGTTCCGAGACTCGTTCGTGCCGGCGGCACTCCCGCAGCTCCCGCTCACGACGCTCAACTCGGTCGTCGCGTTATGCGCGCTCTCACTCCACCTGTTCCCTGAAAGACCGATTGGTGTACGCCGGGTCGCGACCAGCGTTGGTGTGATGAACCTGGTGGGAATGTGGATCGGCGCGATGCCCCTGTGCCACGGCGCCGGGGGCCTGGCGGCGCAGCACCGGTTCGGTGCGCGCACCAACGGTGCGATCCTGTTCATCGGCGCCGCGAAGGTCGTGCTGGCGCTCGCGTTCGGCGCCTCGCTCATGGCGTTGTGCGAGGGCTTCCCGCGGAGCGTGCTCGGAGTGATGCTCGCCGGCGCGGGCTACACGCTCGCGTGCGCTGCCCGCGACCAGCGCGGCTGGGGCCTGCTACCGATGTTCGCGACGGCCATCGCCATCGTCGCAACGGGCAACTCAGCCCTCGCACTGGTGGTCGGGCTGATAGTCGCGCTGCCTACCCGTCGGTCCGAGACAGCGAACGCACGGGACGCTTCCAGAGGGGGACGTCCTTCTTCATCCGATCGATGAACTCGCCCATCGCCTCCAGCGCCTCGGCGCGATGGGCCGAACGAACGACCAACCGGAACGAGCACGCTCCGACATCCACCCGCCCGGAGCTGTGCTCCACGAGCATCGACATCAGCCCGAACCGTGAGCACACCTCGGAGCCGAGGCGCTCGAGCATCTGCTCTGCCATCGGCCGATAGGCCTCGTAGTCCAGGGCGTCGATGGGGTCGCCGGATTCCAGGGGGCGAACCACCCCCTCGAAGCACACGACCGCGCCCGCGCCATCGGCCGGTGCCGCGACCATCGGCCCGAGCGGGCCCTCCACGATGCGCACCTCCACGCTCATCCGCCCGACACCATACCGATCAGGGCGACCTCGTCGCCCTCACCGATCGCCGATGAGTCGGGCGCGAACTCGCCGTTGAGGGCGAACCGGCAGCCCGGGAGCGACGGCACGAGCGCCGGCACCGCCCGGGCCAGATGCGCTCGCAACGCGGCGCACGTTGGAGTCTCGTCGACATCGACCGAGACCTCAGACGCCCCGGCGGCGTCGGCCTCTGGCCCGAACAGCAGGACACGCACTCGCATGCGAGACTGTAGGCCCGGCCGCGAGCATCCCCAGACCTCCCGGAGCAGCCCGATGCAGATCCCGTCCAAGTACACGCAGATGCACGAGCGCCACCCCGAACTGATGCAGGCCTACGAGGCTTTCGGCGCTGCCTGCGCCGGCGCCGGTCCCCTCGACGCTCGAACGACAGCCCTGATCAAACTCGGCGTCTCGATGGGAGCGGGCATGGAGGGCGCGGTGCACTCCCACACCCGCAAGGCGATTGAAGCCGGGGTTTCCAAAGACGAGATCCTCCACGCCGCGTTGCTCCTGGCGCCGACCGTCGGTTTCCCCAACATGATGCGTGCCCGCTCGTGGGTGCTGGATGTCATCGAAGGCTCTTCCGCATGAGCGACCAGTTGAAGCAGCCTCGCCGCCAGATCGCATCGCCCCAGGAGGCGGTTGATGCGCTGTGCGCTCGCGTGGTGACCGTCGGCACCGAACGTGTCGCGCTCGCGGAGGCTAACGGGCGGGTGCTCGCCGAGGATCTCGTCGCCGATCGCCCGAGCCCGGCGACGGATGTCAGCGCGATGGACGGCTTCGCGCTCAGGCTCCCGGACGCCCGGGCCGGGGCCGAGATCGCCGTGCGCGCCGAGGCGCTCCCCGGGCGCGCGCCGCCCGCGATGCCCGAGACCGGGGCCGTGCGCATCATGACCGGAGCACCAGTCCCGCCGGGAGCCGACCTCGTCCTGGCGCGAGAGCTGGTCGACGAAGAGCCCGAGCGGATCCGGCTCTCGTCGATCGACGCATCGGAACTCCAAGTCGGTCGGAACATCAGGAGGCGCGCCGAGAACGCGAACGCCGGCGAGACGCTGGTCGAAGCGGGGACGCTGATCACCGGACCAGTCTCCGGCGCCCTCGCGACGTTCGGGGCATCGAGCCCCAGTGTGCACTCTCAGGTCCGAGTGGGGGTCATCGTCACCGGCGACGAGGTCGCATCGGGAGACGCTCCGCTTCCGGATTGGCGCCTGCGTGATTCGAACGGGCCGGCGCTCTGCTCGCTTCTGGGCGGAGCGCCCTGGAATCGCATCGTTGTTGCCGATCGCGCTGCCGACGATCCGGCGGCGCTGAAACGAGCGATCGAGTCGGCGGTCGCTCGGTGCGATGCGCTGTTCCTCACCGGGGGCGTCTCGGCGGGCGATCGCGATTTCGTGCCGGCGGTGCTCCGCGAGATCGGGGCCGAGACCGTGTTCC
>JANQQR010000016.1 GCA_028289195.1 Phycisphaerales bacterium | reverse complement strand
ATTCAGCAGTGCCCACGGCAAGCTCGGTGACTGGGACTAAGTCGTAACAAGGTAGCCGTAGGAGAACCTGCGGCTGGATCACCTCCTTTCTAAGGGATTTCCTTAGACCGGTCCATCCCGTGGACCCATCCGGTGCAATTCCGCATCGGTCAAACACCGCGGGAGAGCAGAGATGCTCAGCCGGTATGTCAGCACAATCTTGTTCGGTCCTCGGACCGGATAGCGGCGCGGCAACGCGTCGTGAAAGCTCCAAGCTGTTCCTTTAATACAACGCAACGCCCGTCCTCTGATGAGGGCGGGCGTTGTTCGTTTTTGCCGAGAGCTGCTCCGCTCAGCCTGGTGTGTCGGCGCCCGCAGATGCCAGCACAGCGCGCTCAACAGCGCCCTCGGGCTCCAGGTCGCTCAGGTCGGCGCACTGGTCGAGCGTGAAGCCGCTCGATTCGGTTCGAACGAGACCCGCCAACACGCCCCCGGTTCCGAGCTCGAGACCGACATCCCTCGCCAGCGACCGGATGTAGGTGCCCTTGCCGCACCGTACGTCGAGCACCAGGCGTGGCCACTCGTATTCGAGGATCTCGATCGACTCGATCACCACCGGTCGGGCCTTGATGTCCGGGTTTTCGCCCGCGCGGGCGAGGTGGTAGGCACGCTTGCCGTCGACCCAGACCGCCGAGTGCGCCGGGGGGATCTGCATGATCGGGCCGGTGAAACTCTCGAGAGCCTTCTCAACGTCGTCCCGGGCCGGCGGTTGGTCGACGCCAACCGGTTCGAGCTCGCCCTCCAGATCGTCGGTGGGGGACCGGTTGGCGAGGTCGACCGTGGCGGTGTACCGCTTCTGCCCGTCCATCAGATCAGGGATGCGCTTGGTTGCGCGTCCGAAGCACAGGACGAGCACGCCCGTCGCCAGGGGATCGAGGGTGCCGGCGTGACCGATCTTGGCGCCGCCGGACAGCTTGCGCAGCAGGCGGCAGACGTCGGCCGACGTCCAGTCCCTGGGCTTGTCGATGGCGATGACGCCGTTGAGATCTGGGCGAAGGTTCTTCATCGAGGCCGCCAGTGTAGCGCCCCTGACAGAACCCGCGCGCAACGCTAGACTTGTCGTCCCGATCAGCCAAGAGCGGGTCTACTTGGAGAGGTGTCCGAGCGGCTGAAGGAGCGGCACTGGAAATGCCGTATAGGGGCAACCCTATCGGGGGTTCGAATCCCCCCCTCTCCGCTTTTTCTCGATGGCGGGTACTCCGCGGGCCGTGCGACGGCCGCCGGGGCCGGGTCCCCGCTCGGCCCGAGGGCGTCTTGTGTCGATCGACCTGTTCGTCGCCAACCTGCTGAGCCCGCCGGTTCTGTTCTTCCTGCTGGGCATCATCGCGGTCTTCGTCCGCTCGGACCTGACGATCCCCGACGCCATCGCCAAGCTGTTTTCGCTGTACCTGCTCTGGGCCATCGGGTTCAAGGGCGGGGTGGCGCTCCGGGAATCGGGTCTCACCTGGGGCACGCTCACGCCGGTCGTCGCGGCGGTGGGGCTCTCGGCGATCATCCCGCTGTACGTATTCCCGTTGATGCGCACACGCTTCAACGTCGATGACGCGTGCGCGCTGGCGGCTTCGTACGGTTCGGTGAGCGTCGTCACGTTCGTCGCGACAGCCCGATTCCTCGAGCAGAACCGGATCCCGTACGGGGGCGAGATGGTCGCGGCGCTCGCGCTCATGGAGGCGCCGGCCATCATCGTTGCCCTTGTTCTGAGGCGCAAGCTCGACCGAGAACCGGGCGACGAGGAGCAGTCCCTCCCGACGCTGCTGCACGAGGCGCTCACGAGCGGGCCGGTCTTCCTGCTCCTCGGGAGTCTCTCCGTGGGGCTGCTCACCGGTCCGAGCGGGTTCGAGCCCCTCCGCGCCTTCAGCAACGACATCTTCCAGGGCGTCCTCGTGCTGTTCCTTCTCGAAGCCGGCCTCAGCGCCGGGCGACGCCTCAAGGAGCAGCGGGCGCTCGGCCTCACAGCGGTTGGTTTCGGCGTCGCCGTGCCCATCTGCAACGCGGTTCTCGGTGGGGCGATCGCCTACTTGCTCGGGCTGTCCGTGGGGAGCACAGTGCTGTTCACGATCCTTGCGGCGTCGGCGTCCTACATCGCGGTGCCCGCGGTGATGGGGCTGGCGATCCCGCGAGCCAATGCCGGGCTCTACCTGCCGATGGCGCTCGGCGTGACGTTCCCGTTCAACGTCTGCATCGGCATCCCCCTCTACCTCACCGTGATCGAGGCGCTCTGGCCCGGAAGCTCTGGCTAGCACCGCCTCCGGCGGGGCGAGCGATCAAGCTCCTGAATCTGAAGAACCGGAAGAACCTCCGAGGCTCGCCAGGGCTTCCTCCTCGGAGTCGAAGACGTCGAACAGCTCGCGCGTGCGGGCGATCTCGAGCGCGCTCAGCAGGCTCTGCGAGGGATTGAGCAGACCGACGCGGGCATTCGATGCCACCCGGCGGCGGAGCGCGTCGACGAGGAATGCGACGGTCGACGAGTCCGTGTGCGTGACATCCCGGAAATCCAGCAACACCGAGCGATGGAACACGTCTTTCGACTTCTCGAACGATGCGTTGGCCTGTTTGACCTCGGCGCCGATGTCGTGATCGATCGCGCCGGTCAGCCGAACGGTGCGAACTCCGTCGATGTCGTCAACCCTGCTCACAAACGCCGGGAGCGCATCAGGCGGTGGCGATGAGCTTTTCAGCAGGTGCAGGAATCCCACGCGTGCTCTCCGGGGTGCCCGGGGCTGTTCTTAAGCCGCTCTTGAGAATCTACCGCGTGGTTTCGTGCGCTTCAAGCAATTCGTGGGGGCGCTTCGGACGCGGGTACGCAGTCGCCGGGCGGCGCTATGCGCCCGCTGCCAGCGCGTAACTCTCTTTGAGCCAACGCTTCCATGTCCGGGCCGGCAGAGGGTTATCTGGTGCGAACCGAGCTGTCACCCAGTTGTTCTTTCCGATCTGCACATCATCCGGCGATCTGACTTCGTGTTCGGTGCCGGTCGTGTGCGCACCGCGTGTTCGCATCCATGCTGGATGCTCGGACCACGTTCTGCGGGTTCCGAACACACAACCGGTTTAGTCTTGATGCTGCTATGGAGACACGCCAGGGTTCGCCGAGCGCCTCCCTCTAGCAATTGAGACACGTTCTCATCAAGCCAAAAGCACAATAACGAACTTGCTTCGTGGCGCGGTGCTTTCAAAACTCGTGGGCCTCGGGAATCGACTCCGCGAAGCGAAAGGCGATCACCATGCTCACCATTCAGGACGGTCAATGCGGCACCTGTGCTCACTTCGGCGCAGACCACGCGGGCGATGAGGTTCTGGTGCAGATCCGAATCTCGCATCAGGCCGAGCCGGATCTCGTGGAGCCGTGCGGGCATCCCGACAACGCGCCCCGCAACCTGCAGGTCTCACCCGTCAGCACCTGCGCGGGCTTCACGCCGAGCAAGGTCGCCTGAGCGCGACCGGGCCGCTTGCCTCAGCCCAGACCGCAAATGAGCCGATAAGCGGGGCATGCGCGCCCGCGGACTGCAGACCCCATCCACAAGATCGGCGTTGCGGAAGGTCTGTGCGCTCGCGCTGATCACCGCCGTGCCGGCGTGTTCGAAGCCGATGCCGCTCGACGGGGAACGAGAGACGGCTCGACCCCGGCTACAAGCTCGTTCGATTGATCGGCTGGCGCTCGAGAAGGCGATCGCGGCCGCGGCCTCGTACCTCGAGCACGCGGTGGGGGACGACGGGCGGTTCGTCTATCGCGTCAACACCGACCCCGGGACGCTCGTCGCACCCCGCTACAACATGCTCCGCCACGCGGGGACGATCTGGTCGATGTGCGATGCGCACGGGATCACCCGGAACGCCGAGCAGCTGAGCGCAGCCGTGCGCGCGGCCGACTTCCTGCGGTCGCACATCGCGCCGATCGAAGCAGAATCCGGCGCACAGGCGGTGTGGTCGGATCCCGCGATCAGCCACCGGAATCACCGGGTGCAGGCGAAGCTGGGCGGGTCGGGGCTGGGCCTGGCCGCGCTGCTGGCTCTCAACGATCACGCGCCCGGCACGACCCCGCTGGCCGAGCTCCAAGGTCTGGGGGCGTTCCTTGTCTACATGCAGGAACCCGACGGACGCTTTGTGTCGAAGTACATCCCCTCGCGCGGAGGGAAGGACGATTCTTGGCAGTCGCTGTACTACCCTGGCGAGGCGGCGCTGGGGCTGGTGATGCTCCACGAGGCCGATCCCCGCTCGGGATGGTTGGAGCCCGCGATCAAGGCGCTGCTCTACCTTGCCGAGTCCCGGCGCGGCGCGCCGCGCGTGCCGCCGGATCACTGGGCGCTCATCGCCACCGCCCGGGCGTTGCCGCACATCCGCGCCGAGGCATCGCTGCTCCCGGTTGAAACGGAACATCGCCTGGTCCACCACGCCCGCCAGATTGTGGACGCCATGCTGCGCGAGCACGTCCGGTTTCCCGAAGGCGACGCCAGAGACGGGGGATTCACGGCAGATGGCCGGATCACACCCGCGGCCACGAGGCTTGAGGGACTCCAGGCGGCGATGAAGATCCTGCCCGACGGGGATCCGCGCCGGGAAGCCGCGCAATCGGTGATCGACCAGGGGATCTCGTTCCTCCTGCGCGCACAGATCGACTCCGGACCGCACCGCGGCGCGTGGACAAGAGCTGTCAAACCCCGCGAGGGGGCGCCGGCCGGGTTCGATCGGCGCGCGACCGAGATCCGGATCGACTACGTGCAGCACTCGCTGAGCGTGTTGGTCAACGCGAAGAACGCGGAGAGCTCAGCGCGGGCCGGAGTGCATTAAGCGCCCTTCGCGCTAGGCCGCTCGATCGTGCGCAGCGGCACGCCGAACCGGCGCCTCCGACGGTGTCGACGCTGAACATCGCAGCCAGCCGAGCGGCTTCTCAACCGGGAAGAACGTCAGGAAGATGATGCCGGCGAGGTGGTAGCGGAACTTTATGCCCATGATGGCGAAGATGCCCCAGTGCATCGCAAACGTCAGGATCGCCCAGGTCCAGGCCGACCGCCGCCACAGCACCGCTACCGGAGCCCCGAGTTCCAGCGCGAGCGTGCCGATCCCGATGACCCCGTACAACCAGGTCCATTCATGCAGCGTGTACGACAGCGGCATCGTGCTGCCCGAGAGCACCTCACTGCGGATGGCATTGACCGCCACCTGGTCCCTCAGCACGGACCCGGCGGCCCACTCGAGACCCTGGGGACCCGCGACCTTCGCCACCCCGGCGAGGAAATACTGCAGGGCTGTGATCATGCAGATGAGACGGACCGGCCAACCAAACGCGGCGTCTTCTTGCAGGCCGGGGGGCGCTCGCAAGCAGAGCCCCATGCGGCGACGGATTGCATCGATTGAGAATCCGTCGGCGGCACGGGCTGCACCCAGGACGAGCACATGCAGCACCAGCGCGTTGTGCATGTGGAACACCATGGACCACGAGTTTCGGTAGCACAGCGTGGCCATGAGCAGCAGGGCGAACGCGGGGCCGCTGATCCGGTAGAACAGTCCGAGTACGAAGGGTATGCCCGCAGCGACTGTTGCGAGCACGACCCAGTCCACCACGCTCGGGGGCAGCGGGGCGTCGAGCAAGCGTGCGATGCCGACGGGTTCGAACAGTTCGGAGTCCCCCGAAGCCAGTGAGGCGATCAGATCGCGCCGCGTCGCGACGTACCACAGCGCGTAGGAGCCGATGGCTGCGCGAAGCAGCCCCAGCCGGAAAGCCGGCGCGGGCTCGAACCAGAACCGCAAAAGGGATCCCGCGATGTTCATCGGTCTGCACCGGAACGATCGAGCATGTGGCGTGCCAAGACTTCGCGCCGGACCGCACGGTGATCGCCGCCCATGAACCCCTCGATCTCGAACGTGCTCCGGACGATCCGGACCTCGAGCAGCGACGCGTACTCCGGGCGGTCCGACCGCCTGATCCGCCGTGCGATGCGCTCAGCGAGTTCGTCGGCGTTTCCCTTCCGCGCGGTCTTCCGTATGTGCTTCCGGATCTGATTCATGCCGCCCGAAGCCGCGAGCCGGCCCGGCAGGTTGATCTCGACACCGTCGTCGCGGATCCCGACGGGGTGCGTCAGCTTGACGGTTTCCCCGCGCGGCTTCGTGAACATTGGGAAGTAGCTCAGCGGGAAACCGTCCCATGGGTCGGCCATGAAGTTCTGTGTGACCGGCGCGAGCACGGCAGCGAGCACAAGGGCGCTGAACAGCACGGGGCCGCGCCGGCGCACGGGCGGTCCGCTCGTGGCCGGCCGGTTCGGCGTGTGTGAAAGCGTGCTTCGCTGCTCCATGTCGGGGGTCTCTGGGGGAGGGCGGGTCGTCCGAGAACTCTTGTCGACAGGATCCGGCCCCGGGTGCAGGCGAACCGGCCCGCCCCTGGACGATCGACGCGCGGATCCGGCCCGCGCACGAAAAACCCCCGCGCTGCTGGGCCGCAGCACGAGGGTTCTGGGTGTGTGTCGGTTCGAAGCGTGCGCCGCTAGAACAGCAGCTGGAACTGGAAGCGGAGCACCACCTGCCCGTCGTCGGAAGTGGGAAGGACGCCGATCCGGGTCAGCCTGTCGGAGAGGCCCGGGTCGCTCAGAAGTGCGTTGCCCTCCGTGTCATCAACGAGGTACTGGGCATCGACGGTGAACTTCGCCGCCTGGCCGTGGAGGTAGTAATTCGCGCCCACGGTGATCGTGTTGAAGGCATCGTCCGCGTCGCGGTCGCTGTCGGGCAGCACCACGTCGTAGCGACCGAAGAGTTCCCAGTCGGTCTCGGGCAGGAAGAAGCCGCCCTGAACAAGGAAGCCCCAGTCGGTGTTGGTGGGGCCGCCGGCGGGCTGGGTGTAGAGGCCGACGCCCATCGCGAACGCGTTCCATCCATCGCCCTGGAGCATGACGTCAGCCGTCCATGCGCCGAGTTCGAGTTCGGGTGAGCCGCTGTCGTGCGGGCCGTCTTGCCAGTGGATGCCGGCGCCGACCTTCAGGCCGAACTCCGAGCCGGGGGCGGACGAGAACGAGTCGAACTGATTCCAGGCTCCGTCTGCCTTCCATTCGAAGCGGCTCGTCAGGCCCCAATCAGCGGGGTCGGACGTGAAGTCGGTGTTCTCCGAGCGGATGCCGTCGCTGAAGCCCGCCCACACGCGCCACGCCTCGGCCTGGTAATGCACCCAGGCGCCCTGGCTGCGGTCCTGGCGGAAGACCGCGTTGACGATGGACTGATCGACGGCGAGCGCGTGGTGATCGTTGATCACGTCTTCCCAGAGGATCGGCTCGCGGTACTGACCGGCGATGACGATCAGGCCGTTCTCGAACGCCTTGCCCGCCCACGCGTCCTCGAGCGTGAACTCGCCACCGTCTTCATCGAAGTTGGCGCTGATCTTGTAGAGCAGGCTGGGGTCGTAGACGTGACCCGAGAACGCCAGTTCCGTGCGGGTGTTTGTAAATCCGGATTCGAAGTCTTGCGACCCGTCGACATCGTCGTCCTGATCGGAGAAGGTCGCCATGTAGCGGAACTGGATCTGGCCCTCGACCTGCAGGCGGAACGCGTCGCCGTCGGACAGGAAGAAGTGGCCGTCGTGCCCCGCGTTCGACGAGTTCTGCAGCAGGCTGCTGCGAGACTCGGCGTCGGCGAGCATCTCGGAGACGATCGCGCGGACGCGATCCTCGGAGGGTTCCGTTTCCACCCCGGCGCTCGCGCCGGCGGCCGCCTGCAGCGCCGCGCCGGCGCCGATCAACGCGCTTGTGACTCGAATCCTCATCCCTTGGGTCCTTTCTTGAGCGGCCGGTCGGGCCGATTGACGAATAACCGATAAACTATTCTACAATTCTGGAATCGGCGTGCAAGGCGACCCGGTTCTTCCACAATCCGCCCGGCGGCACCGCCGCCCGCACCCGAACCGGCCGGGATTCCCACCCCGATCCAGCGATTGACCCGCAACCCGGGGCCGGCCTAGACTGTTGAAGAATCGTGGGAATCGTTCAAGAATCAGATCCGGATCGGGCCTGGGAGGCTCTGGCGTCGCCCCTGCGGGCGGAAATCGCCCTGTTCCTGGGTGGCGCGGGCGAGGCCAGCGTGGCCGAGATCGCTGAGGCCACCGATCGGCCCGCCGACGGGCTCTACCACCACATCCACAAGCTCGAGGCCTCCGGGATCGTCGTCCGCTGCGGATCGCGCCACGGCGTCCGCCGGGACGAGGCGCTGTATCGTCTCACGGACCGAGCGCGGCGGATGCGTCCGGCGCCGGGCGATGCGCCGAGATTCGCGAGGATGGCCGGCGTGCTCGGCAAGCACGCGATCGGCGTGCTGGAATCCGCCATCGCCAAGGACGCGGCTCAACTGGGCTCGCGCATCCGGTTCCGGGCCGAGTTCGCCCGGCTGACCGAGCAAGAACAAGACCGCATCTCCGAACTGTACGACGAGGTGCTCGAGATCTTCGCCGGGGCCAGAGGCCGCCGGCACGGAGGAGTCCGGACCGCTGGTCTGCTGCTCCTGGCCCCGGAAGACTCAACCCCGAGCGCACGACGGCGCGGGGGCGAGCAGACAGCAAAGAGCATCGAAAAGGGAGACCCATGAAGAGGGCATCAAGTGTTTCACGGGCGGTGATGATCGCCGGAGCGATCCTCGGGGCCGGTGCGCTGACCGGCTGCGCAGGGACATCGCCCGCGTTGACCGATCAAGAGCGCGCCCAGAACGTCGAGTCGTTCGACGTCGTGTGGGAGACCGTGCGTGAGCGCCACTGGGATCCGGACCTCAACGGCGTCGACTGGGATGGGGCGCGGGACGAGCTGCGCCCCCGCGTCGAGGCCGCGACGACGAACAACGAGGCTCGGCGTCAGATGCAGGCGCTCCTGCAGCGCCTCGACCAGTCACACTTCGGGATCATCCCCGAGGAGACCTACGAGCGCATCGAGGAAGAGGAGGCCGAGGGTTCGTCGGGTGAGGGCTGGGCCGGCCTCGATCTCCGCCTGGTCGACGACGACGTGCTCGTGTGGCGCGTCCGCGAGAGCGGGCCGGCGTATGAAGCGGGCGTGCGTCCCGGGTGGATCGTCCGCAGCATCAAGGGCCGCGAAGTCGCCAGCCTGGTTGAGGCGATGCGCGCCGTCGACGGCATCGAGCCGGCATCGACGCGGGTCGCGCTCATCGCAGGCTCCCGTTTCGGCGGCGAGCCCGGTGACTCGATCGACGCCGAGTTCATCGACGGGGAGGACGAAACACGCCAAGTGTCGATCGTGCTCGCGGAAGCCCCGGGAGAGATGGCGAGCATCGGCGAGCTGCCCGCCGCTCCGGTCGACGTGGTCGCCCGGACGCTCGATGGCGGTATCGGCTACTTCTACCTGAGCATCTTCCTCGACCCGCCCCGCGTGCTCGGTGAGTTCCAGCAGTTCATCGAAGACCACCGGGACGCCCCCGGCCTGATCATCGACCTGCGCGGGAACCCGGGTGGCATCATCCTGATGTCGACCGGGATTATGAACTGGCTCGTTCAGGAGCGTGGTCTGCGCCTCGGCACCATGAAGATGCGCGATCCCGTCCGCGGGCCGTTCGAGTTCCCGATCATGATCAACCCCCGGGGAACGACGTTCGACGGCCCCGTCGCGGTGCTTATCGACGAGGCGAGCATCTCGAATTCTGAGATCCTCTCGGCCGGCCTCCAGGATGTCGGGAGAGCACGGGTGTTCGGCGCCAGAACCGCCGGGCTCGTGCTCCCATCGACCGTGATCCGTCTGCCCAACGGCGACGGCTTCCAGTACGCGTTCGCGTCGTACACCTCGTCCGGCGGAGGCGCGCTCGAGGCGATCGGGGTGACCCCGGACGTCGAGACGCCGCTGACGCGCGAGGCGCTTCTCTCCGGGGGCGACCCCGCACTCGATGCCGCGATGGAGTGGATCAGCGGCTTGGATTCCAACTGACAACGACTCTCCAGAGGAGACACAAATGAACCTGACACGAAAGACACTCGGGGCGCTGCTCATCGGCGCCGGGATGCTCGTCGCGGCGCCGCAGATGCTCGAAACACCGGCGTTCGCGGCCGATGGCGAGATCGACGCCAAATCCAAGGCCGTCCTCGATCGCGCGATCGAGGCGCAGTTCGGCGGCAAGAAGAACATCAAATCAATGAAGCGCGCCGAGAAGGTGACCATCGCCTCGCAGGGCATCACGATGGACGTCGAGATGATCATCGCGGACGGCCGGATGGCTTCGACGACGACCATCCCCGGTCTCGGAGAGATGAAGACCGGCTACGACGGGAACGTGGGCTGGTCGTTCAACCAGATGATGGGCCCGTCCGTCATGGAGGGCGCCGAGCTCAGCCAGTCGAAGCGCCAGTCGGACATCTACGCCGACCTGCACTGGGACCGCTACTACACCTCCGTGTCCTACGCGGGAGAGGAGGACGTAGAGACGTTCGAGGGCGACACCGTGAAGGCCGACGTGCTCGAGTTCGCTCCCAACCACGGCGGAGCCGCGGAGCGCCGGTTCTACAGCCAGGACACCGGGCTGCTCGTGAAGTCCACCGGCGAGATCGCCGGTCAGGGCGGGGCCATGTTCCCCATGACCGTGACGGTGGGTGATTACCGCAAGATCGATGGGATCATGGTGGCGTTCCAGTCCAAGGTCCGCGCCGGGCCCAACGAGATCGAGTCGTCGGTCCAGTCGGTCGAGTACAACATCAACGTGCCCGCCGGTACGTTCGCTCTCCCGGCGGAAGTGGCGGACCTGGCCGGATCCTGAGGCGACGGCTCCTCGATCAGAGCCCCTTCAATCAACCCCCGAGGAGCCGGCGCATCCCGCCGGCTCCTTTCTTTTTTGCTCGTTCGCCGGCACGCCGGACCCGATCGCCGGGTACCGTGCGGGATCTGAAGGCACCGGAGCCCGCTCCGGGCGTCCAATCAGCGAGGAGACCCCCGATGCTGAATCGAATCCTGTTCGTGTGCGTTCTGCTGGCGTTCGCAGCCTGCGCGATGGGCGACACCATCCGCCTCGCCGACGGACGCACCCTCCAGGGCCGCATCGTGGCTCGCACGAGCGAATCGGTCACGATCGATGCGATGGTCGGTGGCGCCCGCGCGCGGATCACCGTCCAGTCGGCGGAGATCTCCGAGATCGACGAGGGCGATGTGCCCGACGGGTTCTTCGATGGCCCGAAGCCGTCGAAGAAGTCCGACAGGGCCGACGCCGAGGAACTCCCCGGCAATGCCTACTTGGAGGTGCCTCTTGCGGGCTCGTTCGGGCGCGAGATCCAGGTGAAGGGTCTCGCCCGGGTGTTCCGCTACGCCGAGCACAACGGCATCCAGCACATCGTGCTCGTGTTCGACAGCGCCGGCGGGGAGATCTCTGCAGCCGGCGAAGTGTGCGACCTGATGCGGCGCTACCGGGAGAGGCTCCTGTTCCACGGGATCCTCCGCGACTGCCGCGGCGTCGCGATCGCTCCGGCGGCGTTGTGCCACTCGCTCTCGGTCGTTCCCGGGGTCATCATCGGCCAGACCGAGGGCATGGACGTGGCGAGCGCGGGCGTCGAGGGCGCCGAGGCGGAAGAGGTGTACCGGGCGGAACTCGGGCATCAGCTCGTTTCGGTCCTCCGGAATTACGGAAGAGAAGGAGAGGTCGCCCAGGCGATGGTCGACCCCGCCATCCAACTCGCGGCATGGATCGATCAATCCTCGTCGGTCCGTCGGGGCGCGTACCTCCCGGCCGATGTCTCTCCGGAGAACATCATCTTCAGCTGCGCGAGCGGGGAGTTGCTCACGCTCGACCATGATCAGGCGGTGAGGATGGGCATCCCCACGTTCAACGGCGATCCGGCGGGGCTCGGCGAGATGCTCGAGCTCGAGGGCTTCGAGCGGGAGAGCACGTTCGGCGCTGATGCGATGCAGGAAGCCTCGCGTGATGCGCGCCAGCGCGAGGCGAACGCCGACGCCAGGTTCGAGGCGCAGGTGCGCACGAACATGGAGAAGCGCGAGAAGGCGCAGCGCTATCTCGAGCGGAACGTCCAGCGTGCGGCCCAGTGGGATCCCGAGCAGGGCGAGTACGAGCGCTACGCCAGCACCTTCAGCTGGGGCTGGGGCTGGGGGACGTCATCCAGCACCGACTGGACGCGTGATTCCAGGAACGAGTGGCGCAATCGCACGGACACAACGATGGCGGCGCTGTCCGAAGCGGCGAAGGCCGCGAGGTCACTGCAGCGCCTCGATCGTGAGGCGGTCAAGCTCGGGCTGGAGCCCTCGTACGCCGACGGTGAACTCGCGTGGATGATCCGCGACCTTGCCGCGAAGTACGACTACCTCGGCAGGATGCGGAACCGGCGCGCCCGTTGAGCGTTGGGCTCATGGGGCGTCATCGCTGGTGATCCCCTGGTCTGTCAGCCAGGAGATGATGATCTCGGACACCTCCGGGGCG
The DNA here is from genome assembly GCA_028289195.1 of Phycisphaerales bacterium. GTDB lineage: Bacteria > Planctomycetota > Phycisphaerae > Phycisphaerales > UBA1924 > JANQQR01. The sequence continues at coordinate 16,078 of JANQQR010000016.1, read as the reverse complement.
AAGACCGGTTCTTCCATCTCTTCGTCGGGCTGCTCGAGAAAGTGCCCGAGGCCGCCCAGCGTGACCACGCGGAGCTTTGTAGATGTTTCCGCTTCGAACGCTTCGAGAAGGACTCCGCGGGATCGCGGGCTGACGAGGCGCGAATCGGCGCCGCCGTTCACGATCAGCGTGGGGCACTCGATCCGGTCGAGGTCCGGCGCCGGGTCGTGGCCGAGGAGGGCGCGGACGCCGCGCCCGGAGAAATTCTCCGCGACACGGGTCGCCATGGGCTCCCGCTGCGCTTCCGGCAGGCCGATGGCCTCGAGGAGGGCGACGACTGCCGCGATGCTCTCGGGCTTCGGAGCGCCGTCCAACAGCAGAGCCATGGCGGCGTGCCCCCGTTCGGCGACGAGCTCGAGACCTGCCTCGTCCACTCCCATCTGGCGGGCCTGATGGACCTGCTGGGCGACGACGTCTTCAGCGGGAGCCACGCCGGAAGCCGACAGCAGCACGCAGAATCCCACTTCGCCAGCCCGCTCCGCGCCGAGGATTGCCGCTCGACTGACTCCGTCGCTGAACCCGAGCAGGCCGGCTCGGCCCCGGTCGATGCCCGGTGAGTTCAACAGAACATCGAACGCGGCGTTCGAGTCCGACGCGAGCTCGCGCGGGGTCCATGGGTAGTCATCGGGATCGCCCTCGGTCGACGAGGCACTGCCCAGCGAGCGAGCGTCCAACCTGAGCGACGCCACCCCTGCAGCGGCCAGCCGATCAGAGAGCTCGGCCCAGTGGCGACCGCCGGTGCGCGCCTCGTCGCGGGGGTGGGGGCCCGAGGCGGGGACGATGAGGACCGCGGGGTGCGGGCCGGGGCCCTCCGGGATCACGAGCGTGCCGCCGAGTGCAACGCCCGCGGATTGGATCGTCACTTCTGTTTCGTTGGCCGCGATCGCTCCGGTCGAGCACACTCCGAGCACCATCGCTACCGCGTGAGTTCTGGTCATGATCATCGCGCCGGTCTCCGCATGGGGTGAGCGAGTTGCGCCTAGTCCCAGCGTACGTCGGCGGCGCGCCCGGTCTTGCACGGATTGTGCGCGTTGCGGAACGCGCCCGGAGGCGTGCCGAAGACCCGCGCAAATTCACGAGTCATGTGGCTCTGATCGGCGAATCCTCGGTGGCGAGCGATCGAGGCGAGCGGCAGCGTTGTGCTGCACAGATCGTCGGCGGCGCGCTGGAGCGCGAGTCTTCGCGTGTATTGCGACAGCGTGCATCCGCGCCAGCGCCGGAACGCCCTGGCCATGTGGCTCGGGTTCAACCCGGCTCTCTCGGCTATTCGGGAGATAGGGGCAGGGGCCGGCTGCGCGTGAATGAACTCGAGCGTCTCTTTCAGCCATCCGGGTGGATTCATAGCCCTCGCATCGCGGTCGCCCGCGCCGAGCGAGAGCGCTTCGAGCATCAGGTCCTCTATGTGCAACAGATCAAGGGTGCTCCCGAGCAGGACGCGATCCGCGAGCCCGAAAGTCGGCCTCGCTGCGGAGGCGCACGCTCGTGATCCCGACCGATCGAAACGCGGGAGCAACCCCGGATCTCGGATGCTGGCGTCGTGGTCGATCATGGCCAGGAGAACCGTGCAGCCCGAGGGGAATCGGTTGGCGTGCCGGTGGTGGCTCGCTCGGATCAGCGCTTCGCCGGGCGTGCATGCCCGGCGAGTGCGCCCATCGGTTTCCCCGAACTCTCCGTCGAGCACGATGAGCACGCTGGCTCGATCGTGGTCGTGGCGGGGCAGATGGGAGCCGGGCGGGTAGCGGACGACCGACACCTCGAAGATCCCGATCCGCTTGGGCGCGCTCTGATCACCAAGGGCGCCGGAGTCCCTGATGCAGCAACCACCGCGCACGCGAGCGGGCTGGTCCATCAGGAGGTATTTGGGATTCGCGTCGGTCGATTACGAAGGGCAGTAGAGGGTTGACGCTCAGAGCTCGGGGAACCGGGCCCGGTAGATCACCCGTTCCCACCAGCGTGCCTTCCGCAACTCGATCCCGTTGGCGGGCACGATCCGCTGCTTGCCCCGACGCGTCCGCACCCGCACGTGGCGGGCATCGACTTGTTCCACCACACGCCAGAACTTCGGGACGTCGTAGGTGTAGTTGTCGCCCCGGGACGCCGGAGAGATGTCCCTCGCGCGGGGCCCGGGTTGCGGGCTATGCTTCGACACGCGCCCGATGACCGGCTGGCCTGGTTGGAATGATTTCTGCATCATCCGGGTCCTCCCTGGAACGCCTCAAGCCTAGTCGTAGCCGGCTCCGCGTTCCCTTTCGACCGATCGATATCCTCCTGGGATCGGCAGAGCGGTGCCGATGGCACCAAAACCGCGCGAAATCCGGCCCTCGCGGTCACCAATGGACTATTGCCTCCGCCCCACAGGCCGGAGCGCAGATGGAGGCCCCTGCATTGATCCCGAGTATGCGAATCCTGGTCATCTGCTCTCTCGTTGTCGTTATGACGAGCGGCGCGGCTCGTGCGCAGGAACCGGCGGAGCCCGTCTCGGGTCTCGATGCGCTCCGCGCGGTCCCCGAGTTGTCGACGTTCGTGGAACTCCTCGGTCTTGGCGGTTTCTGGCCGCTGCTGGATGGTTCACACGAGCTGACGATCTTCGCCCCGACCGATCGAGCCTTCGAGGCGTTCGACGGGGTGGACGAACTGCTCGAACCCGAGAACGTCGGTGCGCTGCGAGCGGTGCTGAGCCATCACCTGGTCGCGATGCCTCTCGGGAGCGAAGACCTGGGACTGCTTCCCAGCGTCCCGACGGTCTCCGGTCAGCACGTGTCCATCCGCGCGCTGGCGACCGGGCTGCGGGTCGAAGAGACGGGGAGGGTGATCAGGGCGGACGTGTCGTTCGACGGCGGGGTGCTGCACGTCGTTGATCGTGTGCTCGTGCCCGAGACCGGCTCGATGTGGGATGTCATCTCGCGCGACGAACGGTTCAGGATCCTGACGCGTCTGCTTGAGTCCGCAGGGCTCGACCGCGTGCTCGACGAGGGCGACGCGACAACGATCTTCGCACCGACCGACGACGCGTTCCTCGACATCTCCGTCGACTTCCATCGCACGCTGCAGCAGTCCCGCAATCGCAACGCACTCAGGGAGCTGCTCAAGAGCTTCATGATCGACGGCGAGCGCGATTCCCTGGAGTTCACCGAACTGAATCGGTTCGAAGCATCGAGCGGTCACATGCGCGAACTGGAGATCGGCTCGGATGGCACGCTCCTGGACGGGTACGCGGTGATCGAATCCGACATCGACGCGCGGAACGGCATCGTCCACGTCGTTTCCGGCTTCGATCTGCTGAACGACGTCTACATCCGCGCGTCCGGCGAGCTGTTCCTCGGGCTCAGCCCGACTCAGCTGAACCCCGACATGGCCGAGCAGTACGACCTGCGCCGTGGCCGTGGCATCTTCGTGAGCTCTGTGACCAGAGGCTCGAACGCAGAACGCGCCGGGCTGCGCAGAGGCGATTTCATCCTCGAGATCGAGGGCATCGAGCCGACCGGGGCGATGCTCGATGAGATCAAGGCGAACCACGGCTATCTCGGCCGGATCGAGATGCAGATCGTCCGTGACGGTGAGCGACGGGTGCTCATCGTCCCCATCGGCCTTCAGTGAATCCGCCGGCTCGCGGGGCCCGAATCCGCGGTCAGATCCAAGAGGATCCGGCTCCGGCGACCCAACGGGGGGAACCGGGCGACACCAACAAGAACGCATCGTGATTGAAGGACCGGTACCGGTCCGGAGGTTATTCCCATGGTTCAGCAGCTCCTCTCCATCGTCATCATTTCGGCAGGCATCACCACCACGTTCGCCAGCGCCGGCGAGTGCGATCGTCCCGAGCCCGGATCCGCCAGCAACGCGGCGGTCATCAAGGTCGACGACCGCTCCCCGTCGAGCAGCTCGGCCTCTGAGCAGAGCGCCAACATCGTCGAGATCGCCGCGAGCGCCGGCTCGTTCGGGACGCTCCTCCAGGCGGCGACCGCCGCGGGTCTTGCCGGCACCCTCGCCGAGGGTGGCCCGTTCACAGTCTTCGCGCCGACCGACGAGGCCTTCGAGAAGGTCCCGGCGGACACGCTTGCCGCGCTCCTCCGCGAGGAGAACCGCGACGCGCTCCGGACGGTCCTGCTCTACCACGTCGTGAACGGCCGGGTAAACGCCAGCGACGCGATCAGCGCCGGTTCGGCCGACACGCTCATCCAGCAGGGTGTCAGCTTCTCGATCCGCGACGGGCGGCTGTTCGTCAACGACTCGGGCGTGATCGCCAACGACATCCAGGCGTCCAACGGCGTGATCCATGTGATTGATACGGTCCTCATCCCGGACGACCTGCAACTGGCGCCCCAGGGCCGCCTCGTGATCGGATTCGTGCCCCAGAACCCCGGCAACGTGCTGGCCAGCCAGCTCGGCGTGGATCGCGACGAGGCGATCGTGGTCGGTTCCGTGACGCGCAACTCTGAAGCTGCTCGCGCCGGCCTGCAGCGCTTCGACGTGATTGTTGAGATCAACGGCGCGCCGGCCACCCGCCAGGCACTGGCGGACTCGAAGAAGGAAGCCGGCGCCGGCGGCACGGTCCGCCTGACCGTGATCCGGGGCGGCGAGCGCCGCCACATCGACACCAAGGTCGGCGTCGAGTCGCACTGACGAATCTGACTCTCTCTCCGATCCCCTCGCGGGATCTCGAGTCGGGGGACCTCTTGCTCCCGAGGCTCGGTCTGCTCCACGGCGCTGCCCGCAGCGCTCAGGAGCGACCGGGCCTCGTCTTTTTTGCGTCCCGAGATCTTCCCCACCCGGCGCTGGGCAACCCCCCGAACCGGCCGGTTGACGGGCGCGGTAGCCTGTGTGCTCGTTGGAAACCCTCACGGAGGAGAGTCCGGGATGAAGATTGCTCGATTCACAGGTGCGGCGCTGGTTGCGTTCGCGACACTCGCTCCATCAACGGCAGCGTGCCCAGAGCCGGATGACCCACGCTTTCGATCCAAGGATGCGCGCCAGGCCGAGGCATCGCAAGACGCCGAAGTGCTGAGCATCGAGGCGAGCGCCGATGACAAGGCTGCTCCCGCTCCTGTCGACACCGAAGCAGTGCTGACGGAGGCCGAGTCGGCGGGCCTCAGCACGTTCGTTCGTGCGCTGGAGCGCACCGGTCTGGACGAAGCGCTGTCATCCCGGGATGGTCCGGTCACGATCTTCGCGCCAAGCGACGAAGCGTTCGCCGGTCTCACGGAGATGACCCGCAACGCTCTCGCCAGCGAGCGGAACACCGAGGCGCTCGGCGAGATCCTCCGGCACCACGTCGTCGGCGGGCGCTACACCGCCCAGGGACTCCTCGGCATCCCGCTCCTCGCGACGATCGACGGCGCCGAACTCTCCGTCGACGCGTCGTTCGGCGGCGTGAACATCGAGAACGCGACGATCATCGACCCCGACCTCGAAGCCTCGGGCTCGGTCATCCACGTCGTCGATCAGGTGCTGATCCCCAAGGACCTCCGCCTCGTTCCCGACGGCCCGCTCATGATCGGTGTGTACGTGTATGAAGTCCGCGTCGAATCGCGTCTTGGGCTGCGCGTGTCGCGCCTGATCGACGGGGGCAACGCCGGGCCGGCCGGCGTCCTGGCGGGCGATGTCATCGTCTCGTTCGATGGGATGGACGCGACGATCCGGAACGCCGAAGAAGCCAAGGCCGATCGCGGCTACGGGAACGACGTCAAGCTCCTGATCTTCCGCGACGGGGAGATCGTCGAACTCTCCGTCCCGGTGGGCATCATCCCTCGCTAGCGCCGCAGCGCCGCGATCCGCGAGCGCAGTTCCAGCAGCGCCGGCAGGAGGATCCAGCACGACAGCATCGTGACGCCGATGCCCACGGTGAGCAGCATCCCCAGGCCCGCGATGCCCCGGTGGCTCGCGGTCATCATCGACGCGAAGCCCGCCATCGTCGTCAGGCTCGTGACCGTTATCCCCTTGCCGGTCCCCGATGTCAGCCCGAGCGGCCGAGCGTCCGGGCTCTCCCGATAGCGATGGACGATGTGCACCCCGGCATCGATCCCGATGCCGAAGAGCAGTGGGAGCACGATGATGTTCGCCGGCGTGACCGCTCCGCCCCCGAGTTCCAGCAGCCCGAAGGTCACGACGAACCCGACGACCACCGGCGCGAGGCTGAGCGCTGCATCGGCAAGGGAGCGGAACACGACGAGCACAACCACACTGACGGCGATGAAGGCCGCGGCGCCCGCCCAGAGAAACGATCGGCGGATGAGATCGGCAGACTCGTACAACTGAACGACGACCCCCGTCACCTCGGGGTCCACCGCGAGCACGCTCTCCATGTACGTCGGGAGGAAGCGCGGATCAAGAGCCGTCGTGATCGAGCCGTCGGTGGGAAGACGCGGATAGACGGTCAGGGCGTAGCCGTTGCCATCGATCGCGATCGACGGGGCGAGCAGCGCACCGGGGAGGTCGGTCGGCTGCAGCGGCGACGGGTCGAGCAACTCTCCGATCCAGCCGACGATGCTCGCGCGCGCCTCGGTGTACCCAGACTCAAGCGCAGCCAGTCTCTCCGGTGACGCGCCCGCAACCGACTGCGCAGCCCTCTTGGCGCTCTCTGCAAGCGACTCGATCTCGGGACGCAACTCAGCCGGGATCTGCGGCAGCCGGAGCGCTTGCGAAACCCCCGCGCTGAGCAGGTCGAGCTGCTGCCTCAGGTCAGCGGTGCCCGCCTCGGCCGCCGAATCCAGCCCGATCCGGGTCCTCGCCTCTCGGAGGAGTTCCAGCTTCGTTTCCGGATCCGACGGTTCGAGAAGGCCGATCCCGCGCACGGCTTCCACGGTGTCCAGCGAACGGAAGCGTGCGGCCCTCTCGCGAGCCTCGTCGAGCGTCGGCGCGATGCTGGTTGCGCTCCATATCGACACGCCGCCGTCGCGTGTGACCCGCTGCTGCCACTCGACGCTCTCCAGCCCGCGCGGCAGCAGGGCGGGGAGGTTGTAGTCGAACCCGACGCCAACTCCGAGCACGCCCATCGACAGGGTCAGCAGCCCTCCGCCCGCGAGCGTGGCACGCCAGCGCCTGCTGAACGGCAGCGACCAGCGCTCCTCGTAGACGTGCAGCGACCGGGAATCGAGCGGCCGGACGTGCTCGGTCCGCGAACCGAACACCCGCTTGAGCGCCGGGTACACCGTCAGCATCGCCAGCAGGCACAGCAGGATGCCGCCGCCGGCGATGATCCCCATCTCGGCGACCCCGCTGAACTCGGTCAGCGTGGTGATGAAGAACGCGATCGCCGTCGTGACCGCGCCGGTGATCACGCCCGGCCCGATTTTCTGCAGGCACTCGGAGAGCGCCTCGGTAAACGACTCCTCCGGGTGCTCGTGGCGCACGGTCTCGAAGGTCGAGGCGATGTGGATACCGAAGTCCACACCGAGGCCCAGCAGGATGACCACGAACACTACGCTGAGGATCTGAAGGTGCCCGACAGACAGCGTCAGGAACGCGAATGACCACGCGATGCCGATGAGCAGCGCGCCGACGAGCAGCAGCGGGGTGCGCACGCTGTGGAACGCGGCGATCATGATCGCGGCGATGACAACGAGCGCGATAACCGACGCGATCGCGCTGTCGCGCGTCGCCGCACGCGTCTCGTCCGCCTCGATGACCTCGATCCCGGTCAGCCCCATCTCGAGCGCGGGATACTCGGCCCGGACACGCTCGATCGCCCCTCGCGCCGCCCAGATCGCCGGCTTGAGTTCGTGCAGCGCGCCGGTCTCGCGCAGCGGAGAGAGGCGGACGAAGAGCAATCGCCCGTTGGGGCTCTCGAGGTACTGCCAGGCGTCGTCTGATCCGGCGAGCGCGTTTCCGGCTTCCGAGGCTGCGCCCAGGAGCCAGGCGCCGAGCGCGCCGGGGTGATCTGTGGCGTCGATCGAAATCTGATCCAGGAGTTCGCGGAGCGATCGCAGGTCGCCGACGACGTCGGCCGGGTCCGCAGAAGTCGCGTCGGCAGCGGAGGCCAGCGCTCCGGCGATCGAGGCGATCAGTGAGCCGACGCTCGGTGAGCGCACCAGAGGGCCGGCGCGCTCCGTCGATGCCAGCAGGCTCTCGAACTCCTCGAGCGGGAGCAGACGCGCCGCTTTGGGGGAGAACTCGCTCGCGGGTGCGCCCCAGGTCACGGTGACCATCGACGAGTCAGCGCTCAGCTCAGCTCCCAGCGAGGCGGCCGCGAGCCCGGCCTCCCTGCGATGCACGCCTCCTTCTCCAGCGTCGATCGCGATGACCAGGTCCCGCGTCCCCGGGAAGTCCTTCCGCCAGTCGATGAAGCGCCGGTTCCACTCGATCTCGGGCGAGATCAGGGCGTTGCGATCGGGCTCGAATTCGAGGCGCATCGCCGTGAGGATCATCCCGGCGATCGCCAGGGCGACGCAGACCGAGAGCGTCAGCGCGGGCCTGGCGCACACGACGCGGGTCCACATGCGCCAGAATCGGCTCGGCTCGTTTGGTTCGGTCGGGACGCCCATCGGGGGCGGCTACTGTATCCTCGCGGACGCTGGTCGAGGCGCTTCTCCGCCGGGAGTCCGCCGTGAACGCCAATCGAAGACTGTTGCTGGGCGTGCTCGGCGCGATCTCTGCCGCTGGCCTGCTCGCCGGGCTGCTCGTGTGGTTGTCCGGATCGTCGTCGGTGGGGCCCCTCGAGACCCGCTACCTCGACGTCGAGACCGGCGTGTGGTTCGTAGCCCCGAGCGACCGGTACACCTCGGTCCCGGCTCGCAACGAGCGCGACGGCGATCGCACCGTGTTCCCAGCTCATCGCGACGAGTCCGGCCTGCTGCAGATCGACCGGCGCTACGAGCCCGCGATCCGTGCGCTGCACGAGGAAGGGCGCTCGCTGGTGTCGCCCGACGAGCTTGTCTACGACCCGGACTGAGGCGCGTCGCCGAGGGGCTCTTCCGAGGCGTGCAGACCCGAGGCCAGGCGCTCGATCACGCGCCGGATCAGCGCCTCGTGCGTCCATGGGATGAAGTGGCCCGCCCCGTCGAGCTCGATCACCGTCACCGGCACGCGATCGCCGAACACGGTGCGCATGTAGTCGACGTTCTCGTAGGGCACCAGGGTGTCCTTGGTGCCGTGGACCACGATCACGGGGCAGCGAACGTTCTCGAGCACCCCGTCGAGCAGCGTGGTCTCCTGCGGAGCCGCCATGATCTCGCGATTCGAGTGGCGCATCGCCCACGGCAGCAGGATCTCGAACAGCGGGAACGCGCCCACGCGATTGAACCAGCGCGGCTTCTCCAGCGCCGGATCGAGCGAGCCCGAGAGGATCACCAGCCCGGCTACGCGATCCGGGTAGTCAGCCGCGGCACGCGCGATGATCGGTCCGCCGAGCGAGTGCCCGACGAGGATCGGCCAGCGCCCGTCCCGCTCGACCAGCAGAGGCTCGATCGCCCGCGCCTGATCCTCGAAGCTGACCACCTGGCGCCGGGGCGAGGTCTTCCCGAACCCCGGGCGATCGAGCGCGAGAGACTCGAGGCCCTCGATCGGCTCGGTGATGAAGCTCTGCCAGGCGCTGACCGACCCCGGCGTGCCGTGCACGAACACGACTCGCCGGCCCTCCTCGTTCCCCGAGACGACGTACGAGACCTCGAACTCCCGCTCGTCGAGCTCGACGCTGTAGGTCTGGCTGGGCACCCCTTCGATCTCCACCGGCTCGCCGATCTTGCCCAGCGCGCATCCCCCCAGGGCCACCGAGAGGCCCGCGAGGGTCGATGCAACAGCGATCATGATGCGCCGGGAGGCAGCCGTCATAGAGGCAAGGGTATGCGCGGGCGGCTCCGGGAGAAGAATGGCCCCGCCTGGATTCGAACCAGGGACCGAGCGATTATGAGTCGCCTGCTCTAACCGCTGAGCTACGGGGCCGGAGAGCCCCAGATCGTAATGCCCGGGCGCCGGGACGGCCCGGCGGGTGGCCCCTGCGGAGAAAATGGCCGGAATCCGAGCATTCCTCGTAGCGTCCGCGCCGGCGTGCGCATCCTGAAGAGAGATGAGCGTCGTTTCGACCACGATCCGGGCAGCAGCGGGGGAGAAGGCGCGGGCGGGAGCGCGAGCCGCGCGCACGGGCTCAGGAGATGCCAGCGAGCGCGAGCGATTCGAGCGGGCCTATGAGCGCCACGCCGGGGAGCTGCTGGCGTACCTGTCGAAGCGCTACTCCGATCGGGCGTTTGTCGAAGACGTGAGCGCCGAGACCTTCCTCCGGCTCCTGGACCGCTACGACGGCCCCCTCGACGATGTGGCCCGGACCCGGGCCTGGATCCTGCGCGTCGCCACCAACGAGGCCAATCGGTGGATGAGGCGGAAGCACGTGCGACGACGCGCGCTGCGCCTCCTCGCGGGTTCCGCAGGCGGGAGCGGCGCTTCGCAGGCGGAGTCGGCCCCGGCGTCGCTCGCCAAGCTGCTCATCGAGTCGCTACCCCTGCACGAGCAGGAGGCGCTCACGCTCCACCACGGGTGCGGGCTCAGCGTCGAGCAGATCGCGGGGGTGCTCGGGGTTGCGCAGGGAACGGTGCGCGCTCGCCTTAGCCGCGGGCGCCGGCGGGCGCTGGCGATTGCCGAGAGACTGGGATTGGAGGTGGGAGCGTGACCCCCCGGAACGTCGGGAGTGTTCTGAGCCATGCGTGGAGTGACCGAGCTCCGGCGCACGAGATCCCCTCAGACTCTCTCTGGGCACGCGTGCAGGACCGGCGTCGAGCGCGCACGTCCCGGCAGCGCAGGCGTCGGCGGGCGTCGATCGGGGTCGCGGCCGCGCTCGGAACGCTGGCCATCGCCGGTGCCGCGGCTCGACCGGGCCTGCAGTACTTCCTCACGCTCGTCAGGGGTGATGAGACCAGCTACCGGGCGGTCACGCCTGGGCCCGATGGCGATGTGTCGCTGACATTCGTCGACGAGAGCGGGGCAGTGCAGCATTTGCAGTTCGGGCCGGACGACGTCGGTGAAGACGGGGTGATCGAGGGATTCGAGTGGAGCCGGCAGGACCCGGACGGCGCGACAGAGGACGGCGCCCAATGAAGCCCACTGTCGCGCGTGCGATCCTGTGCGTCCTCGTCTCGCTCGCCCCATGGCCTGATGCACTCGCCGGGTCCGAATCGGATTCCGGCCCTTCGCTCCGATCGCGCCTCCGGAACCTCGAATCCCGCGATTCCGAGCCCGCGCAGCGCCTGCTCGCGGACGCGCTCGAGGTGGTCGAGAGCGACGATTCCAAAGGAGACCGGGTTGCCGCGCTCGCGATCGCCGGCGAGGTGCTGTGGGGCAACGCCCCGGATCGGTTCCAGGAAGAGAGGGAGCGCGCGATGCGCGGGGCCGTCGAACTGGCCCAGGACTCCACGCGCGCACAAGTCGTCCTTCGCACGACTCTCATGCCCCCGCTGCACCGGGCCGCCCCGGGCGAGCGCGAGGCGAACCTTGACCGGTACCGCGATCTCGTGGGCGTCATCGAGGCACCCGAGGCGGTCCGGGCGCTGCTGGAATCGCTCGCCCACGTCGCGGCCCTCGAGTCGCTGGTCGCCTGGGGAGACGCGATCGGCGGGCGATACACGCCCGACGTAGTCGAATCGGAAGCGCGAGCCTTCCTGGACCAACAACCCGGTGCGGGCGGCGTGGAATCGGCACTCGGGCGTCTGGCGTGTTCCGGGGTCGGCGACGGATTCGACCTGGATGGCCTCTCGTACCTGAACGGATCAGACGTGCAGGCCTCCGATCTGCGGGGTCGCGTCACGATCATCACGTTCTGGTCTTCGTGGTGCCTCCCGTGCCTGCGCGCGGTGCCCGAGGAGCGGGAGATGCTCGAGCGCGTGCGGGGCCTTGGGATCCAGCTGATCGGAGCCTGCGGCGACGACACCCCCGAGAAGGGCACGGCGACTGCTGCGCGGGTCGGAATCGAGTGGCCGAGCATCTGGGCGCCGCCGGCGCCGGGATCGCTCGTGGAGCGCCTCTGCGTCGAGGCCTGGCCCAGCGCCCTGATCCTCGATCGCGAGGGGCGCATCCGTCACGTCTACCTGAACACCCTCTACACCTCGGGCTGGACGCTCGGCGATGTCGAGCGCGACGCCCGGCTGCTGGCCACGCAGGGAGAAGCACCATGAACCGGATTCGTTCACACGCTCTGTGCGGGCTCGCCGCAATCGGGGCTTCTCTTGCTGCCGTCCCAGCGATCAGCGCCCAGGACTGGAGCGGCAGGCCGGGCGGCGGAGAAGAGTCGATCCCCGAAGCCGTGCCCCTGACCGAAGAGGAACGCGAACGCTACTCGAGGGTCGCACGAAAGCTGGTGATGTACGTCAACGACGAGAACGAGGATGAGTATCGCAAGCTCTTCACCGACGAAGGCTGGGATCAGGCCTTCGACTGGTTCAAGGACATGTTCGCCGAGCAGATCACGCACTTCGGGCGCATCGACCGCGCCTATGCGCCGCAGCGCGGCATGTTCAAGTTCGGCTCCGCGACGGTGGGGGGAGACGCCGGCGAGTCCGGGGCCTCTTTCGTGGTCCTCTTCGAAGACCCCGCCGGCGGGCTGATCAGCTTCGAGCTGAACGACGACGACGAGATCATCCACACCAGCGTGTACGTCAGCGCCGCCCTGGCGGTCTTCGACGCCGGGGACGAGGAGCCGATCTACCAGCTCGACCCCGAATGAGCCTCAGCCGGCGCCCGGCTCGCACATGCACGAGCTGGTGGCGGTGGTGTCCGCCCGCGACCACGCACGGTTGACGCGGGGCGCGAATTCTGCGGCCTCTTCGCCCCTGTTCTGAGCTTCAAGCGCGAGCTGCAGTCCCAGCAGCGACCAGCCGTTGTCGCGGTTCTTCTCGAGGTCGGTGCGATAGACCGCCTCGGCGCGCTCGTACTCGCCGGCCGACATCAGGAGCGCCCCGTAGGCGTGGCGCACCGGGAGCATCCATCCGGGGGGCTCGTCATAGATCAGGGCATCCTCGGCCGCCACTCCGAGCTCAAACGCCGCCCACGCGTCTTCCAGGCGGCCCTCGCGGAAGGCGAGTTCGGCGTCGAGCATCGCGCGGGCGATCGGCAGCACGGTGTGGACGGGATTGTTGAACATCATCCAGTCCTGGGGTACCTCGGCGACGGCGGCTTCGAAGTCCGCGTGGGCCTGGCGGGCCTCGTCGGTCCGCCCGAGCGCGCTGAAGGCGATACCCCGGGCGTAGTGGTGCACGGCGCGGGTCATGAGCCGGTGCTCTGCAGGAAGCGGCTCCTCGAGGATCTCCTCCCACTTTCCGAAGCGGACCATCACGTGGTAGTGCGTCGCAAGGATGCCCTCGATCAGCGGAGCGACCTCTTTCTGCATCTCGATCGGCAGCGCCGCGTCGAGCTTGCGGGCCGCTTCGATCGCGACCTCGTAGCGGCACTCCATCATTGACGCGTAGGCCAGGAAGTGGAGGTTGTGCGCGTAGTAGATCCAGTAGAACGCGGCGGGCGGGTCGGTGTCGAGGTAGGCCTCATCGGCGGCGACGGCGCCGATGTTTGCGTCGGCGGCGTCGGAGTACATCCCCGTCCGGATGTAGATGTGGCTCGGCATGTGCACGAGGTGGCCCGATCCCGGCACGCGTGTCTGGAGGCGTCTTGCGTACGGCAGCGCCCGATCGGGGTCATGAGAAGCTTCTACGGCGTGGATGTACAGGTGCGCCGCGCCGGGGTGATCCGGCTCGCGCTCGAGGAGATCTTCGAGCACGCTCACGACCTCGGTGATCCGGCCCTTGGGCTCCCCCTCCAGGGTCCAGTAGTCCCATGGCTGGAGGTTCATCAGGCTCTCGGCGTAGAGGACGCCGACGAGCGGGTTGGCGCCGAAGCGCTCGTAGACGCCCTCCATGGCGTCGGCGTAGGACTCGTCGTACTTGCGCTGGCTCTTGGGATCGGGCCACGTGAACCGCGCGTCGGCGGCTTCGATAAGGGCCCGCTCGAGTTCGCTGGCGTTGTCCAGCCGGAGCTTGGCCTGTCGGACCGCGTCGTTGCCCTTGCGCCAGCGCTCGGGCGTGACGACATGGTCGTTGATGTTCATGCCCTGGCAGATCGCGATGCCCCACCACGGCATCGGCGCATCGGGGTCGCGGGCGGCCGCTTCCTCGAACGAGCGGGCGGCTTCGTCGTGGTTGAATCCGAACATCCATTGCACGCCCTGGTCGAACCACTGCTGGCATGCCAGCGAGTCGGTGGTGATCGGCACGTGGTACCGGTCGAGGCCCGAATAGAGACGGGAGCCCGTTGCCCCGGGGACCGGGGTCTGGCGAGGCGTCTGGCAGCCCGCGAGCGTGCACAGTGCCGCGACGGGAACGAGGAGCGTGGCGATTCGCATGATGGAGCCTCCAGTAGTGATCCCGGCCCGAAGAGCGTACCGGGCCCGCGTCGATCTGAGTACCAGGCCCGCTCCGCAGGGCCCGCTCACTTACGAGGCGCAATCCGGGGTCTCGGGGTGTCATCCATCCGCCCGGGCCGGGTGAACCACGAAAAAACCCCCGGCCGGACGGCCGGGGGTCGGGTATCAGGCAGGGGTCCCGGGCCTCTTGGCGCTACTTGATGAACAGCATCTCGCGGTAGGTCGGGATCGGCCAGAGATCGTCGCTCACGAAGCGCTCCAGCTGATCGCCGAGCTCTCGCATCTCTTCCATCTGGGGGATGACGCTGGCGCGGATGTCCTGGGCGTGGGCGATGCCCTCGAACTCATCGCTGGCATCCAGCGCCGATTCGAGCGAAGCGATCCCCGCGCGGAACCTGGCGACGAGCTCGGCGAAGCTCTCGAGTTCGTCCCGCAGGTCGTCGGCGTCGACACCCGCGTTCTGGGTCGAGGCGACCGAATCGGCCAGCATCGTCTGGTGGCGGGTCGCGGCGGTGAGCAGCTGCGTACGCGACATCTGGATCATTGTCCGGGCCTCGATCACCAGCGTCGTGGCGTACTGCTCGACGAACGTGTTGAGGCGGGACTCGATCTCGGCCTTGTTCAGGACGCGGTACTTCCGGAACGCATCGAGGATGGGCTTCTTCTTGAGGATCGGGAGCGCCTCGGCGGAGTTCTTGAGGTTCGGCAGGCCGCGCTCGGCCGCCTCGGCCTGCCATGCCTCGTCGTAGCCATCGCCGTCGAAGCAGACACGCTTGTGCTCCTTGATGACCTGCTTGAGGACACTCTTGGTCGCCTGGGCGAGTTTGGCCGGGGTCGGAGACTTGCCGGCGGCCTGCTCCAGCTTGGTAACGATCACGTCGAGGCTCTCGGCGACAATCGTGTTCAGCACTGTCGTGGGCCACGCAATCGAAGCGCTCGAGCCCACAGCGCGGAACTCGAACTTGTTGCCGGTGAACGCGAACGGGCTCGTGCGGTTGCGATCGCCGGAGTGACGCGGGATCTGGGGCAGGATATTCGCGCCCAGGTCGAGCTTCCCGCCCTTGATCGTCTTGGTCGGGGAGCCCTTCTCGATCTGCTCGATGATGTCCGTGAGCATGTCGCCCAGGAAGATCGAGATGATCGCCGGCGGCGCTTCGTTGGCGCCCAGCCGGTGGTCGTTGCCCGCGTTGGCGATGCACGCCCGGAGCAATTCCGCGTGCACGTCGACGGCCCGGATGACGGCGCACAGGAACACCAGGAACTGCATGTTCGAGTGGGTCTCGTCCTGCGGGTCGAGCAGGTTGACTCCGGTGTTGGTCGCCAGCGCCCAGTTGACGTGCTTGCCCGAACCGTTCACGCGGGCGAACGGCTTCTCGTGCAGGATGCACTGCATACCGAACTTGGGCGCGACCGCCTTGAGCACGCGCATGACCAGCTGCTGGTGGTCGGCGGCGACGTTGGCGTTCTCGAACACCGGGGCGATCTCGTACTGGCCCGGAGCGACCTCGTTGTGCCGAGTCTTGATCGGCACGCCGAGGCGGTAGAGCTCGTCTTCGCATGCCGCCATGAACGACTGCACGCGGCTTGGGATCGACCCGAAGTAGTGATCGTCCATCTGCTGGTGCTTCGGGGGCGGCCCGCCGAACAGCGTCCGGTTGCACATGAGCAGGTCGGGGCGAGCGAGGTAGTACTTGCGATCGACCAGGA
>JANQQR010000012.1 GCA_028289195.1 Phycisphaerales bacterium | reverse complement strand
CGATGACGACGACGACGATGACGACGACGACGATGACGACGACGACGATGACGACGACGACGATGACGAAGACGATGACTGAGAATCGACACTTATCGTGCGCGGCCCGCTGTGCCGCGCTGGCTCTGGCCGCCTCCTGCGTGTGCGCTCCGGCGGCACTCGCCGATGAACGCGCCCGCGTGGCGCGCTGGGATGGCACGTCCTGGTCGGCGCCGCTCCTGCTCGAGTCGAACCTCGCGGGCGACGCCAAGTACCCCGTGTGCGTCTCGTTCGAGGGCACCGGGGGTCAGGCCCTGGTCGCGTGGATCCGTGAGGGCGAGCAGCGCCTCCGGATGCAGCGATGGGACGGCAGCGCCTGGGGGCTGCTGACCACGTCCGATGTCGTCGGCACTGGCGGGGTCGGCCTCGTGGCCGCGCCGCTCGACGCCGAGGACGGGGTCGTCATCGGCGTCCGGCGCAGCGAATCGAGCGGCTCGAGCGCGCCGTACAGCAACTACGCGGTCTACTCAAAGGAAGGCAGCGTCTCGGTGGGGGGCTGCACCACCACCGGGCTCGTCGATTCGAGCGTGAGCGGCGTGAACCTCCCCGACAAGATCAACGCCTCGGACGGCTCCCCGGACAAGAGCTACAGCAACAACTCAACGGCGTCGCTGTCTCCGGGCACCTACGGCTCGCTGTCGGTTGGCAACGGCGTGACGCTGAACCTCAGCGCAGGGCAGTACGTGTTCAAGGAGTTCGACTCCTACAAGAACAACACCAAGCTTGTGTGCGACACCTCCGGCGGCAACGTCATCGTCATCATCGCCAACGGCAACTTCAAGGCCAAGAACGGATTCGAGATCCAGCGCAGCGGCTCGGGCGTCGTCGGCTTCTACGTCAACAACGGGAATTTCGAAACAAAGAACAACGCCGACATCGAGGCGGCCTGCGTTGCCCACAACGGCGACATCACGATGGGCACGGGTACGACCGTGCTCGGTCACCTCTTTGCCAAGAGCAACATCTCGGTGAGCAGCGGCACGCTCACCGTCCCCTCGTGGGATATCCCGGGCACATCGTCGGCGTCGGTGCAGCACCTCCACGGGCTCATCGTCGATGCCGGCCTCCCCGGGAGCGTGAGCGACCTGACCAGCGAAGACTGGGAAGAGGCCCACGAGCAGCCGATGGGCGTCAGCCACCTCGCGACGGGCGGCGCCAAGCGCATCGTGCAATGGCAGGAAGTTTCGCCCCACTAGCTTCCGCCACTCGGGCCCAGGAGCGGGATTCTGCCCTCGGACTGCCGGTTTCCGGCGACCGGCGCAGCGCTTGCGCGTCCAATCTCGGGCACAGGCCGAGACTTTTCTCTGGACATCTTTTTCCCGGTCCTTATCCTGTTATCGGTGGGAGAAGGTTTCGGCGCGGACGACGATCCTGATGTCGTGTCCGCCCGGGGGATGTTGGGAACGGGCCCCGTCAGGCGGCCCGTGGGACTCGGCACCGGTTGGGTCTCGCCGGTGGTGCGGAACTTCACGCCTCTGGCCCGGTCGCGCGACCGGCCCGAGGTGAGAAAAGCAAGTGCAGCGCACGGGAGCGCGACTATGGCCACGGCCACGTTGTCGGAATCACCGATCCGTGATGGCAGCATCCACGCGCAGAGCGAGGCCCGCGAAGGACTCGAGGCGGGGACGATCGTCGAGCAGCGCCCGCTGAGCGCGTGCGCCGAGATCGACCAGTGGCTCCGGCGCTTCGACGATATCTATCGCGAGGCAGCCGGCAACGCCGAGCGCATCCCGTGGGCCCATCGTCGCCCCTGCCCGTCGCTCATCAACTGGCTGAACGCCGAGGGCCCTGCGCTCGTGCGCCCGGGCGCCCGCGCCGCTGTCGTCGGCTGCGGCCTCGGGCTCGACGCCTGCGCGCTGCTCGACCGTGGGTACGAGGTCACCGCGATCGACGCCTGCCCGGCGGCGATCGAGTGGGCGCGCATCCTCCACCCCGAGCACGCCGAGTGCTTCCACCAGGCAGACGTCATCGACCTGCCATCCAGACTTCGCCATCGCTTCGACCTGGTCGTCGAGGTGCACACGATCCAGAGCTTGCCCCCGTCGTCCCGCGCCAAGCTCGTGGCGGGCATGAGCGAGCTGCTCAGCCACCGGGGCGTGCTGGTCGCGTGCTGCCGCGGGCGCCAGGCCGGCGAGCAATCGGGCGAAGATTCCGGCCCGCCCTGGGGCCTCGAGGCAGACGAGCTGGTCGAGATCATGGGTGGCGCCGGGCTCGAGCCCGTGCGCGCCGTCGATGACTTCGAAGACGACAACCAGCCGCCCGTCCGGCGCCTGCGCGGCGCGTTCACACGGGCGTTCTGAGCCTCTCAGAGCCGATCCGACGTTCCAAGCGGCTCCTGGCCCGCACGGGGGAACCCCGCGCCGGTCTCCCACGAATCGAGTGCTGCAGGCGCCGGGGACGAGTAGACTCTCCGGCCCGTCCGGGCGGGCCCGTCGGCCCGCTGGCAGTCGCACCCGCGATTCTTCCGAGCCTCCAGGAGCTTCTCCACATGCAGTCCAACCGGGCCACGAGCCGACGCCGCGCCTTCACCCTGATCGAGCTCCTCGTCGTCATCGGGATCATCGCGGTCCTCGTCGGCCTCCTGCTGCCGGCGCTCTCCGGAGCGCGCAACAGCGCCCGCCGGGCCTCGACCACAACGCTCATGACAGCGTTCCGCACCGCCACTTCCCAGTTCCGCACCGACAACAACCGCCTCCCCGGCGCGTTCACGCAGGAGGAGATCGGAAGCTCTGACAACGAGACCGTCGGCTTCACCCAGGCCGAGAACGCGCTCCTCGAACTCTCCGGAGGCATCGTCAACTCTTCCGACGCCGACTTCAGCCGCAAGGAAGTGTTCGACGTGCAACTCGGCGGCAAGACCGTCACCGTCGACACCGCGCTCGTGAATCGCGCCGACGGCCCGGCGTACTTCCAGGTTCCCTCGTCCGGCGCCGGGCAGGGCGTCGGCGACCCGCTCACGATCGGCAACGCCCAGGTCGGTCGCCACCAGGTGGCGCTCGACATCGGCGATCCCACGAAGTCCCCCATGCCCGACATCCTCGACGCGTGGGGCGCCCCCCTCATGGTCTGGTCGAAGAACCAGACCGCGGGTCCGAGCCCGAGGTTCTCCTTCCTCAACTCCGGCAACGGCAAGGCCCAGTTCTACTGGGCGTCCAACGCCGGCATCCTCGGCGTGGCCGATGCCGGACGCACAACGCTCCACAGCCAACTCAGCGTGCTGCGGCGCGGAGCGTCGAACGAAGAGAAGCTCGACAGCCTCGAGGGCATGCTCGGGCACCCCGACTTCCCCGATCCGGCTTCGCCCGTTGATGAGCGCGAGCCGCTTCGTGCGCTCGGAGACGTGGTGATCGTCTCCGCGGGCCCCGACGGCGTGTTCTTTGATGCCAAGGGCGGAACGATCGAGAAGATCGCGTACGAGGGCATCGCCAACCCGCCCGAAGAGAGCGTTCCGCTCAGCTTCTTCGACGACCTGATCGTCGCCGGCGACTGACCGGATTCTCTGGCACGCGCTGGGGAATCACCTCGACGACACCGCGATTCCGCCCGGATCACCGTTGAATCCAAAGAAGTTGTTGCGCTCGCAACGGTGCTTCGGGTACTCTGGGATTGGGGATGTCCTCGAGCCCGGAAGGATCGCCATCCATGAAACCCGAGTTGCTGCGTTGGGCGGCCTTGAGCCGCGTTTGTTTTGTCGGCGCTCTGACGGCCGTTCTCGCCGTCTGGGCGATGGTGCCCGCAGGGGCCCAGCCCGAGGCGCCCTGGAACGGGCCCCGGCAGATCGAGCCGGGCTGGCACGCCCTCGTCGGCGCGACGCTGATCCCGGAGCCCGGGCAGGTCGTCGAGAACGCGACGATCGAGATCCGCAACGGCTCGATCACCCGCGTCGGCCCGGACGCCGAACCGTCACCCGGCGCGCGAGTCTGGGATTGCTCGGGTCTCACCGTCTACTCGGGCCTCATCGAGCCGGCACTCAAGGTCGATGCGCCCAAGCCCGACGCCGATGCCTCGGGCACACACTGGAACAAAAAGGTCATGGCCCAGCGCTCCCCGCTCGACGGCGAGGGCGTGAGCGATGACACCGCCAAGAAGCTGCGCGGGATGGGCTTCACCGCCGCCAACATCCTCCCCAGAGACGGCGTCTTCCGCGGCACGACGGCTGTCGTCTCGCTCGGCGAAGAGCGCCACCAGTCCGACCCGCTCGCCAACGTGATCAAGAGCCCGGTGTTCCACGCCGCCAGCCTCGAGAGCAGCGGCTGGGGCGGGGGCTTCCCCGGTTCCAAGATGGGATCGATCGCTCTTCTCCGCCAGGTACTCAGCGATACCGAGTGGCGCCAGCGCGCCCTCGAGGGCCATCGCACGCACCCGATGAACGTCGAGCGTCCCGCGCCCGATGACGCCTGCGATGCGCTGGCCGCCCCGCTCCCGATCATGTTCGACGTCGACAACGAACTCGACGTCCTGCGCGCGATCAAGGTCGCCGACGAATTCGATCGCCCCGCGGTGATCCTGGGAAGCGGCGACGAGTTCAAGCGACTGGGCGCGATCGTGGATCTCAACGTCCCGCTGATCGTGCCCCTGGCCTTCGCCGATCGCCCAGATGTCGCGACGATGGCCGAGCGTGAAGCAGTCGAGCTGCGCAACCTCATGGACTGGGAGGCCTCCCCGACGAACCTCGCCCGCCTGCAGAGCGCCGGCGCGACAGTCGCGATGACCTCCGGCAAGCTCCCCAAGAAGCAGAAGTTCAACGACAACCTGCGACTGGCCATCGAGGCCGGCCTCAGCGAAGACGACGCCTTGGCGATGCTCACCACCGTTCCGGCGGCCATGCTCGGCCTCGGCGATCGCTGCGGCAAGGTCGCCCCGGGGATGCAGGCCAACCTCGTCGTCATCGACGGGAAGATGTTCGAGAAGGACGCCAAGATCCGCGACGTCTGGATCGATGGCCAGCGCCACGAGATCAGCGCCGCTCCCGACATCGATCTGGAAGGCAAGTGGCAGGCCACCTTCGCGACCGACAACGGTCAGCTCGCCTTCAACATGAAGGTCGCCAAGGGCAACGCGATCACGCTCGAGCGCGGGCAGATCGAGGCTGACGGCGCACCCGAGGATGGCGAAGACGCCGGCGACGAGGCCGAAGGCGACGGCGCAGACGAGGCCGACGAGCCCAAAACCAAGTCGTTCAAGGCGCGGGGGGTGAAGCTCAACGAGAACCGCCTGGACTTCGTCGTCGATCGCACCGCGTTCGGAGAAGGAGAAGGAACCGTCACGCTGTCGGGCCTCGTGGGTGACTCGATCGCGGGCGTGGGCTCGATGCCTGGTGGAGCAACGTTCACCTGGGCCGCGAGCCGCGCAGCGGAAGACGAGGGGACCGAAGACAAAGAGGGCAAGGACGAAGAGAAGCCCGACACACGATTCGCCGGCATCGCCGAGTCGTTCGGCTACCCGTTCGGGCCCTACTCCATGGCGCAGCTGCCGGAAGAGCCCTCGATCCTCATCGTGCGCAACGCCACGGTCTGGACCAGCGGGCCCGACGGCATCATCGAGAACGGCGAAATCGAGGCCAGCGACGGGAAGCTGACCTACGTCGGTTCGGCGCGCTCGACGACGCCCAGCGGCGCTGTCGTGATCGACGCACAGGGCAAGCACGTCTCGCCCGGTCTGATCGACTGCCACAGCCACACCGGAATCTCGGGCGGCGTCAACGAGGGCACCCAGGCGACGACCAGCGAGGTGCGCATCGGCGACGTCATCAACCCCGACCACATGGGCTGGTACCGCCAGCTCGCCGGCGGCCTCACCGCCGTCAACCAGCTCCACGGCTCGGCCAACCCGATCGGCGGGCAGAACTCGGTCGTCAAGATCCGGTGGGGCGTGGCCTACCCCGATGAGATGCGTGTCGAAGGGGCGCCGTCGGGCATCAAGTTCGCGCTCGGCGAGAACCCCAAGCGCGTGCGCAGCACCGGCGACGGCGATCGCTACCCCAACTCGCGCATGGGCGTGGAGTCGATCATCCGCGATCGGTTCGTCGCGGCCCGCGACTACGCCGAGGACTGGGAGGCCTGGAACAGCATGAGCGCCTCGGCCCGGAACGGCGATGTGCCCCCGCGGCGCGACCTCGAACTCGAGGCCGTCGCCGAGATCCTCGCCGGCGAGCGCCTGATCCACTGCCACAGCTACCGCCAGGACGAGATCCTGATGCTCTGCCGCATGGCAGGCGAGTTCGGGTTCACGATCGGCACGTTCCAGCACGTGCTCGAGGGCTACAAGGTCGCCGAGGCCATCAAGGACCACGCCATCGGCGGGTCGAGCTTCAGCGACTGGTGGGCCTTCAAGTTCGAGGTCTACGACGCCATCCCCTACAGCGGCGCGATCATGCACGACGTCGGCGTCGTCGTGTCGTTCAACTCCGATTCGAACGAGCTCGCGCGGCGCATGAACACCGAGGCCGCCAAGGCCGTGAAGTACGGCGGCGTCGACCCGGCCGAGGCGCTCAAGTTCGTCACCCTCAACCCGGCCATGCAGCTCGGCGTGGAAGACAAGATCGGTTCCCTCGAGACCGGCAAGCACGCCGACTTCGTGATCTGGTCCGGCAGCCCGCTGAGCTCGTTGAGCATGTGCGAGGCGACGTACATCGACGGGCGTGAGTACTTCTCGCTCGAGCGCGACGCCGAGCTCCGCGAGACGATCGCCAGCGAACGCGATCGCATCATCCAGAAGCTGCTCGCCACCGACGCCCCCAAGGCATCGCCCGCCGGCCCCGGCGCGGGCCAGCGCTGGGGCGGGCGACGGCGCCCGTCCGACGCGCAGCTCGAGGTCGCCACCCTCGTGCGCGATCGCTCGGGACGCGGCTCGATGTTCGTTCCCGTCGGCGACGAGGTCGACCTCGAGGAACTGCGCTACGAAGCCATGCTGCGCCAGCTCGAAGAACAATACGACTGGATGGTCCGCAACGGCATCGACGCCGAGCAGATCCACCAGGGCGACTGCGGCTGCGGCATCAACTGCCTCTTCAACCTGCGCGACTGATCACCGAACACCACCTGATCCGCCAGGATCAATGAAAGGAATAGAAAGCATGAACGCTTTCACCACAGCAACCAAGGCGGTGTCGATCGCGTGCGGGCTCGTTCTCGCCGGCGCCGCGAGCGCCCAGGACCTGGTCCACTCGGCTCCCGACCAGAGCAGGCCGGTCACCATCGTCGGCGCGACGATCCACACGATCACCGGTGACGTCATCGCCGGAGGCTCGGTGCGATTCGAGAACGGTGTCATCACGGCCATCGGGTCCGACGACGTCTCCGAAGCGGGGGACGAGACCGTGCAGGCATCCGGCATGCACGTCTGGCCCGGGCTCATCGCGGCCCAGACGACCATCGGCCTCGTCGAAATCGGCGCCATCCCGGCGACGGTCGACACCCGCGAGGTCGGCGAGGTCGTGCCCGAGGTTTACGCCGCGATCTCGATCAACCCCGACACCACGATTATCCCGGTCACCCGCGCCAACGGCATCCTCACCGCCGGCGTGTTCCCGCAGGGCGGCGCGATCCCGGGCCGCGCCAGCGTGATCCGAATGGACGGCTGGACCTACGAGGATCTCACCGTAGATCCCGACATCGGGCTCGTCGTGAACTGGCCCAACATGCGCACCGTCACGAACCGCTGGTGGTCGCGCAGCACGCCGGAAGAGCAGGCCGAGCGCCGCAAGATCCAGCTCGCTGCCATCGAACAGGCATTCGATGACGCCCGCGCATATTTCGCAGCCAGAGAGGCCGATCCGGGGATCCCCACCGACATCCGCTACGAAGCGATGCAGGCGGTGATCGATGGCGAGGACCCGGTGTACATCCGCGCCAACGAGCTCGAGCAGATCCAGTCGGCCGTGTCGTGGGCGACGTCGAACGACCTGCGCGTCATCCTGGTCGGCGGGCGCGACGCCGGCCTCGTGACGGACTTGCTCAAGGCCCACGACATCGGCGTGATCGTCACGAGCGTGCACAAGCTGCCCAAGCGCGGCGACTCCTACTACGACGAGCCTTTCACCGCTCTCACCGAGCTCGAGGTCGCCGGCGTCGACTGGTGCCTCTCTGGAGGCGGGTTCAGCTCGTCGAACACCCGCAACCTCCCCTACGAGATGGCCACCGCCGTTTCCTACGGGCTCGATGTGGACGCCGCCATGGAGGGCCTGACAATTAACGCCGCGCGCCTGCTCGGAGTCGGCGATGCGCTCGGCTCGATCGAAACCGGCAAGGCGGCGACGCTGATCGTGACAGATGGCCACCCGCTCGAGATCACCACCGACGTGCTGATGGCGTTCGTCGACGGCAAGGCGATCGATCTCGACAACAAGCAGAAGGCGCTCAACGAGAAGTACCGCGAGAAGTACCGCCAGCTCGACCTGCTCGGCGGCGAATGATCGGCGCGGATCGCTGAGCCGAACAGACTGCGGGCCGCTGGCTCCCGGATGGGACCGTCAGCGGCCCGTTTTGCTTTCGGGCGCGGGTGTCTCGAGGATCCTCGCCACGGCGAGCCGGGCTCCTCCCGAGAGCGACACCATCGCCGCACCCACCAGGGCGCCGAATACCAGCGCATCACTCGCGACGCCTGTGGCGACCATCGCGAGCCCGGCGCCGACCATCACGGCGTCGGTGCCAGCGTTCACCCAGCGCGACGAGAGCGTCCACACGGCGCGCTCCGCGCCGGTTGTCCGCAGCGCCATCCAGAACGCCAGCCATCGCCCGTCGCTCGACCACAGGAAGGCGATGATCAGCGAGGCCCAGAAATCGCGGGTGTTGTTCGACGCCAGCGCCCCGGGGTCGAAGCGCACCGCGAGGAACGCCGTGACGACAGGCAGCGCGACGTGCCACGCGAGCGCTCTACCAACGCGGCGCACCCGCCTCACGGTGCGCGCCGGGCAGACGAGCGCCGCGGCCGTGCCGAGGGCGAGCGCTGCAAGCGAGACCGCCAGCCAGGGCGACCACGCGATCGAGACGATCGCCAGGCCTCCAGCGCCGAATGCCCACGCGCTCGCAAGCGAGAGGCGCCGGGGCAACGCGAGCGACAGCCCGGCCACTCCGAGCAGCAACCCCGCCGCCAGCGACGCGCGCGCGTCGGCCGGCGCCGCCAGCGAGTACGCAGCGGCCGGCGCAGCGCACGCGAGCAGGAGCGCGAGGATCCCCGAGGCGATCGGGCCGACTCCCGCGCTCGCCGCGGCGCGGACCAAGCCCCGCGCGGCTCCGCGTGATTTCGGCACGAGCGACGGGGCGATCCCGAGCGCGACCAGGGCCAGCAATCCCAGCCCCAGTCCGTCCAGCCTCGTCCGATGCGTCGCCCGGGCGCTCGCCAGCGCATCGAGCAGCGGATCGAGCTCCGCATCGTGCGAGCGTGCGAGT
>JANQQR010000025.1 GCA_028289195.1 Phycisphaerales bacterium | reverse complement strand
CGAACTGAAGGAGATGGGCGTCCCGGCGGAGGCGTTCGCTCTCGATCTCGGCGATCTCGAGAGCGTGCGACGCGTCGACGAGCGGTACGGCGAGCACCGGCGCCTGGATGTGCTGGTGCACAACGCGTCCATCTACTCGCCCAGCGGCCTCGGCGAGATCGACGCAGAGGGCGCGATGGCCTTCATGCGCATCAACGCTATCGCCCCCCTGCTGCTGACACAGGCGCTGGCCCCGGCGCTGCGCGCAAGCGACCTCCTGGGGGGCGGGGCCGTCGTAGCGATGTGCGACATCCACTCGATGGGGCGCCCGCGCAAGGGCTTTGCGCCGTATTCGATGTCGAAGGCGGCGCTCATCGAGATGGTGCAGAGCCTGGCGCGAGAGCTTGCGCCGGAGGTGCGCACCAACGGGGTGGCCCCGGGCGTGGTCGCGTTCCCCGAGTCGGGATACGAGAGCGACGAGGAGACGCGACAGGCGTACGTTCGTCGCGTGCCGCTGGAACGCTCGGGCACCGTAGAAGACGCGGCCGAGGCGATCCGTTGGCTGGCGCTCGACGCCCGGTACACGAACGGGCAGATCGTTCGCGTCGACGGCGGGCGCTGGCTGGC
Source organism: Phycisphaerales bacterium (assembly GCA_028289195.1). Classification (GTDB taxonomy): domain Bacteria; phylum Planctomycetota; class Phycisphaerae; order Phycisphaerales; family UBA1924; genus JANQQR01. Next base: position 125,974 of record JANQQR010000025.1, on the reverse strand, counting down.
GTGATCGCTAGCGGTTCTTGAACAGTTCCATGCGGAGCAGTTCGGCGGTGCGCTGGGGCGTGAGGGCGTCGCGTGGCGCATCGGCGGGCGCGGGGGCCTGGGTATCGAGGAGTGTGCGGATCTCCGACTTGAGATCACCGAGAGTGGTGCGAGTGACGTTCTGAGCCTCGGCGAGTCCCGCGCGTGCGTCTTCGATCCCGCCGGGGGAATCGAGAGCGCCAAGGAACGACGTATCGAGACGCGAGCCCAGGGGATTGAGGCTCGCGTCGTTCGAGAACGCCGAGTCGCCCGAGAGTGTGAACGCTCGCACCAGTCCCGCGTTGTTCTGGGCTCCGGCACTGACGGAGAAAGAGACGTTGACGCCCGCGACGTTCGCGGTCAGGACGCCGCCGTCGGCCGCGGCAAGCCGCCCGTTGACGAGCGCAACGAGATCGGAGCCGACGGATCGCTGCGCGAACGTGGTGGCTTCCTCGAACGGGGTGCGCACGCCGTCTTCGACATTGAAGATGCCGGCGCTGCCATCGGGGTCCTGGAGCCCCCCGGCGTCGATGATCCGCACCGAGACGAACGACTCCGAACCGGGCGCGCCCGAGAGACGCACGCCGCTCGTGCCGGGGCCCGGGTTCTCGGCCACGGCGTCGACACCGGTCTGCCCGGCCACGCTGTTGATCGCCGAGGCGATGTCCTGGATCGTCATGCCCGAGGCGAAGGAGAACCGGGTGGTCCCGCTTGTCCCGGCGATCTCGAGTGAGAACAGGCGCCCGTCGCTGTCCGAGACGGATCGCTGGCCGAGATCCAGTTCGCTCCCGCCGAACGAGAGGAAGAGCCCGGGGTCGGTCGCCGGTTCGACCACCTCGACGTCGACTGGAACCTCTGGGCCGGCGCGGAGGCTGCCGTCGATCGACAGGACCTCGAAACCCTCGAGCACATCGGTGGCCCGCGCGGCGCCCCCGCTCCCGAGGCCGGCACGCTCGGCCGCGTCGTTGATCGACGCGACGATGGAATCAACCTCGTCCTGCGCGGTGGCGGCCCCCTGCTTCTGCTCGAGTTCGTCGATGAGCTTGGAGATGTCGTGGAGCGCGTCATCGAGGGCGTGGATCTGGAACACCTGCTTCTCGAGCCCGGCGATGCGCGTGGAGAGGCGCAGGGCCTGCGCCCTGGGGTCGGCGACTTTTGCTGCCCCGTCTCCCGGTCTGGCCGGTTCGGCCTGGAGCGCTTGAGAGAGGCGGGCCAGCCTCGGGGCGTCGATGCGCGGGTCGGTGCGCACCTGAGAGGTCGAGGGGGTCGCGTCCGGGCGGATCTGCGTCATGGTCGCCCTCCGTGGCGTCTGAACGCACCGGAAGCGGTGCGCAAGGGAGCACGGAGGGAATCGCAATCGTGGTGCCAGGAACGGCGGGCCGGGCGTGGCGAGGGGGCTTCGGAGCGGCTATCCTCGGCGGTCCTGCTTCCCGGTCCCGGGGGGCAGGAGCACCCCACTGCCCGGGTGGCGGAATTGGCAGACGCGCCAGCTTGAGGTGCTGGTCCTGAATTACCAGGGTGGAGGTTCGAGTCCTCTCCCGGGCATTGCTCAGCGATGAGACGAATCACGCCGGCCTGCCGATCGCGGGCCGGCGTCGTTCGTTTTCAGGCGGGCTGCTCGGCGAGCGAGTGGAGCTGGCGACGCATGATCTTCCCGGTGGGGTTGCGCGGCAGCTCCTCGATCGGGCGGATCTCGCGCGGGACCTTGTATCCGGCGAGGTTCTCCCGGCACCACGAGCGCAGAACCTTCTCGTCGAATTCGTGGCCCTCGCAGACCTCGACCCAGGCCCAGGGCAGCTCGCCCCGCATCGGGTCGCTGACACCGATGACGCCCGAGGCGTTCACCGACGGGTGCTTGTTGAGGACCTCCTCGATCTCGCGCGGGAAGACGTTCTCGCCTCCGACGATGATCATCTCCTTGAGGCGCCCGGTGATGTAGAGGTAGTTGTCCTCGCAGAGGCGGCCGATGTCGCCGGTGCGGAACCAGCCTTCGTCATCGAACGCTTCGTTGGTCTGCTCGGGGAGCTTGTAGTAGCCCTGCATGATGTTGGGGCCGTCGATGCGGATCTCGCCCTCGTCGCCGGGCCCGAGGACGCGACCGGTCGCCGGATCGACGATGCGCTGGCGAACGCCGGGGATGGGCCGGCCGACGCTGTGGCGCTTGTCTTCGTCGGGCAGGAGCCAGTTGGTGACGGGGCTGGTCTCGGTGAGGCCGTAGCCCTCGTTGATGCGCTTGCCGAAGCGCTCCAGGAACCGGCTGTAGACATCGTCGGGGAGGGGCTCTCCCCCGGAGACGATGAACTTGAGGGAGGCAAAGTCTTCGGGCGTTGCGCTCTTGGCGTGGACCAGCGCGTTGTACATCGAGGGGATCCCGATGAACACCGTCGGGCGCTCGCGCCGGAAGATCTCGAGGATGCGGGTGGGCATGAACCGCGCGGTGTTGACCACCCGGGCGCCGACCGCGATCGGCAGGAGCGTGAGCACCGTCATGCCGAAGCTGTGGAACTGGGGCAGGACGCCCGCGACGACATCGTCGCAGGTGAAGCCGGACCACTCGACGCACTGGCGCACGTTGGCGCTGATGTTGGCGTGGGACAGCATCACGCCCTTGGGCTTGCCGCTCGTCCCGGATGTGTAGAGAAGGACGGCGAGGTCGTCGGGAGAGGCGAGCGCCGGCCAGCGGGGCTCGGGGATGCCGGTGAACTTCATCTGGTCGAGCAGGATGAGGTTCTTGACTCTCGGCGTGAATCCCAGGTGCTCGAGCATGGGGCCGACGGTGATGATGGTGTCGGTTTCTGAATCGTCGACGACGTACTGCAGTTCGTCCTGACCGAGCAGGTAGTTGAGGGGGACGGCGGTGCGCCCGAGCATCCACGTCGCGAGCGCCGTGGCCGGGAACGCCCCGCCGGTCGGGAGCATGATGCCGGTCGTCCATGACTCGGATCGCTTCTCGATGACCGATGCGATGTGGAGCGCGGCTCCCAGCACGTGGGCGCCCTTCCAGGTCCGCTGGTCGTCGGTGATCAGGCCCCGGCGGGCGAATGTGACGCAGTTTCTGATGATCGGCCAGTGCACACTCATGGGTCTGTCCATCGGTCCAATGGTCCGGTGGGCGCGAGCCGATCTCGCCCGCCGGGGTCCTCGCCCGATGGTATTGGGGATTGCTGGTAGGATTTGGCCGACGGATCACGCGCGGAAGGAGACGTGCGATGCTTGGACAGAGGATCAGGACGATCGGGGCGCTGGGAACGGTGCTGCTGGCGCTCGTTGCGGGGGTTTTGCCGCAATTTGGCTGCGAGGGTTCGAGGCAGGCGACCCGCGCCGAGGCCGTCCGGCTCTTCGAATCCGGTCGCTACTCGCAGTCGCTGCGCATGGCGGCGTCGATGCACGCCCGGTCGAGCGGCTCCGAGCGGGAGCGGGCCGCGCTCCTGGCGGGGATGAGCGACTACGAACTCGGGAATCTCGACGACGCCAGCTCGTGGCTGCTGCCGATCGTCGACTCGCGCGACGACGAGATCGCCGGGCGCGCCTCGGCGACGCTTGGGCTCATCGCGGCGCACCGCGCGGACTGGTCCGGCGCGGCGATCCGATTCTCCAACGCCGGCCGGCGCCTGAGCGGCGAGGAAGCGGCGCAAGCGAACTTCTTCGCGGGTGAGGCGTACTCGATGCTCGGGCGGACTGACGCCGCCAGGCGGATGTACCGCCTGGCGCAGGGCGGCTCGCGCGACACCTCGCGACGCGACCAGCTGGACCACAGGCTGAACCCGTCGTCGTACACGGTGCAGCTCGGCGCGTTCAGCACCTATACGCGCGCGAGCGTCGCGGCATCGGATGCGCAATCACGCGCGGTGCGCCTGGGGCTGGGCACGCCGCGTGTCGTGCCGTCGGAGACTATCACGAGCAGCATGCTGTACCTGGTGCACGTCGGGCGCTTCACGACAGAGTCGCAAGCGCAGTCGGCGCGCGTGCAGATGGGCTCCGACGCGGTGGTCGTCGCCTCGGTCGACTAGTCGTTCCAGGGCTTGCCGCTGCGGACGGCCGGCAGCGACTCTCCCAGCTTCTCCAGACGCTCGCGGTCCTTGCGCGAGATCTTGGTCGGCGCGACGATCTTGATCACGGCAAACATGTCGCCGCGCTTCGAGGCGTCGCTCTCTATGCCCTGGCCCCGCAGTCGCAGGCGCTGGCCGCTGGAGGCGCCCGGAGAGACGGTGATCTCGGCACGCTTGCCGTCGATCGTGGGGATGCTCACGGTGGCGCCGAGCGCGGCCTCTGCGATCGAGATCGGAAGGTCGAGGAGGATGTCGTCCCCGCTGCGCCGAAAGTACGGGTGCGCCGCGATGTGGACCGTCAGGAGGAGGTCGCCGGGCGCGCCGCCGGTCGTGCTCGGGGCCCCGAGGCCCTTCATCCGGAGCTTGGCGCCCTCGCGGACTCCCTTGGGGATGGTCACGTCGATCGTCTGGGTTGATCCGCCCCGACGGACCCGCAGCGACTGGCTGCCGCCCGTGATCGCCTGCATGAAATCGACGACGAGTTCCTGCTGCAGGTCCATGCCCCGGGTGGGACGCGAGCGGGCGCGGGCCTGGGAGCCGAAGGGTGAGGTGGACCGGGATCGCCCGCGCTGGCCGGCACCGGCGCCCCCGGAACCCCCGGCACCGAAGATCTCCTCGAACATTGATCCGATGTCGAAGTCGCTTGCCGCGGCACCGCCGGGACCACCGACGTTGGTCCACGCGTAATTGCCGCCCGGACCGGGGCCGCCCGCGCCGAACCGGTCGTAGTTTTTCCGCTTGGACTCATCGGAGAGGACGTCGTAGGCCTGCTGGAGCTCGCCGAACTTCTGGGCGGCGTCGTCGGCCTTATTGACGTCGGGGTGCAGCTCGCGCGCGAGCTTGCGATATGCCGCGCGGATGTCGTCGGCGCTGGCGTCGCGCTTGACGCCGAGGATGTCGTAGTAGTCGCGCTGGGAGGCCATGTGGGGGTGAACTGTAGCGTCGGGGCGGTCCGGGCTCAGAAGCCGGGGAGGCCCGCCTCCAGCACGCGATCGAGCGCGGCCTCCTGATCCCGGATCGCCCTGAGATCGATCACGAGATCGCCATCGAACCCGCTCGTGGCCACGGCCACCTGGTACTGCAGAAGATCGAGGCGTCCGCTTCCGGGTTCGACGCGCCCGGCCGGGCCCATGTCGGAGAGGCGAGCGGCCCGGAGGCGCGGGGCGGCGCGGGCGAGGAGCGAGTGGAGATCCCCGCTTTCGCCCGATGCGACGACGCCGGCGGGATCGAACCCGATGGCCAGGTGCTCGGAGCCCTGGTTCTCCAGCGGGGGCCACGTGTGGTCGGCGACGACGGCCCCGGCTCGCTGGGCCGCCGCGCTGAGTGTCTGGGCGACCGAGGTGTCACCGTCTTCGCGTGGGAGCGTGACGCAAAGGACGGGATCGCCGCTGGTGAGCGATGCGATCTCACCTGCTGCGATCAGGGCCGACTCTGCGGCGCTGATCGCCAGGTCAGCGCGCGCGGGGTCGATGAAGTGCTCGGGGGGTATCCACAGGTCTATGCCGGAGCAGCGGAGCCCTGCGCGCCGGAGCATCGCGGCAAGATCGCGCCTGGCGCTGCGATCGAGCTCGCGCGGGCGCGTCATCGGGTGCATGGCGTCGAGTTGGATCGCGGGTACGGCCCGCTCCACGGCGAGGCGGATCCCCTGGCGCGGGTCCGGGCGGGCGGCGTCGAGCCCCGCGAGAGCGAGGGAGCGGTTCTTGTGTGTGGCGTCGTGGTCGGGCATGGAGGACGGTGCCACGTTGTACCCCAGTGCAGCTAGGATCGCCCGAGACATGGCGCAGGTCCGACTCGAAATGGCGAACGCAGGGGTGCTCGGGCTGTGGGCCGGCGCGCTGGGCCTGAGCGCCGCGACGGCGGCGATCGCGTTCCCGGAGATGAAATCGCTCGAGCCCCAGCTCGGAGCCTATTCGGCGTACGACGGCGAGCACTGGGTGCTGGCGGCCGGGCACGTCGCGGCGGGAGTGTTCGGGATCTCGCGGCTGGTCGAACTCGGTTGCCTCGGCCTCGCGTCGGTGCTGCTGGTGGCCATCGCGCTGCGCGGGCGCATGGGCCGGAGCGCGATGGCGCCGCGCCTCGCGCTGCTGCTAGCGCTGGTAGCCCTGATGGGATATCGCGTGGGCGTGCTCGGGGCGCGCATGGACGCGACGCTTGATGAGTACTGGGCGTCGGCGGAGGCGGGCGACACCGAGACAGCCGCGGCGGCCCGGGCGAGGTTCGACGCCGATCATGGCACCGCGACGACGACGATGGCGGCGACGCTCGTGCTGGTGCTCGGCTCGCTCGGGGGGGGTATCGCGTTCCCGGCGAACTCGAAACCGACGGGGGGCGGCCAGTGAGCACACCCGCCGAAGCTGCGGAGCGCACGCCCTCGAACCCGGAGGGGCTGCGGGATATCCCCTTCAAGCTGCCGCGTGTGATGCCCAGGAGCCGCGAGCGGGCGATGGAGATCTATCGAGCGCTCGAGGAGCGCTACCCCGATGCGCACTGCGAGCTCGACTACACGAGCCCGCACGAGCTGCTGGTGGCGACGATCCTGAGTGCGCAGGCGACGGATGTCGGGGTGAACAAGGCGACGCCCGGGCTGTTCGCGGCGTTCCCCACCCCGGCGGACTACGCGGGCGCGACGCCGGCGGACATCGAGGGGTACATCAAGACGATCGGGCTGTTCCGGAACAAGGCCAAGTCGGTGCACTCGGCGATGCGCGCCGTGTACGAGGAGTTCGGGGGAGAGGTGCCCCGGACGATGGAGGGACTGCTCGGCCTGCGGGGCGTTGCGCGGAAGACGGCGAACGTGGTGCTGGGCAACGCCTACGGCATCAACATGGGCGTGGTGGTGGATACGCATGTTGAGCGCCTGAGCAAGCGGTTCGGGCTGGCGTCGAAGGACACGACCGTGCAGATGCTCGAACGCCGCCTCATGGCGCTCTTCCCACGGGAGACCTGGTGCATGCTCAGCCACCTGCTGATCTTCCACGGGCGTCGGGTGTGCAAGGCGCGCGGGGCGCTGTGCGCTGAAGACTCGATCTGCCAGCGGTTCTGCTCGAACGCGCGGGCGAACGGGGCCAGGTAGTACACTCCGCCGCATGAGCAGGCTCGAGCAACTCCACAAGCTGCGGGCGGCTGATCCGGCCGACGCCGACGTGCCGTACATGATCGCCCAGGAGCACGCCAAGACCGGCGAGCACGCCGAGGCGGTGCGCTGGTTCGACGAGTGCCTGAGCGCCGACCCCGCGTATCACTACGCCTACTTCCACAAGGCACGCTCGCTCGAGGCTGCCGGCGACGTTGACGATGCGCGTGCGACCCTCCGCGATGGATTCGAGCGTGCTCGGGACGCCGGGGACGACAAGGCGGCGGGCGAGCTGAGCGAGTACCTCGCGTCGCTGGGGGGCTGAAGCGTGAACGCGGGTATCGGCGCACGATCGGGGCGAGACCGGGAGGCGAGGGAGCGCCGCGAGGCGCAGCTGGCGCTGTTCGACTCGATCCCCGAGGGCGCCGAGATCGGGCGCATCCGGCCGTCGGCGCGGGACGCGACGCGATGGACCATCCGCGTCGATGGGCGTGTCGTCGCGACGCTGGACGGGCGCGAGGTCGATCGCCTGGGCCTGCGCGAGGGCGGGGTGTGGACTCCCGAGATGTGCGACGCGGTGCGCGAGGCGTGCGCGCTGGACGAGGCCCGGAAGTTCGCCAAGGCGAGCCTCGCCAGGCGGGCGTGCAGCCGGTCCGCGCTGATCGGCAAGCTCCGGGGACGCGCTGTTGACGAGACGATCGCCGAGAGGGTCTGCGATGAGATGGAGCGGATCGGACTGCTGGACGACCCGTCCTACGCCGACTCCTTGGCACGAGACAGGGTCTCCAGGGGCCCGGTCGGGCGTCGCCTGCTGGAACAGAAACTCCGGGCCAAGGGGCTGGATCGCCAGGAGATCGCCGGAGCGGTGGAGCGAGCGCTTGAAGGCAGCGACCCGCTCGAGGATGCGCTCCGCCTGGCGAGCGCGCGGGCGGCGCGGTTCGGGAGCGAGCTCGCGCGCGAGGCCAGGATCCGACGCCTGACCGGGCTGCTGGCGCGGCGCGGCTTCGAGCCGGACATCGTGCATCAGGCCGTCCGGAGGGTGCTCGACGCGCCGGGCGAGGACCCGGGCGGGGCGCTTTGATAGGATCCCGGCATGACCATGATCCGGAAAGCGACGGCGGCTCTGGGACTCGGCGCGGCGTGCCTGTGCGGGTGTGCGCACCCGAACAACGATCGCGTGCTGGTCGGCGGTGAAGTGCCGCCGGCGCTGATCCCCACGGACGAGCGCGGCGATGAGCGTTTGGTCGAGGCCACGGAGCCCTCTCTGGACGGCATCACCCGCACGCACTGGGACGAGATGGTCATCTACGCGCACCCGGACGGCACGCAGCACCACTCGCGGTACACGACTGGTGGCCCGTTCTACACCGACGAGACCGGGCGCCAGCGCGGCGAATACCCCACGCGTCGCTCGGCTCTCGACGAGGGCGCCGAAACCGGCACGCAGGTCAAAGAGGCGTTCGCGGCGCCGTTCCACGCGGGCGTGGACGTGCTGCTGTTCATCCCCCGCCTGTTCGTGAAGTCGCCGGGCGCCGTGTTCGCGAGCCCGGCGATCGGCTACTCGCGCTACGCCGATCCGCTGCTGATACCGACGATGGGCCAGTCGCCGGACCTCGAGGCCGACGTCGCGCCGATCGACGACGAGGCCGCGATGGATGAGGGCGCGGGCGACGACGCCGGGGACGATCGATGAGCGACGGCGGGATGCCGGACTACCCCGTGCCCCCTTCGCCGATGGGCGACGTCGTGGACGAGGCGTGGGAGGTCGAGCCTTCGTACGTGAAAGAGCGTCTGTCTGCCGGCGACGCGGGGTTCGTGCTGTTGGACTGCCGGCGCCCCAACGAGCGCCCGGTGGCGTCGATCGAGGGCTCGGAGTTCCTTCCCATGCAGGAGCTTGCGTCGCGCGTGAACGAGCTCGAGGAGCACGCCGAGAAGGAGATGGTGGTCTACTGCCACCACGGCCGGCGTTCGCTGCGTGTCACGGCCTTCCTGCGCGAGCAGGGGTTCGAGAACGTCAAGTCGATGGCCGGCGGGATCGATCGATGGTCGGAAGAGATCGACCAGAGCGTGCCGGTCTACTAGCGGCCGGGCCTGCGTATCACGGCAACGCCCGAAGCTCCGATCACCCCGCGGTGACCGGCAGTTCGATCACGAGGAGCGCACGCGGCCTGTCGGTCGGGCGTTCAACGTTCGAGCGGTCGTAGACGACGAGCCAGCGCGATTCGTAGGCGGGACCGAAGCCCTTCTCGGGGTCTTCCATCGCTTGGAGCGCATCGTTGCGGGCCTGCGCGCCGTCGATCCGGATCTGTTCGATCTGATCGGGGTCGTAGCCTCGGAGGACGAACCAGGCGATGAACACGTCGCTGCGGGTCGACACGATGTTGGCGATCGCGCGGTAGGCGGCGAGGCGCTCTTCTGCGTCGTCGATGGGGTTGAAGCCGGGATCGGCGTAGTCGTCGATGAGTTCGAGGATGTTGTTGGGATCACCGAGGCCGTCGGCGTTCTGGCCGTCGGTCCCGATCTGCAGGAACGCTCTGGTCGGCGTATTGAAGTCCGGAGCACCGGAACCCGCGTTGAACGTCCAGCGGTCTAGGATCGCGAGTTCACCGGACGCGACAAACCCGTCATCGGGATCCGGCTCCTCGCCTGTGCGCAATCCGATGAGATTTGTGAGCACCGGCCCCTCGCGCGGGAACGGTGTCCCGGCGGTCCCGGCGCTGCGATACAGGCTAAGGAGCGAGAGCCGATCATTGGCTGGAGTCGCGAGCGGGACCGATGCGCCGACCTCCGGCTGCATGAGCGGGAGCTTGTCGAGCACGCGCGCCGGGGCCGTGTTGACGTTGATGCGTCCGGGCACGAGCCGCCCGGGCTCGGTGCGGATCGCTTCGAAGCAGTCGAAGACCCGCGTCGCGAGGGGGACTCGCATCCAGTTGGGCGCCTGCACCGCGCCGCCCGGCTCCATCCGGCCGAGGATGTGACGCGAGAAGTCGAGCACGCCCATGTACGGGTTGAGCTTGTCGGGCCCGCCGGGGTCGTTCCGCGGCGTTGAGAAGTCGTAGAAGCGGCTCTGGGCCATGAACTCGCTCCACGTCGTCAGCGTGGACAGTGCGCGCACCTGGTCTGCGCCCCCGCGGATGAAGTGCCCGTAGATCGACACGAGCCCGAGATCGGCCACCGAATTGATCTTGGGGCGGGACGATGGAGCCGCGTTGCCCTCGCCGACCCAGACCTGGAACGCTGGCACTTCCTGAGGCGACCAGTTGTTCGGGTGGTCGGGCTTGCCGAGCTGGCCGAGGTCGACGTGCGCGTCAGGCCAGTTGAACGGGAACGTGACGGCATCGAACGGCTCGAGGATCTCGATCGGCGTGGTGCGGAGATCGGGCACCATGACCGTGAACTTCATCGGGTCGACCGCCGGGTCGACCCACGCGATGACATCGTCGCGATTGATCACGTGGTTGCGCTCGCGGTCCTCGAGCATGTAGGCGGGGAAGCTCTGCGCCTGCCCGCCGTGAGCGCGGATCAGTGTCGAGGTCGCCTTGAGGCGCCCGCGTCCCTGGCCAGAGGCGAGTGCGGTGTCGATCGTCGCGATGTCGCCGGGCGGAACGGCGTTGGGGTAGAAGCCGATGATCCTGCCGGCGTCGTAGACACCGGGTCCGAACGAGGTGACCAGGTCCGCGCCGATGTTGAACCCGCCCCGCGCCGTCCAGACGCGCGGGAAGTCCGAGCCGGGGGGCGCCGCGACGCGGTCGACCGGCACGTTCGGCTGGTCGATGCCGCTGGGGCCGCCGGGCGCTGCGGGGATCGTGAGCACCGCCGAGACCGGGCCGGTGAGCGCGCGGAACGGGATGCGATCGTCGGCGGCAATCGGCGATTCCTGATCGTCGAGGATCGTTCCGATGCGGGTCGCGTCGGCGCCGGGCACGCCGATGTCCGCGAGGATCTCGTCGCGGAACCCGTCGGTCTGCCAAACGGATGTGTCGGCGCCGTTGTCGTAGACCCAGTGGAAGATCGTGCGATCGCCCTCAGGGATGACCAGGCCGTCGGGGAGGATGAGCTGGAGGCCGTTGCCCAGGGCGCCCTGGCCGTCGGACGCGATCTCGACGACCCAGCCCTCGGTCGTGAGGGGTGTCGACCACGGGTTGGCGATCTCGACGAAGATCGCGCTGCCGAGTTCGTCGGCGGCCGAGTCGCCGATGATGCCGCTGTCGTCACCCGCGCCGTCGGTCGAGAAGTCGGTGTAGATCGAGACGAACGAGACCTCGGTGAGGAAGGGCTGGCGCTCCAGGCCGATCCAGGTGATCGGGCCGGGCTGCTCCGGGCCGAGGCCGTAGGGCGCGAGGCGGGTCTTTGGGATCGAGCCGTGTGCGAGGTGGCGGTCGAGAGCGACGTTGTGTGAGTTTGAGGGCGTGTCCTCGTCGCCGTCGAAGGTGACGACGTGGGGCAGGTTGTCGTCGTCGGTCGCGTCGCGGAGGTTCGTCGCCAGAGCGCCCGCGACGAACACGGGGAAGGACCCGAGCGAGAACCCCCGCTCGGTCGGCGAGAAGTTGAACGTGAGCGTCCGGTTGGAATCGATCGCGACAGCCGGCCCGCGTTCGTTGCCGGCGAACGCGTCGCGTCCGTAGGTGCGGTTCCTCGAGGGGTTCCCCTGGTAGCCGGGGTAGATCTCCATGTTGGTTTCGAGCGGCGCGAGCGCCCACATGAAGGCCTCGAACGAGCGCTCGACCTGGTCGGCGGTCAGCGGGCCGTTGTTGAGGCGGATCTTGTCGCGACGGTAGATACCGTCGAAGTAGGGCTCGCCGGTGTCGGGGTTTTCGGTCGTGTTGATGACCGGGACGGGGCTGGCCTGGCCGACGCCGCTGAACAGGGTGAGGAGGCGCCGGGGGTTGTTCTCGAGGATCTCGCGGCGGCTGGGGCGCCCCGGGCGGGCGGCGGTTTCGAACACGCGCGAGAGGTTGGCGTCTTCGTTGGCGCGGAGCGGGCCGTGGATGTTGCGGATCGGGCTGCCGGGCAGGTAGCCCCGGTCGCGGAAGCCGCCCCGGTCGAAGCGCTGCTCCATGCGCGAGAGCACCGTGGCGTTGTTCGAGCCGTGAAACGCGAGCAGGTCGTAGATGTCGCGCTGCTCGATGGTCCGCCCCGCGGTGATCTCGGGCAGGTCGGGGGACTTGCCGATCAGGTCGTAGTACGCGAAGCGCTCCTGGCGGCGCATGCCCTGTGTCGGGCGCCAGACGTCGGTGGTCGGCGTGATGAAGTTCTGGTACCCGAAGTCGATGGTGAGATTCTGGAGGTCGTACTGCTTGGCAGCTTCCAGGACGGCGGGCATGTCCATGTCCTGGTCGATGTGGGTGTCGAACGCGGCGTTGAGCTTGTTGGTCCGGACCTGGAACTGGTAGGTCCGGTTGTTGGTGAGCTGGTCCGCTTCTTCAAGCAGGCGGAAGAAGTCGACGTCGACCGGCGTGCGCCCGTCGCCCACGAATTCTCCCGGTCCGATCCCGTCGCCGGCGAACTCGATCGAGCTGTTGGCGTTGATCAACGCGCTGGCGTCGATGACGCGCGCGGCGACGACCCAGTTGTAGCCCGCGGCGTTGCCCAGGGCGTCGAGCACGGTCCAGCGGGCGTCGGGGCGCAGATCGCCGTCAGTGTCGGCCCACATGCGCGTGTCGCCGGCGTCGAAGCGGTCGTCGGTGGCGATGTCGTTGGAAAGGAACCCGGCGACGGGGTTGTTCGAGTCGCCGGTGAAGTCCTCGCCGACGCGGTTCATCTGCAGATCGAAGATCTCCTGGAACCTGCCGGCCTCGGGGCCGAGCTGGCCTTCGAAGTCGCTGACGTTGTTGGCGTCCCAGTCGACGAGGTTGATCGCAGGGTCGGCGAACTCGTCGGTGTTCTGGATGAGCCACTGGGCGAGGTCGACGAAGCGCCCGTCCTGGCGGACCCACTCGCTGCCGCTCCACTCGTAGGCCGAGCGGAGGTTGGTGATCTGGGGCCATGTGAGGGCCTGGTCGTAGGCCTGGCTGATGGGGCCGAAGGGGTTGTCGTTGCTGTCGACGGGGTCGAAGGAGGCGAGCCAGGCGTCGTCCTGGAACGCGCGCTCGTACGAGACGTCGTCGAGTTCGAGGAGCGACTGCTCGTTGGGCTGCTCGCCGGGGTCGGTGTCCCGGAAGGTGTTGAGCGACTCGTCGGGCAGGAACGCGAGATCGCGGTACTCCCCGTCCTCGAACATGCCGGGCCAGGCCTCGAGGGGCACGTCGGGGGTGACGATCTTGTTGCCGTAGAGGTCGGCGGCGAGGAGCGAGCCGATGTAGTCGACGACGGTCTGGACCTGGCGGTCGAGGCCCGACTCGCGCGCGGCGATGACGGCGCTGCGACGGTCGAGGCGCACGATGGTGACGTAGGACACGGCGGCGACGGAGATGATGCCGACGGTGCCGAGGGCCAGGAGGAGCACGGTGCCCTTGCGATCGGCCTTCATGGCGCGGGCGACGGTGCGGAATGGCGAGGAGATGATGCGTCTCATAGGTGACCTCTGCGTGCGAGCGCGGATCGGTCGTGGTCCCGGATGCGGGGCCCGGCTCAGTCGTCCAAGCCGACGTTGAAGATGAACTCGTACTGCTTGCCCTCGCGGAAGCGGAGCTGGCTGTCGTGGAGCGTGACGCGCACGCGGATGAGCGTGGGCTTCACCCACGGGCGCGAGTTTGAGTAGCGGGCCTCGGCGTCGGGGCTGCGGAAGCCCCAGATCGCCAGGTACTCGTCCTCGAGATCGTTGTTCAGGCGGGAGACGCTCGCGGTGATGCGCGCGAAGTCGTTGGTGATGTCGACGACGTAGGGCGCGATGCCGGTGCGACGCGTCTCCATGCCTGGCGCTCCGCTGGCGCTCACGGTGTCGTAGTTGGGTCCGAAGAGCTCGGGGTGGATCGGGAAGAACTCGACAGCCTCATCCGTGAGTGCTTCGCCGGCGTAGTCGTTGGCCGGGGGCGAGAACTCGTTCCGGTAGGGCGAGTCGATATCGAACCAGACGATGTCGCCCTTGTAGTAGTACCGATCGTCGGGGTCCGGGTCGCCGGGAGGGGCGCCCTGGTTGTCATCGTCGAGATCGATCCACCAGGGCTCGCCCTGGGTCCAGGTCGTGCCGTCGGACCAGGCGATCTCCAGGCGGCTGCAGTTGGTGCCGATGGTGGCGTGCAGATCCATGAGCGCCGCGGACGGCGGGTCGGGCACGATCAGGTTCCGGGGGGATGCGTTGGGGTCGAAGCTCAGCGTGTCGCGCCGATCGACGACCGGGGGCTCGTTGTCGGCTTCGTAGCGGGTGAACATGCCGGCGATTGCCTGCTGCACCCGCCGGGCGTTGGTGAGGATGGTGACTTCCGGGTCGCCGTCGATGTACTCACGCTCGTACAGGGGCGCGTCCGGGTTGGAGAACGGGTCCATGTCGCCCTGATCGGTCTGCTGGTCGTCGAACACTCCGGCGGTGAACGCGGTGCCGTCGTCCTCGTCCGGGCGGTTGTTGTTCTCGAGGGGGAAGTCGCTCTGATCGGGGATGCCCTCGAGCCACTGGCGCATCTCGGAGAGCGACTGCGCGCACACGTCGGTGCGCCCGTGGTAGAGCAGGCGGGCGTTGGGCTGATCGAACGGCGCGGGCCAGCGCCACGGTCGCTCGGAGTCGTCGATCCGGGACCAGGCGGCCTGGTTCTCGATCGCCTCGAAGGGGCGCACGTACGGGGCGACAGCGAGGTCGGGGTCGAAGATCGAGTCTCCCGCGCCGGTGCCGAAGACCTCGCCCCCGGACAGGAGCATCGCGTGGCGCACCACGAGCCAGTCGCCGGCGAACTGGTTGCGCCCGCCGACGATCTCTGTTCGATTGAAGCGGTTGGCATCGCCGGCGCGCTGGCCGAAGTCGCCGTCGGGCAGGAACAGTCGCTGCTGCACGTTCGACGTTGGTGAATCGGGATTGTCGGGGTCGAAGCCCTGCTCCCGAGCGGGGCGCAGGCCGTGGCCGTAGTAGATGCGCGCCGCGTCGGCGACGATCGACGGGAAGCCCGGCGGGGCGACCTGCGCGGTTGTGAACTGGTTGGCGCCCCCACCGCCGGTCGCGGGGAACATGATCTCGTCGAGGCGGGTGTCGAACGCGAGGCTGAAGTCGTCGCCGGCGGCGATGCCGCTGCGCAGATCGGCTTCCTGATCGTCGAGCGTGAGGTAGACGCCCTGCACGCGCCGGTTGCGGATGGCCAGGAAGGCATCGAAGCCGCTGAGCGAACTGAGGCCCCCGAAGTCGCGCCGCATCTGGTCCTCGATCGAGCGGGCCATCTGGTCCGTCTCGGCCAGCGCGGCGCCGCTCCCGACGAGGCGGCTGATGCTCTGGAACAGCTGGCCGATGCCGACGGTGAGCAGCGCGACGGCAGCGATCGCCACGAGCAGCTCGGGGAGCGTGAAGGCCTTGGTTGTGCGCGTGGGACGCGTCATGGGGGTTCCTAGCGGATGAGGTCTGCGCTGAGCGGCGAGAGGAGCCACGTGCCGCCGTTCTCGAGGGCTTGGACGGAGCTGTTGACGGCGACGCAGCGGAGCTCACGCGGGTCTCCGCTCTGGCGCTGGGCGACGCTGAGGTAGGACGCGCCTCGTGCGCGGGGCGCCGCGCTGAGGTAGCCCCGCAGGACGGTGTCGCCTCCGTCGAGGCGCCGCTGCACGCGGGTGATGCGCACGGCTGCGTCGGCTCCGGGGTACACGCCGGGGCCGGGGTTTGTATAGGGCATGTCGGTCGGGCTGTTGACGCGTCCCATGACGAGGATCTGCTGGCCGGGGACCATGACCCAGGAGCGATCGTCGTCGTCGGCGTCGGCCTCGAAGTAGTACTGCTGGAGGTTGTCGTCGTAGCGGAGGTCGAGGAGCACCTCGCGGAGGGGCGGCGTTTCTTCGAACGGGTCGTCGAGGTCTTGGACGCGCTCGGGCGGGATCCAGCGGGCGTCGCGCCCCGTCGGCGCAAGCGTGTAGCTGATGGCCATGACCTGGGTCTGCGCGCCGGACTTGCGGGTGAGCAGGGAGTAGGCCATGTCGGCGCGGCGTCCGGACTCGGCGGTTTCATCGGTGCGGAACCGGATGCGATCGTTGAGACCGACGAGATCGCGGATACGCGCCGAACCCGACCGGACGAGGACCTCGGCGACGAACTCCTGGTTCCTCATGCCCGAGAAGATGGCCAGGCCGGTCGGCGGCGTGCGCCGGAGATCCATCTCGATGAAGTCGGCGCGGGGCTGGAACGGGTTGGCGTCGCAGGTCTGAGCGTCCAGCACGATGTAGGTCTGGAGGTCGGACGGGGGATCGACTTCCGCGCCGGCCACCGGCAGAATGAAGCGCCCGTTTGTGGGGTTCTCGCCGGGGTAGCCCGCGTAGTTCAGGCCGGGGCTGCGGAAGAACCGAACGATCCGGCGGTCGCCGCTGAAGGCGTCCTCGAGGATCACGTCGACGACGACGGTCTCGGGGTCGACGCCCCGGATGGGGAGTCGCGCGAACGAGCCCCAGATCGCGGAGTTGCGCCGGATGTCGAACGGCGCGAACTCGTCGACCCGGCCGGGGCCCAGGCTGGCGTTGGGGTCCTCGGGTCCGGAGTAGAGCACGAGCCCGTTGGTGCCGCCCTTGACGAAGTTGCGGAGGAAGTAGGGGTTTGTGTCCTCGCACTGGTTGGCGTTGCGCTTGAGCGTGAGCGCGTAGGTCGGGTCGTCGCCGCCGGGTGTGTCGTCGTCGAGCGGGATGCGCTCCCAGATGCCGTCGACCGGGCGGTCGTTCAGCGGGAGGCCGTCGGGGAACTCGAGGTCGCCGAGCTTGGGCGAAACGATGGCGCGGGCGCTGTTGAACAGGAACACCGACTGGGTGGTCAGCGAGGCCCCCTGCTGCTGGCGGGCGGCGCCGGCGAAGAGCGCGAGCAGGCCGAGCACGCCGAGGGCGATGATGAACGCGGCCATCAGCACCTCGGTGAGCGTGAATCCGGCGCGGGAGCGCGCGGGGCTGGGTGCGCGGCGGGTCATCGCGCGGACCTCCTGATGACGTTTCCGGTGTAGCGGTTGAACCCGATGATCTCGGCGTTGCGATCGATCCAGCGGCTGGTGTTGCGCACGAGCTGGCCGTCGGAATCCGAGATCAGGCCCTGGTCGCGGGCCCAGTCGGGGACGGGGGCGTAGTTGTTGCTGGCGGGAGAGCCGCCGTTGTAGCGGGCGAGCCAGGGGCGCCGGACGCCGACGCCCTCCTGCAGCTGCGCGAGATCGACGACGGCGAGTTGGTCGACGGCGCGGAGCATGATCTCCTCGTTGCGCCGCCCGTCCTCGCGACCGCTGGGGCTGATCACGTCGGGATCGAACTGCAGGTCGTTGTCGTAGGGGACTCGGAAGTTGGGGTCGCCGTCGTCGAGGTTGTCCTGGTAGGGCTCCTCGGGCAGCTCGATGTAGAAGTTGCGGTACTCGCGTCCGCCGACGCTCATCGTCGAGCGCGCCCGCCCGTCGGCGCCGAAGATGACGGCGAACGAGTTGGCGTGGCGGACGGCTTCCTGGGCCTCGGTAGAGGTGAGGTCGGTCTCCAGACCGGTGAGTTCGTCCCAGGGGTCCAGGCCGAAGTCCTGACCGTTCGAGGCGGTAAACATGCGGGGATCGCTGCGCGGGAACACCCAGGGGATGATCCAGTCGTCGCTGTCCGCCTCGGAGCCGTTGACGACCTCGCCGGCATACCACTGCGAGGTGCCACGCCCGTGCTTCTGGTCGAGTCGCTGACGGTCGCGGACGGCGCCGCTCTCGGTGGTGCCCCGCTCGTGCTGGAACGAGAGGCCGAACACGCCGGTGCCCGAGGGCAGGTCGACGGCCACGCTTCCGATCGCGGGGCGGAACGAGAGCGCGTAGAACTCGATGTCGGGATCGAGGGTCTGCGAGAAGGGATCGGTGAGGGTCGCCTGCGACGAGTACTGCTGGAGCGTCTCGAGCGAGTAGGTGCCGGTCTCGAGGTCGTAGTGGAACGACACGGCCGACGGCAGCTGGCTGGAAAGCGCAACGGCGCGGGCGTTGCCGAGGGTCGTGGTCACGCTGTTGACCGCCGTGGCGAAGTTCTGCGACGAGATAATGCGCCCGAATGCGGGCAGCATGGCGGTCGCGATGACCACGATGATGCCGATCACGACGAGCAGCTCGACGAGCGTGAAGGCGCGCTGGCGGGATGTCCGGAGCGTGTGTGTCATTCGGCGTCGCTCGTTCGGAAGTCGTCGAAGAAGTCCTCGGACTGGTTGAAGTCGCCGACGCCGTAGGAGTAGATGTTGTCGTCGAGCAGCGAGTGCACGCGCTCGCGGTACTCGTCGATCGACTCGCCGGCCTCCTGCGGGTCGGTCTCGTTGCGGAAGCCGTAGGCCCGGTCGGGTCCGGCGGAGACGAAGTACGGGCGCCGGTTCACGCACTGCCCGAAGAGGTCCTGGGCGAGCGGGTTGTCGGGGTGCACGTAGTAGATGAGCTGCTGCCTGGCGATCGGCCAGGGCTCGGAGTTGGAGCTTGGGATCGTGATCCACTCCTCGCGGGGGATGCCCCAGGAATCGATGATCGAGGGGGAGAGGTCTTCGTCGTTGTCCTCGGGCTCGACGGTGACGCGTCCGCCGGAGGGCACCTCGCCCGGCGCGGTGGAGTAGACGTTCTCCGTGGTCATCAGGAACTGCGCGGGCAGGCCGCTGATGATCGAATCGACGACGCCGACTCCCTGCGACTGGCGCACGAACACCGAGGCGTCGGGGCGTTCGGGGTGGCGCGAGCCGCGGTACTGGACGAAGTCGGTCTCGGAGTAGCTCTTGCCGGGGGTCTCGTCGTAATCACCGGTGCTGTAGCGCGGGAAGGCGCCGACCTCGTTGCGGTACTCATCGAGGGCGCGGTCGAGCGAGAACAGGATGTTCTGCGTGACGGTCGTCGAGCGTCCGCTGATGACCGCGGCGCCCACCGACACGATGAGGCCGATGAGCAGCGCGATCACAGCCACCACGATGAGCAGCTCGAGCAGCGTGAATCCCCGCGAGGCCCGCGTGCTGGACCTGGAGTGAATCGGTGTGCGTGTCATCGTCCCTCCCTGATGTTGCTGCGGAGGCGGGAGTAGAGGTACTCGGCCTCGTCGATCGTTGCGGAGGAAAGGTCGAGCTCCCAGTCCGCCTCCGACAGGCCGCCCTGGATCTCGGCGCCCTGCTCGTTTGTCTCGCCGAACTGCGGGACCGGGTTCCCCGAGGTGTCGAAGTCGGTCGGCTCGCCGGCGGAGAGGAGCATGTATCGCGAGTTGAGCGCCGTGCGCTCGAGCTCGAGGTCGGCGTCGCTGGGTGTGCCGCCGTTCTCGACCTGGGTGCGCACGCCGCGCTCGCTGCGGAGCTCGACGGGAACCAACTCGACGGAAGGGATGCGCCTCGAGGAGTTGTTGGGATCGGGGCGGAGCGTCGGCCAGCCCGAGTAGTAGCGGATGGGCTGGTCCCAGGGGTCGACGAGGCGGAACAGCCCGGTGTTCTCGTCGAGCGCCAGGAGTTCGCTGACGTCGGCCGGGTCGAGGTACGGGCCGTAGGTGCGCCCGGTCTTGGTGGCGGTGTCGGAGTTCCGCTGCAGGCTGCGATTGGTCGCGCCTCCCCAGGAGCGGTCGGGGCCGGGGTTGCGGATGCCCGGGCCGGCGAGGCCGTCGTCCTCGTCGGTGTTGACGCCCTGGCGCTGGGTGGACGGCTCGTCGCCGTCGATATCGCCGGCGCCGACGAGGTACATGACCAGGGAGTACTCGCTCATGTAGCGGTTGCGGCGCAGCTCGGTGAGCACCTGGTTGGAGTTGCCCTGCTTGAGCGGGTCGACCACCACGTTCTGCTCGTCCTCGCTTGGGACCATGAGCGGCGGGATGTAGCCCAGGTCGTTCTCGAACTGCTGGATCGCCGTCGCGACCGTCTGGAGCTGGCGCGCCGCCAGGCCGTTGTTGCTCGTGCGGAGCACGCCGGAGAGCGAGACGATGACCAGCGAGACGAGGACACCGATGATCGCGACCACGAGGAGCAGCTCGATGATCGTGAATGCCCTTGCTGTGCGCGCAGAAGGCCTGTGATTGGGTGCAGGATCGTGCATGGGTATCGCTCTCGGGCTCAGCCCTGGAGGCTTTCGATCATCGAAACGAGTGGGAGGAACATCGCGACGACGATGGTTCCGATCATGCCGCCGAGGCCGACGACCATGAGCGGCTCGATGAGAGAGACGAGCGAGGCGACGGCGACGTCGACCTCTTCGTCGTAGTTGTCGGCGATCTTCATGAGCATGGTGTCCATGTCGCCCGTCTCCTCGCCGACGTCGATCATGTTGACGACGATGGCGTCGCAGACCTTGGCTGCTCGGAGCGGGCCGGCGAAGGTCTCGCCCTCGCGGATCGAGTCATGGACTGCGCCGAGCGCCTTCTCGAAGACGTAGTTGCCGCAGGTTTCCTTGGTGATCGTCACGGCCTCGAGGATGGGCACGCCGGCGGCGACGAGGGTGCCGAGCGTGCGTGTGAAGCGGGCGATCGTTGTCTTGCGGATGAGCTTGCCGAGGATGGGGCTGTAGAGCAGGGCGTAGTCGGTCACCGCGCGCCCGAATCGGAGCTTGCGGAGCATCTTGAAGCCGATGAAGATCAGGACCGGCGCGGGAAGGATGATGATGATGCCCGGGATGTTCTGGCCGGGCATGCTGCCGGCGACCCAGTCGCTGGTGGAGATCAGCAGCTGCGTGAGGGCGGGCAGTTCGACCTCGAAGTCTGTGAAGATCTCCTGGAACTTCGGGATGATGAAGTACATGATGCCGGCGACGATGAGCAGCGCGATCAGGATGACGGAGATCGGGTAGATCAGCGCACCCTTGATCTTGCGCTTCAGACGTTCGGCCTTCTCCATGAACTCGCTGAGTCGCTGGAGGATGACGTCGAGCACGCCGCCGATCTCGCCGGCGGCGACCATCTTGCAGTAGAGCGTGTCGAACGCCTTGGGCTGCTTGGCCATCGCGTCAGAGAGCGACGCGCCGCCCTCGACCTCTTCGACGACGCCGATGAGCACGTTCTTGAGCTTGCCGGGCTTCTGCTGGCTCTCGAGGATCTGGAGCGAGCGGAGGAGCGGCAGGCCGGCGTCCTGCAGCGTCGAAAGCTGTCGGGTGAAAGTGGTCAGGGCCTTCTTGTTGACACCACCGATGGAGAAGCCGCCGCGCTTCTTCTTCTTTTTCGAGTCGTCCATCTGCGCCAGCAGGTCGTTCTTGTCGACCGGGCCTTCCTCGCCGCCGGAGGACGAGCCCTTCTTGGCCTTCTGCTCGCGGACCGAGGTCGGGAACAGCTGCTGGAGCTTGATCTTCTGGATGGCCTCTTCGCTGGTGCCGGCATCGATCGCGCCCTTTTGACGCTTGCCCGACTTGTCGAGTGCCTCGTACTGGAACGTCGCCATTGTCGCGCCTCCTCCGCCCGGACGTCATGGTCCGGTGCGGATCGATCAGTCCTCTTGGATGGTTTCCCGGACGACCTCGTCGATCGTCGTCAAACCCTCGAAGAGGGCCCGGATGCCGGATTCTCTCAGTGTGGTCATGCCGCGCTTGCGGGCCTCTTCTCGCAGGACCGCGACGCTGGCGTTCTGCATGACGAGGTCGCGGAGCACGTCGTCCATGACCATGATCTCGAAGAGCGCCGTGCGCCCCTTGTATCCCGATGAGTGGCAGTGGTCGCAGCCGCGCCCGCGGAAGAGCGGCCGCCCGCCCAGTTCCTCTTCGGTGAGCTCGAGCTCCATCAGCTGCTCCTCGTTGGGAGTGAACGACTCCTTGCACTTGGGGCAGATGGTGCGCACGAGGCGCTGGGCGATGATCGCCTCGATCGTCGCGGTCAGGAGGAACGTCTCCATTCCGAGGTCGACCAATCGGACGATGGAGCTGGGCGCGTCGTTGGTGTGCAGCGTGCTGAACACGAGGTGGCCGGTCAGCGATGCCTGCACCGCGATCTGAGCGGTCTCGAGGTCGCGGATCTCGCCGACGAGGATCACGTCGGGGTCCTGACGGAGGAAGCTCCGGAGGCACGCGGCGAACGTCAGCCCGGCTTCTGTGTTCACCTGGCACTGGCACAGGCCGTCGATGTCGTACTCGACCGGGTCTTCGGCGGTGAGGATCTTGACGTCGATGGTGTTGCGGGTCGCCAGGGCGGCGTAGAGCGTGGTCGTCTTGCCCGAGCCGGTGGGGCCGGTGACGATCACGATGCCGTTGGGCTTGCGGATCAGCCCGTCGACGAGCTCGAGCATGTCCGGGCTGAACCCGACCCGATCGAGGCTCAGCTCGACGTTCGAGCGGTCGAGCACACGCATAACTACCGACTCGCCGTGCATCGTGGGCAGCACACTCACACGGAGATCGACCGGGTTGCCGCCGACGACGAGCTCGACGCGACCGTCCTGCGGCAGGCGGCGCTCGGCGATGTCGAGGTTGCCCATGACCTTGATGCGGCTGGTGATGGCCGGGCCGAGGTACTTGGGCGGCGGGACCATCTCGTAGAGGACGCCGTCGATGCGGTAGCGCATCTTGAACTCGTCCTCGAACGGCTCGAAGTGGATGTCCGAGGCCTGGTCCTTGATCGCCTGGAGAAGCACCAGGTTCAGGAGCTTGATGACCTTGTTGTCTTCCGAAGCCTCGAGGACCTGCTCGAGGTCGATCGACGCGCCCGCCGCGGCGCCGCTCTGCTGCTGGAGGCCCTGGAGGTTGTCGTCGCTGCTCAGGGCGCTGACGACGTCGCTCACCGACTCCTGCTGCGAGGCGTAGTCGCGCTGGAGGATCTCGTCGACGAGGTTGGGGTCGGCCATGACGGCAGAGACGTTCAGGCCCATGAGGAGCTTGAGGTCATCCGCGGCCCTGAAGTTCTTGGGGTCCTTCAGGGCGATGGTGATCTTCTTGCCCTTGGCCTCCCACGCCACCGGGATGACCTGGTAGGCCATAGCGGTCTCGGCGGGGAGCGAGGCCTTGGTTTCGTCATCGATTTCGACGTGCTCGAGATCGATGAACATCATGCCGGCCTGGCCGGCGAGGGCTTCCTGGACGTCCCGTTCGGTGACCAGGCCCATGTCGATGAGGATCTTGCCCAGGAGCTCCTTGCGGGTCTTCTGGATCGCGATGGCCTCGTGGACCTGCTCGCGCGAGATCTTGCCCATCTTCGTGAGCACGCGCCCGATCTTGCGGCGCTTGAGTTCGGCTGGATCGATCTGGGTCGTCATGGGCAGCCACCGTCTCCGGGATGACGAAACGCCTCGGCGAGTCGAAAGAGACTACCAAGGCGGTTCGCTCGAGTGAATCGTGAGTTCCGAGCAGTATCCTGAAATGCCGCGTTTCAGATGATGCGACACTTGTTTTTCAATGCGTTAATGGCCTGCACAGGGGCCGGTTGGCATCTATCAGAACCCGAATACTCCGGATCCGATCGACGCCTCTGGCCTCCGGGCGGGGGTTAGTCTTCTTCTTCCTCGTCGAGCTCGGCGCGACCGACCTTCCGCCCCAGCTTGTGGATCCGGTCCGTCAGATCCTGGGGGTTCTTGCACTTGTCGACCATCTCTTCTGCCGAGACGCGCCCGGAGATGTAGTGGTCCCAGAGGTGCTCGTCGAGGAGCTGCATGCCGAACTTCTTGCCGGTCTGGATGGCCGAGTCGATGCGGAAGCTCTTGTTGTCGCGGATGAGGTTGGCGATGGCCGGGGTCACCACGAGGAACTCGTAGCCGGCGACGACGCCGGGCTGGTCGATGCGTCCCAGGAGCACCTGGCTGAGGACGCAGAGGAGGGCCGTCGAGAGCTGGACCCGGATCTGGTTCTGCTGGGTGACGGGGAAGGCGTCGACGATACGGTCGATCGTCTTTGCGGCGCCGGTGGTGTGGAGCGTCCCGAACACGAGGTGGCCCGTCTCGGCAGCGCGGATGGCGGCCTCGATCGTCTCGAGGTCACGCATTTCGCCGACGAGGATGGTGTCGGGGTCCTGACGAAGGGCGCGCCGGAGGGCCTCTGAGAAGGTCGGGGTATCGACGCCGACCTCGCGCTGATTCACGATGCATTTCTTGTGGTAGTGGTAGTACTCGATGGGGTCTTCCATCGTGATGATGTGCTTCTCGTAGTTGGCGTTGACGTAGTCGATCATGGTCGCGAGCGACGTCGTCTTGCCGGAACCGGTCGGGCCGGTCACGAGGAAGAGGCCTCTGGGGCGCCGGATCAGGTCCTTGCTCTGGACCGGCAGGCCGATCTGCTCGAAGGTCAGGAGCCGGCTGGGGATGAGCCGGAGCACCATGGCCAGATCGCCACGCTGGCGGAAGACCGACACGCGGAAGCGCCCGGCGTCGCCGTAGGCGAAACCGTAGTCGCACGAGCCGACTTCCTGGAGTTCCTGCTGGCCGCGCTCGGGGGTGACGGCCTTCATGAGCGTCACCATGTCGTCGGGCTCGAGGACCTTGGTGTCGAGGTTCTTGAGGCCGCCGTGGAGGCGGAGGGTCGGCTTGCGGCCGACGGTGAGGTGGAGGTCGGCGGCTCCGAGCTTGATGACCGTGTCGAGTAGACGGTCGATCTGCATGGTTGACATGACGCGTGCTCCTCAGTGGGCGCGGGTGATTAGCTTTCTTCTTCCTCGTCGTCGTGCGGCACGAGCAGGCCTTCGACCTGCGTGATGCGGGCGATCTCTTCCGGCGTGGTGACGCCGTTGATGATCTTGAGGCGGCCGTCCTTCACGAGGGATCGCATGCCGTTGTCGATCGCGGCCTTCCGCAGATCGGAGACGGACGCCTGGTTGAAGGCGAGGTCGCGGATGCGCGAGTTCATAGTCATCAGCTCGAAGATGGCCTTGCGGCCCTTGTATCCGGAGCCGTTGCAGACCTCGCAGCCGTTGGCCTTGTAGATCGTGTACTTCTCGACGTCCTCGGCGGTGACGCCCGCGAGGTGGAGGAACTTGGGATCCGGGTTGGGATCCGGCTGCTTGCACTTCTGGCACACGACGCGGATGAGGCGCTGGCCCATGACGGCCTGGATCGACGAGGCGACGAGGAAGGGCTTGACGCCCATGTCGACGAGTCGGGTGATGGCGCTGGGGGCGTCGTTGGTGTGGAGCGTGCTGAACACGAGGTGGCCGGTCAGGGCGGCCTGGATCGCCACCTCGGCGACTTCCTTATCGCGGATTTCGCCGACCAGGATGATGTTGGGTGCCTGGCGGAGCATGGCGCGGAGCACGCTCGAGAAGGTGAGGCCGATGCTCTCGCGGACCTGGCACTGGTTGATGCCCGTGAACGCGTATTCGATCGGGTCCTCGGCGGTGATGATTTTCTTGTCGGGCCGGTTGAGGATGTCCAGGGCCGAGTAGAGCGTGGTCGTCTTACCCGAGCCGGTGGGCCCGGTGACCAGGAAGATGCCGTTGGGCTTGCGGATGATCCGGTGGAAGATCTCGAGGTTGTCGGCCTCGAACCCGATGTTCTCCAGACCGATCCGGACGGAGTCCGGGCGGAGAATACGCAGGACGATCGATTCGCCGTGGTAGGCCGGGCACGAGCTGACGCGGAAATCGATGGTCGCGTCGTCGACGGGCATCTTGATGCGGCCGTCCTGAGGGATGCGCTTCTCGGCGATGTTCAGGCTGGCCATCAGCTTGAAGCGGGCGAGCACCGCGTTCTGCATGCGCTTGGGGAGGTTGTCGCGCTCGACGCAGACGCCGTCGATGCGGTAGCGGAGGCGGACGCGGTCGGCCATCGGTTCGATGTGGATGTCCGATGCGCGGCCCTTGACGCCCTCGATGATGATGCGGGAGCAGAGCTTGATGATCGGGGCCGACTCGGCGGCCTGGTCGATCGACGAGTCGACCGACTTGTCCATGGACTTGTCGATCGAATCGGTGAGCAGCGATTCCTGCTCGGCGGCGCCGGCCATCGAGGGCTGCGGTGCGCTCTGCTCGAGGTAGCTCTTGATCTTCGAGCGGGCGGCGACCTTGGGGTCGATCTCGAGGTTCAGGCGGAAGCGGAGCATGTCGAGCAGCTCGATGTCCTTGGGATCGTGGACGATCAGCTGCAGGCGCCCGTTGGCCTTGCCGAGCGGGAGGATGTGGTGCTTCTTGATGAGGTCATCGGGGATGGCCTCGATGTCGATCTTCTCGGAGAGCTCGGGGTCGTGGGGGTCCACGTACTCCATGCGGTACTGGCGGGCGAGCGCCTTGGCGACGTGCTCGTCTTCGGCGGCGCCGATCTCGATGAGGAGCTCGCCGATGCGCTTGGCCGCGCCCTTCTGCATCCCGAGGGCGGTCTCGACCTGGTCCTTGGAGACCGAGCCCTGGAGGACCATGATCTCGCCGAGGCGTTTGCTGGATCGTGCCATTTCTCTGCCGCGCTAGAGGGGTTTGCGTGCGATATCCGGCTGCCCTGTCATCGGGGCCGGGCACCTCGTGGATCCTAGACCGATTCGCCCGCGCCGCCGGAGCCACCAGCCGGACGCGACGCTGGGCGAGTCATTATGCTGGGCGTGGCGGGACGGATCAAACGTCGCCGCGCATCGGACCAGCCAACAATACCCTGACATGCGTGATGAACCTCTCGGCCGCCTGCTGATCAGCGCCGGCCCGACATACGAGCCGATCGATGCGGTCCGATTCCTCGGGAATCGATCCTCCGGTCGCCTGGGCGTGGCACTTGCGGAGTCCGCCTCGCGCGCCGGCTGGGATGTCACGCTGCTGCTTGGCCCCACAAACATCGAACCTGCCGATACGGGGGTCGAGGTGCTCCGGTTCCGGAGCACGGCCGATCTGGAGGGGCTGCTGCGGGAGCGCTTTCCCGTGTGCGACATGCTGGTGATGGCCGCCGCTGTCGCGGACTACCGGCCGGTGATCCCTGAGGAGGCCCGCGCGAATCCCGAGGGGTACAAGCTCAAACGCTCGAAGGACGGGCTGAAACTGGAATTCGAGGCGACGCCGGACCTCTTGGCTGGCTGCTCGGCGATGCGCAGACCCGGTCAGCGGATCGTGGGGTTCGCCCTGGAGCCGGCCGAGCGCCTGATGGAGTCGGCCCGGGCCAAGCTGCAGCGGAAGGGCGTGGACGCGATCGTGGCGAACCCGCTGGACACGATGGATTCGGCCTCGATCGACGCGACGCTGATCACGCGCGACGGCCAGGCGATCTCCACGGGCGGGCCGATCCCCAAGACCGAGTTCGCGCCGTGGCTGCTCGAGCGCCTCGAGGTCGTGTGCGCGATGCCCGAGCCGGCCTGAGCGAGTGGAGGTGGGCGCCGTGTCGCTCGGCATCCTCGGCCTGACATTCCTGGCGCCGCTGGCGGGCATCATCGGAGCGGCGATCGCGCTGCCTCTGCTGGCATTGCTCTACTTCCTGAAGCTGCGCCGGAAACCCATGCGGGTGAGTTCCACGCTGCTGTGGGAGCAGGCGACGCACGATCTTCAGGTGAACGTCCCGTTCCGTTGGATCCGGTTCTCGTGGCTCCTGCTCCTGCACCTGCTCCTGCTGGCGAGCCTGCTCCTGGCGCTTGCGCGCCCGGCGTTGGATTCCGGGACGGTGCCGACCGGGAACGTCGCGATCCTCATCGATCGCTCTGCCTCGATGGGGGCGACCGATGCGCCCGAGGTGCGGGCCGGGGAGTCGCGATCGCGTCTCGAGCAGGCCAAGGAGCGGGCGCTGGAGATCGTGGACCGGATGGGATCCGGCGCGCGTGGGATCGTCGCGGTGTACGGAGCCCGGCCGGAGATCCTCTCTGCGATGACGCGGGACCGAGGCCAGCTGCGCCGGGCGATCGAGTCGATCGAGCAAACCGACGAGGCCGGCGACCTGCGGGCGGCGCTGCGCGTCGTCGGTGCGGCGCTCGCTTCGGGGCAGGTGGGCGAGGCGGAGCCGGAGAGCGCACGCCTGTACCTGCTGAGCGACGGGCAGGACGCAGGGGCAGACCCGATCCCCGCGCCGGGTCTGGGCAGGGCGGAGGTGTCATTCATCCGCTGCGGCCCCGGGTCCGATCTGGAGGTCGACAACACGGGAATCGTGGCGCTGGCGGCCCGACGCGACTTCGAGGATCCGACGGTCGTGCGCACCTTTGTGAGCGTGATGAACACGCTGCCGCGCAGCGTGGAGACCGGGCTGACGGTGCGAGTCGCCGGCACGGTCGTCGCGAGCGAGCGCCTGTTGATCCCGGCGGCGGCGTCGGATGGCCCGGGTCGGGCGGCCCAGACATTCGACCTGCAGAGCCCGGGGAGCGGGGTCGTGAGCGTGCGCCTCGCGAGGCGCGACAGCCTGCAGTCCGACGACAGCGCGGCGCTTGTGCTCGAGGCGCCGCGTCAGCGGCGTGTGCTGCTGGTGCAGCCGAATGTGCGCGCCCGCCTGGTGGATCAGCTCCCGATCGATGCGCTCGAGGCGATCGGTGTCTCGGAGCTGCGTGTGATGGACGCCGGTTCGTACGAGCAGGAGGCGGCGTCGGGCCTGCTGTGGACCGGGGTCGACGCGGTCGTTTTCGATCGCGTGCGACCGACGACGCTGCCGCCGGTGCCCTCGATCAGCTTCGGGGCGACGGTGCCGGTACCGGGCCTGGGTGTGTCGGGCTACGAACCCGGCGAGAGCGCGGGCGACCCGACGGCGATCGCGTACTGGAAGCGGGCGCATCCGGTGCTCCGGTTCGCGAGCCTGGTGAACCTGCGTGTCGAGCGACCGATGCGCCTTTCGCTTCCGGAAGTGGGCATCGATCGCGAGGGTGGCGGGCGTGTCGAGGAGGTCGTGGAACTCGCCACCGGGCGGGCCGGGCCGCTGATCGGCCTGGTGCAGGCCAGCGGAGTGCGCCGAATCGTGGTGGCGTTCGAGCTTGCTGACTCCCGCTGGTGGCAGGACCCCAGCTTCCCGATCTTCCTCGCCAACGCGTTGGACTTTCTGACGCTGTCGGGCGACGACCAGGCTGGGCGGGCCCTCAAGGTCGGCGAGGCGTTCTCTGTGCGCCCCGCGCGGGGCGTTGATCGAGTCGCGATCGACGGGCCTGCGAGTGTGGAGAGGGCCGTGGATCCGTCGCGCGAGTTGCTGGCGGAGCGCGTGCCGATGCCGGGCCTCCCGCTGGCGGGTGTCTATCGGGTTGCCGGCAGCGAGGAGACCCGGGCGCTGGCGGTGAACGTGTCGGACGCGGGGGAATCGTCGATCGCGACGGTCAAGACTGTGCAGATCGCCGGCGAGGGCGCAGGCGGCGCCGACATCGGCGACACTGCCCCGCGTGAGATCTGGGAGTGGTTCATCCTGGCGGCGCTCGTGCTGCTGGCGATCGAGTGGTGCGTGTTTGCATGGAGGATGCGGGTATGAGGTGTCGTGATTCGGTTCCGGTCTTTGCCGGGCTGGCGCTGGCCCTGAGCGGCGCCCAGTTGCGTGCGCAGGACTCGGAACCGGAGCCGGAAACCCCCGCAGCCGAAGTCACGGGCGAGCCCGATGACCCCGGGCGCCTGCTCCTGGAACCGAACGAACTCACGGACCCCGCTCCGCCGCCGCCCCAGGCGCCGCCCCCAAACGAGTTCAAGGTGGACCTCGAGTTCCACCTGCGCACGGATCTGCGTGATGTCGAGGGTGATGTGTGGACCTACCACACCGACGCCGCATATCGGCGCACGTTCCAGATCTCCGAGGATTGGACGCTGCGCTGGGAGATCGGGGGCGAGTACAGCCATTACGAGTTCAGCGACACGGGCGGGCTGCCCGGCGCCGACGGCTCGGCGTTCGATGATCTCTACCAGTTCGGAACGCTGGCGGTGCTGACCTACCGGGTGAACGAACAGTGGTCGGTGTACGGCGGCGGCTTCTTCGGATTCGGCGTCGCCGACGGAGCCGAAGTTGGCGACGCGCTGATCGGCGGCGCTTCGGTGGGGTTCACGTGGATCAGCAGCCCGAAGCTGGTGCTCGGATTGGGGATTACGGCGCGTACGCTGATCGAAGACGACGTGCAGATCACACCGACCCCGATCGTGCGCTGGCAGTTCCACGAGGACGCGCGCCTCGAGACATTCACGCTGCCCCAGGGGTTCGCGCTGGCAGTCACCGCCACACCCGTCCAGGAACTCGATGTGCGCGTGTTCGCCGGATACCAGTACCGGCAGTGGCGACTCGGCGAATACGGCGACGAGCTCGATGAGGGCGTCTTTCGCGATGGCATCGCCACGATCGGAGCCGGGCTGACGTGGCGTCCGGCGCCCATGGCGGAGCTGAGCACCGATGTGGGAGCGGTCGTCTACCGGAAGCTGGAGTTCCTGAACGACGGCGGCCACGAGTTTGACGATATCGAAACAGACCCGTACGCCATGTTCCGACTACGCTTCATCCTCCGCTTCTAGAAGAGCGGGCCAGAGGGCGGCATGGCAGACGAGGCGAACACATCCGGGAACGGGCTCGAGTTCGATGAGCCGGGCGGGCTGAGCCGGCGCTCGTTCATCGGGACGGCGGCGAGCGCGGGCGTGATGCTCGGGGTCGCCGGCGCCGTGCGCATGCCCTTCGCCCGGGCGGACCGGCCCGCGGAGTCTCGCCCGGCGCGCATCGCGAAGAACCTGATCTTCATGGTGTCCGACGGCATGAGCATGGGGACGCTGCAGCTCGCGGACCTTCAATGCCGCCTGAAGCGGGGCAGGGCGAGCAACTGGGTGAGCCTCATCGAGAGCGGCGAGGTGACGCGGGGCCTGGTGGACACGCGGGCGGCCGACTCGTTCGTGACCGATTCGGCGGCGGCGAGCAGCGCGTGGTCGACCGGCGTGCTGCACGACAATCGGAAGATCAGTTGGGCCCCCGACGGCTCGCTGCCCGAGACCCTGCTGATGCGCGCCAAGGCGGCGGGGAAGGCCACGGGCCTCGTGACGACCACCCGCCTGAGCCACGCCACCCCGGCGGCGTTCTGCGTGAACCTGCCGGACGGGAATCGCGACGAGGAAGACCGGATCGCGTGGCAGATGCTGGAGCGCCCGGTCGACGTGATGCTCGGCGGCGGGGCGCGGTTCTTCGATCCGTTCCTCGCAGAACCGGGCGTCGCCGATCCCTTCGAGGTGGTGCGCGACCGGACGCAGCTGGAAACATCGCGGGATTCCCCGAGCGGGAAGCGCCTTCTGGGGCTGTTCTCCCGGAGCCACATGGCGTTCGAGCTCGATCGGGATCTCACGGAGGAGCCCTGGCTCCCCGACATGACGGTCGCTGCGCTCGAGCGCCTCGCCCGGCACCCCGACGGGTTCGTCCTGCAGATCGAGGCCGGGCGCGTGGATCACGCGGCGCACTACAACGACGCTCCGGGGCTCGTGGGAGACCAGGTGGCGTTCGACGACGCGCTGGGCTCGGTGCTCGAGTTCGTCGGCGGGCGGGACGACACGCTGGTGGTGATCACGACCGATCACGGCAACGCCAACCCGGGCCTGACCGACTACGGCCAGCGGGGTATCGACGGGTTCGAGGTGCTCTGCAACGCCCAGCGGAGCCTGCAGTGGGTGGTCCGAGAGCTCGGGCGTGAATGGACGGCGCCCGCGCTCCGCGAAGCGGTTCGGGCGGCGACGACGATCGACCTCGACCCGGAGGATGTCGACCTGCTGCTCCGTGCGCGGAGGGGCGAGCGCGTGGATCCGCTGCACATGCGCCGCGCCGAGTACGGCGCGATCGGGCAGGTGCTGGCGAACTACTCAAAGGTGTCGTTCGTCAGCCCGAATCACACGGCGGACTTCGTGGAGATCTCGGCGATGGGTCCGGGGTGCGAGTTGCTGCCCGGGTTCATGCGCATCAACGATGTCCACCCGGTGCTGGTGTCGGCTCTGGATCTCCCCCCCACTGCGGCAACCGAAGCGGGTGCCGAAGTGGACGGCTGAGCCTGCCGGGCGTTGGCGGGGCCTGGCGCGTATGATCGCGGCCCCGTGAGCGACATGAGCATCGAACAAGCCAAGGAAGCGGTCGCACGCTTCCGCGCCGACTACGAGGGCGTCCGCGCCCAGATCCAGCGCGCGGTGGTCGGGCACGAAGACATCATCGACGGCGTGCTGACGTGCCTGTTCACCGGCGGGCACGCGCTGCTGGAGGGTGTGCCCGGGCTGGGTAAGACGCTGCTGGTGCGCTCGCTCGCCGAGGCGCTGAGTCTTGAGTTCCAGCGGATCCAGTTCACGCCGGACCTCATGCCCGCGGACATCACGGGCACGACGATCGTCCGGGACGTCGACGGGGCCAAGCAGTTCGTGTTCGAGAACGGCCCGGTGTTCACCCAGATCCTGCTGGCCGACGAGATCAACCGCGCGACACCCAAGACGCAGAGCGCGCTGCTCGAGGCGATGCAGGAGCGGAGCGTGACCGTCGGAGGCGTGACGCACCGGCTGCCCGAGCCGATGTTCGTGATGGCGACCCAGAACCCGCTCGAGCAGGAGGGTGTCTACCCGCTGCCCGAGGCGCAGCTCGACCGCTTCTTCTTCAAGCTCAACGTGGGTTACTCGTCACGCGCCGAGTTGAGCGAGATCCTGGTGCGCACGACGCGCGGTGTGAAGACCGTGCTGGAGCGCGTGCTGGACGACAAGACGATCCTGATGCACCAGGGGCTGGTGCAGAAGGTGGCGATCGCCGATCACGTGCAGGACTACGCGGTGCGCCTCGTGCTGGCGACGCATCCTGGCGGCGAGTTCGCGCCCGAGCAGGTGAGCCGCTTCGTGCGCGTGGGCGCCAGCCCCCGCGCCGCCCAGGCGCTCGTGCTCGGGGCCAAGTGCCGGGCGCTGGTCCACGGGCGGGCGGCGGCGAGCGTCGACGACATCCTCGAGATCGCCCTGCCGGCGCTCAGGCACCGCGTCATCCTCAACTTCGAGGGCGAGGCCGAGGGCCTGACGACCGACGCGATCATCGAGAACATCGTGGCGACGACTCCACGCCAGGCGCAGGCGGGCGTCTGAGCACGCCCGGCTACGGGCACTCCATCAGCCAATTCGCGAGCACGCTGGTCACGTCATTGAAGTTGACGAGGCCGTCGTCGTTGGCGTCGCCGGGACCGGTCAAGGCCTCGGGCGTGTAGTCGGTGAGCCAGAGGCCGAGGATTTCGGTGATGTCGCCGAAGTTGACGACGCCATCGCCGTTGGCGTCCGGCGGGCAGTCGGTCTTGAATCCTGGGAACTCGTCGGGGAGGACGTTCTCGGTGTATGGAGGCGTGCTCTCGACGACGTGATCGATGTTCGAGTGGTTGGCGGAGAACACTGTCAGGGCCCCGAACTCGTAGCCCTGGAACACGGACTGGCTGACCTGCTGCCACCCTGCGCCGCGATCGGCGAAGCCGTCCTGCGCGAACTCCAGGATCTGACCACCCGCGGTGCTCCAGACGTTGCCGGACGGGGCCACGTGCACCTTGCGAGCGTTGCGCAGGTTCGCGTCCTCGATGAGACCCTCGGTCGCGAGCGATTCACCGGTGTTGATCAGCGGGTAGATGCGCCCGAATTCGGCGTCGAGCACCATGTAGTCACCGGTCGCGGGGCTGACGGCGAGCGCCACGGGCCCGACCAACTCGATACCGGCGGGCATCGGGAGCTCCAGGGGCACACCGGAGAGATCCGGCGCCCAGGAGAGGATGAGGTTGGCCCCGATGTGGAGGGTGAGGATCCGGTCGAGGGCGTTGTCGTAGCCCAGCGCATCGATCGGCGCCGGGGGCGTGACACGATTGATCTCCTGGGCTTCGGACTGATCGACGACACGCGTCCTGATGAGATCTCCGTCCGCAGCAACGAGTAGGTCAAGGTTGCGGGCGAACGCCAGGTGCTTGGCCTCTTCGAAGAGCTCCATCGCCTCATAGAACTCCTCCGCTCGGCACGTCCGCGCGAGTATGTCGCCGGCGAAGCCGTTCTGGAGGACGTAGACGTTGCTGTTGAGCGGATCGATGGCGAGGTCGATGACTTCTTCGCCCGGCTGGGAGGCAATCGCCGAGACAGGGTCCGCGATGAACTCGCTCATGACGATTGCGGGCCGAACCTGAAAGACCTCGTCGGGGTCCGCATCCGGAACCGAAAGCGCGAACGCCGGATCCAGCGAATAGAAGCCGTCGATGAGCGCGAATCGACCTCCGTAGTCGACGAGCCGGTCGTGGGTGCGCTCGTAGAAGCTGTTGCCGGTCCAGCGGATGAACGCCGAGAACGGCTCGATCCCCGAAGAGATCGACGAAAACAGGCTCTGAGTCGACGACCCGAACGAATCGCCGGGGTCGCGGAACTGCACGGAGTCGAGGGAGAAGTCGCCGCAGAACCCTGAGACGTTCCACCCGTTGAGGGCCACGGCGTGCCCCCCGTTTCGCTCCAGGATCGGTAGGCCGCGCCCGTCGAACGTCGGTACGGTCGTCTCGCGGTACCACCCGATGATCTGAATGACGACAGAGTTGCTGGCCACCTTTCGCACGAGTTCCGAGGCGCGGGGTGTGAAGTCCTCCCGGGCGCGCACGATCGTGTAGTTCAGATCGTCCTCGTAGTCACCGATGATCGATTGCAGCCCGGTCTCGAAGTTGGTGTTGTTGGTGCCGCACCCGGTGGTGGACGTGCCCGGCCAGACGGTGCTCATCAGCACGCCGAAGTTCCCGAGCGTGTCGGTGATGACCATGTCGAGGGCGGAGTCGGTGCGTGTGTCCTGCCAATCCGGGTAGACGCCGGGCTGGAGGTCGGAGAAGCCGCGCTGAGCGAGGAAGGCCGTCCAGTCGCAGGTGGTGGCGGGCACGCAATGGCAGTTCCCGGTGCCGCCCAGGCCGGCGCGGATCTGGTCGAAGTCCGGCACATCGAGGAGTTCGAAGGTGTTCTGGGCTTCGCAGAGGGGGCCGACCGCCAGGCATGCGCCGAGGGCGATCGACAACGAGTGCGCCGAGCGGGCGTTCAACAGATCACGGATCAGCATGCGGGGGGTCTCCGATTCTGTCTTGGAACGAGAGAGGGGCTCGCGTGCAGCATGCGCGCGCAAATCTTCGCGTCAAGCGGATTATCCGTCAGGCTTCGAGGTGGCCCGATCGGCCGGGTTCTCCTAGGCGACCGGTTCGACCCCTCCGAGCACCGCTTTCCAGAGCATCGCCGCGATGGATGCGCCGAGGATCGGGGCGACCCAGTAGACCCAGTGCATGTCCCAGTGCCCGCCGACCAGCGCGGGGCCAAAGCTGCGACAGGGATTCATCGACGCGCCGGTGAGCGGGCCGAAGGCGAGGATGTTCGCGCAGACGACGAGCCCGATGCTGAACCCTGCGACCCCGGCGGTTCTCTTCGGCCCGCGCTCGTCGACCGCGGTGCCGACGATCACCGCCATGAGGATGAACGTCGCCACAGCCTCGAGCACGAGGACCAGGGAGAGATTCGCGTTCTCGCCAAAACTGAGCGAGCCGAGCGTTGCGCCGAGTCGGACCGCTTGTGTCTCTTGAGAGGAGTACGCCAGCGAGAGCAACCAGGCGGCGGTGATCGCGCCCGCCAGCTGCGCCGCGATGAAGACAATCGCCCGCGCCGGCGGTTGCCGGCCGAGGAGCACGAGCGCGATCGAGACCGCTGGGTTGAACTGCCCACCGGAGATGTGGATCATCGCGCACACGGCTGCCGCGAGCACCAGGCCGTGGGCCAGTGCGATAGCGATCAGGCTCTCGCCGCCGGTGTTGATGATTGCAGCGCCCCCGACGAACATCAGAGCGAATGCTCCGATGAACTCGCAGGCGGATCCTGGAATCAGAGATCGCATCAAGCCCCCCTACTGCCCCGAGTGGTCGCGGAGAGTGTGCGAGGGGCCCGGCTGCGCGTCAATCCTGATGATCGCGCACGTGGAGGCGGCTGATCCAGCCGTGGTCCTCGCTGAGCCGGACGCCGTGGGCGGCGTAGTCGGTCTGGTAGGACCGTCCGTCGAGGCGGTAGTTGAAGTCGTGATCGCCGGAGTTCAGGGCGGCTTCAGCCCGCCACCAGCCGTCGCCCTCGGGCTCGAGGGCGATGGGCTTGACCTCCCATTGCGTGAACGAGCCGACGAGCTCGACCCGCTCGGCGCTGGGCGCGAAGACGCGGAACTCGGATTCCCCCGACGGAAGGCGATTGACCACGGCCTGCTCTCCTCGTTGACTGGACCCGGAGGGTGCTCGCGGCGTATATCGACGCTCATGCGCTCCGTCTTCTGCCAAACCCGAGAGCTGCGCCTGATCTCTGCACTTGCGCTGCTGGCGATCGTGATCGCGGGCTCGGGGTGCGGGCGGGCCGGGCGAGCGGGCGCCCAGGGACAGCCCTCGCGGGCGATCACGGCGCTCGCCCGTGAGGTGCCGGCGTTCCCGGGCGAGCCTCTGGTTGTGCTCCTGCGCACTCCCAGCGAGGACGGGGTGATGCTGCCGCCATCGCGCTGGATGCCGGACGATGCGCCGGAACTGCGCTCCGACCGGACCGGGGAGCGGGTGGGGGCGCGCATGGTGTGGTTCGGCGTGACCGGCTCGATCGAGCCCGAGTCGCCCTGGCTGCCCGCGGCGCAGCGATGGAGGGCATGGGAGTTCGCGTCGCTGTCGGACGACACCGCCGCGTCCGACGCGGAATCAGATGCGCCCGAAGCGCTTCCCTCGGGGTTCGGGTTCTGGGTGCTCATCTGCGATGTGCCTCCGGCACTCAGCGGGTCGTCGTTCTCGCTCGACGGCATCGGGCTGGCGACGCGCTGGTTCGAGCCGCCGCCCTCGACGACGATCGTCGCGCGAGCGCCGCGCCTGGGCGCGAGCCCTGAGGCGTACCGCCGGCTCGGCGAGCGTCTGTCCGCCGAGGTGCGCGACCCGTTCCGCCAGTGGCGCGTGAAGCTGCTGGTGGACCGGATCCGGGCGTGTGCGCTGTTTGGCCCTGTGCCTCCGACGAGTTTCTCTGACGCGAACCTCGAAGCGATCGCCCGGCACTACGAGAGCCGCTGGCGCTCGACGCTCGACGTGCTCGCGGGTGTCGAGCCGGACCTCGCGTCAGACCTCACGACGCTGCTCACAAGCCTCGTGCTCTCGCCGCACGGGGAGATCCTGCCCGCGTGGCCCCTCGATTCATCGGACGCGTCGATTCTCCAAGAAGGGCTGCTGTCGGAGCGCTCCACGGAGCGCGAGAAGGCCGACCTGGCGCGTGAGTGGCTTGCGCGTCAGGCGCGGGCCAAGGCGTGGGTGCTGGATGAGGCCGGCTCGGATGAAGCCGCAGGGCCGGACCAGCCGGGGTGGATCCGCCGGGGTGTGCGGATCGGAATCGGCGAGCGTTGGGGCCGGCGCGCCGTGGCGTCGTTCGCGCCGGCGGGCGCACCTGCGCAGAACGCGACGCAGATAGGCGGGCACGAATCGGTATCGCTCGAGGCGCCCCTCCTGCTCGGTCCGGACAACCGGCCGGGCGTGGGCGTCGCGCGGGCGGGGTCTTGGGCGACAGAGGTCCCGGTGCTCGGCCAGAGCCTCACGGTGCGACCGCCTGGCCTGCTGATCGGTCCGCTCTGGCCCCGGTGGACCATGGCCGACTGGCTGGCGGGGCGGGCGACACCGGTCACAGCGCGGGACATGGCGATCCTCCTGCTCGAACGCATGCCCGACGGCTCGTGGTGGCTGTACGTGGAGTGCCGCGACGACGAGCTTGCGGATGATGATGTCGTCACGATCCGGTTCGGGATAGGCGGCCGACGGACATCGGTCGACGTCGGCCCGGGAGTGCCCGGAAGCCCACCGGTCGAGCGTCTCGACGACCGCTGGAGCGCCCGCGTGCCTGTCGATTCTTCGCAGATTGAAGACGGCGGGCGCCTGCGTCTCGGGGTGACCCGCGCCCGGAGCGGCGCGTTGTGGTCGTGGCCCCGCCCGATGCTGCCCGGCCAGTTCGAGCCGGGCAAGGCGGTGATCGGTCTGGATTCCTGGGGTGAGGTCGGCCCCGACCGGTGATCGGCGCGGGGATCAGGCGTCGTCTTCGAGATACGACTGGGCGCCGTCATCGTCGACTTCGGCGAGTTCGAGGTCCTGTGTCCCGTCTTCGTCGTCGGAGCGCGAGCCGACATACACCGCGTGACCGGCGTCGTCGCGCTCGATGAGGCCGAGTTCTTCGAGCGCCAGCAGCGCGGCTTGCTGCTCGGCCTGCTTCTTGGAAGGTGCCCAGCAAGAATCGAAGCGTCGATCGCCGAGCTCGACGCTGACCTCGAAGCACTTGGCGTGATCGGGACCCTTCTCGTCGAGGAGGAGGTAGTTGGGCGTGGCGTTTTCCTGACGCTGGGCGTACTGCTGCAGCACCGACTTGAAGTTCTGCTG
Source organism: Phycisphaerales bacterium (assembly GCA_028289195.1). Classification (GTDB taxonomy): domain Bacteria; phylum Planctomycetota; class Phycisphaerae; order Phycisphaerales; family UBA1924; genus JANQQR01. The sequence goes on along the minus strand of JANQQR010000025.1, from coordinate 87,647 downwards.
GTGGCCGCTCGCGGCGGCCTGGTCGATGTGGGGCGTGATGAGAGGGAGCAGGAACTCGCGGACGGCGTTCAAGCCTCCGTCGAGGTAGATCGCGCCGAGGACCGACTCCAGCACGGCCGCCGACAGCGATGAGGGCAGCGCGGTGCGCGTCTTCATCCCCTTGCCCAGCAGGAGCAGGCGGTCGAGGCCCAGCTTGGTCGCGATCTTGGCGCACATGCGCCGGGAAACCGCGGCGGACTTGATCTTGGTGAGGTCGCCCTCGAGGAGGTCCTCGTAGTTCTCATAGAGGAACTCGCACACGACGGCGCCGAGGATGGCGTCGCCGAGGAATTCGAGGCGCTCGTTGGAGTGCACCCGAGCGTCGGCGATGGAGGCGTGGGTGAGGGCCGTTGCGAGGATCGTCGGGTCGGCGAACCGGCGCCCGATGATGTTCTGGGCCTCGTCGAGGGATTCTGGACTGAGTTGCACGGGAGGGGTCTCACGGATCGGTCGGCGTGTGCTCCCTCGGGGGCCGAGGGTCCCGAGCGGGGCTCGGTGACGCGGGCCATGCCGGGGTGCGGCGACGACATCGGATCTGCGGACGCGGGGGCTAAACCGCCGTCGGGGGACGACTGCCTGGCTCCAGCGGCCACGAACGCCGGAGGACCGTCCTCCAGCCACGCCCAGAGTATCGGTCAGATCGCTGGGAGGACCAGCGCAATCCCCTGAATTGGCCGGGGTTTGAGGCCTCGCCTCGCCTTTCCGGGGCGATGCTGGTATGCTTGCTGCCCCTTTTGGGAGGGCCCCCGCGGCCTTCCCGCCCGGCACACCCGGGCCTCCCGGACCGAGACCCCTGTCAGTAGAGAGCTCCAGATGCATTACCCCCGACGCAACAGCCGCATCAAGCGCAAGCGTTCGATCGGCTTCCGTGCCCGCATGCGGACTCGGAACGGTCGCAAGCTGATCAATCGCAAGCGCCGCGCCGGACGCCTTGTGAACGTGGCCGACAAGTAATCCAGGCGTTCGACGCCGTCACGGATGGGCGCGCCCCCACATGAAAATACATGAGTATCAAGCCCGGCAGCTCCTGACCGAGGCCGGTATCCCCGTTCCGTCGAGCTCGATGGTCGAGAACGTGGACGATGCCGCCGGTGCGTACGAAACCGTCGTCCGCGAGGCGGGCCTCGGCGACGGCGGTCTCGCTGTCGTCAAGGCGCAAGTGCACGCCGGCGGGCGAGGCAAGGCCGGGTTCGTCAAGCTCGTGCACTCGGCGGGCGAGGCGACCGATGCCGCGCAGTTCATGCTCTCGAACCGGATGGTCTCTGTGCAGACCGGTCCAGAGGGTCTCGAGGTCAAGAAACTGCTCGTCGCTGCGGGCGTCGACATCGCCAAGGAGTTCTACCTGGCGATCACGACGGATCGGGCGACGCGCCGGAACGTGCTGATCGCGTCGGCCGAGGGCGGCGTGGAGATCGAGCAGGTCGCCGAATCGAATCCGGACGCGATCATCAAGCAGCCGATCGACCCGCTGATGGGTCTGCAGGGCTTCGAGGCCCGCGAGGTGGCGTTCAAGCTCGGGTTCACCGGCAAGCAGGTCGGGCAGGCGGTGAAAATCATGATGGCGCTCGCGGCGCTGTTCGTGGAGAAGGACTGCACGCTCGCGGAGATCAACCCGCTGATCGTGACGCCTCCCACGACCGAAGCGCCCGACGGCCAGGTGATGGCGATCGACGCCAAGTTCAGCTTCGATGACAACGCGCTGTTCCGCCAGCGCAGCATCGGCGGGATGTTCGACCCGGCCGAGGAGAACGCCAACGAGCTGCGGGCGTCGAAGTTCGGCCTGACGTACATCGCCCTGGACGGGAACATCGGCTGCCTCGTGAACGGCGCGGGGCTCGCGATGTCGACGATGGACATCATCAAGCACTACGGCGGCGAGCCGGCGAACTTCCTCGATGTCGGCGGGAGCGCCAGCGAAGAGGCGGTCACCGAGGCGTTCCGGATCATCCTGGACGACAAGGCCGTCGAGGGCGTTCTGGTGAACATCTTCGGCGGGATCATGCGCTGTGATGTCATCGCCCAGGCGGTGGTGAACGCGGCCAAGGAAGTCGGCTTCGAGGTGCCGCTGGTGGTCAGGCTCGAGGGCACCAACGTCGAGGCCGGCAAGCGGATCCTCGAAGGCGCGAAGGCCGATATCCCGACGATGGAAGCGGCGGACGACCTCGACGACGCCGCCCGGCGGATCGTGGCGGCGGTCAAGGGCGAAGTGGCCGCGAGCTAGGCCGAACCGGTCCGGGCCGGGCCGGTACGACACCCGGGCGGGCCGGCGACTCCGGCCGGATTGCCCGATGCGACTGCGAGGGCACCGAGCTGATGAAGTCACCCACGGCCTCATACCTGAGAAACATCCTTCCGGCGCTGGCGCTGATCCCGGCGATTGTGCTGCTCTGCGCTCCCTCGCTCGCGATCGCGCAGGAGATCGACGCCCCGCTGACAGCGCTGTTCGTCGAGGGCGACGAGACCCGGTACGACATCTCGACCGAGAGCACGACCAAGCAGGTGGGCGTCATGTTCCCAGGCGGCGCGATGACGCAGTCCGTCGAGGTGGACGCCCGTGTGCTGTGCCGGGCCGTCGAGGTCGGCGCCGAACGGGCGATCATCGAGGTGACCTACGAACGCCTGCGCGTCGCCTTCGACGCGCCGGACCTTGGGATCTCCCCCGTCTTCGACAGCGAGGCCCCGGAAGCCGACGGCGACGGCGTGCTGCGCGACACGCTCGGCCCCATCGTCGGCGCGCCGATTATGGTCGAGGTGGCCTCGGCGTCGCACGACACCTTCGAGATCGGCGAGATCATGGTGGTGACGAGGCCCGAGAGCGTGACGACCGAGGGCGAGTTCGGGCGTCTGGCGGCGGCGATCGTGTCGCCGCAGGCGGTGCGCGCGAACCTGCAGTCGCTGTTCTCGACCTACTCCGGCGAGGCGATCCGGCAGGTGGGCAGCCGCTGGCGGCGCGACCTTGGCAAGGAGTTCGTGACCGACGGCGGCGTGGCGTTGCGATTCCAGGTTGATTACCTGGTGAGGGCGATGGACGACCAGCGCGCCACGATCGGTATCGACGGCAAGATCGATCTCGGCCCGCGGCCGGAGGGCCCGTTCAAGCGCGTGGAGATGAACGAGAGCTCGGTACTGGGCGAGAGCGCCTGGAACCACGTCGAGGGCAAGCTCGAGTCGAGCGAGGTGACGTCTTCGATGAAGCTGATGTTCAACCAGGGCCCGGGCGGCGCGCTTCGACTCGAGAGCACGACCCACGAGCAGATCCAGCGCGTGCGGTGATCCGATGCTCCGCTGCGGGCTGATGCTGGGCGCCGGGGTGGTCATCGGCGCGTCGGGGCCGAGCGCGTGGGCACAGGATGAGATCATCGAGCTCGAGCTCGGCGGGTACGTCGCGGATTCGGGCGTGCCGGGGATGGTCGCGGCTGTCACGGACGAGGATGGCCTGCTGGCGCTCGGCTGCTCGGGAGTCCGTTCCGTGCTGACCGGCGTGCCGCTCGAACCGGACGACCCGTTCCACTTCGGCACGCTGGCGCGCCCGATGTCCGGGGTAGTCGTCGCCGGGCTGATAGGCGACGGGCTGCTGAGCTGGTACATGCCGCTGCCGGAACTGCTGCCAGAGATGGATGGGTCGATCCACGAGACGCGGCGCGATGTGACGATCGAGGACCTGCTGCACGATCTCGCCGGGCTGGCACCCTTTGAACAAGGCGATGCGCCGGAGTTCGCGATGCTCGAATCGCTCCCGGGTAGTGGCTCCAGATCCCGGCGAGCGTTCGTCAAACGGCTGGTCGGCTCCGACCCCGTTGCCGAGCCGCAGGTGCAGTTCGTGTTCAGCAACGCGAGCCCATCGGTGGTCGCCTCGGTCTGTGAGCGCTGGAGCGGGCTGGAGTGGCGCGATCTGCTTCAGAGCCGCGTGTTCGACGCGCTCGGCCTCGAGAGCGCCGGGTTCGGGTGGCCAGCCGATGGGGATGACGGCGGAGTATTCGGCCATGCGCAGAATCGAGAGCGGTTCGTGCCGGTGGCCCCGAAGGTGTTTCGGATCCCCGAGGCGCTCGAGCCGGGCATGGACGTGCGCATGAACGCCGCCGATGCCGCGGCGTACGCGCGGTTCCACCTGGCGGGCCTGAGGCTCGAACGTGAAGACGGGGTGGAGGTCGAGAAGAGTGTCTTCAAGCGCCTGCACAACCCGATCGACGGGACCTACTCGATGGGGTGGTGGTCGCGCGGGCGGGGCGGGACGCGGATCGACCAGGTGCAGGGAGACGGGCCAACGTTCACGTCGTGGGTGACGATCGATCCGGATCGGAACTGCGCCGTCGTGGTCGCGGTGAACGCGGGCGGCGCGCGCGAGTTGTGTGAGGCGGTCACATTCGCGCTTCTTGATCGATTCGCGCCCGTCGAAAGCGGCGAAGCCGAAAAAGAATGACGCCCGCACGAAGGCGGGCGTCGGTGGGTCGTTAGCGAGAGGGGGCGGGCCTGATCAGGCGGCGCCCTGCTCCTTCTGCAGACGGGTGTAGCCGTACTTCCGCTTGAGCGGCTTGACGACGAGGCCGGACTTGATGGCCTTGGCGCTGACCGTGGTGCGGACGGGCTTGCCGTCGACGAGGATCGTCATCTTGTGAAGATTCGGCTTGAAGGTGCGCCGGTTGACGCCGGTCGTCTTGAGACCGAAGCCGCCCGTGCTGATCGCGGCACCCGAGCGGGTGATCGTGTTGCCGAAGGAGGTCTTCTTGCCGGTGAAGTAGCACTGCTTGCTCATCGCGAATCTCCTGGCGGTGGGCGCTGGGCCCCGCCTGATGAAGGGCGAGAAGGATACCAATCCCCGAACACCAAGGCAAGGCACGGTGTTTGAGCCCCAGGGCCGCCCTAGAGTGGGCCCATGGACCAGCAGGATCGCGTCCGGCGCTGCGCTGCGGCGGCCCTCTGCGGCCTGCTGGCGCTGTTCCCCTCCATTCAGGAGCCCTCAATGGCCTCTCCCCCCGACACGCAGACCCAGCGCGAGCCGAACCGGCTCGGCGACCAGACCAGCCCCTACCTCCGCCAGCACGCGTTCAACCCCGTTGATTGGTGGCCGTGGGGCGAGGAGGCGTTCGCCGAGGCACGGCGGCGCGGGGTGCCGATCTTTCTGAGCGTCGGGTACTCGACCTGCTACTGGTGCCACGTGATGGAGCGGGAGTCGTTCGAAGACGAGGCGATCGCCTCGATCATGAATGAGCGGTTCGTGTGCGTGAAGGTGGACCGCGAGGAGCGCCCGGACGTCGACGACATCTACATGGCTGCGGTCCAGCTGCTCACGCGGCGCGGCGGCTGGCCGATGAGCGTCTGGATGACACCCCCCGGCGCACGGGGTGAAGACGATGCGGGCCTTGAGCCGTTCTACGCGGGCACCTACTTCCCGGCCGAGGAGCGCGGAGGAATGGTCGCGTTCCCGCAGGTGCTCATGGGTATCTCCGAGGCGTGGACGGGCCAGCGCGAGCAGGTGCTCGAGCAGGCCAAGCAGGTGACAGAGGGCGTGCGCTCGATGCTCGGGGAGCGGGCGGCGCCGACGCCGGTCGGTTCCGAGCAGGTCGGCGCGGCGCTCGGGCAACTCGTTCAGATGTACGACCGGGAGCACGGCGGATTCGGCCAGGCGCCGAAGTTCCCCCAGCCGGTGTTCGTCGAGTTCCTGCTCGATGCCCTTCCGACAGTTGAAGACCCGGCCGTGCGCTCGTCGCTCACGCGGGCGGTGCGCCACACGCTGGACCGCATGGCGATGGGCGGGATGTACGACCAGGTCGGCGGCGGGTTCCATCGGTACAGCGTCGACGAGCGGTGGCTGGTCCCCCACTTCGAGAAGATGCTGTATGACAACGGGCAGTTGGCCTCGCTTTATGCGCGGAGCTACGCGCGGGTGGGCGACGAGGGCGGCGATGCCTACGACGCCGAGATCATCAGGGAAACGCTCGACTACGTGCTGCGCGAGATGACGGCTCCGGAGGGGGGCTTCTACTCGGCGCAGGACGCCGAGGTGAATACGCGCGAGGGCGAGAACTACCTCTGGACCAGCGAACAACTGACCGAGGTCCTGGGCGAAGAGGACGCCGTGTTTGCCGCGAAGGTCTACGGCGTCGCCGATGGCCCGAACTTCCAGGACCCCCACCACCCGGAGGATGCACCGACGAACGTGCTGTTCCTCGCCTCCCGGCCCGAGCGCGTGGCGGAGGGCATGGGCCTGAGTCCTGGTGCGTTCGAGGATCGCCTCGGCGGCGTCAACCAACGGATGTACCAGGCGCGGATGCAGCGTGATCAGCCGGGCCTCGACGACAAGATCCTTGCAGGCTGGAACGGGCTCATGATCCGAGGGATGGCCGACGGCGGGCGGGTGCTGGGTGAGCCGGGCTACATCGAGCACGCCGAGCGGGCTGCGGCGTTCGTGCTCGGATCGATGCGCGACGGGGATGGCGGGCTGCTGCGCACGGCACACAGCGGGGTCGCCAAGACCCCCGCGTTCCTCGAAGACTACGCCTTCATGGCCAGCGCGCTGGTGGCGCTGCACGACGCGCGCGAGGCGCTCGGCATGGATCGCGGATCGCATCTGGAAGACGCCTCGGCGCTCATCGACGATGCCTTCGCACGCTTCGAGGACCCGGGAATGCCGGGGCTGCTGCACGACACGCTCGCCGGCCAGAGCGACCTGATCGTGCGCACGCGGTCGACCTACGACGGGGCGGTGCCGACCGGGCAGAGCGTGATGCTGAACACGCTCGTCTCGCTGGCGGAGCGCACGGGCGACGGCGCGACCCTGCAGCGAGCCCGCGAAGTGCTAGCCGCGACGAGCGGCGCGATCAGCGAATCGCCGTTGGCCACGGTCAACGCGACGCGGGCCCTGCACCGGATGCTGCAGTCGGGAGCCGTTGCGGACGCAGGACCGTCGCAGCGCAGGGAGGATGACGACCGGGTGTTCGTGGATCGCGATCCGGTGGAGGTCTTCGCGGCGACGGACCGGGTGAGCGTCAAGCCCGGGGAGCCCGCGACGATCGCGATCGAGATCCGGATCTCCGAGGGATTCCACATCACCGCGAGCGATCCGGGCGTCGAAGGGCTCGTGCCGTTGTCCGTCCGGATCGACGGGGGCGCGGGCGTCGCGGCCAGCGCGGTGTTCCCCGAGCCCGAAGTGTACGACGGTTCGGCGCTGCCTCCGGAAGACAAGGGCACGCTGCGGGTGCACACCGGGACGTTCAGGGGCACAATCACGCTGGAGCGCACCGAGGAGGTGTGGGCTGGGCGCCCGATCATCACGCTCACCTACCAGGCGTGCGACGACTCCGCGTGCTTCCAGCCGATCACGCTCGAACTCGACGTGGCGATCGACCAGTAGCGGGGTTCGGCGAATCCCAAAAGGCAACGCCGCACGGCTCCCCCCGGCGGTTCCGTGCGGCGTCTGAGTGCATGGAGATGTGCGGGTGCGCGAACGCAGCCGCACGCCGGTCATCGGCGTGCGCGGGGGCGGGCATGAGCCCGCGACCAAAGAATCTGCGGGATCGCGCCGCTACTCGTTCGCCGGCAGGACGATGCCGCGGCATTCGCCGAAGCCGATGCGCCGGTAGCCGGGACGCTGGCAGTAGCCCTTGATGAACACCTCGTCGCCGTCGGCGAGGAAGACGCGCTTCTCGCCCGTCGGCAGCTCGATCGGCGTGCGATCGGTGCCGGGCACGACCACCTTTGGGTCGGCGAAGGGATCGCCGTTCCACGTGAGTTCGAGCAGGCAGCCCCGGGACTCGCGGGTCGTGCCGCTGACGGTGCCTGATGCGATCAGATCGCCGTCGCGCATCTCGCAGCCGTTGGAGGTGTGATGCGTGAGCATCTGGGCGAGGGTCCAGTACATGTCGCGGAACGTGCCGCGGCTGAGCAGCGCGGGCTGGAGGCCCTTCTGGCGCATCTGCTCGGAAGCCAGATGCACCTCGAGGGTGAGATCGACGCCTCCGGTCGTCTCGTTGTCGCGCGAGTAGAGGTGCGGGAGGGGCGAGGGATCGCCGGCGGGGCGCGTCATTGCGGGGCTGCGGAAGGGGGCGAGCGCCTCCATCGTGACCACCCAGGGCGAGATCGTGGTTGCGAAGCTCTTGGCGAGGAACGGACCGAGCGGCTGGTACTCCCACTTTTGCATGTCGCGGGCGGACCAGTCGTTGACGAGGCAGATGCCGAAGAGGTGCTCCTCGGCTTCCTCGATCGAGATGCGCGAGCCGAGCTCGGAGCCGGGCGAGACGAACGCGCCGACCTCGAGCTCGTAATCGAAGAGCTTGCAGGGCCCGAACGAGGGCGCGGGGGCGTCGTCTGCCTTGGTCTGGCCGCACGGGCGCCGGACGTCGGTGCCGCTCACGACGACCGTCGATGCCCGTCCGTGGTAGGCGATGGGGATGTGCTTGTAGTTGGGCAGGAGCGGGTTGTCGGGCCGGAACATGGAGCCGACGTTGGTGGCGTGGAACACCGAGGCGTAGAAGTCGGTGTAGTCGCCGATGTCGAACGGCGTCGTGATCGCCATGTCCGTGTATTCGGTGATGAAGCACTCGCGGACGGAGTCCTGCACCTCTTCGTCGGCGCCGGCGCTGAGCAGCGAGCTGAGGATGCGCCTGAGCTCGAGCCGCGAGCCGAGGTCGAGGTCGATCGTGTCGAGCGACTCGTCCTCGTCGAGGTCGAGCGGGAGGTCTTCGAGCAGACCGGCCTCCCAGAGCATCGTCAGATCGACGACCTCGTCACCAATGGCGACGGCGGCGCGGGTGTCGCCGGTGGGGTCGCCGTCCTCATCGAGCTCCTCGAAGCGCCCGATGGGCAGGTTCTGGATGGGGAAGTCGTGGTCGGTCTCGTTGGCGGACTCGACCCAGCTCTCGAGATTCGGGTCGTGGGTGTCGTCGATCTCGAATGGCATTGGTCTGCCCTCGCCTTTCCTTGCGGTCTGCCGCGCCCGGCGCGGGGCGGCTCATCATTCTCCGGCCAGAAGCTTCATCCCGATCAGGTCCTCGACGGGCTCTTCGAAGGAGCACGAGCCGAAGCTGGTCGCGAACGTCTCACGCACGCGAGCGATCGCGGCGGTATCGAGGCGCTTGCCGCGCCATGCGATGCCGTCGTCGTCGAAGGTGAACGCCTCGGGGTCGCGCTCGTCGAGCAGGCGCGCCGCCTCGATGTCGTCCAGGATCTTGGCGCGCACGAATCCCGCCGCCAGGAACATATTCAGGAATCCGAACATCACGCCGCGGGGCGGATCGTCGTCGTAGGTCAGCGCGTATTCGGCGCGGATCGGGTGGTGGAGGCCGGCGGTGGCCTTGAACCCGACGTCTGCGGCGGCGCACGCGTGGATGAACGAGGCGACCTGGCCCGGCCCGGGGATCTCGTCGGCGACCACGCTGCCGGTGCGGATTTTCGCTCGCGCGCCCGTGCCGGCCATCGCGGCGATCGGCCCCCGGACGTCGGCGTCGGGCGAGATCTCGATGTATGGCTCGAGCTGCTCGGGGATGATGCGCATGGCGGTGTCGATGTCCGCGGCGCTCGCGCACTTGAGCTCGATCGCGTCGATCACCATGCCGCCGGAAGACCCGGGGAGCGAGAGCTCGCCGTCAGGAGCCGACTCGGCGGCGGCGCTGTCCTGCTCGGTGTCGGTCCCGAGGGTGCGGGCGCGATTGAAGGCGAAGATCCGATCGATCTGCGCGTCGAGGGTGTCGAGGGCGACGAGGCCGCTGATGCGCCATGCGTCGTCGCCGGGGCCGGGCGCGATGCCCAGTTCGTCGACCGCTTCCTCGAACTCGTCGAGGCGCGCGACGGGCACGATCAGACGCCCGAGCATCCAGGAGTGCTCTGAGGAGACGTAGCGGGCCCAGTTCTCGACGGTTGTGCGCATGTCGAGCTTGGCCGGCGGGAACAGGCCGGCGTAATCGACGATCTCGGTCATCAGCACTCGGATCGGGTGCAGCACGCGCTCCTCCTTCGGGGGCGGCCATGCTACCCAATCGGGCCCGGCGGCGGATGGATTGCAGTACCTTGGCGCGCTGGCTCATGGACGCCGATCCTTCACATCAGCACCCGGACCGGCCCGCGACCGTGTGCGTGCTCGAGCAGGGCTTCTGCCGCGGGCGCGGCGGGAAGCCGGTGCACGGCGTCGAGCTGTTCCGCATCGACCTGATCCGCCAGCTCGCCGAGATGGGGCTGCGGGTGACCGTGCCCTGCGAGCGCAGCTGGGCCGAGCGCCTCGGCGCGATGCTGCCCGAGAGCGTAGAAGTGATCGGGGTGCGCCAGATCGGGAAGGTCGTGGGCACCGGCGTGGGCGCGGTGCGGGCCGCGAAGTCACGCGGCCCGTTCGACGTGATGCTGCTGGGGAATCCGGGAGGCGGGCTGATCCCCGGGATCCTCGCGGCGGTTGGGGGAAAGCTGGCGCGCCGGTACGTGGTGTTTGCGCATCGCGAGCCTCGTGCGTCGCTGGTGCGTGTGCTTGGCAGGCTGCCGGTCGAAATCGTGGCGAATTCCGATTTCGTCGCGTCGGGGTTCCGCGATCGCCTGGGCCGGGACATCGGCGTGATGTACGGGCTTCCCAACGCCGAGCTGTTCTACCCGCGCGCCGAGGCGAAGTCGCCGGACGCACCGATCGACTTCTGTCTGCTGGGACGCCTGCCGGGTGTCATCAAGGGGCACGATGTCGCGCTGCGCGCATTCGAGCGGCTGCCGGAGGACGTGCGTGATCGCTGCCGGCTGCACCTGGCGTCGTACAAGGAGATGCCGGAGTACGCCGACGAGCGGATCATCGCCTACCCGTGGATGAGCCTGGACGAGGTTGCCGAACTGCTGCGCCGGATGGATGTGCTGCTGTGCCTCTCGTCGATCGAGACCTTCAGCCAGGCGATCGTGCAGGGCATGCTCACAGAACTGCCGATCATCGCGACGCCGATCCCGGTGTTCGTCGAGAAGATCGATCCCCAGCGTGGAGGGGCCGGGGGGCACCTCGTCTCGGGCACCGACGCGCCGGACGAGGTCTCATCGCTCATGGCGCGTCTGGCGCGGGACCCCCCCGAGCGGGAAGCGCTCGGGAGCGCGGGGCGCCGGGTCGCTGAGGAGCGGTATGTGTGGAGCACCCGGCGATTCGTCGAGCGCCACCTGCTGCCGGGAGTCGATCTGGACCTGGCCTAGCGGACGGTCGCCTGTTCGAAGATGTCCGCGAGGCGACGCTCGGGGCGCGACTTCCACTGGCCTCGGTGGTAGGCGTCGCTGACCAGGAGCGGGAGCATGGTCGAGACCTCGCCGAAGACCATCTGCTCTTTGATGACGTCGACCTTGCCCCAGCTGCACGCCTCGCGAAGCGTGCTGCCGGAGAGCGCGCCGTCGCGGGCATCGGCGACGGTGAACTGGACGGCGTACTTGTGCATCGAGGTTCCCGAGCCCTCGGGGGCGTAGCCGCGCTCGACGAGGAATTCGGCGCCGACCACGACATCCTGGATGTAGTTCTTGGGGACGCCGCCGCCCATCATCAGGATGCCGGTGTCCTTGCAGGCGAGCTTGAGCTTGGTGAGCTCGTGGAAGTCCTTGGCGACATCGAAGGAAACGCCGGGGCGCCCCTCGGCTTCGCGACGGACGAGGTGGGTGAGCACGCCGAAGCCCGCCGAGCAGTCGCTGGCGGCCGGCAGGAAGATCGGCACACCCTTGCGCCGCGCGCTGAGGATGATGGACTCGGCATCCGGGTGGTTATCCTCGACGTGGCGGGCGAGCACGTCGACGATCTCGCGTCCGGAATACGCGCCCGGCTCGAGCGAGTCGTAGATCTCGGTCTGGAGGTCGTCGGAGTCCGAGAGGGCCTCCTCGTCGATGAGCGTGTCGTAGATGCGATCGATGTACATCGAGCGAAGGGTCTTGTCGTCGATCTCAGGGGCCTCGGGGCTCCAGGGCATGACGTAGTGGCGGTTGCCGATCGCTTCGAAGAAATCCTGGTCGACGATGTTGGCGCCGCTGGAGACGATGGCATCGACCATGTTGTTCTCGATCAGGGTGATGATCGATTTCTTCATGCCGGCGGACACGAGCGAGCCGGCCAGCGTGAGCACGACGGCGCAGTCCGTATCGGCGAGCATCTCGCTCGTGATCGAGCACGCCCGCGCGAGATTGCGGGCCTGGAACGCGGTCTTTGCGTAGGCGTCGATGATCGGGCGGGCGTCGAAGGCGGTCGGGTCGACGTGCTCGACTTCAACGGACAACAGCTCGGCTTTGGTGGGCATGTCGTGCTCCTGTGGCGCGTGCCGGCGGTCTCGCGCCGGGGTCATTCTTCAAGATAGGTGTATCCGTCGAGCCCGGCCTCGAAGAAGGTCATCAGTGCCTCGGCCTCGCTGGAATCCAGGCGGCCTGCTCTGACGGCACCGTCGACGCTCCGGCGCATGTCCGTCCGGAGTTGAGCGTGGTCGATCTGCACGTAGCTCAGCACCTCGCGGACGGTGTCGCCCTCGACGATCTCGCTGATCTCGGGCTTGCTGTCTTCGCCCAGCGACACGTGAACCGCGTGGGTGTCGCCCAGGAGGTTGTGCAAGTCGCCGAGGATCTCCTGGTAGGCGCCCAGCAGGAACGCCCCGAGGTAGTAGGGCTGGCCCTCTCGTGGTGCGTGGAGCTCGAGCGTCCGCTTGACGTCGCGTCGGTCGACGAATCGGTCGATCTTGCCGTCCGAGTCGCAGGTGATGTCGGCCAGGACCGCGCGGCGCGTGGGCTCTTCGTCGAGCCGATGGATGGGCGCGATCGGGAAGAGCTGATCGATCGCCCATGAGTCGGGCATCGACTGGAAGATCGAGAGATTGCAGAAGTAGTGATCGCTCAGGATCGCCGGGAGCTGCTCGAACTCCTCGGGGTAGCGCTCCATCGACGCGCTGCGCTCGAGGATCTGGCGCCCGATCGACCAGAAGAGACGTTCGGCGACGGCGCGCATCGGCAGGGTGAGGTACCCGAGCGAGAAGAGGCTCATCGCCTCGTCGCGGGCCTGCATCGCGTCGTGGTAGCTCTCGAGCAGGTTCCGGTCGGTGAGGTTCTCCCTGGTCGTGAGCAGATCGACGATCGGCTGGGGGACCTCTTCCTCGTCGGAGCTGAGGGCCGCCTGGGCTGCTTCAAGCTCGTCGGGGGCCGGGAGCGCATCGAATCGCGACACCCCGAGCACGTCGAACACGAGCACGCTGGAGTAGGACACCATCGCGCGTCCGCTCTCGGAGATGATCAGCGGGTGGGGCACGTGACGCTCGTCGCACACCGACTTGACGCGATAGACGACGTCAGCGGCGTACTCGGCGATCGAGTAGTTGACCGAGGAGTCGTAGGCGGTCTGGCTGCCGTCGTAGTCGACGCCGAGGCCCCCACCGACGTCGATGCACTCGACGCCGGCGCCGAGGCGGTGGAGCTCGCAGTAGATATGGGCGAGCTCTGTGATGGCGTTTTTGAGCGCCCGGATGTCCGAGATCTGACTGCCCAGATGGAAGTGCACGAGCTTGAGGCAGTCGGCCATGCCCCGCGATTCGAGCAGGCGGAGAGCCGCGAGCACCTCGTAGATGAACAGCCCGAACTTCGAGCGCGCCCCGCCCGAGGCTTCCCAGCGCCCGGCGCCACGCGAGGACAGCTTGGCGCGCACGCCGATGGTGGGTCGCACGTCGTAGCGATCGGCGATGTCCAGAAGCCTCTCGAGTTCGCTGAACTTCTCGACCACCGGGTAGATGCGCCGACCGAGCTTGTGGGCGAGGACGACGGTCTCGAGGAACTCGCGGTCCTTGAACCCGTTGCAGACGATCGGCATGTCCGGGTGGTCGGTCGTCATGCCGAGCACGGCGAGCAACTCGGGCTTGCTGCCGGCTTCGAGCCCGAATCCGAGGTCGGCGCCGATATCGCGGATCTTCTCGACGACGTGGCGCTGCTGGTTGACCTTGATGGGGTAGACGCAGCTGTAGCCGCCGTTGAACCCTTCCTGCTCGGCGGCGGTGTCGAACGCCGCGCGGATCTCGCGCAGGCGATCGGCGAGGATGTCGTCGAAGCGGAGGAGCACAGGGGTCGACACGCCCTGGTCGGCGAGCCCGCGCACCAATTCGGCGAGGTCGATCGCCCGGGTCGCGTCGCGCTCGGGGTGGACCAGCATGTGGCCCTGGGAGCTGACGCCGAAGTAGCCCTTGCCCCAGTCGGCGATGCCGTACAGACGCGCGGCGTCTTCCGGGCTCCAGCGACCGTGCAGGAACGCTGTTTTGGAGTGGGGCGTGGAGACTGATGCCAACGATGGGCTCCGCGGGGTCGGCGGTCTGGCGGTCGCGGGTGCGAAGGCGCTCGCGGGGAGCCCCAACGATAGGGCGGCCGATCGTGCCGGGCGGCGATTCTAGAGCTTGGATGCCGTAAAGGACGCTCCGGTGGTTCGGGGCTCCCAGGTCCAGGCGGGGCCACGCTTGGCCTCGTAGAAGTCCCAGAGCTCGAACCAGTAGCTGCGGAACTTGTGGGCACCGAACTGTTCGTAGTGGGCTTCGACGGCCCTGGTGATCTGGCGGTCCGTGCCGGTGAGCCCGAGGTAGGTCTTGGCGTGGCGGATCGTCTCGGTGTCGATGGCCAGGCGCGAGTATCGCCCGAGGAGCTGCAGGACGTTGCCCGCGGCGTAGGGCCCGATGCCGGGAAGGCCCAGGAGGAACTTGTAGACGTCGTCGTCGGGCACGCCGGGGTCCTCCAGCCAAGCGGGGTCGATCTCGCCGCGCACGTGGAGGCGGGCCAGATCGACGAGTCGCTGGTCGCGATAGCCGACGCCACAGCGGGCGCGGAGGGTCTGAGGCTTGCGACGCGAGAGCTGGGCGGGCGTGGGGAACGCCGGGCTGATGGTCTCGCACAGGCGCCGGTTCATGTTGACGGTGCTGGGCCAGGTGACGTTGCAGCTGGTGACAGTCTTGATGAGGTCCTCGAAGAGCGTGGGGCTGCGGAACAGGCGGGCCCGCCCGCCCTTCTTCCAGCGCCGGTCGACCTTGTGGAACGCGCCGACGCCCGTGTCGTCCATTTGGAGCATGCGCCTGATCTGTGCGCGAGCGTCCGACTGCTCGGAGCGGGAGAGCGTTCGATCGCACGATGCGATGACGGGCTTGCCCCGCCCGCCGGGCTGGCTGAGCGTGAACACCGCGACGCCAGACTCGACGTGCAGCGGGCGGCGCATCCGCTGGGTGGTCGGGTCCCACTCGTTGGGCATGAGCAGGAAGTAGCCGTAGGAGCAGACGTCGCGTGCGAAGTCGAAGTCCGGTGGCGGCGAGATCGAGAGTCGCGAACCCACGTGGCCTCAGCCGACCATGGTGGCGACCTTGGGGATCAGGCAGGTCGCGATGTTGAGACTGATGCGATCGCTGAGGCGCGCGAACATCTCGTAGCGCGACTCGATCTCCTCGAGAACCTCCTTGGAGGTGCGCCCGGCCTGGTGGAGCATGTCCTTGTCGGCGCTGACGATGGACGCGGCGCCGGTCTGGTCGCACTCGAAATGGAACTGGAAGCCGTAGGTCCGCATTCCGGCACGGAACGCCTGGATGTCGCACTTCTCGCTTCGGGCCAGGCAGACGGCGCCCTCCGGGAGCGTCTTGACCTCGTCGCCGTGGATCTGGAACTGTGGCATACGCCACGCGACGCCGGCGAGCATCGTGTCGGTCTGGCCCGGGGGGAGGATCTCGACGTCGAGCATGCCGACCTCGGGCGACTCCATCTGGGAGACCTCGCCGCCCAGCGCGGCGGCAACGATCTGGCAGCCGAGGCAGAGGCCGACCACCGGGAGGCTCCGCTCGTGTGCGGCCCGGATGAAGTCCATCTCCTTGGCGATCCACGATTCTGGGCCGCCGACGCTCTGGGACCCGCCGAGGGAGACGACAGCGTCGACATTGTCGAGGTCGACGGGGATCGGCTCGCCCTTGTCGGGGCGGTAGATCTCGAGGTTGAACGCGTGGTCCCTCAGGGTGAGCCCGAGGCGTCCGGGCCTGCCCTGATCGCTGTGCTGGAAGACGACGATTGCCATGGGGGCGAAGGATAGCAGCGGTGCGCGGCTGTAGGATGGCCCGGATGAGGCTCTGCGTGATCATCCCGGCGGCCGGATCGAGCAGTCGCTATCGCGCGTCGGGGGGGATGCGCAGCAAGGTCGACGAGGACCTGGGCGGGCGGCCGGTGCTCCAGCGCACGGTCGAGCTGTTCCAGAAGCTCGACGAGACCGACTCGATCATCGTGGCGGGACCGGCCGAGGACCACGAGGCGTTCATCGAGCGTCACGGGGACAAGCTCGGCCTGCTGGGCGTCAAGGTGTGCAAGGGGGGCGAGTCGCACCGCTACGAGACCGTGAAGAACGCGCTGGAACTCGTGCCCGACGACTGCACCCATGTTGCGGTGCACGATGCCGCACGCCCGTGCGCGCCGGTCGAGATGATCGGGAGGGTGCTGAAGGCCGGCGAGAAGCACGGGGCGGCGATCCCGGTGATCGACGTGCCGGACACGATCAAGCGCGTCGAGCCCAAGGCGGAGGTCGACGAGGAAGTCGACCCGCTGGACGCGATCCTTGGCGGGGCGGGGAAGGACAACTCTTCGCTGCGGAAGGTCGAAGAGACGGTCCCGCGGGAGAACCTCGTGCTGGTGCAGACGCCGCAGGTGTTTGCGCTGGACCTCATCCGCCGCGCCTACGGGCAGGACGACCTGACGAGCACCGACGACGCGTCGCTTGTGGAGCGCCTCGGCGAGCCGGTGGTGACGGTCGAGGGTGACGCGCGGAACATCAAGATCACGCGGCCCGGCGATCTGGAACTGGCCCGCAAGATCCTAGGGCTCGGTGCGCCCAAAGAGCGAGCGGCCCACAAGCGGTTCTAGCCCGGCCCGGCGGGGTGATTCACAAGGGCGCGGGGCGTTTTCCGAAGAAGACAATCGAAAGGGGAAGCGCGATGGTCGAAGACGTGCCCATTGGCAAGCTCGGGAAAGAGGAGTCGATCTGGCTGGGCGGTCCGAGCCAGTGGGTGAACTTCTGGCCGTTCGTCGCGTGCATCCTCGTGATCCCGATCCCGTGGGCGCTGTACCGCTACTTCGCGATCCGCTGCACGACGTTCGAGCTCACGAGCCAGCGGATGCGCCTGTCCGCGGGCATATTCAGCAAGACCTACGACGACATCGAGATCTATCGCGTCAAGGACATCACGCTGCACCAGCCGTTCCTGCAGCGGATCGTCGGGCTGGGCACGGTGACGCTGATCACCTCCGACAGCACCCACCCGCGCCTGCCCCTGCCGGCGATCAAGGACCCGCTGGGAGTCCGCGACATCCTGCGCGAGCAGGTCGAGATCATGCGGCGCGAGCGCGGCGTGCGCGAACTGGACGTCGCCGACGGCGAGATCTGATCGCCCGGCGCCCCGGGGCGGCCTCCCCGACGCGCCGGGGGCGACCGGTACAATCCGGGCATGAACCAGACGCTTGAGATGCGTGAGTTGGGGACGTCGGGGCTCAAGGTCACCGGCCAGGGCCTGGGCTGCATGGGCATGAGCGACGCCTACGGCACACCCGACGACGCCGAGTCGATCCGGACGTTTCACCGAGCCGTCGAGCTGGGGATGAACTTCTTCGATACGGCCGACGTGTACGGCCCGCACGCCAACGAACGCCTGGTCGGCGAGTGCGTGCACACGCTCCCGAAAGACGGGCCGCAGCGCAAGGACCTGGTGATCGCCAGCAAGTTCGGGCTGGTGCGCGACGACAAGGGCGCGTGGATCGGCGTGTGCGGCACGCCGGAGTACTGCCGCAAGAGCTGCGACGCGTCGCTCGAGCGGATGAATCTCGATGTGATCGATCTGTACTACCTGCATCGCGTCGACCCCCAGGTGCCGATCGAGGAGACCGTCGGGGCGATGAAGGAGCTGGTAGAGGCGGGCAAGGTTCGGGCGATCGGCCTGAGCGAGGCGGGCGCCGAGACGATCCGGCGGGCGCACGCGGTGCACCCGATCGCGGCGCTGCAGACCGAGTACTCGCTGTGGACCCGCGACCCTGAGCCGGAGATCCTGCCGGTGTGCCGGGAGCTCGGGATCTGCTTCGTGGCCTACAGCCCGCTGGGCCGGGGCATGCTGACGGCGACGATCAGCGACATGAGCGACCTGCCCGACAGCGACTATCGCAAGCGCACGCCGCGCTACGAGTCGCAGAACTTCGACAAGAACCTGCGCCTGGCGGAGATGATCGACAACCTCGCCAAGATCAAAGGCGCGAGCGCCGCGCAGCTGGCGATCGCGTGGGTGATGGCCCAGAACGACGCCGAGTCGAACGAGGGCGCGTCACCGGGGTTCTCGATCGTGCCCATCCCGGGCACGAAGCGTCGCAAGTGGCTCGAGCAGAATGTCGCTGCGGGGAACGTCCGGCTCTCGCGGGACGACCTTGCGACGATCGACCGGCACTTCCGGCCGGGAGTCGCGGCGGGCGACCGGTACCCGGCGCACCGGGCGGTCGAACTCAACAGATAGGGCAATCGGCGCTCGGGGCGATCAGTCCGTGGGGATCTCGGGACCCATGACCACAGCGCGGAAGGCTTCGCGGAGGCGCTTGGTGATCGCGCCCTCGCCGCCCGAGATCTTGGTCTCGCCGACCTGGCGGACGCCGATCACCTCGGCGGCGGTGCCGGTGAGGAAGATCTCGTCGGCGTTCATGACCTCGTCGAGCGTGAGCGGACGCTCGGTGACTTTCAGGTCGAGGGCGGGGATCAGCTCGTTGATCATGAAGGCGCGGGTGATGCCGTCGAGCATGCCGACCTCGATCGGGCTGGTGAACAACTCGCCGTCCTTCACGATGAAGAGGTTGTCGCCGGAGCACTCACCGACGATCTTCTCGCCGCTCTCGGAGAAGCGGAGCATGATGCACTCGAAGACTTCGTCCTCGGGCGCTTCGTTGCCGGAGTTGACCGAGAGCGCCTCGACCTTGGCCATGATGTTGTTGAGGTAGTTGAGGCTCTTGAGCATCGGGCTCAGGCAGACGCTGGGGGTGCGGGGCCGCTTGGCGACGATGACCTTCATGCCCGCTTCGTAGAGCGTCTCGGGGTAGAGGCGGATCGTGTCGGCGATGCAGATCACGCACGGCTTGGGGCAGGCGAACGGGTTGAGCCCGAGGGTGCCCTCGCCGCGGGTGAAGATCAGGCGGATGTAGCCCTCGCTGATGCCGTTGGCCTCGATGCACTGTTCCATCATCGAGCGGATCTCGGCCTTGGAATACGGGAAGCCCTTGCCCCCGTTGCCGAACTTGTCGCCGCCCTGGCGCATCATGTGGAGGTCTTCGGCGTTGCGGAAGATGCGCTCGATGTGCGAGTCGCACTTGAAGATCTTGCCCTGGTAGACGCGGATGCCCTCGAAGCAGCCGTCGCCGTAGAGCAGTCCGTGGTCGAAGACGCTGACCACCGCCTCGCTCTTGGGGAGGAGCTTCCCGTCGATCCAGATGAACGGGCGGTCGGCGTCGGTCGCGCGGGCGTCTGCGGCGTCGGGTCGCGCCTGGGCGCTGGCGGTCGGCGTCATGGGGGCTCCTCCTATGTGCGGCGTTCGAGGGGCGTCGCGTCGTGCGCCGGCCCTCCCCGAGTATATGAGGCGCGGCCCCTGTTCCGGCGGGGTGACCGGAGCGACACCGAACACACACCTATCGATCGATTGAGAATCAGCTGTCAGGCGTCCCTAGGCCCCTGCCGCGACGCGTAGCTCGGCGTTCAGCGACGACCTGAGGCGCGCCACGATCGACTCGACGGGGCCGTCGACCTCTTCGTGGCGGAGCGTGCGATCGGCGGCGCGGAACTCGAGTTGCAGGGTTATCGACTTCCTGCCCGAGCCGACCTGCTTGCCGCGATAGACGCCGACGAACTCCACTCCGGTGAGCATCTCGGGGTTCGCGCCGGCGATCGTCGATTCGATCCGCGACCACGTGACCGGCTCGTCGACGATGAGGCTGAGATCGCGCCGGATCGCCGGGAACTTGGGCAGCTCGTGGGCGAGGGCGCGGGGCGGGTAGAGGGCGATCAGCGCATCGAGGTTGATCTCGCTGACGACGACGGGCTCGTCGAGGTCCCACTGCTTGAGCGTGGGGCCGGCGATGGTGAGGACGTACCCGGCGTGCGTGCCGTTGATCGACACCGACGCGAGCGTCTCGCCCTTGCACACCGGGGCGAACTGCTTGTCGCTGGGCTCGATGGCGAGCTTTGCGTCGGGTCCGCCCATCGCGCGCACGACACTGGCGATGGCGCCGCAGAGCACGCGCATCGCGTGCTGGCGCCCCTCGGCCTTGCCGGGAGCGTCGACGAGCAGCGCGAGATTTCGATTCTCGATGGTCTGGCGTCCGAACGACTCGGCGTCGTCGATCTCGGCGAACACGCTGGCGGTCTCGAAGAGGCGCACGCCGCCGTCGAGATCGACCTGCCCGTCCTGGTTGGCCTTGCGGCAGGTCAGCAGGCTGGGGACCACGCTCGGGCGCAGGTAGGGCGCGCCCTTGCGGCGCTCCTCGTCGACCTTGAGCAGTCGCAGGCCCTCGGGCAGGAACAGCTCGGACTCGGCTTGGGAGGCGAAGCTGAAGGTGACGGTCTCGTAGAAGCCGAGGCCAGTCAGCACGCGGCTGAGCTCTCGCATCGCGCGCTCGCGGAGGGCCCAGTCCTCGGGGTGGTCGAGTTCCAGATGCACATCCAGCGAGGGCGCGACGCCGATCTTGTCGAAGCCGTTGAGGCGGGCGACCTCCTCGATGAGGTCGGCCTCGCGGGTGAGATCGTGGCGGTGCGGTGGGATGGTGCAGCGGAGCACGGCGTCGGGGCCGGAGCCCTGGAGATCGATGCCGAGGCCGATGGTCTCGAGCAGGCGCACCATCTCGGCGGTCTCGACGCGGATACCAAGCAGGTGCTCGCAGCGGGCGACGCGCATGTCGACGCTCGTCAGCGGCGCAGGGGCGCTGCCCTCGTCGATCATCCCGTCGATGAGCTTTCCGCCGGCGAGCTCGGCGATGAGCTCGGCGGCTCGGAGGCAGGCGCGATCGATGTCGCGGGCGTCGACGTAGCGCTCGAAGCGGTGCGAGGCGTCGGTGCGCAGGCCGAGCCGGCGGGCGCAGTTGCGCACGCGGACGGGGTTCCAGGTTGCCATCTCGAGCAGGACGTCGGTGGTCTTCGCTGTGACGCTGGTGTCGAGCCCGCCCATGATGCCGCCGAGGGACACGGCGCGCTCGGCGTCGGCGACGACCATCTCGCCCTCGGCGAGCGTGTACTCGGCCTCGTCGAGGAGCGTGAGCTTCTCGCCCGCGCGGGCCCCGCGGATGACCAGGCGCTGCTCGGCGAGGGTGTTCAGGTCGAACACGTGGCAGGGGTGGCCCATCTCCATGAGCACGAAGTTGGTGACATCCACCACGTTGCTGATCGAGCGCTGCCCCACCGCTTCGAGAAGCTCGACGAGCCACGCGGGGCTGGGGCCCACCTTGACGCCCTTGATGACGCGGGCGGTGAACCGGGGGCAGTCGCCGGAGGCGGCGAGCTGGTTGTCGACGCTGGTGACCGAGGCGGCCGTACCGGGGCCGGGGGTCACGGCGCTCTCGTTCTTGATCTCAGGCGGGAGGAGCGAGCGGCCCGTTGCGGCGGCGATCTCGCGGGCGAGGCCGAAGTGGCACAGGCAGTCGCCCCGGTTGGAGGTGAGCTCGACGTCGAGCTGGATGTCGCCGGAGGCGACGTCCTCGCGTCCCTCGATGGGGAAGCCGACGTTGGTGAGAACCTCGTCCGCCTCGTCGGGCGACACCGGGCCGGCGGGGCCCTCGAGGTGCCGGTTCAGCCATTTCACGCTGGTGAGCATGGGCGAAGAGGATAGCGGCGCGGGGCAATCGGGTCGGTAGAATCCCAGTAGGTAAACATGGAACCTCTGCTCCTAACACTCATTCTGGCTGGCGGGGGTCCTGACGGAAGCCGGGAGCCCGATCAGCAGGCGCCCCCGATGCGGGCGATTCCGGTGATTCCGTGGCCCCACCTCGACTTGGGATGGGATGGGGGTTCGGCGTCGCGCTACAGGTGGAACGAGTCCGGCTACCGTTCGCCGTTCCGGAATTCTCTACCCATGGGCGGTCAGGTGCGCGACGCGGTTTTTCTGGTCGGCCACGACCGGATGACCATCCAGAAGGGGCCAAACTCGGCGGGGCCGAACATCCAGATGTTCACTTACGATCAGGAACTGCGATGGCGATTCCTCGACCCGCAGGCGCCGTGGAACGAGGTGGGCGGTGACGGCGTGGGCCCGCTGAACCTCATCGATCTTGAATCGATCGGAAGCGCGACCCCGGTTCCAGTGAATCCCTGAGCGAGCCGACTAGCGCCGGCGGCGTCCGAGCACGCAGGCGCCCGCGGCGATCAGCAGTCCGGTCGACGGGGCGGGGATGTTGAAGGCCCAGCGGGTGAAGCGGACGTTGTCGAGATCGACGATGTCGGCGACCAGCTGTGTGGAGCCCTGGGCGTTGCTGATGTCGATCGAGCCGGAGTTGCCGAGGCTCCAGAACGCGGCTCCGTTGAGCAGGGTGTTGCTGAAGCTGAAGTTGGTGCCGTCGTTGTCCTCGTCGCCGGCGAAGAACAGCACGTTGTTCTTGCCCATGGTGTCGCTGACGATGACGTTGGCGTTGGAGATGAGCATGTTGTCCATGCCCGTGATGCGGAAGATTGCAAAGGCGTCGGCGGGGCCGTCGATGACGAAGTTGGAGTTCTCGATCAGGAAATCGTTGCCGCCGCCGGTGTCGATGTCGATGATGTTGAGACCGGACGACAGGGTGACCGTCGTGTCGGAGTCGATCTTGCCGTCGCCGCCGGTGTCGAGGGTCATGGTCGCGGCGTAGCTGTTGATCGCCATCTCGGCGGCGCCCAGCTCGTTCAGCAGGTTCGTGAAATCGAAGCCGTAGGTCACGCCCGCGTTGCCGGGTGTGCCGTCCGGGTCGATCCTGGTGGACTGCACGGCATCACCGGGGTTGACGTTGGTGCCGGTCTGGGTGCCGATGTCGAACGTGTTAGGGAACATGTTCGGATCGTTGAAGAAAGCGTTGCTGGACTTGTTGAGGCTGGTGCTGGTGCCGGCGACGCGGATGCCAACCTGGGGGTTCGCGTAGACGCCGACGTCCTGCAGCTCGAACTCTCCGTTGGGGTCGGTGACGGCGACGTTGCCGCTGTAGTCGACGCCCTGGAAGAACGCCATGGCGTTGCTGGGGAGGGCCGGGACCGCTCCTTCAAGCGTCGGGCCGCCGCCGCTGTCGATGAACGACGTGTTGGCGGGCACCGGCGCCTTGTTGGCGCCGAGTTCGAAGTTGTTGGTGGCGACGTCCGTGTTCCCGTTCAGCACCTCGAGGGCGATGATGAGGTACTCGCTGGACAGCGCGGTAGACAGTGGCTGGGCGGTGGCAACCGACCCGCACGCGACGACGCTTCCCACGGCGACAGCGCGCGCGACCACAGAATTGAGATGAGGCATGACGTGCCTTCCTCCCGACTCAACTCGGATTCTTCCCTCCTCCGCGCGCCGGTTTCCCAGCACGATCGCGCGGAGACTCTTCTCAAGGGGTGAGTCTGCTCCAGGTCACCGGGCCGGGCAACCGAAATCCGGCGAAACCGCGCGGAATTGGTCGGTGGTTCACCAAATTGTCACATTAGGAGACTCCTCAGGCTAGTAGTACGCCCGGCTCAGTTCGGCGCCGGGGTAGTAGTGCATGAGGATCTCGGAGGCTGTGCGCCCCATTTTGGCCTGCTTCTGGGTGCCGTACTGGCACATGCCGACGCCGTGCCCGAAGCCGCGCCCCCGGATGAAGACGGTGCCGCCCCTGACCTCCATCCCGAGGTCGCCGCTGTTGACGCGGGTCTTGCGATCGACGGCCGGGAGCCCGCTGGAGCCGGTCCAGTTGCAGGCCATGCGGAGTTGTTCGGCGCTGAGCTCATACCAGGTGCCGCCGCTGCCGGTGATGCGATAGCGATTGGGGCGCCCGAACTCGTTGGTGCCGGCGACGCTCGCCCCGGCCAGGCGGTCGATCGACCGGATCGCGAATTCGCGGTCCTTGCCGAATGCGCGGAGGCGCCGGGTGAGGCTGGTGACGTCTCGCTCGACGGTCCAGCGATGGAGGGGCGAATCGACGCTGTATTCATCGGAGCCGTAGCCCTGGATCGGGCCGGCGAGGTTGAACTCGAACCCGGGCCCGGTCGGCCAGACGTCTTTCGCCGACGCCGAGCGCCCTCCCGAGGTGCTGGAGTAGTACGCCCGGAGGACCGTGCCCCGCCAGGTGAGCACCATGCCCCTCGTGTCGCGCACGGCCTGGAGGGCTCGCGGGTTCGTCGTCGCGCCGGCGTAGACCTGATCGAGTTCGGTCGCTTCGAGATCCCAGCGTTGGCCGAGGTTCATGCTGCGCTCGCGCTCGTGGAGCGCGTAGCTGCGCGCGGCGATGGCCTGCACCCTGAACGCCTCGATGTCCCAGCCGGAGATGAGTTCCTTGGCGATGACGCCGGGCAGGTAGGTCTCGAGGCCGATGTGCTCGACGACATGGAACTTGGTGTCGGACACCGGGCCGAGGGGATCGGTGGTGCCAACGATGTCGGGCAGGAGGCGGATCTCGCCGGGAAGGTCCTTGCCGGCGATGGTGAGCATGTCGGGGCCGAGCGCGCGGAGGCTGAGAGGGGCGCGGCGCTCGTCGGCGCCGACGAAGGCGACGGCCCGTGTGCGCCCGGAAGCGCCCTCCAAAACCCAGGAGCGTGCCGTGCGCGTGATCTTGACCGGCGTTCGGACGAGCTGCACGCCTCCGTCCCGCCCGATGAGCGAGGCGATGACGTGCATGGGCCCGGCGACCTCGATCTCGGTGCGCTCGCTGGCAACGCGGACGCGGACCGATGGCTCGAGCGACGATCCGAGGATGGAGGAGCGGACACGCGGGTCGGCCGGTGCGCCCCCGGCCTGGGCGAGCAGCACGGGCTCTGCGAGGGCGGTGAACAGCCACAGGGCGGCGATGAACACCACAGCCGCGGCCGGGGCGTGACCGACCTCGGCCCATCTGAGCAGCGACTCCATCCGCGCTCGGAGCATGGAGACATCTTCGCGGGTCGGGAGCGGCCCGTCTAGTGCGGATGTTCAGAGAGCGGCGCGGCGATCAGAATTCGAGATCGCGGAGCCCGAGGCCGTGCTCGGTGAGCTTCTCCTTGACCTCGTCGAGCGACGTGGCGCCGAAGTTCTTGACGCCCATGAGCTCGGCCTCGGTCCGGGCGGCCAGGTCGCCGAGGGTCTGAACCCCCAGCATCTGCAGGGCCTTGCGGGCGCGGACGCTGAGATTGAGGTCGGTGACGCTCTTGCCGAGCATCGCCTCGCCTCCGGAGCCCTTGAGCGAATCGAAAACCTGCTTGCGGACGCGCCGGTGCTGCTCTTCGAGGCCCTGGCCGAGGCGCAGGCCCTTGGCGGCGAGCATGTTCTTGATCTCGAGCAGGGAGGCCTCGCCGAAGTTCTTGTAGGCCATCAGCTCGGCCTCGGTGATCCGCAGGAGATCGCCGAGGGTGCGGATGTTCATCTTCTTGAGGCAGTTGCGGGCGCGGACACTGAGCTCGAAGTCGGTGACCGGCGTGTCGAGCAGCGCGTTGCGCTTGGCGAGGTCGCGGTCCTGCTCCTCGTCGATGAACATCATGCGCGAGGCCTGAACGTCCTTCATGAACAGGCGGGCACGTCCGTGGTTCGGGTTGGTGTCGAGCACCTGGCGGAGGCACTTCTCGGAGCGGGCGTAGTCGCCCCGGTCCTCGTGGAGGACCGCGAGGTTCATCAGGGCGTTGACGGGCGCCGGCGTCTGGTCGCAGCAGCGCTCGTAGAGAGCGATCGCTTCTTCTTCTTCACCCAGCAGGTCGAGCTCGTAGGCGAGCTCGAAGAGGCCGGGGACGAACGAGGGGTCGGCGTTGACGGCCTGGCGAAGGATCTCGACAGCGGCTTCGCGATCGCCTTCGAGCCGGGCCTGGCGGGCCTTGCTGACGAACTCGCTGGCGGCCTGGGCGTCGCCGGAGCCGCCTCCGATGACGATGTCCATCGGGTTCTCGGTGGTCATCGAGCTGTTGTCCTCATTCGGGGTGTGGGGTGCGGGGCGGACGCGGGCGGCGCCCGGCTGTCCCGCGAGCGGAATCGGTCAGTTTACGGCTGACGAGCCCGGTTCTCAAGTGTTCGGGGGTCGCTCGGTGGTGGCGGTGTCGGTCAGGGGCAACTCGGGCACGATTCCCTCGCCGGCGTCGACGGCCAGCGGGGGCTCGCGCATGGCCCGCTCGGTGTCGGAGACCGGGCGTTTGAGGAGGTCGATCTCCTTCCACTTGCCGCCCAGGAAGCGCCAGAGGACCGCCGAGCCCAGCACGATGATGAAGCAGGCGGCTCCGATCCACGGGCCGATGGAGCCCAGCTCGGGGAACAGGATCATGAGGGTCCAGCCCATGCCGATGATGAACGTCCAGCTGAGGACGGCGGTAGCGACGCCGGGCCAGATCGTGTCTCCGGCGCCGCGCAGGGCTCCAACGATGGTGATAGCCATCGCGTCGAAGATCTGGAACGCGGCCGCGAGGATGAGCACGACGCTGCCGATGCGCACGATCTCGTCGACCTGCTCGGGGTCGAAGCCTCCGGGCTGGCCCGGGGCGTGGGCCCCTGCGCCGTGCTCGAGGAACAGGCGGACCGCCGGCTCGCGGAACACGACCATGGCCAGGGCGCAGGCGCCCATGTAGACCATGCACATCGCCAGCCCGAGGTAGGCGCGGCGCTGGGCGAGGTCGGTGCGTCCCATGCCGATGCACTTGCCTACGACCGCGGTCACGGCCATCGACAGTCCGACGGCGGGCATAAACGAGAGGTGCATGTAGCGGAGGGTGATGAAGCCGGCGGTGTTGTGCTCGACGCCGAAGTTGGCGATGAGGCCCGACATGAACACCCACCAGCAGAACAGCTCGTTGCCGAACATGAGGCCGGCCGGCCAGCCGATGCGCCAGATGTCGCCGATCTCGCTCAGCGAGATTCGCCAGGCGCGCCGGGTCTTGAACGGTCGATCGAACGAGGGCGAGAGGAAAGCCGCGAAGAGGATCGTGAATTCGATGAACCCGCCGATGATCGTGCCGATCGCGGCGCCGGGCACGCCGAGCTCGGGGAGGCCCCAGGCGCCGAGCACGAGGGCCCACGTGACGGGGATGTTCACGAGGTTCCCGGTGATCGCGGCGGCCATGACCATGCGGGGCCGGTGGACGCCGTAGAAGAAGTGGCTCATGGCGCGGGCGCCGATGGTGAACACCATGCCGACGATCAGGTACCGCGCATAGACGGTCTCGAGTTCGGCCACGGCGGGGTCGATCTCGAGGTTCAGCAGGTCACGCATCCCCGCCTGGACGCTCGGGAGCACGGTGGCGAAAGGCAGCAGGATGAACAGCCAGACACCGAGGACAAGCCAGAGGCCGTTCCAGGCGTAGGACGAGCCCCGCTCGGGCGTGCCCGCTCCGAGGTTCTGGCTGACGTACGTGCTGACGACACCGACGATGCCGAAGATCGCGGCGGCGGGGAGGAAGGCCGCGATGCCCCCGTTGCCGACCGCCGCCATGGCCTCGGCGCTGCCGAGCCGGGCGACGATCACCAGGTCGACGAACTGCATGACGGTGTAGGACAGCATCGTCACGACCGCGGGCAGCGCGACGTTCATCATCTCGGCGATGGCGGCGCGCGCATCGCCGAAGGTGTGGTTGTCCTTCGTGGCCTGGTGCAAGGTTTCCTCGGGTCTCCCCATCAGCGCTGGGGCCGGCCAGTGTAGGCCTCGGCACGCCGTAGATGCGCGGATTGCGCGGTGCTGGCAAGAACTTTCGCGAGCGCACCGATCGGCTAGCATTGCCCCGATGGACGAGAGCCACACCGATTCGGGTCTGCTGACGCCTCCCGTGCCCGAGGAGAAGCTGGGGGTTGCGCTCGAGGCGCTCGTGCTCACGAGCGACCGGGCGGTGCCGCCAGCGCGTTTGGCGCAAGCGCTGGGCCTGGAGCCCGGCGCCCCGACGAACAAACTTCTCGCGGAGGCCGTGGACGGTCTCAATGCCTCCTACGAGGCAGGGGAACGGGCGTTCCGGATCGAGAAGACGGCCGGGGGGTATCGCGCGATGACGATGCCCGAGGCGGCGCCGGTGCTGGCTGCCATGCACGGGATCGCCGCGAGCCAGAACCTCAGCCGCGCCGCGATCGAGACGTTGTCGATCATCGCCTATCGCCAGCCCATCACGAGGGCGGAGATCGAGGCGATCCGCGGCGTGGCGACGGGTGAGGTCGTTCGCTCGCTGCTCGACAAGCGCCTGGTGGACATCACCGGCCGGGCCGAGGAACTCGGGCGCCCGATGCTCTACGGCACGACCAAGCGGTTCCTCGAGACATTCGGGCTGGCGAGCATCAAGGACCTGCCCAAGGTCGACGACTTCGCGCCTTCGTTCAGCGACCCGGACGCGGAGACGGCGAACGACGCGCCCTCGGAACCCGAGGGCGCACCCAGCGAACCGACCGAGGAGGCAACGCAGCAATGACCGAGCGATCAAGGCTCTTGGTGCTTCCAATCGTCGCGGTGCTCGGCCTGCTCCTCGGCGGCTGCGGCGGCTACTCGCTGAAGGGCCGGGTCGTGAGCGGCGATGTGAGCTACGTCGCCGTGGTCGACAAGGACGACCCCCGCCTCGACTGGCCGGCAGTCGAGGGCGCCCAGGTGGATCTCATCGTCGAACCGAGCGACCTGAACCGCGAGAGGATGAACCCGCAATTCAGCGGGGCCGACGGCGCGGTGCGCGTGCCCGTGAAGAAAGTCGGAGCCGGGCTGATCAAATTCGAGGTGAGCGTGTCCGCCCGGCGATCGGGATTCCGATCGTCGCACGGCGTGTTCGACCTGCCCAAGAAGTCGCGCCGCCTGCTGGTGGTGATGGCCCCCGGGGACGATCCGCCGGGCAACAACGGCCAGCCCCGCACGATCGAGGACGACCTGCGAGACTTCGGAGGCGAGCGGACGATCGAGGACGACATCCGCGAATTCGGCGGCGGCGGCGGCCGCTGACTTCGATGTTCGGATTCTGATCGGAATATCCGGAGGTCTTTTTGGAATCCTCGCCAAAGTTTCAGTCGTACACTCGGGTGTCATGACCAAGGTTCGGCGGCGCTATCACTTCGGCCTGCCCAGCGTGCTCTACCTCGGAGCGACGCTGCTGGTGGGGATCGGCGCGTCCAACGCCGCGACGAACAACCTTCTGTTCCTGGTGTTCGGTCTCGCGGTCGGGGCGCTGGTCGTCTCTGGACTGATCAGCGGGACGATGATGATGGGCATCCGCGTCAAGCGGGTTCTGCCCGATGCCGCCAGCGCCGGGCGCCCGACGTCGGTTGCGTACGAGATCACCAACAAGAACAAGCTGATGCCGCTGTTCGGCCTGCGTGTCGAAGAAGCGGTGCGGGTCGGTCGTCGCTCGAAGGGCGCGCGCCCGACGTGGCCGACGATGATGTCGCCGGCGGGCGGGCCGGTGCTGCATGTGGGGCGGGGGGAGACGGTGCGCGTGCGCTGCGTGGTGACCCCCCACCGTCGCGGGTGCGCGACGTTCGACGCGCTACGGGTGAGTTCGGGCTTCCCGTTCGGGATCCTGCGCAAGAGCGTGACCTTCTCGATGCGGGATTCGCTGGACGTCTACCCGCGCCTGCTGCGCCTCCGGCGCGAGATCGCCTCGAGTCTGCTGAGCCAGGGGACCTACGGCGCGACGACGGTCGATGAGAAGGGTTCGGGGGACGAGTTCTACGGGCTGCGCGAGTACCAGGCGGGCGACAGCCTGCGCCGGATCGCGTGGAAGTCGACGGCGCGCACAGGCAACGTCGTCGTGCGCGAGCACACGCGTGAGTCGGGCGGCCGGATCTGGATCATGCTCAACATCGACCCTCGCGACGACTCCCGCGAGATCGAGTCGGCGATCAGTATCGGCGCGAGCCTCGCGGTCGATGCGCTGCAGATCGGCTCGGAGGTGGGCCTGATCGCTCCGGCGCAGGGTCTGGTGTGCCCGATCAACTCGGGCTCGAAGCACAGGCTGGCGTTGCTCTCGGCGCTGGCGCGCCTGGATCCCAGCGCCGGCCCCGAGCGTGCGGTTGATGGCGCAGAGGCGGGGCGCATGGTGTCCCGCGCGGCGTGCGTGGTGATCCACTCGGGCGACCTGGATCCCTCGGTCGCTCCGGCCCACGCCCGCCATGTGGTCGCGGCCGACGCGCCGCGCCTGGCGGTCGATGATCGGGAAGACCAGGGCCTGGAGCCCGCGACCAACGAGCACGCGGAGGCGCCCCGGTGAAGATCCACTCCCGGTTCCTGAATTCGTACCACCTCGTTGTTGCGCTGGGCGTGCTGGTGTTCGCCGTCGCGGACGAGAACATGGTCTACGTGGCGCTGGCGATCGCCTCGATCGTCGCGGCTCGCGTGCTGGCGAGCGGGCCGAACCCGCTGTTCGTGCCCCGCTGGGGTCTGAACCTCGTCGTGGTGCTGGTGACGGTCGGCATGGGCCTGTCCTGGACGGGCAACCCCGAGGACGCGATCCCGACCATCAGCCGTTATCTGGTGTGGCTGCAACTCGTCAAGCTGTTCGAGCGCCCACGCCCGCGGGACCAGGCGATGACGATCATCATGAGCGTGATGCTCGTGGTGGGCTCGTCGCTGACGAGCGTCTCGGCGGAGTTCGGCCTCGCGCTGCTGCTGTACATCCCGACGCTGATCGTCACGCTGATGCTGTTCCAGCTGTACCTCGGCCAGGTGGACGACCACGGGACCGTGCGTCACGTCGTCGTCTCCGGCCGGCGTCCGGGGGCGGACATGCGCTGGCTGGTGCTCGGCGCCGTCGTGCTCACGTTCGGCCTGAGCGTCCCGGTGTTCGTCGCGATGCCGCGGGGGATCGGGTCGGACTCGACCGCGCTGGGGCGTTTCGCCGGGCGTCCCAAGGGCAACGCGACGACCGGGTTCCGGGATCACGTGCAGCTCGGCAGTTCGGGTCTGATCACCGAATCGACGCGGGTTGTGCTCGAGATGCGCGTGACGGCCGAGCCAGATCCGCACCTCGCCTCGGGCAAGCACTACCTGCGCGGCGCGGTGCTGGATATCTACAACGCCGAGCAGGGCCGCTGGCAGGCGGCGGGGCACGGGCGCAACGCCCGCGACGAGATGGTCCAGGGGGGCGCATCGGGGCATCGGAACATGGGCCCGGGCGAGGTGCTCGGCGAACTGCCGCGTGGCACGACGACGCGGCTGACGCAGGAGATCTCGATTCATGCCGAGACCGTGCCGTCGCTGTTCACGGTCTGGCGCCCGAAGACGATCGCCCTGGAGAGCGAACGCCGGGCGCGCGTGTGGTACGACAGCTACCGGGGCACGTTCACGCCGGTGATCTCGGCCCGGAGCGCCGACTATCGCAGGTACACCGTCGTCTCGACGCCGTACGGGCAGGACTCGGGCCGGGAGTACAACCAGCGCGGGTGGATGCTCCGATCATGGAGCGAGAACTCGCGGGGCGTGTCGGACCACGTCCGGAACCGCGTGTCGCAGGCGATCGACTGGATCGCGGTGCTGCGTCAGAAGGACATCATCTCGCTCCAGGAGTTCAACAAGTTCGCGCCGGCCTGGGTTCACCAGTCCGAGGCGCCGGACGACCCCACCCGGGGTGCGAACCCGTTCATCGAGGGGCCGATCCAGGAACTGGCGGAGCAGATCATCGCCGACCGGCGGATCCCGCTGGACGAATCGACACGCACGCACGAAGCGGCCGCTCGCGCATTCGAGACGTACCTGCAGGACAACTACCTGTACACAACCACCATGGTCGCGCCGCGGGCGGGGCAGGACCCGATCGAGATGTTCCTCTTCGACCAGGAGCTGGGCGGTCGCGGGCATTGCGAGTACTTCGCGTCGGCTGTCGCGGCGATGTGCATGAGCGTGGGGATCCCTGCGCGGGTGATCACCGGGTACGTGGCCAGCGAGATCGACGCCGCGGGCCAGTATATCGTCCGCGAGAACCACGCCCACGCCTGGGCGGAGGTCGAGGTGAGCCCCGGTCGCTGGGTGGTGCTCGACCCCTCGCCCCAGCAGGACATCGAGCGCCTGCACTCGGGCGGAGGGAGCTGGCTCGCGGGGATCCGCAAGGTCTTCGATGTCTTCCAGCTGGCGTGGATCCGCTCGGTCGTGACCTTCGATCGCGACGAGGCGCTCCAGTCGGCGAACCAGAATCGGGTCATGCTGCTGACGGCGGTGAACAACTGGGTGGGCGAGCGCCTGCTCAACGAGACCGACAACGGGGCCACGGCGGACCGCGACTCGATCGGGGCCGCGGCGCGTTCGTTCCTTTCGATCGTGCTCGTGTCGACGCTGCTGACGTCGCTTGCGTACGTCGTCGTGTCGTACGGAACGCGGGCTATCAAGCCGCTGCTCGGTTTGGGAGCGGGCGATGATTCGCTCAAGGAGCTGTCGCCCAAGACGCGCACGCTGATGGAGATCCACGACAAGATGCTCCACGTGCTCCACAAGGCCGGCCTGATCCGCCAGGCGTCCGTGCCGGCCCTCGCGTTTGGTGGCCAACTGGCCGAGCGAGACGGCGTGCTATCTGAAGACGCTCAGCGCCTGACATCGCTCTACTACGCGGCCCGATACGGGCGCGAGGATGTGGACGACGCCGACCTCGACATGGCCCGCGGGCTTCTGGATGGCATCCGCGAACGCCTCAGCGAGCTTGAAAGCATCGAGCCGTCGCCTCCGCTAGCGTGAGCGGATGACGAGCGAGGACTGGTTTCCCCTTTCCGAAGACGAACACAGCGCGCAGCTCGCGGGGCTGGGCGGTCTGCTTGGCGCGGGCGCCCGCGTGCTCGACCTGGGCGCCGGGGACGGACGCATCGCGGTTCCTCTTGCTGAGGCGGGTCACCGGGTCGTGGCGATCGACAGCGACCCCGAGGCGTGCACGCTGCTCGCCGGGTCCGGCGCCGGCATCGAGGTGCTCGAGCAGGACTTCCTCGGTCGGAACTGGGCGCCCCCGGATGGGGTGTTCGATTGTGTGCTGTGTCTCGGGCACACGTTCATGCAGGCGCACGAGATCGGAGCGGCGGTCGATCTCCTGGGCACGCTGCGTGCATCGGTGCGTGCCGGCGGCGTGTTCGTGATCGATGACATCCCCGGCTCGCTGTGGCCCGAGATCGCCGAGGGGAACTGGCAGGAGGGTGTCAGCGAGGACGGCGGATCGCAGCTGATCTGGGCGGAGGACGACAACGTCTTTGCGCTCCGATCGGGCGACGATGTCGACCCCGGCGACTGGAGCGTCCGAGAATCGGACGCGCGGTTCCGGCTGTGGACACTCGGGGAACTCGAGCTCCTGTCGCGGGTTTCCGGCTGGGGAACGCCTCGCAGGATGCACGAATCCCACCTGATCGCGCTCACCGGTCCCGAGGACTAGGGAGCCAGCGCCGAGACCTTAAGCCTGAACTGGGGAGCGCCGATGCGTCGCTCGGCGTGCCGTTCGTGCGCGCCGGGGAGCTCACACGCATGGCCGCGACACGACTTCGGACCGAGAACTGGAAGCGGAGCCTCAAGAGCCTCTACGAGCGCGGGGGCGCTCTGGAGATCAGCCTCGCGGGTGCTCCGCAGGTCGAACGCGAGATCGCCAACCTGATCTGGCGCGTTCGGATCCTCAGCCTCGATGAGGAGTCGATCGTCGTCGAGCAGCCGGCGGCGTTCGGCCAGCCGATCCAGGTCAACCAGGGTTCGGACCTGGTGGCGATCATCGTGATCGGGCAGAACCGCTGGATGTTCAAGACCCAGAACCTCGGGCTCGTGGACGTGACGTCTCGTCACGGGCGCCAGACCAAAGGGCTGCGCCTCCCGATGCCGGAGAATGTCGAGCGCTGCCAGCGTCGCAACTTCTATCGCGTGACGACCGTGGGGCTGAACCTGCCGCAGGTCGAGTGCTACCCGCTGCTGGATTCCCAGACCGCGGCGATGGCCGAGGCCGCGAACCGCGTGCATATCCAGGACCTCAACGAGGCGGCGATCTCGGGGCGGGCTGTTGATACCTCGCAGCCGCCCGTGCTCCCCGAGGTCGGCCCGTCGTTCGGGGCCAAGCTCGTGAACGTGGGCGGCGGCGGCGCCGGCCTGCTCATCGAGCCCGAGGACAGGCCCAAGCTCGACTCGGATCGCCTGTTCTGGATGTGCATCAACCTCGAGCCGGACATCCCCGCGCCGCTCGGCGTTGCGGGGCGCCTGAAGCACACGCACATCGATTCGCTGCAGCGCGTCTACGCGGGCATGGCGTTCGAGTTCGGCTTCGACCCGAAGCACCAGAAGTTCATCGTCGACCAGCTGTGCCGGTACGCGGCGAACCTGCAGCGCGCTGACGGCGCCTGATCCAGACCGGATTCTCGGTGTCCCCTACTCGTACTGGAACGCGCGACGCGTGGCCCACTCGTTCAGGCCGGTCACCTCGGGGTGATCGATCGGCAGGTTGCGCCGGTGCCTGCGTGAGGTCTGGCCGAAGAGCTTGTCCTGCACGCTCGGCCGAGCGTTGGGGAACGCCCGGCGGATCGCCATCGGATCGTTGACGACCCAGACGTTGATATCGCCGTTGTTGGTGCGGGCGATGACGCTGTTGGTGTCGTCTTCGAGGACGCCCTGGAACGTCGTGGGTGTCGCGACGGCGTCGGTGGTCATGCCGCTGACGCGCTCGCGGTACCAGATGTGGCCGTCGAGGGTCTGGAGGTCGAACGCGCCGGTCGAGCCGTCGGGCACCTGGTACCAGATCAGGCCGTCGACCGCGGTGAGCACGACGGGGTCTGTGATCGGGTGCGTCGTGAGGAACTGGATGGGGCCGGCGGTGGCGTGGATCTCTGCGGAGCCGGCAGCGTCGTAGACGTTGACGGCACCCCAGTGGTTCTCGATGCGCACGCCGTCACAGCGCGGGACCCGGATGGTCAGGTGCATGCGATGGTCGTCGTAGACGGCGCGCTCACTGGAGGTGCGGACCCGCAGGATGCCGCGTGCGCCGTCTTCCTCGAGCTGGGCGTCGATGGACACGGCGTCGTGCATCCGGCGCTTGTGGGCCTTGTTCTTGCCCCCGTCGATCCGGACGGTGCCCTGGATCTCGATGGTGCGATCGCCGGAGCCGGCGAAGACTGTGACGTCGCCGCGGAAGTGGTCCACGTCGAGCGCGAGGATGCCCGTGGTGGGCGCCAGGTCGAGTTCGACGGTCTGGTGCGAGGTTCTGCGGCAGCCGCCGGAGAACGCGAGCGATGCGCCGAGCGCGGCAAGTGCGATCGCTTTGTACATGGTCAGCTCTGCTCCTGGGACCGATTGGTAGGTGACGCCACCCGCGCACCCGTGCTGATGAGAGCATACACCCCGTGACGACGCGGGCACGCCCGGCGGCCTCAGACGGCGCTCGGGGACCCGGGCCCCTCCCACAGGCCCTCAGGGTCTTCCCGCCTTGCCAGGATGTAGATCCGGTAACTGCCCGCGATCACCCCGCCCGCACCGGTCACCGGGTCGTCGCCCCAGGGATCGGACAGGGCCACGATCCGCAGCGCCGAGCGGGAGACGAGTCGCTGGAACTGGG
The DNA here is from genome assembly GCA_028289195.1 of Phycisphaerales bacterium. GTDB lineage: Bacteria > Planctomycetota > Phycisphaerae > Phycisphaerales > UBA1924 > JANQQR01. The sequence continues at coordinate 52,042 of JANQQR010000025.1, read as the reverse complement.
CCTCGTCGTAGGTCCGCAGGGGATACACGGTGTCGAGTGTGCGCAAGCCGGAGGGGGTGCGCACCTCTATGTGGCTGATGGCCCGCTCCGTCCGCTCGTCCCGGTCGCCGGGGAGGTACTGGATCACCTGTTTGACGGCGCACCTCCCGCGGGCGCCTTCCCAGACATCCTCGCTGGGGAACTCGGCGCCGTACATCGCCAGATCGATGCCCACGGCATAGACCGCTCCCTTCTTGAGCGCGCTGGCGATCGAAGCGAAGTGATCCAGCATCGCGCGATCGGAGTCGAGGTGACGGAGCGAGTTGATGAGGCAGAAGGCGAAGTCGATGCGCACGGGGGACGTGAATGCGGTCGCGTCCGCGCACAGGAGGCGCGACGGGAGCCCGCCTGATTCAAAGCGCTCCCGGGCGTAGGCGAGCATGCGCTCGTTCTGGTCGAGGCCGACGACGCGAGTACCCCTGGACGCGGCGACGCGCAGGTAGCGGGCCGTGCCGCACATGGGCTCGAGCCAGGTGGAGGGAGCCGATGCGCCGCGTCTGGCCCTCGAGAACCGGTCCTCGATGGCCTCGAGGCCGGTCACCTCGTCGGCGGTGCCGGCGCTGTGCAGGATGTCGTACCACGAGGGATACTCGTACCAGTCGCCGACGATGTGCTGGGTTTCCTGCTGGCGCGCCACGGGTGCAGCGTCGCGGAAGGCCGTCGGTTCCGCAAGCGTTCGAAACTGCACGAGAGGGTTTGTATGTCCCGGTTGCTGGTGAGCAGTTGTGTTCTTGTGATGATGATCGGTGCGCACTGCCGAGCGCAACTCGGCGAGTGGCCCGAGGGTGTGCGTCTGAGCGTGCGCATCGGGGACGTCGACGCGGGAGGACCCGTCTCGGGGCGCCTGCGCGTGCATATGGCGCCGGTGGGCGGCGGCCTGGATGCCGACGACTCGCCGGCCGACGGCCCGTATCTCGATCACCCGCTGCCGATCGTGGGCGCGGATGTCGAGGGCGTGGCCCCCGGTGATCTGTTGAGCGTGCCTGCGGGCGGGGCCGCGAACGTGGTGACGTTCGGCACGCTTCCGGACGGCGAGTACCGCGCCCAGGCGGTGCTCGATCGCTTCGCGCTGGACTCGAACTGGCGTCGCGAACCGGGCAACCTGTTCTCGGAGGTCGTGACGCTCCGCATCGAGAGGGGCCAGATCGTCGGTGGTGCGGAGATCGTGCTCGACGGCGTGATCGCCGAGAGAGACCTGCCGGAGATTGACGGCGTGCGCTGGTTCTCGATGGAGTCGGCGCTTCTGAGCGAGTTCCACGGGCGGAGCGTGCTGCACAGGACGGGGATTGTGTTCCCGCTCGACTACGACGAAGGGCGGGCGTACCCGGCGGTGTACATCGTGCCCGGCTTTGGGGGCGACGAGATGTCGGCAGCGTTCTACGCTCGGGCGACGCGCTCGGAAGGATCGCCGCCGGACCTGCGCGCGCTGTCGCGCGAGGCGTTCATCATCGTCCTAAACCCCGAATCGGCCAACGGGCACACGCTGTTCGTGGATTCGGCGAGCAACGGGCCGTGCGGCCGTGCGCTGGTTGAGGAACTCGTGCCGGCGCTCGAGGAGGAGTTGAATCTGATCGCGAGCCCGGAGGCACGGATCGTGCGGGGGCATTCGTCGGGCGGGTGGTCGTCGGTGTGGCTGCCGGTGCGCTACCCGGAGGTGTTCGGGCACGGGTTCTCGTCGGCGCCGGACCCGGTGGGGTTCGAGCACTTCCAGGAGGCGAGCTTCTACGAGGTGAATTTCTACGTCGACGAGAACGGCGCGCTAATCCCCAGCAACTTCGACGGGTACGACGAGGGGCGGGGCGAGTGGCTGACCACGATCCTCCAGGAGAACCAGCTCGAGGAGGCGTGGGGCCCGGGCAACAGCTCGGGGCAGCAGTGGGACTCGTGGCTGAGTGTCTTTGCGCCGCGGAACGAAGAGACGGGATGGCCCGCTGATCTCTTCGACCCGGAGACGGGGCGGATCGACCCGGAGGCGGCCGAGTGGTCGCGCCGGTTCGACATCGTCGGGATGCTCCGCCGGGATCCCGAGCGATTCGCGCCGATTTTCGCGGAGCGCGTGCGGATCATCGTCGGAGATGAGGACGAGTGGGCGCTCCACAAGGCGGTGGTGCAGCTCAAGGGCGAACTCGACGCGCTGGGAGTGGGAACGGAGCGTGGCGATCCCGGCGGCGGGTACATCACGATCGTCCCCGGCACGACGCACGGCACGGTGCTCGGAACGGAGGCCTCGCGCGACCTGCTGGCGGATATGGCCGAGGCGGCGCGTCGCGCGGGTGCCGCGGGGACCGACTGAAGCGAGGGAGGGACGCGGGATGACCAGACAGGCCGCGCTGGCAGAGGGATTCCGTTACGCCAAGGAGCTCACGACGCGCTACCTCGACGGGATCGGGGAAGACGAGCGTGCGCAGCAGTTCGATGTGCTGCCCAACCACCCGGCGTGGTGCCTGGGGCACTGTGCGCTGACGATGCACCGTGTCGCCGGCATACTGGACGGGGAGGGCCTTCCGGGGTCTGACTTCATCGAGGGGGGTACTCCGGCGGGCGGCGGCGACGCGGAGCGCTACGCGACCGAGAGCGTGGCGTTCGATTCCGAGCCATCGTCGGACGCGGGCGGCTACCCGACTCTGGCGCGCGGGCGGGAGATCTTCGAGGCTGCGTGCGAGCGGATCGCGCTGGCGATCGAGAACGCCAGCGACGCGGACCTGGAACGGGAGATCCCGTGGGGCCCGGCGCGCACGCCTGTGGTGCTGCGCCTGCTGCTGCACCGCGTGCTGTTCCACAACGGGCACCACACGGGGCAGATCACGGACACACGCCGGGCCATGAAGCTGGAGAGGGTGCTGAAGTGACTCCCCCCACCGTTCATCGGCTCTGGCTCGACGCCACGATCGAGCGCATCTCGACTCTGCGCGGCACGGCTGAGGGTGCGATCGCGCAGCTGTCTGATGAGCAACTGCATCAGCGCCCCGATGCGCGCTCGAACTCGGTCGCGATCTACATGCACCACCTGGGCGGGAACCACCTCTCGCGTTTCACCGACTGGCTCGAGACGGACGGCGAGAAGGCCTCACGCGATCGCGACGCCGAACTCGACGACACGAAGATGACCAGAAACGAATTGCTCGACCTGTGGGAACGCGGCTGGGACCTCATGGCCTCGGCGATCGCCGGGCTGAGCGAGGAGGAGGTCGCCAGCGCGACGGTGCGGATCCGGGGCGAGGCGCACACCGTGCCCGAGGCGGTGCAGCGGGCGCTCACGCACGCGGCCGGGCACGTTGGCCAGATCGTGACGACCGCGAAGCTGCTCGTCGGCGAGAACTGGCGGACGCTGTCTGTGCCTTCGGGCGGCTCGGCAGCGCTGAACCGATCGATGGGGTACATCCCCGGATCGGGTGACGCCTGAGCATCCGAGCGTCCTGAAAAAGCGGCCTGCAGGGCTCAGGAACGCGCGCACCCCGGGAGTCCGGATGGCGCGGCACGCGGTCGTTCCGAGTGGGCGGCGTGACGAAACCGGGGGGTTTTTCCGGTCGATATCGATCGAGCGTTGTTTCGGAGCTCTCCATGTTCGAGCACATCCGGATCCGTTCGCGGAAGCGTCTTGTGGGCGCGATGGTTGCAGCGCAGTTCCTGGCGCTGAGCGCCGGCGGCTTCGGCATCTACCACGTAGTGCAGACCAAGCTCGGGGAGAACCTGCGCGCGCAGGTGCACCGCCAGCATGAGGCTGTCGCGATGTCGCTCAGCCGCATCATCGGCGACGAGTACTTCGGTGGTGTCGAATCGTTCTCGCCTGGCTCGCGCGGGTGGGAGCACGTGCGCATGCTGGTGCAGGACACGGTGCTCGCCGACGGCGCCTTCGCGTGCGTGATCGACAGCGCGGGGCGCGCCGTGTGCCACGAGGACGCGGATCCGGATTCGCATCCGGCGGGCATCGAGGGCGGCAGCACGAGGGTCAACGTGGGCGGCGAGTTCGTCGAGATCGGCTCGCTGGTGCTCGACGGGCCGGCGCACGCGACGCTCAGCGTGGGCGGCGAGATGCACTTCCTGACGATCGTTGCGCTGCCGGCGGTCGACGGGAGGCTTGTGGTCCAGCAGCCCGAGTCGGGCCTGCGGGGCCAGAGCGCTGCGATCACCGGCGGGATCATGTGGATGGTCGGCGCGATGACGGTCGTGCTGGCGGGCGTGGCGGTGCTGTTCAGCTCGCTGATCGTCCGGCGGTACGACAGCCGCGTAGATGAGCTGAACCGGAACCTGGAGCTTCAGGTCGTGCGACGCACCCGCGACGCCGTGGCGCGCCTCCACGCGCTCATCCACGGGCTGGCGCAGCTGGCCGACCGGCGCGACAACGAGACGGGCTCGCACCTGGAGCGGATCTGCGCCTACTCGTGCCTCCTGGCCGAGGCGGTGCGGGACGAGCACGAAGAGATCGATGACGACTGGATCAGCTGCCTGCGCCTGGCCGCGTCGATGCACGACATCGGGAAGGTGGGCGTGCCCGACCGGGTGCTGCTCAAGCCCGGCAAGCTCGACGAGGAAGAGTGGGAGTCGATCCGCGAGCACCCTGTGATCGGGGCAACGACGCTCGAAGCGATCCACGAAAAGCTGGGCGACGACCCGCTGATCGACATGGCCATCGACGTGACACGCTCGCACCACGAGCGCTGGGACGGCAAGGGCTACCCCGACGGCAAGTCGGGCACGGAGATCCCCATCTCGGCCCGGATCGTGACCATCGCGGACGTCTACGACGCGCTCACCTCCGAGCGGGTCTACAAGCGGGCGATGTCGCACGCCGAGGCTTCGAAGATCCTGCGGGAGGGCGCGGGGACGCAGTTCGATCCGGAGCTGATCGAGGCGTTCGCGCGGATCGAGGCGATCTTTGAGTCGATCCGGCGCGGGCTGCAGGACGCCGAATCCGTCCCAGAGGCTGGCGATGCGGCGACCCGTGCCGCGGCCTAGGGGCGATCGGGAACCACATGCGACGTTGCGCTGGTCCTGCTCTCGGGCCGTGCTATCGTAGGGTTTGGGCTCGGCCGGCCCGGTGCGCCGAGCCTGTGTTGGCCCACGCCCCCTACTCACAGCGACCCGGAAGAAGACGACGCAATGACCACGCTCTCCGCCTCCAGCCGCATCGCCGACCTGCTCGGCGATCACGCCGACGACCTGCTCAACTACACCTGCACCGGCTTCCCGCGCGAGACGATCCACGCGCCGGGGCCGGACTTCGTCGACCGGATCGTGCGCGACAGCGATCGCCCGGCGCCGGTGCTCCGGAGCTTCCAGCAGATCCTCGACCACGGTCGACTGGGCGGCACCGGCTACGTGTCGATCCTGCCGGTCGACCAGGGCATCGAGCACTCGGCGGGCGCGAGCTTCGCGCCGAACCCCGACTACTTCGATCCGGCGAAGATCGTCGAGTTGGCCATCGAGGGCGGCTGCAACGCGGTGGCCTCGACGCTGGGTGTACTCGGCGCCGTCAGCCGCAAGTACGCGCACAAGATCCCGTTCGTGGTGAAGCTGAACCACAACGAGCTGCTGACCTACCCGAACATGTTCGACCAGTCGCGCTACGGCTCTGTTCGCCAGGCGTTCGAGATGGGCGCGGTGGCGGTCGGGGCGACGATCTACTTCGGCAGCGACGACAGCCGGCGGCAGATCGACGAGGTGAGCGAGTGGTTCGAGGAGGCCCATGCGCTGGGTATGACCACGATCCTGTGGTGCTACATGCGGAACAACGCCTTCAAAGTGAAGGGCGACAACGGCAAGGCCACCGACTACCACACCAGCGCCGACCTGACGGGCCAGGCCAACCACCTGGGCGTGACGATCCAGGCGGACATCATCAAGCAGAAGCTCCCCGAGCTGAACGGCGGCTACTCGGCCCTGAACATGGGCTCGAGCGGCTACGGCAAGTTCGACAAGCGGATCTACACCAAGCTGACGGCCAGCGACGAGAACGGCCAGAACGGTCACCCGATCGAGCTGTGCCGCTACCAGCTGGCCAACTGCTACATGGGTCGCTCGCCGCTGATCAACTCGGGCGGCGCCAGCAGCGGCGCCGGCGATACGGCCGAGGCCGTGATGACGGCGGTGATCAACAAGCGGGCCGGCGGCATGGGCCTGATCTCGGGTCGCAAGGCGTTCCAGCGCCCGATGGGCGAGGGCGTCGACCTGCTGCACGCGATCCAGGACGTGTACCTGGATGAGGGTGTGACGGTCGCCTGAGGCCCGGGTGCTCCTGCTGCCGATGTGAGAGGGAGATTCGGCCTCTTGCCATGCATCGCAGCGCGCGTTCCATCCTGATCGCTGTTTCGCTTATCGCTCTAGCGGCGATCGGTGTCGGTGCGTCGGGCGTGCTGTGGTCCGAGCGGGCGCCGTCCCCCGATGAGACCCCCTGCATCCCCGCCGAGCTGCGTTCGTGGGTGGTCGCGGGCTGGGGGCGGCACCTGTACCTGCAGATCCTCGAGGCGCCGGGGTACGAACAGCTGGCGGGGCGCGTGGAGTTCACCTCGGCGCTCATGCGCGACGACTACCGACCGTCGGGCGACGCGACCGGCAAGCCGCGCATCGCGCGGATGACGATCGGCGAGCACCTGGGGCCGATCATGGACATCGAGCCGGACAACCGGCTGGAGGGCGAGTTGCTGCTGACGCCCGCCCAGGCGCGGTGCCTGCAGCGCGACCGGGTGTTCAGCGAGCCCTATTCGCTGGTGACGACCAACTCGAGTTCCGGCCTGCGGGCCGCGATCGAATCGTGCGGCTGCGCGATCCCGATGCACGTCGCACAATCGGGCGGCGTGCTGGGCGAGTTCCCGGGGATCGACCGGAGCCCGGGCGCGGAGGTCGATGCGGGCGAGTGGCGCCGGTTCGGGCTCGGCGAGTGAGCGACGCCGGCCAGTCATACCGGTCGCTGCTGGAGCGCCTGGCGATCGCGCGCGGCGTGGCGACCTCCTACACGAGCGCGTGGGGAGATGAGAGACGCGCCAGCGACGAGAGCCTGCGCGGCGCGCTCGAGTCGATGGGAAGCCCGTGCGCACGCGAGGCCGAGGCGCTGGAATCGATCGAGGCGCTCGGGCGCGCACGGTCGGAACGTTTGCTCGACCCGGTGGTCGTCTCGTGGGCGCCGGAGCGCGGCGTTGCGAGGCTCGGGCGCTGGATCGAGCGCGCGAGTGTGTTCCTGCAGCGCGAGAGCGGGGCCGTGAGCGAGTGGACGGTCGGCGGGTGCGACGCGATCGAACTGCCGGAGAACCTTGAAGACGGGTACCACGAACTCGTGGTCGAGCACGTGGGACGCGCGTGGCGCGCGATGGTCGTGCGGGCGCCGGTGGTGTCGTACGCGCCCGACGACGTCCTGCGCGGCTGGGGCGTGTTCTGCCCGATCTACGCGATCCGGCGCGGCGCGACGCACGCAGACTTCGGGTGCGGCGACCTTTCGGGGTTCGCGGAACTTGGGCGCTGGGCGCACGGGCTGGGTGCGTCTGCGATCTCGACCTTGCCGCTGCTGGCCCAGGACCTGACCGAGCCGTTCCAGCCGACGCCCTACGTGCCGGTCTCGAAGCTGTTCTGGAACGAGCTGTTCCTCGATCCTGAGGCGCTGCCGGAGTTGAAGTCCTGTGAGGACGCTCGGGCGCTACTCGCTCGCGTGCCGAAGGGCGGCGACACGTCGCTGGTCGACTACCGGCGGAGCGCCGCGACGAAGCGCACCGTGCTCGAAGCGCTCGCGGAGCGCTTCTGGAACTCGGGCGGCGCGGCATCGGAGGCGTTCGGGGCGTTCGAGCGCTCGCAGGCGCTCATCCATGAGTACGCCATGTTCCGGGCGCGGACCGAGTTCGAGGGGCGGACATGGCATCGGTGGACGAGCACGCCCGGGGCTCCGTTCCGTGAAACCGACGCCCGGTACCACGCCTACGTGCAATTCAGGATGGGCGAGGCGCTGGCATCGCTGCGTGAGCGGACGGGCGCGGAGTTGTATCTGGATCTCCCCGTCGGCGTGTCGCGCGACGGGTTCGACGCGTGGCGGTTCCGCTCGTCGTTCTGCGAGGGATGCTCGATCGGCGCGCCGCCTGACCCCTACTTCACCGAGGGGCAGGACTGGGGGTTCGCACCGCCGGACCCCGACGGCGCACGTGACCGCCGCTACGACGGGTTCATCGCGGGTGTGCGCAATCACATGCGCTACGCCGACATCCTGCGGATCGATCACGTGATGGCTCTTCACCGGCTGTATTGGATCCCGCGGGGCATGGGTGCGTCGGAGGGCGTCTACGTCTCGTATCCGAGCGAGGATCTTCTGGCGATCGTGAGTCTGGAGAGCCACCGGAACCGCTGCCGCGTCGTGGGCGAGGATCTGGGCACGGTGCCCCCGGAGGTGCGTGCGTCGATCGATCGCCACGCGATGCGCGGGCTGTTCATTGTCGAGACGGAGATGCAGCCGGACCGCGCGATGCGTTCGCCTCCGGCCAACTGTGTGGCCAGCCTCAACACGCACGATATGGCGCCGTTCGCCGAGCACTGGTCGGGAGACGACATCGAGCGCCGGATCGGCGTCGGGATCCTCGGCGAGGACCTGCGCGACGCGGAGCGGGATTCCCGCGAGCGGTCTCGCGGGGAGCTCCTGCGACAGCTGCGCGAAGCAGGGTTGCTCGGATCGGACGACGGCGCGGGAGCCGTGCGTGACGCGCTGCACACGCTGCTGGCGGGATCGGACGCGGAGCTGATGCTCCTGAACCTCGAGGACCTGTGGCTCGAGACGGAGTGGCAGAACATGCCGGGGACGGTCGACGAGCACCCGAATTGGCGTCGGCGCCTGCGCATGACACTCGATGAGATGACGGGCTCGAACGATCTCGGAGCGATGCTCGAGCGCCTGACGCGCTTACGCGAATCGGGCGCTGATCGCGACGCAGCCGCCCGCGCCTGACGTGATTGCGCATGCGAGTTCGCTCGATTGCTTCTCGCCCCCGGGGCAGAGGATGAACAGGCCGCTGCCGCTGCCGGTGACGTGAACGGGCATCTCGGCGATGAGTTCGACGCGCCCGATCGCCTCGTCGAGGGCTTCGTGCATGTCTCGCGCCGGCTCGGCGAGATCGTTGAAGAGCGCCCGCGGATCGGGGGATGCGCCGCGGGCGAGATCGAGCACATCACCCTCGCGGAGCGCGGCGCCGGCCTGGTCGTCGAACGCGCGGTAGACGGCGCCGGTGTCGCACGCGCATCCCGGGAAGATGAGCACGAGGTCTCCTTCCACGTCCGGCATCGGCTCGATCTCGTCGCCGACCCCCCCCACCACGGCCGAGCCGGCGCGCAGGAAGAACGGGACGTCGCTGCCCAGATCGAGGGCGATCCGGGCGAGGTCTTCATCGTCGACCTGGAGTTCGTAGAGCGACCGAACCGCGTGGAGCATGGCCGCGGCGTCGGAGGAGCCGCCGCCGAACCCGCCGCCGACGGGGATGCGCTTCTCGAGCTTGAGCTGGACGGGCAGCTGCTGCATGACGTGCTCTTCGAGCGCGCGATGAGCGCGCACGGCGAGGTCGCTCGTGATCGACCAATCGATCGGGCTTGTCTTGGGGGCGTCGTCGTGCCAGACGATGGCGTAGCGGCTGAAGCGATCGGGCTCGAGGCGGGTGACTGTGAGCTCGTCGGCGAGATCGACGGGCGCGAACCACGAACTGATGGGGTGCAGGCCGTCTGAATCGCGGGGCGGGCCGACGGAGAGCGCGAGGTTAACCTTGGCGAGCGCGCGGGCGCGGACGATGTCGGGCGAGATGGACTCGGCGAACTGCATGGCCCGAGTGTATGCCGAGGCGTTAGACCGCTATCGCCGACGGCGCGAACGACCCCGAGAACGCCCAGGGGGCGATGACGGGCGGGCCCGAGGCGCGGTCGAGCTCGTCGAGCATCGGCCCGGGCGAGAGGGAACCCGCGACGAGCAGATCGGCGCGTCGTGGCTCGTCGGTCAGCTCGCGACCGGTCTCGCGCAGGACGCGGGCGATGACCTCCCAGTGCTTGGCGCGGCAGGAGAGGCCGATGCGCTGGACGCCGAGGCGAGCGAGCTGGGCCGGGAGGAAGGCGCGGACGTGCGATTCGCCGGTGAGCCGGTTGAACTGCGACTGCGTCAGGGGAGTGCGCTGCTGCGAGTCGAGCGTCGAGGAGAGCTCGCGCAAGCCGAGTTCGTACCCCTCGCGGGCGTTCTCGCGCTCGGCGATCTCGGCGTATCGCGCGATGATGTGTTCGATCCGGGCCGAGCGCTCGGCATCGGGGGCGTAGCGCTGCTCGACCCAGGCGCTGTTGCGGACGAGCCGGCGCATGATCTCGTTCATGTCCCGCTGGTCGCTGGCCTTGCGATGAAGAACGCGGAAGCGCCGGTCCCACACCATGCGGTGCCCCGCGCGGACCATGCGGGCGGCGAGGTCGTACTCCTCGGCGTAGAAGACGAAGGCGGGGTCGTATGCCCCGAGATCGAGGAACTCCCTGCGCCGGATCAGCATCGCGCACCCGACCGGGACCTCCGGCAGGCCCCCGGATTCGCGCCGCTGATCGGGGAGGAATATCTCGGCGCCGATGATCGCGACGTCGGACGGCGCGTCGGCGGCGGCCTGGACGAATCCCGCGTCGAGCGGGCGGGAGTCGTCGTCGAGCATGCAGAGCCACTGCGCGCCGCTGCGCTCCGCCGCGAGGTTGCGCGCTGCCGCGCCCAGGTTTGTCTCGCTCCGTGTCAGGGAGACGCGCATGCCGTTGGCGAGCGTGCTGGGCGTTCGCGCCGGCGAGGCAGAGGCGTTGTCGACGACGAAGATCGTGCACGACCCATCGAGCTTCAGTTCGCCCAGGGCGGTGAGCGTGCGATCCAGCTCGTGCTGGCGGTTGCGGGTCGGGATGGCGAAGTCGATCGCGCTCATGACACCATCCGCACGCCGGCCCGCCGGGTGGAGATCTCGAGCTTTGAATCACAGAGGCGCTGCAGCCCCTGGCGGATATCGCCGGCGCTGATGACCTCGTTGCCGAGGCGCTGCGACTCCGCACCTGCGGCGGTGCTGGCGATCAGGGCGCTGACGGCGAGGGCGGCCTCGGGATCCGAGACACGGGCCAGGGCGAGCGTTGCTGCCGCGAGCATGGCGTCGCCGCAGCCGAGGGCGTCGAGCGCGTGCGGGACGAGGGCGGGCACGTGCTCGCCCCGGAGACGGTTCGCCCAGCCCTCGGCCTGCTCGGCGCTCGGGCGCCGCTCGAAGGCGGTGAGTCCTTCGGCTCCCATAGTGACGAACGCCCGCTTCGACCCGGTCTGCTGGAGCAGGCGCCACACGACCGCGTTGATCGAGTCGTCGTAGTCGCGGACCGCGTCGCGCAGCTCGGCTTCGGTCGGGCAGAGCAGGTCCATCTCGCACATCGAGAGGAGCGAGGACCGCCGGCCGCTGACGTCGCCGGTGAGGACGTCGACGCGGGGCCGGAGCAGCTTGGTGAGGCGCGAGACGGATCCCGCGGTGAGGAGCCCGTTGCCGAAATCGGCGACGATCGCAGCGTCGCACTCGCCCGCGGCGTCGCACGCCATGGTGATCAGCTGCTCCTGGCGGGAGGCGTCGAGCGTGATCGGCTGGACGAAATCGAGCTTCATCACCTTCTGCGAGCCCACGAGGAAACGCTGCTTCTCGAGCATCGGCCCCTCGGTCTCGATGATGCGGACGTCGACCCCTTCAACGGCGAGGCGTGCTCGGAGGGCCTCGGCGGCGGGTGTCCGCGGGAGGCCGGTGATGAGCGTCGGGCGGGCGCCCATTGCCAGCAGGTGACGCGCGATGATCGCGGCGCCGCCGTCGAAGCTGGTGTGCTGGATCGGGCGGAGGCTCATGACGGGGGATTCGCCGGCAACATCCGGCGCGTCGCAGAACACATAGGTGTCGGTCAGCGTCTCGCCGATGACGCAGACCCGCGTGCCGGCGAACGACTCGATGATCGAGTCGAGCGACGCGCCGTCGAGGCTGTGCGACGAGAGGATCTGTCGGATGCGCGCGTGGAGCGGGTCTGCGGAGTGCTCCATGGCGGCAACGAGAGCGGTCGAACTGAACACCACGTCGCCGGAAGAGAACACGACGCGCCCGCCGCTCGCCTCGACCGATTCGCGCTCGGCCTGGAACCTGGGATCGTCGTTGGTCTCGTACTCGCGCCCCTTGATGTAAACGTCTGGCTGCACGGCATCGAGGAGCTCGACGGCGGTCGGGTGCGGGTTGACGTAAACCCAATCGACGCAGTCGAGCGCGGCGAGGTTCTCGGCGCGAAGCTCCTGGGGGAAGAGCGGGCGCCCCTCGCCCTTGCCGACCATGGAGTCGGCGGTGATCGTGACCAGCAGCACGTCGCCCTGCTTCGCGGCGTGCTGGAGATGGCGGACGTGCCCGGGGTGCACGATGTCGAAGCAGCCGTGGCACTGGACGACGGACTGCGCGGCGCGGCGCGCGTCGGCACGCTGCTCAAGCAGCTCGCCTCGCGTCAGGATCTTGGATCTGAGGCGCTGCGATGGGTCCATCGAGGGAGGTATCGACCCCCGCCCGGGGCGAGGGGGAGAATCGGCCCGGCTTGCCCGGGCGGGCCACCCGGATCCGGGGGCTTCTTGCGGCCTATTGCCCTCCGGCCCGCATCTCGCGATCGGCCAGCAGGAGGTCGCAGAGTTCGCGGACCGCGCCGCGTCCTCCGGGGGTATCGAGGACCAGATCGACGCGGGCCCGGACCTCGGGGCGTGCGTCGGCGGGGCACGCGCTCAGCCCGGCGCGTGCGATCGCAGGGAGGTCGTTGAGATCGTCGCCGACGTAGGCCGCCTCGTGCTGCTCGACGCCGAGGCGCCGGCAGACCTCCTCGAAGCGCGGCCCCTTGTCGCCGGTGCCCGTGTCGACGACCGCGATGCCGATCTGGTCGGCTCTGCGTTCGATAGAGGAGCCGCTGGTGGTGGCGCTCAGCCACGCGACCCCGAAATCCGCGTTCAGCAGGCGCTTGAGGCCGAGCCCGTCGTGCGTCGAGAACTTCCGCCCGGCGGCATCGCCATCGTCGAACCAGATGCCCCCGTCGGTCAGGCAGCCGTCTACGTCGCTGACGAGCGCTCGGATCTGGGGCTTGAACGGGATGCGGAGGGCGGCGACGGTGCGCACGTGGGGGTTGTCGGGGTCTAGGCCTCGGGCCACCGCTTCGGCGAGGCGGAAGGAGTCTTCGTCGACGATGCGGACCCGCTCGATGGCGCTGATCTGATGGCCCCCGAGGTTGGTCGCGCCTTCCTCGAGGGCTGCGCGCAGTGACTCGGCCCGGCAGAACGGCAGCGATGGGTCGGCGATGAGCGCTCCTTCCGCCGATCGCGGGCCCAAGGCGCTCAGGCCTCGCCCTGACGCCAGCCCGAGGAGCTGCGGCTCGGCGGTCTTGAGCGCGATGGCATCACCGGGGAGGACGCGCCGCAGTGCCGCGAAGCTCCAGAGGAGCAGGGGCACGCCGTGGAGCGGACGCGCGAGCATCTCCGCGGGTGCGAGGGAGCAGTCGATCACGGCCCGGATCTCGTTCATGGCTGACACCATACCGATCGCGCGGAATGTGCGCGAGCGCGGGACGCCTCGCCGATGAATTGCCCGAGAGCGAGGTCGTTCTGCGCGCATGGAAACCAGCATCGATGTCATCCTGATCGCCGGCGACGCGTCGCAAGCCGACATCGAACGGGCGCTCGTCTCGCTGGGTCGCCAGACCTTCGGGGAGTGGCGTTGCCAGCTGGTCTGCGAGCAGGGCCACCCCGATTTCGCTGGAACCGACCCGCGGATCGAGCGCGTGATCGCGGGAAGCGGTTACGCATCACTCCTGAAGGCGGGGATCGAAGCTGGATCAGGGGAGTGGGTCACATGGATCGGTGCCTCGGATGAACTTGCTCCGCGATGGCTCCAGACGCTCGCCGGATCCTGCGAGGGCGAGGACGGAGCGATCTGTGAATACCGGCACTGGACGAAGATCGGCCCGGTTCCTGGCGGCTCACTCCGGGACTGCCCGGGCCTGATCGGCGCCGAAAACCTGGATTCGGTTCCGAGACTCCCGGCCAGCGCGCAGGTCGTCCGTCGCGAGCTTCTGACCGGCGTCGAGGCGCGGGGGCGTCATGCGCCCGCGATCGATCGCGCGATGATCAGGGGGGCCGCCGCCCGCGGGGCACGCTGGCGGGTTTGCCCCGATGCGCTCGTTCGTCGTCACACTCGGGCGCTCGCCGATGCTGCGGACACGCTCGATGAACTGAGCGAACTGATCGAGGTCGCGGGCGTCTGGGGCGATGATGATCGTGACTTGATCGAGGCGTTCGTATCTCTGCACGCATTCGAGAGTGGAGTTCGCGAGGACGGCGGAGAGGGTCTGGCTCAGGCGGTGCGCTTCGGCAATCTGTTCGCGACCTGGTGGCAGCGCCTCGGGTTCCTGGGCCCCGCGCCCGTGCACGTGCTCCGGGATCTTGCGCCCGGATTCAGCAGCACCGCGCTGACGCAGGCGCAGGCCGCGTCGCTGCTGGCGTCGGAGATCCGCGGCGCGGAGCACGCCCACCTCATCGGCCTGGGCAAGAACGCCAGAGCGCTCGCCCGCGAGCTGCAGGCGATGGGCATCCGGATGTCTGGTCGAGACGATCACCTCACGTCATCGCCCGACTGGGCGGCCGAAGACGGGATCGAGATCGAGTTCGTCACCAGCGACGCTCCGTTCGACCCCTCGTCACGGATCATTGTCACGCCGGCATCCGATGGTGCGATCGTTGATCGCCTGGCATCCGATCTCGAGATCCTGCGCTGGAGCGATGCGCCGCGCCTGGCGGTCCGCCGAGCGATGGCCGAGCTCGGGTCGCGAGGCCTGCGTGAACCCAAGCCGATGCCGGCGGGAGTCTCGGCGTGAGTGCCCCTGCGCTGAGCATCGTCATGCCTGCCCACAACGCCGGCACGACGATCGGTGAGGCGATCGCCTCCGTCCAGCGCCAGAGCGAGCGCTGCTGGGAGTTGATCGTCGTCGATGACGGGTCAGACGATCGCGGCCCGAGCGTGGTGGACGAGATCGCCTCGGACGATCCCCGCGTGCGTCTGCTGCGACGCCCGAGGGGCGGCCGGTCGAGCGCGAGGAACGCCGGGATCGACGAGGCGGTCGGCGAGCACGTGATGTTCCTCGATGCGGATGATCTGCTCGAAGAGAGCGCCGTCGCATCGTTGCTCGCCGGAGCGCGCCGGTCGGCGTGCGGCGCTGTCTACGGGGCGTGGCGCCACATCGACCTGGCGGGCGCCCCGCTGGACTCGTCGGGGCGCGTTGAAGGCGAGATGACGCTGGACCGGTTGCTGTCGATGGACGTGTTCCTGATCCACTCGCAGATCATCCGGCGCGACGTGCTCGGTGAGGCGCGATTCGATCCGCGCCTGTCGAGCTGTGAGGACCTGGACCTGTGGCTCCGTCTGGCGACGCGCGGCATCCGCTGGGAACCGGTCGACCCGTGCGTGGCTGTGTACAGGCTCGGCCCGCGCACGCGGAGCGTGGCGCTGTTCAAGGCGATGGCCGGCGTGCTCGAGCGGGGCTATGCGCGGGCCCGCGAATCGGCGAACATCGCAAGCGACATCGACGTGTCGGGCGAGCGCGAGAGCCGAGTGCTGGAGCGCGCAGCGTTCGACTTCGCGCATCTGATGCTGCTGGACGACCCGACACCATCGAAAGAGCGTGCGGCCGGTGTGCTCCGATCGCTGACACGATCGGGGACGCGCGCGTTGTGCCCGCTGAGCCCCAACGCCGGTGCAGATCTGGCCCTGAGCCACCTCCCGCTGAGCGAGGAGCGGGGCCGGGACGCGTGGCGCGGGTCGCTGGAGCGATACACGGCGCACGCTGCGGCGTGGTGGTCGCGTGTCGAGCGCGAGGGCTGGGGCGAGCAGGGGTTCGCGCGGCGGGCGATGGATGTTCTGGTGTTCCTGCTGTGCAACGAGATCGGGGACGTCGCCGAGCGCCTCGTCGAACGCGCCGCGAGCTCCGAGCGCATCGTCGTGCTCGGGCTCGGGCGGAACGGGGTGCGTGTGGCCCGGGCGCTGCACCGACGCGGGATCGAGGTTGTCGCTCGCGATGACGGTCTGGATCGTGCTCGCGCACAGGAGCGTCTGGGTGACATCCCGGTCCGGTTCATCGAATCGACTGAAGCGTTTGATCCCGGGGCCGTGCACATCATGAGCGTGCTGGATGACGGTGCGTATCTGGGATCGCTGCCGGATGGCCTGCGAGTTGTCCGCTGGCGAGAGGTCGCATCGGAAGCCGAGGGGGAGATTCGCACGCGGATCCGCGCGTCGCTCGCGGTGCGTGAGTTGAAGCCGCAGCCCGAGGGCGCGAGCGAGAGGCGGGCGGGATGAGGGACTCGAGATGAGCAGCAAGCAGCGACGACCCGTCGACATCTTCTGCGCGACGTTCCGGCGAGCGGAGAAGCTCCGTGCGATGATCGACTCGGTGCGGGCGACCGGGTACCCCGCGCGGGTGTGCGTGGCCGCGGGCGATCTGGAGAGCGTGCGCGTGTGCGAGGAGGCCGGCGAGATCGCCGAAGCGGTGTACTCCACCGAGGCCAACCGGCGGATCGGCTGCACGGCGCCTTTGAATCACGTCTATCGCTCGCTCGTGCGTCGCGATGCGCTGTTCTGCACCGACGACTGCGTGTTCGAGGAGGACTCGCTCGAGGTCGCGATGTCGCGCCTGTACGAGGAGTTCCCCGATGGCGACGGCGTCGTCGGGCTGTGCCAGGCGAACATCCCGGACGGATACCCGCTGGCGTTCCCGCTCTTCGGGCGGGCGTTCCTGGACCGGTTTGCGCACCATGACGGGCTGTTCTTCCCGGGGTACTTCCACCTGTACAACGACGCGGAGATGGGCATCACCGCGATGTGCCTGGGCAACTGGGTGTTCGAGCCACGGGCTCGCCTCCGGCACTTCCATCCCATCTGCGGCGGCGGCGAGATGGACTCGACGCACCACCACGCGCTCACTCATGAGCGGGCGGACTGGGGTGTGTGGATCGACCGGCGCGTGCGCGGGGTCGTGTGGGGGATCGACGAGAGCGCGGAAGACGTGAGTCTTCCGGCGATAGAGAAGGAGACGGCAGCATGAACGTCGACGAGGGGCTCCGGACACTCCAGACTGCCGCGCAGATGCTCGATCCTGCGCGCTGGGATCGCGTGCTGTACATCGGCTGGCACCCGAAGACCTTCGCCGAGTGGGAAGGCGACTGGTACCTCATGCACATGAAGGGCTTGCGCCCAGGCCGCCCGGTGTCGCACACGATCATCGAGACGTGGAAGCCCTACGCCGACGAGCTGCGCGCGCATCCGAAACGTCATCTCCACGGGATCCGCGTGCTCCACGCCGACGTTGTCGAGTGGTCGCAGACGACCAACGAGCGGTTTGACGTGGTGATGTGGTGGCACGGGCCGGAGCACGTGGACCAGGACCATCTTGGGCCCACGCTCTCGCGCCTGGAGGCGATGTGCGACGGGATCGTGATCCTGGGCTGCCCGGACGGCGACGATCCGTACCAGGACGAATCGAGCGAGGACCACCACCGGTGCGTGATCGATGCCGCCTTGCTGGAACGGGCGGGCTACACGACCGTCGCCTTCGATCGGGCGTGGAAGTCGCAGGACGCGGCGCTGGCTGCGTTCAAGCTGTGCGCCGTTCCTGCCGGGGTGTGATGAGCCCGGCGAGCGACGGGATCACGCTGGCACGCCGGCCGGTGCCGGCTGCGGCTTGGATTCGAGGGTGACGCTCGGCGCAAGCTCGGCTCCAGGGCGGTTGCTCCGGAATCGCTCGAGGATCGGGTGCAACGGTTCGTTGGCGTCGGCTCTCGTTGTGCACAGAGCACCGGTCGGCTGGGTGTTGCGGGGCGTTCGCCCCAGATCGACCTCTGCGAGGATCAGCTGATCGAGGTCGGTGGCCTGGGCGTTCACGGCCCCGAAGCGATCGACGATCATGCTCGTGCCGTGCAGCCAGCTCGAGGCGCCGAGCGCCGCGACGATCGCGCAGCCCGTATCAATCGCGCGGGCGCGGACCAACGTGCGCCATGCGCTCTCGCCCCGAGGGTCGTTGAGGTGCGGGTGGAGGATGATGTCGCACCCGCGCGACGAGAGGGCCTGCGCATTCTCGGGCAGCCACAACTCGAGGCCGCTGAGAACTCCGAGTCGGCCGGCTTCGGTTTCGATGACCTCGCATTCTGACCCGGCGGCCATTTCACTTGCGCCCGGCGCGTCAAATTCGGGAATGGTCGATCGGTGCGCGCCCGCGATCTCGCCGGACGCGTCGATGATGATCGTCGTGTCGAACAGGCCGTCTTGCGCCCGCTCGATGATGTGGGGGCAGAAGATGATCCGGTGCGAGCGAGCGATCCGGCGGAACCGATCGACGATGGGCCCGTCGATGCTCTCGTGCTGGTCGGTCGATTCGGGTGCGTGCAGCGCGAATCGCGGGGCGAGCAGGATGTCGCAGCCCCGCGAGGCAGCTTTCTCGGCGTAGTTCTCGAGCCACTGGAGGCGCCGTTGTTCGTCGAGCAGGCGGTAGCCGTGGCCGGCGGGGATCTGGATCGCGCCGAGGGTGACGCGGCTGGCTCCGGGTTTCATGCGTGGGCTCCGCTGGATCGGTCGGGTGGTGCGCGTCGGCTCCGTGCCGGGCGCGCTCGCGCCCGCGCTCGCTGACTGGTTGAGGTGCGGGAAGGGTGCGTCGGGCTCGGGCAGGCCGAGGAATTCGCACAGCGGCCCCCACTGCTCGCCGGCGCAGATGTCACATTCCAGCAGCGAGCCCGGGCGGCCCGCGAAGTGCTCGCGCACGGCCCTCGAGTGACGCTCGTGCGCGCCGCGGAAGAGGGCTTCGTCGAAGAGCTCGGCCCCGTAGACGAGCTCGAAGATCTGCTGTTCGGGCTTGCCGGCGTGCTCGGGGCGGCGGCGGGAGTAGTGGCGGCGCATGCTCCCGAGCCACGCGTCCATGTCGCGCGTCGTCAGGACGAACAGGCTGCCGGGGAAGGCGCGGTCGAGTTCGGCGAAGAACGCGCTGACCGAGATGTCGCACGCGGCCTCGCAGGCGTCGAGGACCCCGAAGCGCCCGGCCAGCATCGCGCTCGCGTCGGGGTAGTGGACGGACTGGAAGCCCAGGATCTCCAGTGCGCGATCGAGGCTCGTCGTCCCGGTCTTGCTGAGCCCGATGCCGAAGACCTTTGCGCCTCTGCGCATCACGCGGCAGCCTCCGGGGCCACGAGCGCCGAAAGCAGCGGTGCCGGCGGGCCGAGCGGGTCGCCCTTTGAGTAGACGAGGTACATGCCGCCGGTCTGGTCGATCGTGCCGCGGTTCGCGGCGGGCTGGGTGAGTCGGTACGTCGTGGAGCAGCCGAGCCCGCTCATAAACATGCCCATCTGATCGATGAACGCATCGTCGATCTCGAAGCAGTGATCGAGGTGCTCATCGAGATACAGCGCACGCTCGATGGGGTAGGCGGTGTTGGCCAGGATGACGTGGCCGGCGTCGCCGATGAGCGCCGCGGCCTTTTCGAGGGCGGGCCAGACGGCGTCTTCTTCGAGGTGTTCGATGGACTCGCAGAAGGAGACCACATCGAACGAGCCCTCGTCCGCGTGGAACTCCTCGATCGTGCCGTGGACGACGGCCGGGGCGCTGAAGGACGGGTCGGCCCGCTGGAAGTGCGGAACGGTCTCGCTGCGGCAGATACCGAGCGCTGCGGTCGAGGGCTCGAGCGCGGTTGTGCGGGCGCCGCGGGCGCTGAGCGTGCAGGCGAGGCTGCCCCGGCCGCTGCCGATGTCGAGCGCCCGCACGCCCGTCCAGTCTCGAACGGCGCCCGCGATGAAGCGGGCGTCCTTCCAGAGGTATGCGGGTGAATCCCAACCCGGCGGGCGTCTCTCGAGCGGAGCGAAATAGCCTTCGTCGTAGTGTTTGTATTCCACGGGTCCTCCCGCGTTCAGCGTGATCGCGGGTCGCGTGCGATCAGCACGGCGTTGCCCAGCGGATCGACCTTGTGCCAGTTGTCCTTGATCCCGTCGACGTGGTGGCGCCAGGTGACATCGCGGTACACGTTGCGCAGACGCTCGGACCACCACTCTGCGGGCTCGCGGATGATGTGCGTGATGTCGCGCTCGTAGGCGTCGATGCGGTAGCGGCCCTGGCCGTCGCCCAGGGGCACCACGACCATGAACGACTGGGACATCGCTGCGATCGCGCCGAGCGTGCCGTCGAGCGTCTCGTAGGGCACGTGCTCGAGCACGTCCTTGGCGACGGCGTGGTGGAAGCGGTTGACTCCCGAGAACGCCCGGAGGTCGGGCACGAGCGCACAGTGGTCCGAGACTTCCGGCGGGCACTGGCTGATGGCGTACTCGGAGATGTCGATGCCGACGGCATCGCGATGGAGCATGCGGAGCGCGCGGACGGTGAAGCCCTTGGCGCAGCCGAAGTCGAGGACCCGCTCGTCGCGCCGGATGCCCATGGTGTCGATGATGGTCATGGCCATGGGGATGGTGAGCTCGGGGATCCAGCGGTAGTTGGAATACCCGCTGATGCCCTTCTCGACGCCGCGCTCGTAGTAGTCCTCGTCGTACATCGCGGCGACAGCGGGCGCTGCCGGGGCGGAGTACTGGCCGAGATCGGCGGGGCGCATCTTGAGGGCGCCCGTGCCGTCGGTGGTCGCGGCGGGCTTGGTCTCCATCGACCCGGCGATCTGGCGGAGGGCCTGCTTAGACGAAGTTGGCATGGTTCACCTCCGCGTCCTGGAATTCGGCGAAGCGGTCCACGCCGTGGGCGACGTAGTTGTTGAGCATGTTGACGTTGCGGGTGAACACGCAGCCGGTGCAGTGCTCGGTGGCGTCGAATCGCTGGGCGATCTTGCCGTCGAGGTAGTCGAGGATCTGCTCGGGGGCGCACAGGGCGAACGTGTGCTTGAACTTCTTGGCCTGGTCGTTGAGGACCACGCTGTCGCACGGGAAGACCGTCCCGGGCTTGCCCGTGTCGGGGTTGATCTCTTCCGAGAGGTACGGGCGGAAGAAGCTCTGGTGGCAGGTGCCCTGGCTTGGGGCACCGTGGATCTTGTACTGGTGGAAGAACTTTTCGCCCCCGACCATGCCGTCGAACAGGCGCCGGAGCCCCTCGTGCTCGCGGAGGAGGTCTTCCTGTCGGAGCATGCAGTCGGGGAGGACGCGGACGTAGGCCACGTCGTGGTGGGCCGCCCACTGCCCGACGGTCTGGAGGAACTCGACGTCCTTGTTGTCGCCCGAGAAGCAGACGCTCATGCCGACGGTCGTCTGGGGCCCGATGCGGTCCATCGGGACGACGACTCGCTTCTCCCAGTGATCGAACTTGTTCATGCTGATGCGGAGCCAGGTGAGGCTCTGCAGGATGCGATCGCTGACGCGCTTCCACTGCGTGCCGTTGGAGATCAGCGCAAGCTCGAGGCCCTCGTCGAGGATGAACTCGCCCATCTCGTTGAAGTGCTTGTAGATCGTGGGCTCGCCGCCGCCGGTGA
Source organism: Phycisphaerales bacterium (assembly GCA_028289195.1). GTDB lineage: Bacteria > Planctomycetota > Phycisphaerae > Phycisphaerales > UBA1924 > JANQQR01. The sequence goes on along the minus strand of JANQQR010000025.1, from coordinate 30,514 downwards.
GGATGACAGCCTTGAGTCCGCGGCTCTTGAGCTTCCAGACGTAGTCCTTGATGCGCGGGAGCTCGAGCGTCGAGTGGAACGTGCGATGGCTGACCGAGCAGTAGTCGCAGGTGAGGTTGCACCGGCCCTCGGCCGAGATGTGGGTCGAGATGATCGACCGGCCGGAGCCCTGCTTGTAGCTCTCGAGCGATTCGCGGTGCTTCCAGAACTTGATGCCCGTCGATGTGAAGCGGTGCTCGGAGTCCGAGGGCTGGTAGTCGAAGTCGGCCTCGGGCACATCGCGCTCGTCGACGTCCAGCAGCGAACGCGAGAGCGTCGAGTAGGGCCTGCCGGTGACGGTGAGGTCTACGCCGCCTGCGGGCTTGAGGAACGGGTCAGGCTCGTGGGGCATGGGAAGCCTCCTTGCTCCAGCCACTCGGTGAGGGGCGATTCCAGGGCGCGGCGCTGCATGATGGGGGGCAGGTCTTCGAAGGGGTACGCCTCGGCCGGGGCGAAGGCGTGTTCGTGTCCAACGCTCGGGCACAGATCGGTGCGCGGGTTGCGCTCGGCGTGCCACGCGCGCCACACGTCTTCGAACCACTCCTCGCGGGGAGGCGAGTCGAGCTTCATGTCGCGGCTGAAGCTCAGACCGGTGAGGTGCTTCCAGAACATGGTGCGCTCGGAGCCGGCGTAGCCGAAGTTGTGGACCGCCACGCGCTCGTCGCGCTCGCGGGCGAGCGAATCGTCGCGCTCGGCCAGGGCGTGGGCGGTCTCCCCGATCGACGCGCGCCCCTTGAGAGCTCTGAGCACCGTGTACGGGTTGGTGCGCGTGGAGACGAAGCTCGGGCTCTTCCAGAACAGGTGGCAGGTGTGGACGAGGAACTCGTCGGCCTCGGACTCCGATGCGAGGTCGAACAGACCGGCGAGATTGTCGGGGTGCCACACCTCGTCGCACTCGAGGAAGAGCACGTGCGTCAGGTCGTAGCTCGGCAGCACGATCTCGTTGAGCATCGACGAGACCTGCCCGAGCAGCGTCGATCCGAACGGGTTGTCGATGATCTCGACCTTGCCCGCGTGATCGTGCTCGCGGGCCCAGGCCTCGATCGTCTCGCGGACTCCGTCGATGTCGTGGGGCAGGTAAACGTCGCGCCCGAAATACCGGATCACGCGCTGCCCGCCGAACGCCTCGTTGGTGACGAAGCACAGGACATGATCGACCCGGTCGTAGACCGACTCGATGGACTGGGTGATGAAGTCCGAGCCGTAGAGCAGGCGGTAGACGGCGGCGGTGCGCATGGTGCGTCGGCCTCCGGTCATCCCGCGGCGGCGACGGGCGTGATCGCGCGGGGGATCTCGACCGACAGCGGCGGGCGCCAGCGCCCGACGGGGATCAGTTCGACGCCCTCGGGCACCTCGTCGATCATCCGCCAGGGGTCGATGACCGTGTCGCCCGGCTGGAAGTCGAAGTTGCGGTACTCCGGCCAGCGGGTGGAGATGACGTACACGGCCGGGCCGTCTGGCAGTTCGGCGTCCGGCGCGAGGATGGGATCGTGAAAGATCGGCTCGGTGCCGCGGTCCTTGAGGATGTTGGCCAGGAGGATCGCGGGAGAGCCCTGGGTCTGGTTGGTTCCCTGCTTGAAGGCCATGCCGAGCAGGACGATCGGGCGTCCGCGGCGCTCGGAGAGGGCGATCTGCGCGAGCCACCCGGTCTGCTCGTCGCGGGCGTTGTTGATGATGTCGAAGACGTTGAAGGTGAGGCCGACCTTCTGGGCCACGTAGCTCATGGCCATCTGGTCGCGCCCGTGGCAGGGCCCGCCGTCGGCCATGCCGCCGTCCATGTACTTGGGGCTGATGAGCCTGTCCGTCGCGAGCTTGAGCGTCGAGTTCACGACGTCGCAGTCGGCGTCGGGGAGCTTGTGGCAGAGCTCCATGACGGTGTTGGCAAAGACGACCTTGAGGCCGAGGTAGGTGTTGTACGCCAGCTTGACGCACTCGGCCTCGGTCCAGGTCATGGGGCAGATCGGCTGGGAGTGGAGCGAGCCGTAGAGCTCGCGTGCGAGGCGCTCGCCCTCGCCGGCGTCGGCGTTGCCCGGGGGGCATCCCAGGAGCACGAACTCGGGGTTGAGGAAGTCGCGCACCACGGTCGACTGCCCGATGAAGAACGGGTTGTAGACCATGGACCAGGCGTCGCCGATCGCGCGCCCGGCTGCTTCCTCGGTCGCGGGCCCGAGGTCCTCGATCATTGTCCCGGGGGTCACGGTCGAGATGACGAGGATCGTGCGATGGACGCCGTCGCCCGCGCACCGGCCGATCGCCTCTCCGATGCTCGTGAGGCAATTCCGGATCGGCTCGTTGTTGAAATCTCGGGCCACGCCGTCGTAGGGCTGGCTTCCGTCGTGGGTCGGGGCGTGGGGAGTGGGCACCGCGACGAAGATGGCCCGGGATCGCCGGACGACGTCGAGGATCGACTCGCGATAGTGGAGGTTGCCCGCGCAGGAGGCGTGCTGCTCTTCAAGGCCTGGCTCGAAGGGGGTGACCTCACCCTTCTTATACCCCTCGATCAGGGTGGCATCGGTGTCGTAACAGTGGACCGTGTGGCCCTTCATCCCGAGCGCGACGGCGCAGGGAAAGCCGAGCTTGCCGATCCCGATGAACCCGATCTCCACGTGCGTCTCCTTTGGGTTGATGCGCAGGTGCGTGCTTCGTTCCCGACCGAAATGCTGTGGCTGTATCGACGTGCGCCGGGGGCCGCGCTGAACTTTCGGCGGTGAGGCGGGGTCGCTCGTCCTACGAAAACAGGCCTCGCCACGGGGCACCCGGGGACCCCCCGGCGAAAAACCCTTCGAAAAAAGGACGAAACGCGACCTATTCCAGCCGAAAGTGCTTGCCAGCTTCACGCTGTGGAGTTAAAAGCCTTGAAAAATAGGGCCTCAAGGACGTCCCGAGCCCTGCGTGCCACGCGACAACACCACTTGTGATGGAGGATTCCATGGCTAGGCGAACCACGAAGAAGCGCACCACCAAACGCCCGGCGGCCAAGAAGCGCACCACCAAGCGTCCCGCCGCCAAGAAGAAGGCGACCCCCGCCCGCAAGCCGAAGATCACGGCGGTGCGCGGCAAGCCCCGCACCAAGAGCGACACGATCAAGACGATCGCCGAGCAGACCGAGCTGACCCGCAAGCAGGTCGTCGAGGTGTTCAACACGATGTCCGCCATCATGGAGGCGGATCTGAAGACCGTGAAGCAATTCCAGGTCCCCGGCCTGATGAAGGTCGTCCGCGTCGACAAGCCGGCGGTGAAGGCCCACAAGCGTCCGAACCCGTTCAAGCCGGGCGAGATGATGATGGTCAAGGCCAAGCCCGCCCGTCGCACGGTCAAGGTGCGCCCGCTCAAGGGCCTCAAGGAGCTCGTCTGACCCACGAGCGGTCGTGACCCCGCCCGGTCGCTCGGCGATTCGGGCGGCACGATTCCGGGGTGAGCCTCATGTCTGATTCTCCTGGCGGGGACCCTTTGGGTCCCCGTTTTTTCTGCGCCACCCGGTCCGCTCCCCGAAAACAGAGGGATGGTTGCCGCCGGTTCTGCGCGATCGCCGCTGGAAGAGAACGTCTGCGCGCTCCGTGAGCGCGGGATCGACCTCCGCGCGCACGTGGAGGGGTGGCTCGGGTCGGGCGGCGCGCTTGCGCCCGGGTCATCGCCAGAGGCCGCGCTGCCGGAACTGACGATCCCCGATGGGTTCGCCGGCAAGCCGATCTACGTGGAGGGCTCGGAGCCGCTGCTGCTCGTCCGGCGCCTGGCCGAGCTGTCCCCGGAGCATGGGGACGGGTACGCCCCCCCCATTCACGTGGTCGAGCCGGACGCCGACCGCCTCGTGGGCGCGCTGTCTCGCGTCGATATCTCGTCGCTCCTCGGAGAATCTCGCCTGCGTCTTTTCCTGGGAGAGGGAGCGCACGGAGCGTTCGAAGCGTTCCTGCGGGAACGATCCGGCTTCGAACTGCGCGGGCTGACGCTCGGCCTCCCCGGGAGCACGGGCGCCGTGAAGAGTGCCGTGGACCGCGCCTCGGCGGCCCAGGCGGCCGAACTCGAGCGCGTCGTGCGGCGCAACGAGGCACGCTACGCCGATCGCGGCGACGCGTACTGGCGGGACCGGTTCGCGCGGGCCACGGCGACGATCGGCGACGACCGGCTCCGCGTGCTGGTCCTGACGACGCGCTATTCCCGGTTCGTTCGCCACTCCTCGGACGACATCGCGCGGGCGCTGGCCGAGGCTGGGTGCCACGCGCGGGTGCTCGCCGAGCCGGATCGCTCGTCGCGGTTTACGCCGCTCGCCTATGCGCAGGCGGTCGAGGCGTTCGAGCCCGACGTAGTCGTTCTCATCAACTACACGAGGAGCCACCTGCGCGGAGCGATCCCGGCGAACTGCCCGTTCCTGTGCTGGATCCAGGACGCGATGCACCACCTGTTCGACCCGGCGGTCGGCGCGGCGCAGGGGCCTCTGGACTATCTGGTTGGGCACCTCCACAGCTCGCTGTTCAAGGACTTCCACTACCCGCGCCGGCGTGCGCTGCACCTGCCTGTGCTGGCGTCGCGCGCGAAGTTCCACGACGGCGACCTCGACCCCGACCTGCTGCGGGCGCACGAGTGCGAGATCGCCTGCGCGACGAATCAGTCCGACACGCCCGAGTCCGTCCGGGACGGCCTGCTGGCGGGCGCAGCGCACCAGCCTGCTCTGGTCCGGGCCATCGGCGAGTTGCATGAAGCGATCGAGGGGCTGGTGCGCACGATCGACTCTGACCCGTTCCCGGAGCGCCTCGAGGGGGCGGCCCGCGAGATCCTGGACCGGAACGGCCTGCCGTCGGACGCCAAGCGTCTGGCGACGATCATCAACCAGATCGCGCGCCCGCTGGCGGACCGGATGATCCGGCACGAGACGCTGGGGTGGGCGGTGGATGTGTGCCGGGATCGCGGGTGGCGCCTGCATCTGTACGGCGACGGTTGGGATCGCCACCCGACGCTCGCGCGGTTTGCGCGGGGCGAACTCGAGCACGGCGATGCGTTGCGCGCGTCGTACCGCGCGGCGCGATGCCACCTGCACGCGTCGGTCAACACCAACGTGCATCAGCGGATCGCCGAATGCGCGTTGTCGGGCGGTTTGCCCCTGTGCCGCCTGAAGTACGCGGATGTCATGGCGCTGGCGGCGTTCGGCGCGGCGGCCCTGCACGAGCACCACGCAGCGCTCGACCCGGAGCGGGCCGGCGAGGAGATCGTCGCGAGCGTGTTCGATGATGCACGGTCGCTTGCCGTGTTCGGCCAGCTGTGGCGGGTCGGCCCGTCGTTCGTCATGCGCGGCGCGACTGACGGCCTCGACTGCGGGCGTATCCGCCTGCAGCAGGGGTTTAGGGCGAATCCCTACGAGCTGTGGGGCGGGGTCATGCCGGAGCCGGGCCTGCCGTGGCTCATGGGCGATCTTTCTGAGACGTGCTTCCGGTCACGTGACGAGCTCGAGGCGCGAGCTATCAAGGCGGTCGAGAATCCAGCGTGGCGCGACGACGCGCGCGCCGGCATCCGGCGCAGGGCGCTGGAGCAGCTGACGTACGAGGGAGCCGCCTCCAGGGTGATCGGCTTGGTGAAGGACTCGTTCGGCGATGGTGTCGCGCGGCGCCGGACGGCGTGAAGAGATTCCAGGGGAACTGCATGACGACGAATCGAGAGGTCTGGTTTGCGATCCCATCGGCGAACCCCGAGCTCTGCCGGCGGACGCTGCCGGCGTGGCGGGAGATGGGCTACCGGGTGGCAGTGCTCCAGAACCGCCACCGTGCCGACCTCCCCGCCGACGAGGTGCTGTGGGTCGACGAGTATCCGGGGTGGGCGCAGTCCGTGAACATCCTCTGCCGGGAAGTGGTGCCGGGCGCAGCGCCGTTCGTCGTGAGCGGCGGCGACGACATGCTGCCCGATCCCGAGACCGACGCGCCGGCAATCGCCGAGCAGACCCTGGGGCATTTCGGCGGCACCTTCGGCGTGATGCAGCCCATGGGTGACGAACTGCTGGGGTCCCGGCAATTCTGCGGGAGCCCGTGGCTCGGGCGCGACTGGATCCGGCGGGCCTACTCGGGACGCGGCCCGTTGAACGGGGCCTACAGGCACAACTGGGCCGACGCCGACCTGTTCTGGGTTGCCCGATGCTACGGACGCCTGCAGATTCGCGAAGACCTCGTGCAGCGCCATGAGCACTTCACACGCACGGGAGATCAGCCACCGGAGTACTGGACCGACGCTGTTGATTGCCACGACCGGCACGACGTGCAGCTGTTCCTGTCGAGGTGCTGGGGGGCGTTTCCGGGAGCAGCGCCGATCGGCTGCGAGCGATCGTTCGACCGGGCGTTGTTCGACGCGGAGTACCCCCACAACGCCGAGTCGCACTGGATGGCGCGGTACGGGCGAGCACTCGTTGTGGAAGAGGGCGAGCGTCGGTTGCGGGAGGCCCTCGAACGTTGCGCGCGAGACGGACTCGGGAAAATCGCGATCTTCGGCGCGGGCTCTCACACGCGCTCGGCCTCCGGTGTGTTCATGAACCCGCCGGTCGCGATCCAGTGCATCATCGATGACGACCCGCGCCTCGCGGGCCGCTCGCTCTGGAATTACCCGGTGCTGACGACCGAGGCGGCAGCCGAGCTGAAGCCCGACGCGGTCGTGATCAGTTCGAGGAGCATGGAGGCGGCTCTGGTCGAGCGGGCGTCGGAGCTGGCCCGGCGCGGCGCCGCCATCGTGACGCTGTACGACGAGAGCACGCGCACGAGCGGGGCGGCGGCGTGAGCCGACCGGTGCGAGTCAGCGTCGTGATGCCCGCCCGCAACGCGCGGGCCACCATCGGCGCCTCGATCCACGCGGTGCTCGCGCAATCGGTCGCATCTCTGGAGTTGCTCGTCGTGGACGACGCCTCGACCGACGGCACGATGGAACTCGTCACCGAGGCGAGCAGGTCCGATCCGCGTGTGGTGCCGATCCTGTGCGACGCGCAGCGGGGAGTGTCCGGGGCCCGGAACCTCGGGCTCGAAGCGGCGTCGGGCGAATTCGTCCAATTCATGGACGCCGATGATTCGATCGCGCCCGACGCGCTCGAGCGGCTCGTGGGGCACGCCTCGCAGCACGGGACGGACGGCGCGGCGTGCGGGTTCCGCGTCATCGGACGGTGCGGCGGCCCGATCCACGAGCACGAGCAGCGCCTGGAGTCGATCGGCCCGGATTCGCTTCTGGCGCGCGCGGTGCTCATCACCCACTGCCATGTCGTGCGCCGTGAAGCGATCGGCTCGCTCCGATTCGACACGGGCCTCGACGCGTACGAAGACCTGGACATGTGGATCCGGCTTGCCGAGTCCGGGGTGCGATGGTCGTGCGCCCCCGGAACGCTGGCCGACTACGTGTGGCATCCCGGCGGTTTGAGCAAGCGCTGTGTGCGCATGGGGGACGGAGGTTGTCGCGTGCTCAGCGAGCGCTTCGCGGGAGATCCGGGCCTGGATCGGGCGCTCGCGGGCCTCGCGCTGCAGTACGCCACGCGGGCGTGCATGACTGCAGATTCGCCGAAGGCGGAGATCGACGCGCTGCTCGATCGATGGTCCGCATCCGAGATCGAGCCAGCGCGGGCCGCGTCGGCGGCGCGCATGGGGTTCGTGTTCGGACTCGGTGTGCGCTCCGACGAAGACACGCTCGAGCGCCGGCTGGGGCCCTGGTGGCGCGCACTGGAGGCGTCGGGGCGTGCGCGGGCGGGATTTGAGATCGCGGCTCGCGGGTGCCTGTCGGATCAACTCGGTCTGACTCACGCCACAGCTGGGGCGGCCTGAGGCGATCGGTCGGGCACGGCTTCGGGGAGGATGATGCGTGCGCCGGTGGCCCTGAGGCTCGTGAGCAGCGCATCGCGATCGTTGGGCGTCACCACGACGATCCAGGACGGATCGAGATCGCCGACGGTCACGCGCGGGCCGGGCGCGACGGCCGATGCGTCGTCGTCGAGCCACGACCACCGGAGGCCGCGGGAATCGAGTTCCTCAATGAGCCGGCGCCCGTTGCGCCCGACGCCCGCGACGGCCAGGCCCCCCCCCCAACGCCCCCGGATCGATCGACGCGCCGACATGCTCGGCGACCCTCGACCAGCAGGTATCCACCATCATCGCGCGGGTTGCGAGCTCACACGGAGCCTCGACCAGCGGTGCCAGTTCGCGAGCGAGGGGGATCGGGTCGTGTGTGCGCGGCCCCGGTTCGACGGCGAACGCCCACTGCAGCGCACTGACGATCGCCGGTCGTTCGTGCGTTGCGAGAACGCCCAACCCGTCCCGCAACTGGTCGGCGAAACCCTGATCGTTGCGGACGATCGCCTGGGCGAGGAATCTGATCGTCCACAGCCTCGCGCAGTTCGTGGCTCGGTCGTGGTCGGGCTCCCAGGTCGTGATCGTCTGCAGAACGTCGTGGTACCGGCGTTGGATGTCGGCGCTCCGGGATTGCTGGCCGACGCGGTACGCGACCAGGTGCTCGGCGATCGGCTCGGCCCATCGCACGCCCACGGCGTCGAGCCTGAGCCAGAAGTCCCAGTCTTCGCACCGGACAGAGGGGTTGAACAGCGACCCGAACCGGTCGATGACGCGGCTGAGGATCTGCGGGCACGCCGCGAAGCACCCGATGAGCGGGCGGCCCGAGTCGAGAAGGGCCCGGCGCGAAAGATCACGGGCGTTGATGGTGTGCGGGTCGCCGATGCGGGCGCCATCGGGATCGATGAGCGAGTATCCGCACGCGACGGCGCCGACCTCCGGCGAGCGCAGCGATTCGAGGAGGCGCCAGGCGTGGGACGGCTCGACGAGATCGTCCGCATCGAGGAAGCAGACCGGATGTTCTCTGTGCGCCAGGGCGTCGAAGCCCGCCTGGCGAGCGTCGGCGACGCCGCGCCCGGGGCAGGCGATCACGCGGATGCGGTGGTCCGCTTCGGCCGCGCGAGCCGCGATCCGGCGCGTGTCGTCGGTCGAGTTGTCGTCGACGATCAGGGCGCTCCAGTCGGCTCCCCGGATCGCCGCGAGCGAGGCGAGGGTGCCGTGAAGCGTCACCCCGGCGTTGCGGGCCGGGATGACGTAGCTCAAGGCTTGAGCGCGTGGCATACCCGCTACATCGGCCCTTGGGGGAGGGGCTGCCGGCAAAATTTACGGGTCTCCCTCCCGGGATGTCGAGTTCAACGGAGCGCGTGCGCCCCGAGTCGGGCGCGAGGAGCGAGCGAACGGATGAAGGTGTGCGTGACAGGGAGCTGCGGGCTGATCGGCGCCGAGTGCGTGCGCCTGATGTCGTCGATCGGGGCCGAGGTCACGGGGATCGACAACAACACCCGCCGCGACCTGTTCGGCCCGGCGGGCGATGTCTCGGCGATCGAAGCGCACCTCGCGGGCGCCTGCCCGGGGTTTCGCCCCGAGCGGATCGACATCCGTGATCGGGACGCGATCGACCGGTTGTTCCGGTCGGTGCGATTCGATGTGGTGTACCACTGCGCCGCGCAGCCGAGCCACGATCTCGCGGCCAAGCGCCCGCTCGACGATTTCGACATCAACGCGCTGGGCACGATGAACCTGCTCGAGGCGTGCCGCCGCCATGCACCCGAGGCGGTGTTCTGCCATCTGTCGACCAACAAGGTGTACGGAGACGGGGTCAACCGCCTGACGCTCGCCGAGAGCGAGCGGCGGTTTGACTTTGCCGACGAGCGGTACATCGCGGGGATCGACGAGTCGTTCCCGATCGACCGGTGCATGCACTCGCCGTTCGGAGCCAGCAAGTGCGCCGCCGACCTGATGGCCCAGGAGTACGGGCGGTATTTCGGCCTACGGACCGGCGTGTTCCGCGGGGGATGCCTGACGGGCCCGGGGCACGCCGGGGTCGAGCTCCACGGGTTCATGAGCCACCTCGTCAAGACGGCTTCGCGCAGGGGCGAGTACACGATCTTCGGATACCGGGGCAAGCAGGTCAGGGATCAGATACACGCCCGAGATGTCGCCTCGGCTCTGTGGGAGTTCGCCCGGGCGCCGCGGGCCGGCGAGGTCTACAACCTCGGGGGGGGTCGCGAGAACTCGGCGAGCCTTCTCGAGTGCCTGGCGATGGTCGAGGAAGCCGGCGGCGGGCGGCCCCGGACGACCTACAGCGACGCCCATCGGCGTGGCGACCACGTGTGCTACTACACGGATCTGTCGAAGTTCCGCCGTGATTTCCCGGCATGGGAACTCCGGACCTCCCTCGGGGAGATCGTCCGCGAGATGGTGGAGTGCGAGCGGAGCCGGGCGGCCGCGGTCGCCTGACACTCGATCCCGGACGCCGAACATGCCATACTGGAATATGAGAAGCAGCCCTCGGGCTGCTCCCCTTGGCTTTTGATTGAGGATCAGCACCCATGACCACCGCGACCGCGCATACTTCGTCCCAGCTCGATGCATTCATGACCGGCCTCGAGGCCAGGTGCCCGGGCGAGCACGAATTCCACCAGGCCGTACGCGAGGTCGCCGGGTCGCTGCTGCCGTTCATCGCCGAGCACCCGCAGTACGAAGCGGCGCAGATCCTCGAACGCCTCACGGAGCCGGACCGGGTGATCTCGTTCCGCGTCACGTGGGAGGACGACAGCGGGCGCGTGCGGGTCAATCGCGGGTACCGCGTGCAGTTCTGCAACGCGATCGGCCCGTACAAGGGCGGCCTCCGGTTCCATCCGACTGTGAACCAGAGCATCCTCAAATTCCTGGGGTTCGAGCAGATCTTCAAGAACTCGCTGACGGGTCTGCCGATCGGCGGGGGAAAGGGTGGAAGCGACTTCGATCCCAAGGGCAAGTCCGAGCGCGAGGTCATGCGCTTCTGCCAGGCGTTCATGAGCGAGTTGTTCCGGCACATCGGTCCGGACACGGACGTCCCGGCAGGAGACATCGGCGTCGGCGGGCGCGAGATCGGGTTCCTGTTCGGCGAGTACCGGCGCCTGTCGAATGCTTTCGAGGGCGTGCTGACCGGCAAGGCGCCGGGCTGGGGCGGGAGCCTGATCCGGACCGAGGCCACGGGGTACGGCACCGTCTACTTCCTGCGCGAGATGCTCGAGCGGGCGGGAGAGCCGATGAAGGGCAAGACCGCGGTCGTGAGCGGCTCGGGCAATGTGGCGCTGTACGCCATCGAGAAGCTCAACGCGCTGGGAGTGAAGGTGATCGCGTGCTCGGACTCCGGCGGCGTGATCCACGATCCGGCGGGCATCGATTCGGAGAAGCTCGCGTTCCTCAAGGACCTCAAGGAGGTCCGTCGCGGCAGGGTCGCCGAGTACGCCGAGCGGTTCACCAGCAGCGAGTTCGTCTCCGGCGGCGAGCCTTGGTCGATACCGTGCGACTTCGCGCTCCCGTGCGCGACGCAGAACGAGATCTCGGGCGAGGAAGCCCGGACGCTGGTGAAGAACGGCGTCACCGCCGTGGCCGAGGGCGCAAACATGCCGACGGATCTCGCGGGCATCGAGGTCTTCCAGGAGGCGGGCGTGCTGTTCGGCCCGGCCAAGGCCGCCAACGCCGGCGGTGTCGCGGTATCGGCGCTTGAGATGAGCCAGAACTCGATGCGCCTGAGCTGGACCCGCGAGGAGGTCGACTCCAAGCTGCGCGACATCATGGCGGGCATCCATTCGCAGTGCGTGACGCACGGCGAGTCGGGCGAGGGCGTGGACTACGTGCGCGGCGCGAACGTCGCCGGCTTCAAGAAGGTCGCCGATGCGCTGCTCGCTGGCGGCGTGGGCTAGAGTCTTCCCGTCGATCGGGAGGACCGCCCTTGGCCGAAGAGTCGCCAATCACGCGCGATCTGCGGGCGATGCAGTCGGGCTCGGAGGAAGCCGAGCGGCGCGTGTTCGACCTGGTGTACCGGGAGCTCCACGAGATGGCCGAGCGCCAACTCGCGGGCGAGCGCCGCGGGCACACGCTGCAGGCGACGGCACTGGTCAACGAGGCGTACCTGAAGCTCGCGGCGCAGGACTCGGCGGACTGGGCGGGGCGCGATCAGTTCCTGGCGGTGGCGTCGATTGTGATGCGGCGCGTGTTGATCGACCACGCGCGCTCGCGCGCCGCACAGAAACGCGGCGCGGGGGCGGCGCCAGCGCGTTTGATCGTCGACGTCGTCGACGGGGCCGCGGAGCGCGGGGTGGATCTGGTCGAGGTGCACGAGGCGCTGGAACGCTTCGAGCGGATCGATCCGCGGGCGGCCCGCGTCGTCGAGATGCGCTTCTTCGGCGGGCTGCCGATGGAGAAAATCGCGGCGTTGATCGGGGTGTCGAAGGAGACCGTCAAGCGTGACTGGGTGATGGCGCGCGGGTGGCTGCGCACCGAACTCGGCGAGAGCGGGGAGCGCGATGACGACGCCGGGCGCTGACGAACGCTGGGAGCGTGTGCGGTCGCTGGTCGAGCACGCGATGGACGAGCCCCCGAGGGGTCGCGAGCGCCTGATCCGCGAGTCGTGCGCTGATGACGAGGAGATGCTGCAGGAAGCGCTCGGCCTGCTCCGCTCGATCGAGTCGAACGAGAGCTTCCTGGAAACTCCGGCCATCGCGTATGCGGGGCGCCCGGTGCCCGAAGGACCGCCCCCGGAGGAGATCGGCGGGTACCGCGTGCTGCGCGAGATCGGTCGCGGCGGGATGGGCATCGTGTACGAGGGCGAGCAGCGCGAACCCATCCGGCGAGCGGTCGCGATCAAAGTGGTCCGGCACGGCCTGGAGACCAAGGAGATCGTGGGACGCTTCGACGCAGAGCGTCAGGCGCTGGCGATGATGAACCATTCGTCGATCGCGAGGATCTTCGACGCGGGCGCGACGCCGGACGGGCGGCCGTTCTTCGTGATGGAGTTCGTGAAGGGTGCGCCGATCAACGAGTACTGCGATGCGAAGCGTCTCGCGGTCCGCGAGCGGCTGGATCTGTTCCTCGCGGTGTGCGACGGCGTGCAGCACGCCCACCGGGTTGGCGTGATCCACCGGGACCTCAAGCCCTCGAACATCCTTGTCGCCGAGGTAGACGGCCGGCCGACGCCAAAGATCATCGATTTCGGTGTCGCCAAGGCGCTCCACCAGCCGCTGACCGAGAAGACGCTCGTCACGGAGCAGGGCCGCCTGCTCGGCACACCGGAGTACATGAGCCCGGAACAGGCGTCCGCCGACGGGCTCGGCGTGGACACGCGGACGGACATCTACTCGCTCGGTGTGCTGCTCTACGAATTGCTCGTCGGAGAACTGCCCTTCGAGCCGGAGACGCTCCGGCAGCGCGGGCTGGCCGAGATCCTTCGGATCCTGCGCGAGGAGGACCCGCCCAAGCCGAGCACACGCCTCTCCGGCGCCGGGGACTCGTCGGCGATCGCATCAAGGCGTCGGGCGGACGATGCCGGTTCGCTGCTGCGCGAGCTGCGCGGCGATCTGGACTGGATCACGATGCGCGCGATGGAGAAGGAACGAGACCGGCGATACGGGACGGCGTCGGAGCTCGGCGCCGATGTGCGCCGGCACCTTGCCGGGGAGGCCGTCGTGGCCCGGCCTCCGACGGCGGCGTACCTGACCCGCAAGTTCGTGCGCCGGAACCGTGCGCTCGTCTCGGGCGCGCTGGCGGTCGGCGTCGTGCTCGTGGTCGGCGCCGGGGCGACCTCGTGGCAGGCGATCAGCGCGACGCGTGCCCGCGACCGCGCGCTCGAGGCCGAGTCGCTGGCGGAGGCCCGCCTGGCGGACGCCGAGCGAGAGGCGGCGGTCGCGAGGGCGATCAACGACTTCCTCAATCGTGATCTGCTGGCCTCGGTCAACCCGCGGACGGGGGGTATCGATACCACGGTGCGCCAGGTGCTCGAGACGGCGTCGGAGCGTGTCGGCGAACGTTTCCCCGATCAGGCGCTCGTCGAAGCGTCCGTTCGCACGACGCTCGGTGAGACCTATCGCACGCTCGGCGAGTACGAAGCCGCCGAGGCGCACTTCGAGCGCGCTCTGGAGCTTCGGGCTTCGGAGCTCGACGCCGACGACATCGATCTGATCATGGCGAGATTTAACCTCGCGACGATCTACGAGAAGCAGGAGCGATTCGCGCTCGCCGAGCCCGTCTACCTCGAGGTGTACGAGGCCCGCCAACGCCTGCTCGGCCCGGACGCACGCCCGACGCTGATCTCGGCGAACAACCTTGCGACGCTGATGCACTCGCAGGGCCGGCTTGATGAATCGATCGTCTACATGCGGGCGGTGCACGAGGGGTTCGTTCGCGCATACGGCGAGAGCGATCGCCAGACGCTCAACTCCATCCAGAATCTCGCGAACCTGCTGGACGAGATGGGCGAGACGGAGGAGGCGACGCGGTTGCTCGAGCAGGCCCTGGCGATCAGCGAGCGCGAGCTCGGACCGGATCACCCCGACACGCTGATGCGGACATCGCTGCTCGCGATGCAGTACGTCGATCTCGGGCGCACCGCAGAAGCACTGGGAATGATGCAGCGGGTCGTCGACACCCAGGCGGAGGTCATCGGCGAGGATCACCCGAGCCGGATCTCGGCCCTGAGCAATTTCGCCGGGGTGCTGGCCGCCAGCGGGGATCGCGAGCGTGCGATCGGGGTGTACACCGAGACGCTCGCGGTGAGCCAGCGCCGGCTCGGTCCCGATCATTCGTACACGCTGGCGATCCAGGGGAACCTGTCGACGCAGCTCTGGGAGGTTGGCCGGCGAGACGAAGCGCTGACCGAGCGCGAGGATCAGATCCGGCGGCTGCGGGGGTCGCTCGGCGCCCGCCACAACCTGACAGGGAGCGCGCTCAACTGGTACGGGCGCTGGCTCGGGGTCCTGGGGCGGAGCGACGAAGCCGTCGACGCGCTCGAGGAGGCGTACGCGATCCGCACCGCGCTCAACGGCGCTGAGGATCGGCGTTCGAGGCAGGTTGCTCGGGACATGGCGCGGGTGCTCGATCGCGCGGGACGCCCCGACGAGGCCGAGGCCTGGCGAGCACGTGCCGGGGGGTAGCCCGGCGCGTCCCCGGTTGCGGGTGCCGGCCCGCTGGTCTCGTGTGAGTTATCGATCGTGGATCTCTCGAACCGCCTTCTATCGGCCGGGCCGCTGTCCGATAGCACCTCAACCGTCCCGGGCGTGGGTCGCTCGGGACGAGCCGAAGGGCGCAGAAAGGGAATCGGGTGGACCAGATGGTGCTCATGGAAAAGAAGCGGGCGCTCGAGCAGCGCAAGCATCAGCGGCATCCTGTCGTCCGCGCCTGCAAGGTGCGGGACCGGCGGACGCTCCTGTTCTCGGCGGGCAAGACCAGCGACATCTCTGTCGGCGGCGCACTGCTGCGGGTCGACCGGGCGCGCCCCTTCGCATCGGGCGATGAGCTGGACGTCGTCATCGCCTGGGGCAACGACGCCGTGCTGACGGGCGACTCGCTGATGAAGGCGACCGTCCGTCGCGTGCTCCCGATCGACCACCACCACCAGGCGGTGGCCGTCGAATTCTCCGACTCGCTCGAGCAGCGGGTCGACGCGGCGAGCGTGAAGGCCGCGGCCTAGAGGCCCCGGGGCTCGCTCCCAGACAGGAATACGCCGAACCCGCGCGCGGTTGGTCTCTGTACGGATCGCACGCGGGTTGTTTGTGCGCTCGCAACGGATCGAGCCGCGGGGCGTATCGTGGCGCACCCGGATCCGACTTCCGGACGGAGTGCGTGCCGATGGCGAGCGAACGAGAGATGCTTCTGGGCAAGGGCGGCAAGGGCGATCGCCAGCTGGGGATCAAGGTGCGCCGGCGAGGGCGCTGGTGGAAGCTGACGCTGAGCATCGGTGCGGCGCTTGTCGTGCTCGTGGTCGGAGCAGGCTGGCTGCTGGGTCCGGGCATCGCGGCCGGGCTGATCGAGCGAGAGATCCCCGTGGCGATGGGCTCGGGCAGCGGGCGAGTGATCGTGCGCGACGTCTCGCTCCGCTGGGGAGGCCCGCAGCGAGTAGGGAGCGTGATCGTCGAGAACGCGTTCGGCGAGGTGATCGCCGATTTGGATGCGGTGATGTCGGCGCCGTTGCTGGGCGCATACCTCGACCGGGACGTCGGGACAATCACGATCTCGGGTCTCATCGACATCACCGAGGAAGACGCGATGGCGCTCGCCGGAGGCGAGCGTGCCTCCGGGGATGCGCCCGCGCTGGGCTCCGCTCCGACTGCACGTTCTGAGGTGCGCCTCCCGACAGGGTGGAGCGGCGCCGTGCAGACCCGGGGCCTGCAAGTGTTTTACGAAGGCGAACCGGTCGAGCGCGGCGGCGTGGGCAAGCTCGAGGTCAAGGGCCTCGACATCCTCGCGAGCTACACGGGCGGGGCGGAGGCCGAGATCTCGATCGAGGCTGAGTCGCCTGAGATCGAGGTGAAGGCATCGGCGCGTCGCCTGGCGGACGCCAGCGGCGTCCCCACCCTCGGCGAGAGCGAGATCGACATGGTCGCGCGCGGGCGCCTCCCCGAGGCGCTCCTCGATGTCGCGCTGCGCCAGGTCACCGGCGCGCGGACGACCGAGGCTCCGGGCGCGCCGTCGATGGGAGGCGAGAGCGCCGTGTTCGAATTGGAGATGGAGGTGCGCGACGGGCGCCTCCGCCTCGCCGACAGCTCCAAGCCGGGGTTCGCGCAGGTGCCCATGACCGCCGGCCTGGCGGGGCTGATCCAGGAGTCATCGGGCGTTTCGTTCATCGACCGGCCGGGTGCGCGGGCGACTCTGCAGGAACTCGATTTTCCCGCCGAATCGCTCGTTGGGCGGGGCGACTGGCGCGACGCGCGCCTCAATGTCGTCGTCGAGACGAGCGTGGGATCGGTCGCCGGCGATGTCGACGACGACGGGCGAGACGAGCGGATCGAGATGCTCCCCGGCGGCCTGGCGGTGCGATCGCAGGACATCGCTTCGGGGGTTGAGGTCGGGGGCGAGGCGTCGCTTGTCGTCGACGGGAGAGACGCCGGACGCCTGCAGCTGAACATCAACACCGGCGCGCTGGCAGATGATCGGGGATCGCTGGAGACCGGGAGCCTCGCGGGGCTCGAGGGCCACGCGATCTTCGAGGGCCTGCCGACCTCGATCGTCCAGGCATTTGTGCCGGATACCGGCATCGACCTCAGCGAGACCCTGGGATCGTCGCTGAGTGTGCGCCTCTCGGCGAGCACGAGCGACTCGGATGATCTGGATGAACTCGTCACGTTGATCGAGTGCGAGGCGGGCGCGACGTTCTTTGGTGCGTCGTTCGTCGCGCAGGCCACGGCGACCGAGCTGGGCCTGCCGGAGCAGGCGATCTTCGTCGAGCTGGACAACCCCGGCCCGGCGGTGCGAGCGCTGCTGGGCCCGGAGGCGCCGCGGGTCGCGGGGTCGGGGACTCTTATCGCGCAGGTGCAGCACGCGAGCATGCCGCTGGTCGGATGGCTGCCTGACTTCCGGCGTGCCAGCGCCGAGGCGCGCGTGGCGATCGGCGAGCTGTCGCTCGCCGAGGGGCCGCTCGACGGGGTGCTGGAGTTCTCCAGCCTGGATACGGAGGTGCGTCTGACGCCGGAGCAGCCGCTGCGTGTGCTGCTGGATTGGCGCGCGAGGTACGGGGCCGAGAGCTTCCGAGCCACGGGCGACTTCCTGGGATCGGACGCCTGGGTCGAGCGCGAGGGGTCCTGGCCCTGGCTCGATCCGGCGCTGGAAGACGCGAGATTCGACGGCACGCTCGAGGTCACGGACCTGCCGGCGGCACTGCTGCTCGCCGGGGATTCGGCGATCGATGACGCAGCGCGCCGGGCGACGGGCCGGACGATCAGAGCAAGGCTGAACGTCGAGGGCGCTTCCCTCGACGGACGGGGCGGCTTCGAACTGGAGGCTCTGAGCGAGACGGGCGCGGAGCTCCTGGCGCGGATGACGAGCGACGACCCCGCCCGCGTGCGGGTGACCGAGCTGAGTGCGCAGGGGGAGCTCACCCCGGATGTGCTTGGGACGCTCCTGTCCGATGCGGGACTGGAAGGCACGACGCTCGAGCAAGCCGCGCGGGTTCGAGCGGACGCCGAGCCCTTCGTGATCGAGCAGCCGATCGTGGGCCTCGAGAGCATCGCGCGGATCACCGCGTCGGTGCGCCTGCTGGGTGATGCGGTGATCTCGCAGGCTGGCGAACGCGACGCGACCCTCGGGGTGCGCGATGCGCGCCTGATCGCCACGCTCGATCGGGAGTCGGCGGAATCGGGTGGGGCCCGGCTCGAGGCCGGCTTGTTCGTGCCCTGGCAGGCCGGCGAGGTCGGTTCCGTGATTGCTGAGGCGGCCCTTCCGGTCGGGGATGACGGGTCGATTGGCGTCGTGCCGAGGGAGGCCGATGTCACGCTGCTCGATGTCGCGAGCGTCGACCAGGCGCTGGCGCTCGAGTCGATGCTCGTGGAGTTGCTCGGGAGCCGGGCCGAGCTCTCGCTCGAGCCGGTCGCGGGCGGGGAGAGCGGCTCGGCGCGTTTCGGGCTGATTTCGGATCGCACGAATGCGGAAGGATCGCTCAGGATCGACAGCGAGCGGATCGAACTGCTCGAACCCGTGAGCGCACAGCTGCGGGTCTCGCCACGGACGGCGACGCGACTCGCGTCAGGGCTCGAGGGATTCGAGGTGAGCGAGCTGTCTCAGATCGATGTCAACGTCGACGAACTGAGCGTCGGGCTCAGAGGCACGCCCCTCAAGCCGGGCGTGTTCGGCGTTGACGCGCGGGTCGAGGCTGAGTCGGTCGGCCTGCGCACGCCGGAGGGCGAGAGCGTCGCGTTCCAGGGAGTCGCGCTCGAAGTCAGCAGCAGCGGGCTTGCTGCGGGTGCGATCGGATTCGACCTCTCGGTCCGGACAGTCGATGAAAATTCCGAGCCCGCGTTCGCCAGGGGACGCATCGAAGGGCTCGCAGACGCATCGGGCGCGCTCGCCGATGCCGGGCAGACCGTGTGGCTCGATGCCGGGGGCATGATGCTCTCGCGCCACCTCGACATCGTCGCTGGCACCGATGGCCTGATCGCGGAGCTCCTCGGGCCAACTGCCGAGGTCACGCTGGACGCCGCGGGGCTCTCGCGGGCGTCGGGAACTCTCAGCGCGGAAGTGCGCGGTCCTGGGGCCGAGGGCGCGGTCGCCGGCCGGATGACGCCGGAGGGCTTCGTGAGCGAGGCGCCCGCCGGCGTCACGCTTCGCGAGATCAGCTACGAGTTCAGCCGGCGCGTGTTCCAGAACGCGCTGCCGATCGTCGGCAGTCTCAGCAAGTCGCCCGAGGACGCGCCCTCGGTGATGACGGCCCGATCGTTCAGCGTGCCGCTCGATGGCGACCTGCGGAAGCTGGACGCCGAGATCAACGTCGATCTGGGCACGCTCGAGTTCTCGACGTCCGGGGCGCTGAGCGACCTGCTTCGGGTGACACGCAATCGCGCCGAGGGCCAGTTGGGGAGGCGAGTCGAGCCGTTCGATGTGTCGATCCTTGACGGTGTGGCGTCGTTTGCCGATGTCGAACTCCCGATCGGCGAGTTCCTGCTGCAGACTCGGGGCACCGTCGACATCGCGGGACGCACGATGGATCTCGTGCTGTTCGTTCCGGTGGGCGCTCTTTCCGACGAGGTCGCCAGCGGCCTCGGTGGGTCGGGGCTGAGCGTCGGTCGCATGTCGAGCGTGCCGTTCCGAATCCAGGGCGGGTTCGATGACGCGAAGGTCAATCTCGCGCCGGATCTCATCCCCGAGGGGCTGATCCCCGGCCTCATCGAGGAGGGTTCCGAGGGGCTCGACGAGGATGAGAAGCAGATCCTCGAGGGGATCGGGCGCCTGCTCGAGGGAATCGGCAAGAACAAGCGCAGATGACGCGCCCGAGCAGCGTCGGAGGGCGTGGAAACACGTTTTTTCGGACGTAACTGTTGCGTTCCGACCCAAGCTGACGCAAACTAAGAGTGCGGGCGGCTTCGGTCGCCGGACGCTTGGCGGGGACGTCGCCCGGAGCAATCACGTATCCGGTGTGGTGGGGAGTAAGTCATGCTAAACAGCAAGATGTCGGTGTCGGCTATCGGTGCGCTCACTGCTGCTGCTTCCGTGCTTTCGATCAGTGGCACGGCGCTCGCCAATCGCGGTTCCTGTCAGGTCAATCGGATCACGAACATCCACTGGGCGTGCGTGTCGCCGGGCGCGAATTGCGGCGGCTCGTGCGTGTGCCGCGATGTCGCCGGGAGTATCTGGCGGGACTGCTACTGCCTGAAGGCGAACGTGCGGCGCGGCGGGAGCAACTGCGATTCCGGCGGGACATGGAGGGTGCTCCCCACGGGGCCGCTCGCCCAGAACACGCAGGTCGGTTTCCAGACCATCCAGGCGCCGACCAACATCATCGAGGTGTTTGATCCGATCGATGTCGACGCGGCCGGGAACGTGATCGCGTCACAGCCGATCTTCGACCCCGAGTTCTTCGGGCAGTTCGACATGGTGATACTGAACGGTCCACCCAATGCGGTCCCTGTCGAGATGGTGTTCCTTGACCTCGTTTCGGTCGCTCCGATCGACATCATGGGCATCCCGATGGGCGTCAACCAGGTGATCCTCGATCCGCTAGCCGTCCAGCCTCAGGGCGTATTCAACAGCATCACCGGCGTGATCAGCTTCGACGAGCCGCTCGAGTGCATCCTGTTCAACGATGTGTTCCCGCAGGGGATCGACCTGATCGCCTACCCGGCGTTCGCGCCCTCGCCGGCGCAGCCCGGCGCGTTCGACCTGCGGGCCAAGAGCGTGACGTTCCTGGAGTTCGAGGCGCCGCTGCCCTCGTTCTGCCCGGGCGATGCCGACGGCAATCGCGTGGTGAACTTCAACGACATCACCACCGTGCTGGGATTCTGGCTCAGCAACTGCCCGCTGCCGTAAGCCACAGGCTCCGATCGGAGCAGCCGAAAAAAACAGCAGGCGCGAGGGATCGACCTTCGCGCCTGCTTTCGTGATCTGAGTTGACTACTTCTTCTCGTCGGCGTTTCGGAGTTCTTCGCTGACGGCCTGCTTCATGGAACGAGCGGTCTTCACGCGCCCGCCCATCTTCTTGGGAGGCATCTTGGTGGGCACGAGGCCGCCGGGGAACTTGCTCGGGTCGGCCTTCTCGGGATCGACCGAGGGGGCCGAATCCTGGGACTTGAAGCGAGAGATGCTCTTGAGCTTCTCGGCACGCTTGTCCTGGGCGCGCTGCTCGTCGCGGATGTCGCTCGGGGCTTCGCCGGGCTCGAAATCGTCGTAGGTCTTCTCGGGGATGTGGCAGTTGGCCAGCATCTCGATCTGCGTCAGCAGACCACCCTGCTCAGGCGTGACGAGCGACCAGGCGACGCCCTGGCGTCCCGCCCGCGCGGTGCGCCCGACGCGGTGGATGTAGATCTCCGGATCCTCGGGCAGGTCGTAGTTGATGACGTGCGAGATGTCGTCGACGTCCAGGCCGCGGGCGGCCAGGTCGGACGCGACGAGCACACCGAGCTCGCCCTCACGCAGCCGGTTCATGACGCTGTTGCGCTTGCCCTGGTACATGTCGCCGTGGATGGCGTGGGCGTCGACGCCCTTCCTCGAGAGGTAGCGGGCGACGTCGTCGACGGTCCGCTTCATGCGACAGAAGATGACAGTGAGATCGGGCTCCTCGTGGGTGAGCACATGGAGCAGGAGCTTCTTCTTGTCCCAGGGCTGGACGCTGATGTAGTGCTGGTCGACGAGGTTGACCGTGAGCGAGCCGCCGGTGGTGACCAGCTTCTCCGGGTCCTTCATGTGGGTGCGCGAGAGCTTCTCGATCTCTTCGCTGATCGTCGCGGAAACGAACACCGTCTGGTGCTCGCACTTGATGGCGCCGAGGATCTTCTTGATGTCCTCGCGGAAGCCGATGTCGAGCATGCGGTCCACCTCGTCGAGCACCGCGAAGCGGACGTTGTCGAAGTGGATGTGCCCGCGGTTCTTCATGTCCATCAGGCGCCCGGGCGTGGCGACGATGATCTCGGGGCCCTGCTCGAGCGCTTGGGCCTGCGAGCCGATGTTGGTGCCGCCGTACACCGCGCTGACGCGGATGGGCGTGAACCGGCCGAGCTCCTCCAGTTCGGAGGCGATCTGGATCGCCAGCTCGCGCGTCGGCGCCAGGATGATCGATTGGAACGGGAGGTCGCGGGTCGCCAGGTGGTACAGCGGCAGACCGAACGCGGCGGTCTTGCCCGTGCCCGTGCGCGACTGCCCAAGGACGTCCTTGCCCGAGATCACCATCGGGATCAGCTCGGACTGGATCTTGGTCGGGTGCTTGAAGCCGGCTTCGTCGAGGCCTTTGAGCACGCTGTTGCGGAGGCCGAGGTCGGCGAAGGTGCGGTCCTCGAAGATCTCTTCCCAGTGCTCCTTCGGCTCGGTGCGCTTGCGCCGCTTGGTGACGGGCTTGACGTCGGCGTCCGGACCCATTTCGGGCCGGCCGGAGCGGCCTCGACCGCCGTCGCGGCGTCCGCCTCCCCCACCGCCGCCGCCGCCGCCACCTCCGCCGCGACGCCCACGACCGCCTCGACGACTGCGCCGGGGCTTGTCGTCGCCCTCGGATCGCTCGGTGCCCGGTTCGGTGTTGGACTCTTCGCCCGAGGATGCCTGGGCCTGCTCACCACCCGAGCCTTCGCCCTTGCCGCGTCCGCGACGGCGTCGACGCCGGCGCTTCTTGGGCGGGCCGTCGCCCTGCTCCTGGCTCTGGGCGTCGTGCTGGCCCTCGGAGGGCGATTCGTGCGAGGTCTCGGGCGGGGTTTCGGTAGGAGCGGCTTGTGGAGATTGCGCGTCGTCGGCCACGTTGATTGACCCAATCGTTCTGGGAGTTTTTCTGAGCGTTCGGCAGCCGATAGGGCCCTGGTCCAGTTGGGCCGGCCATTGGGCCGCCGCCGAAGCGGTGCCCCCCCGTTGCGCTATGGTAGCGCTGCCGGGGTGCCGTAACAAGGCCTCGGGTGCCGATGAGACGTGTGGCCGGATCGTGGTATTCTCCGGGGCTGTGCGTCCCGGGGCTCCCCCGGGGCCGGTTCGCCACGTGCCCGAAGGATCGGGCGGCTGTTCGAAAGGAGTTCGAACGTGGTCTCCACCAGCACAATCGATGTGGACCTGACCGCGATCGGGCACAACCTCCGTGTGATCCGGGGGATCCTGGAGCGCGGAGCGGGGCAGACCGGTGGTGGATCACCCGGCCTGTGCGCGGTGCTCAAAGCCGACGCCTACGGGCTGGGCGCGGGGCGGGTCGCGAAGCGCCTGGCGACGGGCGGCGTGGATCTGTTTGCGGTGTTCACTCCCGCTGAGGCGATGGGCCTCGTGGACGCGGCGGTCATGACGCCGATCCTCATGCTGCTGCCGGTCGAGAAGCTCGAACGGAGCGACGGGCTGTATCGCGCCGCGATGCGCGGGCAGCTGCACTTCACGGTTTCCGATGCCAGATCGCTCGACGCGATGATCGAGACGGCCGATCGCCAGGGGCTGTCGGTGCCGCTGCACCTGCAGGTCGACACGGGGATGAGCCGGGGAGGGGCCTCGCCGGAGGATGCGAGCGAACTCGTCGAGCGCATCAGCGCGCACCCGCGCCTGAAGCTGGCGGGTGTGTTCGATCACTTCTCCAGCGCGGACAGCGACGCGAAGCGCACGGAACGGCAGGCGGGAGCGTTCAGCGACTGGCTGGAGTCGAACGACGAGCACATCCCCGGCGACTGCGTGATCCACGAATCGAACACGTTCGGGATGCTGCGGTCGCGCCACTACCATCGGCAGATGGTGCGCGTGGGGCTCGCGCTGTTCGGGCACGGGCTCGACGAGACCGGCGATCCCGAGGATCTGGAGTTTCACGAGCAGGCGGCCGAGCTGCGTCCGTGCTTCCGTTGGACCAGCAGCATCATCCAGACCAAGTGGATCGGGCGCGGGACCGGCGTGAGCTATGGCGCGACGTGGAAGGCCAAGCGCAAGACGCTGATCGGGCTCGTTCCCGTGGGGTACGCCGACGGGTATCCGCTGGCGCTCTCGAACCGAGCCGAGGTCGGGGTCGAGACGCTCAACGGCACGCGCTACGCGCCAGTGATCGGACGGGTGACGATGGATCAGCTGGTCATCGATCTGAGCGGCATCGACGAGGCCGAGGTGCCGCCCGGGACGAGTGTCGAGCTCATCGGCAACGAGAGGGACGCCCCGACGCACATCGCGACGCTCGCTGAACAGGCGGGCACGATCAGCCACGAACTCATGTGCCGGTTCAGTTCCCGCATCGCGCGGCGCTATGTGGCGGTCGAGCGTCCGGCGGCTGGTCTGCAGGCGCCGCACGCGACCGCTGCCGCGGCTGGGTAGGACGAGCGTCTAGACGCCCCGCGGGTCGATCGCGAGTTGCGCGCGAGCCGGGCTGTCGGCGGGCACGATCTCCGTGAGGATCTCCTGCACGGCGCGCTTCTGCCCGGGCCAGAGAAACCGGCGGAGGGCTGCGGCCGGGTCTGCACTCAGAACGGTGACCCACTCGTGCGCGCAGTGCTCCTCGTTCAGCGTCGGCTCCCAGAATGGCGTGACCTGCACGACGAATCGGGGTGAAAGCACGACGCAGTCGATCTCGGCCACGTAGTACGGGTGCACCTGCTCGAGCGCCCAGAACCCGAGCAGCGCGGGGTCGTCGCGCACGAGGCCCGTTTCCTCGGCGAGTTCACGGAGCGCGGTGCGGGGCGCCGTCTCTCCATCCTCCATGTGTCCCATGAGCGGGTGCCAGGTCTTGGCCAGGGGCTCGGTGGCGCGCTCGAGCAGGAGGAGTTCGACGGCGCCGGGATTGCTCTGGGGGACCCGGAACACGTAGATATCAACGATGTCGGCACGGATGCGCGCACCGCCGACGGGCTCCGGACGGTATCCGTCTTCGCTCACTCGGTTCCTCCGGGCTCATCGCACGCGCTCAAGAACGCGCCGGCCTTGGCCAGTGTTTCGTTCCATTCTGATTCCGGGTCGGAATCGGCGACGATCCCGGCGCCGACCATCAGATCGACGATCCAGGCGCCGGCGTCGGGCGTGAACGCGGCTGTTCGGATGGCGACGTTGAGCGTGAGCTCGCCCGAGTCCGAGAGGAACCCGATCGCGCCGAAGTGCGGCCCCCGCCGGCAGGGCTCGAACGCATCGATGACCTGCATCGCGCGCACCTTGGGGGCGCCGGTGATCGAACCGGGCGGGAATGCAGCGCAGACGAGGTCGAACGGTGTGCGGTCTTCGCGGAGCGTGCCCGCGACGGTCGCGACGGCATGACGCACGCCGCTGGACGGACCGGCAGTGCGCGCGTGGGCCTCGATCTCGCGCTCGGCCTCGACGCGCACCGAGCCGTATTCGCAGACACGCCCGAGGTCGTTGCGCATGAGGTCGATGATCATCGCGAGTTCGGCGGTGTCCTTGGGCGCGTGCAGGAGTTCGTCGGCCGGCGCGTCGCCGGGCCGGGTGCCCTTGATGGGGCGGGTGATCACGCGCCGCGAGGCGGGGTCGTAGTGCAGGAAGAGCTCCGGGCTCGCGCACGCGATCGATCGCCCGCTCTCGGGAGACTCGACGATCGCGCCGAACCACGGCGACGCCGATTCGAGGAACCGGATCGCCAGATCCCGAGGGCTGCTTTCCACTCGAGCGCTGAGGCGGTGCGCGATGTTCGCCTGGAAGATGTCGCCGGCGTGGATGAGCTCGACAGTTCGCCTCACCGCCTTCTCGTATGACGTGCGATTCGCGCTCGGGTCCTGCATGCGGACCGTCGCCGGCGCTGGATCGTGCGCTGGCATCTCTGGAGCGCTCGAGTCGCCAACCCGCTGCAGGATGAGGGCCGGCCACTCCCTATCGTCGATCGCACTGGATCCGTCCCGCGGGAGCGCGGAGGCCTTCGGCTCGAGCGCTCGCACCAAGTCGTAGCCCAGGACCAGCACCCACCCGGAGCGGAACGGTTGGGCCTGCGGATCGCCGGGGATCGACAGCAGTTGTTCGAGCCTCTCCAGCGCCTCGGCGGGATCGTGGATCTCCTGGCTCGACTCGGGGATCGCCAGCAGGGACCTCCGTGACCAACGCGGGCTCGAGGAATCGGCGCTGACGAGGGCCGTGAGCGGGACATCCGCCGGCCAGGTCCTGCAGGCACCCAGGGCACCGGCGTGCGGTGCACCGGCACCGACGGAGCGGGCTGGGAGGACGGTCGGGGCGCTCATCAAGAGGAGATCATAGGGGGCACGGGCGTCAGGGCCGGGTTCGCTACACTCACGGTCTTGGCTTTCCGCGGCGCACGGGCGCAGCGGGATCACGCCGTGGCGGAACCGGACCGGGACTTGCCGTCGCGAAAACAACGATCAATCGCCGGAAACGGAATCCGGCAGGGAGCATCAGAGACGATGGCAGCTCGCACGTCGAAGGGACGCACCACGAAGAAATCCGGCGCCGCGCGCCCGAAGAAGAAGACCGGCGCCAAGAAGGGCGCGAGCGCAGCGGGCGCCCGTCGCACCGCCAAGAAGCCCGCGTCCAAGAAGGCCGGCGCCAAGAAGGCCACGAAGAAGAAGGCCGGGTCGCGGAAGGCTGCGTCCAAGAAGTCCGCGAGCGCGAAGGCAGCCCCCAAGGGAAAGATGGTCTTCTTCTTCGGGAAGACCAAGACCGAGGGCAAGGCCCAGATGCGCACGCTGCTGGGCGGCAAGGGTGCGAACCTCGCTGACATGACGAGCATCGGCCTGCCGGTGCCCTCCGGGTTCACGATCACGACCGACACGTGCGCCGCGTACCACGACGGCGGCGGTGCGCTGCCCACGGGACTGATGGAGCAGGTCCTCAAGAACGTCAAGACGCTCGAGAAAGAGACCGGCAAGCGATTCGGCGACACCGGCAACCCGCTGCTCGTGTCGGTGCGCTCCGGAGCCGCGGTCAGCATGCCCGGCATGATGGACACGATCCTGAACCTCGGACTGAACGACGCGTCGACCGAGGGCCTCGCCGAGGCCACGGGCAACCGTCGCTTCGCGTTCGATGCCTACCGGCGCCTGATCAACATGTTCGGCGACGTCGTGATGGGCGTCGATCACGAGCACTTCGAGCACGCGTTCGACGAGCTCAAGGCCTCGCAGCGGGTGAGCGAGGACACGGACGTCAGCGCCGAAGGCCTCGAGGAGCTGTGCCAGCGCTACAAGGAGGTCTACCACGCGCACGTGGGCGAGCCGTTCCCGCAGGACCCGATGAAGCAGCTGCAGTTGTCGATCGAGGCGGTGTTCAAGAGCTGGAACGCCCCGCGCGCGATCACGTACCGTCGCCTGAGCAGCATCTCGGGCCTCAACGGCACCGCGGTGAACGTGCAGACCATGGTGTTCGGCAACATGGGCGACGACTCGGGCACGGGCGTGGCGTTCACGCGCAACCCGTCGACGGGCGAGAACAAGTTCTACGGCGAGTTCCTCATCAACGCCCAGGGCGAGGACGTGGTCGCGGGCATCCGCACGCCCAAGCCGGTGGCGGAGATGCCAAAGTGGAACAAGAAGGTCCACGCCCAGCTGCTCAAGATCAAGACGAAGCTGGAGAAGCACTACCGCGAGATGCAGGACATCGAGTTCACGATCGAGCGCGGCACGCTGTTCATGCTCCAGACACGCACCGGCAAGCGCACGGGGCTCGCGGCGGTGAAGATCGCCTGCGACATGGTCCGCGAGAAGGTGCTCACCGAGAAAGAAGCGCTGCTCCGCGTGCCCGCGGGTGATCTGACGCAGCTGCTGCTGCCCAGCTTCGACCCGACAGCAAAGCAACTCGCCGACGTCCTGGCCAAGGGGCTCCCGGCGTCGCCCGGCGCAGCGGTGGGCAAGCCCGCGTTCACCGCCGGCGAGGCCGTCGAGCGCATGCACGCGGGCGAGGACGTGATCCTCGTGCGCAAGGAGACCAGCCCGGAGGACGTCGACGGCATGCACTCAGCCCGGGGCATCCTGACCAGCACCGGCGGCATGACGAGCCACGCGGCGGTCGTCGCACGGGGCTGGGGCAAGTGCTGCGTGGCCGGCGCCGGCGATATCCGCATCGACGCGGGCGCGGGGACGTTTACCGTCGGCGGGCGGACGTTCGGTCGGGACGACGTGATCTCGATCGACGGCTCGACGGGCGAGGTGATCAGCGGCTCGGTGCCCACCGTCGCGCCGGAGCTCTCGGGCGACTTCTCCAAGATCATGAAGTGGGCCGACAAGTACCGGACGCTGGGTGTGCGCACCAACGCAGACGCGCCGGACGACGCCAAGCGTGCGCGCGACTTCGGTGCCCAGGGCATCGGGCTCTGCCGCACCGAGCACATGTTCTTCGAGGGCGAGAGGATCGTCGCGATGCGCGAGATGATCCTGTCCGAGACCAAGGAGCACCGCGAGGCGGCGCTGATGAAGCTGCTGCCGTTCCAGCGGGCCGACTTCGTGGGCATCTTCACGGCGATGGACGGCCTGCCGGTGACGGTGCGCCTGCTCGACCCGCCGCTGCACGAGTTCCTGCCCCACGAGGACAACGCGATCCAGGGCGTGAGCGATCGACTGGGCATCCCCGCCGAGACGATCAAGCAGCGGGTGAGCCAGTTGCACGAGCTGAACCCGATGCTCGGGCATCGGGGCTGCCGCCTGAGCATCACCTACCCCGAGATCGTCGACATGCAGGTGCGGGCGATCGTGGAGGCGGCGATCGAGTGCCGCGAGAAGGGCGCGCGACCCAAGCCCGAGATCATGCACCCGCTGGTCGGCACGCGTGAGGAGCTGCGCATCCTGCGGGAGCAGACGCTGAAGGTGATCGACGAGGTGAAGGCCGAGAAGGGCTTCAAGGGCAAGCTCGACATCGCCGTCGGGACGATGATCGAGATCCCCCGCGCGGCGCTGACGGCCGACGAGGTCGCGCAGGAGGCCGACTTCTTCAGCTTCGGCACCAACGACCTCACGCAGATGGCCTTCGGGTACTCGCGCGACGACTCGGGCATGTTCCTGCCCCACTACGTCGAGAACGAGATCCTGCCCGCTGACCCGTTCCAGCAGCTCGACCAGACCGGCGTGGGCCAGCTCGTCGAGATGGGCATCGAGAAGGGCCGCAAGGCTGTGAAGGGCCTGAAGATCGGCATCTGCGGCGAGCACGGGGGCGACCCCTCGAGCGTCGACTTCTGCCACCGGGCCGGCATGGACTATGTGAGCTGCTCGCCCTTCCGCGTGCCGATCGCCCGACTCGCGGCAGCGCAGGCGGCGCTCCGTTCGTGAAAGCCCGAGCGCGCCCTCCCCAGTGAGACGTATACGGATCAGGGGATCCGCACACTCACAGACACCGGAGGACGGCATGGGCATGCGCACGATGGGGCTGATCGCGTTTGGGCTGGCGAGTCTGGTTCTTCTAAGCGGCTGCGGCTCAAAGAGTTACGTCGTCGAGAGCGATGACCATCGCTCGCGGGGCGCCGCGGCGTGGGGCGATGAGTTCGACGGGGTGTTCGACGGCGCGTCCGAGGCCGAGGACTCGGATCTCCGCTTCCCCGCCTCGATCGGGATCGTCCACGTCCGGCGCGAGTGGTCGCGCCGGCACGACGAGTGGGACGGCGTGCGCTTCCGGGTGCTCCGCCCCACCGACCGGAGCCCGCAGCCGCTCGAATTGCCCACCGATCTGGAGGGCTGCTCGAACGTCGTCACGCTGAACTCGCTTGTGCTGCCGAGCCGCATGCTGAGCGCCGAAGAGCTGCGCGGCGCCGCGGCCGACCTCGGGCTCGACGTGCTCGTCCTGTACTCGGTC
Source organism: Phycisphaerales bacterium (assembly GCA_028289195.1). GTDB lineage: Bacteria > Planctomycetota > Phycisphaerae > Phycisphaerales > UBA1924 > JANQQR01. Next base: position 833 of record JANQQR010000025.1, on the reverse strand, counting down.
GACACCCGGATGCGCTCGTTCTCGAACGCGCCGTTCCTCGGGTTCATCACGCTTGGCCTCGCGCCGGTCCGCCAGGCGCGCTCCCACACGATCGCCAGCGCCCTGTTTATGGATCAGGCGTCGGGCGACATCCTCGGGTTCGCCGAGGGCGAGGGGCGCTCGAAGCGATTCAGTAACGGCTGGGGCTCGTCGCGCTCCGAGCGGAACAGCGTAAAGCGTGCCGAGCGCCGAGCGCTCGATGACCTCAGCGCGAGCGCGCAGCGCACGTGGACGGGCATCGTGACCCGAAACGCGCAGTCCGAGGCGTTCTGAACCGAGTATCGGGGTTGGTGGCTACGCGCCCGTGCCGTTGAGCAACTCGGTCAGCGCCGCGCCCGGGTCGGGCTCGCGCATCAGCGACTCGCCGACCAGCGCGATCCGCACGCCGACCTTGCGGAGCTTGGCGAGGTCGTCCCTGGTGCGGATGCCGGACTCGCTGACGAGGATCGAGGTGTCTTCGACCATTGCCGCCAGGCGGGTGGTGTGGCTGATGTCGGTGGCCATCGTCGAGAGGTCGCGGTTGTTGATGCCCAGCAGGCCGTAGCTGCGCGAGGGGAAGCCGACGTGCGGCAGCACGCGCAGGAGGTTGTCCATCGAGTGCGTCTCGATCAGCGTGGTGAGCTGCAGCTCGCGGGCCAGGATCTCGAGGTCCACGATCTCGGAGATCGAGAGCACCTCGGCGATCAGCAGGATGGCGTCGGCTCCGGCGGCGCGTGACTCCCACACCTGGTAGGGGTCGACGATGAAGTCCTTGCGCAAGACGGGAAGCGGGACCGCGTCGCGGACTCGGTGGA
>JANQQR010000002.1 GCA_028289195.1 Phycisphaerales bacterium | reverse complement strand
AATCCCTTAGAAAGGAGGTGATCCAGCCGCAGGTTCTCCTACGGCTACCTTGTTACGACTTAGTCCCAGTCACCGAGCTTGCCGTGGGCACTGCTGAATCGCAGCGACTTCGGGCACTCCCGGCTTCCATGACTTGACGGGCGGTGTGTACAAGGCTCAGGAACGTATTCACCGCGGCAATGCTGATCCGCGATTACTAGCGATTCCGGCTTCATGGAGTCGAATTGCAGACTCCAATCCGAACTGGGGCGTGCTTTTTGCGATTTGCTCCACCTCGCGGTCTTGCATCGCTCTGTACACGCCATTGTAGCACGTTTGCATCCCAGGACATAAGGGCCATGCGGACTTGACGTCATCCCCACCTTCCTCCGGTTTGACACCGGCAGTCTCGCTAGAGTCCCCGCCATTACGCGCTGGCAACTAGCGATAAGGGTTGCGCTCGTTAAGGGACTTAACCCGACACTTCACAGCACGAGCTGACGACAGCCATGCAGCACCTGTGCACGTTCCACCCAAGGGCGTGGCTCTACTTTCATAGAGTTAATCCGTGCATGTCAAACCCTGGTAAGGTTCTACGCGTTGCTTCGAATTAAGCAACATGCTCCACCGCTTGTGTGAGCCCCCGTCAATTCCTTTGAGTTTTAGCCTTGCGACCGTACTCCCCAGGCGGTGCACTTAATAATTTCTCTCCGACCAGCACGAGGTCAGACTCGCACCGATCTAGTGCACATCGTTTACGGCGTGGACTACCAGGGTATCTAATCCTGTTTGATCCCCACGCTTTCGTGCCTGAGCGTCAGGCTAGGCCCAGCCGCCTGTCTTCACCTTTGGCGTTCCGATCGATATCAACGCATTTCACCGCTCCACCGATCGTTCCGACGGCCCCTACCTGCCTCAAGACCCGCAGTTTGCACTGCAATTCCCCGGTTGAGCCGGGGGATTTCACAGCACACACACGGGTCCGCCTGCGCACCCTTTAAGCCCAGTGATTCCGATTAACGCTCGGGCCTCTCGTCTTACCGCGGCTGCTGGCACGAGATTAGCCGGCCCTTCCTTTGGGGTTCTTCAGTTCTTAGTAGCCCCTGACAGCGGTTTACACGGCAGAGCCGCTTCGTCCCGCACGCGGCGTCGCTCCGTCACACTTGCGTGCATTGCGGAATATTCGGTACTGCAGCCTCCCGTAGGAGTCCGGGCAGTGTCTCAGTCCCGATGTGGCGGGTCATGCTCTCACACCCGCTACCCGTCTTCGGCTTGGTGGGCCTTTACCCCACCAACAACCTGATAGGACATTCGCCGCTCCCGAGGCGCCGAAGCTTTCCTCCGAAGAGCACATGGGGTATTACGCCGGGTTTCCCCGACCTATCCCCCACCTTGGGGCACGTTCGAATGCATTACTCACCCTTTCGCCAGTGTCACCCATCCGAAGATGGGATCTCCTTCGACTTGCATGTTTTAGCCACGCCGCCAGCGTTCAATCTGAGCCAGGATCAAACTCTTCAATTGAATCCAAAGACAGCCAGCCTTTCGGCATGACTGAGGTACTTCGGATGAAGTGTTTGCCTGTTAATCGCGATCTTGCCGACGCATGCCGAAGCACACGACAACACGAATCGCTGGTCTTATCCGTGATCGGTTGCCCGACCACGAACCCGCCGGTCGGCTAAACCGGCGGATCGTTTCACTCAAGGGTTCACACGAGATTTGAGCGGCGACCGAGGCTGTGAACCCTCGATCGCAGCAGTACGGCACTGGCAGCTTGCTAGGCGTTCGGGTCGTGTCCCTAGCCAGCGCCGCACAATCTCGTAGCGTCCAAGCTGTTCACTTGTCAAAGATGCTGGGCCGGACCCGCGTCACGCGGATACCAGCCCAACCTCGGCCTCGCCGAGGCGGGACCGAAGAATGTAGCAAACCTCACAGGGATGTCAAGCCGGCGAATCCCCCGACCGCGATTCTGTGGATAAGTCGGGGTTCTTTAGGGCGTCCGCCCCATCACCGAGACCCTCCCGGCGCTCCGGCGCCGGCGTCACACCCACGACCCCAACCACCAGGCCCGCGCAGCCACTAGGCCCCCGGAGGGCTCTGGCGGCGGCCCTCAGAGTCGCTCCGGAGGTCATGACGTCGTCCACGAGGATCACGGGCCGGCCCGTCAACTGCTCGCTCCGGGCCATCCTGAACGCGCCGAAGACATTCTTGGCACGAGCGCTCGGCGCGACCGAGCGCTGGCTCGGGCGATGGGCCCGCTTGAGCCCCCGCACGACCCGCAGCCCCAGACTCGAACCGACCCCCTGCGCTATTCGCAGCGCGTGGTCGATGCCGCGGCCGGCGCGCCGGCGCGCTGTCGTGGGCACCGGGACGACAACGGTCTCGGGATCGGGCGCACCGAGGATCGTCTGGATGCGTGCGCCGAGACAGCGCCCCAGGTCGACCCCGAGCAGGTGTGCCCGATCAAACTTCACCTCCTGGATCCAACTGTCGATCGGGTGCGCGTACGACCCGAGGCGCACGACGACATCCCATGACGGGCGCGAGCCACGGCACGCGGCGCACCCGAACTCGCTCGCCTCGTGCGCGCCCGTGCTCGCGCCGCACTGATCGCAGTACTCGCCCGGTTCGTCCGGTATCCACCCGGCGGCCTCCGCCCGGTCGCGCAACGGAAGCGCAACCGGGTCCAGCCACTCATCCTCCAGCGCGCGCCACCACCGGCTCAAGACGGAACGAGGGCTCTGAGCAGGAGGCAGCGGGTCGATCGCGGGCACCGGAGCGCCCGGCGCAACGTGAGCGGGCGGCCAACTGAATCGCTCGCCCGAGTCCGGCGCCTCTGATGTCATCTGCTGGCTCTGATTCACGCCACTACCAAGGTACCCAGCGGATGCGCAAGGTGGTTCCACTCCGAGTTATCGGCGCCAATTTCTGCGTGAGTCTGGGTGGTTGCGCTGGTCCTGCGCGGGAGAACGCTGGTGAGGATTGTGAAACGCGGGACCGCCTGAGCGGAACAATGTCTAGAACATGCGACTGTTCCGTATAGCTCTTGCGTCCTGACGGACGAAACACAAGAGCGGAACGTTCGCTGCGGTGGGAGCCAATTCGGGTTGTCGAGAATCGGATTCATCTCGGATATCCACGCGAACCTCGAGGCGCTTGAGGCGGTGCTCGCCGATGCCGGCGAAGCCGGCGTCGACGCTCTCGTCTGCCTGGGTGACGTGGTCGGATACGGGCCCGACCCTGTCGCGTGCCTGGAGCTCATCGCGGGCACGTGCGAGCTGATGATCCGCGGCAACCATGACGAAGCCGTCGGCTGCAACCGCCTGAGTGCTACGTTCCGCGACGGCGCGCGGGCCTCGATCGAATACACCCGACGGGTGCTCGACGACTCGCACATGGGACTCATCGAGCTCATGCAGCCGGTCACGGAGATCGGTGATCTCTCGCTCGCCCACGCGACGTTCGGCCCGGTCCGGTTCGAGTACCTCTACAACGCCGAGGCCGCGACCCGGGCGTTCGGCGCCATGCGGACGCCGATCGGCGTGGTCGGTCACACGCACATCCCCTCGATGTTCGTGATGGGCACCCCCGACGCGGCGGGATTCCGCGAGATCGAAGCGATGCCGATCCCGAGCTTCGCCGACGTCAAGCTGGTTCAGGGATCGCGCATGATCCTGAACCCCGGCTCTGTCGGCCAGCCCCGCGATCGCAACCCGGACGCCAGTTGGGGCATCCTGGATTCAGAGGCGATGGTCTTCCAGGTGCGCCGCGTCGAGTACGACGTTGAGGCCGTCCACGCCAAGGTCGCTCGGCTGGGTCTGCCAGATCATCTCGGCGAGCGCCTGCGCGTCGGCGCCTGACAATTTGGGCGGTCAGACCTTGGCCTTCGCCCAGCGCCCAGTCATGAAGTACACGGTGAACACCAGCCCTCGCAGCGCGATCTCGGCGCTCAAGCCGATCCACGTGCCCACGAGCGGGTGGATGTCCCAGTGCTCCTGAAGCGGAGCCGGGTTCGGGAGGACGTATCCGCCGGGAAGCGGGACCTCGACGCCGCAGAAGAGCCACACGAGCGGGAGACGGATCCCGAACGTCGTGGTCCACGTGATCCACATCACGACAGTTGTGTCGCCGGCCCCGCGCATGGCTGATCGGAGCACGATCGCCAGGGCGAAGGGGATCTGGATGAAGCCGCAGATCATCAGGATCTCGGGCACGAGTTCGAGGTGCGTCGGGAGCTGCGTGAAGATCCCGGTGATCCGCAGCGGGACGAATACGAACAGGACACCGAACATGGTCATGATGCCCGTGCCGATCGCTGCGCACCGGAGGATCGCCCTCCGCGCACACGTCGGACTGCCGGCACCGAGGTACTGGCCTGCGAGGGTTGCTGCGGCGAGCGATACCGCGAACCCCGGCATGAAGCTCCACGCTTCGATGCGCACCGCAACGATGTGGGCGCCGAGCACCCCTGGGAGCGCGACCTGGCCGATCATCCATATCACGAGGATGTTCCCGAACCACAGCCCGAGGGTCTCGAGGAAGTTGGGGATGCTCACCTTCACCAGGCGCCGCATCGTGTGCCGGTGGGGCGAGAGTCGCTTGGCCATCAGGCGCACGCCGTGCGTGCCCCGCCCGAGCATGAGCAGCATCAACACGCCACCGAGCGACCACGCCAGGCAGGTCCCGGCGGCGATGCCGGACAGCCCGAGATCGAACCCGAACGGGTTCTCGACCAGGACGTGCCGGACAAGTTCACCGCTCTCGGACTTCCGGGCGACGCCGATGTCGACGCCCGAGAGGACGAACGAGGCGCTGATGTTGACCACGTTCACCACTCCCATCAGCAGCAGCGGCCGGAACGAATCGCCGGCCCCGCGATGGCACGCGATGCCGATGTTCAAGATCGTCTGCAGGGGCACCGCGAGGGCCGTGATCGAGAGGTACATGACCGCCAGCGAGTTCGCCTCGCCGACCAGCCCGAACCAGTCCGCGATCCACGGCGCGAGCACCGCGATGAGGACACCCACCCCGAGCCCCGCGCCGATCCCGAGGTAGATCGCCTGCCCCACCGCCGCGTTCGCGACCGCCAGCCGGCCCTTCCCGACGCTCCGCGAGACCATCGCCGTGGCCCCGATTCCCAGCGCCATGCCGATCAGGTTGATGAACCACATGAAGTACGCCGTGCCGCCGATGGCGTCGGTCGCGGGTTCGCTGATCCCCGCGGCGAGCACGGTGTCGGCGAGCCCGACCAGCGAGGCGAGGGTTGATTCCACGAGGACCGGCCACGTCAGCACCCAGATCGCCTGCCACATCGAGAGGCCGGCGAGTCGGCCGGTCCGGATCTTCCCCGACGCAGTGATCGCCGGGGTGTCGCCGTTGCGCTCGATGCTCGCGCACGCGGCGCCCGGGTCGGACACAGCGGGCTGCTGCTGGATCTCTATTTGCTCGGTCCGCCCCTTGGCCAACAGCAGGCTCCCTCTTGCGGCACCGGCCGCGACGGCGATGCTAGGCCGGGCCGGCGCTCAGCGCACCTTGGTCGAGGCCAGCGCGATCGCGACGAGGATCACGGTGATGAGCCAGAAGCGCGTGACCACGGTCGTCTCGCGCCAGCCGCTCTGGTGGAGATGCCAGTGGTACGGCGCGCACCGGAAGATCCGCTTGCCCTTGGTCCACTTGAAATAGCCGACCTGCAGCGTGACGCTGCCGATCTCGATCAGGAAAATCCCGCTCATGAGCAGCAGGAGAACTTCCTGGCGGATGACGATCGCGACGTACGCCAGGAGGCCGCCGAGGAACAGGGAGCCCGTGTCGCCCATGAACACCTGCGCCGGGGAGCAGTTCCACCACAGGAACCCGAGGCACGCCCCCACCAGCGCGGCGCAGACGACACCGAGTTCGTCACTCGTCGGCACGTACGGGACGAGCAGGTCCCGCGCGGCCTCTTCGAAGCCCGCGACGAAGCAGAGCACCATGAGCCCGAGTCCGACGGCCCCGGTGATCCCCGTCGAGAGCCCGTCCATGCCGTCCGTGATGTTCACGGCGTTGGACATGCCGGTCATCATGAGCATGGTGAAGATCACGAAGAGCGGCAGCGAGAAGTAGAGCAGCGTCGATGAGACGTCGCCTGTCGGGCTCAAGTAGGTCTTCTGGAAGGGCAGGTTGAGCACGTGCGCCAGCGAGTCGGCCTCGGGCGCGAACCCCGCGGTGTACGTGAAGTACCCGATCAGTGCGCCGAGCCCGAGCTGAAAGACCAGCTTCTCCCACGCGTAGAGACCCTGACGGGATCCTCCCGGGCGTGACGCGGCGGTGAGCTTCAGCCAGTCATCGGCGCCGCCCAGGATCGCGAGCCACAGCGTGACGACGATCGCGTAGATCACGTACGAGCTGCGCAGATCCGCGAAGAGGAGGGTCGAGACGAGAATCGCGGCGGCTATCAGGACACCGCCCATCGTCGGCGTGTTGGCCTTGGATGCCAGGGCGATGTTGAGCGAGTCGACATCGAACTGCGCCTGGTCGCCGATTTTCTTCTCGCGGAGCCAGCGGATAACCCGGCGACCGAGTGTGAGCACGATCGTGAACGACAGCATGCCCGCCAGGAACGCGCGGAACCCGATCTGATCGAGCACCATGACAAAGCGATAGAGCCCGCTCTCGATCAGCCAAGGCCGAAAATGTTCGATGAGGTTGAAGAGCATGGCCGCTGGCTGCCTACGCGACCCCGCTCTCGATGCCCGCCCTGCGCTCGAGAGCGCTCAGGACCATCTCAAGGCGGATCCCTCTCGAACCCTTGAGAAGAAGCGTGTCGCCGGGCTCCAGACGAGAGGCGATCTTGGCCGCGGCCGATTCGTCCATCGAGGACAGCATGCGCAGCTCGCACGCGCACTCGGCGCGGCTGATCGCCTCGGCGGTGTGCAGCGCGTGGCGTCCGACCGTGAACACCAACCCGGGGTGGCACCTCTCGGCGATGAAACGGCCGATCGCTTCGTGCTCGTGCTCGGCAGACTCGCCCAGCTCGAGCATGTCGCCGACGACCAGCACGCGCCGGCGGCTGTCGCGGCCGAGTTCCTCGAATGTTTCGAGCGCGGCGATCATCGACTCCGGATTCGCGTTGTAGCAGTCGGCGATCACCCGGATCCCGCCGATCTCACGCTGGTTGAGGCGCAGGTCCGCGGGTTGCACCGCCGACAACCCGGCAGCGATCGCCCGGTCGTCGAGCCCGAGCCGGCGTGCCACGGCGATCGCCGCGACCGCGTTCTGCGCGTTGTGCGCTCCGACGAGGGGGATCTGGAACTCGCTCCTCCCGTTCACGGTGAATCGGAGCCCCTGCCCGAGTTCTCCGAGGGCGACATGCTCGATGTCGCTGATCCGGAGGTCGGCGTCATCGCCCCGGCCGAACGTCACGACGTTCGGCACGACGCGAAGATGATCATCGAGGACCTTGTTCCCCACCGGAGCCACGGCCAGGCCGTTGGCCCGGAGGTCGGCGAAGATCGCGGCGTCTTCACGCGCGACATCATCCACCGACTCGAAGTTCTCCATATGCGCACGTCCGATGCTTGTGATCACGGCGACATCGGGCTGCACGATCGAACCCAGATAGGCGATCTCGCCGGGCGCGTTGGTGCCCACCTCGCACACCAGGAACTGGTCGGTGGGTTTCGCCCCGAGGATCGTCAGCGGCAAGCCGATCTCGTTGTTGAAGCTCTTGGGGCTCGATGAGCCGCGGAGCTTTTTCGACAGCGCGCCTGTGATGAGCCGGCACGTTGTGGTCTTCCCGTTGGATCCGCACACGGCGATGACGCGCACGCCCACGAGCGAGCGCCGGTAACCCTGAGCGATGAGCCCGAGAGCACGGACCGAGTCCTTCACCCGCAGGACACCCACGCCCTGCGGGACGCGGTCGCCAAGCGATTCGATCGGCGCCTGGTCCTGCACGACCAGCAGGGGCGAGCCAGCGTCGAGCGCGCCCATCAGAAAGTCATGACCGTCGAAGCGTTCGCCGGGGATCGCCAGGAACGCCTGCCCCCGGCGCAGCGCCCTTGAGTCGGTGCCGATCCCGTCGAGTTGGTCATCGACCTGCGGCCCCGGGCGACGGAGCCACGATCCTCCGGTCAGGCTGCGGAGGTTTTGGGCGGTCCAGAACATCACGGCGCGGCCTCCTGGTTCTCCGGCTCCGCTGATCCGGCCCGCTCTGCGGCGTGAGGGTGGCCGAGGCGCGGCTCACCACCGGCCCGCTCTCGATTGTGGAGAGCCTCCAGCGCGACCTCCTGATCGACGAAGCGCACGGTGCGGGTCGCGGGCCCCTCTCCCGCGAGAATCTGCTCCTGCTCGTGCCCCTTGCCAGCGATCACGACGACGTCGCGAGGATCCGCGCCCACGACAGCTTTCTCGATCGCCCGGCGCCGGTCGACGTCGACGTGGACGTTGTCACCGGTCTCGGTGATCCCGCCCAGAACATCCCGGACGATGTCCGAGGGGCTCTCGGTCCGAGGGTTGTCGCTCGTGACATAGAGCACATCGCCGATCGAACGCGCGACGCGGCCCATCCGCGGGCGCTTGGTTCGGTCTCGATCGCCGCCACAGCCGAATACCACGCGCAGGCGGCCGCCTCGGGCCTCGGCGATGGGCCTGGCCGCGCCCAAGGCGTGTCGCAGCGCGTCGTCCGTGTGAGCGAAGTCCACGAGAACCAGCGGGTCGCGGTCCGCATCCTCGACCGCTCGCGCGACACGCTGGAGTCGGCCCTCGGGGAGATCGAGCGAGCCGATCGCTTCCTCGAGACCCCCTGGATCGATACCGAGTTCGTGCGCCGACGCGACGGCCAGCAGGAGGTTCATCACGTTGAATTCGCCGATCATGCCCGTCTGCGCCTGGATCTCGCCCCAGGCGCCCCGCAGGCGCACCAGAGCGCCCTGTGCCGTCGTGCGCACGGTCTCTGCGGTCGTCTCGGCGCCCGCGGCGCCTGCCATGGAGCAGCGGAGGATCCGAGCCGGACACTCTTGGACCATGAATTCGGCGCGCGGGTCGTCGGCGTTCACGACAGCGACTCCTCCGGGCGGGAGCATCGAGAACAGGCGCGCCTTTGCACTCGCGTACGACTCGAGATCACCGTGGTAGTCCAGGTGATCGCCCGAGAGGTTGGTGAACACTCCGACGTTGAAATCCAGCGCTGCGACGCGTTGCTGATCGAGCGCGTGCGATGACGCCTCGAGGACCGCGGCCCGGTACCCGGCCTCGACCATGTTCGCGAGCGAGAGTGACAGTTCGAGCGCGGGGGGAGTCGTCATCGCGCTGCGCGCGATGCCGATCCCGTCGTCCACGAACACCGTGCCGACCTGGCCGCACCGTTGGCCGGCGGCATTCATGAGTTGGTAGACCAGATGGGCGACCGTCGTCTTTCCGTTTGTTCCGGTGACGCCGGCCAGGCGGAGCTTGCTTGACGGCTCCTTGAAGAACCGCTCTCCCAGGCAAGACTCGACGGATGCGGGGTCCGGAGTCGTCAGCCACGCCGCGCTGGCGAGCACGCGAGGTCGCGGTGCTTCCGGATCGGTCAGGATCCCCGCCGCCCCCATGGCGATGGCCTGCGTGATGAACTCGCGCCCATCGACCGACAGCCCCTTGCGAGCCACGAACAGCGAGCCGGGCATGACCGTGCGGCTGTCTTCGGTGATGTCGCAGATCCGGATATCACCCGACGCATCGTCGGCGAGCGTGATCGGCAGACCCTCGATGAGATCCTGCAGGCGCATGGGGAGCTTCCGTGTCCCTCCTGGGCTATCCGTAGCGGGCGACCCCCAGAGGATACCGCGCCCGGTGCGCGTCGGGGTCAGGGGAGGATGAGCATGGCGTCGCCGTAGCTGTAGAAGCGATAGCCCGAGGCGATCGCCTCGGCGTAGATCTCCTTCACACGCTCCACTCCGCCCTGGAACATCGCCCCGACGAGCGCGAGCAGCGTCGACCGCGGCAGGTGGAAATTGGTGATCAGCCCGTCAACGAGCCGGAACTCCCATCCCGGCGTGATGAGAAGACGGGTTTCCATCTCTCCGCCGTCGACGCGTCCCTTCCCTGCCCCCACCGTCTCGAGGACTCGCACGCTCGTCGTGCCGACGGCCACGACGCGTCCGCCCGAACCCCGGGTTTCGCTGACCCGCTGGAGGGTCTCCGCTGGTGCGATCGCGCGCTCGGCGTGCATGTCGTGATCCTCGACGGTGTCGGCCTCGACCGGCCGGAAGGTCCCGGCGCCGACGTGCAGCACGACTTCTGCGGTGCGGGCCCCGCGCGTTCGAATCTCGTCGATCAGTTCAGGGGTGAAATGCAGGCCGGCCGTCGGGGCCGCGACGGACCCGGCTCGCTCGGCGCGTGAATACACGGTCTGGTACCAGGCCCGGTCCTGGGCATCGCCGACAGTCTCTTCGGCGTCACGCCGAGATCGAAGGATGTATGGAGGCAAGGGTGTGCGCCCGACACGCCCGAGGGTCTCCGTGGGATTGCCATCCGCGCGGACGAGCCACTCGGCGCCCAGCTTCTCCAGCAGTTCGACGCCCGCGCACTCGCCGGACTCGCCGACGAACTCGATGGTCTGCCCCGGGCGGAGTTGTCCGTTCGACCGCAGCGCCACGGTCCAGACATCCTCGTCGGATGAGAGGTACAGGCCCTCGACCTTCCCGCCGGTATCCGTCCGGTGACCGACCAGCCGGGCGGGCACCACCGACGAGACGTTGAACACGAGGAGGTCTTGCGGCGCGAGCAGCCCGGGCAGGTCGCCGAAGCGAGCGTGCCCGAGGATGCCGGGATCGCTCCGGGAGCACACGAGCAGTCGAGAGGAATCGCGGGGCTCAGCCGGCCGGCGCGCGATCAAACGGTCGGGCAGTTCGAACTCGAGATCAGCGGTTCGGAGCGTCACCGTGGCGAGACTTCACACGCCCCGGCGAGCGGCGTCAACACGGCGTCACGATCGCGCCAGACGGCACGACCCTCAATCCGCATCCGGCAGCCCCTCGAGCGCGGTCTTATCGGGAGTTCGTGCGGATCGATCGTCCGGCCCGGCGTGTGCACCCAGCACTCCGATGCCGATCGACCCTGTCCAGCCGTCCAGCCCTCCACCGCCCGCGTACCGCGCCACCGGCTCTGTGCGCGAAGCGATTCTCGACGCCACCAGGGGCCCCGGTCGCGCAGACCGGAGGATCGAAGACGCCCGAGCCGATCGCCAGATCGAGGAGATCGCGCGGGCACGCTTTGAAACGAAGGACTACTGGGCAGCGCTCGCGACCGAGAACGTCCGGAACCCGAAGCCGACACCGATCCTCTACGCCGAGGCGCTCAAGCAGCAGAACCGGGAGTTTGTCATCGCGCAGGCGATGACAGATCGCGCCGCCCGGACCACTGAACCTCGCTCCAAGCGCGGCACTTCGATCGACACGGTCCGAGATCTGAGACCCAAGGCCGCTCGACTCGGAGTTGAGTTGGGAGAGATTCCGCAGGCGCAGCAAACCAAGCTCACCGAGAAGGTGCGCAAGGCCTACCAGCTCACGGTGTACGCCCCCGAGGGCCGCCTGATCGATCGAACGATCTGACTTCCGGGGCGGGGTTCGCTACGCACAGGAGCGGGGTTCCTGACCGGAAGTCGCCATCATGCGATGGCCGTCTTCGGGAGCGATCGAGCCTTCTGCGACGTAGGCCGCGATCTCGCGTCGGGTGCGCTCGACCTGGCTCGTCTTCATCGCGCCTCGGACCTGCGTGGTGATGATCGCGATGATCGCGACGAGCAGGCCCCCGGTGACCGCGACCAGCGGCATGAGTTCCTGGGCGATCGTGTCTGAGATGTCCGCCAGGATCGGCAGCATCATGTCCATTGGGATCCTCCCGCCCTCTGGGCGAATCGTGTGCTCAGCATTCCTGCTTGGGATCGGCCTTCATCAGACGCTCGCCCTGCTCGGGGGTCATGCTGCCCTCGGCGATGTACGCCGCGATCTCGCGACGCGAACGCTCGCGGGTTCCCGTGCGGATGATCGCTTTGATCCCCTCGACGATGATCGCGGTCAGCGCGATCGCCCCCCCGATGAACCAGAACGGCTGTTGCGCTGCTGATTCGATGAGCGGCGAGATCACCCATTCGGACGCGAGTGTCGGAATCAGAAGGTCCATGGCACCAACTCCTGTAGCTCCGAGATCTACCCCGGGCCTGCGGGGTTGTTCGGATCCCGGCGCCCGGCCTTTCATTATTGCCCGCCGGGGCCGACCGGGCCGCTGGCGCTCAGATCGGCGGGTTGTATAGTCTGCCGATCGGCCGCGGGGCAGCTCCCGAGGGGCCGGCCCGGAGACCGATACCGTGCGCCTCGAACCCATCCTGAAAGCGGGCGCAGCGCTGGTCCTGGCGGACTGCCCCGATCGGCAGACGCTGTTCAGGCGTCTCGCCGAGCTCCTGGGGGGCCTGGACGTCGACGTCGATCCCGACGATGTCGTCGCGAAGCTCGAGGAGCGGGAACTGGCCTATTCGACCGCGACGCCCGAAGGGGTGGCGTTCCCGCACGCCCTCATCCCGGACTTCGAGCAGACCCTGGTCGTTCCCTGCCTCGTGAAAACGCCGATCCCGTGGAAAGACGGCGACGACGACGGCCCGAGCCAGACGCTCGTGTTCGTCATGATCGGTGCCGCGAACCGTCCGTGGGAGCATGTGCGACTGCTGGCCCGGCTGGCGAGGATCGTGCGGGCGGATCAAGCCCTCGACCGGATCCGCGGGGCATCCAGCGCCGACGAACTCCTGGAACTCCTGATCGCCGAGGACCGCGCCCATGGCTGACGGCGGTCCTGACGACCCGGTCTTGCTGGTGATCATCGTGGGGAGCCCCGAGGTGCTGGATGATCTCGTGACCGCGATGCTGGACTTCGGGGTTGGCGGGACCCTCGTCGAGTCCAAGGGCTTGGCGGCGCACCTCCGCGAGGAGATGCCGATCTTCAGCGGCCTCGCTTCCTTGTTGCCACAGTCGACCGGGAGCAAGATCATCTTCTGTGTTGCGCAGCGGAAGCAGGCCCAGCAGGTTCTGGATTTCATGGAAGAGGAGCTCAAGCACGCGCAGCGGCCCCTCGGGTTCATCACGCCGCTGGAGCGGATCGTCGGGCTCCGCACGTAGGCGCGGGCCCGGGCACCGATGACATGGACGTCTTCCTGGCCATCGCGGTGATCGTCACGCTGGCGCTGCTCGCGACCGGTCCGTCTCGCTACAGGTTTCGGAAGTCGGGGCCGATCACACGCATCGTCAGCGGCGGGTGGCCCGCGGTCGTCGTCGGATTCGCGATCGGACCGAGCGGGTTCGCGCTGATCAGCGATCGGACGATCGAGTGGACCGCCCCGCTCCTCATCCTCGCGCTCGGGTGGGTCGGCCTGATGATCGGGCTCCAGCTCCGGGTGGCGCTGCTCCGGCAACTCCCCGCGAGTGTCTCGCGGATTCTCGGATACGACCTGGCGACGGTGCTGGTCCTGTTCGGGACGTGCGCCGGTTTGCTGCTCTGGGCCTGGGCGGGCAGAGAAAGCGGTATCGCAGCGATCGTCGCGCCTTGGACGCTGCTGGTGGGCGCAGCGCTCGGCTGGTCTATGGAAACGAGGTCTCTCGGCGCATCGCCGGGTGAAGAGGCGCGACTGCTGCTGATCCGCTTGGGCGGCGGGCTCGCCTCGCTGATCGCCGTGGTCATCGTCGGCGTCGGTGACAAACTCACGACCCGATCAGAAACGGGTGCGATCCAGTTCGATGGCGCCTATTCCACACTCGCCCTGGCGTCGGCGATCGGCGTTGCCGGGATTCTGGGGGTCCTGGCGCGCTACGTCATCGGACGAACTGGGCGCTCGCAGGGCGAACAACTCGCGGTCTACATCGGGCTCATCGCGTTCGTTGGCGGCATCTCTGCGGAGCTGGGGAACTCACCGCTGCTCTCTGCGGCGCTCGCCGGGATCGTGATCGCGAACATCGCGGCCGATGAGATCACGCGATTCGAGCGGTTCATTCTCAAGGCCGAGCACGTCGTGGCCATCATCGTGTTCCTGATGGCCGGCATGCTGATGAGCCGGACCGTCGGATGGTGGGGAATCGGGATCGCGGCGGCGTTCGTGGTACTCCGCGGGATCGCCAAGCCGCCGGCGCTCCGATTCGCCGAAGCCGGGGCTCCCGATGCCGGCCACGACCGGTCGCTGCGCTGGACCCTGCTCCGGCAGAGCCCGATCGCCCTGGCGCTCGCGCTGGGGCTGGCGCTCGTCGAGCCGTCCGCGTTCAACCGGGAACTCGTGACCATCGTTGTGATCATCGGGCTCTCCACCGAGTTTGCGGCGCTCTTTCTGGCTCGGTCCCCGACGCCGCGCGCTGGCGAGAACGGGGCGGCGTCATGATTGTCCGGGTGCTGCGGCTGTCGTTCGCGATCGGCGCACTGGTCGGGTTCGCGTGGATCGTTCGGTTCTGGGGCTCGCAGCTCCGGAGCGGAGCCGAGCGGGGGGCGGCATCGTCCGGTGAGGTCCCGCTCTCTGATCCGACGGGACGGGTGTTCGAGCCGCTCCCGCCCGGTCTGCTCGACACCGGGGCGGGCGTCGGGCTGCTGTTGCTCGCGGGATACCTCGCCGGGCGTCTCTGCTCGCGCCTCAAGCTGGCGGCGGTCACCGGGTACCTGCTGCTCGGCGTGCTCGTCGGCCCGCAGGTGCTCGGCATCATCCGCGCCGAGGAGATCGGGTACCTCACGCTCGTGAACGACCTGGCGATCTCGCTCATCGCCCTGACCGCCGGCGGCGAGATCCGCCTGAGCTTCCTGCGAGAGAGCTGGAAGCAGGTCTCGACGATCGCCATCGTCGAAGCGGGCGGTGTGCTGGCCGGCTGCCTGGTGCTCGCCCCGCTCGTGCTCAGCGGCGCAGGGATCATCTCCGACCCGTGGACGGCGCCGTCGCTCGCCATCGCTGCGCTGGTCGCGGTCATCGCGGTCGCCAACTCTCCGGCGATCGTCGTGGCGGTCATCAACGAACTCAACGCCCGCGGGACCGTCAGCAAGCTCGCCCTGGCTGTAACCGTCTGCAAGGACCTCCTGCTCGTCGTCGTCTTCACGGTGACGCTTGCGCTCGCGGCGACCGCCGTCCTGGGCGCCGATGAGTCGGCCGGCGCGTCGGCCGTCGTGAAGGACATCGCGGTCCACCTCGGCGGCTCACTGGTCGCCGGCCTTGTGGTCGGTGTGGTGCTCGCTTACTCGACCCGCGCGTTCCGGCAGCACCTGGTCTTCTTCGTCGTGTTCGCCTGCTTCGCGATCGCGCTGGGCAGCGAGGCGCTGCACCTCGAGCCTCTCATCGTCGCGATCGTGGCAGGCATGCTCATGGAGAACCTGTTCGGCGAGGTCACCGAGGAGCTGTTCGAGAGCATCGAGGAGCTGAGCCTGCCGGTGTACTGCGTGTTCTTTGGCGTCGCGGGGACCAAGCTCGACCTCGTTTCGCTGGCGGACGTCTGGCCTTGGGCGCTCGTCTTCGTGGCGGGCAGGGCCGCGCTCGTATGGGCGACGACGACCGGTGCGTGCCTGCTCGTCGAAACACCCCGGTCGTGCAAGCAGTGGCTCTGGAGCGGGTTCATCCCGCAGGCGGGTATCGCTGTTGCGCTGGCGACCATCGTCAACGAGCAGTTCGAGAACGAAGACTTCGCCGAGCCGTTGTTCGGGTTCATCCTCGCGATCATCGCGGTCCACCAGCTCGTCGGACCTGTTGTCTTCCGATTGGGTCTCGTCCTCTCTAAGGATGACGAACCGGAAGCGCGAACCCAGAGTGGCGGCGAGACGCAAGCGGACGAGTCACGACCCCAGGTGGAATGACGCAATCGTCAGGTCATCGGCCATCTGGTCCTGCTCGGCGAACGCCTTCACACCGTCGCGCAGGCGGGTGAGATCCTCCTCGTGCGAGGCCGATCCTTCGAGGCACGCGAGGATGCGCTCAACGCCGTACTGCTCGCCCGAGGGCGCCTGCTGCTCGGGGAGGCCGTCGCTGAACAGCACAATGCGATCCTGCTCGGCGAGCTGGTGGTCCGATTCCTCGTAGGACCCGTTGCGGTCGATCCCGACCGGCAACCCGCCGTCGGAAGGCAGCAGGATCGGAGGCGACGACGCCGAGATCCTCACGGCGTACCCGTGACCGGCATCGACCGAGATCATCTTGCGGGTGCCCGGGTCGAGCAGGCAGACCCACAGCGACGCGAACTCGTTCTCCGCCGAGTGTGTCGCGACGTAGCTGTTCACGCTCGAGACAAGATCCGCGAGATTCTCGTGGTTGTTCACGATCGCGCTGATGTGGGACTGGATCGCCGCCATCTGCAACGCCGCGCCGAGCCCCTTGCCCGCGACATCTCCGAGGAACACGAGCGTGCGCTCCCCCGCGGGGAGCACGCCGAAGAAGTCTCCGGCGACGAACCGGCCCGGCTCGCAGTACAGCCGGTACGACGCCTCCCCGACGCGCCCTTCGAGCGGCGGCATGATCCGTCGTTGCACGTCGTGCGCCGCGCGCATGTCGCGGATCAGGCGTTCCTGGCGGAGCTCCAACTCGTGGCGCTGGATGTTGGCGAGCGCCAGACCGAGCAGATCCGCGAGCGCCAGGCACAGGGCCGGAGAGTCGGCTTGCAGGTTTCGCGACGAGCCGCGGCTGTCGACGTAGAGATAGCAGTCGATCTGCCCGTCGATCATCACCGGGGCGCACAGCGCCTCGGTCACGCCCTGGCTGATGATGCTCATCGCGCCCTGTGCGATCCGCTCGTCCGAGAGCCGGACGACCTCGCCACGCGAAGCCGCCGACAGCAGCGTGCGGCTGATCACCGGGTCGGCCCCCTGGTCGGGCCCGCCCGGCCCGGCCCAGGCGAGCAGGTCGAGCTCATCGAGGCCGGCAGCGGGCTGGATGATCGCCACCCGCTCGGCGCCGGTGCTCTCGCGGAGGGTTTCGGCGACCTGGCCGGCAGCTTCGCGTGCGTCGGCGCATCGGTGGATGGTCCGCTGAGCTTCCATCAGCAGCGCGAGGCGCCGACGAGCGAGCTCACCCAGTTCTTCCTTGCCGACCGTCTTGATCGACGAGTGGGCGACCGGCTCATCGGCCTGCGACGCGAGGGTGGACGGAGCACGCCCCTCCTCGGTCAGGAGCATCGTCCAGGGCCCCATCGTGATCCTGTCGCCCGCATCGAGCGGCACGCCCTCGCCAGCCTCCAGGCGGACACCGTTGACGAAGGTGCCGTGCCGGCTCTGCTCGTCGAAGACGTGCCATTGACCGCCCTCGAGCACAAACCGGGCGTGCCGGCGCGACACCGACGGGTCGTCGAGTTGGACGCCCTGCGTCGACGACCGGCCGAAGCTCAGCGGCTTTGCGGGATCAAGCTCGATGTCGGCCCGCCGGGGGCCGTTCACAACGGTCAGACGCATGAGTATCCACACTAGCGGGGTGCGAGCGGGGATCCTATAGCCGCAGCCGGGGAGACGTCGGAGATGGCCAGAAGTGGGTGTTCCAGCCACAACGCGATACGCTTGTTTCCGGCGTCGGCCGCGGGGCCGGCGCCGGACGGGCCTGTGGCGGAACTGGCAGACGCGGCGGACTTAAAATCCGCTTGGGGGCAACCCCAGTGTGGGTTCGAGTCCCACCGGGCCCATTGCCTCGAACTCCCGAACCCCTTCGTGAAAGGGCCAGCCATTCCCCTCGACGCCACAATCATCTCGGTCAACGTCGGGGGCCAGCGCGAGGTTGAGTGGAAGGGGCGCACAGTCGTCACAGGCATCTTCAAGGAGCCGGTCGACGGCCCGGTGTACGCCTCTGGCGTCAACCTCACGGGCGACGACCAAGCCGACCGGACGGTGCACGGCGGGGAATCGAAGGCCGTCTACGCCTTCGCGTCCGAGCACTACCGCCAGTGGGAAGAGCGCTTCCCCGACTCCGAGTTTG
Organism: Phycisphaerales bacterium; assembly: GCA_028289195.1. GTDB lineage: Bacteria > Planctomycetota > Phycisphaerae > Phycisphaerales > UBA1924 > JANQQR01. The sequence goes on along the minus strand of JANQQR010000002.1, from coordinate 382,726 downwards.
GATGGGGCGCGTTCGGCGAGAACCTCACTCTGCAGGGCATGACCGAGGCCGACGTGTGTATCGGCGACCGGTTCCGCTGTGGCGAGGCCGAGTTCGTCGTCACCGAGCCCCGCATGCCGTGTTACAAGTTCGCGATCCGCCTCAACGACAACGGCGTGATCAAGTACATGCTCGAGACCGGGCATACCGGCTTCTACTTCACGATCGCTGCGCCCGGGTCGGTCGAGGCGGGAGCTTCGCTCGTGCACACGGGCCGCCCCACCGACGCGCTGCCCGTGAGCGACCTGACGCATCTCTACGCGAGCAAGGAACCCGCGCCGCACGTCATCGAGCGGGCGCGCCGGGCTCCCGATCTGCCGGAGAAGTGGCGCGAGTGGATCGCAGAGAAGTTCAAGGACCACGCATCTTGAAGCGCCCGGACGCCGGCGGCGGCTGGCCAGCCATCTGGTACACGCTCAAGATGTCGCGGCGGGGCGGCGGCATTCTGCGAACGTACAAGGCGCTCCGCAGCCGCAACGCGTGCAAGACGTGCGCGCTGGGGATGGGCGGGCAGCAAGGGGGCATGGTCAACGAGCAGGGCCGGTTCCCCGAGGTGTGCAAGAACTCTGTGTAGGCAATGGCAGCCGACGCGCAGGGATCGCTCCGCGAGGACTTCTTCGACCGGTTCGGATTCGACCATCTGCGGCGTATGACGCCGCGCGAACTCGAGTGGTCCGGCCGGATCACCCGGCCGCTGTACGCGGGCCCCGGGGACCGTTCATACCGGGCGATCTCCTGGGACGACGCGCTCGAGCGCGTCGCGTCGAAGCTCTCTGCCACCGAGCCGGATCGCTCGTTCTTTTACTTCAGCGGTCGCTCGTCGAACGAGGCGGGCTTCCTGCTCCAGCTCTTCGCCCGTCTCTACGGGACGAACAACGTCAACAACTGCTCGTACTTCTGCCATCAGGCCTCGGGCGTCGGACTTGCGAGTGTCACCGGATCGGGGACCGCGACGATCACGCTCGACGACATCGATGAGTGCGACACGATCGTGCTGATCGGGGGCAACCCGGCGTCGAACCACCCGCGTCTGATGCGGAGCCTGATGGATCTGCGCCGGCGGGGCGGAACGGTCGTCGTCGTGAATCCGCTGCGGGAGCTGGGTCTGGTCCGATTCCGCGTGCCCTCGGATGTGCGCAGCCTCCTGCGTGGCACGGACATCGCCAGCGAGTACGTGCAGCCGCACATCGGTGGCGACATCGCCTTCCTGACCGGTATCGCCCGGGCGCTTCTCGAATCGGGACAGTTCGACGAACGCTTCGTCACGCAGCACTGCGACGACTGGGAGGAGTTCCGCGAGAGGGTCGAGCGCACGAATTGGGAGGACATCGAGCGATGCTCGGGTGTGGGGCGCTCGCGAATCCAGAGCATCGCCCGGATCTATGCCGCGTCGGAGCGGACGATCTTCTGCTGGACGATGGGCATCACCCACCACGTCCATGGCGTGCAGAACGTTCAGATGATCGCCAATCTCGCGATGATGCGCGGCATGCTCGGACGACCCGGCTCGGGGTTGCTCCCGCTCCGCGGGCACTCGAACGTGCAGGGCATCGGGTCGATGGGCGTGACGCCGAAGCTCAAGACGCAGATCTTCGAGGCGCTCGAATCGCGGATCGGGCTCTCGCTCCCCACGACGCCCGGGCTGGACACCCTCGCCTGCATCGAGCGTGCGGAAGCGGGAGGTGTCGACGCGGCGGTGTGCCTCGGGGGCAACCTCTTCGGGTCGTGCCCGGACGCCGACAGCGCCGAGCAAGCCCTGGCAGAAGTCGGCATGACGGTGTTCCTGAGCACAACGCTGAACACCGGCCACATCAGGGGACGCGGCAAGGAGTCGATCATCCTCCCCGTGCGCGCCCGAGACGAGGAATCACAGGAGACGACGCAAGAGTCCATGTTCAACTTCGTGCGCCTGAGCTCGGGTGGAAAGGCCCGATACGAGGGCCCGCGTCACGAGGTCGAGCTGATCGCCCACATCGCCCGACGCGTTCTCGGCGACAGCACCCCCCTCGACTTCGAGTCCCTCGAGCGCCACCGGGAGATACGGAGCCTGATCGCCCAGGTCATCCCCGGATACGAGGCGATCGGCTCGATCGATGAGACGAAGCGCGAGTTCCAGATCGACGGCCGGACATTCCATGAGCCGGAGTTTGCGACCGAGAGCGGGCGCGCGCGGTTCCACGCGCTTGAATTGCCCTCGGACGATCTCGAGGACGGGTCTCTTCGGCTCATGACGATCCGCTCCGAAGGCCAGTTCAACACCGTCGTCTACGAAGAAGAGGACATCTACCGGGGCCAGGAGCGCCGCGACGTCATCCTGATGAACGCGACGGATATCACCGGTCTTGGCCTCGACGTTGATCAGCCGGTGGCGGTCGAGAGCGCCACCGGGCGCATGGAGCAGATCCTGGTCCGGCGCGCCGACATCCGAGCGGGCAATGCAGCGATGTACTACCCGGAGGCGAATGTGCTCGTGCCACGGGCAGCAGATGCCAGCAGCCGAACTCCGGCATTCAAGAATGTCCGCATCCGGGTTTCGCGCTCACCCGCCCTGAGCGTGCTCCAGGCCTGAGCGGACCGATTCCAGCCACTCGATGGTCTCGGTCAGCACGGAATCGGTCGCGGTGCGCTTGCCTTCTGTGATCGCGGCGTCGAATTCCGCCTTGCCGAGCTTCGATTCGACGTCAGAGAACAGGGCGTCCCGCTCCTCGATCTCGCTGGGCGGCACGGGGAAACCCATGAGTGTGCGGGCCCCTTCGGCGCTGCCGAGGAGCTTGGCGCTGAAGCGCACGGAATCGGGGATCTCCCCGGACACCACGAGGCCGAGCCTGGCACAGGCTTCGATCGCGGTGATGGAATAGAAGCGCGCCGAGAATTCCTTGACGAACCCGACGCATTCCTTGAGGTGACCCGCCGCCGCGCGGATCTCACCGACTTCGATGCACAGGAGCGCGACGATTCGCAACTGATCCGGGAGCGCGGTCGCCGTGAGCGTCTGGCTCCGGCGGCCGATATCGACCGATTCCTCGAGCATCTGCCGGGCCTCTTCGGGCTTGTTCTGGTTGAGGCGGAGCTCGCCCAGATTCCCGAGCGCCAGCGCCTGCCCGGTGTCGTCGCCGATCCTCCGGTAGATCTCGAGCGAGCGCGAGTACTTCTCATCGGCGGCGTCCAGATCGCCCTTGTCGTGGTCGACGATCGCGAGCGCATTCAAGGACCCAGCGAGGTTTCGGTCGTCGCCGATCTCTGTGGCGGTCTCGATCGCTTCCTGGAGGCGCGCCGTGGAGTCGTCGTACTCGCCGAGCCGGGTCGCCAGCGCGCCGGCGCCGAACAGCAGCTTCGCGCGTTCAGAGGTGCGCTCCTGAGCGCCGGGTCTGGAGAGTGCCTCATCGACGATCGTGCGGGCCAGTTTCTGCTGACCCTGCACGTCCCACATCCGCCACGCACGCCCGAGCAGGTCGATGCCCGCGGGCGCTCTGTCCGGAGATGCGCTGCACCACTGGTGCCCCGCGATGATGTTGGGGCCTTCCGCGGAGAGACGCTCGAGCCACTCGACGGAGCCTCGCAGATGCGGCTCGGCCTCTTCAGCCAACGCCAGGTAGAACTCCAGGTGCCGGTCCCGGATGCCCTCGGCCTCGCCGCGCTCGATCAGTTTGGCGAGCGAATACTGGCGCATCGTCTCGAGCAGGCGGTACCGCGCCGACTCCCCCTTCTCCTCGTAGATCACGAGCGACTTTTCGACGAGCTGCGAGAGCAGGTCGAGCACGTCGAGTTCATCGATCGGGTCGCCCGAGCAGATCTGTTCGGCGGCTTCGAGCGTCCACCCTCCGCTGAAGACCGAGAGCCGGCGCAGGAGCGTCTGCTCTTCTTCGGCGAGCAGCGAGTAGCTCCAGTCGATGGTCGCCTGGAGGGTTTGGTGGCGCTCGAGGGCGGTCTTGCTGCCGCCACGGAGCAGGCGGAAACTGTCGTCGAGCCGGCGTGCGATCTGGCCGACAGGCATCGCCTTCACCCGAGCCGCGGCGAGCTCGATGGCCAGCGGGATCCCGTCGAGCTGGGCGCAGATCTGCGCAACGATGGGCGCGACCTGGTCCGTCACCTTGAATCGCGACGAACTCGCCGCGGCACGATCGATGAACAGCTTCACCGCCTCGCAGGCGAGGATCTCGTCCACCGGGGCGTGCTGCAGATCGTGGGGAACGCCGAGAGAAGGGACGTGGAACGTCGCCTCGCCCGACGTGCCCAGACTCTGACGGCTGGTGACCACGATCCGCAGCCCGGGGCAGCCCTGCAGCAAGGCCTCGACCAGCCCGGCGCACTCCTCCAGCAGGTGCTCGCAGTTGTCGAGGATGACCATCGCGTGGTGCGTACGCAGGTGATCCGTGAGCGTGGTGAGCGTCGGCTTGCCGGGCTCGTCCTTCAGGCCGAGCGCCCCGAGGACGGTCTGCTGCACGATCGCGGGATCCGTCACGCCACCAAGAGGCGCAAACCAGACGCCGTCGGGGAAGGCCGAGAGCTGTCGCTCGGCGAACTTGAGCGCGAGGCGCGTCTTGCCGCAGCCTCCTGATCCGCTCAGCGTGACGAGGCGCGAGCGATCGATCAGTTCGGCGAGTTCGGCCAGCTCTTTCTCGCGCCCGACGAAGCTCGTGACGCTCGCCGGCAGATTGTTCGGCGGGGCGCTGAGCGCCGTGAGGCGCGAGGTCGATGATCGGCGCCGTCCGGCGAGCGCTTTGTCCAGCACGCTCACAGCGTGGGTCAGATCGGCCAGGCGCTCCCCCGCTTCCTTCGCGAGGCAGCGGATGAGCAGTTCGAGCACGCTCGAGGGCACCTCGTCGGGCAACGCGGTCCACTTGGGCTCCGCCGTGAGGACCTCGGCCATGACGTCGGTCGCCGTGCCGCCGCCGAAGGCGCACTGACCGGAGAGCGCCTCGTACAGCACGCACCCGAAGGCGAACACATCGGTGCGCGTGTCGGTCGGGAGCCCGCGCGCCTGCTCGGGGCTCATGTAGCCCGGCGTACCCATGATCGAGCCCGGCTGGGTCATGCGCTCGGTCACCGTCGGCGCCTGCGAGGCCAGCGCGCCGATGTCGCCCGACGCCTCCTTGGCCAGACCGAAGTCGAGCACCTTGGCGTGGCCCGACTCGGTGAGCATGATGTTCGAGGGCTTCAGGTCCCGGTGAGCGATCCCGCGGGCGTGCGCCGCCGCCAGGGCGTCGGCGATCTGTCGCCCGAGACGCAGCGCCTCGATCGGGTCGAGCGCGCCGCTGTCGAGCTTGGCTCCGAGGCTCTGGCCCTCGATGAACTCCATCACGATGAATCGCGATCCGTCTTCGGCTTCTTCGAGGGCGTGGATCGTGGCGATGTGCGGGTGGTTGACCGCGGCGATTGCCCGCGCCTCGCGCTCGAACCGGGCCAGGCGAGCCGGGTCCGACGCCACCTCACCGGGAAGCACCTTGATCGCGACCTCGCGATCCAGCCCGGGGTCGCGGGCGAGATGCACGATCCCCATCCCCCCGCGCCCGATCTCCCGCAGGATCTCATACGAACCGAGATGCTCGATGGCCGGATCTCCCAAAAATCGCGCCTCAACAACTCTGACGCGCTGGCGTCAAGTCCCACAGTCTACCGAGAGCGGGCACACCCGGGCCCGCCCCCTCGACACTCGCCGGCATCCCGCTATCATCGCCGTCGAACCGCTTTGGGACAGGTGGCCGAGCGGCTGAAGGCACCGGTTTGCTAAACCGGCGTGTCGTGTAAAGCGGCACCGCGGGTTCGAATCCCGCCCTGTCCGCTTCCCTTCTCCGATCGCCCCGGAATCACTGACGATTCCGGTGTCGGGCGCGCCCGCTCTCGGGGGCGCGCGGGGATCACCTCGCGACAGCGCCCGACCCTTCCCGAATATGCCCGTGCGCCTCGTACCAACCCAGCGATTCGCGGATCGCCTCGCGGCAGCTGCGCAGCTCGCCCAGGCCGAGTTCCTCCGCGGACCGGCGCCCGTCGAAACGCAGCGGCCGACGCGTGAGGCGCACGCCGGTCGCCGTCGCCATCGGCATCTTGCCCGTGATGTGCGTGCAGACGAACTCCTCGGCGCACGCGTAGAGCAGGGCCACGTGGTACGGCACCCGGTGACGCGGCGCCGGCCGGCCCGTCAGCTCTGAGAGGAATTCGAACAACTTGAGGATCGACCACTGCTCGTTCACGAGCAGGTACGGGCGACCGATCTCGCCCCGCTCCGCAGCCGTCCAGATGCCGGCGGCGATGTCGCGCACGTCGACGAGATCGATATGACCGGGAAGGTACGCCTTGATGCGTCCGTTGCAGAAGTCGCAGATCATGCGCGAGGGCGGGCCCATGCGCAGATCACCCGGCCCGACGGGGATGCTCGGGCGGACGATCACGACCGGGTCGCCCTCGCTCGCAGCCTCGCTCGCTGCCTTCTCGGCCAGCCACTTGCTGCGGCAGTAGGCGCCGAGCATGTCGTCCAGCGTCGTCACGGTGTCCTCGGTGATCGCGCCGCGATTCCTGGGCGGAGCCAGGATCGACTCGGTTGAGACGTACACCGTGCGCCGGACGCTCGCCTCTCGTGCCGCGCCGAGCACGTGGCGCGTCCCCTGATGGTTGACACGCTCGAACTCTGAGCTGTCCCGCGCCCAGAGATTGGGATTCGCCGCGAGGTGGAGCACGACATCGCACCCCTCGGCGACGCCGCGCATCGCCCCGGCGTCGCGTATGTCGGCGAAGACGACGTCGATGCGGTCCTCCGGGAGGTGCGACGTGTCCACGCCCGGCTTCTCGAGCACGCGGACCGGCCGGCCCTCCCCGAGGAGCTGCGCGACGAGGTGGGAGCCGATGAACCCCGCCCCGCCGGTCACGAGCACCGTGTCCGGCGCACTCACGCCGCGATCTCGTCGAGGCGCTGCATCGCCGGCGTGGCCCGCTCGAGCGCCATCTGCGTGACGAGCTCGAACACGGCGCGATTGAGGTCGCAACCCACGCCCCCCGCCAGCTCGATGAGGTGCCCGTTGAAGTTCTCGATCTCGGTCTGCCCCTTGGGGATGTCGCCCGACATGGAGCAGTAGGTGCCGCGGAGCGTCCGCGAAAACGGCCCGGCCATCGCACGGGCCAGCAGCGGCAGTTGCAGGATTCTGTTGGCGGTGCCGGGGTGCATCGGACCGATCCGGCCGAGCTCGATGTGCGCACGCCTCAGGATGTCGTAGTTCTCGCGCAGGAGCGCGAAGAACAGCCTTCGCGCGCGGGCGTTGGTGAGCAGCTCGCCATTGTCGAGACCCGCTGCCGCGGCGAGCGGGCCAATGGCGGCGTTGTACATCAGCTTGGCGTACTTGTAGGGCAGGACGCTGGGCACGCGCTGCACCTTGAAGGGCGCGTGCTGCTCGAGAACCGCGACGAGTCGGTCAACATGCTCGGGGAGTGAACCGGATTGGCCGTCTTCGCAGTAGCCGATGTGGAGATCTCCGGCGCGGGTGATGCGTGTCACCGGCCGGTGCGCATCGCACTCGGACACGAAGGACGCGATGCCCTCGATCGCCACGCGCTCGCGCAGACGCTGATCGAACCCGTTCTGCACAGGGATCACAGTCGCCGTATCGGGCACGCGTTCGAGGACCCGCTCGTTGTGGTAGCACTTCGTGCAGAGAATCAGCGTGTCGTTCGGACCGGGTGACCAGTCCTCGAACTGCACGAAGCGGGCCGGCAGCGTGTCGCTCCCTTCGAGCCCGACGCCGTGGCTGGCCCCCCACTTGACCTTGTCTGGCTCTGTTTCAACAAACGCGACTTCGACCCCGCCTGCGCGGAGCGCGTAGCCGATGGCGCACCCGATCCCTCCGGCGCCGATGATGAAAGTCTCGTTCGTGGCTGGCGTCATCTGGTCTGCGCGGCTCTCTGCCCCGATTGGAACGGGGCGGGGCGGAGACTAGATGTCCGTCGGTGGGCGGTCAAGATTGGATGCGACAAGCTGGTGGTGTGTCAGGGAAGAGCGGAAAGCCGGCCGACTTGGGAAGCGTGGGAGCCATCCAACAGGTCGGGCGAGTATTCTCGCTCATCAGCGAATGAACGTCCCCACACTCGATCAACTCAACCTGCACGACAGTTCGATCTTGAGCCTGCGCGTGCTGAGCGAGCACCGAATCGACCTCCGGCTCGACTACATCGAGTCGTACGAGCCGCTCGCCGCTTCTGAGCGAGTTCTCCGATTCGATCGATGCTGGTTGTTTGCGTGCGAGTGGTCCATGCACCAGGCGCCGCCCATCGCGATCTCGAGCGGCGCATCCACCGCCGAGTCCGATCGAATCGAGTCCGTGCGGTCTTGGTTTGCAAGCAACAGCAAGAGCCCGCCGCTCGGCCTAGCTCACCACACGATCGACATCTTCCACCCCTCGCCAACGATCGAGATCGTGTGCGAGCAGGTCAGCCTTCTCGAATCAGATTGATCAGAACCGGGCAGCGCCCCGCGAGGCCCGGCGTTGGTCAGACGGTGACCGTCTGCTTGAAGTCGATGATCAGCCGGACGCGCTTGGGCACCAGGGTGCGCCCGCCGGCTATCTCGATGGTGCCCGCGGGGGCGCCAACTTCCGGCGACGAATTCTGAATCTTCGAAGCACCGAGCGCCGATACCCCGATAAGTGATGAGGTCGACACCGTCGCCATCGCCGCGAGGGCGAAAAGGCGCGAGCGCCGGTCGAGTCTTGAACGTCCGAATAACATTTACCCACCTCTGCGATTTGTTACTAAAATGCGCGCAGAGGCGGGGTGCGTCAAGACTCTTGTTGCAAAAGCGATTCGATGGTGCGCTTGAATTGCGCGTTATCCGGGCCTTGGCGCGGTTCGAAGCGCGCAACCACCCTGCCTTCACGATCGACGATGAACTTGGTGAAGTTCCACTTGGGTTCGCCGCCGAGCGGATCGGGCAGCCCGGCCAGGTAGTCGTACAGCGCGCAGCGATCGTCGCCGGTGACGCTGACCTTCTCGAACATCGGGAACGACACGCCGTAGTTGGCGTCGCAGAACTCGGCGATCTGTTTGTTCGTGCCGGGCTCCTGCTTGCCGAAGTTATTGGCCGGGAAGCCGAGCACGACGAGGCCGTCCTCCTTGTGCTCTTCGTAGAGCGCCTGCAGTTGTTCGTACTGCGGGGTCAGGCCGCACTTGCTGGCGACGTTGACGATGACGACGACCTTGCCCTCGTAGTCGCTGAGCTTCTGGGGCGCGCCGTCGATCCGGTTCATCTCGAAGTCGTGCACGGAGGCCTCGCCCTCACCGGCGCTCGCGCCCGCCACGGACAGAAGGCTCGCGCCCGCTACGGCGGCGACGGCCGCACACTTCCAGATCAGATCCTGCATCGTCATCGCTCGTCTCCTTGGCTGTCCCCACGGGCGGGATGGTACGCGACCCGGCGTCCGGGGGCCCTACACTCAGCCCCGTGATCCGCCTCGAGCGAACAGTCCGGTTCAGCGTGAATCCCGGTGGCGAGGGCGACCCCCTCTCGCCGGACACAGACAACGGCTACGCCGCGCGTCCGTCGATGGCGGGCCTCGGGCGTCACTACGAGCTCGACATCACCTGCGCGGGCGAGCCCGACAAGGTGACGGGCTACCTGATGAATATCCAGGAGATCGACCGCGCCGCCCGGACCAGCGCCGTTCGCCTGATCGCCACGGCGTGCGCGACCGATCCCACGCAAGATCCCGGCTCGCTGATGCCCTCCTTGTTCGAAGCGCTGGATGGCGAACTCGGCGGGCGCCTGGTGCTCCTGCGCTGGCGCCTGGCCCCCTACTATGGGCTCGAGATGACCCGGGATTCCAAGACCACGTTCGTGCTCCGCCAGCGGTTTGACTTTGCTGCCGCGCACCGCCTGCATTCGGCGCAGCTGTCGGATGAAGAGAACCGCGAGATGTTCGGCAAGTGCAATCTGCCGTGCTACCACGGTCACAACTACCAGGTGGAGCCCGCCGTCGAGATCGACTCGCCGTCACCGACGTTCAACCTGCAGGTTCTCGAACGCCTGGTCGCGGAACACGTGATCGACCACTTCGATCACCTGAACCTGAACCTCGACACGTCGGAGTTCAAGACGGGCGAGGGGCTCAACCCTTCGGTCGAGAACATCGCGCGTGTCTGCTACGAGATCCTCGCTCCCGTCATCCAATCTGAGTCTGGTGGCAGCGCGCGGTTGCGCGACATCACGGTCTGGGAGACGGATCGAACGTCGTGCTGCTACCCGGGCTGAGCGGCCGGATCACGGATCGGCGCTCGGGACCAGCGCGTCGGTGCGGAGCTGCTCGAACCAGCGCTCGTTCGTGTTGACCACGGGCGGGCCCCAGCCTCCGACCACCATCGCGCGTTCGCCCGGCCCCTGGAGAACCCCCCACGCTGGGATGCGGATGATCCCCGCGGGATCGACGCGCAGCGACCAGACGCCCGCGTCGTCTCGACCGACGGCGCCCGAGAACGCTCGGAGCACCTCGGTCATGAGCGCACGCAGCCGGGCTGTCGACATGCCGTCGTCCGCACGCGCATAGACCGTGCACAAGCCGGGCGCCGGAATCGGCGGGCGCGGGTAGTCGGCAAGCGCCATGTATGGATCAAGCCCGTCAAGAAGCTCGTCAAGGTGCGCCTGGTGGCGCTCGCGCCACCGCGCCAGGCGATCGCGGAACCGGGGAAGGTGCGAATCGGGGATGGTGGCCTCGTGGAGCTTGAGGCCGAGCTCGAACGCGGTCCGCCAGTTCGCCCGCGCGCAGAACCCGAACGTCGCGGCGGGCATCGGCAGACCCGTGCGCTCCTCGTTCCAGTTTCGTTCCCCAAGACGGAACGACTCGATGGCGCCGCCCTCGCGCTCGACGGTCGCGATGAACCACGCCATGACGCGCCGATCTCCAGCGACACGTGTCAGCACACCGTGCACCATGAGGCTGCGTGAACCAGTCAGGCCGAGCGACTTGAGCAGGCGGGGCGTGCGCCCGTAGGCGAACGCGGAAGGGAAGCGCGTGCGCAATCCGTCGAGATCGCAGTAGGCCTCCAGGAACACGTGGTCGCGCCGGTTCGTCGTCATCTCCGCACGCGCGTCGCGATGCGTGCCCCATCGCGGCGCGTCGCCGTCGTCGCCTGCCGTGTACCAACGCTCGAGCGATTCCGGACCAAGACCGATGACAAAGCCGTCTTCCCCCGAGTGCCAGCTCAGCTGGCGCCACTCCGGCCAGGATTCGAAACGCAGGCCGACGCCCCGGCGCCCGCCAGGAAGATCGATGACCCGCTGGCGGGCCTGGGCACTGTCCTCCAGCCCTTTCGACGCGGCCCCCTTCAGGGCGATCGCCTCGATCGTGCGCACGTATCGCGAGTGATCACCGGGTCCATCGATCGCCAGGACCATCTGCAGCAGGTCGGGCACCATGCCGGTGCCGTCGACCCGGCGGGCGGCCTCAAGATCGAGCAGGCACAGCGTGTGCCCGCGCGGCCCGATCTCTGCCGCGGCCAGCAGGCCCTCGCCGATCTGCGCCGGTGTCTCGGAGCCGAGCAGACCCGAAGAAACGGCGGCCCGGAGAGTGGCCAGGAGCGCCTGCCGGGCGGCGTCGGAGTTGGCGGCACGCCCGGGGCCCTGCTCGGACGCATCGAAATCCGGCGGCGCCAGGCGCCACCAGGCGAGGGCATCGGCGGGAATTCCACCCTCCCCCGAGCAGGGAGCCGCGAGGACGAGCCCCGTTAGGCATCCAACAATGAGTCCGAGCAGGCGCGGCGACATCGGCGGATACTACGGAGGCCGAGACGCGAAGGATCGCTCTGACTGTGACCGACCCCGAGTCCATCCTGATCATCCGCCCCAGCGCCCTGGGAGATGTGTGCCGGAGCGTGCCGGTCGCCTCGTCGCTGCGCAATGCGTACCCGCGGGCGCGCATCGACTGGCTTGTGCAGGCCGGGTTCGAACCGGCGATCGAGGGCCACCCATCGATCGACCGGACGGTTCTGTTCCCGCGCTCGAGGGTTGCGATCGGGCGTCTGCGCCGGGCGGAGGCTCGCCGGGAGCTCAACTCTCTGCTCAAGGGCCTCAAGCGGGCGCGGTACGACATGGTTTTCGACTGCCAGGGCCTTGGACGGAGCGGCTTCTTCGCGTGGGCGACCCGGGCGCCGCGCCGGATCGGATTCTCGGGAGCCCGCGAACTGGGGTGGCTCGGCTGCAACGAGCGCTTCGACATCCCGGCTGACCTGCACACTGTGGATCGGATGCTCGGTCTGATCGAGGCCGCAGGTGTCGAGCCCGCCCGGGACATGCGCCTGTTCACGACGCAGGCGCAGCGCGACACGCTCGACCCTCGGCTCCGGGGCAAGCGATTTGCGTTGCTGGCGCCCACGAGCCGCTGGCCCGGCAAGCGATGGCCCGCCGAGAGATTCGCCGAGCTGGCTTCGGCGATCCTCGATCAGACCGACGCGGAAGCCGTGGCGTTCACGGGCGCGTCGAACGAGCGTGCGCAGTGCGCGCCGCTCGAGGCGCTCGCCAAGTCCGACTCCCGCGTGGTCGACCTGATCGGCTCCGGTGGCGTCGGCACGCTGCTGGCGCACATCGAGGCGTCCTCGCTGGTGGTCGCGAACGACTCGGCCGCGCTGCACATGGCCGTCGGGTTCGACAAGCCCCTCATCGGGCTGTTCGGGCCGACTCGGATCGACCTCGTCGGCCCCTACCAGCGCGAAGAGGACGTGATCCAGCCGCCGATCAAGCTGGAGCGGAACCGGCACAAGGACGACGGATTCGGCGCCGAGGCCATGGCCCTGATCGAATCGGAGCAGGTCATCGAAGCGGCCGTCGAGCGATTGCGCCAGCGACCGACCGTTTCTCGACGCGGACCGAAGCCTCGAGCCGACCTTTGGCGATAGTGCGCCGCCTGATCCTCGCCAGTTCGTCCCCCCGTCGAAGCCTCCTGCTCCGCGAGCGCGGATTCGAGCCAGAGGTGGTCCGGCCTCGGATCGACGACGCCGAACTCGCCAAGCCGGCGCAGGTGAGCCCCCTTGTTTGGGTCTCGGCGCTCGCATACCTCAAGGGCCGTGCGGTGCTCGATGCGCTGACGGATGCCGGAAAGCCGGTCGTTCTCGCGGCGGACACGGTTGTCGTGAAGGGCGGACGCGTCATCGGCCAGCCGCGGGATGCCGCGCACGCCAGAGCGATCATCGAAACGCTGGAAGACGGCTCGCACACTGTGGCGACGGGCGTTGCGATTCTCGGGATCGCCGAGGCGAGGGTGCTGCTGCTCGACAGCGCGAGGGTGAGTGTCGGGCGGATCGGCCCCGAGAAGATCGAGGAGTACGTCGAGAGCGGCGACTGGCAGGGAAAGGCGGGCGCGTACAACCTCGTCGAACGGATCGGGGCCGGGTGGCCGATCACATATGAGGGCGACCCCGGAACGATCATGGGTCTGCCGATGGAGATTCTCACGCCGGTGCTGGCGCGTATGCTGAACCTGGACTGCCGAGCCGATCGATGACGACCGACCCGATCATCCCGCTCTGGATCACCTGCTCGCTGGCGATCGGCCTGCTGCTGGCGATCTCGATGCACACAGCGATCCTGATCCGGTCGACCGAGCCGGCGAGCCGGACGCGGATCCGCCTGGCGAACTCGGCGATCATGGCGCTCGCCACTCCGCTTTTCGTGATCGGCTTCTCGGTGATCGATCACAGCACGCGCCCGAGAGAGTGGGCGATGGTCTGGATGCTCGCCGGGGGCCTCCTGGCGCTGAGCGTGCTGCTGGCGATGGCGGACGCCGTCAACACGATGCGTCTCGCGGTCAACACACAGAGAGAACTCCGCGTGCACCTGCGCCGAACGCTCCACGAGTCTGTGCGTCAGCGCACCGGCGGGGCGAATGCAGACGCGACAGAGCCCGAGCCTGGAAATGGCGCGGGCTGACTCACGCGGGCCGACCCCGGCGCTCGTCGGCGCGCCGCTGTCGGCGCTGTACCGGCTCGAGGTCGCCCGTCGCAATCGCGCGTTCGATCGCGGGCGGGGCGTCACGCGCCTCGGCGTCCCGGTCATCAGCGTGGGCAATCTCTCGGTCGGCGGAACCGGCAAGACGCCGCACGTGATGGTCATCGTGCAGTGGCTGCTCGACGCGGGCGCCAGACCCGTCATCGCGATGAGGGGGTACAAGAAGCGGGGCGCCGAGCACTCGGACGAACAGGCGGAGTACGCGCAGCGGTTCGTCGGCGTGCCGATCGTCGCGCAGCCTGACCGGCTCGCGGGGCTGCGACCGCTGCTCGACGCGGGCGCGGTCGACGTGGTCGTCCTCGATGACGGGTTCCAGCACCGCAGGATCGCGCGCGACGTCGACATCGTGCTGATCGATGCGACCCGCGATCTGTTCGCCGACCGGTGCCTCCCGGCGGGCTGGCTCCGTGAACCCGTCTCGTCGCTCAGCCGCGCGACACACGCGGTGCTCACCCACTGCGAATGCGCCGACGACCAATCGATCGCCGGCCTCGGCGGCCAGATCCGAGCGATCCACCCGGAACTCGCCGTCGCAGAATCGCTCCATGAATGGACCGCGCTTCGAGATGGCGATTCGTCGGTCCCGCTTTCGGAGGTTCGCGACACTCCGGTTGTCGCCGGCGCGGGAATCGGGAATCCGGGAGCGTTTCTCGAAGCCGCTCGCCGAGCCGGCGCGGACGTGCTCGGCACTCTCGATCTCGCGGACCACCACACGTGGACCGCCGCGGACCTGGCGCGGGCCCGCGCACTCGGAGGGGAAGCCCCCACGCTCCTGACCTCCGAGAAAGACTGGGTCAAGATCAGAGCGATCGACGACCCGGGGATCCGCGTGCTCCGACCGAAGCTGGAGATCTGCTTCCGGGAGGGTCAGAATGAGTTACACCGATCGGTCATCGGGGCGGTCCGGGCGCCGTCGCCCGCCTGATCCCGGCGCTCTACTATTCCCCCCTTGGCAGAACTCCTGAACCATCTCCGCAACTGGAAGCCCTTTCGCGTTCTGGTCATCGGCGACTTCATGCTCGACCAGATCGTCATGGGCGACGCCGAGCGTCTGACCGCCGACGCCCCGGTTCCCGTCCTGCATCTGCGCGAGACGGATCAGAATCCGGGCGGCGCCGCGAACGTGTGCATGAATCTCGTCGCGCTCGGCGCGGAGGTCGCGGCGTTCGGAGTCGTCGGCGACGACGGCGAGGGGAAGATCCTTCGCCAGTGCCTCCGGGGAGCCGGGGTCAACACCAGCGGGATCGTCACCGACTCGACGCGTCCGACGACGGTCAAGCGAAGCCTCGTCGGACGCGCACAGCATCGGCACCCTCAGAAGATGTTCCGGTTGGACCACGAATCAACCGAGCCGATCGCCACCGACATCGTCAACCTGGTGAGTTCGCTCCTCGAAGAGGCCATCCCCCAATGCGACGTCGTCGCGATCGAGGACTACGCCAAGGGTGTTGTTACCCGGGAGCTGGCCCAGGCGGTGATCACCATCGCCCGCGAGGCCGGCAAGGAAGTGATCGTCGATCCCGCCGGCTCGGCCGACTACTCGATCTACTCGGGCGGCACGGCGATCACACCGAATCGCTCTGAAGCCGAGAAAGCCACGGGCCTCCCCGCGTGCCCCGACGCCTCGATCGAGATCAACGCCGGCCTCGCACGCGCGCTGCGTGAACGGAGCGGTGTGGCGAATATCGTGCTCACCCTCGACCGGCACGGCGCCCTTCTGCTCGACGAGCACGACAAGGCGGACGCGATCCCCACGGTGGCACGAGAGGTGTACGACGTGACCGGCGCGGGCGACATGGTCCTTGCGGGCCTTGTCGCGGGCCGGGCTCAGGGAATGGCGTGGACGGACGCGGTCCGCCTGGCGAACACGGCCGCCGGCCTGGAGGTCGAGGTGTTCGGCGCCCGGCCGATCCCCATCGAGCGCCTGCACCAGCAGGTGCTCGCCGAGTCGCGGACCGAAGCCGGCAAGCTCCGCACGCTCGATGAAGCGCTCATCGAAGCCGCAGCCATCAGGCGTGAGGGGGGCACGGTCGTGTTCACCAACGGGTGTTTCGACATCCTCCACGCCGGCCACATCCGTTTGCTCCAGAAGGCCAAGGCTTGCGGCGACTTCCTGATCGTCGGTCTCAACAGCGACGCATCGATCACACGCCTCAAGGGCGAGGGCCGTCCGGTTCACTCGCAGTCGGATCGAGTGGCGGTCATGAGCGAGCTCGAGAGTGTCGGCGCAGTCGTGGTGTTCGACGAAGACACGCCGATGTCTCTGCTGGAGTCCATCCGGCCTGAGGTGCTCGTCAAAGGCGGGGACTACACCAAGGACCAGGTCGTTGGGCACGAGTTGGTGCAGTCCTACGGCGGGCGGGTGGAGCTCATCGACGCGCTCGAGGGGCGCTCCACTTCCGAGGCCATCGCCAAGCTCGATCTGCGATGACCCGCGCGGCGCTCGAAGACCTCAATGCGCTCGGACTCTCCGAGTTGTTCGTCCGGTTGGGCGAGGGCGGCCTGATCGAACGCCTGATCACGCTCGCCCACGACGAAGACGCCGGGGCCGGCGACATCACGTCGATCGCGTGGCCTCCGGCGACCAAAACGATGCGCGTCGCGCTCCGCGGGCGATCGCCGGGGATAGTCGCCGGCCTGGCCGCGCTGCCGATGCTCATCGACTCGTTCGCGCCCAGCGTTCACCGTCAGACGCGGGTCGACGACGGCTCCGTGATCTCATCCGGCGAGACGCTGGCCACGCTCGAGGGCCCGGCTCAGGAGGTCCTGCGCCTCGAGCGCACCCTACTGAATCTCGTGTCGCGCCTGAGCGGTGTGGCGACCCTGACGCGACGGTTCGTCGACGCTGCCGGGGAGGGGCGACCGGGCGTGCACGTCCTGGACACGCGCAAGACGACTCCCGGGCTTCGGCGCCTGGAAAAGTATGCGGTCCGCTGCGGGGGAGGCCACCTGCACCGCCTGGACCTCGGTGATGCCGTGCTGCTGAAGGACAATCACCTGGCACAGGTCGAGCCCGAGCATCTCGCAGAGTCTGTGGCCGACGCCTCGGCGCGCGCCCGGGCCGATCGACCGCTGCGATTCGTCGAGGTCGAGGTCGATTCGCTCGACCAGTTCGCCACGCTCCTGACGCTGGCCCCGGGCACGATCAACATCGTTCTGCTCGACAACATGGCCCCGCCGATGCTCCGCGATGCGGTGCGGATGCGCGACGAGGCGGGCTCATCGATTTCGCTCGAAGCGAGCGGGGGCGTGACGCTCGAGACCATCGGAGCGATCGCTGCCACCGGTATCGACCGGATCAGTGTCGGGGCCATGACCCACCAGGCGGTCAGTCTCGACCTGGGTCTCGACGCGATCTAGTCCGGGAAGCTACTCGACCTGCTCGATCATCCGCTCGATGTACCGCAGCGCGTTGAGCGCGGTCCGGACGTCTTCGAGTGCGGTCCCCGACTGAAACATCACGGCTATCTCGGCGAGCATGCGATCGCGCTCGGCATCCGCCCACTGCCGGAGCGATGCGACCTCCCCGGCGTCGCCCGACGCCGCCGCGCCTTCCACCTGCTCGCGGATCTCCAGCATCTCCATCAGGAACCCCGCGGGAAGCTCCTTGTGCTCGTCTCGCCGGGGTCCTCCCAGCAGCACGACCAGTGCGTCGGCGCGGGACTCGGGATCAAGGAGGACGGTCTTCGCTTCGTTGAGCTTCGCGAGCGCCTGGGCCGCCTCTGGGTCACCGGCGCTCCGATCCGGGTGCAGATCAGCGATCATTCTGAGCCAATTCGCGTTGATTGCCGCAGAATCCACGTCGAAAGACCGGTCGACACCCAAGAGTGCGAACGGATCTCCGACCACAGGCTTCGATGCTTCGGCGCTCACGAGGTCATGGTATCGCGCCTCCTGCCGAGCAGCGTTGCCGCCCGCTAGGATCTTGGCGGTCCCGCGAAGCGGGCGCACGATGCGATCCGGAGCGGCGGTCAACGCTGCGGACGCGCCAAGGAGAGCGCTGCGTGTCAAAGCACATCGGCATTGTCGCCGTGAGTCCCGAGGGCTCGTCGTTCTGCTATCGCAGGATCGGCAGGCGGGCTTCTGAGATCGACGATCCGGCCCAGCGCCCGATCATTACGCTCCACAACCGGCCGTTCTCGACGTATGTCGACTGCATCCACGAGGGGAACTGGACCAAGCTCGCGGACATGCTCCGCGTCAGCGCCGAGGTCCTGGCCCACGCGGGCGCCGAGTTCTGTGTGCTCCCCGACAACGTCGCCCACCACGCGCTGCCCATGGCAGAGCAGGGCTCGCCGATCCCGTGGCTGAACATGATCGACCTCGTCGCCGACGCGATCCAGGCCCAGGAGTGCCACCAGGTCGGCCTGATCGGCACCAAGTACGTCACCTACGGCAGCACGTACCAGACGGTCCTGGGGCTCCGCGGCATGCACCTCCTGGTGCCGCCGGAGGAGAGCACGGAGGCGATCGACAAGATCATCTTCTCCGAGGCGATCTACGGCAGCGTGCGCCCGGAGTCCCGCGAGCTCGTTGTCGACACGATCCAGGATCTGGCCGATCGCGGGTGCGAGGCACTCATCCTCGGCACCACCGAAGCGTCGCACCTCCTCGCTCTCGAGAAGAGCCCGCTGCCGGTGTTCGATCCTGTGGAACTGCTCGCCGAGGCGGCCGTTCGGCACGCCGTCACGGCGGATGTCCCGACCTAAGGGGCGTCCTGGCGAAGCCGCGGAGCGCCGGCGATCTGAATCCCAAGTAGTCTCAGGGCCAACCCCTCTTCCCGCAGCAGGAACGGAGCCTTCCACCATGCGCCGTGTGGCCCCCGCCGTGATCACCATGTTCGCCTACGCCCTCGCCCTCGTGCTCATGGGGGCGCTGACCTACCTGGCCAGGCCGGAGGGGGTCGGGTGGGCGAAGGCCGCGACCGCCGTGCTCGTGCCAAGCATCGCCGCCGCGATGATGATCGTCTGTGCGGTGCTTTCGATGCAGGTCAAGAGCAGCTATCGCAACGCGATGATCGGCATCCATCTGGGCCTTGTCCTGCCCCTGCTGGTGGCCGTGGGAGCGGGCATGCGTGTCCCGTCGTCGCTCGAGAAGAACCGTGCCTACTACGCCGCGCAGTCGCTCGAAGCGGAAGGCGCCCCGCAGGCCGAGGCGGTGGAAGACGTGGCTCCGGAATTCCCGCTGGGCTACCAGGCCGTCGGCATCGGCGGCGTCGCCGCGCTGAGCGTCTTCGCCTTCATCGCGTTGCTCGCCCAGCGGCCCAGGCTCGAGAAGCCCGGCCGGGAAGAAGACGAAACTCCTGACGAGCGGCCGGCGGATCCTCCCCGCCCGATGAGTGCGCCCGTCAGCGCTGCGCCCGCGCCGTCGCCGGCTCCCGAGGAACCGGAAGAGCCCGAGACGGCCCCGCTGCCCGCTGACCCCGATCAAGACAAGCCGGACGATCGCGTCTAGTCGCCAGCATCCGGAGCAGGGTTCGGGCGCACACAAAAGGGGCCGGGCACACTGCCCGACCCCTCGGTCGTTCGGTGGAATCAGGCGAGGCTTACTTGGCGTACTTCACGCTGCAGCCGTACGGACGTGTCTCGGCCTCCGAGACGGGCGTGCCGGCGATGATCTCGTCGAGCGCCTTGGCAACGTAGTTGATCTTCGACTCGTAGGGCATCGAGTCGCGCGGGTCGTTGTCGATACCGCCGGCGTAGACCAAGGTGCCGTCCTTGTGGATGATGTACATGTGGGGCGTTGTCTTGGCGCCGTACATGTGCCCGACCTTGCCAGACTCATCGATGAGGATCGGATACTCGATGTTCCAGGCTTCGATCGCTTCCTTGTCCTTGCCGTGGCCCTGCTTGCCGGGAGCGCCGGAGTTGATGGCGATCCACTGCACATCCTTGCCGGCGTATTTGGCGGACGTGTCGGCCATGGTCGTGTACTTGTCGTAGTGACGGACGACGAACGGGCAGCCGGAGTTGAACCACTCGAGGACCACGATCTTACCGTCGTTCGTGTAGTCGCTGAGCGTGTGCTCCTTGCCGTTCACGTCGACGAGGGTGAAATCGGGAGCCTTCTGGCCCACTTCCGCGTGCTCTTCATGTCCGCCGGCGGACACCGGGGCCGAGACGATGGCGGCACCGAAGGCGATGGCCGCAGCGGACACGGCGCCCGCAACAAGTTTGCTCAGATTCCGCATGAATGACTCTCCTTTGACTAAGCGTTCGCTTTCACTCTCACTTCGGGAACTCTTCGTACCGCTACCGGATCCGTAGGACGCGGCTCAGCCGCCCCCGCTTGCGTCCGGCGCGACGACATAAAACTCGCTCTTGCCCCCTCGGATGACTTCGATCTCCCCCAGCACGGCACCGGAAGGGAACTCGCCCTCGAAACCAATCCGGAGTTGTTCGCCGTCGCTCTCGCCATCGGCGATAGGGTCGACGAACGACAGCTCGTCGAAGTAGAAGGGATAGAACCGGATTCCGGTAGCGCCGGGAGCGGCGATCTCCAACGCGCTGTCGTCGACCGAGATACCAACCCGCGATTCGTCGCCCACGCGCGTGGCCAGGCGAGCGCGGGTGCGCTGGAACAGTTCAGAAGACGCCGTTGATGCGCTGGCGCGGACCGGGAGCGTGATACTCACCTCTTGGCTGCCTGGGATGCAGGACTCCTCGCACACCAGCCAGTCGGCGGAGCCGCGGATGGTCACCTCGGCCCCGGCCTGAAGCGATCCGCTCGCGCGGACCGGGAACAGCAAGACGGCTTGGCCCGTGTAGACGTAGTCGAGGATCCCCCCGGCGAGGACCTTCCGCTTGGGAGCGGGCCACATCGGCTGCCCGATCTCAACGCCCTCGGGAGCGTCGAAGACCGCGTTCACCGGAAGACCGGTCTCGCCGGGATTCCGCCAGTAGGTGTACCAGCCTGATCGAATGTCGAGAACGAGCGCCAGCGTGGCCTCGCCACCGGGGACGAGGGCGTCGGCATCGCTCACGAGTCTGGCGCTGATCGGGTGCCCGGACGCCTTTTTGCCCTTCAAGCCGGGCTTTTGGGCGCTCGCGGGAGAGGTCGTGCTCAGGCAGACAGCGCAGGCCACGGCCACGAACTGCCCAAGCATCAGACGGTTCAGGGAGAAACGATGTGTGGGCACGGGCGTAGAAGCTCCGACAGTCCTCGTCGTTGGCTCGGGTCTGCGACGCGAGCCCAGCCGCCCCCTGTGAAGCAGCCGAGATGCATCGTTATTCTGTCAGAATGCCCGCACGGATGCCAAAACCCGCTCTGATCGTCGCGATCTGCCTCCTGGGGCTGCTCGCGGGACTCGCCGCCTGCTCAGGGAAGATCTCCACGAGTTCGATCGAAACCGTGGACGCTTCGACGCTGGCGAAGTGGATCGAACGTTCCCCGAACAAGTACATGATTATCGATGCGCGTCGCTCTGAGGCGCTCAACGACGGGCGTCTGCCCGGCGCCACGACGATGTCGATCGAGGACGTCGATCCCCAATCACCGGACCCGGCCCTCCGGCGCCCTTCGGCGCTGGTGGTCTACGGGACCAACCCGGGGTCGCTCCGTGCCGAGGCGATGACCAAACGCCTGATGACCGCACGGGTCAACAAGGTCTACCTGCTGGATGGCGGGTTCGAAGCCTGGCAGTCTCGCGGCCTGCCGGTGGAGCGCTGATCAGCGCTCCACGCCCTCGAGCGATTCCGGCTCTTGGGAAGGGATCCCCTCGAACACGAGGGGCGTCTCTGCGCCGTCCTCGATCGGGGCTTCCATCACACCCGGATTCTGGATCGTGTCCGGTTGCTGCGCGGCGGCCTCGTTCGGGAACGCGCCCGGGCCCCACGGGCCGAAGACGAGCACCGCCGCCGTGGCGAGTCCGAGGGCTGCCATGACGGTTTCCATGGTCCGCTTCTGAGTGGGCTTGGCCTGCATCGTGTTCGCTCCTTCCGGACGCCTCCTGTGCGCCCGTGATCGCACCGCGATCCGGAACAACGATGCAATACGCGCCGCCCCGCTCCCAGAGCTCAGGCCGAATTGTCGTTCCGCGCGACCGATCTGGGCCGAAGAGAGAAGGGATGGGGTCTGCGACGGCACGCCGTCTCCCGCGTCCGATATAGTGGCGGCGTTCGCAGCGGACGCGAGCAGCAATCTTTCGGCATGGAGGCCACACCGTGGACGCGTTCACGATCGACGGGGGGAGGCGGCTCTCGGGCCGCGTGAGGATCAACGGTTCGAAGAACGCCTCGCTGCCGCTGATGGCGGCGGCGCTGCTGACCGACCGGGTCGTCACCCTGGACAACGTCCCCCACCTCGCGGATATCGCCAACATGCGCCGCCTGCTCGAGGAGCTCGGCTGCGACATCTCCCACGAGGGCAAAGACACCGGCGCCCCGTCCGGGCGTCTGAAGATTCAGACCCGCGACGAGTCGCGGATCGAGGCCCACTACGACATCGTCAGGACCATGCGCGCGAGCATCTGCGCGCTCGGCCCCCTGCTGGCCCGGCGTGGCGAAGCGAGGGTGTCGATGCCCGGGGGCTGCGCGATCGGGGCCCGCCCCGTGGACATCCACCTGCGGGGCCTGCGCCAACTCGGCGCGGAGATCACGTTGGAGTCGGGCTACATCAGCGCCCGGGTGCCCGCCTCCGGGCGCCTGCAGGGGGCGAGGATCTTCCTGGGTGGCCCGGCCGGCCCGACAGTCCTGGGCACCGCCAACATCCTGTGCGCCGCCACTCTTGCAGAAGGCGTCACGATCATCGAATCAGCCGCGTGCGAGCCCGAGATCATCGATCTCGCCGACCTGCTCACCTCCATGGGGGCGCGCATCCGCGGGGCGGGCTCTCCGCGCATCACAATCGAAGGTGTCGACCAACTCGATGGCGCCAAGCACGAGGTCATCCCTGATCGAATCGAAGCCGGCACGTTCATGATCGCAGCTTCCATCACTCGGGGCGACATCGAGATCGAGAACTGCCCCATCGACGACCTCACCGCGCTGTGCGGACATCTGGAGGCGGTCGGCACGCGGGTATCGACCGACGACCTGTCGTTCGAACGGCGCGTGCGCTCGCTCGTGCGCGTCGAGGCCGACGCCCGCCCCGGTCCCACGCAGATCACGACACAGCCGCACCCAGGATTTCCGACCGACCTGCAGTCGCAGATGATGGCCCTGCTGTGCCTCTCGGATGGCAACAGCGTCATCACCGAGAGGATTTATCCCGAGCGATTCATGCACGTGCCCGAGCTTTCGCGGATGGGAGCGCAGCTGTTCCGCCAGGGGCCGACCGTGGTGGTCAGCGGCGTCGAGCGTCTCGTGGGCGCACCGGTGATGGCGAGCGATCTCCGGGCTTCGGCAGGGCTCGTGCTCGCGGGACTGGCGGCTCAGGGGACGACGACGATCCACCGCGTCTACCACCTCGACCGTGGTTATCACCGACTCGAGGAGCGCCTCTCGGTCCTGGGCGCGGTGATCGAGCGCGTGAGCGATCGCCAGACGGCGGAGATGAGCCTGGTCGCCTAGGGCCGCCCGTCAGTCTTCTTCGAACCCGCTCTTGACGAGCGAACCGAGCTTGTCGCACGCGTCATCGGCGTCGGCGCCCTCGGCGGTGATCTCGAGCTCGGTTCCCTGCGTCGCGGCGAGCATCATCATCTGCATGATCGACTTGCCATCGACTGCCTCGCCCTCGCCATCGGTGCGTTGCACGGTGATCACCGACTCAAAGAGCGACGCCATGTCGACGAACGCCATCGCCGGACGGGCGTGCAGCCCGAGACGGTTCTTGATCTTCACCTTGGTGGAAGCGCGAGAAGACACTGGTTGGGTGGCCCGTGGTTGGAGGGGAAGCCTCGATGCCGGGATGCTGCGAACGACAGGGTGACGGGTGCTCAGCCGACGAGCTTCTGGGCGTCGGCGTCGGAGAGGAGCGTGAGCACGTCATCGACGGATCCGGCCTGACGGAGGAAACGCCGGAATGTGTCTTGGCTGAGGTTCTTGAAGATGATCTCCATGGCCTGGAGATGCTCTTCGGGCTTGTCGGCCGGGCTCAGGAGCAGGAACACCGAGTACACCGGCTGCTTGTCGAGTGACGAGAAGTCCACGCCGTTCTCGCTGATGCCGATCGCGGCGCCCATGGACTCGATGGAAGCATGCTTCACGTGCGGGACCGCGACACCCTTGCCGAACCCCGTCGACCCGCGTTTCTCTCGTTCCAGGACCGCCGCGAGCAACTCGTCGCGGTACTGCGCCTCGACGACATCGGCCGCGATCGCGGCTTCGAGCAATTCCGAGATGACCTCGTCCCGCTCCGACGCCTGGAGCGAAGGGATCACCGCATCTTTGTGAACGATCTGCGTGAGCTTCATCTACACACTCCGCGTACGCGGTCCGGTGTTACCGCTTGCTGTTCTTCAGGCGATCCTTGAAATCCGAGAGTTGCCGGGTGGCCTTGTTGACCGCGCGATCCAGGCACGCGTAGATGTCGTCGCCGCGATCACGGGCAATGAAGGGCTCGTGCTTCTCCGCGTCGACCTGCAGCTCCACCTCGAACTCCTGCACGTGCGATTCCTCGGTCAAGATGGCGTGGATCTCGAGGATGCCATCGTAGTAGCGCGGCAGCTTGGCGCATTTCTCTTCCGTGTACTGCCGGATCGCGTCTGTGACTTCCAGGTGCCGTCCCGTGATCTCGATGCGCATCGAGGCTTGATCCTTCCTCTCGAACAGCGTCCCGCCCCGATCGGCGAGCGCTCAATCTCCGGCAGTGTAGGGGATCGGCGGCGTCCCGGTCACGCCGCGCCCTGGTTCGGGTGCTCGTCCTGCGCCTCGGGCGCCTCGATTTTGGGGACCTCGAGCTGCTGCTCACCGCTCCGGCCGATCACCTCCTGAGGCGGCACCAGCACGCCTCCGGAGACACAGAAACGGAGAGCATCGTCCAACGAGATGTTGAGCTCGAGCACGTCCTTCTTCGGGACGGTGATCGTGTACCCCGTGAACGGGGTCGGGCTCGACGGTATGAAGATCGTCACGCATTCCTCGCCCGCGACGGCCTCGATTGATTTCATCGTCTCGCCGGTCATCAGCCCGATCGACCAGATCCCGTGACGCGGATACTGCACCAAGACGACCCGGCTCGATGGCAGCACCTTCTCCTCGCCGCCGATGAGGAATTCGACCACCTGCTTCACGCTGGGGTAGACCTGCTTGATCACCGGCACGGTCGTGAACAGGCGCTCGAATCGCTGGATGAGCCTGCGGCCGATCAGGTTTCCGACCAGGAGTCCGGCGAGGTAGACGAGGATCAGCGCAACCACGAACCCGATCGCCTGCATGTACCAGCGGTCGTGCCACCAAATGCTGAAGTTCTCGCTCCGGATCCGGCGCCGGACCTGCTCGTCGGCGAGTTCCGGCTGCCCCTGCTCGGCTCTCGTGCGCTGGCGGGCGGCGACCTGCGCGTCGGTCACCGCGAACCACTCGGGCAGCGACTCGGCTTTGAACAGCTCCGGAGCAGTCACGATGATGCCCTGGCGCACCGCCCCGTTGATCGGCTCTGCGACGCGCGTCTGCAGGAACCCATAGGCCCACCACAGCAGCGCGAGCGTCAGGACAGACGGCAGCACGATCCCCAGCCCGCGGCTGAAGAACTGCTTGAAGTCGTCCCAGAAGGATTTGCGCTGGCGGAAGAGCATCTCGAAGCACCACCCTACGCGGGCGAGACCCTGTGCGACCGTGCCGGGACAACGGGCCCGGGGATGGGGAGTCTATCGGCCCATACGTCGCGAGCCGTGAACAGGGTCAGGGCCAGCCCGACGACCGGTCCGCGTCGGCCCTCGAGATGAGTTCGACGAGGACCTCTAGCTGGCGCTGGCCCCGGCGGACCCCGACGATGATGCGGTCGCCGACCTCGTGATCGGTCAGGATCCTGTGCAGGTCGTCGAGCGTGCGTACCGGCTGGCCGTCGATGGAATTCACGACGTCTCGGAGCCTCAGACGCTCATCACCCGGGAAACGGGCTCGCCGGCTCGGCAGCGCCGCCACGGCCGGGCCGTCGCCCCGCCCGGCGCTCAGCTCGACGCCCAGCGAGACGTCCGCCGGGCGGATGATCTCTGCAACTTCCGGCAGCTCGCGGAGCCAGGCCTTGTAGCGTCGCTCGACATCCTCGAGCGGGAGGCCGAACACCGTCTCGGTCGCGCTCGATCCGGTCGGTTCGTCGTGGTAGAGCTCGACGTAGGTCGCGTACCACTCGCGCAGCACGCCCTCGTCGAACAGGAACAGGCAGAACGCCCGGGCCTGCGCGTAGTTCGCGCGGCTCTTGGATCCCATGAAATACGGGCGCTCCATCGAGAACAACTGCTTGAGCGGACGGAGACGCCCGGCCCGTTCCAGGCGCTTTGAGATGTTCGTCCGCCACGAAGGCTCCAACTCGTAGCGGCCGTCGTCGGTGACGCTGACGTCTTCCAGAAGGCAGGCGAGCCCTTCCATGACCCAGTATGGGTGAACCTGGCCCAGGCGGTCCATGTGGCGCCAGTGGAGGACGTGGAAGAACTCGTGGCGGAGGCTCGGCCCGACGTCCTGGGTGACGAGGCGTTTGCGGTCCTTGTCGTAGTACCCGCCGATGCCTGCGGCCCGCACGATCCGGAAGAAGTCCTCCGGACTGGGGATGAGCACGAGCACCCATGGATCGGGCCTCTCGTCGCTGGCTTCGTCCCAACCGTCGGGGAAGACGTGGCGGAGCGCCCACTCCGTTGTCCGCCCCACTTCTTCGCGGGCGGACTCGTAGGCACGTTCCTCCGCCGCTGAAGCGAAGTGCAGGCGCATGGCCGGATCGGTGTCGTAGGTGTAGGTGGGCCCGAGCGCTTCGCGGGCGGCCTCGAATTCCGCGTCACCGCGCGCATCGAGCAGGTCGCGCCACCCGCGCAGGATCAGCCGGTAGCTGCGATGGTCTCGGATCGGCTCGAGGTGCGGGTCCCTGGCGAGGTGGTGGAAATCGACCATGCCCCGGGAGATCGCGTCGATGAGTGTCTCGGTGGCTTCCTCGGTCTGCCCGAGTTGTGCCTGGGCGCACGCCAGGTTGTATGTGAGCACCGGGTCGAGCGGTGTCAGGCGCAGCTCGCGCTCGAGCGCGTCTCGGGCGGCTTCGTAGTCTCTGTCGGCGAACGCCTCCGCGTACGACGTCGCTCCGGCGTCGGAACCGGTGGGCGTGGGGTCTTCCTGTGCGCAGGCGATACCTGCGCACACCCAGGCGATCATGAGCCAGGAGATTCGGGCGGTCATCGGGGTTCTGTTCGTGGCGCCTCGGCCTCGGGCTGCAGCCGACCGGCGAACAGGTCGGCGAGAACGCGTGGGTAGAGCGAGGTCTCGAGTTCGAACACCCGAGCTGCCAGCGACTCGGGGGTATCACCGGCCTCGACCGGGCATCGGGCCTGGGCCAGGACGGGCCCGTGATCGAATTCCTCGTCGGCGATGTGGACCGAACACCCGCTCTGGCTGACCCCGGATTCGAGGACAGCTCGGTGCACGCGCCCTCCGTAGAAGCCCTTGCCGCCGAAGTCGGGAAGGAGCGCCGGATGGATGTTGACGATCCGTCCCTCGAACCCCTCCGGGATGCGCACCAGTTTCACGTATCCCGCGAGCGCCACCCACTCCGCCCCGTGGTCGCGCAGGATCCGGCCGAGCGTCTCGCGGGGGATCTCGCCCTCTACGACGAGCACGGGCAGGCCCCGGGCCTGCGCCCTCTCCGCCCCCGCGCAGGTCTTGGACGCGATGACGAGCACGATCTCGGCGGGGAGTTCGCCTCGATCGATCGCATCAATGATGTTGAGCAGGGTCCGCCCTCCCCCAGAGAGCATCACGGCGAGCCTGGTCGGTCGCGGGCCCGCGGGGGACGCCATCACGACGCCGCTTTGATCGCCGCGGCGCGATCCTTCTTGATCTTCAGGAACTTGTCGAGCTTGGTGAGCTTGATCATCTGGAGCAGCGGCTCGCTGATCCCGAAGACGACAAGCGCGCCGCCGAGGCCGCGACACTCGTTGGTCACAGTCACCATCATGCCGAGCCCGACGGAGCCGAGCACCTTGACCTCGCTCATGTCGAGCACAAGCCGACCGGCTCCCTTGCGGGCCGCGTCTATGAGCTCGTCCTTGAGCACGCCGGCTTCGCGCTCGCCAACGGAGTTGACGAGGATGCGGGCCTCTGCGATGCCGCCTTCGACCTGAACCTGCACGAATGTCGATGAAGTGGTCACGCCGAGAGGGTAGCGGGCCCGGGGCCGCCCGTCGCGGCCGGCAGGTGAGAACACGTCTAGACTCGGCGGATGCCGACACCCGCCGAAATCGCGTCGCTCGACGCCCCGTCCATCGAGCGTGAAGTGCTCGAGCTTCCCGACGCGGACCTGCTCTCGCGCTACGCCTCCGGTGTGCACGGGCTGGACCCCCGTGTCCTCCAACTGACCGATGACCAGCAGGACACGTGCTTTCGCGCCGACGCCGGCGTCGGACGCTGGTCGTGCCGCATCCTGATCGGCCATCTCGCCGACGCCGAGATGATGCTGGTATGGCGCATGCGCCGGATCGTCGCCGAGGACCGCCCGGTGCTCGCGGTCTGGGACGAGAACGCCTGGATCGACAGCACGCTCTACGCGGGGGAGAACGGCGGGAGCGACCGCCCGATCGCGGGATCCGTGGCGGTCGTCCACACGCTCAGGCTCTGGACGACGGACTGGCTCCGTTCCCTGAACGGCGATGACCTCGCCCGCACGGGTCTCCACCCCGAAGACGGGGAGATTCGTCTGCGAGATGTCTTGGCACGGGTGACGTGGCACCTCGAGCACCACGCCTGGTACCTGTCGCGCAAGCTCGATCTGATGGTCGGCGGAGCGCCGGCCGCATCCGGCGACGGCTCGGGGGCGTAACCCCTCCGTGGTGCCCGCTCGCCCTGCAATCGTGAAGTTCGCCATCGCCCTCACGAGCGCGGCTGTGGCTGGCGCATGCAGCGAGCAGCGAGTGGTGCGCTCCAACGACATCCTCCAGGACATCCCGGGCGCGCAGGGCGGCATCCGGGCCGAGGAACCACCGGAAGGCCAGGGCCAGGACTGGGAGCAATTGCTCGCCGAATACCAGTCGACGCCGGGATCGTCGGTGGGCGACGCGGAGCAGTACGAACAGATCGATGGTTCGCCGCTCCGGCTCGCCGCTGCCGACGGCAGCATCCGGCTCGTGTCCAAGTCCCCGAGTCATGTGATGTACCACCTGACCCAGACCCTCGCCCGGGGCGAAGACGAACTGCTCGTCGATCAGGTGCTCTCGGACCGGACCAAGCGCGAGTACCGCGTGCGGGGGCTCGATCCGATCGACGCGCTCGAGTGGCTCAAGGCGCACCGCGAGGACATCGGCGCGCTGTTCGCGACCATCCCCATGGGTGAGCAGACTCCGGGCGTCTTTCTGGAAAGCCTGGGCGACAACGCGTTCCGCTTGCGCGCGCCCACCGCGCTGCGGGACGGGCTCGTGCTCCGCGAGTTCGATGTGGTGGTCGAGCAGGGCTCGTTCCGGCTGCTCGTGATCCGCTGACGACCTACGGAGCCATCGGTGCGCTGGCGAGCCAATCGGACAGCACGGCCGTCACGTCGCCGAATTCCACCGAGCCGTTGCAGTCGGCGTCGCCAAGGATCCCGGGAGCGCCCGAGTTCAGCCAGTTTGCCAGGACCGACGTGACGTCCGCGAAGTTCACCGCGCCGTCGCCATTGGCGTCCGAAGGCGGCAGGAGTTCGACCGTAATCGCGAATCGGGCGTGGAACCCCTCGCTGAATGAGGCCTCCTTGCAGATCCAACTCGCGAACGCCCCCGACCCGGGCCCTCCGTCGCTGACCGCCGGCTGGAGGGACGAGAGCATCAGCCGGATCCGACCGTCGCGGAGGTTTTCGGCCAGGTAGTTCTGAACGTCCGGATTCTGCACGTCGAGCGTGAACGTGAACTGCGTGTCGACCGGCACGAGGGCCCCCGGCGATACACCTGCCGCCTGGCCGATTGCAAACGGAGACGGATCGAACATGTCGCGCACGTTGTTGGAGATGTCTCTTGCGATCCCGCCAGCGAAATCTGTCGGAAAGACGAACCGAGCATCCGACATCGGCGTGCCTGAGGGGAGGATCGGCGGCCCGGGACTCTGGAACGTACCCTCGAAGTAGTTCGCGCTGCTCCAGGGAGTGCCCATGGAATCGGTGCCGCGGTACCCCACGCCGTACAACTCGACGGGGCGGCCGTCGCCGTCCTCTGCACCGCCGAGGTACGTCTCCCACGTGTCGTAGGTGGAGTCGTAGACGAACGCGTTGGCTGTTGCCGTGGCGATCTCGAGTGCAGCGCTCGTGATCACGTACTGGCACACGCTCAGCCCTGCCGGGATGTCGGCCCCGGTGTCAAACCCAACGAGCGTCTGGCTGTCGCGCTGGTCGAACGTGCAGTCCTGACCATTCCCGAGGCAATTCGGGAAGAGCTCCTGCCCGAGCGCCGAGAACGTGTCAGCGTCTGGCTTGAAACCGCGCGTCGAATTGAAGGGGTAGTTCCAGAGATCAATCGCTGGGGTGTCGTACGACGCCTCGATTGGAGTCCCCGCGCCGGCGCTCTGCGCCACCGAACCGATGCCGGCGCCGACGATGAACAGCGAAACCAGGAGGTGGTCGCTCCGAATCCTCATATGGCTCTCTCCAAATCGATGCCGGGGTCGAGAAATGGGCCCCGGCGTAGTTGAGAGTGTATCTCAATTAGAGTAGGATTCTCGCCCAGCCGGATTTTTCTCTGCATGACAGCAACTAGACCGTGCCAATCCGACTTCCTCACCCGTTCACGCGGGGCGTTCACCCTGCTCGAGTTGCTCGTGGTGGTGGCGATCATCGGGGTGCTGATCTCGATCCTGCTACCGGCTCTCTCCCACGCGCGGAAGTGCGCGATCGTGACCGGCGAACTCTCTGCGGCCCGCAGCTTCATCGCGGCCCACCGGATGTACTCGGGCGACTACCGGGGCACCGTGCTCCCGGGATACCCGAGTTCGTCGATGGTCCGGCGGGGAGATGTCAGCGCTCGGAACTTCGCTGGCGATTCGCTCTCGGGACTCCCTGCCCAGCGGTACCCCTGGCGCCTTATGCCGTATCTGGGAAACGAGCTCGGCGTGTTCTACCGGGACGCGAGCAAGATCGAGGATCTCTTCCAGCCCGGCGCCGAGTTCGACTACGCCGTGAGCGCCGCCCCACGCATGGGCCTGAACCAGGCGTTCGTGGGCGGCTCCGGCGAGCAGCACGCCGGCACCGGATACGCATTCGTCGACAGCGAGCGCGTGCGGCGCGGCGTCGAGCAATCGTTCGGCAAGCGCTGGTATGTGCGCCGCGAGGCCGACGTTGGCAACGCCTCGAAGCTCATCGTCTTCGCCAGCAGCTACGGCACCGACCCGATCAACGGCACGCAGCTCGACGGATCGTTCCACGTCCAGCCGCCGTCGTTCACCGATCGGATCTGGTCCCTGGACAGTCCGAACGAATCATCGCGCCCAGCCGAAACGGGATTCGTGGCCTTCCGATTCCTCGGCAAGAGCGTGGCGTCGATGTTCGACGGGCACGCCGAGACGCTGTCTTGGGAAGAGATGCAGGACATGCGGCGCTGGGCGCCGCGTGCCAAGAGCGAGGACTACTCGCTGCCGGGGATCTGATTCAGCCGCCAAGAACCGGGCTGATCAACACGCACCCTGGCTGTTCCGCTCGAGCAGCCCCATCCGCAGCAAGAACCGCTCCGCCTCCTCGATCTCGTATCGAGAGAACTCGCACAATGCGGCCGGCTGGTCTGGATGCCCCATCCACTGCGAAGGCATCTGTGAGAAGAAGATTAGTCCGATCTCGTCGTACGCCTCGAAGATGGCATCGGTGGCGTCGATGAGCCGCTCGGGTGGGATTTGATTCGCTGCGCCCATGCCGGTGCATTCGACAATTCGAGCGGGTTGGATGCCGGAGCGTCGTGCCGCAATGCGTGCAGATACCCGCCCGAGAATTCTGCGGCCGCGTGCTTACAACGCAGACACCGATCGAAGCAGCCACAATCGCCGACGGCCGAGCGCTTTTATGGACGTGCGCGAGCGCGAACCGTGCAGCGTCCGATCCGAGCGGATTCAGCCGATCGCATCGAACTGACGCGGGTCACGTGCGGGGCACCGCACCAACCGGCGGTCGATTGACGGACGGACCACTCACGCGAATCAGGGAGCAAGGCGTTCAATAAGCCACTCGCCGCCTGCGTGCAGGTAGCGGAGCCGGTCGTGCAGGCGCGAGCGTCGGCCTTGCCAGAACTCGACGGTTCTGGGACGCACGAGATAGCCCCCCCAGGAACCGGGTCGTTCCAGCTCGGCGCTCGTCTCGAACCGCGCCGAAACACGCCGGAACATCTCTTCGAGCTCCGCGCGCCCTTCCATCACGCGAGACTGCGGGCTGGCGATCGCGCCGATCTGGCTCTTCACGGGTCTCGATGCGAAGTACTGGGAACTCTCTTCCGGCGAGATCCGCTCGACCCGCCCGGTCACGCGGACCTGTCGCTCGAGCACATCCCAGTAGAACACCAACGCCGCGTCGCCCTGCGCTTCGAGCTGACGCCCCTTGGTGGAATCGTAGTTGGTGAAGAACACGAACCCCTCGGGACGGAATTCCTTGAGCAGCACGATGCGGGCATCCGGACGCCCGTGCTCGTCGACGGTCGCGATCGTCATGGCGTTCGGTTCCATGATCGAAGCCGCCCGCGCCTCGTCAAACCACCGCGAGAACTGGTCGATGGGATCGTCGCTGAGGTCCGTCTCATCGAACGGGGCGCTCTCGTAGTCCCGCCTGAGCGAGTGCAGAGGACGCGCACCGCCGTCCGGACTGGATCCTTCACCGGTCATGCCAGAGCATTCGCGGTTGAGGACCGAGTGGATGCTCGCGGCGAGTGAGCAGTCCGGGCCTCTCGGTCACGCATCGCGCCGAACGACCCTGCCATTCAGAACCACACTCAATCGACGGAAACCTAAATCACGCTGTCGTGGCTCGGCACGTTGTGCGCCGGAGCGGTGTTCAGCGGGACCAGCTTCTCCTCCTGGATGCGCTTCGCCTCGTCGGGGTCGACGTAGTCCGAGTGGCACGCGGCCTTGCCATCGTCGTCGGCGCCGATGGTCTTCTTGGTCTTGGCCGCGAGCTTGTGGATCTCGTCGGGTGAGAGCACGCCGCGGCTCTCGAGGATCTGCTGCTGCTCCGCGGTCAACGCAGCGGACTTGACGGGCTTGCCCCGCTCGAAGCCCTCGGCGTTTCCGGAGGCGAACTCCTGGATCTCCTTGCTGATGCGCACCGAGCACCAGTCGTGGCCGCACATGGCGCAGAAGTCGGTGTCCACGTCGAGGTCCTCGTCGTGGAGGGCGCGGGCGGTGTCGGGGTCGAAGCTGAGATCGAAGTGCTTCTGCCAGTTCAGCGCGGCACGGGCCTTGGTCAGAGCGTCGTCGCGATCGCGCGTGTGGGGGATGCCCAGGGCGATGTCGGCCGAGTGGGCGGCGATCTTGTAGGCGATGCAGCCCTGCTTGACGTCGTCCTTCTTGGGCAGCCCGAGGTGCTCCTTGGGCGTGACGTAGCAGAGCATCGCGGCGCCGTGGAAGCCCGCGGACGTCGCGCCGATGCAGCTGGTGATGTGGTCGTAACCCGGGAACATGTCGGTGACCAGGGGGCCGAGCACGTAGAACGGCGCGCCGTGGCACAGGCGGCGCTGGAGCTTCATATTGAACTCGATCTGGTCGAAGGGCACGTGGCCCGGGCCCTCAACCATGACCTGGCAGCCCTTGCGCCACGCCCGCTCGGTGAGCTCGGCGATCGTCTCGAGCTCGGAGAGCTGCGCCTCGTCGGTCGCGTCGGCGAGGCCACCCGGGCGGAGGCCGTCGCCGAGGCTGAACGAGACATCGTGGGCGCGCATGATGTCGCAGATCTCTTCGAAATGCGTGTACATCGGGTTCTCATCGTTGTGGACGAGCATCCATTTGGCCAGCAGCGAGCCGCCGCGCGAGACGATGCCGATGAGGCGGTTCTTGATGTGCTTGAGGTGGGCGCGCTTCACGCCGGCGTGGATCGTGAAGTAGTCCACGCCCTGGGCCGCCTGCTTGCGGCAGGTCTCGAGGATCGTCTCGCGATCGAGGTCCTCGATGCGCTTGCCGATGATCATCGAGTAGATGGGCACCGTGCCGATCGGCACCGTCGAGTTCTGGATGATCGCCTCGCGGCAGGCGTCGAGGTCGCCGCCGGTGGACAGATCCATCACGGTGTCCGCCCCCCACTTCTCCGCCCAGCGGAGCTTCTCGACTTCCTCATCGGTGCCGCTGGAGACGGGCGAGGCGCCCATGTTGGCGTTGATCTTCGTCTTGCTCGCCCTGCCGATCGCCATCGGGTCGAGGTTGTAGCGCAGGTGGGTGGTGTTCGCCGGGATGATCAGGCGCCCGGCTCCGACCTCGTCGCGCACCTGCTCGGGTGTCAGATGGGGCTCGCGCTCCGCGACGCGGCGCATCTGGGGCGTGATGGTGCCGACGCGGGCGTGCTCCAGCTGCGTGATCGGTTCGAAACCCGCGGGGAACGAGACGCGACGAACGGCGCCCGTCGCCTCCCGGAACGCGACCTCGGTGGCGCCGGCGGCAAACGGGGCCGGAGCCTCGGAAACAGCTGAACCGTCCGACGCGTGGCCGGTTGTCCATCCGTCGGGCAGGAAGTCCCAAGCGGTCTTGTCGCTCGGCGCAGGCATGCCGGGCGTGTCGGGCGACGCGAACATGAGCGGGCCGCCGATGTCCGCCGGGCGGGCGAACGAGCCCGGCGTCGTACCCTCGCGAAGGGTCGCGGGGTTGTGCGCGCCGGGGATCGGCGCGGCCCACTTCTGCGACAAGGTCGGGTTCGGCGCGGCATCGCCCTCGGGGCGAGCAACATCGGTGGTCTGGATTGTGGACATGGAGTGGCTGTGCCTTTCTCGGCGCTCATCAGTGGCGCCGGGGCGGCTCGGCCGGGTGGATGAGAAGCGCGGCGGGCCCGGATGGGCGCCGCCGGCGATCGCATTCCCTACGCCGGTACGACCCGGTTCAGGTTCAACGGGTGCGTCTCAGCCCCGGCATCCGGCCGGGGCGCCCCGTGCGAGATCGTGTCGAGAGCGAGTATACGGGGTCGCCAGCTCACGCGCCCGTCGTCGCGGCGCCGGTCGCGAGCATCCACTCGACCACCGAGTTGTGCGGCAGCGGGTCGACGCGCAGCTGCCGGAGCATGTTGAGGCACTGGGCGCGATGGTGCATGCCGTGCGTCGTGACGTGGGTCAGGATCGAGCCGCGCGTGAACGTGAACGTCTGCCCGGCGCGCTCGGGGCTCACCGTGTCGGTGAACGGGTGGTCGTGGATCGCGAGTTCGAACCCCTCGGCGATGTCGTCGTGCAGCTTGATGAGCGCGGGCACCGAGCGTTTGCCCTCTTCGAGCTTGAACCGGATCGGGTCGCGCTCGCACAGCACGTCGGTCCAAGCGCGCTGCGCGCCCAGGATGTGCGAGAGGGTGTCGTGGAGCGAACCCGGCCCGATCTGGAACGACTGGTGGAACTCGTCGTCCGCGAGGTGCGCGCACGTCTCGAGGATGTTCCGAGTCGCCCAGCGGTCGTGCTCGATGAGGATGTCGAGCGGGTTCGAATTCGGGACTCCGGTCGCCATCGCGTGCCTCCTGCGCTCCTGAAGCGCTGAAAGCGAGAGGCGGATTCGAGACGCCTCCCGGCGTGCCGACCAGATTGTAGGACTGCGCTCGTGGCGCTAGCGGTCGGCGTTGATTGCCGCTTCTCGAGCCAGGGACTCGGCGAGCGCCGCGACCTCCAGCGCCTGGCGGGCCGAGTAGCCCCGATCGCTGAACCAGACGATCTCTCCCCGGTCATCGAGCACGAGCACGCGGGTCAGGCGCCCTTTCTTGGTCCCGGTGAGCTCGGCGACGGGCCTGGCCTGGCCCCGGTAGAGCGTCACGACGGCGCCCCAGTCTTCCTCCGGGATCCCCGAGCGCATGCCATCGTCGATCCACTTGCTGACGGGCGTCGGCACGAGGCCCGGGATCGTGGGGATCTCGTAGATGGGGACGCTGACCTCCGCCTGGATCAGACCCATGAGCCAACGATCGATGTCAAACTGCGCGCCCTGCTTGTATCCCACCAGCAGGATCGCCGGCCGACCCGCGAGATCCTCGGGCAGATCGACCGTCTCTTTCTCGAGAGACTTGCCGGTGACCGACGGGAACGTCTCGCCAAGGGGGCTGCGATTCTCGATCGACTTCGCGCCGCACGCGTTCAGCCCGAAGACAGCGCCGACGCTCAGGATCGCGACCAAGAGAACGGGCATGCGGAGACGGGTCGAGATGGGCTTCAGCGGGGTCATGCAAGGGGATTCGCGGCCGGGGTCACGCTCGATTCACTCCGCCGGGCCGACCCGGTAATAGGCCCACAGCAGGCGGGCGGCGACCGATCTCCATGGACGCCAGGGCTCTGCGAGTTCGATCATCCGTCGACCGACCGGGCGATCCGGGAGACAGAACGCCCGCTGTGCGCCGATCTGCAGCGCGACATCGGCAGCGGGCCAGACGTCGGACCGGCCGAGGCAGGTCAGCAGGTAGATCTGGGCGCTCCAGGGTCCGATGCCTCGGATCGCGGTGAGCTGCGCGGTCACTGCCTCATCGTCGAGGGCTGAGAGCGTCTCGAAACCGAGACGCCCGTCGAGTGCCGCCTCTGCCACGGCGCGGAAGGTCGCGATCTTGTTGCGGGACTGTCCCGCGCTGCGGAGCTCCTCGGCGTCCGCATCGAGGACGGACCGGGGATCTCCCGCATCGATGATCGCCAGCGTCCGGCTCCAGACCGTCGACGCGGCGTGCTGCGAGATCGACTGGTCGTTCACGATCGAGAGCAGAGCCGAAAGACCGGGCTCGACGCGCCGGAGCGGCGGCGTGCCGGTGGCCTGCACGACCTCGGCGAAGCGCGGTTCGAGCGCACGCAACTCTGCGATCGCTCCTTCGAGATCGGCAGTTGAAGCCAGCTCGTGCATCGCGCACCCGCTTCTAGCAGGAAACTCCTTGACCCGCGCGCTCGCACGGCCATACTCTCCGCGTGATGACGCACCGCGCGTACAAATGCGACACCCCCCGCCTCAGCACCCGCACCACTATGTGCCAGTGCTGCTGCACCTGTCTCGCCCACTGGGCGGGCCGGAAGGGATGTCGCTCGATCGTCGCGTGCCGATAGCGGACGAACAAACGAGCAGAGACGTACCCAGCCGCCCCGCCCACGCGGGGCGGTTGTCTTTTTGAACCGGATTCGGAGCATCAACCAGCAAGGTGAGCACCATGGCAAGCATCGCAGCAGCATTGGAACCGGCGGTCGCCCGAGGGGTCGCCGTCGGCGTGTACTACGAACACCCGCAGTGGTTTGAGTCGCTTTTTGGGGCGTTCGAGCGCCTCGGCTCGCCCGCCCAGCGCCTCCACGACGACGATGTGGGCACCGATGCCTCGACCATCGGGGCGCACATCGGCGTCGTTCTGAATCGCATGAGCATCAGTTCGCAGGACCGCGGGCGGCCCGACGCGATGGCTCGAGCGATCCGCGTCATCGATGATCTCGAGGCCCGGGGCGTCCGCGTGATCAACGGATCGCGCGCCATGCGCATCGAGGTCGACAAGCGCCGCCAGCTGCAGCTGATCCGGTCGTCCGGCCTCGTGTCACCCCGCACCGTCCGCGCGCACACCGAGCGTGACGCCCTCGACGCGATCGAGCTGCTGGGAGGGCCTGTCATCGTGAAGCCCAACTTCGGGGCGAGCGGGACGGGGGTCCGCAGGTTCGCGAATCGCGACGAGGCCGAGACGGCGTTCGCTTCCGAGGGATTCAATCCCGGGCTCGACGGGATCGCCCTCGTGCAGCGCCTGGTGTCCGCGCGGGACCGGGCGGTCATCCGAGTCGAGGTGCTCGGGGGCAGGTTCCACTACGCCGTGAAGGTCCGGAACGAGGGCGACTCGTTCAATCTGTGCTGCGCCTCGGTGTGCCGCAGCGGCTCGGGGCAGGCGCTGCGGCGCCCCGGGTATTCGGGCTCCCCGGAGCGATCGGACCTGACGATCGAGGCGTACACGCCCCCTGCCCCGGTGCGCGACGCCGCGGCCAGGCTCCTCACCGCCGCGGGGATCGAGGTCGGCGGCGTGGAGTACCTGGTCGACGACGTGACCGGTCGGGAGGTGTTCTTCGACATCAACGCTCTGTCGAACTTCGTCGGAGACGGCCCAACCCTGCTGGGATTCGACCCGTTCGAAAACCTGGCCCGCTACGCCCTGACACGGGCTGTTCGCTGATTCGACGCTGAATCCGGAGCGGAAGGGCTCGGATGCTCCGGATTTGCGAGAATTCCTGGCAGCACTCCCTCCCCGGATGCGCCTTGGATCGAGACGGGGCGCCGCACGAGAATCGCGCCCTTCGACGAACCGAAAGGACTCTCTCTCATGGCTGGCGACACGATGACGAGCGGCTGGGTTTCCCCAATGGGCCGCATCTTTGATGAGATGCCCACGACGGTCGGGTCGACGCCGCTCGTCCGTCTGCAGCGCCTGCGGCCCGAGAACGGGGCGGAGATCCTGCTGAAGATGGAATCCGAGAACCCCATGAAGAGCGTCAAGGACCGCATCGCCCGAGGCATGATCGAATCGGGCGAGCGCGACGGTTCGATCGTTCCCGGGACGCACATCTTCGAACCGACCAGCGGCAACACCGGCATCGCCCTGGCGTTCATCTGCGCCGCCAAGGGTTACCCCTGCACGCTCACCATGCCGGATTCCATGAGCGTCGAGCGGCGGGCCCTGATGCGCCAGCTGGGGGCGCGGCTGGTGCTCACACCGCGCGAGCAGGGAGTCAACGGCGCAATCGCCAAGGCGCACGAACTCATGGACGTAGCCGCGAAAACGGGCCCGGTGT
Source organism: Phycisphaerales bacterium (assembly GCA_028289195.1). Taxonomy (GTDB): domain Bacteria; phylum Planctomycetota; class Phycisphaerae; order Phycisphaerales; family UBA1924; genus JANQQR01. Next base: position 343,745 of record JANQQR010000002.1, on the reverse strand, counting down.
TCATGCCCCAGCAGTTCGAGAACCCTTCGAATCCGGCGGCTCACGAGCAGTCGACCGGACCGGAGATCTGGGCCGACACCGAGGGGAACATCGATGCGATCGTCGCGGGCGTCGGGACCGGCGGGACGATCACCGGGGTGACCCGCTTCATCCGATCGCACAACTCCGCGTTCAAGGCCATCGCTGTCGAGCCGACCGACTCGCCGGTGATCTCCGGCGGTGAGCACCAGCCGCACAAGATCCAGGGCATCGGAGCCGGCTTCGTGCCACAGAACCTCGACGTCGAACTGCTCGATGGGGTCGAGCTCGTTTCCAACGAGGATGCCTTCGAGTGGGGCCAGCGCCTGGCGCGCGAGGAGGGGCTCCTGGTCGGTATCAGCGCGGGCGCCAATGTGTGCGCCGCCTATCGCGTGGCGTCGAGGCCCGAGTTCGCAGGGAAGCGGATCGTGACGATCGCGTGCTCGTACGGCGAGCGGTACCTGTCGACGCCGCTGTTCGAATCAAGCGTGGCGCCGGATAGTCAGTAGCTGAAGTTCGCCCAGGGATCGGTGGTGCCGGTTCCCAGCGCGTCCGGATCGGCGAGGGTCGAGATCGTGCCGCTGAGCGGCGGGACGGAAATGATGCCGACCCGGTTGCCGGCGATGATGTCGTAGTCGACACCGCCGTTGTCGCGAGCGACGTTGCGGATCACCAGATTGCGGTCCATGGTGATGCGGATCCCGATGCCGTTATTGGCGACGTTGTTGGAGTCGATCAGGGATTCGCGCCCCTCGAGCTCGATGCCGGGCCCGCTGTTGCCCGCGGAGAAGTTTCCGACGATATGAGACTCGGACTGAGCGTGGATTCCCGGGAAGACTCCCGCGCTGCCGTTGTCGAGCGCGGTGCAGTGCAGCACTGAACCGCCGTCGGAGAGATCGAATCCGGCGTTCATGTTTTGGATGGCCAGGCAGGCCTCGGCGAACGACTGCTGGAGAAAGAACCCCCGTGTGTCGTTTCTCACGGCCGAGCACGCGGAGAGAGAACAGCGGTTGGCATTAAAGCCGATTGCGCCGTTTTGCTCGGCGTGGCATTGGGAGAACGTGCACCCGATTCCGCTGAATCCGAAGAAGTCGTTTTCGAAAGCGGCGCACGCGACCACCGAGCTGCCGCTGCTGGCGAGGATGCCATTGCCGTTCCCGTTGGCCACGCAGCCGGTGATCGTGCCGCTCTCGATGGTGAAGCCCGCCTGATCGCAATCGGCGGCGACGCAGTGAGACATGTTCGAGTTCGCCCCGAATCCGAAACCGTTGCCCGACAGCGTCCCGATCACGCGGCACTGCTGGACCACGCAGCTTTCCAGCCCCTGGAATCCGTTGCTGCCGACCGTGTGGCACCGAGCGATGCGCGCTGCGCCTCCCGCCCGGATGCTCAGGCCCTGGCACAAGAAGAACGAGAGGTCTTCCAGGATGATCCCGACGGCGTCGTCGGCGTTGACTCCGTCGAGTGGCCACTGGTTGATCGAGCCGTTGCGCACGACGATGTTGAGCATGAATCCGTTGAGTTCGATGTGCACGCCGTCGAGTGCGTCTATCACGCCCTCGATGGCGAATCCGTTCAGATCCAGGGTCACGTCCGCTGAGGCGACCTCGATGCCGTGCTTGAGCGCCTCGCCCGTGACGCCCTCGGCGAGGTAGTACGAGCCGGGTTGGTCGATTCGGAACACCGAATCGGCGTCGCCGGGTGTGTTCTGGGGGTTGACCTCGATGCGGGGGCCGAATCTTCCGGTCGGGTTGATGGCACCGGCGGGCGGATCGAGGGGCCCTGCCACTGCCGGGATAGCCGCGATCGCCACCACACCGGAGCCGATCATCCTCGTGCCCCAGTGACCCGGCGTCCGGCCGGCGGCAGCGGTCGTCGAGCGCATGAATCCTGGCATGTTGGGTCCTCCCAGAGCAGCGACTGCGACGATCCGGGCGCGGCTCCAGAGTTCAGAGTACCCCCGAAGCGGGCGGGTCCAAGCCGATTGGCAGGCTTGCCCCCCGAAAGCCACGGCCACGAGCGAAACACGGCCCTCCCGCTTCCGAATCACTCAGCGGAGGCGATGCCCCCGTTCAATCGAGGAGAATTGCAGCTATGACACAGCCCGCGTCCCGCCGTCGCTTTGCCGCCACCTCCGCCGGGTCGATCCTGGTCGCCGGAGCCCCCCTCCTGCTGGCCGGGTGCGGCTGGGGGCCGAAGTTCCGCGTCAGCGAGGACGACAGCTTCCTCGGAGCCGCCGACTGCCGCGTTCTCCTGATCGAGAACGACGTCGGCGACATCCAGGTTCTGGCTGATCCGGACGCCTACGAGATCCGCGCCGAGGTCGTGAAGACGGGGCTCGGACGCTCGATGACTCAGGCCGAAGACGCACTCCACGAGATCGACATCGAGTTCTCGCCGGACCCGCGCGACGGCTCGGTCTTTAACGCCATCGTGCATCACCCCAAGCGACGGCACGGCAAGGCGTACGAGGTCGACTGGACGATCACCGCCCCGCCGCACCTCACGATCCAGCTGACGAACGACGTCGGCGATGTCGACGTCGACGGGTTCCAGGAAGGCGTCGAGATTAAGAACGACGTCGGCGACGTCGTCGTCTACGGGTCCAGCGGCGGGCTGACGATCACTAATGATGTGGGCGATGTCACGGCCGAGGGCTCGGGCGAGATCTGGGTCCGGACGGATGTCGGTGACGTCGTCGTCGAGGTGCTCGAAGTGACGAACGCCGATATCACGGCTCGGAGCGATGTGGGCGACGCCGTCGTCTACCTGCCGCGCGGCTGGGAAGGCGAGATCACGGCCGAGACGGATGTCGGCGGCGTGTCCGTGCGCCCCGGCGGTGAGCCGCTGCGCATCTACCGCGACCGGCGGGGCATCTTCAACGGGGTCATGGGCGACGCCGAGCACGCGCACCTGAACGTCCGGACCGATGTGGGCAGCGCCCGAGTCCGGGTCGAGCGCGGGAGCGAGCGGGAGTCGGATGAGGTCGTCTCGACCGAGCGCCCGGCGACCAAGGCCTACTGATCGGCCGGCGCCAGACCTGCGCTCTCGAGGAACCGCTCGATCTCTCCGAGGTACGCCGAGCGATCCACGGGGAAGTCGTTGTGGCCGCCATCCATCAGGCTGAGACTTGACCTCCGCGCGATCCCGTGCAGTCGCTCGCTGTGCGTGGGCGGGATCAGAAGGTCGCCCGTGCCGTGCATCAGCAGCACCGGGGCATCGAGCGATCGCAGCGTCCGGTCGTTGCGGAAGGGATGGCGGCAGAGGAACGGCGGGACGCCGAATCGCCACGACATCGAAGCGACGTTGGTGAATGTCGATTCGAGGATCATCGCCGCAGGCTCCCGCTCCCGTGCGAGCGCGCACGCCACGCCACCACCAATCGAACGACCGTGGAAAAAAATACGATCGGGGTCGACCTCGGGTCGCTCTGCGAGCAGGTCGAAGAACCGGGCCGAATCCTCGACGATCGCTTTCTGGGAGGGCTTGCCGTCCGACCGCCCGTAGCCCCGGTACTCCGGGACCAGGAGCGTGATGCCCCGCGTGGCGTAGAACCGGAACGAGTCGAACACCTCGTCGATCGTCTCGCCGTTGCCGTGTAGGAACATCACGGCCGGGCCGGGCGATTCCTGGGAACGCCCCTCCCCGACAAGCAACCAGGCCTCGACGCGACCGGCATCACCGATCGGGAGCCAGAGTTGTTCGACATCCGCGTGGATCGGATCAGCACCCGGGCCCGCGAAATGACGCGGGAACACCAGCCGGTCCTGCATGATCGCTGCGCCGATGGCGTAGACGATGTAGAGGCTCACCAGAACGCTGAGGATGGCGGTCATGCGCTGCTTGATCGTCCGCGGGGCGGGGGTTGTTGATTCGGGCGACTCACTCATGGGCCTGCGAGTCTAGCGCTGCGGTGTGCGCGGCAGATGTCGGCCGGGAGCGCTCGTTCGCCCGCTTTCGGCGCAAACCGCCCGCTCAAGCCGCCGACGCGCAGCCGTCCTTCTCTCCACCTTCGGGCGCAACGGAGGAGGTGCTCATCGCAGCGTCGAGCGCCTGTGAGAGATCGGCAATGATCGCCTCGACCGGTTCGAGGCCGACCGAGAGGCGCAGGAGGCCGTCGGTCACTCCGCATTCGGCGCGCTGCTCGGCAGGAACCTCCGCGTGTGTCATCGTCGCGGGGTGGGTCAGGAGCGTCTCGACGGATCCGACGTGCTCCACGAGGGCACACAGGCGACAGGAGCGCGAGAATCTCCGTCCCGCGTCGATGCCACCCTCGATCTCGAACGCGACGACGGCGCCGTGAAGGCCGTCCAGGTGCTGCGCGTCGGCCAGCGCCCGCGCGGGGCCCGAGTAGAGCGTCGGATGGTGGACAGCTCGAACGCCCGCGCGGCCCTTGAGCCACGCGGCGAGCCTGGCCGCCGTCTCGGACTGGGAGCGCATCCGGAGCGGGAGCGTGCGGATCCCGTTGAGGGTCAGCCAGGCGTTGTGGGGCGTCTGGATGGCACCGGTGCATTTCCGGGTGAAACGGAGTCGGTCTAATAGCTCTGGGTTGCGCCCGACCAGAGCTCCGCCCATGGCGATCGAGTGCCCCTCCATGAACTTCGTCGTCGAGTAGACGCTGAGATCCGCGCCGAGATCGAGCGGCTGCTGCAGGACCGGCGTGAGAAACGTGTTGTCGACTGCGAGGAGCGCGCCGGCTTCGCGGGCGATCGTGCTGACCGCGCCGATGTCGGTGAGCTCCAGCGTGGGGTTGGCGGGAGTCTCGATGAAGATCAGGCGGGTGTTGTGTTGCAGTGATGTGCGCACGCGACTCGGGTCGGTGGCGTCGACGAACGACGACTCGATGCCGAGGCCGCTCAGGACCTGCCTGAGGAGGCGGGTCGTGCCGCCGTAGACGGATCGGGCGCACAGGACGTGGTCACCCGCGCGGCAAGCGGTGAGGAACAGGGCCGTCTCGGCGGCCATGCCCGTCGAGAAGCAGACCCCGGGGGGCGCAGCCTCGAGATCGCCGAGCGTCTGCTCGAGATCAGCGACCGTGGGGTTCGAGACCCGCGAGTACTGATGATCTGTCGACGCCCCCACCGCTCCTTGAGCGAACGCGGTGGACTGGGTGATCGTGCGCACGAGCGGAGCACCGGCCGGTGTCGGACCGCCGGAGTGGAGGCACGCGAGGTGCGTCTGATGCGTCTCACCCGCGGGATCGGTGGGCCGGTCGAACGACGGTTGGCTGGAGTGATCGCTCATGCTCTCACCCTTCATCGTGCCGGAGCGTCCGTACGGTCCAGCCGAGGCGTTCGCCCTGGGGGCGAGAGCACGCGGCGTGCGTCGTCCTGGTGTTGTCTTCCACTGGTAGCGTCCTTGCTCTTGCGTGGTGCGTCCCCGGTGCCGGTCCTCCGCCGGCGGCCACTGGCAACACCCCCGAGAGGATTCGAACCTCTGACCGGCGGTTTAGAAGACCGCTGCTCTATCCAACTGAGCTACGGGGGCGGCGACGGGATGATATCTCGGCACCACCCCTCCAGCGGAGCCGCCCGCTGCCGACGCCAGCCGGGAGCCGCGACGCGTGGGCCGGGCGCCTAGATCCCGAACTCCGACCTCCTATGCGCGGCACTCGTCGTGATCTCGACGACCTGCTCGGGCGCGAGGCGATCGACGTTCTTGAGGATCATCGCCATGCGCTGGTTCGGCCGGAACGTCTCGCGATTCCGGATCAGGAAGTCCCAGTAGAACGTGTTGAACGGGCAGGCGTCGTCGCCCGTCCGCTCCTTGACGTCGTACCGGCACCCTTTGCAATAGTTGGACATCCGATCGATGTACTTGCCGCTGGCGGCGTAGGGCTTGGTGCCCACAATGCCGCCGTCGGCGTGCATCGCCATGCCGAGAGTGTTGGGTGCCGTGACCCAGTCGACCGCGTCTGCGTACATCCCCCGGTACCAGTCGTTGACCGCCTGAGGGTCGACGCCGGCGATGAGCGCGAAGTTCCCGGTCACCATCAGGCGGGCGATGTGGTGCCCGTACGCGGAATCCAGGACGCTGCCGAGGGCTTCTCCCATGCAGCGCATGTCGGTCTCCCCGTCCCAATAGAACCCCGGCAGGCGACCGGTCTGGTCGAGCGCGTTCGAGGCCTCGTACTGCGGCCCCTGCGTCCAGTAGACGCCGCGGATGAACTCGCGCCACCCGATGATCTGACGCACGAACCCCTCGACACAGTTGAGCGGGGCCGCCCCCGACTCATGCGCATCCAGCGCTGCCTGATACACCTCGCGCGGATCGAGCAGCTTCATGTTGAGGGCAGGCGCCAGGAGCGAGTGATAGAGCGTGGTCTCGCCGGTCCACATCGCGTCCTGGAAGTCGCCGAACTTTGGGAGCCGGTGCTCGATGAAGTCGGCCAGGGCATCCAGGGCCTGCTCGCGCGAGACGGGCCACGCGAAGGCCTCGAGGCTGCCGGGAAGATCCGGCAGCACGCGCCGCACGTCTTCGATCACTTGGGCTGTGGTTTCGTCCGGAGGAAACCGGGGGATCGCTGGAGGATCGGGTGCGGTCTTGAATCGCTTGCGATTGTCCTTGTCGTAGTTCCACTGCCCCCCGATCGGCTTCCCGTCGGGTTCGACGAGGACGCCCAGCTTCCTGCGCATCTCGCGGTAGAAGTACTCGAGGATCAGTTGCTTCCGCCCGGACGCCCATTTCTCGAAATCGGCCACAGTGCAGAGAAAGTGTGGATCCTCGTGGATCTCGAGAGGCACGCCCGCGCCAGCGCACGCAGATTCGATCTCCTCGAGGACCGAGTACGAGCCCGGCTGGATGCAGCACAGTTCCTTCGGTCGCAGTCGATCGACGGCCCGCTGGATCTCACCATCGAGGGTGTGGGTGTTCGCGGATTGGGTGAGACTCACGTACTCGACCCGCCAGCCGTCGGATCGAAGCACCTCGGCGTGGTGGCGCATCGCGCTGAGAAACAGCACTGTCCGTTGCACGTGGCTGGGAGGATCCGTCGACTGCCCGCGCACCTCCATCATGAGGATGGCGTCGAGATCGGGGTCGAGGCCGACGGCGGACGGGTACGAGGGGTCGAGTTGGTCACCCAGGACGACCATGAGGCGCCGGACTTCTTGGGTGGCTGATCGGGGAGCCATAGTCTGGGGATTCGGTCCGATCGGCTGTCTCGATGCACACCGAACGGGCCGCCGCAGGGTACATTCTGGCGATGCAAGGGATTCGAGGAGCCGGGTTCTGGGGTTGCCTCGCGGCGATGTTGCTGGCGTCTCTCGCGCTCGCCCAGAGCGACGAGCGGGAGGCGCCGCCGTCGGCGGAGGAGATCCAGGAGCGGATCGACGCTCTGCCCGAGGATCGGCAGGCCGCCCGCGAGGCGTATCAACAGGCCCTCTCCGAACTCGAACGAGCGTCGAGTCTTCGAGATCGAACCGCCGGCTTCCAGCGCGACGCGAGCGAAGCGCCCGGACGTTTAGAAGCGATTTCCGCAGAACTCGCGAACCCTCAATCCGAGCCGGCACCTGAAGTGCCGGAGGACGCGACCCTGGCGCAGCTGGAACAGGGCCAGGCGCAGGCCTCGGCCTCGTTGGACGCGGCGCGAAACCTCGTGACGGATCTACAAGCGGAAGTCACCCGGCGCCAGGATCGTCGCTCGGAGATCCCAGCCGCGATCGTGCAGGCACAGGGTCAGTTGGAGGCCATCGATGAATCGCTGGCGGCTCCGCCCGAAGAGGTGAGTTCGGCGCTCTCGGATGCCCAGCGAGTCTTGAGGCTCGCGCAGCGAGAGGTGATCGTCGCGGAGATCGACGCCCTCAACGCGGAACTGGCGAGCTACGACGCGAGGACCGATCTGTTGCCGGCCCGCCGGGACCGGGCGGCCAGGCGCGTCGAAGGCGCCGAGCAACTCCTCGCCGCGTGGCAGTCCCTGGTCAACGAGCGACGGTCCGAGGACGCCCGACAGGCCGCTCGCGACGCCGAGCGCCTGCGTCGGCAGGCGGCCGAGCAGCATCCGGTGCTCCAGGCGTTCGCTGAAGAGAATCAACGCCTCGCCGAACTCCGCACCGGACCGGATTCGGTGCCCCAACGCATCACGGCGGCGAACGAACGCATGGCCGCGGCCAGTGCGCAGCTCGCGGATATCAACGAGCGATACGCAACCTCGCGCCGTCGCGTCGAGGCCAGCGGCCTGAATCGCGCCACGGGCCTCCTGCTGCGCCGCCAGTACGACGACCTGCCCGATAGCGGCCAGCTCCGCCGGCGCGTGCTGGCGACTCGACGGGAGCTCGAGAACGCCGAGTTCATGCTGTTCGAGCGCCGCGAGGAGCGCGAAGGCACCACGGACATCGATCGTGTGACCAATTCGCTCCTAGCGGAGATCGGCCCGCAAGCCACTGAGGGCGGGGTGGCGGCGCAGGTCGCCAGAGAGCTCGCGACCCGCCGGAGGGACCTGCGCGCAGAGCTCGTCAGCGACGCTGCCCGGTATTCCGAGGTGCTATTCGAACTGCACGTCGTAACCCAGGATCTCCGCGATTCTGCGTCGCAGTACGAGTCGTTTGTCCGCGAGCGCATCTTGTGGGTCCGCAGCTTCGCGACGCAGCGCCTGCCGACACCGGCCGAGTATGCCGAGGCGGCGGCCTGGTTCGTGAATCCCGACGAGTGGACGTACATCGCGGTGCAGCTGCGCACGGATCCGCTGAGACGCGGCTGGGTCGTGGCCATGGGCATCAGCGCGCTGTTCCTGGTGTTCGCGCTCGCGCTCGGCAGCCGCAAGATGCTCAAGCGGTGCGCAGCGCGTATCCAGCGCTTCGAGACTGACACGATTTGGCAGACCGTTCTGGCCCTCATCTGCTCGCTGCTCACGGTGCTGCCCGTGCCGTTCCTGATGGGGTGGATCGGATGGGTCCTTGCGCGCCCGCCCGAGCAGTCGCTGGTCGCGCTGGCGATCGGGGCCGGCCTGCAGTTCTCGGCGGTACAACTCGCTCTCCTGCTGTTCCTGCGCACCCTGGTGAAGCGCGGGGGCGTCGCCGAGCGGCACTTCCGGTGGCCCTCCGAGGCGCTGGCGCTCGTCCACCGATATCTCACGCTCCTCACCCCGATCGTCGTCCCGGCCACGCTGACCACGTACGCCGTCGACTTCCGGAGCGACGAAACGGCGAGCGCGAGCCTGGGCAGGACCGCGTTCTCGGTGAGCATGCTGGTCCTGGCCTTCGCCCTCTACCGCACGCTGCATCCCGCCGGCGACTGGATCCGGCCGATGCTGAAGCGCCGACCCGATGGCTGGCTCAACCGGCTGCGGTACGGCTGGTTCGCGGCGGCAGTCGCCCTCCCGCTGGTGCTGATCGGGCTCTCCTGGGCTGGGTACTACTACACGGCGCGAGAACTCCGAGAGTCGATCTCGGAGACGACCTGGCTCGCCATTCTCGTTGGGCTTGGCAACGCCCTGCTCATGCGCTGGCTGTACCTGGCCCGCCGGCGCGTCGCCTACGAAGACGCCAAGCGCCGGCGAGACGAGGCCATCGCCAGAGAGCGGGAAGCACAGGAAGAGGCAGCGCCGGAGCAGGCAACGCCTTCCATCGAGGAGGACAAGCTCGATCTCCCGGCGATCAGCCAACAGACGCGCCAGTTGTTCCGGCTCGCGATGGTCCTCGCTGCCGTCATTGGTCTCGCGGCCATCTGGGCCGAGACGCTCCCGGCGCTCCGAATCCTCGACCGAGTCGAGCTCTACCCGCGCCTGCAGATCATCGACGAGATGGAGTCCCGCGCTGGCGCGAGCGCTGAATTCAGCAGCGGATCGGGCTCCACCGCTCCCCAGACCGATCCCTCGGGAGCGGCTGATCCCGGCGGCACCACGGGTGGCGCACCGACGATGGGCATGCCCGGAATGGGGATGCCTTCAGGAGGCGTCGGAGCAGCGAGTCCGGGCGGCTCGTCAGCGACTTCCATCAGCCTGGCAGATGTTGGCCAGGCGATCATCGTGCTGATTGCCACGTTCTTTGCGTTCCGCAACGTGCCGGCCCTCGCGGAGATCATGATCCTCCAGCGGCTGCCACTCGACAGCGGCAGCCGCTACGCGCTGAGCACGGTGCTGCGCTATCTGATCGCGATCGTCGGGAGCGCGATGGCGTTCGGCGCGCTCGAGATCGGCTGGTCGAACGTCCAGTGGCTTGCCGCGGCGCTGACGTTCGGTCTGGCGTTCGGCCTGCAGGAGATCTTTGCGAACTTCGTCTCCGGCCTGATCATCCTGTGGGAGCGTCCGTTCCGGATCGGGGACACCGTCACGGTCGGGCCGGTGTCGGGCACCGTCAGCCGGATCCGCATGCGGGCAACGACAATCACCGACTGGGACCGCAAGGAACTCGTGATCCCGAACAAGACATTCATCACCGGCGAGGTGATCAACTGGACTCTGTCGGACGCTACGCTCCGATTGACGATCCCCGTCGGCGTCAGCTACGGCGCGGAGGTGAAGCTGGTCGAGAGATCGCTGCTCGAAGTCGCTCAAGCGCAGGAGATCGTGCTGGACGACCCGAAGCCCTACGTGGTGTTCGCCGGGTTCGGCGACAGCACGCTGAACTTCGAGATCCGTGTGTTCATCCCGCACATCGACCACCTGCTGACAGTGAAGACTGATATGCACATGCGCATCACCGAGTTGTTCCGCGAACGCGGGATCGAGATCGCGTTCCCGCAGCGCGACCTTCACGTGCGTTCGGTTGACGAGGGCCTGACGGACCTCGTGCGAAGGGCCGACTCGGAGACGGATCGCTCGTAGGCGGGCTCAGCGGTCCCGGGCGCGGTCGCGGGTCAACGCTTGAACTGGGAGATCGCCTGCTCGAGGGCGTCGTTCGTCGAGGCGACCGATGCGCTCACCGCGCGGGCCTTGGTGATCGCGTCGGCGATCAGGCTCTCCGCGGCTGCGAGCCCCCCCGACGAGAGATCGTTGGCGAGCACGAGTTGCACATCGCGGAGGCTGGAGATCAGCGGTTCGTATTCCGTCTTCAGGTCCTGCATGGCCGCGTTGAGCTGCTCGAACGCGGCCTCGAGCTCCTGACGCCGGTCCGCGGAGATCTCCCGCGCCTCCTCGCTCTCGATACCGGCGAGTTCCGCCTCCCACTTTTCGATGTGGTCCTGCACGCGCGTCCGCATCGCGGCCGTGCGGGCGCGGACCCGCGACGCCGAGGTCTCGAGTTCCTTCAGTGCTCGCTGGAAGTCCTTGAAGCTCCGAGAGATGTCTTCAGTCCCCTCGAACGCCTCGAGGGCCGCGATGACGGCTTCCACGTGGGCGTCGCCGCGGGCGAGTTGGCTCCGGAGGTCCTCGACACTGCTCGTGGCCGTATCCAGCCGCTGCGGGCCCGTGGCTGCGCACGCGCTGAAGAGGGAAGCTGCAGAGGCGAGGGCGAGGGCGACACAAGCGGACGTAAGAAAGCTGCGCATTGCGGGGACTCCCAGTGGTGCTCGAGTGCGAGGCGGTAGGGTATCGGGTCGGCCGGTCCGCGCGAAGACGGCTCCGTGAGCGGTGCGCCCCATGCTCTGGGTATAGTCGGACGCTCCGGTGGACCGAACAGCCGGGAACACGACGAGGCACTCCCATGAGCACGCGCATCCCGGTTTCGACGGTGGTTCTGGCGCTCCTGCTGGTCGCACTGATCGCGATACCGCTCGCGGTACGGCCGGCCAGCGAGGCGGCCCAGGAGGGCGCCGAGCGCCTGGTGATCATCACGCCCCACAACCAGCAGATCCGCTGGGAATTCGAGCGCGGGTTCAGCGAGTGGCACGAGGAGCGGTATGGCTCGCCCGTCGAGATCGACTACCGGCGTCCGGGCGGCACAAGCGAGATCCGTAAACAGCTCATCGCGATCTATGAATCCGCCGTGCGACGGGGCGACATCGGCGTGGACGGCTCGATGGCCGAAGGCGTCACGATGCCCTACGACTTGTGCTTCGGCGGGGGCACGTACGAGCACGGCGAGCTCAAGCGCGGCGTCCGCGTCGAAGCAGACGGCGAGGACGTCCGTGTCCCGATCTCCGAGCAGGTCGATTTCGATGGCCAGCGCCTGGACGAGCTGTTCGGGGAGAATGTGATCGGGGTCCTCAACCTCTATGACCCCGACCGGCACTGGTTCGGTGTCGCGCTCTCGAGTTTCGGGATCCTCGTCAACAAGGACATGCTCGAAGCGCTCGGGCTCGACGTCCCCTCGGCCTGGCAGGACCTGACGGACCCGCGGTACGCGGAGTGGCTCGCGCTCGGCGATCCTCGTCTGTCGGGTTCCGTTTCAACGACGTACGAGTCGATCCTGAATATGTACGGCTGGGACGAGGGGTGGCGGATCCTCAGAGCCATGAGCGCGAATTCTCGCTATTTCGCCTCTGACTCGAAGAAGGTGGTCCTCGATGTAAGCCGGGGCGAAGCCGCGGCGGGCGTTGCGATCGATTTCTACGGTCGCTATCAGGCCCAGGCGGTCACCCCGGAGGGCGCCGGCCCGGAGGCGTCGCGCCTGCGCTTCGTGGAGCCGGCCGGGAGCGTGTTCGTCGACCCGGATCCTCTGTCGCTGCTGCGAGGCGCACCGAACCGGGAGCTGGCGATCCGGTTCATCGAATACGCCCTGACCGAGCACGGCCAGGCGCTCTGGCAGATGCCGGCCACGGGTGAGGATGCACCCCAGGCCGAACTCGGGCCCGTGCGGTTCGAGCTGCGCAGGATGCCGATCCGGCGCGTGATGTACGAGAAGCACACCGATGCGTTCATCGACAAGATCCAGCCGTTCGACGACGCGACGCGGGCCGAGGCCAAGGGCTGGCGGAGCATGATCGCGCCGCTGTTCGGCGCGTTCGCGATCGACACGCACCACGAGATGAAAGAGGCGTGGAAGGCGATGGATCGTGCCCGGAGCGCGGGCGCGCCAGAGGAGACCATCCAAGAGATGGACCGCCTGTTCTACGAGATGCCAATCCACACGATGAAGGACGGCACCGAGCTGCGATTCAACGCCGAGAACTACAGGGCGATCCGCAACGAGTGGCGGGACCGCGAAGGCGCTGCCCGCTTCAAAATCCGGTACGCGGCGTTCTTTCGTGCCAACTACGAGCGGATCGTCGAGATTGCCGCTGGGTTCGGGCCCGCCTGATCAGACGCGGAAGATCGCGCCGAACCTGCGTCCGAGCAGGCTCGAGACCGCGGCGAGGCTGACGGCCAGCAGCAGCATGGCCCAGACACCCAGGGCGCACGCCAGCACCGTCCCGTCTCCGAGGCGCTCGGTGAGTGTGTAGATCGCCTTGGTGATCGGGTAGTGCCTCTCCTGCTGAGCCAGGATGAGCGAGTCGCTGACTTCGAGCATGCTGAAGGCGAACACCAGGAGGCCGCCCGCGATGAGATTGCCAGCGATCATCGGGACGATGATGCGCCGGACCTTGGTCATCGTCGACGCGCCGAAGACGGTCGCCGCCTCCTCGACTTCGACGCTCACCTGCTGCAATCCCGCGACGGTTGCGCGCACGATGTAGGGCAGCCGTCGCACTGCGTAGGCGACGATGAGAAGCGGGATGGGGTTGGGCGTCGACCCGACGACATCCACCGCCCCCTCGAGCGGGGCGCCCTTGGAGAACGGCCAGCGGAGGCTCATCGCGACGTAGCCGAAGGCCATGACCAGCCCGGGCACTGCGAGAGGGAGCATCGCGAGGCTGTCGAGCGCGTGCCGGCCCCGGACCGTTGTGCGCACGATGATGTAGCCGATCGCCACGCCCAGACCCATGTTCAGGAGCGCCGCGGCGATGGAGAGCATCAGGCTGTTGCGGATCGAACCGAAGACCAGCGGGTGCTGCAGAGCCGCCTCGAAGTTTTCGAGCGTGAGCGCCGCGGGGAGGAGGGTCTGGTACCAGCTCTCGGGCCGGGCCAGCGCCATGACGACCACTCCGACGTGGGGCAGGAGCGCAAAGAGCGTGACCAGCGCGAACAGCGCGCCCACCAGCCAGCCGGCGGCACCCCGGAGCGGCATCTCTTCCGCGCCTCGGAACGCCCGGGTCGTGCTCGTTGCCTGCTCACGGCCCAGGGCGTACTTGCCGAGCAGATACATCATGATCGCGATGAACAAGAGCACCACCGTCAGCGCGTACGGCTGCGCCGAGACGTTCATCTCTTTGATCCCGTGGAAGATCTGGACGCTCGAGACGGTGTAGTAATCGAAGACCAGAGGCGTGCCGAGCTCGGTGAACGACCAGATCAGCACGATCGACGATCCGGCGAAGAGCCCGGGGCGGAGCATCGGGAGCGTGATGCTGAAGAACCGACGCACAGGACCGGCTCCAGCGATGCGGGCCGCTTCATCCATCGCTGGATCGATGTTGACGCACGACGCGGTGACGTTGAGGTAGATGATCGGATAGAGGTGCAGCGCCAAAGCAACGACGACGCCCCAGAACCGCGCCGTGCCGAGGATGTCCATCTCGGTCCCGAGCAGCGCGTTCAGCGCGCCGGTTCGCCCGAGGATGGCCTTGAAGCCGATCGCCCCGACGAACGGCGGCAGGATGAGCGGAACGAGAATCGCCGCGTCCCACAAACGCTTGAATGGATAGGTGTGGCGTGCCGACAGGACGCCGAGCGGCACGCCGATCAGCGCACTGAGGGTCGTCGTCGCCACAGCGATCAGGAGCGCGTTGACCACGCCCGCGCGCAGCGCAGGATCCTCGAACACCAGCAGGAGGTGCTGCAGCGTGAAGCCCTCGCCGGTCACGACGTTCGTGGCGAAGCCGCCGCGCACGGTGAGCCAGATGGGGTAGAGCAGCAAGGCCCCGAGCCCTCCGAGCAGCAGCATCAGGAGCAGGTAGTGCTCAGGCCGGGTCCGGCGCATGCCCGTTTCTCCCGTCGCTCGCGTGCGCGACGACGTCGGCTTCGACCTTCGCGTGGGGCAAGACGACCACCTCGGCCGGATCGACGGTCAGCGTGCAGGGCGCTCCCGGCTCGTGGACCTTTGCGCCCGGCTCGTGGACGATCAGTCGAGCCCCCCCTTTGACTTCCACCGAGAGCCTCGACCAGAGTCCACGGCGTGTGGATGTGGCGATCTTCCCCTCGAATGTGTTGCCCGCCGCTCCGGTTCCCTCGGCGAACTGGATCGACTCAGGGCGGATGCTCACGAGCACGCGATCGTTCTCGACGGGTTGGAACCCTTCAAGGTGCGCGCGGATGGCGCCCGAGGCGGCTTCGAGCACCGCTTCGTCGGTCGTGACCGAGGCGACCTTCGCTTCGATGAGATTCGTCTCGCCGAGGAACTGCGCGACTCCCGCCGATGTCGGGCGGGAGTAGATCTCCGTCGGCGAGCCCGCCTGCTGGATACGGCCCTGGCGCATGACCACGATCTCGTCGGCCAGCGCCATCGCCTCTTCCTGATCGTGCGTCACGTAGATCGCGGTCACCCCCGTCTCGGCGCACAGGCGACGGATCAGCTCCCGGAGCTGGACTCTGAGATTGGCGTCGAGGTTGCTCAGGGGTTCGTCCAGCAGCAGCACCTCGGGCTCGACCACGAGCGCGCGTGCGAGCGCTACGCGCTGCTGCTGACCACCCGAGAGCTGCGCGGGCTTCCTGGCCGCCAGACCGGTCAGCCCGACGCTGTCGAGCATCGCCTCGGCGCGTCGCGTGCGATCGGGCTTCGAAACTTTCCGCATCCGGAGGCCGAACGCCACGTTGTCGAGCACGGACATGTGGGGCCACAGCGCGTAGCTCTGGAACACCATCCCGAGGTTGCGCTGGCGCGTCGGGACGTCGGTCACGTCGCGATCGCCGAACCGGATGCGACCGGCCGTGGGATCCGTGAGCCCGGCGACCATGCGCAGAAGCGTGGTCTTGCCGCAGCCGGATGGGCCGAGGACGAAGGTCATCGCGCCGGCCGGCACGCGCAGGGAAACGTCCTGGACGATCTTGGTCGTCCCGATCGTCTTGTGGATCCCCTCGATTCCTATCTCGATGGCCATCGGTGTCTCAGTGTCCTGACTCGACCGGCCGGAGATCGACCCCGACGAGGAGGTGGTCGGATGCCCAGCCCTCGGGCTGGGGCGTCGTCCTGTAGTCGCTGCCCGGCTCGCGGAGCGGTGTCGCTTCGACGAACGCCGTTCCATCGATGATCTCGTGGGCCTGCGCCGCGTTGACGAGGATGAGATCTATCACGCGTCCGCTGTCGTGGGTGCGGGGGCTCGTGCCGGCGGGGAACACATCCGACATGCCGGCGGAGATGTAGTTCTGCACAGACTCGTCGGTGGGCAGGGCGTTGAAGTCGCCCATCACCACGATGTTCCTGGCGGGGTCCGCCTGCTCCATCCCCGTGATCCACTCGACGACCTTGGCTGTCTCGCGTTTCCGCCAGTACTCGCTGTGCCGTCCGGATTTGTGGTGGACGACGAAGATCGAGAGGCGATACGGATCGGCTCCCGTCACTGCTGCCGGGATCTCGACCTCGGCACGGAGGGGAGAGCGGCGCCCGAGGATCGGCTCGCCGGCGTGCCAATTCGGCTGATCGCCATATTTTTCTGGATGCACACCGCCGAGTTCGACGTGGGGCCAGACCGTGGCCTCGGTGATCGGGTAGCGGCTGATGATCGCCTGTTCGATGAACCGGGCGTGCCCGACGTCGATGGAGACGATGTGGTCGTAGCCCATGTCACCCAAGTACTTGGTGACAAACTCCTTGAGCGCGTCGTAGGACTCCACTTCCTGGAGACCCAGGATGTCCGGGTTGGCCCTGCGGATCGCGGCCGCGACCTGGGCCTGCTCCTCGGCGGGCTTGGCGAGGATGCCCTCGCGCGTGTCGTGCCAGTCGTCGTAGCGCCCGTGGTCCTTCGGATCGTCCCGATCGTCGAACAGATTCTCGATGTTGTAGGTCGCGATCCGGATCGTGCCCTCGGCCTTTTCCGGAGCTCCCGACACTGACGCCGCGCAGGCGAGCGTGATCGCGAGCGTCACAGGACGGATCGATGCTCGAGCTATCATGATGCAGGCTCCAGACTTGCGTGCGATTGGGCCTCGGCTGAGCGCCCGAGTGGCGGGCCGAGAGGTCACTGTACCAGCGATGGCGTCGCGTAGCCGGACCGGAAGTCCGACCGGCGGCGCTCTTCCCGACGCCAGCCTACCGGGCACTTGTTAACGCTCTGTGAAGCCTGCAATCGACTGCCCGAGTGCGGTTGCGATTCTCGCCAGCATGGCTAGCCTTGTGCCCAGTGGAGAAGAAACGGCGCGGTCGCGGAGCCCGCTCGTTCCTTGGGGCCCATCTGATCGATGGGTGGGAACGGCACCGCGAAGCGGCCGCCGGGCAGGAGAGAACCGCTCTCCCGAGAGGGAGAGGAAGGAGACACGTCAGATGAAGATCAGCAAGGGATGCACCGTTGCGGGTGCGATGATGATGTGCGCTGGTACTGCCTTTGCGCAGTCGGGCGTTGTGGACTTCGACGGCACCGAGACCGGCCTGACCGGCTACACCAACGATCAGATCGTCGGCGACGGCACGACCAACGGCAACCTGATCAGCGGTGAGTTCTTCGCGAACTACTCGGCCTCCGGTGATGCTTTCAACCCGATGAGCCGCTCGTCGCTCATGCCGACGGAGACAGACGCCGGCCAGGTCGGCATGCCGTTCAACATTGCCGACAGCTCCGTCGCAGGACCGGCCGGGTCCGGCCCGTTCGCGGGCGACACCCTCGGCTTCGCCGGTGTCGCCAAGCAGGACGGCTTCTTCGGCGTGACGGACACCGTGAACTTCAACAACACATTCGCTGTCGCGACGTTCACGTTCGACGTCTCAGGCGAGACGGACCTCGGCTTCGCCGTCGACGTCGCCGCGATGGGCGACTTCGAAGATCCCGAGGACGTGTTCCTGTTCGAGTACAGCCTCGACGGCTCGCCCTTCCAGCCGCTGTTCAGCGCGATCGCCTGGGAATCCGGCAGCACGGTGTACACCATGGATGGCGGCGCCGTGGTCAACCTCGATGACCCCCTGATCATGAACGGCGTTCTGCTGAACGACGTGTTCCAGACCATCAAGACGCCGATCAGCGGGACGGGGAACTCCCTCACCATCCGCTTCACCGCTCGGACTGACGGTGGCGAAGGCTTCGGCTTCGACAACCTGACGGTCCCGACCCCGGGCTCGCTGGCCCTCCTGGGTCTCGGCGGCCTGGCCGCGACGCGTCGTCGTCGCGCCTGATCGGCTCGGATCCGACTCAGACACACGCAGGCGCCCGCCCGAGACGGCGGGCGCCTTCTTTTTTGGCCTGAGGCCGAATGGGCGTGCCCGGGGCGAATTCCGGGCTACACTGGGCGATTCGTCGGACGGGGAGCCCCTGTTGATTGGGAGGCCGCATGCGAGCCGTAGTCACTGGCCAGATCGGGATGGACAAGAAGGACTACCTCGAGCAGGTGGTCGACTACGCCGGCCAGCAGGGCGAGACGGTGGCGCAGTTCAACGTCGGCGACATGATGTACGCCGAGGCCCGCGACGTGCATCACGGGCGGATCCTCGACCTCCCGTGGTCCCGCCTGGAGTCGCTGCGTCGCGCGGCGTTCAAGGACATCATCACCGGCGCCCGCGAGGCCCCCCACTCCATCGTCAACACGCACGCCACCTTCCGCTGGCGCCACGGGCTGTTCAGCGCGTTCGACTTCGACCAGATGGAGGCGCTCGACCCCGACCTGCTCATCTGCCTCGTCGACAACATCGAGGTGGTCCACCACCGCCTGCACCGCGACCACGACATCGATGCCACACTCAAGGACTGCATGGTCTGGCGCGAGGAGGAGATCCTCGCGACCGAGATGCTGGCCCAGGCGCTGCACAAACCGTTTTACATCGTCTCGCGCGGTCGCCACGAGGCGTCGTACAAGACCATGTTCCGGCTGCTGTGCCGGCCCGACGCCCGGCGCGTGTACCCGTCGTTCCCGATGAGCCACGTCGTCGACATGCCCGACGTGCTCGCCGAGATCGACCATTTCCGCGCCGAACTCGCCAAGCACTTCATCACCTTCGATCCGGGCGACGTCGACGAAAAGCTGCTGCTCGAGCGCGCCATCGTGGCTGCCAAGGAAGGCCAGGACTCGCTCATGGTCGAACCCCATATGTTCGCCAGCGCCGAGCGGATCAAGGTCCGCGTCCGCGAGGTGCTCGACATCGCCGGCGACATCGACGGCCAGATCTACATGCGGGATTTCAAGCTGATCGATCAGTCCGACATGATCTGCAGCTTCGTCCCCGAGCTCCCCGGCGGCGTGCCGGGCTTGTCCTCGGGCGTGGAGCGCGAGCTCCAGCACGCCTTCGAGCACACGAAGGAGGTCTACGTGGTGTGGATGCCGGCCAAGAGCCCGTCGCCGTTCATCACCGAGACCGCGACCAAGGTCTTCACGTCGGTCAACGAGGCCCTGGCGCACTTTGAGAACACGGGGATGTTCGCGGAGACGAACCTCTTCGGGGCGTAGACGCCCGTTGGACTCCGGGGGATCGAGAGACCACAGAGAGATCCGAGAGAACCGAGAGAGAGAGACCGTTGATGCAGAAGTCGACCCGTTGGATTGATTGCGCTGTTCTACGCTCGACCCTCGCCGGGAGCATGGTGTTCGCAGCCACCGGCAGCGCGTGGGCCCAGTACGAGCCGCCGGCCGGGTACTACTCGACGGCGACCGGCACGGGCGCCACGCTGCAGAGCAACCTGCACCTGATCATCTCGAAGAATTACTGGATCCCCGCGTCGACCTCGCACCTGGTGCGCTCGTATGGAGACGCGCGGCAGGGTCTCCAGTTGACGGACGCCGATCCGAACAACCCGTCGCGCATCATCCTGTTCTACACGGCCAACTCGGTGAACGGCACGTGGGACAGCGGCGTCACGTGGAACCGCGAGCACACCTGGCCCCGCAGCCGCGGCGTCGACTCGTCGGGCCCGGACAACAGCGACATGCACATGCTGCGTCCGTGCAACCCCTCGATCAACAGCTCGCGGAGCAACCTGGCGTTCGGCGAGGGCCCCGGGTACTGGGATCCGCTGGCGAACATCTGGGTCCCGGGCGCGAACCACCGCGGCGAGTCGGCCCGCGGGATGTTCTACGCCGCGACGCGCTACGACGGCGGCGACGGCAACACGACGAACCTCACGCTCGTGTACGGCCAGCCCAGCGGCAGCCAGATGGGCGACCTGGGCCGGCTGCTGGAATGGCACTACAGCGACCCCGTAGACACCCAGGAACGCCGACGGAACCACCTGCTGTTTTCCAACAGCGACAACCCGTTCTACTACCAGGGTAATCGCAACCCCTTCGTCGACCATCCGGAATTCGTGTGGGCGATCTGGGGCCCCAGCCCTAACGACTCGACGCTCTACGTCGGCGTCGGCCCCGCCGCCGACGGCAGCTCGACGACGAGCGCCAGCGTCCGTGCAATCGTCGGCGCGACCGAGGCCACCGGCACTCTCAGCCTCTTCAAGCTGGGGACGCACCCCACGACGTTCGACATTACTCCCGGCGCCGGCATCGACGTGGTCGGGTCGGCGACAGGGAACGCGATCCCGGGGAGTGCTTTGTCCGGGACCGTCGAGCTGGTGACGACCGGAGCCCTGGTCCCGGGTTCGACGCTGACGCAGCTGACGATCGACAACTCCGATCTCACGTCAGCCGGATTCGGCATGGGATCCGCAGACGCCGACGACACCGTCGATGTGTCGATCGACGTGCTCACACCCGCTGTGGCGTCGTTCGAGAGCGGCTCGCAGGTCGGCCAGACGCTCGTGATGGGCGAGGCATTCGAAAACGGCCCGGTCGCACAGATCGTGGTCCCGATCCACAACTTCGGCTGGACGAGTCTCCAGTCCGCGCTGGACCTTGATGGCGTCGCCGGCCTCTCCGGCGCGTTCGCCACGGGCGCCCCGCTCCCCTCGGGCATCACCGCGACCGAGGGCGACCTCGTGCTCGAGTTCGACCCGAGCGGCCTCAGCGCCGGCACGATCGTTCAGGAAACCGCCACTCTGACGCTCAGCGACGAGGATGTCCCGGGCGAGACGACACACCAGCTCACTCTCGACCTCGAGATCGAGGTCCTCGACGCCATCGTGGGCTGCGATGGCGACGCGGATCGCGATGGGTTCGTCTCGTTCAACGACCTGACGTCGGTGCTCAGCGCCTGGGGGACCTCGCCGGCACCCGGCGAGCCCGGTGACGCCGATGGCAGCGGGTTCGTCGATTTCAACGACCTGACGATCGTCCTCAGCAACTGGGGCGGAGCCTGCCTGCCGTAGCCGGGCCGGCGTCCCACGCCTTTGCAGAATCTTAATACACTGTGCACGCGACGTGGACTCGTCGCCGGATACTCTTGTTCCCCTCGCAACGGCTGGCCTGAACGGCGCTGGATTTGCGCGTCCGGTCGTCGGCGGGAGCCCGGCTACGCCCCGAGCCTTTGGTGTTCGGGCATCGGTGATCCGGGTATATTGTGCGCGATCGAGTTTCCGGGAATCCTAGAGCCTGACCAACGGGCACGGAGGGACGAATGGAGTCCGCCATCCGGGTGAACGCCATCAACCAGAGTACGCGCAAGGTCCGCGCATTCACGCTCATCGAACTGCTCGTGGTGGTCGCGATCCTTGCGATCTTGGTCGGCATCCTGCTGCCGGCGCTCTCTCGCGCTCGATCCAGCGCCTGGCAGGTCGCGAGTTCCAACCTCCAGCGTCAGCTCGTGACCGGCCTGTTCGGCTACGCCGCCGAGAACGACCAATGGCTGCCGGGCGTGAACACATCGAGCCGCTTCCTGGAAGACGGCGCAATCGACTCCGAACTCGAAGCCATGAACTCGATCTCGTCGAAGCCGGTGCAGTTCGGCGATTGGATGACCGCTGCGCTCGCCGGGACGAACCTCCCGACCAATCGTGAGGAGCGGTTCTACTTCCTGTTCTCGCAGTTCCGTGACCCGGCGATGCAGCTCGAAGCCGAGTTGTTCACCGGAGGCGCCGGCATCGGCGAGATGCAGAACTTCCTCGACGACCGCGGCATTCCGCTCATGCCGATGCCGAGTTTCCTCATGCCGATGATCTGGCAGCTCTCCGGCGAGTCAGCCGGCGGCCGGTACCTCACGCAGGACAATCGCGGGGGCTGGTCCGACCTGAAGAACCAGCTGGTGCTCCCCAAGAGCTACCTGCCACGCCTGGACCGGGTCGGCAACAACGCGCTCAAGGTGGCTATCGCCGACGGCACGCGGTACATGGACCAGGAAGGCGATCAGAGCGTCGACACCCGATACACGCACGGGAGTTGGGGCTCGTTCACCGATCGCTGGCCGCTGTTCCCCAACTCCACGGCGTGGGGCCGATGGGGCGAGGGCAACGGCGTGCCGGGCGGCGCGAACCAGGATTCGTATGTCGGTCCCAACATAAAGCAGGCGTACCGGCACAACGGCGTGATGGACGCCGCCTTCTGGGACGGCCACGTCGCGACGCTGCAGCCGCTCGAATCGCGTGACCCCAAGCTGTGGGCGCCGTCGAAGTCGCGCTTCGTGGGCGCGCAGGTCGACCCCGACACGCTTGACTTCGCTCTGCAGTTGTTCGACACCTCATCCTCCCCGGAGAAGTGGCTGCTTCCCTGAGCGCCCAGACCAAGGACTTTCACGGCGGGACGGAAAGCCCGTCGTTCTGATCGCATCCGTTTCGTGAACTGGTAGAGAGAGCTATCCGACGGGCCTGACGCCGTTACTCGCGAGAGTGGCGATGTCAGGGAGGACCCGCCGGGCAGAGAAACTAGGAGCAAGAGAGACGATGAAGACGCATCAGATGATGTGGCGTGGAGGCCGCGCGGCCCTCCTGGTCGCGACCGCGGGCCTTACGACCTCGGCGCTCGCCGCCGACCTCGACCCAACGGGGCAGGCGGGCGAGTACAAGGCGCAGGTCCCTGTTGTGCAGGTCAAGGGTGCCGCGATCCCCGGCTTTGCCGACTCGACCGTTTTCGCGCCGTTCATTCTGCTCGGCTCCGACGCGCTGGTCAACGGCACGCAGGTCGAGAACGTCAACGGGCGCGCCGTTGGCTACGTCACGAGCTTCGACGCCGATCCGATGGCGGTCGGCGTGAACCGCACGGTCACGGTGCTCGGCACGACCGACGCCGATGACGGCGGCGTGAGCAACAACGTGATCGTGCGGGAGATGGACAACCGCAGCAACTCGCCGGGCGAGATCCTCCCGGATGGCACGCTCGTGTGGCTCGCCCGCTTCAGCGGCAACCAGAACAACATCGACGTCGAGGCCGGCATCACCGGCGTCCTCCCCCAGACGCTCCCCGCCGGCGGCGAGCCTATCCAGTCGAGCATCAAGGGCCTCTCCCCCAACGCCGTCGCCATCGGCAACGCGACCGAGACCGGCCTGAACCCGAGCACGGCGACCGTGCTCGGCGCCGTGTTCCTCGGCACCCCCGGCGCCATGCGTGAGCCCGGCGGCGGTGCCCTGCTGCTCGGCCACACGTCGTTCAACACGTTCCCGGCCCTCACCGCGGCGCAGTTTGCCGCGAGCGTGAACGGCGTGAACGTCTACCGCGGGATCAACGCCGATCCGCGCTCCGGCGATCCCGGCAACAGCGCCGGCTTCCCCAACGGGCCGGACCACGCCGCCGGCTGGACGCAGGGTTCGGTTCCGCTGCCCATCAACCCTCCCGGCGAGTCCTCCAATGACGCCCGCCAGACCCAACCCGCGATCCAGACCGTCACGACGCCCAGCGGCGACGAGGTGGTCTACGTGATCCACGGCGTCGGGTTCTCCGGCGGCACACCGTTCACCGGCTCGAGCTTCAGCCCGATGTACCTCGCCGTCGACACGCTCCGCACCGACTACGCCGCGGGCAACCCGGTGGCCGAGGACAACACGATCATCATCGAGGCCGATCCCATCGGCGGCGTTGGCACCCAGCACGGCGCTCCCGCCGGTTCGGGCGCGGGTTTCGCCGATCTCGACAACACCGATCCCAATCAGCGCTTCATCGACCACGGCGCCACCGGCGGCTCGGCTGAGGTCAGCACCGGCGGACAGTTCGACATGAACGCCAACGGCTATGTCGCCGCGGTGCACCAGGACCGCTCCGGGCAGCCGACCGTGTACTCCATCCGTCTGTACAGCCCGATCTGGAACGCCGCGGAGAACCGGATCGTCGGCTACAACCTCGAGTCGATCGTGACCGGCAATGGCGACGTCGACACCAACAACAACACGCTGATCCCCGCGCAGGTGATCGACACCACCCCGTCGCCGGCGTTCGAAGAGATCACGCTCAACCCGTTCTCGGGTGTCTCGCTCGACAACAACAACCGGGTTGCGTTCAGCGCGATCACAGAGGCGTTCCAGCTCACGGGTGACTTCGACAACAACCCCTTCACCCCGGACACGACCTACCTCCTCGGCCAGAACACCTCGCTGTTCGTCTACGATCTCGACACCGACTCGCTGCACAAGATCATCGACGGCGGCCAGAACGGCACCGAGCTCGCTGACGGCTTCCCGGCCAACGGCGCGGACGAGATCCTGCAGGTCGGCACGTTCGCGTTCGATGGGGACACCGACACGTTCAACCGCGCCGGTTACAGCCGCGACGGCTCGTACCTTGGAATCAGCTTCCGTTCGAGCCCCAACGTCTTCATGGGCGGGCTGGAGACCGAGTTCGACACGCTGCCGGACGGCACGCCTGAGAACTTCACCGATCGCGGTGGCCTGCTGTACCAGCCCGGCCAGATGGGCAACAACGAGCGAACCGCCCGCGGCTCGCTGATCATCGAGCTCGGTGAGTTCGACTCGGGCGCCGTGGCGTGCTGCCTCGGCAACGGGGCCAAGGAATCCCCCGGCCAGGTCAACTTCGCCGACATCACCGCCGTGCTCGGCAACTGGCTGAACAACTACGGCGCCGGCAACACCGGCCCCGGCGACTCGAACTGCGATGGCCTCGTGAACTTCGCCGACGTCACCAC
Organism: Phycisphaerales bacterium; assembly: GCA_028289195.1. Taxonomy (GTDB): domain Bacteria; phylum Planctomycetota; class Phycisphaerae; order Phycisphaerales; family UBA1924; genus JANQQR01. Next base: position 318,786 of record JANQQR010000002.1, on the reverse strand, counting down.
GACGCTCGGCACCTGGCTGAACGTCTGCCCGTAATTGGTCCGGCGGAATCCGACTGAGTATTCAGGCGGCGGGGTGCTGACAGGCGCCCCGCCGCTATTCTTGGAGTGAGCGAGGAGACGAGATGCCGCACGTAACGAGAACGCTGTGCTGCGCGGGAGCCGCCCGTGCCGCGTGCCTGGTGATGGCCGGTGGAAGCACCGGGCTCGCTTTCGGAGCGCCGCCGGAGTTCGACGGCGTGCCGCTGCGCATCGTCACCCTGAATCTCAAGGACGGCATCGGGTCCCCGGGGTCTTCCCGCTACAACGACTTCGGCGACTACATCACGGTGAACGACCAGGACGGCGCGGGCCCCAACCACGGGATGATCCCGGACGTCGTGATGTTCCAGGAGGTCACCCAGTTCAACCCCGGCCCGGCCAACCTCGTGGCGTTCGCGGTTGAGCACCTGCCCGGCTATCAGGCGGTTTCGGCGAGCGGCGACGGGTTCAACTTCAACGTCACCTATGTGCGTCCCGACATCGTGATCCTCGACACGACCAACCTCAACACCGCGGGCCCTCGCAACGTGGTGAAGATGGAGGTTCAGGTCCCCGGGGCCGCGAAGCCGCTCGTCCTGTACAACGCGCACTTCAAGGCCGGCGGCTCCGGCAGCGATCAGAACACACGATCGCAGGAAGCCGACGCGATGGGCGACAACGTGTCCTTCGAGCTGAATTTCGGCGGGCCGAATTTTGACGGCGAGGTCAATGTCATCTTCGCCGGCGACCTCAACTCGAACAACAACAGCGACGGGACGCTCACCGGCCTCTTCTTCACGAACACGAACCCCATCACGCCTTCCGGTGTGCTCGACCTGCGCATCGAATCGCTCGCGGGGCGGACCGCCGGGGGCATCCAGGACGCCACGTTCTTCGGCGGATTCGTCAGCCGCCTCGACTATGTCTGCCTCGACGAAGAGCTCGCGGCGGTGTTCGACACGGACGCCCCGTTCGGTTCGTTTTCCCAGGACGAGCTCAACTCGATGGGGTACGTGTACCTCTCACCCGACGACCTCGGGCAGCAGGCCAACGGCAACGCCCTGGCGACCAACTTCGCGTCGGACCACCGCCCGGTGGTGTTCGACGTGTACCTGCCGAGAGATCCGATGATCCCCGCGATCGCGCCCGAGGATGTCGATGCGGACGGCGACATCGACGCTGAAGACCTGCACCAGTGGGAATCGCTGTTCGCGCTGACCTCGCCCCCGCAGCCGAGCGGCGCGAAGGACGTGAACTGCAATCGCAACGTCGAGGCGGCGGACGGAGTTCTCGTCCGGGACGCGGCCCGCGTCAACGAGATCACGGACATGCTCACGCCGTGAGTTCCCGATCGCCCTCATCGCGATCGACCTGGTTCGCTAGAACGTCGTGCGGATCCTCAGGCTGAACACCGAAACCGAGTCGACACCCAGGTCGAAAGCCGGGTCCCAGATCGCCTGGTACGCGACCGTGACATCCACGAGCGGCACGATCGGGAACCGGTAGAACGTCTCGAGCGTGTACTCGTCCCGGACGCCGCCGGCCGGTGAAGCGTCGACGTAGTTGAAGGCGACACCCCACACATCGTTCTGCATTCCGAACGCGTCGTAGAGCAGGAACGAGAGGCCCGCCTGCTCCTGATACAGCGCCGCGTCATCGAAGCTGCGCCCGTAGCGGATGATGCCGACGGCGTTGCCGTCCTTGCTGAGCTCCTGCTCGAGCTTGATGAAGAACCCCCATCCGGTGTTGCCGGTGCTGCCGTTCCGGACGACCCCGTCCTCGGTGCCGTCGTTGTGCCAGAAGGCGATCTTCGAGTAACCCGCCTTGTCCGTGATCGGGAACAGCTGCGCCCCGAACTCGACCGCTTTGAAGAAGTCGCCGGTCAGCCCGTCCATGTCCTCGCGCTCGGCGTTCGAATCACCGATCGCGCCCAGCAGCCGGTACTGCTTCTGTTCGCCGAAGTACACCACCCCGGCCATGCCCGGTCCGGAATCGGATGTGCCGACCGAGAACGGGCCGTAGCTGACCGCCGAGAGAAACGCCGTGGTGGGCGAGAGGTGCTGAGAGGTCGCGACGACCGCGTCGAGCGACACCTTGCCGATCCGGTACGCCCAGCCCGCTTCCTTGCTGCCCTGCTGCCAATACAGGTTGCGGGGGATGAATACGGGCTGATACTCCTCGTAGGTGTCGGCGGTACCGGTGATGCTGCCGAGGCTCTCGCCCGCGAGGTCTTCGGGTGACACCGACGTGTACGCCCAGCGGCCCTCGAGGTGGAAGTACAGGAGCCCGACGGTGGGCTTCCCACGATCGACGAGCTCCAGGCTGGTGATGAAGTCGAGGTCGGACGAAGCGCCGAACTGATCAGCGCCGTCGACCGAGTCGGTGAGGCCCTGGAACAGCGTGGTGAAACTCAAGCCGAAGTCGAGGCCGATCTTCTCGTGCACCTCGTCTTTCCAGTTGTCCGTCTTCTCGCGGAACTTGCCGAGAGGAGAAACACCGAGGAGCGAGGGCTGCAGGCGCTGGGACTGAATGAACGTCAGTGTCTCTTTGGGGTCTTCCGGGCTGTCCGAAAGTGTCCTGCCGGGTCTCGGCTTTCGCGCCGGCTCGGCGTCGGGCTCGCCTGTTTCTGCATCCGCGTCGGGCCCATCGGCTTCCTGCTCCGCCGGCGCTTCAACGCCGGGCTCGATCTCCTGCTCGGGGCTCAGATCGGTTTCGCCAGGCGGCGCGGGAGGCGGATCCTGATCCTGCTGCGCGAGAGTTGGACGCCCTGCGACGAACAGTGCGAACGCGAACACGAAGGCCAGCCGTCGGATCATGTGTCCCCTCTTCAGACGCTACCAGCCGAGAATCAGCGAGGAGTAGCGGCGATCGAACGTTCGTGCACGCGGCTCGCGAACGACAATTCGAATGGGCGCAACAGGACTCGAACCTGTGACCTCGGCCGTGTGAAGACCGCGCTCTAGCCAGCTGAGCTATGCGCCCCGAGGGGGACCATGATACGCGTTCGTGGACTCGGGTCCAACGCGCGGGATTCGGCGGGCCGGCAGCCCTGCGTTCCGGCCGAGATCGCCGGATCGGCCCTCGGGTCGGCAGCGAGCGTCCTTCGCGCCCGATATGCGCAAAGCGAAGGCCATCCCAGGGATCGCGCACTGGAGAGGATCGGGGGTCGATCGTGCGCTCCATTGCACCGGGCGGCCCCGGCGAAGGTTGGATGCCGCGGATCAGGCGCTCGCCTCTCCATCGGGGCTACGCGGGGTGCGGCCCGGTCGCTGCCTTCCAAATCCTCTAGTCGGCGGGCCTCAGCTCGAACGAACTCACGGCCGGCCCCGCCAGCAAGGGCGTTGGGCGCCCGCGGATCCAGTCCTCGTGCATGTCGCCATAGTGGCGGCTCAGCGGGTGGCCAGATTGCCCAGCCGGCATGTGCAGGATGCCGTCCTGCTCGCGACCGGGGCTGACGACCATCCGCATGCTCGCGCCGAAGCTGGAGCGGTGCACGCGCAGCGCCGCCCAGTGCCCGGGGACGGGGCTCTCGGGCATGTCGAGTCCAGCCCCCAAAGCGGGCACGGCGAGCGAAACAGGGTGCCGGACGATCGCGGTGTTTACCTTGCCCCATCGGTCGCCGCCGGTCGACATCCGGTCGAGCACTCTGACCAGAGCGGCCCGCGCGTACTCCTCCCAGGACTCGAACCCCGGCTGCAACCAGTGCGCCGGCCGCTCGTCGAGCACGCGGAACGTCCACTCGTCGCTGCCGGTCCATCGGTACCGGAACCCGTCGACGCGCTCGCGCACGATCGTGTTGATCGAGGCATAGAGATCAGCGCGCACCGCGTCGCGGAACGCTTCGAGGATGGTGACGCCCCGCTGGTCAACATCGGCCGTACCGTTCCACTGGAGGATCGACTCGCGCGCGGCCCGCAGATCCTGATCGGCCTCCGACTCCGGGATCGAGTCCAGGACGAGGCGTCGCCAGGGCTCCATCGCGGGTTCGATATCAGTGTCGAGCTGGTAGTTCAGGAGATCGCTCTCCTGGAGACCCGTGGCGTCGGTGAGCAGTTCGACGATCCGCCCCGCTCGGGTGCCGATCGGCCAGGCGTGGCCGATGAGCGAAGCGACGGGTTCGGCGACGATCCGCGCGTTGGCGGCATACACGAACCCGCTCTGCGGATCCTGGAACACCGGGCGTTGTGATTCGTCCAGTTGCCCGTCCCATCCCGCGCCCTGGCGAGCCCAAGACGCGGGTGTGCGTCCATCGATCCCTTTCCGATTGGGCAGCCAGCCGCTGGTCACCAGCGCTACTCGCCCGGTGTCGTCGGCGGCGGCGATGTTCTGGGGCGGGCCCCACCACGAGCCGAGCACCTCGATCGCCTGATCCAGCGTCCGGGCTTCGGCGATGTCGAGCAGGCGGAGGTTGATCATCGAGGGATCCGAACCCGTCCACTTGAGCACGAGCGGGCGCCCGAGCGAATCCTCGCCCCGGATCGCGCCCCATCGAGTTTCACGCAACTCGATCCGGCGCGTCTCTCCGGCGCGCACCTCGATGGTCTCGATCCGGGAACCGAACGACTCCCAGCCTCCCGGCACGCGATACCGGGACGGGTCGTCTGGATCGGTCTCGATGACGATGTGATCGGTGAAGTCGCCGTGGACGTTCGTGGGCCCCCAGGCGATATTGCCGTTGCTCCCGACGACGACCAGCGGGGTGCCGGGGATCGTGACGCCGGCGACACGGCGCGCATCGGCGCCGTCACCCCATTGCAGTTGGGCGCGGAACCAGATGCCGGGCGCGGTGAGTCCGAGATGGGGGTCGCTGGCGAGGATCGCCCGACCGTCGGTTGTCATCGATCCGGAGACCGCGAATGTGTTCGAGCCCATCACGGTCTCGTCGCGGTCCGCGGCGCTTATTCGCGTTCCCTTCGTTGCCCGGCCGGTGCGCAGATCGATCAGATCCGGGCCGGGCACGTCGAGCGGTGTGTATTCGTCGCCCCCTTCCAGCGGGGCGTCGAGGCGGGAGTACGGCTGGGTGAGGAACGAAACGACTTCGTCGGGCATCGCCGCTTCGAGGCCCTCGACAACGCGCTCGAGCGACGAGGAATCCGAGAGGATGAGCGCCATCGTCGACACGATGAGCATCGTGTCCGAGGGGCGCCACTCGGTCGGAGCTGCCCGGAGGAGCAGGTACTCCGGTGGCCACGCCTTCAGATCGTCGAGACCGGCGTTCACGCCGGCGGCGTAGGCCTCAAGCCAGCGCTGGTGCTCGGCGGGCAGCGACTCGAACGAATCGCGAGCCGCCCTGCCGAGGCCCCGGGCGCGCATCTCGATGTCCCGCTCGACGAGCGCTGCCCCGAGCAGCGCCGCGAGTTCCCCTGAGGACGCGCGACGCATCATGTCCATCTGGAAGAAGCGTTCCTGGGCGTGAACGAACCCGATCGCGCGGCAGACATCCGAGTAGCTCTCACCCTGGATCACAGGGATTGCCTTGTCGTCCCGTGAAACGGAGACGGGAGCGCCGAGGCCCTCGAGCACGACCGTCCCGCTGTCGCGCGCGAGCGACGCGACCCCGACGGCGCGGAGCGTGATCACGCCCGCTCCCACGACCGTGAGCGCTGCGATCGAACCGAATGCGATGAAGCCGCGGACTGCTCGTCTCATCTGCCGCTCCCGTTCGGGCCGCGCGCCCCGTCGGCGCGCCGGGGCGAAGTCTAGGGGCAGTCGGCCAGCCAGTTGGCCAGCGACTCGGTCACGTCGGAGAAGTCGACGATCCCGCTGCCGTCGGAGTCGCCGGGGCCCGTCATCTCGGGCGTCATCGTGTAGTCGGTAAGCCAATTGGCCAGCACGGCCGTCACGTCTCCGAAGTTGACGAATCGGTCGGCGTTCGCGTCGCCGGGGCATGGCCCGCACTCGTCAGGGATGCCGTTGTTGTTGACATCGGCGGCGAACCCTTCGGCGATCTCGCTCGCGTCGGGGATTTTGTTGGCGTTGCAGTCGTCGAACCCGCCCTCGGGGACGACCCGGTGCACGAATCCGTTGATGTTCACCAGATAGACCTCGGCGAACGCGTCCTCTCCGAACGACACGGTCCTGTCGACGATCACGCCACCGTCTTCGAGATCGCCGGTGACTTCGGTCCGCGGGCCGAATGATCCGCCGCCTAGTTCGGCGAGTGTCCAGACGCGGTCGGCGCAATAGTCGGCGAAGAAGTAGTTGCCCTGGATCGCGGGGATCGCCGCGCCTCGGTACATCACGCCGCCTGTGATCGCGCACGCGAACGGGGAGGTGCTGTTGCCGACGGAATCGATCGGGAAGATCGTCCCGATCGGCGCCGGGTCGCACTCCTCGATCACCTGGAACGGCCCCGGCCCCTCGAAGCACGGCCACCCGTAGTTCTCCTCACCGATCGAACCCGCTGGTTGGAAGTTGATCTCCTCCCATGTGGCCTGGCCGACGTCGCCGATGAACAGGTCGCCGGTCTGGCGGTCGAAGGAGCAGCGCCACGGGTTGCGCAAGCCGAACGCCCAGATCTCATCGGCGCCTGGTTCGTTTGCGAACGGATTGGACGCAGGGATGCCGTAGAACCCTGTCGAACCGTCGGTGCCATCGACATCGATCCGGAGCATCGCACCCATCAGTGTGTTGATGTCCTGGGAGTTCTCGAACTCGTCGTTGGATCCGCCGCCGTCACCGATGGCCAGGTAGAGGAACCCATCGACCGGCGAGAAGCCCATCCAGCCCCCGTTGTGGTTGGGGGCGGGCTGGTCGATGACCAGCATGATCTGGTTGGTGTTCAGCTGGGCGCTGTCGGGCGTCAGGCGCGACCCCGACCCGATCACCGAATCACCCGCCGGCGGGTTGCCCATGCCGCCGATGGACGTGTAATGCACGTAGAAGAGGCCGTTGCTCTCATAATCGGGGTGGAACGCCAGGCCGAGTGCGCCCTGCTCGGAGAAGATCGACTCCGTCGAGACGAGCGAACTGAAATCGATGAACTGTGTCAGACCGGCACCCGGGTTGGTCAGATCGAGGATCTGGATCCGACCGGGCTTCTCGAGAATGTAGAGGCGGTACGGGTCGCCGGGCGCGGCGGTCACGAAGACGGGCCGGGTCAGGCCCGAAGCCACCGTCTCGAGATCCATGGTCTGGCCAATCGCACAGGGGGCGCCGAACAGCGTCGATGACGACAGCACAGCCCCGGCGACGATCGCTTCTCGGAATCGCATTCCCTATCTCCTCTCAGAACAGAAGATAGGCGCGCCCGAGCCCGGAGCAACGCCGGCGACCTCAACCGGAGCCCGAGCGCGTTTTTGGGACCCGCCGAGGCGTCCGAAGGCGCCCGGATCGCGCTTTCCGTGGGCGGTATCCGGTTCGAGGGACCGATACGATCGACAGGTTCGATCTCCGATGTCGCCGACCGAACGCTCCATCCCGTTGCCCCAGGCCGGGCCCTCGAAGCCTCTGGCGATCGCCCACTCGAAGAACGGGCCGCGCCGGGCGATCGTGCTCGGCCTGGTGCACGTGCTGATTCTCATCCACGTCGCGCACTGGCTGCTCACCGGCCGGACGGCCACCCCGGTGGAGCCCTCCGAGTCCATGGAGACGCTCGAACTCGGCCTGGTGAACGCCGGGGCGATCTTCTTCGGACTTGCGATTCTCTCGACATTCGTCTTCGGCAGGTTCATGTGCGGCTGGGGGTGCCATGTCGTCGCTCTGCAGGACCTGTGCGCCTGGATGATGAAGAAGATCGGCGTGCGCCCAAAGCCCTTTCGCTCCAGGCTCCTCGTCTTCGTGCCGCTGCTGCTGGCGCTGTACATGTTCGTGTGGCCGGCGCTGAAGCGTTGGGTGGTTGTCCCTCTCGTCGACGGATTCTGGCCGACGGTGCGCACGGATCTGCGTGTCGCCGCGCCGAACCCGGACGGGTTCACCGCCCACCTGACGACCTCCGACTTCTGGGCGACCTTCCCCGGCCTGGCCATCGCCGTCCCGTTCCTGCTCATCTGCGGCTTCGCGTGCGTCTACTTCCTCGGGGCCAAGGGATTCTGCACCTACGGGTGCCCGTACGGCGGTTTCTTCGCGCCGGCGGACCGCTTCAGCATCGGCAAGATCGTTGTCGATCACGACCGCTGCTCGGGCTGCGGCCACTGCACGGCCGTGTGCACGTCGAACGTGCGTGTGCACGAGGAGATCAAGGCCTTCGGGAGCGTGGTGGACCCCGGCTGCATGAAGTGCATGGACTGCGTCAGTGTGTGCCCCACCGACGCGTTGAGCTTCCGATTCGCCAAGCCGAGCGTCGGCAGGTCACCCGTCTCGAAGGTCGCCCGGCACTATGACAGTTCACTCCGCGAAGACGTCGCCCTGCTCGCGGTGTTCGCTCTGGCGTTCTTCGCGACGCGCGGGCTCTACGGGCTCATCCCGCTGCTGATGGCCATGGGGATCGCCGCGTGCGTGACGTTCCTCGCGTGGAAGGCGTGGCGCGTCGTGCGGGATCAGAACGCCCGGATCATCGGCGCCCAGCTGCGTCTGAAGGGGCGACTCACGACGGCCGGCGCGGTGTTTCTCCTGTCGTTCGGCGCTGGGATCGTGCTGCTGGCGCACAGCGCGGCGATCAACTCGTTCGACTGGCGGTCGAGCCTTGAGGCACGGCGCCTCGCGATCCCGAAACAGGTCGCGCTCGCGGGGGCGGGCGTCGCGTTCGATCAGAACACGCGGGACTCCGCACGCCGGATCGTTGATCGCGATGCGATGGCCCGGCGACTGGGCCTCGTCGACCGGCCCGACGCCGTCGCCCGAGCGGCGCTCATGCACCTCGTGCTCGGCGAATCCTCCGAGGCGGAGACGCTGCTTCGAGGGCTGGTGTCCCGGGGCAACGCGGGCGATGAGCTGATCGCGGACCTCGGGCGCATCATCCAGCTCGACCCCCAACGATCGGATGAGGCGTTGACCCTGTACGAAGAGTCGCTCGCGCGAAACCCCGAACAATGGGCAGTGCGCGAAGCGTGGTCCCTGCTGATGTTCGCACGCGGCGAGCCGCAGGCCGTCATCGACGAGTCAGAGGACGCGATCGACGCCATGGCCGGCAGGCCATTGCTCGCCCGCGCGCGGGCCCGCACGCTGCTCACCCGCTCGCGGGCGGAGCGGGTCTTCGGGCTGCAGGACCAGTCCCTCGCGACCCTCGCGCTTGCGGTAGATGAATACCCGCACTCCGCCGTCGTGCGCGAGAACTATGCCGCCGCAATGTTCCAGATCGCCGGTGACGCCCCGGGTGCCGTCGCGCAGCTCGAGCGGGCAGTCCACGACGCTCCCCACGACCCGCAGCTCCGATTCCAGCTCGGGCGGATCCGCTTGATCGCCGGCGACCCCGACGGCGCACTCGACGCTTTCAACGACAGCCTGACGATTGACCCGTCGCCGGAGCGACGCACGATGATCAGCGTCGCTCTCGAGCGCGCACAGCGGCCCGAGTTACTCGAGCGTCTCCGCTAGTTGTCGACGTCGTCCTCTTCCCACTGCGTTTCGGCGGGAAGGAGCGACATGTCGTAGCTGGCGAAGGCGTCGTAGGCCTGCTGGAGCTCCATCGAGGTCCAGTTCTCGAGCGTCTCGCCGTACCACTGCACCTGGATCTCGCCGTCGACGATGATCAACACCGTCGGCGTGCTGGGCCAGGCGAACGACTCGATGCCGGTCTGCTCCTCGATCTCGGGGATCGAGAACTTGTGGCCCTGCATGATCGGGTCCATCGTCTGCTCCCACAGCTGATCCATCTCATCAAAGAAAGGCATCAGCTCTTCGCAGATGTGGCAGTCCGGATCGTGAGCGAAGACCAGGTGAGCGACGCCGTCCTCGGCCCCGCGGATTTCTGCGAGCAAGTCGCTGGCGAGCAGGCGCTCGCGGGCGGGGACCCAGTCCCCGAAGTCGGGCTCGGGCTCGCCCGCCTGCGCGGCGGAGGGGTCATCGTCGGACGTTTCGGCCTGCGCGGCGTCGACAGGCGTCTGGGCCGGAGTCGAAGCCCCGGCGTTCCGCCGGGCTTCTTCGATCTGGGTTTCGATGCTGGGAGCGACGAAGTTCGACGCGACCGCCCAGCCGATCGGGCCCGCGACTCCCGTGCCCACGATCGCGCCAAGCAGAAGCGCGGGCGGCGCCAGGCGCAGACCGGCGATCCCGAGCGAGACGACGGCGAGCGCGGCATCCAGGACACCGGTCGTGTACGCCGGGGGCGACCACAGGGCCGCGAAGCAGCCGCATGACGCGCCCTTGTCGCTGGCGTAGAAGCTCCATCCGGCCATGCCGGCCCACATCAGCCCGAGGCCGGCCCACGTCCACCACTTCCGATGGAGCGCGAGGAGCGCTGCGACGATCACGATCTGGAGCGCACCGACGGCGTAGTCGCGGGCCTCGTGCTTGGGATTGGCGTGGAAGAGCTTGGCGTAGGCCGCGAAGAGCAGCAGCCCGCTCGTCGCGATCGCGCTGATCAGAGTGATCGCGTTGATGCGTCCCCAGGCGCGCTCGGCGTCGAGCGCGAGGTTCGCTGGGCGGGAATCAGACAGACTCGATCCGTTGGCGTTGGTGGTCATGGCAAACTGGGTCCGGGTGGCGGTTCGGGTGCGCGCCCCTGCTCCTGCGGGCCGCCCTGGGATTCAGCCATACCGTAGGCGGGGCGGGGGGTTTCTCAAGGCCGATTCTCGTCCGCGAGCCGGGGGCGTCCCGATGAGCCAGTTGGGCACGCCCGGAGCGAACGCACGTGATTATCGACCACCCGCCGCTGGTTCTTGCCAATCTGGGAGCGATGGACTGGGTTGTCGTGGCGCTGTACGGCCTCGCCCTGGTCGGCACCGGCGTGTGGCTCAGCAAGCGCCAGGGCAGCGGCGAGGACTACTTCCTGGCCGGACGCTCCATGCCCGCCTGGGCGGTCGCGATCAGCGTCCTGGCGACGACACTCAGCGCCGCCACCTTCGTGGGCGGGCCCCAGCAGGCGTACGCGGGAAACCTCACCTACCTCTCGGCCTCCATCGGGACCATCGCGGCCGCATTCGTCGTCGCGTTCGTCTTCCTGCCGGCGTTCTACGCCGAACGGGTGACGACCGTGTACGAGCTGCTTGAGCGCCGGTGCGGGCCGGGGGCCAAACAGACCGCCAGCGCCATGTTCATGTTCGGGCGCGTCGCGGCATCGGGAGCCCGGATCTACATCGCCGCGCATGCGCTCTCGTACGTCGCGTTCGGCAGCCTCGATCCGTGGCCTCTGGCGGCCTCGTGCGCGCTGCTGGCGTTCGTGGGCGTGGTGTACACCGTCGCCGGCGGCATCGCGACGGTGATCTGGACCGACGTCGTGCAGATGGTCGTGTTCCTCGGTGCGATCGCGATCGCCGGCGCGATCCTGCTCTCGCGGGTGCTCGCCCAGACGGGCGGCCTAGAGCCGGCCATCGACGCGCTCGCCTCGAGCGAGAAGCTCACGCTCCTCTCTGCCAGCATCGACCCGACACAGACCTACACGCTCTGGACCGCCCTCACCGGTTTCGCGATCCTGAATATCGCGGCCTACGGCGCCGACCAGGACCTGGCCCAGCGCATGCTCACGTGCAAGTCCTCGCGCAAGGCCGCGGCGTCGATGATCGGCTCCGCCCTCGTCGGCCTGCCGATCACGGCGCTGTTCATGGGCCTGGGTCTGCTGCTGTTTCTCTACGAGCCGACGAGCCCGGGCGTGTACGAGGGTTCGAACGCCACAGTCGGGCCGTTCTTGCACTTCATGACGACCGGGCTGCCGGCGGGGATCGGCGGGGTGCTCGTTGCCGGCATCTTCGCGGCGGGCCTCAGTTCTCTCGACTCGGCGCTCAACGCGATGAGCAGCGCGTTCGTCACCGACTTCTATCGAAAGGCCCGGCCCGGCCGCGAAGAACGCCACTATCTCACGATCGCTCGGCTCGGCGTCGCGGGCTGGGGCGTGGTGCTCGGGGGGTTCGCGTGCTTCTGCGTGTGGTACCGCCAGGGCAGCGAGACCACGCTGCTGGACTTCGCGCTCGCGGTGATGCTCTACGCCTACGCCGGTCTGGCCGGCGTGTTCCTGTGCGTGCTGACGATCCGGCGCGGCAGCAACGCAAGCGCCATCGCCGGGCTTTTCACGGGCCTGGTGCTGACCGTCGGCATGGAATTCGTGCACCGGCAGTTGGAAGACGGCTTGCCGTTCGCGTTCCCGTGGAGGCTGGTGATCGCCAGCGGGCTGAGTTTCGGCGTGTGTGCGCTCGGGCGAGCCCGGACCGGCGATGCTCAGGCGTAGCTGTGCAGCCCGGCGATGATGAAGTTGATCACGCCCCAGTTGAAGACCATCACGCCGAAGCCGATGACCGCCAGGATCGCCGTCCACAGCCCCTTGTCACGCACCTTCAGTCGCACGTGCACGAGGATGAGGAACACGAGGAACGTGTTCAGCGCGAAGACTTCTTTGGGATCCCAGCCCCAAGGGCGGCCCCACGAGTGGTCTGCCCAGATCGCGCCCATCACGATACCGGCCCAGAGCATGACGAACGCCAATTCCATGAGCACCATCGTCACGCCGTCGAGCACCTCGCCGGCCGAGCGCCGGGCGGGCTCCCCGCTTGCGTCCGTCGCCGCTTCCATGAGCGCCGCCGCTCCGCCGACGCGGGCGTAGTCCGGCGAGCCCCCCACCGCCCTGCGAACGAGGTACATCGTCGCGCTCACGGCGGCCATCGCGATCACGGCGTAGCTGGCGATGATTACGTTGGTGTGGATATAGAGCCACAGGTCGTGGAGGATCGGCATCATGTTGTTGATGCTCGCGTCGAGCTGGGGGATGTAGTGAGCACTCATCAGCCCGAGGATCGACGCCACCGCCCCGCACAGCGCGAACACGTTCCGCATCGGCGTCTTCCGCGCCAGCAGTTCGACGACGACGATCATGGCCGTGCCCAACCACGCGGCGGTGGTCACCGCCTCGAACATGTTGGAGTTCGGCCAGCGCCCGGCGACGTACCAGCGCCAGCACAGGGCCACGGTGTGCAGCCCGAAAGCGATGGCGAACACTCCCAGCCCGAGCCAGCGGGCGCGGTCCCACTTGTAGACGGTCGCCATCAGCAGCATCGCGGCGCTGATCAGGTAGATCAGCCAGACCCAGGTCAGGTGCGACGCCTTGAAGTAGAGGCTCTCGAGCGCCATGTGCTGCTCGGAGGGGTAGACCTCCGGCGCCACGTCGTGGAGCAGGCTCTCGAATCGCGCGAGCCAGGTGTTGGCGGCGTCGGCGTCGCGGGCCCGCCATGCGCTCGCGAACCCGCTGAAGCTCGCGCTGATTTCGCCCCGCAGGGCGTCGTCGAGCGCGTCGAGCGGGCTCCCGGGCTCGCTGAAGCTGCCTCCGGGAGCCCAGATTTCCGTGAGCGGGATCCACGGCTGCTTGGGGTCCCCGCTCGGGGGCGGCACGACGGCGAGCGAGGCGCCGATCGCCTGTGGGTTCATGAGACGCGAAGCCGCCCTGATCTGCTCGGCGAACTTCGCCGTGCGCACGACGTCCATCTCCCAGCGGGTCAGCAGGTCGGCGATCGCCGGCTGCTGGAGCATCACGGGGGCGACGCGCCCGGTCTCGAGGAACCGCTCGGACCACTCGGGGTCGTCGAGGCCGGAGCCGGCGAGGGCCTGGATGAACTGGGCCCGCATCGGCTTCTTCTTGACGTAGAGGACCTCGGCCATCTGGTACGCCTCGGGGCGGAGCATCAGGTCGAGGTACGCGGCGCTGGGGGGCAGGCCGTTCAGGCGCTCGGGCCCGGCGATCAGGCTCATGCGTGCGCGGGCGAAGGAATCGAACGAACGCAGGCGTCCGCCGCTCCAGACGGCCATGTGCTCGAGCGGCGCAAGGTCGAGGCGCTCGACGAAATCAGCGTCTTCGGCCCCCGGGTCCACCCGGTCGGCGCGGCTGACAAGCATCGAAAACACCAGCGCCGCGAACGCGATGGCGATCGACGCACCGACGAGCGAATTGGTCAACGCGCGAAGCTTCATGACGACGCCCCCGCTCCTTCCGGCACCCGCTCCTGTTTCGCTGCCGCCCGCGCCCTGGCGTGCTCACCGTATTCGCCGGCCTCGACAGCCGCGAGCACCGCGGCCTTGCGCCGGCGCTTGATGATCGGCTTCACATAGAACGCGTACATCATCCCGGCGACCGAGAGGCAGCACCCGAAGAGCTGGATGTACACGCCGTTGCGATTGCCCACGCCCAGAACCGTGAACGTCATCCCAGCGGATCCGAACGGGTCGCCCTGCGAGGGCGCGCGGGGCGCGTCCCACATCGATTGGAAGAACCAGTAGCCCTCGTGCTCGACGGGGTCGTTGGTGCTGATCGAGCGGCCGGATTCGTCGTCGCCCTCGAAGGTCACGACGCTCGTCCAGTCGCGGATGCTCGAGGTCTCGCCGGTGAACCCGCCGAGGTGCGAGGTCAGGATGAACTCGTCGAGCACCATCGGGGCCGGCAGTTTCTCGGTCGCGCGGGTGAAGATCAATTCGACCCGGTTGCCGTCAGGCAACTCGAAGACCGCCGGGGCCCAGTTCGTGAGCGTGCGCACCGCGAGAGACGGGTTGGTGAAGCTGTAGCGGTGGAACGGGATCCACTCGGCCTGCGACCACTCCCCGTTCGAGACCTCCACGCGCACCATCGCGAACCGGCGCATGGTGTCCAGAGTCTGGTCGCGCTGCTGCCACGGGATGATCTGGGGCTTGGGAACCGCCTGCGCGTCGGGGATGAGGCGGAGGAGCCGCACGGCGAGGCCGTCGATGATCACCGTTGGTGTGTCGAGCGCCAGCTGACGCTCCACGATCTCGCCCTGGTTGTTGTAGAAGCTGGCGACGCCGTCGATGCCGGGGCCGGCGACGACCGTCAGCTGCGACGAGAGCCCGCCCTCGAAGGTGTAGCTGGTCAGCAGGCGCTCGTCGGGCTGGCGCACCGGGTGGGGGTCGTCGGGATTCGATCCGTCGTGGCGGTCCATCGAACGCTCGGCGTCCTCGAACACCCAGCGGGTGAACTCGGCGCCCTCGGGCGAGCGGATGTCGGTGATCAGCAGGGGCACACGCGTGCCGTCGGCCATCTGCAGGCCGTCGATGTTCGTGCGCACCCGGAGCGACCAGCCCGAGTCACCCAGCGGCAGAAATTCCGGCTCGGCTTGGTCGTCGTCGCCCGCCGGCGGGTCGTACTCGATCGTGAGCGATTCGCCCGTCCCCGCGACCTCGACCACGAGAAGGCGCCTGGGCGAGCGCATCTGGGCGAGTTCCGCCTCGTCCTCGATCCACTCGAAGGCGACGCGCCCGCTGAATGCGCTGCTGCGCGCCTCGTCGAACGCCAGCAGCTCGGCGACCTCGTTGATCGTGTCGCCGTCGCCGACGACAAACTCGATGAACGGGTTGATCTCGTCGGCGCCAGGCTCCCAGCGCGAGCGCGTGAACGCGTAGCGGAGGTACCCGTTGATGCGCACGTCGTAGCCCGCCAGCGCGTCGTCGGCGCCGGCATCGATCGCGAGATCGAGCGGGCGCACCACGTGGGGCTTGTCGTACTTGTTGGACGGGGCGGGCCAGGTCTCGGTTGCTGTGAGATCGACGTAGTCGTTGTAACGCGGCAGGCCCTCGATCGGTCGCTCGGCCCACGAGTCGCGCGAGCCGGCTGGGCGGACCGCCAGGACGGAGGAGTCCTTGAGCCAGAACCGATCCTGCGGGCTGAGTTCGAGGCGCATCGAGAGCGACTCATCAACGAGCGCCCGCCCGCCGAAGCCCTCGATCCGCTTGACGCGACCCTGGCCGGGGATCACGTCTTCGGTGTACTGCGGGTAGCCCGCCAGGAGCTGGCGCACGTAGGGCTGCAGCTCGTTCTGCACGCCGACATTCACCGAGTAGGCGACCTTCCCGGTGTCCTCACCCGAAAGGAGTTCCCACTCAGGGTCGATCATGGAGACCTGGTAGGTGACGCCCCGCAGCTCGCCCGAGGCCCCGGCGATCGCCGGCAGGCGGAGCGTCTGGCCCTCGTCCTCGATCACGACGTCCCGGCGCACGATCGGCGCGTCGCCCTCGGTCTTGGTGGCGAAGTAGATCACGCTCCCGATCGAGAGGATGATGATCCCCGAGTGGATCATCCACACGCCGAGGTTGACGGCGTTGAACCGGATGCGACGCAGGGTGGCGACGGTCAGGTTGACGCAGATCAGCGCGATGTTCGCGTTGAAGAACCACGTGTGGAACCACTCGAACTCGGTCATCTCGAAGATCGGCCACTGGCGGATCATCGAGTGCCGGAATCCGATCCCCAGGAACGCGAAGTCGACGGCGCCGCCGGAGGGGTAGATGATGCCCGCTGAGCCGACCGCGCAGTAGACGAAGAGCACCGTCAGCAGCACGATCCCCAGGCGCACGCTGGAGGCGAGGTCGAGGACGACCGAGACGGGGCTCATGCGCCGGGCGGGATCGGGGGTCTTGGAACCGGGATTTTTGGCCATGGAGGAAGCGGACTGTATGCGGTCTGACAGGAATTCGTCCGGTTGGGCGGGAGGGATTCTCAAAGCCGCTTCTTAGCGAGATTGCGAGCGAAGGGGCGGATTCTTGGCGACTTCACTCAAAGACGGATGCCGTATCACCTCTCACCCTCCCGATTCGACTGGTGAAAAGAGCCAGCACTGCACCCACCGAGAGGTGCGCGACGAGGAATGCCTGCATACCCAACCAACCGGGAACCGGATGGCGCTGCACCCGGGCGGTGAGGTACACATCCAACGCCCAGAACACCAAGCTCACAGTCAACAATGCAAGGGTCGCACGAGACGGGCGGACGTCTCTGGGCGGAGAACCCGCAGCCACCACCCCCGCAATCCACAGCGTCATCAGCAGAGCGGGCGTCTTGCCCGAAACGAAGATCATCACCGCAATCGAGGGCAATTGGCCGGACTCGTAGGACTCACGAAAGAGGAGGTATCCACCTACCAGGGCCGCCCCCAAATAGAGCGCCGACGTTGATAGGCAGACACTCCATCGAGGGCGCTCGCGTATCGCGTGAATACTCAATCCGAGGCTCGTCGCCACGAGGATCAGGCCGGCCCACCATGCGGCGACGCCGACACTTGCTTGGAGGTCTCGCAGTGCCGGTTCCCGGACGAGATGGCTCACAACCTGGCCAAAGTGGTAGGTGCTCCATATCGCGCCAGCAATGACCAGGATGACAACGACGGCACGCCGCACTACAGCACTTTAGCTGCTCTACGACTCGCCCCGGATCCGCACTTTCGCAAGGCGTCCGCTGCGGCTTCGGGAGGCACTAGCATCAAGCCACCGGCGTGACGACGTTCGTCCTGTGATTCGGTGCCCCGCGGCGCAGCGTTCCGTGGTCTGTGTTGGTCGCCTCATGCAACGTCGAGGAACCCGGAGATGCCGAATCCAGCCACCACAGCACCGATCACCGAAATCAGCGCGAACAGAGCAGCCGGGAGTGGGTCTCGCTTTGGATCTCGGCTGGCCACCGCGACGAGTACGAACGAGTAAACGGCGGCACCGCACCACGCGGCGAGCGGCCCAAAGACCGCCCACCACGGCGTCCTCCCGAGGCTCCCTTGCGCTAGAGCGATGTTGAGCGCAATCTGCCCAACGAGCAGAGCGGCACCGACCATCAGGCTGATCAGACGGGGACCCACCGGCTACACTTTGGGCGTATGAGCGTCGAGCCGCAAGATCGGAGTGGGAATGCTGCCTCGCGGGCCCCGGTCACGCTGCGGACCATCAAGCGGATGGTCGCGCGGGACGAGGTGTTCAGTTCGCTGGCGTGCTACGAGGCGCTGACGGCCCACTGGCTTGAGAAAGCCGGGGTCGACGTGCTGATCGTCGGGGATTCGGCCGCGCAGATCGTGCTCGGGCAGCCCAACACCACGTTCATGCCCCTGGAGGTCGCGATCGCCCTGACGGCGGGCGTGAAGCGCGGGGCGCCGACGTGCATGGTCATGGCCGACATGCCCTTCATGAGCTACCACGTGACCGAGGCGGAGGCGCTGCGCAATGCGGGGCGCTTCCTGACCGACGGTCTCGCCGACATCGTGAAGATCGAGGCCGACGCGTCGTGGTCGCCCCTGGTGGCCAAGATGACGCGGGCGGGCATCCCGGTGTGTGCGCACATCGGGCTGATGCCCCAGCGCATGAAGCTCGAGGGGGGCTACGGGATCGCTGGCAAGACGCCGGGCGACGCCGAGCGCGTGGTGCGCGACGCAGTGGAACTCGAGGAAGCCGGGGCGGTCATGCTGCTGGTCGAGGCGGTGCCCCCGGAGGTGACCGAGCGGATCCTGGAGGCGACCACGGTGCCGCTAATCGGGATCGGGGCCGGACCGGCCTGCCACGGGCAGGTGCTGGTGCTCCACGACATCCTGGGACTGACCGAGAACCCGCCCAGCTTCGCCCCTCGCCTTCGGAACTTCGGGCCGGAACTGCAGTCTGTTGCAGAAGAGTTCGTCCAGCGGGCGAAAGACCGCATCGTGACGGAGCATCGGTACGAAATGAAACTGGGCAGCCAGAATGCCGTACAACCGAAGTAGTCCTACACGGGTAGGAGGCTGGTCCGGCTGATCCGGGAGCTTCCGGCCCGACAAGAAGGAGGACGGGCAGCATGCGTCGATTCGTTTCGATGGGACCAGGGATGGTGGTGCTCGTAGCGGTGCTCGCAGTGGTGGTCGCGGCCCCGGCTGCGATCCGGCAGATCGACGTGGCGAGGATCGCCGCGACCGTGCTCCTGGCTCAGGACCGGCTCGACTCGAGCACCTTCCTCGAAGACGCCAACCAGTCGATGCGCGACGTCGCCGACGCGGCCCTGCCCAGCGTGGTCCACATCCGTGCGCGCTCGCGCTTCCGCGGCCCGGCCGCGTGGGGCGCCGGCTGGGTGCTGGACGATCAGGGCCACGTGGTCACCAACGCCCACGTCGTCTCGGACTCCTCGAGCATCCGCGTGGAGCTCTACGACGGACGCGTCCGCGAAGCGACGGTCGTCGGCACCGACGAGCACACCGACATTGCGGTGCTGCAGCTCGACGCCGAGGGCATGATCCCGATGCGCCGCGCCTCGGGCGAGGCGGTGTTCATCGGCGATCGAGTCTTCGCCTTCGGCTCGCCCTTCGGCATCAAGTTCTCGATGAGCGAGGGCATCGTCTCCGGCCTCGGCCGCAGCGACGATCGCATCCGCGGCTCCACCGGGTACACGAATTACATCCAGACCGACGCCGCGATCAACCCGGGCAACTCCGGCGGCCCGCTGGTCGACGTCAACGGCAAGGTCATCGGCATGAACACGGCGATCGCCAACGCCGCCGACGGCCAGAGCCAGGGCCAGAGCGCCGGCATCGGCTTCGCGATCCCGCTGGAGACGATCGAGGCGATCACCGCGCAGATCATCGACGAGAACGAGATCCTGCGTGGCTACCTCGGCATCAGCCTCGCCCCGGGCAACGAATTCAATCGCCAGTTCGCCCGCGAGCAGTTCGACGTCGACTTCGACGGCGCCGGCGTGCTCGTCCGCGACGCCCCGCGGGGCCAGCCCGCGTCGCGTTCCGGCTTGCTGGCCGGCGACGTGATCCTCTCGGTCGACGGCCAGGCCACGCCAACCAGCGACGTGCTCCGCTCGGTCGTGAGCACCCGCACCCCGGGCTACGAGATCCCGGTCGAGATCTGGCGTGACGGCGACGTCGAGGGCCTCACGGTGAAGCTCGGCGCCGCCTACCACCGCGTGGAGCGTCAGGGCAATCGCGACGTGCTCACCCTCGACTACATCGAGAACAGCGAGAATATGTCGCTGGAGCAGATCCGTCGCGAGGTCCGCAGGCGTCAGCAGTAACGAGCCCGGCCTACTCCCCTACCGCCCGCAGCACGATCGTCACCGGCGTGTCGACGTCGGGGACGGTGCGCGCGTTGGCGATCCACTCAGGGGCATCGACATCCGCCTCCGGGCTGATCACCTTGGGCCAGGCGACGGTCTCGGTACCGAAGCTCGTGAGGCCGATGAGGGTGCCGGCGTTGTCGGCTTCGTAGTACTCAGTGCCGCCGCGCGCGAGGATGAGCGAGCCGGCGAAGACAAAGTCTCCCGCGGGCCAGGGGCGGCGCGTGTCGGCGTTCACGACCCAGTCAGAGGGCGTGTAGGTCCGGACCGAGCCGTCGTCGCCGGAGACCACGAACTCCACGCTGAGGGTGTCTCCGGTCGGGGCTTCTGCGATGACGCGCCGGTTCTCCTGTCGCCACCTCGCGGGTGTGCCCGGTTCGAGGCCGATCATGAGGAGCGCGGCGTGGACCTGCGAGGGCGTGGCGTCGGTGACGACCAGCGACTCGTGCTCCTTGGTGCCGGGCGTGCAGGCGATCAGCTCGAGATAGAGGTTCGGCGCCTCGGGGTCGTCGGCGAGGACGGGGACGCGCCCGTCGATCTCGACGGTCCGGGCCGCCTGGTCAACCCGCACGCCGGGGAACGCCTCGAACTGCCCCTGGGAGTTGTCCTGGGCGAGCACGGGATGGGCGCACAGCAAGAGCGCGACGCTGAGGGCGGGCTTGGTCATGCGGGGATTGTAGATGCAGATGCGCCGGGCGCGAGGCTCAGTTCTTGACGACCGGCTCGTTCTTGACGCGCTCGAGCGCACGCCGGCGGTCGCGGAGGCGGCGGCTCTTGCCGACGCGATCACGCAGGAAGTAGAGCTTGGCCCGGCGGGCGTCGGCCCGGCGGACAACCTCGAACTTCGCGATGCGGGGCGAGTTGATCGGGAAGACGCGCTCGACGCCCTCGTTATCGACGATGCGCCGCACCGTGATCGACTCGGTGATGCCGCGGCCGTTCCGGGCGATCATCACGCCCTGGTAGACCTGCACGCGCTCCTTCTCGCCCTCGATGATGCGGCAGTGCACGTTGATCGTGTCGCCGACGTCCATCGTGGGAAGATCGGACTTGAGCTGGCTCTCGGTGATGCTTTCGATCAGGGCTTGCGTGGACATGGCTGCTCTCGGTGTGCGTCGTCGTCGTGTCAGTCGTGTTCTTCGGTGCCGGCTTGCTCGCCGGCGAGCAGGTCGGGGCGTCTGGCCCTCGTCCGCTCGATCATCTGCTGGTGCCGCCAATCGTGCACTTTCTGGTGGTCTCCTGCCAGGAGCACTTCCGGGACCGTTCTGCCCTGCCACTCGCGGGGCCGCGTGTAGTGCGGGCAGTCGAGGAGCCTCGATCCGCCCGGGCCCGAGAGTGCGAAGCTGTCTTCGCTGGCGCTCTCGTCGTGCCCGAGTGCCCCGGGGAGCAGCCTGACGATCGAGTCGATCAGGAGCATCGCGGGGATCTCGCCGCCCGAGAGCACGTAGTCGCCCACGCTGATCTCCCGCGGCTCGAGGGCCTCGACGACTCGCTCGTCGATCCCCTCGTAGTGCCCGGCGATGAGCAGGAGTCGTTCACTGCTCGCCGCGAGGCTCTCGGCGGTGCTCTGTGTGAGCGGCTCGCCCTGGGGGGTGAGGAGCACCCGCGTCGCGGGTCGCTCGTCCTGGCTCTCGACGTCTCGGACGCAATCCCACAGCGGCTGGCACATCATCACCATGCCGGGACCGCCACCGAAGGGCCGGTCGTCCACCTTGTTGTGCTTGTTGTCGGCGTACCTCCTGATATCCGTCGTGAACCACTCGACCAGCCCGGCCTTCCGCGCTCGACCCGTGATGCTCGCTCCCAGAACGGGCTCGAAGATCTCGGGGAACAGCGTGAGGATGTCGATCCTCAGCGGGCGGTGCATCGATTGCTCGCCTTACTCGCCCTCGGCGCTCTCCTTGGCGTCGGCGTCGCCGGCGCTGTCGGACTCAGCCGCGGCAGCGGCGGCCTCGGCTTCTGCCTTGGCCTTGGCTTCGGCCTCTTCCTTCGCCTTGGCGGCGGCCTCGGCGGCGGCAGCCTCTTCGGCGGCCTTCTTGTCGGCGACGATCCGCTCCATCTTCTTCGTGACCTTGCGCATGCGCCGGGTCTTCCACTCGTCGGCGTCGATGATGCCGCGGGCGGCGAGGATGTCACCGACGGAATCCGACGGCTGCGCGCCGCGCGCGATCCACGCCTTGATGCGCTCCTCGTTCAGCTGGATCGACTTGCCCTCGTCCTTCACGAGGGGGTCGTACCAGCCGAGAGCCTCGAGGACCTTGCCGTCGCGCTGGGTCTTCTTCTCGACCGCGTTGATGCGAAAGAAGGGGCGGTGACGCCGACCCATGCGGTTCATGCGAATCCTGACCATCGAGCAGCCTCTCTGCGTGCAGTCGGCCGGCGGGTTCACAGCCGCCGGCGAGCGTGGGAAATGATCGAACCTGAGCCCGCTGGAAGGGGCAGGGAGCCAGTCCTGCCCGTCGCGGGGAATCGGCAAGTGTACCAGACCAGTTGCCGAACGCAAACGGGAGCCGTTCGCGGCCCCTAGGGGAGGGCTCGTGCGATCCCGCCCATCAGCCCGTCGCGGGCGGCGGCGCCGACGTCCCAGAGGAGGTCGAACCCGAACATAAACATCACGAGCAGGGCCGCGATCGTGATGATCTGGCCCTGGGGACCGTAGATGAGCTCGGCGTACGGGCGTGAGTAGCTCGCCAGGATCCGCGACCCGTCGAGCGGCGGCGCCGGGAGAAGGTTGAACACGGCCAGGACCACGTTGATCACGACGCCGACGCTGAAGAACGTCGTGAGGTTGTCGTGGAACGTGGCGCCGGCGAACGAGCCGTAGGCCATCCACAGGCCCCCGAGCACGCCGGCGAGCAGAGCGAGTGCCACGTTCATCAGCGGGCCGGCGAGCGCCACCTTCGCGTCGCCGTTGGGACTCTTGAAACGCGAGGGGTTTACCGGCATGAGGCCCCAGGCGATCCCGATGACGGCGAAGACAATCAGGCTCATGCCCCCCAAGTGCACGAGCGGGTTCCACGTCATGTGGCCGGTCTCGATGGGCGTGCGATCTCCCTCGTGGATCGCGGCCCAGCCGTGCGCGAGCTCGTGCAGGACGATCGAGCCGATCACCCAGACGACCCAGGCGACGAGCATCGCCGGGTCCCGGTGGAGCAGATCCGCGACCCACCAGCCGGTCATCGAATGGTCTTTCGGGTGCGGGGCATCGGTGCCTCACTGTAAACTGATTGTGGATGTCGCGGATCGCCTACACAGTCAGCGCGTCGTTCGACGACGAGAGCGTGCGGGACGAATTCATCGCCTGGCTGGAAGACGGCCACGTGGACGCGGTGATCAAGGGCGGAGCGCACTCGGCGACGATCGTGAAGTACGACCCCGAGGAGCCCGGCAACCCGTTTGCCGCCGAGGCCCGGTACGTGTTCTCCACGCGCGAGATGTTCGATCGCTATGTGGAGCACTACGCCCCGGCGCTGCGCGAAGAGGGCCTGCAGCGGTTCGGCCCGGAGCGTGGCGTCCGGTTCTGCCGCTCGATCGGTGAGATCGTCTGATCGGCCCTAGGGGCAGGTCGCGAGCCAGAACGAGAGCACGACCGTGAGATCGTTGAACGCGACGGATCCGTCGCCGTCGGCGTCGCCGAACGCACCGGGAGCGCCCAGATCACCCCAGCGGGACAGCACCTCGGTGACATCCCCGAAGTTCACGATGCCATCGCGGTTGGTGTCGGCCAGGCAGACAGGGGTCTCGCAGGCGTCGGGGATGCCGTTGGCGTTGGCGTCGAACACGATGTCGTTTGCGATCTCGCAGGCGTCATCGAGGCCGTTGCCGTTGCAATCACGCCCGCTGGTGGGCTGGCAGACCGGGTTGTCGACGCGGATGTAGTAGACGTCCTGGCCGCCGGTGAACGTTGCGGTCATCGCGATATCGGCGCCGGAGTCGTCCGAGTCGATCTCGATGTAGTCGCCCATCTTGTTCTGCTGCGGGTAGCCCAGCGAGTGATTGAACGTCTGTGTGAGCTGCTCGTTGGGTGCCCACGTCGTGCCGCCGTCGTAGGAGAACGTGTAGTAGAGGGCCGAGTTCGGAACGCCGAGGTCGCGGGTGTCATTCCAGATGACGTCGATCCGCCCGCTTTCCGAGACCGACATGGCCCCGAACCACTGGACGGCTGTGCCCACGTCGTCGTTCAGCCTCACCGGCGCGTCCCAGGTCACCCCGCCGTCGGTGCTGCGGATGAAGAACGTGTCGAGCGAGTCGGCGCCGGGCGGGTTCACGCTAACCACCATGTACACCCAGCCGCGGCGCGGCCCGGAGGTGTGATCAACAGCCACACAGAGTTGGCCGGACAGTCCCTGCGGGTTGACGCCCGCGAACAGCGTGAGCGTTCCACCGAGAGGCACGAGCGAAGTCTGCGTGAACGAGGGCGTCACCAGCGCGTTGCTGGCATCCGTGCTCTTGGCGACGAAGCCACGCGTGTCACCCGAGATGAATCCCACGACGTAGAGCTCGCCGTCCGGCCCGACCGCGAGGGTGCCGATCTCCGGCGAACCCGGGACCTGGATCGGGTTCTGCCATGATGCGCCGTTGTCGATCGAGCGGCTGAATACGTTCGGCGTGAACAGGTTGGCGCCCGGGATGTCGCGCCAGATCTCGTAGAGGTGGCCCGCGCCCGGCGAAGACGACCTGTCGATGGCCATCCACTGCTTGTCGCCGCCGAACGCCTGGGCGAAGTCCGACCACGTGGCGCCGCCATCGAACGAGCGGAAGACCTGAGTCGTCAGCGTGTTTCCTCCCTCGACGAGGAGGCTGTTGTAGAAGAACACGCCCTGGCTGTTCGCTTCGAGAACGGGATCGGATCGGAACAGCCCGGGCTCGATCGGACCGTTGTTCGTCCATGTGTCGCCGCCGTCCGAGGAGTAAGCCACACCCGCCTGGCGGAAGCTGTTGAGCACGGTGTCGAACTGGCGCCACCCAATCGCCATGCGCTGGCGGTTGGTTGGGTCCACAGCGATCGATGGCTCGTTTGCCGCGTCACCGAGGATGTCCAATCCCATCGGATCGACATTGACCTGACGCATGCGAACCACACGCGGGCTGATCGCGCCGCGATCCTGAACGGGTTCGCCGGTCTGATGCTCGAAGTCGGCGGCGTCGGGGCCGGCCGGATCGAACTGTTCGTGGGGCTGGTCCCGGTGCTCCTCCGGATCGGGCGCCTTCTCGAACGGGGCGTCGGTCTGGGCGAAGCCGGCGGCTGCGCAGAGGGTCAGGGCGAGCGGCGACAGTCGATAGAGCGGTGGGTGCTGCACGTCAATCATGTCCGATCCCGGAAGTGTGGTGGTTCCAAAGAACAGCCTGCACCCAGAGCATGACCGGGTCGAGGCATTCTTCGAGATGGAACGCGAATCACGCGGCTTCGATCGGCTCTGCCGCGCCCTTTTCGAGCGGCTTGCCCTCGATCGTCACACCGAGCTGTGCGAGGGGGCCGTGGGGCTTGGCCTTGGCCTCGTCCAGTTCCTTCGCTGCCTGCGGGCTTGAGTAGCCGCTCGAGAGCATCGCCTTGACCGTCCCCCAGAGCCCTCCGACCGAGCTGAAGGTGTGGTCGACCGCCGACGGCTCATAACCGCAGTGGACCATGCACTGCTGGCAGGCGGGGTTGCCCGATGCGCGGCCCCAGCTGTCCCAGTCGGTCTGCTCCATGAGTTCGGCGAATGAATCGACGTAGCCGTCCTGCACGAGGTAGCAGGGCTTCTGCCAGCCGAAGATGTTGAAGGTCGGGTTGCCCCAGGGCGTGCACTCGTACTCGCGCTTGCCCATGAGGAACTCGAGGAACAGCGGCGACTGGTTGAAGATCCAGCGCTTCTTGCGATTCGACAGGATCATCTTGAACAGGTCAGTGGTTCGCGTCCGCTCGCGGAGGAACGACTTCTGGTCGGGCGCCTTGGGGTAGGCGTACCCCGGCGACACCATCATGCCCTCGACTCCGAGATCCATCATCTCGTCGAAGAACGACCGGACGGCGTTCGGATCGGCACCGTCGAAGAGTGTCGTGTTCGTGGTGACCCTGAAGCCCATATCGACCGCGAGTTTGATCCCCTTGTAGGCCTTCTCGTAGGTGCCCTCGCGGCACACCGCGAAGTCGTGGTGCTCCTCGAGGCCGTCCATGTGGACACTGAAGGTGAGGTACTTGCTGGGCTTGAACAGCCCTTCCTCGAGTTTTTTCTTGAGCAAGATCGCGTTGGTGCAGAGGTAGATGTACTTCTTCCGCTGGATCAGCTTCTCGACGATCTCGCCGATATCGGGGTGCAGCAGCGGCTCGCCGCCGGGGATGGAGACCATCGGTGCGCCGCATTCGTCGACCGCGCCGAGGCACTGATCGACGCTGAGTTCGCGCTTGAGGATGTGCGCCGGGTACTGGATCTTGCCGCACCCGGCGCAGGCGAGATTGCAGCGGAACAGCGGCTCGAGCATGAGCACGAGCGGGTACCGCTTGTTCCCGCGGAGCTTCTGACCGACCACGTAACTGGCCACGGTCCACATCTGGCTGAGGGGGACGCCCATGCACTCTCCTGCAAGCGGTTCGGCCTCGGTCACACTCGACGAGGCCCTGCCGAGCGGCGGATCCTATCGACGACGCGGCCGGGTGGCCAATAATGACCTCTGGCGCCGAGCCCGAGCGCCCAGGCGACGGATTGGGCCAAACTTTGTGGCAACGCGGGCTGTATAAGAGACCGAGCAGGGTGCCGGTGGGCAGGGAGACAGATGCCCGATCCGATCGAACGCAACGACGAAGAACTGGTCGAGGACACCCTCGACGGGGATGCCGCTGCGTTCCGTGTGTTAATCGAGCGCTACCACGACCCGCTGCTGCGCTTCCTGATCCGGATGACCGGACAACGGGAGATGGCCGAGGACGTCTTCCAGGACGCGTTCCTCCAGGTCCACCAGTCGCTCGAGAGCTTCGACACGACGCGTCGCTTCAAGCCCTGGCTGTTCACGATCGCGGCAAATAAGGCCCGTGACGCTCTGCGCAAAGCACAGCGGCGCAATGCCGTCTCGCTCTCGACCCGCGCGGGCGAGGGCGACGGCGACGCACTCGTCGATCTGCTCGAGCTCGACATGCCGGATCTGGATGCCCGGCTGCAGAGCGAAGAGCTGTCGGAGCTGGTCCAGAAGGCGATCGACGGGATGCCCCCACGCCTGCGCGAGATCCTGCTGCTCGCCTACTTTCAGCGCCTCACGTACGCCCAGATCGCCGACGCCTTCGAGATCCCGCTGGGGACGGTGAAGTCACGCCTGCACGCGGCGGTCGCGAGCTTCGCCAAGCAGTGGGAAGCGGTGGCCAAGGGCTGGGCGGGGTCCGAGAACGAAGAAGACCGGGGAATCGGTGAACTCGGACGATGAGCGTGCCGTAGCAGGGAAGGAACATGGGGGAGCACGCGAGCTCATGACTGATCGAACGGACGCCGACCCGATGCCTAGCGATCGCCTTTGTGACTCGGATGCGACGGTGCTGGACGCTCTCGTGCAGCGAGGATTCGCATCGGACTCCGCGGACGCCAGGTCGCGCAAGCTCCTTGCCCTGCTGGGCTTGCTGGACACTCCGGTCGAGCAGCCGACCCCCGAAGAAAAGCAGGTGCTGGTCGACGTGACGATGGCCCGCGTGCTGCGTGCCCCGCGCTCCGAAGCAGTCGCGAGGATTTCCGGCCCCCAGCAGGCCACCGCCTCGGTGTCGCCCGCCGATGAGTCCGTCATCGATGAATTCGTGGAATCCGGGTGGTCCGTCGGCACTGCCGAAGGACGCAGGCCCGCTGTCCTCTCGGGGCTCCTCGGGCTTCTCGGCGGACCCTCACAGTCGATCGACGAGCACGACCGGGACCGGCTCGTCCGCTCGACCATGGACCGGATCGCTTCGGACGAGGAAGACCGGCGATCTCGCCTCCGCCTCGACCCGGCGCGGAATGAACTCGAGGCCAAGCGAGGCCTCGGGATGCGCCTGGCTGACCTCGGCTCGATCGCCGCGGTGCTGCTGATCGGTGCTGGGGTGCTCTGGCCGCTGCTGGTCGGGGTTCGGGAGCACGCCCGGATCACAGGGGGCCAGGCGAACCTCTCGCGCTCGTCGATCGGGTTCACGCTCTACGCTGCCGACAACGGGGGCAAGCTTCCCTCGGCCCCGCGGGCCTCGCTGGTCCAGGGCCCGTGGTGGGACGTGGGTGAGTCGGATTCGTCCCATTCGGCGAACCTGTACACCCTCGTCAGCCAGGATTACGCCTCGATGCACGACCTCTCCAGCCCCGGAAACCCCTCGGCACCGCAGCACGAGGTTGATGAAGACGCCCGAGACTGGCGGACGCATGACGAGGTGTCGTTCAGCTACCTGCTCTTCCGCACCGCTCCCCAGTGGGGCGAGCACGCCGAGCAGGTCGTGCTGACCGACCGGTCACCCGTGGTGAAGCGTGCGATGCGGGGCGAGGCGTTCCTCCCGACAGCCAACAGCCTGAATCACCCGTCGCGAGGGCAGAACGTCCTCTTCGCCGACGGGCGGGTGTCGTTCTTCGAGACCCCGTTTCTGCGCACGGGAGACAACCTCTGGATCCCGACGCCCCTGGAAGGCAAGGCCGGGCTCCTCCGTCTCCAGGGCACGGAGCGTGCCGATTCCCCGAACGACGCGTTCGTCGGCCCCTGACGCTCAGTTCCGGCTCTGGTTGACGCCTGAGGGGGTTTGGGTACACTCTGCGGCTCGCTTTCCCGGGCCCCCGGGGAGGCACGAACCACTCTTTCGCGAATCCCGCAGAGGCCGGCAATGCCGAAGGTCAAGACCCACAAGGGCCTGCTCAAGCGCATCAGGATCACCAAGACCGGCAAGGTGCGCTACAACAAAGCCGGCTACAAGCACCTCCGTTCCGCCAAGAGCCCGGATCGCCTGCGTCGCCTGCGCGGCGGCGGGTACATGGAATCGGCGGACACCAAGCGGATGTCGAAGCTGCTGTTCCGTCGCCTTCGCGGCGCGAGCCAGCCGCGATCGTCGATCCGCCGGAACCCGTCTCCTCAGGAGCGGGCCGAGATGCGAGCAAAGGCCAAAGAGGCCGCTGCGAGCGCGTAAACAGAATTCTCCCCGATCCACTCCGGTGCCTCGGGACTATCCGAACCTGCCCGCCGGGACCAAAAGCACGGCTCAATAGACAGCCGCTCCGACGGGCACCACGCAGGAGAACGAGCCCATGCCACGCGTGAGCTACGGCGCAGCACGAAAGCGCAAGCACAAGAGAGTCCTCCGCCAGGCGCGGGGCTACTACGGCACCAAGAGTCGCCACTTCCAGCAGGCCAAGGTCGCGCTGATGAAGGCCGGCCAGTACTCCTGGCGCGACCGTCGCCAGCGCAAGCGCGACATGCGTCGCCTGTGGATCACCCGCATCACCGCGGCGTGCCGCATGCGTGGGACCCGCTACTCGCTGTTCATGAATGGTCTCAAGCTCGCTGGCGTCGTGCTCAATCGCAAGATGCTGAGCCAGATCGCGATCGAGGATCCCGCGACGTTCGACGCTCTCGTCGAGGTCGCCACGGGCGCCAGCGTCGCGACTCCCCGCAAGGGTTGACGCCCGAACCGACAATCAGTTGACGCCAACCTCGAATCGAGCCGGGGTTGTGCAGTGCTGCGCTACCCGTCGTGCCACCGCGCCCGCCCGGAGCGGTGGGACCAGGGCGTCCCGAGGGTCGTCGCCGAGAACCGCCGCGGCTGCCATGAACCCGGTGCGCGCTGCGCCTTCCATCGTCGCCGGCCATCCGCTCTGGACGTAGTCACCCGCGAGAACGAGCCCGCCGGCGCCATCCGCGCCGAGCAAAGGGGGACGCTCGAGTTCGACGAGCGGGGTCGGGGCGAACGTCGCCCGCTTTTCCTTGACGGCTCGGACGCTCAACACCCGGGCGAACACGGAGCCGGGAAGGCAGGCGTGGATGTCTTCGAGCACCCGCCGGCCGATCTCCGCCTCGTCGAGTGCGACCCACTCGTCGGCGGCGCTGATCACCGCGTGGATATGGCTGCCCAGCGGGTCGCCCTGCTTGCGGAAGAGCCACTGCGTCGGTCGCCCGACCAGCACGGCAGAGTGGACGGGCAGCACAGAGCGATCGAAGACGAGGTGCACTCCGAGGATCGGGCTGTGCTCGATGCGCTTCATTGCGGCGAATCGAGCGTCCCCCGCTTGCAAATCGTCCGTAACGACCTTCATCGCTCGCTCGCACGGGAGCGCACAGACGACGCGCTGGCCTTCGAGGCGTTCACCGCCGGTGGTCACAACGTAGCGCTCCCCCACTTCCTCGACACCTGTGCCGAGACGGACCTCGCCGCCGGAGTCAGCGATGAGCTCCTCAGCGGGGTCGTAGAGTTCGACGAGCGGGACAGACGCGACGCCGACGAGCGCTGCGTCGCGATGGGCCAAGAACCCCTCCTGGAACACGTGCAACGCCGACGATGCGCTCACGCGCTCGACCGTGAGGTTGCACGCGCTGACGGTGACCGGCGTCCAGAATTTCTCGATTACGGATTCGGGCTGGCCGCGCTCGGCGAGCCACTCCGCGAAAGTCCGCGTGCGTTCTCTGAACCGATCCGTTCTCAGGATGGCGTTCATCGCACGTGCGATCGCGACTTTCTCGGGCACGCTCAGGAACGCGGCGCGCAGGAATGCGCCCGTCAGGTGGAACGGCGCGGGAAGCGGGCCGGGACGCATCGTGGTGAGGCGCCCGCCGGGCTCGATCCAGTGCGTCTCGCGGAGCCAAGTGATCTTGTCCCGGACGCCGAGTTCGTCGCAGAACCGGAGGTAGTTCGTGCAGCAGCCCATGGCGACGTGCTGGCAGTTGTCGATCGTCAGCCCGGTGCGCGTGTCGTTGAACGATGTCGCTCGACCGCCGAGCTTCTTGCGGGTTTCGAGCAGTGTCACGCTCACGCCGGCGCGGGCCAGACGGGAGGCGCACGCGATCCCCGCGATGCCGCCTCCGACGACGATGACCGCGTCGCTGTGGCTCATGGCGCCGGAGCCGGCTCCCGCTCGGCGCGCCACGACCCGATGACGGACCTGATGGCGATCCCCGCCTTGGTAACCGATTGGAGGCGCACCCGCTTTGGCCCGACGATGCGGCTGGGATCAGCTTCGATCAGGTCGAGCAAGCCGGCGTAGATCCGCGTCATCGTGCGCATCGCGGGCAGGCTTGCTGGGTCGAGCAACGCGTCGAGGCTAGCCGACCCGTCGTAGTGCTCGCGGGCCCGGCTGCCGATCGAGCGGATGAGCGCCTCGCTGGCCTCGGCGGGATCCCAGGCGCGGAGCTGCGACGGGGTAATCCCGGCCTCCCGGAAGGCGCTGCCGGGCAGATAGATGCGCCCTTCGTCGTAATCCTCGGCGAAGTCGCGCAAGACGTTCGTGAACTGGAACGCGTATCCGCGCCGCGCGGCGAGCGCGAGGGCGTGCTCTCGATCCACTCCGGGCCTGAGCCCCCAGATGGTGACGCTGATTCGCCCCACGGTCGACGCCACGTCGTAGCAATAGGCCTCGAGATCGGACTCAGAGTCGCAGACGTACAGAGGGTCGCCGGATCCGTCCGATCGCGCTTCGAGCTCCAGGTCTGTCTCGAGCCCACGCAGCAGGTGGCGGAGATCCTGGCGGTCCAGTTCGAAGGACTCGACCGTGTGGGCGAGCGCGAGGAGCACGGGGTCGGCGGCGGGCGCTGCTTCGGTGCCGCCGTCGAGCACGCGCTCGAGGTCGCGCCGGACCTGGTCGAGGCGCGCCCGCTTCTCTTCCGGGTCACCGGCTTCGTCGACCGAGTCGTCGGCTCGGCGCATCCAGGCGTAGACCGAGTACAGCGCTGACCGCTTGGGCTCGGGCGTGAGTCGCAGCCCGTAGTAGAAATTCCGGGCCCGCCGGCGCGTGATCGCTGCGCA
The DNA here is from genome assembly GCA_028289195.1 of Phycisphaerales bacterium. Lineage (GTDB taxonomy): Bacteria > Planctomycetota > Phycisphaerae > Phycisphaerales > UBA1924 > JANQQR01. The sequence goes on along the minus strand of JANQQR010000002.1, from coordinate 286,981 downwards.
ATGGGCGTAGGCCTCGCGGAGCGCATCGTTCATGCCACGCCCCCCGGCTTCGATCTCCAAGCCCCGGCGCGCGACAGCCACCACGCTCGCGCGACCAGCGATGCTTTCCGCCTCCGGGTGAGCTTGGGGCGTGACCACAGCGTCGCGCAGCCGGCGCGCTCAACGGCGCTCAGCACCGACTCGCCTCCGGCTCCGAACAGCCAGACCACGGGGCTCATCTCTCCGGCGAGCGCCGCGGGCAGGGGACGGCCTTTCTCGAACAGCCCGCGCGTCCGCTCGACGAGCGGCCGGAGCGCCTTAATGAACGGGACGCGGGCGCCCGGGTCGTCGGGCGTCCGGGCCCACGCTCGCAGAGTGTCGGGCGAGACGCCGGTTTCCGCCGACGGCAGGTACACGCGGGCACGCTCGAAGAGGTCGCGGCGCACATCCTGCCAGAAGTTCGTCAGCTGCAGCGCCGTGCACGTCGCGTCGCTCATCGCGATCAGCTCCGCGTCGCCGGGCTTGGACCCGTTGTGCCCGGCGAGGGCGAGCACGATCCGCCCGACGGGATCGGCGCTTCGGGTGCAGTACCCGACGAGCTGATCCCACGTCTCGTACTGGGTGACCCGCTGGTCCTGCTCGAACGCGTCGATGAGATGCTCGAAAGGCTCGATAGACAGCTCGCGCCGGCGAGCGGTCTCGCTGAGTGTGATGAACACAGGGTGGCGGAGGGTGCCGGCGTCGGTTTCGCCGGCGGCGACGCTGAAGCACCGCCGGAGTTCCTGGCGCCACCATCCGAGGAGCTCGAGCGACCGCTCCCGGGCGGCCTCGTCCGAGCCGGTTTCATCTCCGAGGTCATCCGACCACCGGCAGTAGCTGTAGACGCTCGCGAAATCGTCACGCAGGTGCTCGGGCACGAGCCGGGAGAGGACCGAGAAGTTCTCGTAGTGGCCGAGCGAAAGCTCGCGGACGTAACGCCACGCGTCGTCCTGCGAGAGCGCGGGGGAGGCGGGCTCGGCCTGCGGGCCGAACGAGTCGAGCTGCGAGATGAGCGACGTCGCCGCTGTCATGTACCCCATTCAAGGTCGGGAGCCGGAGCGATGCTATCATCCGGCGGGGAATAGGCGCAGACGGCGCCCGCGGGAAACGCCCCTGCACCGTTCATCTCCCAGACGAAGAGACTACTGCGAATGCGGATCCTTCTGGCCAACCCTCGCGGCTTCTGCGCCGGCGTCCACATGGCGATCGACGTCGTCGATCAACTCATCGATCTGTGCCCGGACGAGCCGGTGTACGTCTATCACGAGATCGTGCACAACAAGCACGTGGTGGACCGGTTTCGCAGCCGCGGGGTGACGTTCGTTGAGGACGTGGCCGAGGTCCCCGAGGGCTCGCTCGTGGTGTTCAGCGCCCACGGGATCTCCCCGCGTGTCCGCGAGGAGGCGGCCGAACGGAATCTGCGGAGCGTCGACGCGACGTGCCCCCTGGTGACGAAGGTCCATATGGAGGCGATCCGGTACGCCAGGCAGGGCTACCAGATTCTGCTCATCGGGCACGCGAATCACCAGGAGGTGGTCGGCACTCGCGGCGAGGCACCGGACTCGATCCAGGTGGTCGAGTCGCCCGACGACATCCCGGGGCTCAGGATCGATGACCCTGAGCGACTGGTATACCTGACCCAGACGACCCTCAGCACCGACGACGCTCAGGTGATCATCGACGCGCTCACGCACGCATTCCCGAATATCAAGCGCCCCCCCCACAGCGACATCTGCTACGCAACGACGAACCGGCAGCATGCGGTTCGCCAGATCGCGCCCGAGAGCGACGTGGTGCTCGTGATCGGCTCCAAGAACAGCTCGAACTCGGTCCGGCTGACCGAGATCAGCCGCAACGCGGGCGTCGACGCGATCCTGATCGATGATGTGACCGAGCTGGACCTCGACCGGTTCATGGGCGATGAAACGGTGTTGGTGACCGCCGGGGCTTCGGCCCCCGAGGACCTGGTCGCCGAGCTCTGCCGCACGCTGCTGGAGCGGTTCGGCGGCGAGATTGTGCTGCGAGACGTGCGTCTCGAGGACACCGAGTTCGACCTGCCGGTATCGCTGAAGCGTCTGATGCGCGAGCGCGATATCGACCCGAAGGACAGACGGATCCGTATCAAGCCTCCGGAGATCACCGAAACGCTGTACGGCGCGGTGCCCCTGACGGTCAGCGCGCAGGCGGGGTAGGCGGGGCTTCGTGCGCCACCCCGAGCACCACATCTTCCAGTTCACGCCGGAGACGCTCGGCCACTGGTGCGCCGAGCGCGGCTGGCCGTCGTTCCGCGCCAAACAGATCCTCGACTGGGTCTACGCCAAGGGCATCGGCGATCCGCTGGCGATGACCAATCTCCGGCCCGCTGAGCGTGAGCAACTCAAGGCGGAGGTGGCGTTCGAGTCCGGACCGACGGTCGCCCACCAGCGTGCGACGGACGGGACGCAGAAACTCCTGATCGAGTGGGCGGACGGCGAGCGGGAGACGCCGGACACCTCCTTGCCCGTGCTGGGCTCGACGGGGGACGCTTCGCGCCAGACCGAGTGCGTGATGATCCCGGCCGAGAGCCCGGAGAATCGCGAGCGCAAGACGGCGTGCATCAGCAGCCAGGTGGGATGCCCGGTGGGCTGCCGGTTCTGCGCCTCGGGGCTCGGAGGACTTGACGGGAACCTGAGCGCCGGGAGGATCGTCGAGCAGGCGTGGCGCCTGGGGCGCCTGCCGGATGTCGGGCGGATCACCAACATCGTGTTCATGGGCATGGGGGAGCCGCTGGCGAACTTCCGCGCGGTCACGCACGCGGTGCGCACCCTCGCGGCCCCGTGGGGCATGGGCATCGGCGCCCGGCGGATCACGGTGTCGACCGTAGGCATGCACAAGGCGATCGAGAAGCTCGCCGAGGAGATGGAACTGCCGATCACGCTGGCGCTCTCGCTGCACGCGCCCAACGACGAGCTCCGCCGGAGCCTGATCCCCTGGGCTGAGTACACATCAATCGAGCAGCTGTTCGAGGCGTGCGACGCGTGGTTCCAGAAGACGGGACGCGAGATCACGCTCGAGTACACGCTGCTCGGCGGCGTGAACGACCAAGAATCGCACGCGCGGGAACTCGCCAGCGTCGCCAAACGCCTGCGGGCCAACGTCAACCTCATCCGCTACAACGAGGTCGGCGGGCTGGAGTTCAAGCGGCCCGAAACCGGCGACGTGCGCAGGTTCCAGGAGATCCTGCGAGAGCGCAAGGTGAACGTGCACATCCGCGCCAGTCGCGGCCGCGATATCGCGGCCGCGTGCGGGCAGCTCCGCCACGAAGCGCAGGATGCATAGGGGACTGCGAGCCCGATTCGGCCAGGATCCGGTCAGCAGCTCGTGAGCGATTCCTTGCTCAGGCCGTTGGGCACCTCGATGGGGTAGGTGCCGCTGAAGCAAGCGGCGCAGTAGTTCTCGCGTCCGAGCGAGGGCATCGCGACGCAGTCGAGCATCCCGTCAAGCGAGAGATACGCCAGCGAATCCACGCCAAGGAGCGACCGGATCTCTTCCACGCTTCGTTCATGGGCCACGAGCTGCGTGCGCTCGGCGAAGTCGATGCCGAAGAAGCACGGGTGCCGGATCGGCGGGCAGCTGATCCGCAGGTGGATCTCCCTGGCGCCGGCGGCACGGAGCTGGTCCATCTTCGCGCGGGTCGTGGTGCCCCGGACGACCGAGTCGTCGACGACGACGCAGGTCTGGCCCTCGACGAGCTCCGAAATGATGTTGAGCTTCAGACGGACCGCCGTTGCCCGCTCTTCCTTGGTGGGCTTGATGAAGGTGCGCCCGACGTAGCGATTGGGGATGATGGCTTCGCGGTACGGGGTCGCGCTGGCTCGGGCGAACCCGGTGGCGGCGGACCGCCCTGAGTCGGGCATCGGGATGACCAGGTCGGCGTTCTCGACCGGCGCTTCCTGCGCGAGGCGCTCTCCGAAGCGCTCGCGCACCATCTGGACGGTCTGACCGAACAGGCGGGTCGCGGGGCTCGCAAAGTACACGTGCTCGAATATGCAATGCGCGAGGGGCGCCGAGGCATCCGCGAACCGACGCGAAGAGACCCCGTCGTCGGACAGGGTGACGATCTCTCCGGGCTCGACCTCGCGCACGAATTCGGCGCCGATGACGTCGAGCGCGACGGTTTCACTCGTGACGACCGGCGAGCCGTCGGGAAGCCGCCCGACCACCAGCGGGCGCCATCCCCAAGGATCTCTGGCCGCCTCGAGCCGATCGCTGAAAAGAAAGACAAGGCTGAACGCCCCGCGCAGGCGTGCGAGCGCCGAGGCGAGCGGATCCTGCGAGCCGTCATCGCTCGAGTAGTGCGCGAGCAGTTGGAGGATTGCCTCTGTGTCGCTGGAGGTGTGGAACCCGTGCCCCGCTCGTTCCAGCTCGTCCCGGAGCTCGCGGGCGTTCACGAGATTGCCGTTGTGCCCGATCGCGACCTGGCCACCCTTGAAGTGCCCGAGGAACGGCTGGGCGTTGTTCGAGGCGCTCGCGCCGGTCGTCGAGTAGCGGTTGTGCCCGATCGCCCCGCCGGGGATCGAGGGCCGGCTGTTGGCGTGGGTGTCGAGGGTGTCGAGGTCGGGCGGCGGAACGGCGTTGGATACCAGCCCCATCTCGGCGCGGCGTTCAAGGACGCGCCCGTCGGTCGCCACGATTCCCGCGGACTCCTGCCCCCGATGCTGAAGGGCCACCAGGGCCGAGTAGGCCAGGCGGGCGGGAGACTGGTGCGCCCAGACGCCGAACACGCCGCACTTCTCCCGTGCCTCGGCGTCGTGGGGGCGGGAGCGGTGGCTTGGAATGGTTCGGAGGACGGGAAGGCGCATCGTGCGGCTCTCCTGCCTGGTGAGCGGGAAAGACTGATAGTAGCTGTCGAGCTGGGCGGGCCCAAACCGAGCGGCGCGCCGGTTGACGATCGCCCGGGTTTGGTGTTCAATAGGGGGCTCGACATTCCAGACGACCGGATCCCTCTCCCCGCGAGTGCCGGGGAGAACGGCAGACCGCAGACGCGGCCCCCTGCCGCCGGATCGCTTCGAACCCTGAAGCACCTCCCGGCCGAACGGCCCGGAGCGACGGAGAAGACCCATGGCGCGATACCTCGGACCGAAGGTCAAGCTGTCCCGCAAGGTCGGCGTTCCCATCGCCGACATCCCCAAGCACACCGCCAAGCGGCAGCTGAACCCGCCGGGCATCCACGGCTACCGCGGGCGTCGTCTGCGTGATTACGGCATCCGGCTCAACGAGAAGCAGAAGCTCCGCTTCCACTACAACGTGATGGAGAAGCAGTTCCGTCGCACTGTGGACGAAGCGAAGCGCCTGAAGGGCAACACGGGAGAGCGTCTTCTTGAACTGCTCGAACGCCGTCTCGACAACGTCGTGCGGCGCGCGGGTGTCGTCCGCACGGTCTGGGCGGCCCGCCAGATGGTGGCCCACGGGCACGTGCGCGTGAACGGTCGCAAGGTCGATCGTCCGAGCTTCCGCGTGAAGGTCGGCGACACGATCACGTTCAAGGACAAGGTGCACCCACTGATCCGCGACAACATGGAGTCGATCGTCGGCCACCATGTGCCGGAGTGGCTGGAGTTCACGCCGGCGGAGCTGGCGATCAAGGTTGTGGCCATCCCGTCGTCGGACCAGGTTCCGTTCGATGTGAACACCAACCTGATCGTCGAGTTCTACCGCTAGTCGAACGGCCGCGCGGCGCGGGGCATCCGTCCCGCTCTGCGCTGTCCCGTGGCCCCGGGGCCCGGGACTGACGGAGGCGTCATGCTCAAGTTCTTCCGCAAGTACAACAAGGTGATCCTCGTCGTCGGCGGCTCGCTGCTGATGGTCATCTTCCTGCTCCCCGCCGGCCTGACGCAGTTCGCCGGCAGCGGCTCGCTCGCTCCGACGATGGCCAAGATGGGCGATCGCTCGCTGACGACCCGGGACCGCCAGCAGGCCGGAGCCGAGTTGAACGCGGTCGCCATGACCGTGGGGCCGGCGATGCTCTCTGCGTTCAACCTCGATCAGGACGCACCGGCCGAGCACTGGCTGCTCTTGTCGGAGACGGCCGAACGGGCCGGGCTGGTTGGGGGCGTGAGGGACGGGCAGTCGTTCATCTCGGAGGCGGCGCGGATCTCGTACCGCCAGGGCCTGGTCGATCAGGCTCGGTTCCTGGGAGAGACCTGGCTGCAGCAGCAGCTGTTCCGCGAGGACGAAGAGGTCGCCCTGCTCATCGCCCGGATCGAGGAGAATCGACGCGAGGCGCAGCAGTCTCTCGGCCTGACCACCGAGGAATTCGACATCGCCCTTTCCAAGGCTCGGGGCGTCTGGCGGATGCTCAACGCGGCCGACACGACGTCGATCTTCTCTCGGCCCGAGGCCGTGCAACTCGCCAAGGAGATCCGGGACACCGCGACCGTTTCCGGCGCGCTCCTCCCGGCGACGCAGATCGCTGACTCGCTCGAAGACCCCCCGATCGAGCGCCAGGAGGCTCACTTCGAGGAGTACCGGGACGTCGACGCCAGCGAGGACCCGATGGGAATCGGCTACCGGCAGCCCGATGCGGTCCAGTTCGAGGCGCTCCGGATCGACCACCTGGCGCTGGCCTCCCGGATCCCGCTCGACCCGGTGGAGATGCGGAAGTACTTCATCCGGAACCAGGACCAGTTCCCGGCCGACACGACGTTCGAGGACAACGAGACGTCGGTGCGCGAGCGGTACCGCGTCGAAGAAACCAACCGTGTTAAGGACCGCCTGAACCAGCTCATCCAGAACGAGGTCGCGCGCTGGCGTCGCCAGCTCGAGGGCACCAGCCGCAAGAAGGTCGTGCCCGCCGACTGGGAGCTCCGCGCTCCCCGCTTCGGCGATCTGGTCACGATGATTCTGCGTGAGCTCACCGATCAGTTCGGGGTCACCGATCCTGTAGCCGTGACCGGCCTTGAGACCGCCGGCGGATTCTGGGATTTCGAGGGTCTCACTCAGTTGCCGATCGGGTCGTCGCGGCTCCCGGTGCCGGGTGGCATGACTCTCCCGTTCCCGCAGATCGCGATGGAGGTGCAGGAACTCGGCGGCGACGAGCGCCTCGGGATCCAGACCGGCCTGATCTACGGACCGATGCGCGACGCCAACGGCAGCTTCTACTACTTCCGGATCGTCGACACCCGCCCGGCGGCTCGGGCGCAGAACCTGGAATCGGTGAGTTCCCAGGTCGTGCGGGATCTAAAGCTCCTCGACGCGCTCGACCTTCTCGAGGAGCAGGCCGACAGCTACAGGCAGCAGATCGTCGACGGAGGCCTGTCGTCGGTCGCCGAATCGCTCGGGCTCGAAGTGGTGAGCCCGATGACGGTGACCGAGGTCGACGTCCGCACCAGCCCCGTCGGTCCGCCGGTGCCCGAATTCAACGACGAGGCGTTCCGAACAGCCGTTATCGAGAACGCGCGCCTGACCGATCCGACGTCGATCCTCGAGCAGACGCCGAGCATGGATCGCACGGCTGCGGCGGTCATCCGCGAGCAGCGCGGTCTGGCCCTGGCCGAACTGATCTCCTGGCGGCCTCTCACGATCGAGCAGTTCCGGACGTCGCTCCCGGCGATCAGCGCCGCGGCCCGCCGATCCAAGGGCGTCGACCTCTCACGGACCTACTCGTTCGAGAGCCTGACCGAGCGCCTCGACTTCCGCTGGATGCCCGGATTCGGACCCGAGGCCGAGGAAGGCGAGGAGTCGGCCGGCGACCTCGAGGGCGACGCGGTTTCGGAAGCGACCGGCGAGGCCGAAGGGTAATTCAGGCCTCTTCCGGCCTGAAGAGCGCATCCGCCTCGGGGTACCGGCGCCGGATCTCGGCCGCGTCGATGCGCGCCTTCAATTCGTGCAGTTCAGCGTGCTCTGCGAGCACGCCCGCCAGGCGTGCGGCGACCTCTCGGGGGGCGATCGCGCCCCTGGACAAGAAGTCGTAGTCGGGCCAACTGAGCAGGAGCCTGCGCGTGATCGGACCGGACTCCGGGGAGCTGAATCGCATCTCGAACTCCCAGCCGCGCTTGCCCTCAGACTCCGATGTGACGGCAACGTTCGGCAGCGTGAGACCTCCGGGCGCCTCGGCCGGTAGGATCCTCCCATCGCTGGGTGAATCAACAGACGACGCGTACTCTATGCCATGACCTTTCTGCTCGAGACAGTCCGGCTGGGCCTGCAGAACCTGCGGCTGCACATCCTCCGCTCGATCCTGACAGCGCTCGGGATCATCCTCGGTGTCACCGCGGTCATCACGATGGTCTCGATCGGTGAGGGCTCGAAGCGAGCCGCCCTCGAGCAGATCGAGCGCCTCGGGGCCAAGAACATCATCATCCGCTCCATCAAGCCGGCGGAGAGCGCCAACGCCGGCGGGGGCAATACGTCGAGTTTCACGGTGACCTACGGCCTCAAGCGCGGCGACGTGAAGCTGATCCGGGAGCAATTCCCCGACGCCGAGTCGATTGTCGCTCTCAAGGACGTGGCGTCCCAGGTTCTGCGGGCTCAGTACCGCATGACGAGTCAGGCCTTCGGGACGTCGCCCGACTTTCAGAATGTCGCCGCGTTCAGGGTGGCCGAGGGACGGTACCTCTCTGCATCGGACGTGGACCAACGCCTGGATGTGGCGGTGATCGGCCACGAGGTGAAGCGGAGGCTGTTCCCGCTCGACAACGCCATCGGCGAGACCATCCGGCTGGACGACAAGATCTTCACCGTCGTCGGGGTGATGGCCCCGGTCGGTCTGTCCGGCGGGGCCGGGGCGGCCCTGGTGGGCCGGGACCTGAACCAGGACATCCACATCCCGATCACGACCGCCAAGGAGCGCTTCGGAGACATGATCTTCCGCGGCGGATCCGGGTCGTTCAATTCCGAGAACGTCCAGATCCGTGAGATCTACTACACCTCGCAGTCACGCGAACGCGTGATGGTCGACGCCGCGATGCTCAGGCGGCTGATCGAGACTCGCCACCCCGGGATGGAGGGCGTGCAGATGATCATCCCGTACGAACTCCTCGAGAATGCCAAGCGGGCAGCGCTCACCTGGCAGATCGTGCTCGCGGCGATCGCGGGGATCTCGCTCCTCGTTGGCGGCATCGGCATCATGAACATCATGCTCGCGACGGTCACCGAGCGGACCCGGGAGATCGGGATCCGTCGCGCTCTCGGGGCGACGCAGAGGCACATCATCTGGCAGTTCCTGGTCGAAACAGGCGTCTTGAGTGCCCTGGGCGGATTGACCGGGGTCGCGCTGGGTGTGGGCATCAGCCTCGGTCTCGGAGTTGGGGCCGAGCGGTTCTTCCCCGGGGCCACCGTCTCGACGCAGCTCACAGGATGGTCGATCGCCCTGAGCTTCTCGGTCGCCACCGTCACGGGGCTGGTCTTCGGGATCTACCCGGCGATCAAGGCGTCGGCGCAGGATCCGATCGCGGCACTCCGCCACGATTGATCGGCCCTACACTCCCGGCTCATGCCCGAGCCAAGAAAGCCTGCCAAGCGGGGCGCCCGCCCCGGTTCGAGAGGTCCCAGACGCGGGGCCGGCGGACCGCGCCGGCGTGTCACGCTGTCGAACGACCCCCGCCATCGCGTCATGGATGCGCTCGTCCACCAGGCGAGACGCTTCCCGGATCTCGGGATCGAGGGGGTCCGGACCGACGGCCTCGAGGCCCGCGACGCCGGGCTCGCTCGGGCGATCTACGGCGTCGTGTCGCGCCGCTGGCTGACGCTCCGCTACCTCATCGATCGCCACTTGCAGCGCGATCCCGAGCGACTCGATCCCAAGGCACTCGCGGCACTTCTCGCCGGGGGAGCCCAACTCCTGTTTCTTGATCGGCTGCCGGCGCACGCGGTGGTCCACGAGACCGTGGAGTGGATCAAGCACGCCCAGGGTCCTGGGGCTGGCCGGATGGTCAATGCCGTGATGCGACGCCTGTGCGAGGACGGCCTGGTCGACGACCGTCAGTTCAGAGACTCGTTCGCAGATGGCAGAGATGAGATCCCGCTCGGCGATGGCCGGGCGCTCGTGCTCTCTGGCGAGTTGCTGCCCGAGGACCCGCTCCAGCGCTTGTCGGTCGCGACGAGCGTCCCGCTGGAACTGCTGCGTTCGTGGTGCAAGACGTTCTCGATGCGAGAAGCGCGCACGCTCGCGCTCCACGGCCTGGTCGAAGCACCGGTGATCCTGAACACCGCGTCCGCGGAATCGGCACTCCCGGAGAACTGCGAGGCGCACACGGCGCCGGGCCACCACGTGTTTCATGGGGAGCACTCTGACCTGGAACGCCTCCTTCGCGCCCGGAACGACATCTGGGTGCAGGATCCGGGGTCGTCCCTTGCCGCGGAATCGGTCACCGATCTCCGGCCCGGCCTGATCGTCGACCTGTGCGCGGGCAAAGGCACGAAGACCCGGCAACTCTCGAAGATCTTCCCGGATGCCGAGATCGTCGCGACGGACATCGATGAGCCCCGGCGAAAGACGCTCCGCCAGAGCGTGGGCAGCGAACAAGTCCGAGTCGTCGACTTTGCCCAGCTTGACGCGTGGGCTGGCAAGGCGGACCTGGTCCTGCTGGACGTCCCCTGCTCCAATACGGGCGTCCTCGGCCGACGAGTCGAAGCGAAGTACCGATTCGACGTGCGCCGAACCGAGGATCTGATCGGGACCCAGCGCCAGATCGTCGCCGACTCGATCAGATTGCTCGCCTCGGGAGGAGCCCGGGGTCGCCTGCTGTACTCGACATGCAGCCTGGATCCCGCCGAGAACGAATCGCAGGTGGCGTGGGCGGCGAAGTGGCACTCGCTCGAGGTCTCCCGGGAACATCGGAGGGCGCCGGCGGGCCTGCCCGGAGACGGGCCGGTCGCCTATAGCGACGGGTCGTACGCGGCCTTGTTGGAATAGTCGGGCCGAACATCGATACAGCCGGGCCTTGTGGTGGTAGAATCCCGGTCTCGAGGGGGAGCATCCTCAACACCACTGGGGCGTTGCATGAATCTGCTGGAGATCCTGAGTCCCGGGTGCATCAAGGCGCCACTGGACTCCACCGATAAGAAGGCCGTGATCGACGAACTCGTCGATCTGCTCGCCGGCGAGGGCCGGGTCGGCGATGCCGATGCGCTCAAAGCCGCGGTGTGGGCGCGCGAGACCACGCGGACCACCGGCATCGGGCACTCACTGGCGATCCCTCACGGCAAGTGTGACGGCGTCAGCGATCTCACGATGGCGATTGGCAAGCCCGCGAACCCGATCGACTTCGCCTCGATCGACGGCAAGCCGGTAAAGCTGGTCGTGCTGCTCGCCAGCCCGATCGATCGAACGAGCGACCACATCCAGGCGCTCGCCAAGGTAAGCCGGCTGATGGCGCAGGAAGAATTCCGGACGAAGATCTACAGCGCCGACACGCCCGAGAGCATCTTCGAACTGCTCCAGCAGCACGAGATGGCCGCCAGCGACGCCGGCTGACCGAGACGCCCGCTCTCAATCACCGGAAGAAGGATTGCGCGCCAGTCTCTGGGCGCTGTCGATCCTCGCGGCCGACAGCCGCTCGATTGCCCCGACCACACGATCCGCCTGAGCGCGGAAGATCATGTAGGGGAACAGCGCGATCAGCGCGACGACGAGGCCGAACGCGGTCGTGACCAGCGCCTGGGCGATGCCAGAGGCGATGGACTCGATATCCGCAAGGTTGCGGGTCTCGCCGAGCAATTCGAAGCTCTGGATGATGCCCGTCACCGTGCCGAGGATGCCCAAAAGAGGCGCCGCGGTGATCACTGTCGACAGCGTCACGCCGAATCGCTCGAAGCTGCGCCGGAATCGTTCGACCATCTCGATCGCCAAACCGTCATGAGGCGGCGACGCGAGGATGGCGCTCCCCACGGCGGCGTACACGCTCCGATCCCCCGAGACGATCGCCCGGGCGCCGGCCTCGTCGCCGGCGCGGAGACGATCGCTGAGATCGCCCAGCCATTGCTCGCGGCCGCGCCGGTGCACCGAGAGCCAGAACACCGCACGCTCGATGATCAGAGCCACTGAGATCAGGCTCAGGGCGAGCAGCGGCCACATAACAGGGCCGCCCCGCCCGAAGAGTTCGCTTATGGAAGACGCCAGGGCACTCATGGGCGGATCTTACAGGCTGATCGCGAAGTGTTGCGCCCGGGGAGCACAAGGCGGGCGTCTCCGGAGGTTTGCGCTATACTCGGGGCTTCCCGGGGCGTGGAGTTCGGAGAACGACGTTGACCAGAATGATCTCGAAGAAGGCCGTCGAGGTGGCGACACATCCAGCCCCGTCCGGGGACCCGACCATTGACCCCGCGCTGCTCACTCCGGGCCCGGCGGTCGAATCGTTCATGGAGGAGTACCTCCGGGGCGTCGAACTGCCCGAGAGCCTGCGGGAGGCGTGTGCCTACGCGCTGCTCGGGGGCGGGAAGCGTCTGCGTCCGATCCTCGCCTGTCATTCGGCACGGGCGCTCGGTGGCTCTGCGGAGGCGGCCCTCCCGGGCGCCGCAGCGATCGAGATGATCCACGCATTCAGCCTCGTGCACGACGATCTTCCGGCTCTCGATGACGACGACCTGCGCCGCGGACGCCCGACGGCGCACAAGCAGTTCGGCGAGGCCATGGCGATCCTCGCCGGCGATGCGCTGATGAGCCTGTCGTTCCAGATCATCGTCGACAGCTACGAGGACGCAGCCCTCGCCGGGTTGATCACGCGCGAAGTCGCCCTGGGCACGACCCGGATGATCGGCGGCCAGGTCTGGGACACGCTCGGCGGCTTCTCGGACACGCTGGGTGACCTTGAGCGGGTTGAGCTCATCCACAAGAACAAGACTGGCGCCCTGATCTGCGCCGCGTGCCGCACGGGGGCGCTGAGCGTGATCGGGGCGGGAGGCGAGCGCCAGAGCGACCTGGACTCCATCTCTTGCTACGGCGAGTGCGTCGGGCTCATGTTCCAGATCGTCGATGATCTTCTGGACGTCGAACAGAGCGCCGAACACACCGGCAAGCGCACGAGTAAGGACTCCGAGGCAGGGAAACTGACCTACCCGGGGGTGCTCGGAGTCGAGCGTTCTCGACAGGCAATCGAAGAACTCCGGCACAAGGCCCTCGAATCGCTGGAGGGGTTCGGAGCGAATGGCAAGGGGTTGGCCGAGATCTGCGACTTCCTTGCGGTGCGGACCCGCTGATCCGTCCGATAGGCTGCCCACACCCGGGCTTGCGTCCGGGCTCTCGTGGGGGGAGGCTGGGGCGGACGGCCGGACGCCAGCCTACAATTCTTTCAGAACGCATTGAAATCTGGAGCCAGGATGCGACTCCTCCCAACGATCCAGTCACCCGCAGACATCAAGGCCCTGAAGACGCCGGAGCTCGAGGAGCTTGCTTCGGAGATCCGCGAGGCGATCATCGCTCAGGTGTCCAAGACCGGCGGCCACCTTGCGCCGAACCTGGGCGTAGTCGAGCTGACGCTGGCTCTGCACTACGTCTTCGATTTCGGCTACGACCGCCTGCTGTTCGATGTCGGGCACCAGTGCTACCCGCACAAGCTGGTGACGGGTCGCTACCCGATGCTGGAGAAGCTCCGGACGCGCGAGGGGATGGCCGGATTCCCAGAGCCCCGCGAGTCCGCCTACGACCTGTTCAGTGTCGGCCACGCCGGCACGGGCATCTCGACAGCCGTCGGCATGGCTCGCGGCGACGAGCTCAACAAGGAGTCGTTTGATCCGCACGCCCGGCCGGACGGGCGCCGCATCGCGGCGCTGGTCGGCGACGCGTCGATCGTCAACGGCCTTGCGATGGAAGGCCTGAACAACGCGGGCACTCTGAAGCGCCAGTTCCTCGTCGTTCTCAACGACAACGGCATGTCGATCAGCAAGCCCCAGGGGGCCCTCGCGCAGTACTTCGATCGCTTGCGCATCAACCCGATTTATGGCGAGATGAAGCGAACCGCCAAGCGGATGCTGGACAAGCTCCCCGGCGGCTCGGTGTTCGAGGAGGCCTACCACCGGATGGGAGAGGCGGCGAAGGCGGCAATCGCCGAGAACACCGTGTTCGAGCACTTCGGGCTCATCACCGTTGGCCCGATCGACGGGCACGACCTTCCGACGCTGATCGAGTTCTTCAGCGAGGCGCGTGAGTTCGACCGCCCGATGGTCCTCCATGTCAAAACCGTCAAGGGCAAGGGGTTCGAGGTCGCCGAAGATGATGCGTCCACGTTCCACTCGCCTGCGGCGTTCACGTTCGATCCGGACTCCTGCCGGGTCGAGATGAAGAAGAGCGGCCGCTCTTTCACGAGCGCCTTCGCGGACGCCATGACCGACCTCATGGAGCGGGACGAGCGGATCGTCGGCTGCACGGCGGCGATGCCTGGCGGCACCGGGATGGACAAGGTGATGAGCCGGTTCCCGGATCGCAGCTTTGACACGGGCATCTGTGAATCGCATGCGATGGACATGATGGCCGGCCTCGCCAAGACCGGATTCAAGCCGTTCTTTGCGGTGTACTCGACGTTTCTGCAGCGTGCCTTCGACCAGGCGTTCCAGGAAGCGTCGCTGCAGGGTCTGCCGGTCCGCCTCTGCCTCGACCGGGCTGGCCTCGTTGGCGGGGACGGTGCCGTGCACCACGGCTTCTGCGACGTGTCCCTGCTTCGCACCCTGCCGAATGCCGCGATCATGGCCGCCGCGGATGAAGCGTCGCTCCGGGCGTCGCTGGAGTTCATGGCGGGCTACGAGGACGGCCTGAGCGCGGTCCGCTATCCCCGGGACAACGTCAGCGTTGCGCTCGGCGACGTGTGCCCGCCTTTCGAGTTGGGCAGGGCGCGTCCCGTCACGGAGCCGGACCAGCCCGATGTCGCCGTGCTCGCGTTCGGCACCCCGGTCATCGCGGCTCACGAGGCCCTGGATCTCGTCGGCCCGGAGATCCGTGTCGCGCTCTACGACGCGCGATTCGCGAAGCCGGTCGACGAAGCACTAATCCGTTCGTTGCTCCAGAAGCGGGTTCCGATCCTGACGATCGAGGACCACGGGATCCACGGCGGTTTCGGGGCGGCTGTCGTTGAAGCCGCGTCAGATCTGGGTCTGGATGCGGGCAAGATCACGCGTCTTGCGCTGCCTGACGACTGGATCCTCCAGGACAGCAGGTCGGCCCAGCTGGCCGAGGTGGGTCTCGATGCTCAGGGGATCGCCTCGGCGATCCGTGCCGTGGCGGCTGAGGGCGGGGCACCCGAGGGGCAGCCCGAGGTCAAGGTCGTCCCCGGGCGCGTCGGCGCTCCCCAGAACGCCTGAGTCCCAACGCTCTATACACTCCTCCCATGCCACGCGGCGTCCTCCTGATGGTGAATCGCTCGAAGCCGCTCGTGCGCGGCGCTCTCGACGAGGTGCGCGAACTCATCGCACGCCACGGCCGCCTGGTTGCCGAGCTCGAGGCGGACTCGGCGGCGCCGGACGACGGCGAGAACGCGGATCTCATCGTCGTCCTAGGCGGAGACGGCACGTTCCTCAGCCAGGCGCGCCGGTGTGCACATCTCGGCCTGCCGATACTCGGTGTCAACCTCGGGAATCTCGGCTTCCTTGCGGAGTTCGATCTCGACTCGTTCAGGTCGCAGGCCGCCTCACTCCTCGGCGATGGACAACTCGAGATTGGCGAGCGTGTGCTTATCTCCAGCCGGGTCATTCGGGACGGGCAGGAGATCGAACTTGGTGAACGTTTGGCGACGAACGACGCGGTCGTCACGGCTGGATTCCCGTTCCGGCTGATCACGATCGGCGTGTCGATCGACGGCCACCGCGGCCCGGTGGTCCGAGGCGACGGGCTCATCGTCTCCACGCCCACAGGCTCCACCGCATACTCCGTGGCAGCCGGCGGCCCGATCATCGCCCCAGGGGTCGAGGCGCTCACGATTACTCCGCTGGCCCCCCACTCGCTGGCGTTCCGCCCGATCGTGGTCCCTGCGTCGTGCTGCATCGAACTCGAGATCCGCGAGGCCAACGCCGTCTCGAACGGCCAGACCGGCACCTCTCTCATGCTCGACGGGCAGGTGCCCCACCAACTGCGGAGCGGCGATACCGTCCAGCTTCGTGCGGCTGACGTCCGCGCCAGGATCGTCCGCAACACGATGGGGACGTATTGGGAAACGCTCATCCGGAAAATGCACTGGGCCGTCCCGCCCGGCGCCGGATCCGGGGCACGCTGAGCGCTGCCCGGGCGTGAATCTGGGGAATCTTGCGGACCCCGGGAGCCGCGGGCGGGGCTCCAAAACGTGCGGAAAATCGTCAGACCGGGCCAGAATCGGTAGCCGTGCGCCGGGCTTGGTGTATGATGAAATCGTTGGTAAGAGGAGAGGCTCCTGTCCGAAAGGGCAGGGTCTCGAAGGGAAGACCCGCCTCGGCGGGTTGACACGTCTACCCGGGCCTTGTGCTTGGGTGTCCGGAGCAATCCGGGCAAGGGAAGCTGCGGCAGATCGAAGGCCAAATTGCCGCGGCCGAACACGTCTGTGAAGGAGTCGGGAAGCTCTTTCACAACTAGGGGGAATGGTGGAGAGGCCTACCACCAGACCTTCGCACGCAGCTTCGGCTACGTGTGGCAGAAGCCAGGGTCGCTGAACAGGCGGCCCTGGCTTTTTTTTCGCGCGCGTCCGGCCGAGCCGGGATGCCCCGCCTCCGGATGTGGGCCCCGTGTACCATCCCGGCCCCATGATTGACCTCAAGCGACTTCGCGAAGAGCCGGGCGTGTTCCGGACAGGAGCGACCAACAAGGGAATCGATGTCGACATCGATCGGGTGCTCGAGCTGGATGCTCAGAAGCGTGATCTGATGCGCGCCCAGGAGGACCTGCGTGCCGAGCAGAACAGGCTGGCCAAGCAAAGCGGCCCGCTGATCGGCAAGCTGATGGGTCAACTGAAGAAGGCCGAGGGCGATGAGAAGAGCCGGATCGAGTCGGAACTCGACGAGCTCCGGTCGAGACCCGCGGCGCTCAAGGACGAGGTGCGGGGGTTCGACCAGAAACTGGCCGAACTCGAACCCGAACTCCGCGGGCTGCTTCTCAAGATCCCACAACCGGCCGACCCGGACGTGCCGGTCGGCGCGAGCGCCGACGAGAACGTCGAACTGCGGCGCTGGTCGCCCGACGGCTTTGACCTTTCGCGTTCGTTTGCGGAGAACCGTGGCTTCGCGCCGCGCACGCATATGGAGCTCATCGACACGCTGGGTCTCGCTGACTTCGAGCGCGGCGTGAAGATGGCCGGCACAAGAAGCTACGTGCTCACCGGCAACGGTATGCGCCTCCATCAGGCCGTCCTGCGGTTCGCGTTCGACCTCATCGTGGCGCGGCACGGCTTCCAGCCGATGTCGGTGCCCGTCCTGGTGAGAGAAGAGTGCATGGAGGGGACGGGGTTCTTTCCCTCCGGACGCGATCAGACCTATCTCATTGAAGAGAGCGCACGCGGCGCCGGGCACGACCTGTTCCTGACCGGCACGGGCGAGGTCGGCCTGATGGGCTTGCACGCCGACGAGATCCTCGATGCCGACAGGCTGCCTCTGCAGTACGCCACGGTCAGCACGTGCTTCCGGCGGGAAGCCGGAGCCGCGGGCCGTGACACCGCCGGCCTGTACCGGATCCACCAGTTCGACAAGGTGGAGCAGGTCGTGATCTGCCGTGCTGATGAGCAGGAGAGCCGCCGCTGGCACGAGAAGATGATCTCGATCGTCGAGGAACTCTTGCATGAACTCGGACTGCCCTACCGCTTGCTTCAGTGCTGCACGGGCGATCTCGGCCCCAAGAACGCCGACATGATCGACATCGAGTGCTGGATGCCGGGCCGCGGGGAGCTCGACGGCGACGGGCGCCCCACCGGTGATTTCGGAGAGACCCACAGCGCTTCGCGCCTCTATGACTTCCAGTGCCGAAGGCTCAACCTGCGCTATCGCGGCGAGGGAGACGGCGAGAAGCCGGTGTTCTGCCACTCGCTGAACAACACGGTCCTGGCCAGCCCTCGAATCCTGATCCCGCTCCTCGAGATCCACCAGCAGGAAGACGGGAGCGTTCGGATCCCTGAGTGCCTGCGAGAGGCTATGGGCGGCGCCGACGAGCTCCGCCCCATCTGAGTGAGCCTCCGCACGCAGTCCGAGTGCGCGGCGCTCAGTTGCTGACAAAAAAACGCCCGGCTGCACGCGGCAGCCGAGCGGGTGGGTTCATCGGAACTGTCCGAAGTCTCGATCTAGCGATTCCAGGACGCGAGCACCGCTCTGATATCGGCGAAGTCGATCGCACCGTCGCGGTTCACGTCGGCTTCGGCGTTGTAGGGGTTGCTGCGGTCGCCCAACTGGCCACCCCACGAGCCCAGGATCTCGACGAGCGTCCCGAAGTCCGACGGGGCCGCGGCGAGCGTGCTGCGGGGCGAGAAGTCGACACGCCAGGCGATGGCGTAGCGCTGTTCGGCGATCGCCCGGTTCCCGAACACGTCGTACTCGTTGTTGTTCCACCGGACGCGCATCAGGTAGGTGCCGGCCTGCGGGATCTCGAACGAGAGGTGCTCGACGGTGCTGAACTGGCCCACGGACGAGGCGATCGGCAGCGAGCTGATGGGGTTGCCCAGGCCGTCGGCGAGGAAGATCTCGAGTTCGAGGTTCTCGAGTTCGAGCGCCGAGAACGTGCCGATGCGCGGGTCGGTGCTGCTGAGGAAGTTCTGATCCTCGACAAGGATTTCACGCAGCCAGACCAGCGAGACCGTGAGCACATCCGGATCGATGAAGTTGCCCGGGGAGAGCGGATCGGGACGGAGAGTCTCGAGGGGGATGTTGATGATGTAGTCGATGAAGCCGGTCTGGATGTTGCCGCCGCCGCCATCGGAGAAGTTCGACTGGTCGAGGTTGCCGTAGTCCCAGCCGATCGGATCGACGATGAGAGGCTCGATCTCACGGGCCACAGCACCGCCTTCGGCGGCACCGGGGATGTCGGGAGGACCGCCCGAGCCGCCGCCGCCGTCGCCGCCGGGGCCGGCTCCGCCGCCGAGGCTGGGCTGGATGAACGGCGAGATCGGTCCGGTGGCAAAGGCCGGGGCCGTTTCGCCTCGCCCGCCCTTGAGATCCGGGTCCTTCTCGCCGCCGAGTTGGAGCGGCGTGCCATAGAGAACCTCGCGATCAGAGCCGACCGCTTCGCGGAGGAGGCGGGCGATCTCGATCGGCGAGCGCTGCGGCTCTGAGGAGACAACGTCTTCGGACGCCAGGGTGGTCAGGCTGGTGCTGCGGGGGTTCGTGTCCGGAGCATTCCCGCCGCCAGGCGCGGGCATCGGATCCTGGGGCTCTCCGCCGGCCACGTCATCGGGAGGGACGCGGAGGGACGGTCGATCCGGATCGGTCTCGGGGGGATCGATGGTCGGGCCGGGGAAGGCGCCCGCAACGGGATCGGACGGGTCGTAACCGGTCGAGTAGATCTCGAGGCTTCGCTTGAGATCGAGGAGGCCGGCGCCCTGGCCGTTGTCGAGAGGGTTGGTCACATTGAGGAGCGCGGTGATGGGGCCGTCATCGATGTCGGCTCCGTCCCGGTTGTCCTGCGGCTGCGCCGGAGCACCGCCGAGGTTGGTCCACCCTTCGAGCTTCACGGCACCCGAGAGCAGAACGGCCTTCATCACCAGCGGGTTGATCGCTGTGTTCTGTTCCAGTCCCCGGTCCTGCAGCAGAGAGACCGCACCCGCCACGAAGCTGGATGCGAGGCTCGTGCCCTGGCCGGGAGCGAGGAATCCGGTGTCGGAGATGTTCTCCGGATCATCATCCGGATCGAGGCTCGGCACCTGCAGCGACGACAGCGGCTGCGGGCCGAGGTAGTTGCAATCGCCGGGCATGAACTCGGGCGGGATGGGCGTGAAGCCGGTTCCCGGAGCGACGATGTCGACGCCCGAACGGACGTCGGTCTGCACGGCGCCCGCCCCCGTGAAGGGGTTCGCGTCGACAGGGCCCTTGGCCGAGAAGTTGGCGACGATGTCGAAGGCCGTGCCGTCAGAACTTCCGGCGGCTCCGACGGAGATGACGTTGAAGGCGGTGGCGGGCGAGACGATCGTGCGCGAACCGAAGAAGCGACCGCCCGGATCGGTCTCGGCGAACGTGTCTACCCCGCGGCAGAGCAGGTCCGCTTGACCGTTGTTGCCGGCTGCGGCGACGACAGTCACGCCGTACATGGTCACGGCGGCGTCAAACGCCTGTGTGATCGAGTCGTCACCGGTGACGTTCTGGCCGCCGGCGGAGAACGCGGCGTTGATAACAGTCGCGGGCTCGCCGAGCTGCAGGCCGCGGACGAGCGTCGGCTCGACCAGACCGAAGATGCCGAAGTAGGTCGCGGTCTTCCCGAGCGCGAACGATCCGTCGGCGAAGACCTGAGTGGCGATGCTCGAGCTGTAGAAGTCCGCACCCGTTGACACACCGGAGAAGTTGTCACCGACCGGGCCACCGATCGCGAGCGCCGCGACGCTGGTGGGGTGAGCCGACACGGATGTGACGGCGGGATTCACGCCCGGCCACGAGACCGTCCGCCGGGGCCGGCCCGACAGAGCGTCGTGCTGCGACGAGGCGAGGGGGCCGTCGATCACGGCGTAGCCGGTGCCCGTGCCGTCGACCCCGATGTCGGCGAACGCCTGGCCGCCGAGCGTCTGCAGGATCGGCTCGACGTTGAGGCCGGCGTTCGCGACCTCGGGACGGCTCAGGGTGACCGTGAGGTTGTAGAGCTGCACGCGTGTGCCGCCATCGCCCTCGATATCGATGTAGTAGACACCGTCGGTCACCGGGAAATCGATGATCGTCTCACCGAAGCCGGCTTCGGTTTCGTCGATCTCCGCGACCGTGGTGAACTCGTTCGAGAACGGATCGAACTGCCGGATGCTGAAGCTCAGGTCCTGAACGGTCGCGGGGTCGCGATCGATCGGATCGCCGGTCCTGTCGCACACACCAATGAACCTGGCGCCTGGACCCGCCGCTCGTGCCGGCGAAGAGTTCTCAATGAACGGGTACTCCTGGAACGGCGTGCCGGCGGGATCGATCTGCACGTCCATCAAGAAGCTCCCGGTGTCCGTCACCGGGACAATCAGGCGGAACCTGTCGACGTCGACCGTGAAGCCGTTCTGAACATTGTTGTTCGAGATGCTCAGGGGCACGGGCGGATCGACGTCATTGGGGTCCTGATCGTCGAACGCTGTGAACGGGAGCAGCAGGTGCGGGGCGAAGACGAAGTCCACCCCGACCGGCGGCGCAGTGAACGGGATGTCCTGCGCGCTCACTACGTCATCGTTGGGCTCGAACGGGTCCCCGTAGAGATTCTGCACGGCCCGGATGTCGTCTTCCTGGAGGTCGGTGAGGAACAACTGCGGGAGCGGATTCACTCCCTCGGGAAAGAACCCTTGCGGCTGATGCTCCAAGACTGAGAACGGGTCGAGCGGATCGGCAGCGCAGCTCGGCACGAGCCCGATCGCATACGCGATCGAACGAAGCATCGCGATATCGAACAGATTGGGGTACGCCGGGTCCGTCCACGCTTCATCAGCATCAATGATGATGTTCGATGCGTAGCCGAAGTTGGTATCCCGGGTGTCCGGCTGGCCCATCATCGGGATCTGGTCCGGGTTCTGGATCGGGTCCGCGTTGGGGTTCTCAGGGTCGGGCGTTTGAGGCGGGAGAGTCATCGGCGTGTTGACGTTCGTCGGATAGACGTAGGTCAGGAATTCGCCGCCGGTGCCGTCGACCCGCACCGGGCCGTCGATTGTCGTCGCCGCGATCCGGATGTCGCCGCGACCGAAATCGGCGTCCTCATCCGGGAAGCCGTAAGCGGCAACGTCCCAGCCAGAGGCGTCGTCAACATTGGGGTTATCGTCGATGGCGACGTCGTCATCGTCGACGTTGGGCGCCGTGGGGCCGCCGCCTGCCACAAACACGAAGTCGATCGCGCTGATCTCCTCCCACTTGTCGAACTGCTCCTTGACGATTGTCTGCCAGGCCCGCTGGCCACCGTTCGGGCCTCCGAATTGGTCGATATTTGTGCTCAACCCGGCATTGAACAGCCTGCTGGAGAAGGCGTCTGCATCGCCTGGGGCCTCGGGGCCGCTGTGACACGGATCGGTCTCCGGAGGGCACTCGCCTTGCCCGAACCCAGATGCCGGCGACGTCTCGATCGTCTGCCCGTCGGGGATGTAGCTCCAGTAGATCTCGTAGTTGTTGCGGCTCCAGATCGGACGCAGGGTCGGCGTGATGAACGTCTCGCCCTGGTTGAAGCGCCGGAAGTGCCCGACGAACGACGTCTGATTCGCCGGTTGGCCGTATCGGCTGACGAGGTTCGGATTCCCGAAGAGCTCCGCCTCGAGTTCAGCAAGACGCGCCTCGTGCGCAGCACGCTGCTCGGGCGTCAGGTACGGCGAAACGACCCCGCCCGCCATCGCGGCGGAGGACACAACGGAGCCGGCAATCGCGGCGAGCATGCTCGCGCGAACGGATCGACCTGGGAGAGAATTGATTCGGCGCATTCGTGGGCTACCCCAAAGGAAGAACAAACACTGGAGATCCGCGGCCGGAGGGGTCCGACGCGGGGAACTCGCGTGGGCAAGAGTCGGGAGAGACTACTCGGAATCGAGAAACGCGCCTCGCGACCGTGGTCGCGGGGCATCAGTCCTATCAAAAACCTATCAAATCTGAGCTGACTGGGATCCTCTTACTATTCTATGTGCTCGAGCGGATGTGCTTGAGTCGGTGTTCTCGGGAGCACCTGCCCTCTGCGAGATTCGTGACCGGCGAGACGCCCTGGCATCGGACGCTCTCGCCCCAAACGGGTTCCGGCACGCTCGCAAGGCCGAAAGCAGGCGCGAGCGAGCGGAGCCGGGCAACAATACGGCGGGTGCCTTTCGGCGGATCCCACCCCAATACAGCGTGCGAGGGATTGGGTGGTTCACCCCGGCTTGACAAACGGGGACGATTAACCAAGTATCTCGCCCTGACTGCGGGGTAGAGCAGCCTGGTAGCTCGTCGGGCTCATAACCCGGAGGTCGCAGGTTCGAATCCTGCCCCCGCTATTGCGTAAAGCTAGGAAGGCCAGCCACTTATGGCTGGCCTTTCTTTTGCGCTCAATGGGCTGAGAGCGGTTTGGGAGCGTTTTGGGAGCGGCCCCGGCCCATCGGGCAGCGCCGAACGGGCGTCTCATTGACCAGCCGCGATGGCTGGCCCCCCTTGAACTGCGATGCTGAAGTCGGTTCGGCTTGGCCAGAACCGCTACGGGCATGCGCCGAGCCAATTCGCAAGCGTCGAGGTGACGTCCGCGAAGTTCACAAAGCCGTCGCAGTTCGAGTCCCCGGGACCGGTCGAGCTGATGCCGTAGCTCGCGCCCCAGTTACCCAGCGCCGCGGTGATGTCGTTGAAATCGACCTGGCCCGGCCGCTCCTTGGCGCCGTTGCCGAGGCAGCACACGAACGTGTCGCAGGACGGGCCCGCGGTGTAGCGAACCGACGTCATCCCGGCGAGATCCAGCGCGTGCGTGGTCCCGCGCAGGCCGGTCGGGTCTTCGAGGCCCGCGGAGAACAGGTGGAGCGGAACATCGCCCAGGCTCGACGGGTCAGATGCGCGGGGCGTGGTGTCGGTGAACGCGCCATAGCGGAACTCGATCGAGCCGTCGGCGCTGTCGAGCACGAGCTGGAATGACGCCTTCTGAAACTGGCTGAGGTGGCGCGTGACCACCCACTCGATCGTCGTGACGTCGCCGCTGGTGAGGGCGAACACGCCCTCTCCGGCGCGCGTCGCGTCCCAGTCGTGCCACATCGGGGCGATGAACCCGTTGGGCACGCCGGTGTCGCCGATCGCGCGGGGGGCGGGCGAGTTGCGATCGACCGCCGGGTCGCCACCCAGCATCACGAGTCCGTTGTCGCTGACGAGTATGTCGGTGTAGACCTGCCCGTAGAAGTTGAACGGGCTCGCGAGCGCGAGGGTCGCCATGGCCTCTTCGCGATCGATCCCGAGGTCGACGCCGCCGTTGCCGACGATCGTCGCGAAGGCGCCCGCGGCGCTCAGTTCGTAGCCATCCTCACAGAGCGCGCCGGCAGAAAAGTCGCCCGAGCAATCACCGGCGCTCGTCTGCGAGCAGCCGGCCGGATACTCGCAGCACGCGCCTATCAGCTCTATCGACGCGTCCAGCCGGTAGGTCAGCTCCTGGCCGGCGTTGCACTCGAACACCGAGTTCGTGAGCCCGGACGCCACACTCCCCGGCGCCGCGACGATCGCGTAGCTGCCCTCGCTGAGGTAGATGGTGCGCATCGCGGCGCCCATGGCGTCGCAGGACGACGCGTCGTTCTCGTCGAGGATCCGCAGCAGGCCGCGGGCATCGGTGCGGAAGCGCGTATCGGTGCCGGGGAACAGCTCGGCGTCGCAGAGCGAGCCTCCGGGCCCGACGTCCGCGACCTGGAAGCGCACGGGGCCGTCGGCGATGCCGCCGTAGCTGAGGCGCCAGATCTCGCCCGGGGGGACCGTGACGTCGTAGTAGTCATGATCCACGATGTAGGTCTGCGTGGCGTTGCCCTCGTCCTCGAGCTGGCTGAACAGCAGGCCGTTGACGGCATCGCTCGTGGTCACCGAGTCGAGCAGCAGCGCATCAGCGGAATACGTGCCGAGTTCGCAGCCGTCGTTGGTCTCGGTCGGACAGGTCGATGGGTGTTCGCTGAGCGTGGGGCCGGCCTCGGCGTCGGACACGGCCGGGCAGCCCTCGAAGGCCTCGGCGGTTGCCTGGCGCGTGCCCATCAGGTCGACGGAGCAGTCAGAGAGCGGTGTCGAGGTGACGGTGAGGATGTACTTGGAAATGCCTGAGGCCACGCCATTGAACTCGCAACTCGTCAGACTTGCGAGCGGGAAGACGACGAATCCGCCGGAAGATGAGAACAGATTCCCCCATCGAACCCGAACGGTGTAATACCCGGCCGGCACGATCACGAGGTCATCCGCCTTGCGTGAACGCCCGCCGCAAGGCCCGAGCACGCCGGCGGCTCCGAATACCAATTGATCATCGATCTGGATGTTGCATTCTTCTTCCAGCAGGAGTGCGCTGAACGCGAAGTTGCTGTCGATGTCCAAGTGCACGCTCAGAAGGCGCCCAGCGAGAATGTCCGCGTCCGTCCCTATGCGGATCCTGTACCAGTCAACGTCGGAAGCGCAAGCGCCGGGGCAGTACATCGACACCGTGCCCACGATCGGCACTCCGTCGCGGAGCAAGAGGAAATCTCCCTCGAGCGGCGCGGGGTTGGAGCACCCATCCAAACTACGGTTCGTCCCGCCAGTGATGGGCCCACCCCACGCGGTGCAGTCTTCGCCCGCGTAGACGTCATTGTCCATGCAGAGGGCGCCGCAGCCGGGAAAGTTGTCTGTGCAGGTCGTTCCGCATCGGTCGTCGAGCGTGACACCGCGCGTGCCGAACTGCGTCCATCGCGGATCACCCATCGTCGGCTGGAAGTCCTCGTGATCCCAGTCGCCGAAGACCACGTCGCCCTGCTGCGGGTCCATCGGGTTGTCCATAGTCGGGTTGCCGGGGGGATCGGGGAGTGGCGGGCATTGATCGACGTCGAGAGCCTCGTTGATCCGAAACCAGTACCGATCGCGCTGGCCGCAAGGGACGCCTTGGCCGTTGATGTTCTGTCGGAACTCGAAGTTCATCGTGTCCCAGAAACCCGGCCCCGTGTTCCCGTCGTTGTCTCGGCTGAACTCGCCAGAGAACACGTTCCGCCAGTCGATGCGCTCGCCCTCAAATTCCAGCCCGCCGAAGTGCAAGCCCGTTGCCAGGCCGGGGCACCCAAACCAGTCCGAGAAAAGGGCTTCGGTTCGACAGAACACCGTGGCCTCGCCCTGGAACGAAAAGTCTACGATCGTCCTTCCGCCGTCCGGATCGAGTCCCTCGAACAGGTAGTTGTCGATGTCCCGGCCGCCGTTGAACGAGAACAGCGTACCGTCGACGACCTCGCCGAGTTCGATCCGACCGGCGGTGCCCTGGTAGTTCCCCATCGCGTTGGCCGGGCCGTTGCAGAAGTTGTTGGTGCCGGCGATGTCGGGCTCCATCTGGTTCGGCGGCAGGACACCGGTGCCGTCGTCGCAGGCCTCGAAGTTGGCGTTGGGGTTCACGAGCTCGTTGATCGAGGTCACCGGGATCTCGAATTCGCTGGTGAACTCGCAGGCGTTGCCGTTGGCGCAGCAGTCGATCGGGAGCATCGAGCCGTCGAGGACCTCCTCGACGGTCAGCGCGAAATCGCCCCGATCACCGCCGAACCCGAACACGCAGATGTAGTAGGTCCTGCCCAGCACCGCGCAGAACTCCAGGCGCGACTTGAAGTTCGACGACGCGCTGTCGATGTCGTCGTTGCCGCCGATGCAGGCCAGGTTGCTGCAGGTGTCGTCCTGGCTGCAGAAGACTGCCAGGGCCGTGTCGTAGTCGTCGCCCATGTGAGGGGTGCCGGTCTCGATCCGCACGAAGTGGCCCTGGCCCACGAGGCTGTACCAGACCGTGTTGCTGTCGATCCCGTCCTCGTCCTGCTTGCTGTTGATCCGGGGCATCGACTCGCAGCCGACCGGCTCGCCGACATTCTTGTTGGCCTCGATCGTCGAGCCTTCGATGAGGATGCCGCCCGGCGCCGTGAAATCCTGGGCCGCGATCGGGGTCGCCATCTCGCAGGTGTCGTTCTCGGCGAATGGGGCCGGCAGATCGATCGAGATGATCCCGGTCCCGACATCCGAATAGTCCCGCCCGTGTACGCGCACGAGATAGGTGTCGCCCAGAATCAGATTGGTCATATCGATCGAGGAAAGGCCCGCCCCGCACGCGCTGTCGTTGCAGCCGATCTCGACAAGGTCGGCCGAGGTGATCGTCGCGGGGATGTTCTGCGGGTCCGCGAAGGCGTAGACCACGATGATCGAATCGGAGTGCGACTCACCGGCGGTCTGATCGGTGAGGCACGTCGCGATCCGCGCCGAGCCCGACCCCGGATTCACGACGTCCGGCTCGCTGGCGACGAACGAGTACCACAGCCCTCCCGCGGAAGACTCGAACGCCTCGGCGAGGTTCTGGCGGCAACTCCCCGAGTCGAACTGCTCGTCGAACGTGGCCCAGGTGTTGTCGAAGGGCACGATGTGGCCGGGCCCGAGCACTGTCGGACTGTCGGGCGAGTCATTCGAGGGGACCGACCGGGCGGTGCACGCCGGGCTCATCGGGTCTTCGCTATAGACCGGCGCGAGCGCGACCGTCACCCCGCTGCCGTCCTGGGCCGAGTTGATGCGAATGCACATGTGCAGGTCGAACGAGCGCAGGTCGGTCGCCGGGTCGATCGACGGCTGCGCTCCACGATCGAACGTGATGCTGAACCGGTCGCCCACGTCCTGACCCTGCCCGGTGAGGCCGTCGGTCGGCCCGCCGGACCCGATCGCGGTCGGAATCGGGCCGCCGGAGAACGACGCGCTCATCTGCGCGACGCAGGTGCTCCCGTTGTCTTCGTAGTCGAACTCGATCCAGTAGCACTGGCCGCCCATCACGAACGGCTCGTCGCCCGGGTCGAACGTGGCGGACATGCCGTACTCGTAGAACGTCGGTGTGTTGAACCCGATCGAATCGCCGGTGTAGGCCTGAACGACGTTCAGGTTGGCGGCGATCAGGATGCCCGTCCCGACATCCATCGCGCCCGGCACGCCGAAGTCGCCCCGGAAGGGCCCAGCGATCAGAGCGCTTGGCATGCCCAGGAAGTCGTCGAAGAGCGTGATCTGGAGCAAGCCGTAGAGGTTTGCGTCGTGCGGATTCGGGTTCTGGGGGACAACCGGCGTCATCGGATCCATGTCGTCGTCCCACAGCAGCGAGCACTGCGCGTCATTGAAGTACTCAACTCGGATGCAGACCTGCTGCAGGTAGCCGTCGGCGCTGGGGCGGAAGTTGTCGAAGCGTTTCTGGCGAACCGCGTTGACTTCACCCACGAGAATCCGACCGTGAGGAGTGGCGTTGATGATGACCCGTTCCTGGCAGTTGGCGGGGTCGATGTTGTCGCAGACAACGCTGGTGAGCGGGTCGCCGCTGGCGCGATCGAAGCGGGCGCCGAGCGAGTCGCTGGGATCCGGCCCGGCCGGGGCGAGCACCTCGCCGTGGAGGTGCGGGTCGCCCGGGTCGCGCAGGCCCTCCTTGCGCTCCCGCGGCTCACCTTCGAGCTGCGCCCGGCAATCGGGTGCTGCACCGGAGACCACAACGCACACGAGTATCCCTGCCGCCCATCGTGCACCACTCATGCGTGCGCCCCTTCATCGCCGGATCGTCGCTGTCCGGAACCCGGATTGCTGCCACGCCCCCGCGGTCGTTGGAGGCGTCCTCATGACAAGTGTGGGGAGATTCTGTTCGGACGCAAGACTATTAACATTGAGCCGCCAGGGATTCGTCGGGCGGGCAAGGCTGTCTGGGGAGACCGGCCGTTTTCGGGCTGGATCGGCGGCAGTGCTCCAGGCAGGCGTACGACAGACCTCTCCGCTCCAAGGCGGATTTCAGGCGGATCGGTACGCCAGTCGTACGGCGCGGAGCGCTCCAGACAAATCGAATTCTGCCCCCGCTATTGCGTAAAGCTAGGAAGGCCAGCCACTTATGGCTGGCTTTTCTTTTGCGCTGATGAGCCCCGGAGCGGTGTGGGAGCGTCTCGGGAGCGGCCCTTCCTGTCGACTCGACTGAGTGGGCTTCCCGGCCTGTCCGATGAGAGATAGGTCGCCCTGGCTAGACTTCCGCCGGTCGTGTGAACCCCCTGACTAATGATGAGACCTGTCTCCATCCTGGCCGTGCTCGTGCTGCTGGCGGCAGTGCCGGGCGTCGTGGAGTTGCTCGGCTCGGACCAGGCTGCAGGCTCCAATGGTCACGGCCATCATCATCACCATCATCATCATGTCCACGTGCACTCGCATGGCGGGGTGGTGCACTCGCATGGGCATACGCATGGGCATCCGCCCAAGCCCCAAGATGAGCCGCGCTCCGAGCTGCAGAGTCTCGAGCCGTGCGAGAGCGAGAGTACGGATCATCATTGCTGTGACGCGGGTCACGGCCACGGGGCGTTCCAGTTGTTCGCGATCGCCGGTCCACTCCCGAGGTGGATCAAGGATCTCGAGTGCGCGCCTTCCCCACCTCCGGGCGCGGGTCTCAACCCAGGTTCGTGGGATGCAGTCCTGGAACCATGGCGCCCGCCGCCGCGTGCGGGCCCGCCGACCCATATGGCGATGCTTCGGACATTCGTGTTGCTGACCTGATCTGAGTGGATTTCTTCCACTCGCCCTGTCGCGTGCGCTTCACGCGTCCAGGCGCTTGACGGGTCCTCACACGAATCCCGGAGACCAGACACTTGCAATTCTCGATACTTGAGCGCACATGCGCGGCCGCCGCCGTGGGCACAGCGATGTTGCTCACGGGCTGCCAGAAATACGAACCAAAGCCGCTGGACCTCCCCGGCCACCGCGATGCCTGGCTGGCGCGGACCCCCGGCGACGAGCCGGTTCGCGCGTTTGCCGAACAACTCGCCGAGCCGGTCATCCCTGCGGGCTTCGATCCCGCCGATGGGCTCACACTCCCGGAGGCGGAGATCGTTGCGCTCGTTTTTAACCCGGACCTCCGGCTTGCGCGTCTCCGCGCGGGCGCGGCGTCGGCGACCGCGGAGCACGCTGGGGGCTGGGATGATCCACGATTATCGATCGATGTGCTCCGGATCACCGAGAGCGTGTCGAGCCCGTGGATCGTTACGCCCGGGCTCGCGTTCACGATCCCGATCTCGGGCCGGCTGAAGGCGGAGAAGCAGCACGCCGACGCGGCGCTGCGGGCCGAACTCACACGGGTCGCCGAGGAAGAGTGGGCCGTGCGGCGAATGGTCCGCCAGTCATGGCTCCGCTGGTCGGCCGCGGTGCTGCGGGCCGAGCGGACGGAAGCACTTGTGGCCTCGATCGAATCGCTCGTCGTTTCCGCGGATCGCCTCGTGGACGCGGGCGAGATCGCTCGACCCGAAGCGGGCCTGTTCACGATCGAGCTCGCGATGCAGCGGCAGGCCTTGCTCCGCTACCGGGGAGACGCCTCCGAAGCGGCACAGCACCTGCGAGCGCTGCTCGGGCTCTCGCCCGATGCGCCGCTCACGCTCATCCCCTCGCTCGCTTTCGAGGTGACCGACGCCGAGGATCCTCACGCCGCGGCCGAACAGCGGAACCTCACTCTCGTAAGGCTCCGAGAGGAGTACGAGGTCGCAGAGAAGTCTCTGTATCGCGAGATCCGCAAGCAGTACCCGGACCTCACCATCGGCCCGCTGTACGAATCCGATCAGGGACAGTCGCGGATCGGGTTCCTCGGAGCGATCCCGCTCCCGATCCTCAACGCGAACAGGCAGGGCATCGCCGAAGCGCGCGCCGCTCGTGATTTCGCCCAGGCCGCGTTCGAGACTGAGTATGAGCGGATCATCGGCGCGCTCGCCGCGGCCCGAGTTCGGTTGAACACGCTCGAGCAACGACGCGAAGCCATGGAATCGGAGGTGGTCCCGCTCGTTGATCGCCAACTGGCCGATGCCGAAGACCTGCTGCAGCTCGGCGAGGGCAGCAGCCTGGTGCTGCTCGAGAGCCTGACCCGAGTCGGGCAGACTCAGATGTCACTCATCGATGCCAGGCTCGGCGAATCGCTCGCGATGACGCGACTCGCCGAACTCACCGGCCCTGAAGCGCCGCTCACATTCGAACCCACTCCCCAGACGACAGCACAAGACGCCCCCGAGACGGCCGCGCCGGCCGACGAGGTGACCCCATGATCGCTCGACCCTTCATCCTGCTCTCGGCATTCGCGCTGGCCGGCTGCGGCGCCGACCCCGCACCACCCCGTTCAGCGGAAGCGACGGAACAGACCGCCGAGGCGCCGACGAACCGGATCGATATCCCGGCAACGGTCCGCGGCAATCTCGGCATCACGTTCGCCAGCGTTGAGCGCCGCCGAGTCGGCAGCACCATCCGCGTGCCGGGGGCGTTCGAACTCCAGCCGCTGGCTCGCCACGAGTACCGGCTCACACTGCCGGGGACGGTGCGCCTCGAGGTCGATCAGTACCAGCAGATCGAGCCGGGGGATGTGCTGTACCGGTTCCGATCGCCGCAGTGGCCGGAGTTGCAGCACGAGATCATCGAAGGCGAGCAGAACATCGATTCGGCGCGTGCGGAACTCGACGTCGCCAGGGCGCGCATCGACGAGACCCAGAGCCGCATCGCGATCATGCGTGATCGGCTTGATTCCCTCAGCGCGGCAGCGGTGCGCAACGCTGCGCTCGAAGCGCAGGCCGCGGAGCTCGAGGTGAGCCTCCCGCGTCTGCGTGCGGAGCATCGCCAGGCCGAGATCGCTCTCGAGAACGCTGAGCGGACGCGTGAGCACGCGTTGCACCGGGCATCCACCGCGACGGGGATCGATGAGCAGCGGCTGGTCTCGGAATCCATCGATTGGATCGAGGTTCGCGCGATCGAACCCGGCATCGTCGAGTTGCTGGGGCTGACAGAGGGCTCGTTCGCCGAGGCCACGTCGCTGGTGCTCTCGACGATCGATCCGACCAGGGTGCGCTTTCGTGCGATGGCCCTTCAGGCCGACCTCGCGCGACTCGGCGCCATTCCAGAGGCGCGGATCGTTCCTCCGTCGGGCCCCGGGATCGCGATCAGCGACACTGTCGGAGCGTCCGTCGCCATCGGACTCGAAGCCCACCCCGAGCAGCGGACCGTAACACTGCTCGCTGATCCCGACGAACAGCGAGCGTGGATCCGGCCCGGGGTTTCGGCATTTCTCGAGGTCGTCACCGACACATCGGGCGGACCAGCGCTCGCCATCCCGCGAGCGGCCATCGTCCGGGACGGCATCACGCACGTGTTCTTCCGGCGCGATCCGAAGGATGCCAACAAGGCGATCCGGGTCGAGGCCGACATGGGCATCGACGACGGGCGATGGGTCGTGATCAACAGCGGCATCTCGCTCCGGGACGAGGTCGTGCTGGACGGCGCCTACGAGCTCAAGCTCGCAAGCCAGCAGAGCGGGATCGCCCAGAAGGGCGGCCACTTCCACGCTGATGGCACATTCCATGCCGACGACCACTGATCGGAGCGCTGCCACATGCTGAAGAAGCTGATCCAGTTCTCGATCGACAATGCGGCGTTGGTGCTCTTGCTCGCCGGCGCCCTGCTGGCGTTCGCGGCGTACCGACTGCCGCAGACGCCGGTGGATGTGTTTCCCGAGTTGAACGCCCCCACCGTCGTCATCATGACGGAGTCGCCCGGCCTCGCTGCCGACGAGGTCGAGCAGTACGTCACGTTCCCCATCGAGGCATCGGTCAACGGCATCCCCGGTGTTCGTCGTGTGCGCACCGGCAGCGCGATCGGGCTGTCTGTCGCCTACATCGAGTTCGATTGGGGCACAGATATCTACCGCGCCCGCCAGCTCGTCTCGGAGCGGCTCGACACGATCCGCGAGGACCTGCCCCCCTCGGCTCACGCCGCGATGACTCCCATCACGAGCATCACAGGGGAGATCATGCTGCTGGCGGTGTCGTCGCCGGGCGGTACGGTCCCGCCGCTGGAGCTCCGGGCGTACGCGGAATACGACCTGCGGAACAAGCTGCTCGCGGTGCCCGGGATCGCCCAGGTCTCGATCATCGGGGGCGAGCTGCCCGAGTATCAGGTGCTGGTGCAGCAGGAGCAGCTGCGCCTGTACGACCTCGCGGTCGAGGATGTCATCGACGCGGCGGCGCAGTCTCACAGCACGCTGAGCGCCGGTTACCTGCCCGACGTGGATAGCCTCGAACTGCCCATCCGCCAGAGCGGCCGGGTGCGGTCGGTGGCCGACATCGCTGGGACCGTGGTTAAGTACCACGACGGCGCCCCCGTCACGATCGGACAGGTCGCCGACGTTCGGTTCGGCCCCGCGCCGAAGAGGGGCACCGGAGCCGAGGGAGGACACCCCGCGGTCATCATGACCGTGCAGAAGGCGCCGGGGACTAACACGCTCGTCATCACCGAACAGATCGACGCGATGCTCGACGTGCTCGAACCAACGCTGCCCGTCGGTGTCGAGGTCAACCGCCAGGTCTTCCGTCAGTCGGATTTCATCAACCTGTCGGTCAGCAACGTGGTGCACGCCCTGCGCGATGCGGCGATCATCGTCACCGTTATCGTCCTGCTCTTTCTGCTCAACCTCCGCACGACGGTGATCACGCTCGTGGCGATCCCGCTCTCCCTTGCGGCGGGCCTCCTCGTCCTCGACATGCTGGGGATGACCGTCAACGTGATGACGCTCGGCGGCCTCGCGATCGCCGTGGGCAGCCTCGTCGACGACGCGATCATCGATGTTGAGAACGTGTTCCGGAGACTCAGGCAGAACGCGGCGAAGCCGGAATCCGAGCAGAAGCCGAAACTCGCGGTCATCTTTGAAGCGAGCAACGAGATCCGCCCCGCGATGGTCTTTGCGACCGTCATCATCGCGTTGGTTTTCCTCCCTCTGATGTTCCTGGAAGGCATCGAGGGGCGGTTCTTCCGCCCGCTCGGCGTTGCCTTTGTGATCTCGATCATGGCGTCTCTTCTGGTCGCGCTGACCGTCACACCCGCGATGTGCCGCTACATGCTCCGGGTCGCACCCGGGGATGGCAAAGCTGCGGAGGGGATTCTCGTCCGCGCCCTGAAGCGCCTCTACGAGCCCACCGTTCGCCTGGCCATCAGGCTCCGCGCTCTCGTCGTGGGCTGCGCGGGCGTCGCCACTGCCCTCGCGCTCTGGCTCGCGTCCACGTTCGGCACCTCGTTCCTTCCCGAATTCCAGGAAGGCACGTTGACGGTGTTCCTCAGCGCGCCGCCCGGTACCTCGCTGGTCGCCAGCGATCGACTGGCGTCCGCGGTCGAACGCCAGATGCTCGCTGTCGAAGGCGTGAGGAGCGTGACGCGGCGCACCGGCAGGGCCGAACGAGACGAGCACGCCGAGCCGGTGAGCAACTCGGAGATTGAGATCACTGTTCTTCCTGGCTATGACAACGCCACTGTCCGTGGAGAGATCTCTCGGATCCTCGACAGCGTTCCGGGAATCACGACGAGCATCGGCCAGCCCATCGAGCATCGCCTGAGCCACATCCTCTCGGGCACACCGGCCGCCATCGCGATCAACGTCTACGGCGATGACTTGGACGAACTCCGCGCGATCGCCAGGGAGATCGAGGCCGCCTTGAGGCCTCTGCCCGGTGCTCGCGACGTCGCGGCGAACCGCGAGGTCATGATCCAGTCGCTCCCCGTTGAGTACCAGCCCTCTGAACTCGCTGCTTACGGTCTCACACCCCGCTCCGCGGCAGAACAGGTAAGAAACGCCATCTTCGGGGTTGAAGTCACCGAGGTGAACGAGGGCGTGCGCCGGTACTCGCTCGTTGTGAGACTGCAAGACGATGAGCGGGACTCCGTTCGAGACCTCGAAGACCTCGTGCTGCGAGGCATGGGCGGCGCGCTCGTCCGCCTCGATGAGGTTGCCGTCGTCGGCCCCGAGATGGCGTCGAACCTCATCGCGAGGGAGAACGCCCAGCGCAAGGCGGTCGTGTCGCTCAACGTGGCCGAGGGCTCGAACCTCGGCCATCTCGTCGCGGAGGTCCGTGAGAGGGTCGATCCGATCGTTCAGGAGTATGGCTGCACTGTTGTCTACGGCGGGCAGTTCCAGGCCCAGCAGGCGGCGAGCCGCACGATCGCGGTGTTCAGCGGCATCGTCGCGCTCATCATGATCGTGCTGCTGAATCTGGCGATCGGCTCGCTCCGCGTCTCGATCCTGGTCATGGTGAACCTGCCGCTAGCGCTCATCGGCGGCATTCTCGCCATCTTCCTGACCGAGTCGCCCAACCCCCTCACGAACGCCGCCGCGCTGTTCGGCGCGGGGGTCTACACGGCTCCGGTCATCTCGATCGCGAGCCTCGTCGGATTCATCGCGCTCTTCGGTATTGCCATTCGCAACGGCATCCTTCTCGTCAACCACTACGCGCACCTGATGAACGAAGAGGCCGTGCCCATGTACGAAGCGATTGTGCAGGGCTCGATGGAGCGGCTCGTGCCGATCCTGATGACCGCCCTCACGGCTGCGCTGGCTCTCATCCCGATCATCCTCAAGGGCGACAAGCCAGGGAACGAGGTCCTCGCCCCGCTCTCTGTCGTGATCCTCGGCGGCCTGTTGACGTCGACGTTCCTGAACCTCGTCGTCGTCCCGGCGGGCTACGCCGCCATTCATCGTCTGAAGGCCCCGGCCTGGACCGGGGCAGCCGATTCGTAAACGAGCCGGTACGATTTTGCCAGGAGATCCCAGTCATGAAGACCACCGACAAGACACTTTCCATTCTTGCCCTGCTCACCTCCGTCGGACTCGCGATGCCGGGCTGCTCCGAGTCCTCGAGCGATGGCCATGCACACGGTGGCGACAGCCACACCCACGCCGATGACACGCACTCCCACACCGACGGCACGCACACCCACGCCGACGGCTCGACGCACGCGGATCATGCTGATGACCATGACCACGATCACGGCGAGGAGCACCCGCTCCCTGCAGCCACCATCGGCGATATGACTGTCGAGCTCGCCCAGGCCCACGGCGCCCTGAAGGCCGGCGAGGAGGGTCACCTGGTCATCAAGCTGCCGTACTCGGACAATGGCGCGACCGTCATCCGAGCGTGGATCGGCGGCGAGGACCGCACGCTTTCGTTCGTGGGTCGGGGCGAGTACGCGCCGTCGCACGACGACTACGACGTCCACGCGATGGCCCCGGACCCGCTGCCCGAGAACACGATGTGGTGGATCGAGATCGAGAAGCCGGACGGGACGAAGGTGGTTGGATCCGCAGCACCTTTGGTTGAGTAGCTGGGTCGGCCCGGCGCATCGGGGCCGTTCATTCGTGTGCACTCTGCCGCATCTTGCCGCATTCTGCCGCGCGCCTGATCCCCCACTGATCGTGCAAGCGACAGTTCACCAAGCGCTTACGACGATGCCGGCTCCCCTCTCATAACCCGGAGGTCGCAGGTTCGAATCCTGCCGTAGTTTCGCGTTAACGCGGTGCCGCATGTGAGCACGCGCACGCAAACACTCCGTATCGGAGCGCCTTTCGCGCCCAACGCAACCGCCCGACCATACGGCTCCCCGCCCCAATCCACTCGTCAATCCGAGCCGAATGGCGAGCCGCCCCCCTACCTAGGTTATGGCGGCCGCCAACCGCTACCACTACGCTCATTGTGAAACACGTTATTACATTGACAGTTACTAGATGAGTCGAGGATTCGTTATGCAGGATGCTCGGGACGGGAAGACGGGTAGACTTTTTACTCAGGCTTCGGGTCGGTCGCCACGCTCGTACGGGCTGCTCGGCTTGCTTGTCGCGTTCACGGTCCTCGTGCACGCGATCGATCCGACTCTCGCGAGACAAGACTCGGGCTTCGTTGCACCAGAGGAGGGCGAGCGACTCGGCTCGCTGCGTCCGACGTTCGCGCTCGATGTCGATCAGGACGGCATCCCCGAGACGGTGCGCAGGGAGATTCGGACGAACGAATCAGCGCCCGTTCTGAGCCGAATCGTCCTCGAGGCCGGGATAGACGGCACCGAGCTGGCGTCGCTAGTTGCGCCCGAGCCCGACGATTTCTTCGGGTGGGTGGTCGCCGGCTTGGACGATCTCGACGGGGACGGCGTCAGCGACCTGGCCGTCTCTGCCCCACGCTCGTTCGCTTCTGACGAGTTCGCCGACATCCGCGGCAAGGTCTGGATCCACTCCGGGCGCACAGGCCAACCGATCCGGGCATTCGCCGGGATGACCAGCGGCTACTTCGGGATGGCCCTCGTCGTGGTCCCGGACCAGGACAGCGATGGCGTAGCGGACCTCTTGATCGGCAGCGCATCGGCCCTGACCGGCTCTGAACCGCTCGGAACGACGGACAGCGTGCAGACGTTTGGTCTCCAGCAGCCAGAGGCTCCAGCGGGATCCACCTCCCAGCACTACGCGTCTTGGATAGTGCTTTCTCCGATGAGCGGCGCGGTGCTCGACCAGGGCACGGGACAGCCGGAGCGGTTCATGCTCCGCAACGAGTCCGGCTGGGACCTCTGGGAGAGCGGGATCATCGGCGGGGACCTCGTCCACCTGCACGGGACGGCATCGGATCTCGACGCCAACGGGCTTGTGGATCTCTCGGATCTCCGGGGCCTCGTCACACGATTCGGCCAGGACGCGCCCGAGTGGACCGGGATCTTCGCCCCGATCAGCGGCGACAGCGACCTCGACGGCCGAGTGGGGATGGCGGAGATCACCGAGGCGCTCGCGGTGTACGGCATCACGGACTCAGATCTGTACGCCGGTCTCGAGCCGCACAACCCGTTCGGAGCGGGTGTGGCGTGGACCAACGGACAGACCGGCTACCGGATCTACGGGAACGATAACCCGGGCGTCGATGACTGCTCGGGCGACGGCTGCTTCGACTGCACTTGGAACCCGTTCTGCGGCGTGAGCGGCGGAGCGACCACCGGCACTGGGACGTCGACTTCCACGTCCACGTCGACTTCGACATCCACATCAACCTCAACGTCCACGTCAACTTCGACGTCAACATCTACCGCTACCTCCACATCGACCTCAACGTCGACCTCGACGTCCACATCTACGTCGACGTCCACGTCCACGAGCACGTCCACTGGACCGGATACGACGGATACTGACACGGACACCGATACAGGCGGGGGCGGGGGCCCAGATCCGTGCGGAATCTCGATCGAGATTCTCGCTCCGTCGCTGCCAGACTCTCGAATTGTCGTGCTATCCAGCCCCAACGATGCCATCCCTATGTCGGTGCAGGTCTCGACCTTTGGGAGCATCTCCCTAACAGACGTAGAGA
The DNA here is from genome assembly GCA_028289195.1 of Phycisphaerales bacterium. Lineage (GTDB taxonomy): Bacteria > Planctomycetota > Phycisphaerae > Phycisphaerales > UBA1924 > JANQQR01. The sequence goes on along the minus strand of JANQQR010000002.1, from coordinate 249,095 downwards.
TCTCCGGTCACAGCCTGGGAGGCTGGGAGTATTCCGGTTCGGGCACCGGGCTCCACACTCCTGCGGAGATCACTCTTCCGGGCGCCTACGCGATCGAGGCCTGGCCGATCGACGGCTACTGCAACGGAGACCCTCTCGAGGGCGCGCAGTACGACGGCGAGTGCTTCGCAGTGGTGGAATCGCGAACGATCAAACTGCGGCTTGGCGAGCAGGCGCGACTATTCGCGTTTGGTGAGTTCGACTGCTATTCGGAAGGCTACGTGACGATTGACGATTCGTCCGTGGCCGATCTCGTGTCGTGCAACGCGTCTCCACAGTCCGGCGCTTCCGAGATGGACGCCTCTGGTGGAGTCTGCTGCCGAGCCAAGGCGCCCGGTACGACAACTCTGCGGCTGCGGGTGGGTTCGGCTTCAGGGCCCGTGGTCCTGTCATTTCCAGTGCAGGTACAAAATTGGGTCGAAGTCGACTTTCAGGTTGCCGGCGGCCCTAACGGCCTGGCCAGTGACCGCGTCGAAGACTTCGAGGCAGGGCGCGTAATCCTCGCGAACACGTTCGATCAGGATTTCGACGGACTGCCGGACTATGCCGACGGCTTCGACCTCTTGGGTTCGGCGAGCTCGGAAGACGACTCCTGTCCCGAGGTGTCGTTCACGCCGGTGCTCCTTTCGACTGGCGGGTTCACGTCGCCCGGCCAGACGTTCACCATCGCCTATTCGGCGTCCGATCCTGCGCTGGTCGATCTGAACCAGGCCTACCCAGACAATCTTCCCCCCGGACGGATGCGACTCTGGACCCGCGGCGGCGCGTCGGCTCGCGACCCGCGCGCCATTTCGCAGGGTGGCGACTACATCCCGCCAGGCTCCTACCTGCCGGCCGATCTGGGAATCTCAGAACTGGGCCATCCGGTCGAGTTCTATCTCGAGACTGTTCGCGAATCGACGGCCGTCGGTGGTGATGGGATTCTAGTAACCGTAGATGGGATCGGGAATGGTGACATCGCGCTGGTCACGAGTACGAGGGTTGAGTACGTCACGGTAGATGATGCAACGGGCCTGATTATGCCAGCACCATCGTTACTTCCAAGCCACCCGTATGACGGCGCCTCATCTCTCTTGCCCTGGCCGGAAGTGATCGAGTTCTTCCACCGAGCGATCGAGCACGAAGCCCATATCTATGATCCGCGCGATCTGTCTTCGCGCCGACTAACTCTTGCAGGAGTGGAGCTGCCTGTCTGGCATACAGGCACAGCTTGGGCGACAGAGCGATTCTGGATAGACCCACTGCCGCATCTTGTGGACCCACGGATTGGTTTGAGCCAATCATCCGCTCTGCATCGAGTCCCGCTTCTGACCGACCTTGCGGAGTGGTCGTACAATCCATCCGGACGCAAGTCACGCATCGAGATTCCGATTGCCAGCGAAACTGATGAGATGTTTAAGGCAGCACAGGAAGCAGCGATCAAGGAAATTAAGGATGCTCCAAATTGGCGGGCCAACTATCCAAACGACTCAGATCAAGCGGCATTTGGGAAAGAACTGCATAGGCGGATGGGCACCAAAATGCACGGCCGGGATCGATGGCTGGCAAGCGTTTGGGTTCGCACCGATACTCTAGAAGTGGTAGCAATAAATCCGCCGACAACGCCGCCGCCGGGCACACCGACAAACTTGATTGGAGAAATGGACTTTGTTCGAATCGCTTCCAACTCGGAGCTAAATGTCGGCGACACATTCTCAATGGACGTCGTGCAGGATGGAGACTCGGTCTTTGAAGTAAAGACCAGTGCGCGTGGTCGAGTATCTGCATCTCAAGCCCAACGGTACTCGCTCTTTACCGGCGATTCGTTCAAGCTCTCAACTCCCTCGCAACGCTTCAGCAATGGATCGTTTGAGCCGCATCCAATCGGCGGCAAACTTCACCGCCTCAACAAGCTCTTTGCGGCTGCACCTTTAGTAGCGGGAGCCCTCACGATCGCGTTTCCATCCGATGCGTCTCAGGCCCAAGCTGCGATGCTCTACGAGTATGACCAGTGGATACACAGCATAAAGCACGATGATTACAATACCGCGGTCCAGCAGGGCATCGAGTTTCTTGGCGCAATGAGCCACTATTCAATAATGACCACCGGGCAGCCGATCCCTATCTCTGCCCAGTTTTACGCGGTCCCTCACATCGTCGCGCGCGCCCAGTCGGCAATTGAGGAGTTTGAGTTGTCAGACATCCCCGACGAATAGCCCTTGGCATGCGAGGCATCGTTCGAGGTCTTTGAAGCGTTCTACCGATCATGTCCATCGATTGCTTCATCCTTCCCCTCCACAGGTTCTTCTTAGGCCAGTTTACGACGGCTGCGCAGCAAATCGCTGGCGGTGCTTCGAAACGAGTCATCGTAGACTCTGATGGATCTCGCTTCGACGAAGCAGAATCATCGCCGTCTCTCGCGGCTCGATTACAGGCAAAGGCAAAAGTCGCTCGACTCAAGCGCGCCATTCAAAAGGAATGCGGCGCGCAACCGGAGTGGCCGGACGAAGGTGACTGTGTCTACTCTCAACAGTTTCACTTTGACGATGTGCTGAATCTCTACATCGCTTGGCTTTCGCTGCGCGATGTACTGCCGCCTTTCGAATCACTCCATCCGTACAATCACCCTGAGAACCGTCCGGGTTGGGATGCGGTAAATGCGCACAAAGGCTGGGTCCCATCATTCCCGCACTTGTACGGATTCGGGTACGCCAACACCATCGGGCTGCCCTCCGTGCTTCCCCGCAGTGTCAAGCTGTGGCCGGAAAAGCGGTTCTACGGTACATCGTACACGCGCGTTCACTCCGCTCCGCTGGCACTGGCGGAGATCGAAGATCTCTGTCAGGGGCTAGGCGTTGCTGACGACTTCGCCGCATGGCAAGACGGATGGCAGGAGCACGATACCGATGTGGGGCAGAATCTGAGGGAGGGCGCGTTCACGCTGCGGGGCATTCTCCGACGGGGAATGGAGCACCGACTTCCGATCGTCTTCTGGTGACCGATCCGAAGAGAAACGACAATGGACTTGACGGGTCGCGTCCAGTCACACAAAGAAGAATTCGACACCGCTGACGTTCCAGGCTGGTAACGACCGCCTCTGTGCGGAACATGCGATACCAGAATGCCTATTCTCTTCTGCAGGACTATTTGGTAGGGCTGTTTCCCGATGAGATCGCCGGATTTGGCCGCGTTGCGCTGTATCCAAAGATGATCGAAGTCTTCGCAGGGAGCCCCGAGTGAGCGCCACGTGCAGCCTGGTCTTTTACCTGACGCTCCGGCCACAGAACGAGCGCCTTGCGTTGGCCCGGATGCTCGAGATTCTGGGAGTTGATCCCGTCTGGCTCGTCACTCGCCGCCCGCAGGACTCTGCCGATGCGCCGGCGGCCCAACAATTCAGCATGGCTGACTGGGAGCAGTTTCACAAGGTCCCTAGGAACCAGATCCCACCTCTCATCACGTCAGATTCGGTGCTCATGGTCGACAGCGGTGGCGGGCCACTCGCCGATGACATCGTCGCTGACATCCAATCAGCAATTGCCCCAGAGATCCGAGGCGATGCCCTCCCGGCGAGCCCAGTGATCGAACTCGGGAACCACGCGGTGAACGCGATGGAATTCGCTGGCTCCGAGAGCGGATTGCCGCTCTTTTGCGCGGCGAGCTTTAAGCTGTTCGGATATGGCACTCCGAACGCTCCGGAGCGCATGGAAAGTGCGATGCTCAGATTGCCGAGTGTGCGTGCACTGCAGGGCTCGCTCGCGGACGTTTCGGATGATTGGCGGTCTAGTTTCGCCTTGTACTTTTAGTCTGATTGGCCCCGCTCGGCGGAGGCGCACTTCCTGGAGCGCATCGTTGATGTAGCCAACACCTCCGTCCGGCAGGCCTGTGATACTCTTAGGCCCGCCTTTCGCGTCGTCCCCTGGTGTCAGCCCAATCGCGAGGTTCGGCACGGACTCGGTTCGCCGAAGCACTCCGCGGCTCCAGTTGCGATCGAACAGCCGGGAGGCTGACGACCCCGGAATCGGTGCGCAGCCGGCGAAGTGCTCATCAGTGACTTCGAGAAGATTGAGGGTTCGGCGCTAAAACAGGTTTTGTAACGCGCTTGGTATAATATTTATTGCATGCTCCGCGTGGCCGCCGAACGCGTGTTCTCGATCGACCTGCGCGGGCTGGCGGCGTTCCGGATAGCGATCGCCGGCGTGCTGCTGATCGACCTGGCCACCCGCGTACCGGACCTGGTCGCCCACTACACGGACTACGGTTTTTTCTCACGCGGGCTGATGATCCGCAATTCCAATCCGTGGCGGCTCTCCGTCCACGCCATGGGCGGCACCGCGTTCTGGGAAGCACTGCTTTTCGTCATCGCGATCCTGTTCGCGTGCATGCTCCTGCTCGGCTGGCGGACGAAGCTCGCAACCATCTCGAGTTGGATTCTGTTGGCGTCGCTCCAGTCTCGAAACCCGCTCATCCTGAGCGCGGGAGACGAGCTCTTTGTGCTCCTCCTGTTCTGGGCGATGTTCCTGCCGCTTGGGGCGCGATGGTCGGTCGACGCCCTGCGCTCCGCGAAGGAGCCTGGCGATCTACCGCGCGAGACGTGCACGATCGCCTCGGCATCGATCATCCTGCTCGTGGTCGGCACGTACTTCCTATCGGCGGTCATGAAGACCGGTGACGAGTGGCGAGTCGACGGGACCGCGATCTACCTGGCGCTCAGCAACGGGGATCTCTCAAGAGGTCTGGCAGACTGGCTCCTGCCTCACGACCGACTGCTGCGCGTCATGACGTTCGCGACGTTTTGGCTGGAGCTGGTCGGCGCCCCGCTCGTCTTGCTCCCGGTATTCACGCGATGGGTGCGTCTCGGCATCGTCGCTGCGTTTGCGAGCTTCCACATCGGAATCCTCGTCTTCATGGCGATCGGGATCTTCCCCCTCGTGTGCCTCTGCGGCTGGCTCGTCATCGTGCCCGGCATGGTCTGGGATGTTCTTGAAAAACGAACGATCGGCCTCAACGCGGCGGCGGGCCGGTTCGTCTCTAAGTGGTTCAGGCGAGGCTCTGGGCCTGATGTCCGAATCGTGCCGCGTGCCCTGTCACGAACGCTGGCGGGCGCCTCACTGGCGTACATGATCGTCTGGAATATTGGCACGCTGTTCCCCGAACTCGGCGTCGCCCCGGCCTTCCGACCGCTCGGACTGATGCTTCGGTTCGACCAGAACTGGCAGATGTTCGCGCCCCGACCGCCCAACACGGACGCGTGGCCGGTGATGCTCGCCACGCTCGAGAACGGCGAAGAGATCGACCTCGCTCGACGAGGGGCTCCGATCGAATGGTCACGCCCCGAGGACTTCAGGACGATCTTTCCCCGGTACCGCCTCAGGAAGTTCGTGAGCAATCTGTGGGCTGAAGGTCGCCGGATCGAGGCCGAGCACTGGGGACGATTCGAGTGGCGGATGTGGGACGAGGCTGCCGCGCCCGAGCGCCGGATCCGGCGTTTGGACATCTTCAGGGTCTACCAGGTGGTTTCCCCAGGCGGCGAGCGTTCGCCGGTCACCACGGAGAAGATCGTGAGCCTCGGGATCGCGGACGACTAGACCGAGGCCAGGTGCACGTTGGAGCCACCTCGTCACGCCGCTCGAAAGCCGAATTCGATCACCCTGACGCCATGAGTGAAATCGAATCCTGTCCCTGCTATCGCGTAAAGCTAGGAAGGCCAGATACTTATGGCTGGCCTTCCTTTTGCGCTCAACGGGCTGGGAGCGGATTGGGAGCGGCCCCGGGCTGGCGACGACGATCCCGGAGAAGTGCGCTGCGACTACAGACGAGTGACGGCGTGCCCACGTTTCGAGCCGTGCGGCCGATTAGGATTCGGATCCACGGGCGGCTGCTCTCGTGATAGCCATCCGGCGCGTCGGGCGCGCCGTGCAACGAGGGTGTCAGTGCAGACTGAGCGCCGTGGGGAGATCGCTAGTTCGCCGCCACAGTCGAGGCATGATCACGACCTTCGTCATTCTGAGCGTGACTATCGCGCTGTTCATCTGGGGGCGATGGTCGCCCGACCTGGTGGCGTTGCTTTCGCTGCTCGCGCTCGCGCTCTCCGGCGTGGTTTCCACGAGCGATGCTCTCTCGGGATTCGGCAATTCCACTGTCGTGATGATCGCGGCGCTGTTCGTCGTGGGCGAAGGGTTGTCTCAAACGGGAGTTACCGGTTGGGGAGGAACGCGGCTTCTGGATGCGGCGCGCGGATCCAAGACCCGCCTGCTCGTCGTCGTCATGGCCGGTACAGCACTCCTGTCTGCGTTTATCAGCAACACGGGTACCGTCGCGACGCTGCTTCCGGCCGTGGTGGCAGCCAGTTGGACCGTGGGCAGCGTGCCATCAAGATTCCTCATTCCGCTAGCATTCGCCGCGAATACCGGTGGGCTTCTCACGCTCACCGGCACACCGCCAAACATCGTCGTTGCCCAGACGCTCGAGCAGTCGGGCATTCGCGCCTTCAGCTTCTTCGAGTTCGCGTTGATCGGCGGGCCGCTCCTGGCAGTGGCCATTCTCTATATGTCGCTGGTCGGCCGCCGGCTCCTTCCAGCCAATCCGACGCATCAGCGGCCGATCGATGCATCCGCGGAACAGGCGGATCTCGCGTTGGCCTACTCGCTCGACGAGAATCAGGTTCGCCTGGACATCGGAACGAGTTCGAGCCTCATCGGCAAGACCCTGCAGGAAGCCGCGCTCGGCCCCACCTATGGCGCGCCGGTGCTGCTTGTGGAGGGGCGGGAGTCTGCGCCAGATCTGGTACTGCAAAGAAACGACGTTCTGGTAGTTCGTGCGTCCGAGGAGAGTGTCGATAGACTCGAACGCGACTTGGGTGTGAGGCGAGCACCGCCAGCTGGGTCTGTGAACGAATTCACTTCTCGGGAATTCGGCTTGGCCGAAGTGCTTCCCACCCCGCGATCCGAGTTGCTCGGGACCTCAATAGGCGTCGGAGATTTCGCAGAGAGATTCCAGGTTCAGCTCTTAGCCGTGCGCCGGCATGGCAAATCTGTTGTCGGACGCGAGCTGAAGATGCAATTCGGCGACTCTCTGCTCGTCCGAGGAACTTGGGACGCCATCGGTGCGCTACAGCGTGAGAGGCGCAACTTTGTCGTCGTCGGGACACCCGAAGCGATGGCACGCGAAATGGGCGGGCTGGGCCCGCGCGCCGCCGTTGCCATCGCTGCGCTGATACTCATGGTCGTTTTGATGGTGACGGGCATCGTCCCCACCGTGATAGCAGCGCTGGTTGCCGCGGCAGTGATGATCCTTGGCGGATGCCTGTCGGCTCCTCAAGCTTATCGATCGATCAGCTGGTCGAGCGTCGTGCTGATCGCCGCGATGATCCCGATGGGCAAGGCGCTCGAGACTACTGGCGGCGCAGGTGTCATCGCCGATGGGCTCGTCACTTCGATCGGCTCCATTTCCCCTTTGGCGCTCATGGCCGGCGTGTTCCTCCTCACCGCCGGATTCAGTCAGGTCATCAACAACACGGCGACCGCCGTATTGATCTGTCCGATTGTGATGCAGGCCGCGCTGGACCTCGACTTGTCGCCGCATCCACTGATGATGGTTGTCGCTGTCAGCGCGTCTACCGCGTTCCTCACGCCGATCGGAACGACTACGAACATCCTCGTGTTCTCCCCGGGTGGATACCGATTCAACGACTACTTGAAGGTAGGTGTGCCGTTGATGTTGATCTTCCTTTCGATGTCTCTCGTGCTCATCCCGGTGATCTGGCCTCTATGAGGCCGGTGACGAGCGCTCGTGAGCCAGCCCTCGCTCCATCGCTGGAGGGTGACGACGGAGAACCGATGGGACTGCCAGGTCCGTCTATCTCGCCGCGTTCTGCCGCATCTTGCCGCATTCTGCCGCGTGCCTGATCCCCCACTTATCGTGCGAGCGACTGTTCTCCAAGCGCCTACGACGATTTTGGATCCGCTCATAACCCGGACGTCGCAGGTACGAATCCTGCCCCCGCTATTGCGTAAAGCCAGGAAGGCCAGCCACTTATGGCGAGCCGATCTCGGGCGCCGGAACGCCTGAGTGGCACAACCGGCTCCTGCAGAAACGCCGGACGCAAACTTTATTTGTGTCTTGCGAATTCTGTGTCTCATGGGAGAATCTGTGAGGAAGCACGCCAAGGCGGAAGGGGTTCATCCGCAACGGCGTTCGTCGGTCTCGGTGATGGAGGTGTTCGCCAGGGGGAGTTGAGTAAGCCCCGGGGGTGCGAGGGAGGCAAGCATGGCCGCCGACTGCCAAGTCGGGGAGCTGGACTACGCGATGGCGCCTGAGCGCCGGCGTGCGCTGGCCGAAAGCGGCGTCACGGTCCTCATCGGTGGCGAGACCGGAGCCGGCAAGGGCGTGCTGGCTCGCTCGCTCCATGCCGAAAGCCAGCGCGCATCGGGCGCTTTCGTCGTCGCGGACTGCTCGGCACTCACCCCGAGCTTGTTTGAATCTCAGCTGTTCGGGCACGTCAAGGGCGCCTTTACCGGCGCAAGCGGCGCACGCCTCGGGCTCGCGAGGGCAGCGGAGGGCGGGACGCTCTTCCTCGATGAAATCGGCGAACTCGCGCTGGATCAACAGGCGAAGCTGCTGACCTTAATCGAGGACCGCGCCGTGCTTCCTGTCGGCGCCGAGCAGCGCGTCCCGATCGATATCAGGTTGATCGCAGCAACACACCGCGACCTCCGGGCGATGGTCGCTGAGGGCCGATTCCGAGAGGACCTCTTCTACAGGCTGGCGGTTGTCGAGCTCTCGGTCGCACCCCTCAGGGAGCGCCGGGACTTGATCCCGTCGCTCATCCGGGAGATGGTCGCGCGGAAGGCGGATCTCCTGAAGACTCCCGAGCGGGCCCCCAGCCGTGCGTTCCTGGAGGCGATGCTGGCGTACGACTGGCCCGGCAACATCCGTGAGCTGGGCAACTGCATCGAACGGGCGCTGGTTCTGTCGACCGGGGCGACGCTCGAAGTCGCTGCGCTCCCTCCCCGTGTTCTCACGGCGTTGGGGACCAAGCTCCCCGGCGAGGGCTCTCGGCGCGCTGCGGTGGATGCCGCCCTGCGCGCCGCCAGCGGCAACAAGGCCGAGGCCGCACGGCGCCTGGGCATCAGCCGGCGCCACTTGTACCGGCTGCTGGACGCGTCTGCCGCCGGCGCCTGACGCGCCGGTTCGTCCCGGTTCGAACTTTGATCTTGGCTACGGGCGATTGCGCGCACGAGACGACGTGAAGTGTGCATCGTTCGCACTCGAGTGTCGCGCTCTCGGCGCGACATGGGTGTGACACACGCGGGCACGTGCGCGCCCCGCTCGTGACACGCTTTGCATTCCAGGGGCGTAGAGCGCGACATGCCGTCTCTGATCCGGTGTGCGCGTCGCCCCTCACGCTCACACAGCCTTGCATTGGCGCGTGTGCTGTTTGGCACGGCGGTTGCATTGAGTCATTTCGATGCATGACCGCAAGAACAGCACGACCTGGCTCGTCCTCAGCCCCGACGCCTGCCCCGAGCCGATCCGCGAACTGGCCGGCGCGTCCGGCTGGCCGACGGCGGAGCGCGTAGACGCGGCCGCTTCGGCGCGTATCGCGGCGGCGCTCGGAGTGGGCCGGGTCGTCCTGGCGGGCGGTTCCGAGGCGGTCGAGATTGCGACGACGCTGGTTCGGCTCGATTCGACCGATCGCGTCGCGTGCGTGACTCCGCTCGGTCTCGGAGCCGACGAACGCCGCGCCGTCGCCGCGGGCGTGCATCTCTTTGACGACGTTGCGGCGTTCCGTTCATGGAATTCCGCACTCACCGGACTTCTCACCTGCGCGTCGGCTTTCCCTGTGCAACATCAAGCCGACGCGGACGCGGCCCCGACCTCGATCACCCACCCCGGGTGGTGTCGGTCAACGGGCTGACGGTTTCTTCCTCTCGCTCGTCGGGCGCAGACATGCGCCCGTCGGGCTTAAACAGCCTTCGTGACGTGTTTCTACCTCTCGCTCGCCGGGCGCCCCCCCGCGCCCGCCGGGTTTGCACGCATCAAGACCTCTCTCTTGTCTCTTCTCTTCTCGCTCGCCGGGCGACTCCCAGCGCTCGTCGGGCTTCAGGCCTGCGTTCCCGAGTCCAGCGGACACGCTCGGCCGTTCGTTTCGCTCGCTGGACATTGGAGGAAAGCCATGAATTCAACGACCTCGATCGGTATCGCGTCGGGCAGCGTCCTGGCGCTCGCAGCCGGGGCACACGCATTCCCCGTGCAGGGCGTGTACGAAGACATTGTGGGCTTCTGCGACGACCACGGGACGCAGGAGATCGTCGAGGAGCTGGGCACCGGCCCGCTCTTCCCGCTCGATGAGCTGATCTCCGCTTTTGCCACGCCCACGTCGATCCCGGCGTGCCCCCCAAGCGACGACCCGATGACGCCCAACGCGGTCCTTGTCATCACGAACCTGAGCGGCCGGTCGTGGACGGACCTGTTCTACGTCGCGGATCCCGAAACCATGATCAGCAATCCGGACGGTCGCGCAATGAGCTTCGCAGCGCCGGGCATCGAGACCCAGGCGTTCCGGATCGACACGCTGGGTGTGAACCGCACGCTGATCGCCGAAACGATGACGCCGGACGGCGTCTTCGAGCCCGGCGAGACTTGGGAGGTCCTGATCCAGGACTACAGCAACGGCTTCGGCCTGCCGCCGTCGGCCCTGGATTCGCTCGACTTCGCGGGCGCCTCGGGCGGCGTCCAGATCTCGAGCGGCAGCATCGTGGCTCTCGTTCCGAGCCCGGGCTCGATCTCGCTGGCGGGCCTCGCCGGCCTCGTGATCCTGCGTCGGCGGCGCTGACCGACACACACGCGCTCCCTCTCGCCACCCAATCAGATCACGGTCCAAGAGCGAGAGGAACTCCGACCTGGCGCGACAGCGCCGGGCGGGGTTTCACCCGTATCCGTCACCTTGGAGGAACGACCAATGCGGCATTCACGTCCCACACTCATCCCAGCCGGCTTGGCAGCACTGCTCGGCGTCACCGCGCCCGCAGCAGCCGACGACTGGACGATGACCATCACTGTCGACAACCAGTACGACGTCTACTTCGGCACAAATCTCGTCACCAACACATTCGCTGGGGGTGACACCGCCTGGCCGACCGTTGAGACATACAACGCCATCGGCGTGGCGCCGACCGACTACCTGTACGTCTCCACGGCGTCCGACCACAGCGTTGCGCAGGGCTTCATCGGTGTCTTCCAGAACACGACGCAGGGCACGACCATCAAGACCGGCGATGCCGCGTGGGAGGTCTTCCCGGCCGGCGCGTACCTCCAGAGCATCAACGGGAGCTGGCCCGCCGTCTGGCCGGGGGGCGTTCAGCCGACACAGAGCGAGGTCGACCAGGCCATCACCTACGCCGAGATCAACGGGCTCTGGCAGCCGACAAGCTTCCTGACCAACTGGACCAACGCGACGCACCCGGGACCGTGGCCCAACAACATCGCGGGGATCCCTTCCGACGCCACCTGGATCTGGCACGACGCCGGAGTGACCGGCGGGGCGTACCCGGCGCCGTACGGCGGCGCGAACCACGACGAGTTCCTGATCTTCCGCATCGCCGGTGACGCCGTTCCCGCCCCCGGTGGCGTCGCACTCGCCGCGCTCGCCGGGCTGACGCTGGCGCGGCGCCGGCGCTAGCGGGAGTCCTCGTTCCCTGTGCGCTTCGATCCCTTTCGCTCGTCGGATGCGATGCCGCGCTTCCGGCGGGATTCCTCGGCTCGGGTCTCTTTCCAGCGTGTCCCGTCGCCGGCGCTCTTGCTCGCTGGAGTCTTGGAGGATCATCATGAATTCAATGACCACGATCGGCGCTGCCGCGGGCAGCGTCATGGCGCTCGCAGCCGGGGCGCACGCATTCCCCGTGCAGGGCGTGTACCAAGACCTCGTTGGGGTGTGCGACGACCACGGGACGCAGGAGATCGTCGAGGAACTGGGCACCAGCCCGTTCTTCCCGCTCGATGAACTGATCTCCGCGTCGTCCACGCCCACGTCGATCCCGGCATGCCCCCCCTCCGACAGCCCGAGTATCCCCAATTCGGTGCTGATCATCACGAACCTGAGCGGCCGCAGCTGGACGGACCTGTTCTACGTCGCGGATCCCGAGACCATGATCAGCAATCCGGACGGTCTCGCCACGAGCTTCGCGGCTCCGGGCATCGCGACCCAGGCGTTCCGGATCGACACGCTGGGTGTGAACCGGACGCTGATCGCCGAGACGATGACGCCGGATGGCGTCTTCGAGCCGGGCGAGACGTGGGAGGTCCTGATCCAGGACTACGGGAACGCTCTCGGCCTGCCGTCCTCCAGCCTTGGTTCGCTCGACTTCGCGGGCGCCTCGTCCGGCGACTCTTTCTCGAGCGGGAGCATCGTGGCGCTCGTTCCCAGCCCCGGAACTCTTGGCCTGGCGGGCCTCGCCGGCTTCGGTCTCGCGCGTCGTCGGCGCGCCTGACGGCTCGTTCACCCGCCGAAGACGGGTTTGGTTGCCCGGCCGAGTGTCCCGGCTCGGCGCTTGATCTTCGAGCGGCCGATTGTGGTACTCGACTGATCTCAGCACTTGGGACGATACGAATCCCGCGCCCCGCCATTGCGAAAAGCGAGAAAGGCCAGCCACGTATGGCTGGCCTTTCTTGTGCGCCGACGGGGCTGGGAGCATTTTGGGCTCTGCCGCGACGTCACTCCGGATCTCGGGCGAGATCGCGGACACGCCCCGAGAAAATCGGGATGGTGATCTTGAGCGCGATGGTGTAGATCATCAGGCCGAACGCCCAGATGCCGGCTGTGACCTTCCACTCGACGAGGCTGGGGGTGTATTCGACGATCTCGTGGAGCGTGCTGGGGATGAAACCGGGGATGATCAGCCCCATGCCCTTCTCGATCCAGACACCGATGAACGCCAGCGCGCACGCGATGGTCACCACGGACATGCGCGTCATCGCTGCTGGGGTGAGGAACAGCGCAGCCGCGATGACGTTCAGGACGATCGCGGACCAAGCCCAGGGAACCAGCCCGTTGAAGCCGTGGAGGCCGAAGTACAGGTACCTGGCGGAACTCGTGTGCGCGCCGCCGGAGTAGAACTCCGTGAACAGCTCGCTGGCGAGCATGAACAGGTTTATGAGGATCGTTATGCGGATGATCTTCACGAGGGTGTGCACCGGCCCGTCCGGCAGCGGCACCCGCGCAAGTTTGCGCAGCGCGAACATCGACAGGATTATGAACGCCGGGCCGGACACGAACGCGGAGGCGAGAAACCTGGGGGCGAGGAGCGCGGTGTTCCAGAACGGGCGACCGCCGAGACCGGCGTAGAGGAACGCCGTGACGGTGTGGATGGAGATCGCCCAGACGATCGAGACGAAGACGAACGGCACGTACCACCGGGGATTGGGCGTGAGCCCGAGGAACCGGGTGTACAGCAGGTATCCGCAGATATGGAGATTCAGGAGGAGATACCCGTTCAGGACGATCACGTCCCACGTCAGCATGGAGATCGGGAAGTTGAAGCGGCCGATTCCCGGGATGAGGTGCCAGAACCGATCCGGACGCCCGAGATCGGCGGTCACGAACATCAGGCACATCACGATCGCGGCGACCGCCAGCAGTTCGCCGAGGATGACGACATCGTGCATCTGCTTGTCGTGATACAGGTACGCAGGGATCACCATCATCACGCCGCCGGCTGCCACGCCGACCATGAACGTGAAGTTCGCGATGTAGAGTCCCCAGGAGACGTGGTCCGTCATGTTCGTCACGACCATGCCTTGGACGACCTGATTCGCCCATGCGTTGGCGCCGACGAGAAAGACCGCGGTCAGGCAGGTCATCCACGCGTAGAAGCCGAAGCTCCCATCGGTGGCGAGGCCGAGCGACCGCGAGAGGAATCGCGGATAGCTCATCCAATGCTGAGGCCGGTGCTCGTGTGTGCTCGCCTGACTCATCGGCTTCTCAATCGCTGGTGACGCCTAGCTATCGAAGAAATAGAAGAAACTGGGGGCGGTCCCGAGTTCTTCTTTCAGGACATACACGCGCTTGTTCTCCATGATCCAGCGCACGTCTGAGTCGGGATCGAGGATGTTCCCGAAGACTCGAGCACCGGTCGGGCAGGCCTCGAGGCAGGCCGGGAGCCGGCCGTTCCTGGTCCGGTGCAGGCAGAAGTGGCACTTCTCCACCACTCCCTCGGGCCGGATGCGGTTGGAGAGGAAACCCTGATCCGGGTTGACCTCGTCGGCCGGGATCTCGGGCTTCTTCCAGTTGAACCGCCGGGCGTGGTACGGGCAGGCGGCTTCGCAGTAGCGGCAGCCGATGCACCAGTTGTAGTCGACGACGACGATGCCGTCGTCCTCCTGCCACGTCGCCTCGACGGGGCACACATCGACGCATGGCGGCTCCTGGCACTGCTGGCACTGGACCGGCATGTAGAACTTCCCCTCGGCGGGGACGGGGTGGTCGTAGGTGGTGTTGCCCTGCTCCATGTCCATGGTGCCTATGGGCATCTCGAGCACGCGGATATAGGACTGATTGGTCGCGCGATCGTGGTTGTTCTCGCGGTGGCACGCCTCCACGCACTTGCCGTTGCCGTTGCAGAGGCTGAGGTTGATCGCGTACACGAAGAGGGTTCCCGGGATCGGGCGAGGGTCTGAGATGCTGACGTCCGCGCCGTACTCGTCTTGCGCCTGGGCCTCGAGTCGGGTGAAGACGTCGCGCTTGTCGCTGTCGGACAGCTCCTTGTAGTGCCGCTGCATGAACTCCTCGGCGGTCACCTTCTCATCGATCCGGCGAAGCGGCGATATGGCGGCCGCGAACGCGCCGGCGCCCAGGGTGGCGCCCACCCCCTTCATCGCCGTTCTTCGTGAGACCTGCCCGAGAACCGGCAGGGAGATGCTCTTCCGCTCACCCATGGCCGCCCCCCTCCCGCGAGTGGGCGGGTGCGAGGAAACGGTCCCTCGGCTTGAACGTCGGTTGCATCATCGGGAACGCCGGCGCGTGTGGATCGTGGCAGTCGATGCAGTTGTTCCTGACCCGCCCACCCCGCGTGAGATCCCAGTGACCGCTCATGCCTCCGTGCGCGCCGCGCTGGTAGTCCGTCCACTGGGGGCCGTGGCACTGCGCGCACAGCGTCATCACGTTGCTGAACTCGATCGCACGCCCGTCGGCCAATCGGAGCGTGTCGTAGTCGCCCGGGTTGTGGCACGCCAGGCACGCCAGTTCTCCGTGCAGAACAGACAGGCCCTGGTGGAACTCATCGAGGTCGATCGTCGAGCGGTTCTCGATATTCGGCTCGCGGATGGTGTGGCAGGTCGAGCAGGCCACGGTGACGGGCCGACCGAGGGCGTCGGGCGCATCGAGCCGAAGACGGGGAGGGCCTTCGGGACGATTGATGACCACCGGAAAGAACTCGGCCGGCGACGCGTCCGACACCCGTGCGATGTTGCTGCCCCGACCAATCGTGGCGGATCCGGATTCGGCATTGAACGCCGACGGCGCGAACGCCAATCGGACTGTCATTCCGATGAGCGCAGCTCCGGCTATGAGGAGACCCCACCAAACCAGACCATGAGGACCGGTTGAACTCTCCACTGATCGCACAGGGGAGCCTCTCATACGCGCAAGAGTACGACTGAACCTGCGGAAGCACAAGCGACTCGCGCCGCGAACGGCCCGCCCGGCTCACCGATCGAAGACGCCGTAGCAGCCGCCGCTTGTGCGCGCTCTGTATACTCTCGTTGGAGAGGCCCATGCCCATCAGCAGCCTCGTCATCACGCTGACGGATGACCAAGCGCTCGCGGACTCCGCCTGCGAGTCGCTCGGGGCAAGACCAGAAATCGAGCTCGGTCGGCACGTCGCGAATCGCCTTGCGGCGGTCGTCGATTCCGCAGACTCCGAGGCCGACCGAGAGACTTGGCAGTGGATCAACGCACTCCCCGGCGTCGCGCACGTCGACGTTGTGTTCGTGCACTTTGACGATCCTCCACGCGAGGAATCCCCGGAGCTCCACGCCGAACATCGTGCAGGAGGTGTAGCGCCATGACCAGAGTGGAAGCCGACCGCAGGACCTTCATGAAGTCCGCGGCCATGGCCGCCGCGAGCGCGGCGGTTGTGCGCGATCGCACGTTTGCGCTGCAGGTCTTGGACGACGCCCCGGCCGAACAATCGGGCGTGCGATGGGCCAAGGCGCCGTGCCGCTTCTGCGGGACTGGCTGCCATGTGCAGGTCGGTGTGGAAAACGGCCGCGTGGTGGCGATCGCCGGCGATCAGGCGGCCGATGTCAACAAGGGCCTGCTCTGCGTGAAGGGCTATCACGTCGGGCTCGCCCTGTACGGCGAGGACCGGCTGACCCGTCCGTTGCTCCGAAGCGGAGACCGATTCGTCCCGATCACTTGGGACCAGGCCATCGACGTGATCGCGGATCGAGTGGGCATGGCCCCCGAGCGTTTCGCGATCTACGGGTCCGGCCAGTGGACGATTCCCGAGGGGTACGCGGCCCAGAAACTCATGAAGGGCGGCCTCGGGAACAATCACATCGACCCCAACGCGCGACTGTGCATGGCCTCGGCCGTCACGGGGTTCATCGCGACGTACGGCGTGGATGAGCCGGCGGGCTGCTATCAGGATCTCGACGAGTGCGATGTGCTCATCATGTGGGGCAACAACCCGGCCGA
Source organism: Phycisphaerales bacterium (assembly GCA_028289195.1). Lineage (GTDB taxonomy): Bacteria > Planctomycetota > Phycisphaerae > Phycisphaerales > UBA1924 > JANQQR01. Next base: position 232,384 of record JANQQR010000002.1, on the reverse strand, counting down.
GATGCACCCGGTGTTGTTCAGCCGGGTCATCGACCGGCGCTCGCAGGGCGAGGAGGTCCTGCTGATCGATATCTCCACGCGCCGCACCCGGACCACGGAGCACTGCCAGGAGTACCTGGAGATGAAGCCCCACGGCGATGTCGCGATCGCGCTGGGGATCTGCCAGCAGCTCATCGAACGTGGCGAGTACGACGAGTCTTTCGTCGGCCGACACTGCAGCTTCCGGGCCCCTCAGGCCGAGAACCCGACCTTGCTCGGGGAACCGATCACTTTCGACGAATTCAAGAGCCGCATCGCGAAGTACACACCGGAGCACGTGTCGGAACTCGCGGGCATCCCCGCAGACAGCGTGCGCCGGCTGGCATCGCTGTTCGCCGACCGGTCGCTCAGGATCACCAGCCTGTGGTGCATGGGCATGAACCAGCACACGATGGGCACGGCGATCAACACGCTGGTGCACGGTGTCCACCTGTTGAGCGGTCATTTCGGGCGTCCGGGCGACGCCCCCACGAGCCTGACCGGTCAGCCGTCGGCGTGCGGGACGGTCCGAGAGGTTGGGACCCTTGCGCACGCGCTGCCCGGTGGGCGGGTTGTCGCGAACGCCGAGCATCGGCGCCAGTGCGAAGAGATCTGGGGTCTGCCCGAGGGGCGGATCAATCCGAAGCCCGGTTTCCACACGGTCAGCATGTGGGAGCAATTCTGTACTCCGGCCTCGGCAGGTGGAGAGATCGACACGATCTGGGTGCAGGTCACCAATCCGGGTCAGACGCTCCCGAATCTCCCCAAGCTCTTCGACGCCAAGAAGGGTCTGGAGGAGAAGTTCCTGATCGTGTCGGAGGTGTACCCGACGGCCACGACCCAGCTCGCCGATCTGATCCTGCCCTCTGCCATGTGGGTAGAGAAGAACGGCGTGTTCGGGAATTCGGAGCGCCGGACGCAGCAGTGGTTCAAGATGGTCGATCCTCCCGGCGATGCGAGGGACGACTGCTGGCAGACTATCGCGGTCGCACACCGCCTGATGGAACGCGGTCACGAGGGCATGCGCGATGCGAACGGCCGGTTCCTGTTCCGCGTCGAAGACGATGCCGGTCAGGAGGTCCCAATCTGGGAGTGGGATCACTATTACGACGTGAACGTCGATCGCGCGTTGTTCGAAGAGTACCGGGCGTTCACGCGTCTCAAACACAAGAACCTTGCGCCGTACGACGAATACGTGCGATCCAGAGGCATGCGCTGGCCGGTCGTGGAGCAGCCCGAGGGAGTGTGGCGAGAGACGCGCTTCAGATTCGCGGGATTCGACGACCCGTTCGTGCCGGAAGGTGAGGACTTTGATTTCTATCACTCGACGACCGGCGACGGTCGCGCCCAGATCTGGTTCCACGAGTACACCCCGCCACCCGAGGTGCCCGACGACGACTATCCGTTCTGGCTCAGCACGGGCCGGGTGCTCGAGCACTGGCACACCGGCACCATGACCCGACGGATCCCGCAACTCAGCCGAGCGATGCCGTCGGCGTACGTCGAGATGCACCGGGCGGACGCCGAGGCGCTGGACATCCATGACGGCGAGACGATTGCCATCGAGTCGCGCCGGGGTCGCCTCGAACTGCCGGTGTGGATCGGCGGGCGGGGTATGCCTCCGATGGGGACGATTTTCGTTCCGTTCTTCGACGAGTCGAAGCTGGTCAACCTTGTGACGCTGGATGCGCACGATCCGTTCTCGAAGCAACCGGACTTCAAGAAGTGCGCTGCACGCGTCGTGAAGATGGGGGGCTGACGTGGCGCCGCTCGCGACCGAACAGGACCGGGGCCGGACCACCAGGTTCACGCACATCGTGTTCTCGGCGGTCATCGCTGCCGCGCTCATGGGCTTTCTGATCGGCATCGATGACGGCGTCCCGCGGCCCGACCCTGATACGCGTCCGCCGGCCCCACCTGCGGCCGCTCCGCATGTGCTCCCGGCACTCAGTTACGCGCAGATGCGCGAAAGGGACACGGGACCGAACAGGGAGTGGCGGAGCGATCTCGCGCGGCTCAGCCGCCCGGATGCCGACATCACGGCCGTGCCGTCGCCGACGCCGGCGCAGAAGCTGACCTCTCTCGCAGCCCGCGCGGATCGCCGGGCCTACGACGGTGCGCCGCCCGTGATCCCCCACAGCGTGGACCAGCTCTCGAGCGCCGCGTGCCTCGCGTGCCACCAAGACTCCGTGCGCGTTGGCACGAAGGAATCCGCCATCCTCCCCCACCCGTACCTCTCAGCGTGCCAGCAGTGCCACGTGCAGGACTCGTCGCGTCGATTCGAGCCGTTCGTTCTGGCGTCGAACGGATTCGACGGGCTGCCGGCCGCTCTTGAGGGAGACCGGGCGTGGACCGGCGCCCCGCCCGTCGTGCCCCATTCGACCTTCATGCGTCAGAACTGCAGCGCCTGCCATGGCCCGACAGGCGCTCCCGGTCTCGAATCGACGCACCCGTGGCGCCAGAATTGCCTCCAGTGCCACGCGCCCTCGGCGGTCCTCGACCAGGGCATCAGCTCGCGGTCTGCGCCGTTCCTGCCACCGCCCCCCGTCGACGAGCCATGAACGAACCCGCCGACGGAATCTCGCGTCGCGACCTTCTTCGAGGGAGGCTGTTCCCGGCGAAGCCGGCGGAGCTCACGCCGCCAACACAGAACGACAGCCCCGCGCCCGAGAACGTGATCCGGTATCCGACGTCGCGACCGGACCTCGAGCGGGCCGCTCCAGCGGTAACACCGTTCCGGAGGACCATCCCCGTCCTGCGCCCTCCGGGTGCGGTTGACGAGCCGACGTTTCTGAGAGACTGCACCCGCTGCGACGCGTGCGTGGAAGCGTGCCCGCACGACGCCATCGTTCACGCTCCCGAGCGATTCCGCGAGGCGGCGGGGACCCCGATGATCGATGCCATGCGCTCCCCCTGCCGCATGTGCGAGGACTTCCCGTGCATCGACGCGTGCGAGCCGGGAGTGCTGACCGATCTCGTGCCGCCGGTCATGGGCACCGCGCAGATCAAGCACCAGCTCTGCATCGCGCACCAGGGCGGGTTCTGCAGCGCGTGCTGGGAGCGGTGCCCGGTCGAGGGCGCGATCGGCGTCGAGCAAGGCAAGCCCGAGATCGTCGAGTCCGCGTGCACCGGGTGCGGCGTGTGCCAGCACGTGTGCCCGGCTCCCACGAACGCCGTCGTGCTCATGCCGGCCTTGTCGCGCCCGCCGAGTCCAACCGGATCGACGGAGGACCCGGAGTGAGTACTGGCCAGGACGATCAGCGCATCACGACCGACGACCTCCCGATCCTCCACGGCGGCACGCTCGACGACGCGGCGCTGGGCGCGTATCGACGAGACCTCGATGCGTGCGCACAGATTCTGGATGTGCGCCTGAAGTCGGCCGCCCGGACGATGTCCACTTCCGAGACGCCGAGCCTCGACGAGGCGCTCGAGTCATTCATGTCGGGCGCGGCGCTCGGTGTCCAGATCAGATATCGGCACGAGCACGCAATCTGGCTGGACACGCTGACGCGGGTGGGCAGCGAGGTGCGGATCGCCAGGATCCAGATGCCGCATGGTGCGGGGGGCAGTGCGCGCGGCGTGAGCACCTGATCGATCGAGAGCCGCCGGCGTGGGAGAACTGGACGACCGCCGCCCGATGCCTTGGCAGCCGGGCGGCCCGAGGCCGTCCATTCGGGCTCATTCCCTCACGTCGCGTTTCGCCGAAGGGTATTAGTCCCACGGGTTGTCCTTGGGAACGACCCAGACACCGGAAGGGTCCTTCGTCAACGGCCGACCGTGCTCCGCACCGGGTGTCTGATGGCCGAGCAGCAGCAGAAGCAGGTCTGAGCTCACGCCGGGATCGTCCTTGTGGTAGACATGACCAAACAGTCCGCGTCGCCTCGGCTGGTGCACGATGGTCATCTGATCGGCAAGATGATCGAGGACGACGCGACCCTTCTCGGTGACTTCAGCCGTGCCCAACTGACCCACACGCAGGGCACTGCTGAACTTCGATGAGGACAGTCCCAGCGCTACGTCGCGCGCACCGGTGTAGATCGTCACGTGCCGCGCCGCTCGCCGAACTGACTCGGTGCCAAAGCGCTGGTCGAAGACGTCCTGATCGATGTCGGCAGCGATGAACACGAGGTTCTCTATCTTGAGTTCTGCGGACGTTTCGAAACCGGCTGCTTGGTATTGCAGATAGAGTTCCCGGATCGCGGCGACCACGACGTCAGAGCCGCGGCTATGCGCGACGTGGTGAATGCGTTCGACCGCATCTGCACCTGCAACTACGCGCACAAACTGCTTGAAATGCTCGACGGTGAACTCGCTTGATTCACGGTCAGTGTCGTATCCGAGAATGCCGGCCGAGCCAGCAGGCCAACTGTAGGAGCATGCCACCCCGCGCCGACCCAAGAAATGCCACAGCTCCGCAGCCGTTATCGCGGCGTCACCGAAAGTGGCGTTGAATCCGTGCACGAATAGGAACACATCTCCGCCGCCAGCGTTCCGAAGATTCTCGTTTATGACACCTTGTATCTCCTGGGCCGCCTCAATCCAGCGTTCGATCACGGCGGCTTCGGTGATTTCAGAATCATCCACCAGGTGGACATACCAAGGTGTCGCGGGCATCCGCACGAGCTCGGTTGCATCCAGATGGTGCACGCCTATGCGCCCGCTGCGACGCCCAACCCGGCTTGCCTGGACCAACTCCTCCCAAGTGAGCGATGCCCCACCGATGCGTACCCGTGTTGTGCCAAATGCCAAGCTCTGGGAACGCCCGGATCCGTATCGATGTGGCGGCCCGGATCCGTTCGACTGATTGCGATCGGTGCAATAGAGAATCTCGACGGTCGTCGACTGGCGCTCGGCGGGCACGTCAGCAAACCGATTGACGTCAGGATCGCGGTGGATGTACGGCGTCGGCATCAGCACGGGGCCGCATCCGACGACTACCGCGCACGTGGTGACGACCCAAAGAGCTAGGCAAAACTGACGCGATTTCATTCAGTCAGTCTACTGGCCAAGGAGCGAGGGCTTGTGGTCGCACGTAGCTGTTTGTCTTAGGTAGTGCAGTTGCCACTTCTATCGCGTCCATCATGCTGAACAGAAGGATCTCAATGGTCACGATGGCCGTCGACCCGCGGATGGCGCATCCGCTGGATCTGCCGGAAGCTCTCTTGGACCCAGAAGTAACGCTCCGGGCGAGGACATCCCCTGTTGCCCGGAGGTCGCGGGCTCGGATCCTGTCTCCGCCATTGCGGACAGCCAAGACGGCCCGGGAGTGAATTGGGGCCGGCGTTGGGGTGGCGTGACGTCTCAGATCGCCCGGAGTTGGTCGTGAGCTTCGTCTGGTGGGGAGAGTCGCATCATTGCGCCAGCCTGGCACGACGCAAGGCGTCCCGAGACTCGCGCCCGGCATGCTGTAGCTCAGTGTAAACGTCGTCGAGTGCCCGGCGGTATGTCCACGCTCGGGCGGCTGCCCGCTGCTCCGCTTCCGCCTGAGCGAGCGCCATCTCGAGACGATCGAGAATCGTGCGCTCGAACGCGCCGCCGCCAAGTCTCAGCATGGCTTGGATTGCGACTTCGTAGATCGCAGCGCACGCTTCCGGCTGCCCATTGTTGAACAGTGGAACGCCTCGTTCGATCGCCAACTGGCACAACGCGGCAGCCTGCCTGCGGAGCTCGTCGGACGATCGCCTCTTGGACTCCTCAGCGGAGGCATTTCCTTCTTCAGGCAGCAGCACAGAGTCGATGAGATGAATCACACCGTTGCTCGCCTGAATGTCAGTGCCGATGAGGCTCGCGCCATTGACCGTCAGGCGCCCCCCCTCGACCCCGAATCTCAGCGACTCGCCGAAGAACGACTCGACGCGCCCCGTCGCGAGCAGGTCGTTTGCGTAGATCCGGACGGGCGCAACGTGCAGACCGAGCACGCTGACGAGTGCGGCACGATTCTCCTCTTGGAGCAGGGCGTCCAGCGTCTCGGCGGGGAGTTCCGCGAACGCGGAGTCGACGGGTGCGAAGAGGGTGAACGGACCGTTCTCATCTGAGAGTTGATCGCCGAGATCCGCGGCGTTGACCGCTGAGATGAGAATGCTGAGTGACTCAATCGACGACGCGTTCTCGGCTATCGACCCCTGCTCCGGAATCAGGACTCGGTCGATCGCATGCACGACGCCGCCGTCGAAGGGCACGTCGGCCACCACGAGACTGGCCCCACCGATGGCGATGGCGCCGCCGCCCTCGATCGCAAGCCGCTGGCCGTTGATCGTGTCGACGCTCCTGCGAGAGAGAAGCTCCGACGAACTGAGCTCGCCAAGAGATGCGTGGTAGGTCAGGACGTTGCGCAGATCCTCGCGGCCCTCCGGCGTGAGGAGCGCCTGGACGGTCGCTTCGGGGAGCGCGGCAAAGGCCTCATTGGTGGGCGCAAAGATCGTGATGCGCTGTCCCGCAGGGAATTCAAGACCGGACGCGTTAACCAGTTCGAGGAGCGTAGTCAGACCCGCGCCCCTCGCCACCGAGACCAGATCCGTCGACGTGGAGGAATCGCTCCCGGACGCCAGGCTCGTCTCGGCGCCTGTGAAGCGAATCGAGTCGATGTCGAGTTGGAATGGCCCCGGGACCTTGTCGGCCAGCGTGATCCCGACCGACTCGATCCGCGCGGGCTCGAGTGCCGGGGCGCTCGCGACTCGGCGCCCGAAGGTGTAGAGACGAAAACCCTCGAGAGGCAGCCGGACGGTCACCCATTCATCAGCCACGGTGTCGAAGGTCTGCTGGAATCCACCAGCCATCATGCGGACGTGCGAGCAGCGGATGTCGAACTGGTAGCGTCGGCCGTCACCACGCACACGGAGTTCCACCTGCGTCGCGCCGCCGAGCACACCTTCGGGCACGCTCGTGCGAATCTGCGAGAACCCGCCGTTGTTCTCGAGCGAGAGGTCGCCCGTGAAGCGGAGCACGCCGGGCTCGTTTTGAGCAACCAGTCCCGAGCTCCGCCCGCCCATGACGCCATCGACGACGACCCGCCACGAGTCCGGACGATCGGCGAAGTCGGTCTGCGTGGGCGATCCCGACGCTGCCGGCGAAACGGCGACGAGGCAACCGAGAATCATGGCGGCGACGTGGCGAGCGGTGCTGCGGTGCATGAAGAGAGGCTCCCGAGAATGGCTGCAAGGCGTTCAGGGCAGGCGGGGAACTCAGCCCCGCTGCGACGCAGATCATTTCGCCAGGCTCCGTTCGGCGGATTCGGCCAATGTTCAGGCGTCGGCTCGTCCACTGACCGCCACATCGACGAGTTCGCAGTTTCTCGGCAGACGGGGCGTTTCAACAGTCTCTGGGAGCGGGCACCCCTCCCGAATTCTGCGTTACTCGGGGCTTTCTCGGCCCCTCGCTGTTGATTTCGCTTGCGGCCCGCGCGACCTGGCGGACACTTGGGAGGACCCGAACCCAGGAGCGAGCAATGCACAAGAACTCACTTGTCTCGACGGTGTGTGTCTGCGCGACCATCGTGGTGTGCGTAGTGGTCGTGTCGATCGCGGGGCCCCTCAACCCCCCGGGCGGGCCGCCGGCTTCGACCTTCAAGACGCTCGACGAGATCGAGCCGCGGCGCCCGATCAACGATGTTTTCACCCCGGGGGGTGCCGACGCCCAGCACATCATCTCGTCCAGCGGGTCGTACTACCTCACCGGCCCGCTGACGGTTTCCGGGATCAACTACGCCATCGAGGTCCGGGCCCCCGATGTCACGATCGACCTCAACGGCTACACGATCACCGGCAGCAACTTCTTTGGGGCGCCCCTGACGGGGATCCGCATCCCGAGTACGAATCTCAACGCCGTCATCACTGTGCGCAACGGCACGGTCACCGGGTTTGAGAACTCGGGTGTCCGCGCATTGGATTCCAGCCAGACGCTGATCCTGCGCGACCTCGTGTGCGCGAGCAACGGCGTCGGAGCGGCGTCGTCCGGCGTGGTAGACGCGAGGGACTGCAGTTTCCTCCGCAACACCGGTTCCGGGATATCTGGTGGACGCGGCTCTATCGTCAGGAACTGCCGATCACTCGATAACGGCTTCTTTGGGATTTCCGCCATTTCCGGCATCGTGGAAGGCTGCGTTGCCCAGGGCAACGGCGTGGATGGAATTTCTGTCGGCTTCGACGACACCGACGTGTCCATCGTCCGCAACAGCGTCTCAAGCAACAACTCCAACCGCGGAATCTCGGGCCTCAACGCCATCGTCGAAGGCAATGCGGTCGCCGGCAATGAGAACGGAGGGATCCGCACGCTGACCCAGAACTCGTTCTCGTCGCTCGCCGCTGGCATCATCGCGAACAACTTCCTCAAGCTCAACGGCGACGCACCAAACGAGATCGGGATCGACGTCACCGGCGCGCACTACCGCGTGGACCAGAACACCATCTCGGGATCGCCGGTCGGGATCATGACCAGCACCAACAACGACAACGTGGTCACGCGCAACACGGTCCACGACGCGACCACGGCGTACGACGTCCCCGCGGGCAACGTCGTTCCGGTCCTCGACGTCGACTACTCGACCGACCGCGCGTGGCAGAACATCGAGCAGTGAGGCGCATGGCTGGACTCCGAGGCTTCCCGCGGAGGGTGTCCGCTACCAATTCATGAGTTGCCCGTTCGTCGACGCGAGCCGGTGGAGCGTCAACCTCCCGCCATGGAGTCCGCGGCATCCGACTTGATGTTGTATCCGCCCGCCATCGGGATAAACATCCCGGTTGCGAACATGTTGCGTCCGTCGAGCAGCGTTACCGCTGTGTGCGCTACCTCCGACGTCTCACCGAAACGCCCCACAGGGATCTTTCGCGCGATGGCTTCCATCTTGTCGGCCCCGCCGAGGGTCTTGATCGCGTCGGGGTAATTCATGAAGTTGGAGCCGATCGCGTTGACGACGACACCTTTCGGCGCCCCCGTCATCGCAGCGCACCGGATCAACATGTTGGCCGCTGCGCGCATCGACGAGTACGCAGCCATGTCGTGATACGGCTGCCCGCCGGTAGCGCTGGTCAGCACCAAGATCTGCCCGGACCCTGCGTCCATCAGGGGCGGCATCAGCGATTGGAGAGCGTAGACAACGGCCATGTAGTTCGACGCGAAGCTCTGCTCGAACACCTCCGGCGTCGACTCAAGAACGTCGCCCTTCACGTGGATTGCGGTCCGGATGTAGGCCGCGTCGAATCCACCGAAGCGGCTCGCGGCGGCGTCGACGAGCTTCTGCGTCGAGCCGGGCTGGCTCTCGTCTTCCGGGCCCTCCTGCTCAATGCCGGGGACGACAAGGACCTCCGCGCCAAGTTTCTCGCACTCCTCCACCAGGCCTTCGGCCGGCTGGGCGAGCACAAGATTGTGTCCCGATCTCGCCAACTCGATCGCGATTGGAGGGCCGAGCTGCATTCTGGCGTCGTTGATCAAGACGACGCGTTTGCCGCTGCTCGAGTTCGTCTTGAGTGGATTCCCCGGGACGAGCGTCTGGGCGCTCGCGGGAGTCATCGCCAGTCCTGCGGCCGCCAGCCCAGCGGCCCCGGCGGCGAGGAAACTGCGCCGGGCTAGGTTCCCATTTTCGTTCGAGTCCGTCTCGGTGGTCATGTTGGCCTCATTGGTCATGATTGCTCCGATCTCGTTTGGATGCCGCGATGCGCACGGGGAGCTGTGGCCGCTCACCCAACCTCGACGGTCCCGTCTTCCTTGATGGAGACCGCGTCGCCCGTGCTGATCGCCTCGAGGAACTCTTCACCGAGGAGGTCGACGCACACGATGGGCTTCTCCTGCCATATGTCCGCCATCAACACGCCAGATGCGGTCACCGAATCGATGTGCCCGGAGAACAGCAGCGCCTTTGGCGCCAAGCCCAATCCCGCCACGGCCATAAAGCAGCCTCCGCCCATGCTCGAACCGATGCACTGCGGCGTGCACAGGATGATCCCCTGGAGGTCTTTCTCGAAGAGGTCCTTGTTGTCCTGGTCGGTGCACGGCGCCGTCTCCGTGTTGCCCGCCCAAACGTTGTCGAGGTAAGAGCTCGTCGTGTTGAACGGCTGCTTGGATACGGTGGCCTTTCCATCGACCGCGCCGGCCACCACTGGTCTGCCCTGAAATGTCTTCTTCGCCATGGTTCTCATCCAGTCTTCGTTTGCAGAGTGGATCGTTGTCGGGAAATGCCGCTACGCGGGGATCTCGCCGGTCATGATGACCTCGATCAGGTCGTCATCCGACAGGTACCGCGCGGTGGAGTACTTGCGGGTCTTGTTGGAATTCGTCACGCTGAAGTGGTCGGCCGCATAGCCCTTGAACCCGCTGTAGCAGACGGTGCAGGTATTGGAGAAGCGCACGCCGGCGGCGTGCAGTCTGCCGAACATCTCTGGGTTCTCATGAAGGAAGTGGTCGCGGACCGCGGCCGATTGGAACATGAGCGTCTGCAGAGCGACCTTCTCCAGGCCGCGCTTGTCGAGCTCTTCGATGATGCGAGTGCCCCAGCTCACCATCTCGTGGTACGTGTTGTGCGGGCAGCCGATGTTGGCCGCCGTGGGCTTCTGGCCCTTGGGCCAGAGGTTCGGGAAGGCCGCGCGCACGCGGGCGATCTCCTTGTCGTCAACGACATAAGTCTGGTAGCCCTCCGCGAGCAGTTGCCTGCCCTTCTCCTTAGCCTCTGGCGTCAGATTCTCGACGTGGTAGAGGCCGACAGCGCCACTGGATGCCGTCGCAGCCCCCATGGCCTTAAGCTTGTGCAGATTCTGGGGCGTGATCTCGCCGTCCAGATACTTGTCGATCCCGATGACGTAAGGCACATCCTCGACGCACTTCTCGCCGATTGCGCCGCCGAGCACACCCCAGTCCGGCTCCGCCGATGTGCGCACATCGATCAGCCATTTGGCCATGCGCCCCTCGTCGGTCATGAGACCGAAATACGGCGCCTTCCCGAGCAGCGCGCACAGCAACTCCATGCCCATCGAATTGCGGTTGGTTCTGATCCCGAGGATCGAGTTGCCGGCGTTGATCGCCGAAGACTCACCCCACGCCACGAAGGTGCCGGGATCCGGGGCGTTGCCGACCTCCGGCAGGTAGCACATGCAGCTCCGGATCAGCATGCCACGTCCGCCGAGGCGCGCGTGGAGATGGTCGAGTTCCGTCTGCAGCGGCAGGCTCTCAAACATCATGAGTTCGACCTCGCGCGTCTCCGCGACGTTGTAGAGATCGAAGGGACGGGGGTTGATGGTGTACGGCGCGTACGACTTGAGCCCGTCGTCGGCGCACTGCTTGAGGACGTCGACAATGGGAGACAGGGCGGGCGACCCCAGAAACGTGGATGAATGCGGATTCCCGCCGAGATCGACGAGCTTCGTCGCGCCGAACAGGTTTCCGTGCCGCACGATCGTCTTCATGAGCTTGGCTTTCACCTCGCCCTGCTTGCCATCCAGGATGTCTTGCTCTTCCTTTGTGAGTTCCATCTGGTGTGGCGCAGCGGACGGATCATGCGCGGTGTTTTTCGGGGCCGAGCCGGTGCCGGCCGACCTAAAGCCCCGCACGTACTTGCCGTCCGGGCCCAAGCCATCCATATCGGTTTCGCGCCAGTTCGCGACGTAGGCCGGCGTGCCAGCCTCCTTTGTCAGCAGATGGTGGATGCCGACCTGATCGGGAGCGCCCGCGGTGCCGGCCGCCGATCCGGCCTCTCCCCCGCCCTGGGCAGCCGCCTGTGCTGATGAGCCATGTATCGCTGACGCGGCCGCTCCGGTCAGGACTGTGAGCGGCACTGTCCTCACAAACTCTCGTCGGTCCATGATTGACTTCCGATCGCCCGCTGGGCTGCTTGTTCCACTATGTGGGGCCGCAGACAGACCATCCGATTGAAGCCAGTCTGCCCGATCGTCCCGCGACCCGACTGCTGCACACATCCAAACTCCGATATATGGATCTTTATATCCGTAATTGCACCGAGAAGCAACCGACATCCTTGAGGAAAAATGAGAACCTCGCAGGCTCGCGGAGAACGCGAGGGACACGCCCCCCGAAGGCCACCGATCGTCCGACGCTGAAGAAACTGCTCGCAGTGATTCAGTATCGAGACACGATGTTCTCAAGCACGGGCCGAGCCCGGTCTTCACGCGCCTGCGACTCCGATCCGATGTGGAGGAAGCCCGCCACTTGTTCGGACTGCTGAACACCCAGAGCACCGAGCACAACCGGGTCGCGAGCGTACCACTCGGTGAGCCAGAGACCGGCAAAGCCCAGGCCCCTTGCCGCGTGGAGCAGGTTCATGCAGACGGCGCCGGCGCAGAGCTGTTGCTCCCACTCGGGGACTTTCGGGTGTTCACACGGGCAGGAGACGACAGCGATCACGAGCGGGGCGTACGACATGCGCCGGCCGGATTCCGTCCGCTTCTCGGGGTCGGCGTCGGGGAACACCGCGGGGAATCTCGCGCGGATCGCCTCGTTGAGGTCGTCGCGCCGCGTGCCCTCGATGATGATGAACCGCCACGGCACAATCTTCCCGTGGTCGGGCACGCGCGACGCGATCGTGAGCATTTGATCGATCTGCGCAGCTGAGGGAGGCGGCCCCGAGAGACTGCGGAGCTTCGGCGAACGCCGGGTCGCCAGCAACTGCATGGCCGATTGTCGGACAACGACTTCCATCGATGAAGCTCTTTCGAATTGGGTTGGACAGCGAACGACCCGGTCGATTTCGGGTCGACCAATATAGCCCGGAACGGGCGTGTCGAATCTGCGGCTGCGCGAGGTGACTCGAGGAGTGGCGTCCGGTCACCGCTCAGCGGGATCGAACCTGCGCCAAGCCGCCATCGACGCCGATCACCTGTCCGGTGATCCACGCGTTCTCTGGGCTGAGAAGGAACGCGATCGCTCGCGCGATCTCCGCCGGTTGGCCGATGCGTCCGAGCGGGTGCCTCGCCTCGCTCGCCTTGAGCGACGCCTCGCTCCTGGTCAGCGGCGACGCCATGGGGGTGTCGGTAAGGCCGGGGGCAACCGTGTTGAATCGGAGCCCCGCTTTGGCGTAGGTCGCGGCTGCGGATCGGGTCATGCCTTCGACCGCCGCCTTCGCCGCGCTGATCGCTTCGTGGTTCGGGAGGCCGACCCGCGCGGCGCAGCTCGACATCAGTACGACGCTCCCGCCCGCTTTGCGCATCGTCCGGCCCGCGGCACGGATCACCGCGAACGCCGTCGTCGCGTTCAGGTCCATCGTCTCGGCGAAGTCATCGGCAGAAGTAGCGTGGGCGGGCTTGAGCAGGATCGATCCGGCGAGGTTGACGAGCCCGGTGGTCTCCGGATGCGCATCGAGCAAGCCCGCGACCGCCTGCATGTCCCGGGCGTCGACCACAGACGTCGCCTCGATGGCATCGGGCGCAATCTCAGCCGCAGCATTGAGCGACTCTTCTGTGCGCCCCGCGAGCACCAGTCGCCAGCCTTCGGCAGCAAGCTGCTCTACGAGATGAAGACCGATCCCTCCGGAGGCGCCGATGATCACTCCCCGCTTGTCGTGACCGCTCATGGTGCCATCCTCATTCCACTCATCCGACGCTTCTTGAACTCGCTGCGAAGTTCCTGGACCGGTCGCGTGTTCGCTGGATCGAGGTGATTCGATGCATTGCCTCTCCATCACGGGCAGACAATCCAGCTGACCGGCCGCTCCGGTTTCGAAACCGCCGGTTTGCGTGATCTCGAATCCACCTCTCGCAGGATCACGAACTCACGGCGTCTCTTCCTCACGCAGCACCCCTTTGCAGACCGGAGCCCATAACATGACGAACTCAACTCACACCAAGAACTGGCCGGATCTCGCGATCGGTCTCTACGACCGTCTGACTGGGCGCAACGCCGAGATCGCGTACGACTTCCAGGACATGCGCATCGCGATCCCCAGCGGGACGGGCCCGGACGCAGAGCGAGCGGAGTGGCTGCTCAACGGCACTCTCGCTGTTCGGACGCGTGATCTGGGAAAGGACTGACGATCACGGGCCGCCTCGACGGTTCGTTCGACGGCCGCCCTGCGAGCATCGCGGGTGAGGGCGATGCGGTGACGCTCTGTTTATCGAGCATCTTCACCGCAAGGAAGCTGGCGCGCTCCCTTCCTCAGGTTCCGGGATTCGTTGAAACACTCGCGGTGCGCAACGGGCTGTCGATCCGCGTCAAGCTCCCGTGGATGCCCCGCTTCCAGGTAGTGCCACGTCGAGGTCTACTTCAACTCCTCGCTTTCCGATAGTCTGGCTTCAGAATGACGGACCGCCCGAGCCGAGGCTCCCTCATCGCGGTGACCGGCGCGACCGGCTACGTCGGCGGCCGTCTTGTGCAGAGCTTGCTGGATGCGGGCTTCAGCGTCCGATGCGTCGTGAGGCAGCCCCGGAAGATCGCGGACCGCCCATGGCGTAACGACCCGCGTTTGAGCGTTGTCGAGGACGACCTGTCGGACGCTGAGCGTCTGGCCGGACATCTTGCTGGCTGCGATGCGGCCTACTACCTCGTTCACTCGATGCAGGTCAGCGGCTCGGCGTACGCCGAGCACGACCGAGCTCTCGCCCGAGTGTTCGCCGACGCCGCGGAGTCGGCCGGCGTCGGGCGGATCGTCTATCTCGGGGGCCTCGGCGAACTCGGAGAGGGCTTGAGCGAGCACCTTGCTTCGAGGCGCGAGGTTGAGCGGGTGCTCGCCTCCACGGGTGTTCCGGTGACCGTCTTTCGCGCGGCGATGATCATCGGTTCCGGTTCGGCCTCGTTCGAGATCCTGAGATACCTCGTCGAGCGACTCCCGCTCATGGTGACGCCCTCGTGGGTCAAGACGGAGTCGCAGCCGATCGCGATCTCGGACGTCCTGCACTGGCTGGTTCATTGTCTCGAGGTTCCCGAGACCTCGGGCAAGACGTTCGAGATCGGCGGGTCCGACATCCTGACCTACCGCGAACTCATGGTGATCATGGCGGAGGAACTCGGGTTGCCTCGTCGGGTCATCGTACCCCTGCCCGTGCTTACCCCGCGTCTCAGCTCGGGGTGGATCAGCCTGGTCACGCCAGTGTCGTACAGGATCGCCAAGCCACTCGCAGAAGGTCTGCGCAACCGGGTGGTGGTCACGAACGATCTGACGCGACGCCTCATGCCGCACGAACCGATGGGCGTGCGTGAGGCGATCAGCACTGCGCTGCGGCGGACCCGCATGAACGACGTGGAGACCAGATGGTCGGTGGCAGGCCCGGTGCCCGGCGATCCGTCCTGGGCCGGGGGAACGGTGTTCACAGACGCTCGGTCGATCGCCGTCAGGGCGCCGGCGACGAGCGTCTTTCGCGCGGTGTGCCGGATTGGCGGCGGGCATGGTTGGTACGCCGGCGATGTGCTGTGGCGGATCCGCGGATTGATGGACACCCTTGTCGGCGGGCCCGGGCTACGGCGCGGGCGCCGGCATCCCGAGCAGGTCGAGTACGGTGAGGCCCTCGATTTCTGGAGGGTGATCGGGATCGAGCGTGACCGCTCGCTCATGCTCCTGGCGGAGATGAAACTGCCCGGAACGGCCACTCTCGAATTCCGCCTAGACCCTGAATCAGGCACCCGGACGACTCGCCTTTCGATGACGGCCCGCTTCAGGCCCCGGGGTTTCATCGGCATTCTGTACTGGTACGCCGTGTTGCCTCTTCACAACATCGTGTTCGGCGGCATGCTCCGAGGCATCAAGCGCGCTGCCGAGGATGCGGACTCCGCAGGCGGACCTGATTCGATTCCCGCTCCGGCTACGCCCGGGTACGGGCGGGCCCGCCTCTGGTTGGGTATCTCTGCTGTCGGAACGATCGTCACAGCGGCGAGTGTCGCGCTCGCGACCGGCTTGCCCGAGCGGTCCGCGGAGTTCTTCCGCGAATCGCTCGGCGGGCAGCTCGGCATGCTCGTGGCCTTCATCCTCACGTACGCAGGGCTTCACTTGCCCTTCGACCTTCTGGGCGGCTATCTGCTGCCGAGACGATTCGGACGCAAACACCCGCCACTCGCGCCATTCCTTCGAGGTCTCGCGCGTGGCGTCGTCGTACAGAGCACGATCCTGTTCCTGACCGGAATCTGCCTGCTGGTCGCGGGGACGAATGCCGGCCTCGTCGGTGTCATTGGCACTGGCATCGCGATCTCGGTTTTCCTGCTGTGGCTTCGGGCCCCGCTTGCGCGGACGGTTGCCCCGCTGCACCGAACGAGCCCGGTTCCCGACGCGAGTTTCGAGGGCTCGTCTCGCCTGCCGACCGAGTGCCTTTCGAGTGACGATGAAGGATTCACGGGCGGCGTCGTCGGCGTGCTGCGAGCGCGGCGGAGCGTGCTGCCGCTCCGCTGGCGTGATGCGCTCGGGGCGGACGGGTTCGCCGTCGCTCGAGCTCGCCGCGACATCGTCGTCGCCAGCGGAGGTTGGCGACGGGGCCGGATCATCGCCCTCGTCTTTACCTGGGTGGGTCTCGGCGTCGCTTCAGCGATCGTCGGCGGCGAAGAACTCGCCAGTGCGCAGGGCGTCGTCGAGCTGAGCCTGCTGTTTACGATTTGGTCGTTCATTGGCCTGCTCGTGTTGCCGACCTTCTCGCGCTCAGGCGTCGCCGATGTCGACCAACGATTGGTATCGGCGGGATTCGATCGCGGCGTCGTCGAAGAGACCATGCACCGCCTCGATGATCTCCAGGACGGCGAGCGTAGCCGCCCGTCACTTGTCGAGACGGTCTTTCATCCGATCCCGAGCGTGCAGAATCGCCTCGAGGGCCCGCAGAATCACACAGCGCGCGGGTGCTGGGATGTTGCCCGTTCCACGGTCTACCTGAGCGCAACGGGGCTCGGGCTGCTCGGCCGGGCGGTGCATTGCAACTGTGGGAGACCAGCGCTCTGGGTGTTCCTCCCGGCCGATTAGCTGACGCCGTTCCGTTCATTCCGCCGGACCCGGTGCCGGTCCCCAACCGGCGCGCGTGAGCATCGGGTGAACGACACACCGGCCGGACCGCCGCCGGGCGTTCTCACCGCGATCACGGCCTCAGCCCGTTCAGCCCGACGAACGTGCCGCCGTTGCGCTCGCACAGTGCGCGCATCAGCGTCGCGAAGCGCATGCCGCTCTCCTGCTCATCAACGATGACCGGGAAGCCGACAGCGTGGATCCGGACTCGGCGGTTGCCCTCTTCGTCGGCGCGGTTCATCCGATCGATCTCGTCGATCACCGGCTGGGCGATCATCCCGCTGAAGTCGTCGCCGAAGATGTAGATGCTGATCTTCTTGTCCGGCGCGAAGAACGTGCGGATCGCGGCGTCGACCCCCTCCACGGGGCTGCTGTTGCTGATCGGCGTCCATGTCGAGAGTGTGGTGAGGATGCTGCGCCGGCGGGCGGGAGAGTCGGGGATCCACCGTCCCCTGTACTGCGGGAACATGTAGAAGCCCATGTCGTTCATGATCTGGATGCCCTGCACGCGCGGGTACAGCTCGAGCGTTTCCTGCATCTTGCGTTGGACGAGCGGCCACGCGTACCGCTGCATGCTGCCGGACGTGTCGATGATGAAGATGATGTACTCGCTGTCGACGGGGATGCCCCCGACGGTGTCGTCTCGTCGTCGCGGGCTGCCGGCGAGCAGGCGACGCATCTCGTCGGTGAGTTCCTGGATCGCTGCGGCGAGTCGGCCCTCGGTCTCGGTCTGGATCTGCGACTCTCCCTCTGTCGCCACGAACTGGCCGCGCAACGCCGAGAGATCGCCCTGGAGTTCCGCGATGCGCTCCTTGGTAATCGAGATCTGCTCCCGCTTGCCCCGCAGTTCCCTGTCGAGCACCGTGACTTGCCCGCGGATCTCAAAGATCTGTTCCTCGAGTTCTGCGACCAGCCCGGTGAGGTCCTCTGCGGCTTGCTCGAGGATCATGGGCTCGGCGACCTTGGAGAGGACGAAGAGCAGGATGACCGCGCCGAAGCCGCAGCAGATGCAGTCGAGCACCGACATGCTGAACACGCTCAAGTCTCGGCGACGGCGCTTCCTCACGGCCAGTCCCCTGTGGGGCAGAAGTACGACCCACGCGTGTCGATCGCCAGGCGCCAGAACGCGCTGGCGGCTCGCGGGTCGCCCTCCATCGGATAGAGAATCACGTTTACGGGAACGCCGGGCGGAAGGCGTTTGATCGCGTCCCTGAAGAGCCGGTAGCGCCTCTTCGGCGAGACCTTGTACGCCCGTGGCGCGCTGGCGCCCATGGTCGGAAGGCCGTCGGTCAAGAGGATGATGTTGTCCGGCGCCTCGGGGAGTTCGTCGATCGCCGCGAACGCGTTGAGCAGGCTCGTCCCGCCCTCCGGAACGACTTCCTCCAGCGCAGCCACTGCGCGGGCCAGGTCCTCGGGAACCGATGCGTCGAGCCACCGGCCGCCCGCGCCGGGAGCGAGCGTGAACGCGGTCTCGTTGAACCCGACCACCTGGAACTCGGTTCCGAAGGGCAGTTGCGTTGCGAGCCAGTCGACGGTCCGCACGGCCTGGCGCCACTTTTCCGAGCTCTGCTTCTCCTCGTCGCTCATGTTCCGGCGGGTGAGAATGCCCACGATCGACTGGTCGAGCATGCTCGCCGAGCAGTCCACGAGTATCAGCACGCGCCGGCCGCCGACCTTCAGGCCTGTGAGATAGTGACGGTCGCCGGATCCTTTGAATTCCCGGAGTTTCTCGCCCTCGCGCTCGGCCCTCGTCGCTGCCGCGCGGAGCCGCGTCAGCTCTGCCTCTACCGAATCGATATCGGCTCGGAGCTTGTTCGCGTGCTCCTGCTGCGCCAGGGTCTGCTCCTGGCGCTCGGAGATCTGTTCCTCGATCTCGCGGATCTCCTCGATCAGCCTCCTGCTGAGGCCCTCGGTCCGCGCGGCTTCCTCGATGGCCTCGTCGAGCGCGTTGCGTACTCGAGCCAGGTCTTTCTCCCCTTTGAACACCTCGAACTCGAGGCGGTTGACCTCCGCGCGGCGGTCCGTGATTACCTCGTTTCTCGTCGCAGCGGCCCTGGCGTTCACGATGACGTACAGCAGAATGATCGCGCCGAACCCGCAACTGAGGCAGTCGAGCAAGGACACGCCGATCGGGCTGACTTCGCGCCGGCGGCTCACTCGGCCGGCTCCGGTCGAGGCGCGAGCGGCTCACGGCGCCACGTGTGGAACGGGACGCCGGGCTCGGGGGCACGCTCAAAGTCTTGAGGCCAGAGACGTGCGAGTTCCATCGCAGAAGCCCCCGGGTCCAGCCAGCGGATCGGTGTGTCGGTTTGATGGCTCAGAGCGAGTTCGAGGCCCGGCACTCGGCCCGGCCCCCCTCCGATGACGATCTCGCGGACAGGGGTGGCCTTGATCGCCGAGCGCACGTGCGCTGTCAGCGTCCGGATCAGGTCCTGCGTTGCGTCGGCCAGGAGGCGCTGCGTCACCGTGACCTGGTGCGATCGTCCCTCGACGCGGAGTTCCAGCGGTTCGGCGTCGGCGGGACCGACAGAGTCTGCCATCGCCTGAACGATCTCGTGGAGTTGCTGCTCCGTGCCGGCATCGTGGAGCGGGTCGAATCGCGAGGTCCGGAGGAACTCCCCGCCGATCGCTTTCACCCAACGACGCCGGAGCGCGCGGATGCCGACCTCCGGGCAGACCTGCGACTCACCCATGGCCAGGCACGGTTCCCCGTCTTCACTAGCAACAGCCTCCACCACGGAGGAAACGCTCCCGTGGAGCCCGAGGTCCAGGAACAGGAATCTCTCTCCCTGTACCGCCTGCGCATCGCACGCCAGCGGGCGCGGAACCAGACCCCCGAGCGCGACGCCGAGATCTCGCGCGATCGCAACGATCACGCCCAATTGCTTTGGGGTGTAGCCCGCTGAAACGGCGAAGACCGCCTGGTCACCACTCTCGAGCAAGGCCTCACAGATCCGTTGCAGGTGGGTACGGGCGAGTTCAGCGTGGTTTCCCAGGCGCGCATCTTTGGCATCCAGGCGGTCCGCGCTGAGCGTGTGCCAGAACTGGTCACGCACGGCTGATGGTGCGAAGCAGACCCGACGCTCTGCCTCCATGCCGGTCGTGACCGAGCCGCCGGACACGATCGCGATGCCGGGGCTGCAGCGTGACGATCCATCGACGCGCAGGGTTTCGTCGGCGCCGGGTCGGGCAACGCGGATACCGGCGTCGTGAATGTCGAAGGCTAGGATCGGCACGCGATCATCCCGTGTGCAGGTGGCGGATCAGCTTCTCTTCGCAGTACGCCTTGGAATCCAGCACGTACCGCTCTTGGGCCAGTTGCAACTGGTGGAGCAGGAACATGATGAGAATGCTGATGAGCAGCGCGATCAGCGTCGAATTGAATGCCACTCCCAGGCTCTCGGTCACGGGGCCGATGTCGCCCTCGACGGCCTTGTGCGCCTTCCCGAGAGCTTCCCCGATGCCGCGCACGGTGCCAATGAACCCGACCGATGGGATCGCCCACGCGATGTAGCGAATCAGCGATAGCTCTGACTCGAGCCGGTCGCCCTCGGCGTCGCACGTGGCGAGCGCCGCCTCCGAGACGTCCTGGATGTTCCGTGCCGAGTCGAACCGATGGAGCGCGGCCATCATCGCGCGAGGCACGAGCTGACGGCGCCGCGGCTCGGGCAGCAGGTTGATCTCTCTCTGGATGTTGCGCGAATCCTCGGGCAGGATCCGCATCCCCTCGGCCAGAGAGACGATCGCCGATGAGAGCATGGCTCGGGCGCGCACGACCTGGACGCCCTTGTAGGCCATGATCGCGAACGCCCAGAGCATCAGCACGATGCAGGCTTCCTGCTCGAAGTCCCGGATGATCACCACGAAGCTCCGCGGGGCGACGAAACTCGGGTCCTGTTCGAGCGCCGCTTCTCGAGCCTCGAGGACCGCCGCTGCGCGTGGGCGGATCACCATCGCGTAGGCGATATGGACGGTCGCGGCGATCACCACCAACGCGACGACCTGCGCGACGAACTCTGATGCGATATAGCTCTTTCTCTTCATCGTCCGTCCCGCGAGAATCTGGTGGTGTCACATGTCGTAAGGAAAGTCCACCGCGCGGTCAGCGCCGATCTGAGGCGTCGCCGATCCGCCCGTCTGCGCCGAGGCCAGCGGGAGTGCTGCACCGAGCACGAGGAGTGCCAGCCCGACAGCCGCGGCGACCATCAGGAGTCGAAGATCTGACCGAAGTCGGAGTCTCATTCCGGCGTCTCCTGTTCCTCGAGATATCGGCAGATCCGGAACCCGAGGTCGTCGCGCGGCTCAACAGCGTAGTCACGGTACGAGCCGCGCAGTGTTGTCATCGAAGAATGGCGCCAACTCGATCCGCGAACGACGTGGTGCGTGCCGGTCGCCGGACCCAACGGGTCTCTCAACGTCTTGGCCGGCTCATAGGTGTACGTCGCATACAGGTCATGGCACCACTCGGCCACGTTTCCGCCCAGGTCGTAGATGCGGTGGGTGTTCGGATCGAATGAGGCGACGGGAGCGGTGCCCGCAAACCCGTCCTGGTAGCCCTCGAGCCAGCCGGGCACGAGACGCGCGGACGACTCATCGGCGAAGTTCCCAGCGCCGTCAGGCGGCGGGAATTCGTCGCCCCACGGGAATCGTTGCCGGGCCTCCTTCTCGCCCACGCGCGCGACATATGACCATTCCGCCTCGGTGGGGAGCCGGTACCCCATTGTCAACGGCCGCACGCTCCGCATGACTCCGTCCACCTCTTCGTACGCCGGCTCAAGCCCGTCCTGCGCGCTGAGCCAGTTGCAGAATCGCGCCGCCTCATCCCAAGAGACCCCGACGACCGGCCGGTCCGGGGTGTCGAGTATCGCGAGTTCCGCTGCGCCGGACCTGTGACCCGGGGCGAACTTCAGGAACTCGGCGTTGGTCACCTCCCGCTCACCGATCGCGAACGATCGCTCGAGCGAGATCTTCCGCAGTGTCTCATTGGATCTGCGCCCCCGCTCACCCCGAGACGCCCCCATCGTGAACAAGCCCGAATCGATCCGTCGCAGACGGTACCCGTTGGACGCAGTGACCAACCTCGGGAGCGGGGCCTTGTCGAGCGCCACGACGAGGCGCTGCTCCAACCCCGGCCGGGCCCGGACCGAACGCCGGACAGGGAGGTACCCCTCGCGGGTGAACTCCAGCGTGTGCTCGATGGTCGTCAGTTCGACCTCGGACCCCGCGGGCATGGGACGCCCCCCGTCGATGCTCACCAGCGCGTCCCGAGGCGTGACAGAGAGCGCAACGAACTCGACTGCCGGGACCAGCTCGATGCGGCAGCGCCGCTCTCCGCCGGGCACGACGCGTACCGCGGTCTCGGCGGGCTGATACCCCTCCAGCACCGCCCGCACGAGCACCGACTCGTTCGGTGCGACGGCGCGTTCAAGGGGCGCCGTGCCGGCGTACTCGTCGCCGACGATGACGAACGCCCCGGGCGGGAGGGTTTCCACGCTGAGGCGGCCCTTCAAGCGCTCCAACACGATGCCCTCGAGCGACATGTCTGATCCCGGTGCGATGACGATCTGCTCCCGCCAGGTCTCGTGGCCGGGCGCGAACACCTCGAACAACCGGCTGCCCGAATCCGCTTCGACGGTGCACGGCGTCAACCCCACCTTCGTCCCGTCGATCCTGACCTCAGCCCCCAGCGGGATCGACTCGACCCGCACGTCGCCCCAGTCGGGCTCGAGAATGACCTCGACCCGCTCGGGTCGATGGAAGCCCTCGACGGCGAGTTCCACTTCGGCGGCCAGATGCCGTGCATGCTCGACTCGCACCGAGTACGTCCCGGGCTCTACCTCGAAATCTCTGAAACGCGGCGCCTCGATCGGGAGGCCGTCGAGAGAAACGTCGAGCTCTTCGAGTTCCGAACCGTCCGCTCCTGAGATCGCCTCCACGGTGACGAGTCCCGGGAGCGGCCGGAGCGCGAACTCAAACGTTGCCGCTCCTCCGGAATCGACCGTGACGGCTTCTTCAAGCGGCCGGTATCCCGGCGCGTTCGCACGGATCGTGTGCTGGCCGGGACGCACGAGCCACGAGCCCGAGATCTCGAATCGGGGCAGAGGTCCCGAGACGCTGAATCGCTCTGGCGCCGGGGTAATCTCGAAGTTGACTCGTGTCCATGTCAGCCCGATCCAGCCGATCCCCACTCCGATCGCCGAGATCGCCAGCATCAGCGCAGGGAGGAGGAACGGGCGTATGGGCAGCGCCTGTCGCCTGCGCTCGCGCGTCAAGAGGTACTCGACGGGCTCAACGATCCTCGGTGGTTGCAATTCGCGGCGGCCGTCCATCAGATCGGCTCCGAGCAGACGACAGTCAGCGTCACGGGATCACCCGCTGGCTCGACGCGGAGGGTCACACGGACATCGCGGTACCCGTCGCGTGAGCCGACGATCGTGTACACGCCGGGGAGAAGTTCGAGATCGAGCGACCGGAATGGCTCATAATTCCCGACGTGATAGATCTGGATCTCGGTGGCGCCGTCGGAATTCAACACGACCGAGCGCGGTGTCTTGACCGAACGCACGAGTTCGGCCAGCTGCCCTCGCAGCTCGAGCAGGCGGGGCCCGATCCCCTCAACGACGCGCAGCTCCTCGAGAAGCTCGAGGCCTTCGTCTCGCGTCTCGCGCTCCAGGAGTAGGTCTGGGTTCGAGATGAAATCGCGTGCGAACACCTCGAGCCGGATCATGGTCTCCGACCGCTGACGTCCATCCTGTGCCGACGCGATCGTCGGATCGATCTCGAGGATGCGGATGTAGTCGGCGCGTGCTCGCTGCCATCGCTCGTCTTGTGCGTGCGTTCGAGCGCTTTCATCAAGCTCAGCGATGCGCCTGGTGCGTGACTCCTCGCCGGCCATCACCAGGAGCCTGGATGCCTCATCCCCCGGACGGAGACGCTCGGCTTCGCTCAGCAGCTCGATCGCGCGATCCGGATCCCCCTCGTGGAATGCCGCGAGCCCCCTGCCCAACACGTCGCGGTATTCGCGATCAGCGATCGCCTGCAGGACCCGCGCGCGGCCCTCCGATGCCTCCGTGGCATACCGATCGATCTCGCTCGCCCGGGAATACTCCACGAGCGCCAGCGCGAGGCGCCCGGCACGCTCGTGCCCGGCGCCGGAGCGGAGCCGGGCACTCACTTCCACGATGGTGGCGGACCGAGCGAGGCCGACCCGAGCCTCCTCGCTCTGGGGCTTGATCAATGACGCACCGCGAAACGCCTCTCCCGCATTCTGCGCGTCCGCTCGCGAGAGAGCCTCGCGTCCGGAGTCCAGCAACCGCTCGAACGAGTCTTCCGAAACCGCGACGATCCCGCGCCAGAGGGTCTCCGCCTCCCGGTAGCCCGCCGCGGCTTCCTCGAACCGGCGCTCCATGTAGAGCGCATCGGCAGACGCGGCCGCTTCGACGGCGGCGGCGTGCGCCTTCCCGGCCCACGCCGATGCCCCGATTGCATCGGCTGCAGCGCGAGCCTCGAGCAGCGATTCCAATGCGGCGTCGGCCTCGGATGGATCGTCCTCCGAGGGCTGCGGCGGCGTGTCAGATCCTGGCGATGCGGTGGTTGCGACCTCGACCTCGCGCGACTCCTCCGACTCTGGTCCGCCGGAGCCCGACAACCCCGGTCGCACCACGCCGATCACCGCCACGAGCAGGAGCGCCGCGATCGTCGGCGCGACGTACGCGATCGCCCGCCATCGGCGCCGCGGGGAGCGCGGCGGTGCGGGGCTGTCGGCTTCGATCAGGAATCTCGGCACACGATCCTCGGAAACCGGTGCCGCTCCATCGACGCCCTCGCGTTGAGTCAGGCGCTCGAGCTGGTCGAATCGATCAACGACGTGGCGTAGCAGCATCGGCTCCGAACCCACACGAACGGCTCTCAGATCATGGATCAGGCCGTCGAACATCGCCGGGATCGTCCGGCCGGATCGCAGCAGTTCCGGCATGTCGTTGAGGTGACCGGCATCGAGCGTGTCATGCCCGGAAGTCAGGCGCGCGGCCAAGAACCTCCCGAGCATCTGCGCGTCCGGTCGAGAGGGCACAGTCACATCCGGCGGCAGCAGCACCCACCCTGAATCCGAGGCGATGACATGGTCTTCGTCGACGCGGCCGTGCTCGACGCCGATCTCGTGGATGCCGAGCAGGGCCTCGACGATCGGGCGAGAAAGGCGGACGAGGTCTCGGTAGGCCATCGGTTCCGCCCCCTCGACGGACGAGAGCACGCGGCCCGGGGCGGAGTCAAAGACGGTCAGCACGAGCCCGTCGGCCTCCCGAGTCTCGATGATCCGCGCAAGACATCCGTCGGTCTTGGAAGAAGCGCCCTGCTCGGGCCCGATCGCTCGCAGGGCAGATCCTTCGAAAGTCGAGCGAGATCCGTACACGCGCAGCAGTCGCTCGGCGCCGAGGGTGACATCGATCGCACGCCACAACTCGGACATCGGCTGCGACACGAGGCGCTCGCGGAGCTGGAACACCTCACCGATCACGTCCCCCGAGTTGATAGAGAGCTTCATAGTCAAAGCCTCGAACGCTCGCCTGCGCTGTCGCGCCGGGTCACATGTCGGCGGCGCCGGGAGCAACGCCGAGCCCCTCTTCTTCGAGATAGACCCGCCTGAGGATCTCGCGCCACTCCTCGTATTGCTCCGCAACGTTGCCCGTCAGCTCGTACTGTCTCCCTTCGAGTTCGATCACCGTCGGGCGCATCTGCGCGCCGAATGAGCTGCCCAATTCCCCAATGGCTTCGGCGTGGATCTCCGCCTGCGCCGAGACGTTGATCCCGTCGACGACCACCTGGCTGCCGATGACGATCATCGCTCCCGCGGCCGCGCCTGCTGCGCTGCTGCTG
Organism: Phycisphaerales bacterium; assembly: GCA_028289195.1. Classification (GTDB taxonomy): domain Bacteria; phylum Planctomycetota; class Phycisphaerae; order Phycisphaerales; family UBA1924; genus JANQQR01. The sequence goes on along the minus strand of JANQQR010000002.1, from coordinate 206,580 downwards.
GTAGATATGCCGAGTGCCAGACCCGCGGCGAAGAGCAGCACGCCCCCGACACCACGCGCGACCGCCCTCCGTCTGATCTTCTTGAGCGCGACCTGCTCGGTGAGGTTCAGGCGTCTCCAGTCGACGTACGCCTCCCACATGCTCTGGTAGAACCCGCCGTAGTAGAGGTCGAGCGTGTCGAGGAACATCTCCTCGCGATCGCGGACCTTCGCGACACGCTCCATCATGGGATCGTCCTTGCTCGGCAGCCTTCGAACGGTGACCGTGCCGTCGGGCCCGCTCTCGAGATAGTCGTCGTACACCTCCGGGACCATCTCACGCGCGAATCGGAGGCGGGTCACCTCCCGGATGCGCTCGGATTCCGGTGGCGAGATCCCTTCCGCGAAGGTCGACAGGTCGTTCGCGATCGTGTTGTACAGATCCTGGTACGCCTCCTGGCCTCCGGGCGAGGTCTCGTCGAGATACGAGTCTGCGGCGCCGTCCGCGTGGTACTTCTCGTCGAGCCAGACACGGCCCATCCCGTCTTTCGCGACGACGTGGACCTGCAGCTTCTGGCCGTTGGAGCGGTGGAGACTCGTCGAGACGTGCAGGTCGGGGACGTGACCCTCGGGAACAACTCGAACGATGCCCCAATGGTTGCTCTCCTCGAGCGTCGTCTTGAGGTGGTACGGCACGAAGTACCGCTCCGACTCGCGGATGTCGTCGTTGGTGCCGAGCTTCTTCAGTTCGCCCTCGCGCAGGTCCTTCAGCTCGCCGACCGAAACTCCAACATCGAGCATCGAGGCTTCGGGCGGCGGCGTGCTCGCGACGTTGAGTTCGGTGGCCCGAACGCGCTTGAAGCCCGCCGGAACACCCGAGCACGCGACCGTGGCACCCGCGCACGCGAGTGCTATCGCCGTCACCGCAACCCGGAAGATCGATGTCCGCGCGCAGTTCACCGATTGCCCTTGTACCGGTCGTATTCCTCCCAGAGCTTCCGCTTGAGCTCCGGATCGGTCTCACGCTCGGCCGCCTCTCGGAGCTGCCGAGCCACAATGTCGTCATCGGCGCCTGATCGGTCCCTGGCGGCTTTTTCTTCGTCTTGTTCGTCGCTCTCTTCGCCGGGACCGCTGCCGCCACCTCCCGAGGCGCCCTCTTCGGAGCCGCTGCCTCCCCCGCTCTTGGAGCCGCCCTCGCGATTCCCGGTCCCATCAGTTCCTCGACCGGTGGATTCGCTTTCCGAACCCTCAGGAGAGCCGCCCCGGCCTTCGCCGGTGCGTTCATCGCCGACGGTGCCCTCATCATCTTCTCCGTCGTCTGTCGATCGGTCGTCCTTCGGCGCGCCTCCACTCCCGCCCTCACCCGCACTTTCGCCTTTTCTATCCTCGCCGGTTTGGTCTCCAGGGTCCGGCTCACCGGCGCCTCCAACGCCGTCACCCGGCTCTTCACCCCAGTTCACACCCTCCTGATGATCGGCGGCTGCCCCCCCGCCGCTCGCGCCGGAGCCGGCACGCTGCTGGTTTGATGCGCCGCTCGCGTTCTGATTCCCCTGCTGTCCTCCCTCGCCTTGTTCTCCCTGCCCACCTTGCGAGGCAGACTGCTGACCCTGCTGCTGCTGAGTCCCCTGCTGGCCTTGGGCACCCTGCTGTTCCTGAGAGCCCTGTTGACCTTGGGAACCCCGTTGTTCCTGAGAGCCTTGTTGTTGCTGCGAACCTTGCTCTTCCTGTGCGCCGGGGGGGGTGCCTTGCTGCTCACCATCTGACTCTGGCGACTCGAGCCCCTCCTGGCCCTCCCTTCCCTGGGCTCCCTCGGGCGGCGTTCTGGTATCGACGTTGATGCCCTTCTGGCGTAGGCGCTCGACAGCCGCGGCGGCCTCCTGCGCGAGATCGGTCATCTGTTCGTCGATCTCGTCTTCAACGCTCTGTGCCCATCTCGTCGCCTCGGCCTGCTCGTTGCTCAGGTAGTCGTCGAACTCGCCGAGAGACTCCCGGAACTCTCGGTCCGCATCCGAACCTGATCCGTTCCGGGTCGGGCGGCGAGGCTCGTACGGCTCTACGGGACTCAGCCCAGTTCCCGACGCCTCCCGCGCCGTCGCCTGTGCTTGATTCGACTCGAGCTCGCGCTCCAGCATCGCCTTCACCGACTCGCGATAGACCTCGTAATCCGCGATCACCCCGGCGTCGGCTCCCCGCCTGCGGAGGGCGCCGAGTTCGTCATCAATCCGCTGCAGCGTCCGCTCGGCCAGCACGGAGTCCTGTTCGCGAGCCGCCGGCTCATCGGCCGAATGGCGAGCCTGCATCGCGTTCGCGTGCGTCGCACCGACCTGGTGCGGGTGGGCTTGCTCGGCACCCGCGCACCCGGAGCCGGCGGCGCAGGCGATCAGAGCGAGGTTGATCAACTGGGAACGGTTCATAGACCTTCCTGAGATCGGGTGCTCGGGCGTTGGCCCTCGACGCTTGCCGAACATCCTAGGGAACCAGCCCCGTGTTTCGGAGGAACAGCAACCGTTTCCGTCCGAGCGCGAGCCGCGGGAGATCACCTGCGAGAACATCGCCTCGCGATGTCGCCCGGCCACCATCCGAGATCGAAGGGCGTGCCGGCCCGCGCCGTCAGCGACCGAAAAAAACCAAAGTTCGCACCGCGGACTTGAATCCCTGCCCCGGACTGGCCATAGTAATCGTTGGAAGACGTGTGTATCACGTCCCCGGGGTTGCGCCTGTCCACGCGGGCGCGAGAGGGACCTCGTCGTTTCGACCACAGATTCCAGGTCGAAGAAACCTGTTGGTCCCGCTGGCATAGTCCGAAAACCCAACTCAGCAAGCCATCGCGGGTGAACGGCTGCCGCCGATGCGTTCGGCATCCCGTGGAGAATCTTGTCATGTCTGCACTGCACTCTCGCCGAGGCGTGCGCGGATGGGCTGTGCCTGTCGCGCTGGTCGCTGTCGCATTGGCGCCCCTCGGCTGCGCGTCCGCGCGGTCGAAGAACGAGCGGAACGACGCCATCCGCGCCGAGTTTCGCGACCGCCTCGTTCTCGCGTGCGAGGCCATCAATCGCTCTGATCTGGAACAAGCGACCGAGCACGTCGACGCTGCCCGCGAGCGCGCTGTCGGCGCCGAAGCGGAACTGAAAGTCGAGAGCCTGGAACACGTGATCGCCGGCGCCGAGGCGTTGCGGGCGGGAGATGTCGAGGCTACCCGGGACGCGTGGTCCCGGATCGAGGACCCCGCGCTGCAGCGTGAGGTTCGAGCGAGCGCACGCCTCATCGGTATCGATCTCCCGGCGGCGCCGCAGGCCGTTGCCAGCAGGGAGGGAGCGCGATGAAGCGAACACTCAATGATCGGGCGCGACTCGTGTGCGCAGCGGCCGTGGGCCTCTCGTCGGCATGCTGCCTGGCCCAAACGGGCGGCGGTGAGAACCGTGGTTCGCCGGCCTCCACCGGCTCGAACACCTTCGAGGGCTTCGACTTCGGGCAGGTGGTTGAAGCAATGGAGTCGTCGGTTTCGCCGCTGCAGGCGGAGATGAGCCAGAGCTTCGAGGTGTTCACGACGCGGATACAGGAAGCCGAGCGGATGCTCGACGAAGGGCGCACCAACGAGGCCGTGCAGACGGCTTCCGCGGCGATCGAGGGGGTTCTGCTCGTCCGCGAACGCGTGCTCGAACCGATCTGGGCCGGCCAGGAGACGCTGACCGAGCAAACCGGCAAGGTTCGCCTGCGGCTCGCCCGCGCCGTCGCCATGAACACGCGCTCGCAACTCGAGGGCGCACCGACGCTCGATGCCCAGACAGAAGCCACGCTCGACAACATCGCCGGGCGCATCACCGCCGAGCGCGATCCCACCAGGAAGAAGCGGCTCACGGCGCACTACCGAACGGTGCGGAATCTGGCGCGGATCAAGATGATGGCCCAGCAGCTCTCGCCCGACCAGCGCAAGCTGTGGATGAACGTTCTTCATGTGCTCGACGAGGCGGCGCTCGCTCACCAGCAGGTGCTGATGGGCAGCGAGGTGCTGTTCGCGCAGCTCGAAGCCACCTCGCTCAACCTCCGCGACTACATCTCGCTCATGGAGACGGTCGACGGGGCCTCCGAGTTACTGAGCGTGGTGCGGGGCGCACAGCACGCCGGCGAGGGCATGTCCGGATTCGTGGCGAGCATGGGTGACCTGCAGAACAGGCTCGGGTTGTTCAATGAGTCCGTCCAGCAGGCGCTGGAGGGGCGGATGATCGATCTGTCTGCGCAGATCGACTCGCTGGCCCCCCTCGAAGGCGACGTCGTTGGCCCCGGCGACGGTGCAGTGATGTCGGCGCAGAGCGATGACGAATTGGAACGCCGGATGCGGCGCCTAACGGCTGACGAGGGAGGTGAGCGATGACGTTTCCGAACATCCAACGAAAGACCAGGAGGGCGCCCACGAGCATGATCCAATCCGCGCGTCGAGTAGCCGCTGCGATGCTCGCCATCGCTATCGCTGCCGGCTCGGCCGGGTCGGCGCTCGGGCAAGCCGCCAGCGCCGAGGAACGCGCCGAGGTATTCAAGCTCGTGCGTGAGCGCGACACCCTGCACCGAGAGCTCCAACGCCTGGATCGCCAGGCGGCCGACGCGATCAAGCGGGGCGAGGAGCCCATCGACCTCCACGCCCGGCAGGTGAACACCGAGGACCGGCTCGACCTGGTCACGCTTCGCCTCGAGATCCTGGCGACGCGATACGAGCTGCCGATCCCCGCGCTGCCCGGTGAGCAGCCCGTGCGCATCGACCCGGAGCGCGTCAAGGATGACGACGCCGCCGCTCAACGCTCCCTGGCGCGCGGGCGCAGTCGGGCGATGGCGCAGATGCGTTCCGACGCGGACCAATTCCTGATGTCGCTCGAGTTCGGCGAGTTCCTCGAGCTCGACGACTGATCGGAGGCGCGCGGTGCTCTGGCGGTACATGGAAATGGGCGGGCCCCTCATGTGGCCATTGCTTGCGTGCTCGGTGTTGCTGGGCGCGGTGCTGTTCGAGCGGGCGTTGACCGTCCTCATCGGGAAGCGCCTGCTCCGCCGGAGGCTGTCAAGCGAGCGTCTGTCCTCTCACCGGCGGGTGCTGCCGTTCTTCACGGACGTCCCCCCAAGCATCGGTCTCCTCGGCACGGTCGTCGGTGTGGCCGACAGCCTCGGCGCGGTCTCAGGCCGGCTGGATGTCGGAGCGATGAGCGCCGGTCTCGGAGTCGCGATCGTCACGACGATTTTCGGACTGGGGATCGCGATCGTGGCTTCGGCGTCGGGCTTTGCGCTGGACATCGTCGGCCGGGTGCCGGAAGGGGGACGGCGTTGAACTACCGGAGCTTCGTCGATGTGCTTTTCATTCTCCTGCTGGGCTCGATCGTGATGCTGTCCCAGTCGATTCAGCTCGACGCGCTCGAACTGTCACCCGCGGAAGTCGGCAGTGGCGGCGCGTCAAGCCTGCGCGCCGACGAAGTCCGGCTTGTGGTTGTCGGAGAGAACGGTCTCGAACTCGACGGCGAGCGATTTGCCGGCACGGAGTCGCTGGGGCGCTCGATCGGGTTCGACGAGCCGGTGCTGCTCGTGGCGCGCCGTGCCCGGGTGAGCCATGAGCGCGTGATGACCGTGTGGTCGGAGCTCGAATCGCTCGGGTTCGAGGTAAGCCTCGGCGTCGCTCCGGAAGGATCGCTGCGGGACCTCGCATCCATCGAGTCCGAACCGGGAGCATGAGTCGTATGTCTCGCATCGCGCTAATCATCGGGCTGGTCTTGTCGGGGGCGCTGCACCTGGCGCTGTTCCGCTGCGCCGGGCCGGTCCGCCCACGCGCCGATGCGATCGCCCAGGTCCTTCGGGCGGAGGTGGTCGAGATTCAGAACCGGACAGAGCCGGAGCCATTGAGAGCCTCTGACCCCGCGTTGCCATCCGATCCACCACCGCCTGAGCCCTACGCGGAGCCTGATCCCACACAGCAGCAGCTGCAGCAGCGGCGCGAGCGTGCACCCGCGGAACCGGCGCCCGCACCGCTCGAACGCGTCGTCGAACCTGTCGCCGCTCCATCGGAGTTCGTCGAACCCGGTGACCTCGCGGGAACACCGGAGTCGCCCGACGTGTCGCCGATACCGGAACTCCGCATCGACTGGGGCAGCGAGGACACGGCCAAGGAGACCCTGCGTAAGGGCGACCTGAAGCTCGCGATCCTGGGCGGAACCGAGCAGCGATCGCGGATCAGCGCCGAGATCCGCTGGGATGGATGCGCGTGGCGACGTGAGCCGTTCCGCGCGGAGCCTGGGGTCCGGTATTCGAACCGCCTCCGAGTCGTGGACGAGGTCCCGGCGTTCCGCGGAGCGCGCCGCGGCGCAGGGCTCGGCCCCGGCGAACGCCTGGTGGTGCTCCTGCCATCCGGGGTCGAGCGCCTGCTCGAATCCGCGCAACTCACGACGGCGTTCGGACGCGGCCTGGCCATGGAGGACGTGCGGCGTTTCGGAGGGCGGTTCACGTCCAATGGTCCTCGGATCGGGTTCGAGGTCACGCGCGTTCAAGTGCGGAGGGATTCGAAATGAATAGAGGACTCGTCGCACGCGGCACCGGCGGACTCGCGCTGGTGGGAATCGGCGTGGCTTTGGCGCTCGGAGGGTCGCGCGTGCCCTGGGAACACGGATCGGTCTGGGTAGACGGCGCCGGTTCGCTTCTGAGATCCGCCGGCACGGCCTTGAGCACATCGCCGGACCGCGTCCAACTAGGAGCGAGCCCCGACGCGCATGATGCACCGGCGCTGGCCGCTCCGCCCGCCGACGGGACCGTCGAACCCGACGCGAAAGGGGACGCCGCCGAGGGATCCGTCCCTCCCAGCGACTCGGTTGAGGTGGCTGCGTTCGAGGCAACTCCGGAGCCGAACGATGACACGCCGGGAGAGGTGACGGGCGCTGCAGTCCAGCAGGGATCCGCGCCGAGCGGGGGCATCGACTACGCCTCGCTCAACGAGGAACTCCGCGAGATGGCCGACGCGCTCGACCGTTTCAACGCCAAGCTTCGGGAAGCGATGGGCGGTTCCCGCGCGAACGGCGCGCCGGATCGCGTGAAGGAAGCGCCACAACCCCAGAACGAATCAGAGGACGCCGATGCCGAGCGCCTCGCGGGAGAGTCATCGTGATCGATACGAACAACAATCGGGCGATCGGGCTGGTGCGGCGCACGCTTACCACGGCAGCCATCGCGGGGGCTCTCCTCATCGCCGGCTGCGATGTCGGTTGGCTCGGCGCCCCCTCTTGGGACATCTGGGGTGGCGGCAACCGTGCGCGCGCCCGCTATGTGCCTCCTCCCGCTCCGGACTGCCACGAACCGGCCCGTGACTCGCAGCGCAATCGCGCGGTCGCATGGAGCCTGCTCGAAAAGGGCGAGGCGCGCCGCGCCCTGCGCCGATTCGAGGCCGAGGCTGATCGTGGCCCCGAAGACGGAGCGCTCATGGTGGGGCTCGCGCTCAGCGCCGGGGCGTCCGGCGACAGGTGGGGCGCGATTACGGAGATGCGCCGGGCGTGGAGCACGCGTGCCCTCGATGTCGCAGCCCTGCGTCTCGGCCCGCGGGCACTCAAGGTTGTCCGCGCCCTCCGCTCAGAGTTCGAGCGATCGAGCGCCCGGCACCGGGACGATCCGGACCTCGGATTCATGATCGCCTCGCTCCGCTATCTAGAAGCCGACTATTGGGGCGCCCGCCTCTCGCTGGGCCCGGCGCCCGAGGGCGGCTGGCGTTCCGGGGGCGACGCGTGGCTCGACAGCATGATCGAGCGGCGAGTGGGCGGCAGAGTCACGCCCCCGAAGGAGAAACGGGCTCCGCTCGCGCGCCGAACGAACGGGCCGAAACCTGCAGACACCCCCGAGAACCGTCGTTCAGCGCCGGCGGCGGATGACGCAAGCCCCCGCGACCCCGCGCCTGAGCCGCCTGAGGCGGTCGCATCGTCGGCCCCTCGCCAGGAAGTGGACTACGACCTGATCCGTGAACGCCTGCTTCGGGCATCGGATTCTCTGGGAAGCTTCACCGAGAAGCTCGCCGACCGTCTCGGTGAGGGCAAAGCGGGCGGACAATGAGGCGGGTGCCCCGCCGGCCACCGGAGTCGCGATCTATTCGCCCTCGAGCTGCGCCCGGCGCATCTCTTCGCGATCGTCGAGCAGCTTCAGGAGCGCGATAAACCTCGGATCCTCGCGGAGAGAGTCCAGATCCGGATCCTTCTCGATCCACTCGCGCACGCCGTAGCCCGCGCTCAGGACCGTTCGTTCCAGGAGCTGGATCGCGCGATCCGTGTTGCCGAGCGTGGCGTGGGCGCACGCGACGTTGTAGCACACGATCTGCTCGTTCGGCTTGAGCGCCAGCGCGCGTTCGGCCCACCCGAGGCCCTTGTCGGTCTCGCCCAGCGCGATCAGGTCGATCGCGGCCAGATACAGCGCGCGGGGATCGTCGGGGACGAGCTCCAGGTATCGCTCCGCCGCGGCGACCGTACGACGGCGCGCGATCTCGGTGCGCTGGGGGTCGTCCATCCGCTCGTAGCACATGGCGAGCACCGAGGGCGCCTGCACGTCGTCGGGGTTGAGATCGCAGGCGCGCTCGAACGCGCGGGCCGCCTCCTCGAACTTGCCCTGCCCGAACAGCGATCGCCCGAGGTAGTAGTGCGCCTCGGAGTGATCGGGGTTGGATTTCACCGCGAGGTCGAATTCCCGGAGCGACTCCTCGTACTGCTTGGTCAGCGCCAGCGCCGTCCCCCGCGAGACGTGCGCCTCGGGGAGATCCGGCTGGAGACGCAACGCCTTCTGGCTCGCCTCCTCTGCTTCGCGGGCGTAGTCGGGGTGGGACTCGCAGAAGATGTACAACTGCGAGCAGGCGTCGGCCAGCCCGGCGAAGGCCAGGGCAAAGTTCTCGTCCAACTCTGTCGCGCGCCGGAAAAGGCGGCGCGCCTTGCGCAGGCCGTCGCCCCCCCACTCGCTGATCAGCTGGCGGCCCTTGAGATAGAGGTCGTACGCCGCGATGTTGTTCGTCGGCAGGCGCGAGAGCTGGTCCTTCTCCTTCTCGGTGAGAACCACGCGCAGGGCCTTGGAGATCGATTGGGCGATCTCGTCCTGCACCGCGAAGACGTCCTCCATCGTGCGGTCGTAGGTCTCGGACCACAGGTGGTAACCGTCCGCGGCGTTGACGAGCTGGGCCGTCACACGGAGCCGGTTCCCGGCGCGCCGGACGCTGCCCTCGAGGATGTGCTGCACGTTCAGGCGCTCGGCGATCGTGCGGATGTCCTCGTTCCGCCCCTTGAACGCGAACGATGAAGTGCGCGACGCGACCTGCAGGTCATGGATCTTTGTCAGGTTGTTCAGCAGTTCTTCGGCGAGGCCGTCGGAGAAGTACTCGTTCTCCTTGTCGGCGCTCATGTTCGCGAACGGCAGGACCGCGACCGAGGGGTTGACCTTCTGCGTGCCGAAACCGCCGGACTTGGAGCCGAGCGAGGGTGTCTGATCCGTCTCGGTCACGCCCTGGAGCGCGAAGGCGATGTCGCGGGCCGACTGGAACCGCCGCACCGGGCTCTTCTCGAGGCAGTGGGCGATGATCCGCTGGAGTTCGCGCGGGCCGTTCACGCGGCGCTCGATCTCCGGGAGCGCCTCGTCGTTCATGATCGCGGCCATCGTCTCCGCGACGGACCCCCGCTCGAACAGGCGGCTCTGGGTCAGCATCTCATAAAGCGTGCACCCGACAGAGAAGACATCCGAGCGGACGTCGGCCCGCTCGCCGCGGACCTGCTCGGGCGACATGTACTGCACGGTGCCGAGGGATGTCCCGGCCTGCGTCGCGACCGTCGCGAGCGTCTCTCCCGAGGGGCCGCCGGAGCCCGCTTCGGTCAGGCGCGCGATCCCGAAGTCGAGGATCTTCGCGTGCCCGTCGTCGGTCACGAAGATGTTGGCCGGCTTGATGTCTCGGTGCACGATCCCCTTGGAGTGTGCGGCCGCGAGCCCCTCGCATACCGGGACCATCATCGACACCGCCGATCGCCAGTCCATCGCGCCGGCCTGGATACGCTCGTCGAGAGCCTGTCCTTCCAGAAGTTCCATCACGGCGTACGTCCTGCCATCGGACTCACCGATGTCGAAGATCGCCCTGATGTTCGGGTGGGTCAGCGCAGCGACAGCCCGCCCCTCACGCCGGAATCGCTCCAGCGCCGCTTCGTCCTCGCCGAATCGCTCGGCGATGACCTTCAGGGCCACGTCGCGCCCGAGACGAGAGTCCCGCGCCCGATAGACCTCGCCCATGCCCCCCGCGCCGAGGAGCGACACAATCTCGAATGGCCCGAGCGCCTGACCCGTCTCGATACTCATGAACGTCAGAGTTCCCTTCAGGCCCACCAAAACCATCGCGGGCACCGAGCTATGAGGATAGCCGATCGCTGGCCTCCCTGACCGCTGCGGTTCCGGAGCAGCCAACACGACGGAGCGCGTTGCACGGGCCGCCGCGCCAGAGAATCTGCAACACCGCCAAGACTCTCATGAGCGTGCATCCCGCCAATCGATGATGCTCCCATGAGAGCCTTCCGCACTCTGTTCCGTCGGGGCGCGGTACCTTTGCCGGCGTGACGGCTTCCACCCCGCGCGGGACTCAGGAGACGATTGGTCATGGCCGAACCGGAGCCCCAATCCAGAACACGCTACTGGCGGCGGAACCTCTTGTACGTCGAGCTCCTGCTCGTCGTCTGGTTCGTCGTTTCGTTCGGCTGCGGAATCCTGTTCGTTGACGAACTCGACCGGTGGCGCCTCGGCGGATTCAAGCTGGGCTTCTGGTTCGCCCAGCAGGGATCGATCTACGTCTTCGTGGCGATCATCTTTGTCTACGTGCTGTTGATGAACCGGCTGGACCGACGGTACGGTGTCGATGAGCGCGAGGGTGAGGGGGGCGACCGATGAGCGTCGAGGCCTGGACGTTCGTGATGGTCGGCCTCTCGTTCGCGCTGTACATCGGCGTGGCCATCTGGTCGCGGGCGCACTCGACGGGCGAGTTCTACATCGCGGGCGGGAAGGTTCCGCCGCTCGTGAACGGCATGGCGACCGCCGCGGACTGGATGAGCGCCGCCTCGTTCATCTCGATGGCCGGTCTCATCTCGTTCATGGGACGCGACGGCTCGGTTTACCTGATGGGCTGGACGGGCGGCTACGTGCTGCTCGCGTTGCTGCTGGCCCCCTACCTCCGGAAGTTTGGCAAGTACACCGTGCCCGATTTCGTCGGCGACCGCTACTACTCGCAGTACGCGCGCGTCGTCGCCGTGATCTGCGCGCTCTTCGTTTCGTTCACCTACGTCGCGGGCCAGATGCGTGGCGTCGGCATCGTGTTCAGCCGGTTTCTCAACGTCGAGGTCGAGATCGGCGTCGTGATCGGCATGGGCATCGTCCTGTTCTACGCGGTGCTCGGCGGGATGCGCGGCATCACGTACACGCAGGTCGCCCAGTACTGCGTCCTCATCTTCGCGTACCTGCTGCCGGCGATCTTCATCTCGCTGATGATGACCGGATACGCGATCCCGCAGCTCGGCTTCGGGAGCACGATGACCGATGGCGCCGGAGGGTTCCTTCTTGATCGGCTGGACGGACTGAGCCGCGATCTCGGCTTTGGCGAGTACACGAGCGGGAGCAAGAGCCGGTGGGATGTGTTCTGCATCACGGCAGCGCTGATGGTCGGCACGGCCGGCCTGCCCCACGTGATCGTGCGATTCTTCACTGTGCCCAAGGTGCGGGCGGCGCGCATTTCCGCGGGCTGGGCGTTGGTGTTCATCGCGATCCTGTACACGACCGCCCCGTCGGTGGCGGCATTCGCCCGGACGAACCTGCTCACGACGATCGCCGACCAGCCGTACGACTCGGTCCCCGCCTGGTTCCGGAACTGGGAGTCGACGGATCTCATCAGATTCGAGGACCGCAACGGCGACGGCCTGATCCAGTACAGCGGCGACCCGCTGGTCAACGAGCTCACGATCGATCGCGACATCATGGTGCTCGCGAACCCGGAGATCGCGGACCTCCCGAACTGGATAGTCGGGCTCGTGGCGGCGGGCGGCCTGGCCGCCGCGCTGTCGACAGCCGCCGGCCTCCTGCTCGTCATCTCGACCTCGGTGGCCCACGATCTGCTGAAGAAGGGCCTGAAGCCCGACATCTCCGAGAGACAGGAGTTGCTGGTCGCGCGCATCGCGGCGGCGGTCGCGGTCGTGATCGCCGGCTACTTCGGGATCAACCCCCCCGGGTTCGTGGCCGAGGTGGTGGCGTTCGCGTTCGGGCTCGCGGCGGCGACGGTCTTCCCGGCCCTCTTCATGGGGATCTTCTCGCGCCGGATGAACCAAGAGGGAGCCGTCGCGGGGATGATCGCCGGCCTCCTGTTCACGGCCGGCTACATCACGTTCTTCAAGTTCATCCGGCCTGAACTCAATGACGCCGACCACTGGCTCGGGGGTATCTCTCCGGAGGGCATCGGCGCGCTCGGCATGGTCCTGAACATGGGAGTCGCGTGGGGCGTCGCGATGGTCACCCCGCCGCCACCGGACAAGATCCAGGCGCTGGTCGAAGACATCAGGATTCCGCGGGGCGCCGGTGAGAGTCACGAGGTGTCGGCGTGAGCGCGTGGCTCTCGGGCGCATCCTCTCCGCCGTCCTGCTCCTCGAGCACGTGGGAAGCCGATCGCCGTCGCTCATGCTCGTAGACAACTGGCAGACGCAACTTCCCCAGAGGTGACAAGCAGCTCGCTCCTCCTGCCTACGATTCGGACCCCGCGGGCCGGCGGCTCGCGATCTGACTTTCGAGGAGGCAGCCCGTTGACTAGATCGATGAACCTCGCCCCGCGCGTCGTCTCGCACGCGCTGATGTTGATCCTGCTGCACGCCCCGGCGGTCACACTCGCCGAGAGCGCCCCAATCCGCCAGTCGCCCGAAGCGTTGCTGGACGGGCAAGTCGAAGCGGTGTGCTATTCCGGGTTCCGCGCCGGGCAGCACCCGGACCGCGGGCAGGGTGCCGTGAATCCGTCCGAAGAAGAGATCCTCGAAGACCTGCGTCTGCTGGTCTCCGACACACCGTTCCGGCTGATCCGCGTGTACGACAGCCAGGCCAACACGGCCGCTGTGCTGCGTCTGATCGATGAGCACGACCTGCCGATCAAGGTCTTGCTCGGCGCCTGGTTGAGCGCCGAATTGAGCAACCCGGGCTGCCCGTGGCACCCGCAGCCGTACCCCGACGAAAAACTCGCCCGCAACACGCTCGAGAACGCGGCCGAGGTCGAGCGCGCGATCTCGCTGGCAAACGCCTACCCGGACATCGTCGCGAGCGTCTCGGTCGGCAACGAGGCGCTCGTCGGCTGGACCGATCATCTCGTGCCACTCGAAGAGGTGATCGGCTATGTCCGCACGGTCAAGGAACAGATCGAACAGCCGGTGACCGTCGCCGACAACTATGAGTGGTGGGCGGAGCACGGTGCGCGACTCGCAGCGGAACTCGACTACGTGTCGATCCACATCTATCCCGTTTGGGAGGAGCGAGGAATAGAAGAAGGCCTGAGCTACAGCATCGAGAATGTGCAGCGTGTCCGGGACGCGCTCCCGGACGCCGACCTCGTTATCACCGAGGCCGGCTGGGCGACGACCGCCAACGAATTCGGGGCGCGGGCGTCGGAAGAGAACCAGCTGCGGTACTACCGCGAGTTGTACGCGTGGGCCCGCGAGGCGAACATGACCACGTTCTTCTTCGCCGCGTTCGACGAGAGTTGGAAGGGCGATCCGAACAACCCCGCGGGCGCCGAGAAGCACTGGGGAATCTTCTTCGAGGACCGGACGCCCAAGCTCATCGTGGGGTCTCTGTTGCGCGATTCCGCGGAGTGATGCGTCCGCATCCACCCCGGCTCGGCGTGCATCCGTCAGACATATTCAGAACGCCAACTGGAATTGGAACGAGACGGTGACCTGATCGTCGTCGTCGGTGGGCAGGATCCCGAAGAGATTACTTGTCGGATTCCGTCCTCCCGAGTTCCCGAAATTCCCGATCACGGTGTCCTCGGTTGCGCTCGGGAACCACTCGGCCTGAACGGTGAAGCGTGCGGCGTGGCCGTGGAGGTAGTAGTTCATCCCAAACGCGATGGCGCTGAACACATCGTCGGCGTCGCGATCGGAGTCCGGGAAGAGCGCCGAGTAGCGGGTGTAGAGCTCAATGTCGTCGACCACATAGGCGCCCCCCTGCGCAACGAGGCCGTACTCGTCGAAGTCGGCGCCCGAGACGCCCGCCTCATCCTCGGTGTGGTAGCCCGTGCCGCTGAGGAATACGTTCCAGCCGTCGCCCTTGATGGTGGCGTCGACGGTCCAGGCGAGGAGCTCCTGCTTGGGGGACCCTCCCGTATCGCGCGGGCCCTGCTCGAAGTGCACCGCACCGCCGATCATGGCGGAGAAGTCGCTGCCCCTCGGGCTGGTGTATGCGCCGATGACATCGCCCCAGCCCCCCGCGAGCTTGACCTCGGTCCGGCCGGTCAAAGCCCATTCGGCGGGCTCAGACCCGAGATCCGTGTTCTGCGAGCGGAACCCGTCTGAGAACGAGCCGATGACCCGCACCGATTCGTTCCGGTACTGGCCGGTCAGCTGCTGGGACCGTTGCTCGCCGAAGACCAGAGCGACCGGCGAACGCTCGATGGTCTGGAGCTTCAGGTCGCCGTGGTACCACTCCCTGCTGAAGGGATGCAGGGCCTGGCCTGCACGGACCGACCAGTTCTCGTTGAATTTGTAATCGACGAACGCGTCGTCGAGAACGCTGGATCCGCCATCGGACTGGAAGTTCATTCGGATCTGGTACGTGAGCCTCGGATCGTACACGTGCCCTTTGAACATCAGCAGCGTTCGGGCGTTTGTGAACCCGGATTCGAAGTCGTCGCCGATGGAATTGCTGCCACGGAAGTTCAGGTGGTAGCGGTACTGGAGGAAGCCAGAGACACCGAGCCTGAAATTGCCGTCCGCGGAGGCGAGAAAGAACCCGCCCTCGTGGCCGGCCTGGCCAGACTGCAGCAGGCTCGACCGAGACTCGGCATCGGCGAGCATCTCGGCAACGACCGCTCGCACACGATCGTCGGACATTGCTGGTGGCTCGTCTTTCGCAACGACAGCCACTGGCAACGCGAGCACGCAGAGGCCCGCAGTCCAGCTACCCGAAGTCCAAAGCTTCATCTACCCACCCCTTTTTCCCCCGACGGGTCAACAGGCGAGATCGACTTGCAGCGCGACAAGAGTGCCGCAGCTGGTGCACGTAGGACACCCGCGAACCGGGCGGATGTCAAGTGCCGCCAGCCCGGTGGATCCCCGGTGCACCCCGATCAGGGCGAGGCGGCCGCGCCCGCTGCATCGATTAGAATGACTCACCATGAACCGACCCCCCCTGACACGCTCGTCGTCCCATGTTCGAACATTCGCGGCGCTCTCGCTCGGTATCGCCGTGATCGGGTTCTCGATCACCGGCTGCGAGAAGTCGGAGATCGAAGAAACCCAGGTGCCGAAGGGCATCGAAGACCAAATGCCCGCAGGCGCACAGCCGGATGCGACTGTGCCGGGCGGCGCTGCTCCGGATGTACAGGCTCCTGAGTTGCCGTTCACCATCCCGGATTCGTGGACGTTCGACCCCGAGCCCCGCCGGATGCGCCTGGCGACGTTCATCGCGACGGACGAGTCGGGCCCGATCGAAGTCGCGATCACCCGCTTCGGCGGGACTGTCGGCGGGACGCTCGCGAACATCAATCGGTGGAGGGGGCAGATGGGACTGCCCCAGGTCGACGAGGCGGGGTTGGAGTCGGTCATTACCCGATTCTCGGCGCCGGGGTTCGAGGGCTACGAGTCGCGGATCGACGGGGACAACGGCGTGATGCTCGCCGCCGGCGTGTACGACGAATCGATCGACCAGACGTGGTTCGTCCGAGCGACCGCTCCCGACAGCGACGCGGCGGATCGCATCGAATCCGATCTCTTCGGCATGGCCCGATCGATCATGACCGCCGGAGACGGGGCCGGGTAATGATCCGGCGTCTGTTCGAACTGCTGGCGTCGCTCAAGCTGACAGTGGCGCTGCTCGCGTCGGCGATGGTTCTCATCTTCGTCGGCACCATCGCCCAGACTCAACTCGGTGTGTGGCAGGCTGTCGACGGCTACTTCCGTTCGTGGATCGCGATGATCGATCCCGGGCTCTTCGTGCCCATGGACGGAGACGGGCCCCGCGTGCCCTTCCCGGGAGGACTGGCGATCGGCGCCGCTCTGATCGTCAACCTGATCTCGGCGCACATTGTCCGGTTCAAGGCGACCCGCAAGCGCGCGGGCATCATGATGCTCCACGCGGGGCTGATCGTTCTCCTCGCTGGGGAATTCGTGACGGGATTCTGGGCCGACGAGGGGCTCATGTCGATCGACGAGGGCGCGAGTTCCTCGTTCATCGAGGATTTGCGAGCGGCAGAACTCGCAGTCATCGACCCGAGCGATCCTGATTCCGATCGGATCATCACGATCCCGCAGCGGATGCTGGCCCAGGCCGCGTCCTCGGGGAATCCGATCACGGATAGCCGCCTGCCGTTCGAGGTTCGGGTGGAGTCCTGGCACCCCAACGCGTCCCTCGTCGTCGCCGAAGGCGAGAACCTGGCCACCGACGGCATTGGGCTCCGCGCCCTCGCCATGCCGCAACCCCGGGTGACCGGTGTGGAGGGCGCCGCGACCGATACACCGGGCGCGTACGTCACGCTCGTACGCGACGGAAGCGACATCGGGACCTGGATGGTCTCCGCGGCTCTCACCGTCGCGCAGCGCATCGATGTCGACGACGAGTCGTACGGGCTGGCGCTGCGATTCCGCAGGACGTATCTGCCGTTCTCGCTCCATCTCGTCGACTTCCGCCACGACACATTCACCGGCACCACGATCGCCAGGAACTTCTCGAGCGACGTCCGACTGATCGACCCCGACCGGCAGACCGATCGCGAACTCCGGATCTGGATGAACAATCCGTTGCGGTACCGGGGCCTCACGTTCTACCAGGCGTCCTACAAGCCGGACGGCAGCGGCACGGTGCTCCAGGTCGTTCGCAACCCCGGGTGGCTGATGCCCTACGTCGCGTGTGTGCTGGTGGCGCTGGGGATGTCGATCCACTTTCTGCGCGGCCTGCTCGGATTTGCCCGCCGGCGCGTCCAGGACCACCGCCCCGGCGCGAGCGAAGGCGCGCGTGCTCCGGGCCGACGCGCCTTCTGGCCGGTCGTGATCGGGGCGGGTGGGATCCTCCTGGCGTGCAACGGTCTGCTGCGGCCCCAACCGGCGAGCGACTTCGATACGAATGCGTTCGGGACGCTCCCGGTCTCGGCCGGCGGGCGCATCAAGCCGATGGACACCGCGGCCCGGTCCATGCTCCTGATCGCGGGAGGGCGTCAGGCGGCGCGCACGGACGAGAGACTCGTGCCCGCGTCGCGCTTCCTGCTCGATCTCATCGCCGATCCCGAACGCGTCGCGGATCTTCCGGTCGTCCGGGTCGACCACCCCGGTGCGCTGGCGCTCCTCGGGCTGGGCCCGGAGCGAAGCGGCCGGGTCTCTCTGGCAGAGGTCGAAACTGATTGGGCCGCCGTTGTGGAACAGGCCAGGCGCGCCATGGAAGTCGAGCCGCGTGCGCGTGACGGATTCCAGCGTGCCGTGCTGCAACTCCACGATCGGGTGAACACCATGCTCGCCCACGCCCAGATGCGCGCGCCCTACACCATCCCCCCGGTTTCGCCGGAGGGCGACTGGCGGCCGTTCCACGAGGTGTTTCTGGATGAGCAGGACGCAGAGACGCCGCATCCGAGCGTGGTGTTCTTCACATCGATGATGACCGCCGCCAGCGAGGGCGACGCCGCCGGCTTCAACGCGGCGGTGACCGGATACACAGACCTGCTCGATGAGTCGATGCCGGGCGTGATGGCGCGCATGCGCCTGGAGGTGCTGTTCAATCGGGCTTCGCTCTGCAGCGGGGCGCTGGCGGTCTATGTGCTGGCGTTCGTGTGCGTGTGCGTGTCGTTCATGGTCAGAGCCCGAGAAGGGGCGGGCTCCTGGGCCGAGCGTCTGCGGGTCGGTTCACTCGCCCTGCTCGCTGGCGCGGTGATCGTGCACACGCTTGCGATCGCCCTCCGCGTGCACATTCAGGAGCGACCGCCGGTCACGAACCTCTATTCGTCGGCGATTTTCGTGGGATGGGCGGCCGCACTGGCTGGCGCCTTCCTCGAGCGTCTGTACCCCCTGGGCGTCGCGATTCTGGGCTCGGCGACGATCGGGGCCGGCACGCTCATCGTCGCCCACAACCTCGGGAACGACGGCGACACGCTCCAGATGATGCAGGCCGTCCTCGACAGCAACTTCTGGCTGGCTACCCACGTCATCACGATCACCCTGGGGTACTCGGCGACATTCCTCGCGGGCGCCATCGCGGCCCTCTACCTGCTCGCCCGGGCGCTGACCCACGCGGTGACGCCCGAACGCGAGCGTGCGATGCTGCGGATGGTCTACGGGGTGGTCTGCTTCGCGATGCTGCTGAGCTTCGTCGGGACGGTGCTCGGCGGGATCTGGGCCGACCAGTCCTGGGGACGGTTCTGGGGGTGGGACCCCAAGGAAAACGGCGCCGCGCTCGTCGTCCTGATGAACGCGATCGTCCTGCATGCCCGGTGGGGAGGCCTGGTCCGCGCGCGGGGTGTCGCGGCGCTGGTCGTCGCCGGGAACATCGTGACCGCGTGGAGCTGGTTCGGAACCAACATGCTCGGCGTCGGGCTCCACGCATACGGGTTCATGGATTCGGCGTCCTTCTGGCTGGCGGTATTCGTCGGTGTGCAACTTGTGATCATCACGCTCGCGGCCGTGCCCGATCGGGTTTCCGCTCATGCACCCGGCTAGATTTCCGTTGTGTCGCCCGGCAGACCCTGATACGCTGCAAGGGTCTTGGAGGTTGTTGGGATGGGGCAGACCGACGCACGCAGTGAACCCGGCACGCCGCGGGTTCGCATGGTTTCGAGGCTGTCGTTGCTCAGCTTCGCGGCGGTCGGCGTGCTCGCGGGGCTCGGGGGATTCACCCTGCACTACGGCGACGGGTTGTCCTACCTGTCGAACGACCCGGTCTCCTGCACCAACTGCCATGTGATGCAGGAGCACTTCGACGCGTGGGCGAAGTCCAGCCATCACGGCGTGGCAACCTGCAACGACTGCCACCTTCCTCACGACTTCCTCGGCAAGTGGATCACCAAGAGCGACAACGGGTTTTTCCACTCGCTCGCGTTCACCACGAACGACTTCCATGAACCGATCCGGATCAAGGAGCGGAACCGCCGGGTCACCCAGGCGGCGTGTCTGCACTGTCACCAGGACTATGTGAACAACCTGCTGCCCACACGCGAAGGCGGCGAGATGCAGCTGTGCGTGCACTGCCACTCGGATGTCGGGCACGCGGGGCGACCCAAGGGATACGGACCGCGGGAATGACGCGCGTCGAGAGATGAAGCCATGACCACACCCCGAACCGAGACCGTTCGTTCCTCCGCAACCGGCGGCGCTTCGCTGCACCTGCTGGTGTTCCTTGCCGCCGTGATCGCCACGCTGCTCGTGACCTGGGTGCTCGTGACGATCTTCGGCCACAAGCAGGCCGCGCGCCAGCAGTTCGTGCGTCTCACCAACGTGAGCGAGATCCACACCGACGCCGCTCCCTGGGGCACCAACTGGCCGCATCAGTTCGACGGATGGAAGGCGACGGCGGGCGACAAGTTCTACGGCGGCGCCAACGCGATGCCCGAAAGCAAGCTCGACCAGTACCCCTGGCTGAGGCGCCTCTACGCGGGCTACGCATTCAGCATCGACTACCGCGAGGCGCGCGGGCACGCGTACATGCTCTACGACCAAGGCGTGACAGAACGCATCACGCAGCGTGCGCAGGCGGGCGCGTGCCTGCACTGCCACGCGTCGACCAACGTGATGTACCGCAAGGCCGGCCTGGAGGCGATGGGCCTGCCGGCGGACGACGAGGCTCTGGCCGCCGAGTTCAACATGGAGGCGGTCATCCGCGGCTTCGAGGAGACTAGCACCCTTCCCTACGGTGATGTGCTGGCCCTCCTGCTCGCGGCGCCCGACGGCACGCCCGATGAAGGCGATCCGGTCGTGCCGCAACCGCCGATCGGCGGCTTTACCGGCGAGTTCAATGGCCAGCCGGTGCCCGACGATCACCCGGCGTTCGCCGGCGGCGAGGCGCACCCGGTCAGTTGTGTCGATTGCCACGACCCGTCGACGATGGAGATCCGGGTGACACGCCCCGGATTCATGCTCGGAGTCGCTGCGCTCGCAGAGAGCGACGACCCCCTCCCGTTCCTTCCCAGCATCGAGCGGTGGAGGCGGGGTGACCGCTCGGAGCCCTACGACCCGAACAAGGAAGCCACCCGCCAGGAGATGCGCTCGTTCGTCTGCGGCCAGTGCCACGTCGAGTACTACTGCGCGACGATGGACACCCTCGAGTTCCCCTGGGGCAAGGGCCTCGACATGGAAGACCTCGAGGCCCACTGGGACGAGAAGACCTTCCCCGACGGCTCGGAGTTCTACGACTACGTGCACGGCGAGACCGGCGCCAAGATCCTGAAAGTCCAGCACCCCGAGTTCGAACTCTGGGCGCAGGGCATCCATGCCCGGAGCGGCGTCAGCTGCGCCGACTGCCACATGCCGTACGAGCGCGACGGCGCCATGAAGGTCAGCAGCCACAACGTGCAGAGCCCGCTCGAGAACATCAACAACGCCTGTCAGCAGTGCCACGCCGGCGACGAGGAGTCGCTGCGAGAACGTGTCGAGACGATCCAGGCCAAGACGACCGATCTCATGCAGCGCGCTGCAGTCGCCATGACGGACATGCTCGACGCCATCCTCGAGGCCAAGGCGGCCGGAGCGACCGACGAACAACTCGCTCCGATCTTCGCCCTGCAGCGCAAGTCGATGTGGCGGCTTGACTACATCAGCAGCGAGAACTCACGCGGATTCCACGCCGATCAGGACGCCGCGAGGATCCTCGGCGAGTCCATCGACTACAGCCGCCAGGCAGAGACCATGGCACTGCGACTCCGCGCGCCCGAGGCTCCGAGCACTGAGGCTCTGCCGATCGATCCGGTGCAGGGAGTGACGCGACCGGACGAGGCGCCCAACGGGTAAGCGAACGCTGGAGACCCGGAACCCACGGGCTCGTCTGCGCTCGCTTCAAAGTCCGACGCGGGCCCTGGGATCGGTCCAGCCCACAGCCCGATACGAGTCATCTGTGTCCGCACGACGGATACGCAGGAGGACGATCCATGACGACGCGTCGCGAGTTCTTGCAGTCGATCCCGGTAACCGGAGCGGCGTTCGCTGTCGCAGGACACCTCGCCCTCGAGGAGCCGGCATCCGCGCAAGCTCCGGCCCCGGCCGACGGACATTTTCATCCCAAGGGCAAGGCGCCGTCTGAGCACACCCTCGAGATCCTCCGCCGAGCCAAGGAGACATTGCCCTTCGCGGATCGCCGAGATCTTGAAGAGCAGGAGCGCGGGTTCATCGCCCCGATGAAGAACAAGAAGATCATGGCCGACGCGGGCCACGTCGCATGGGATATGGAGCGCTACGCGTTTCTGAACGAACGGGACGACTTCGACAGTGTCCATCCGTCGCTGACCCGCCAGTCCAAGCTCAACATGAACTACGGGCTGTACGAAGTCACGGACGGCATCTACCAGGTCCGCGGTCTGGACCTGTCGGACATCTCGTTCGTCAGGGGCAAGCGCGGCTGGATCGTGATCGACCCCCTGCTCAGCGCTGAAACCGCCAGAGCCGCCTGGGAACTGTTCCAGGAACACCGCGGCGAGGGTCTGCCCGTCACGGCGATCATCTACTCGCACTCGCACGCTGATCACTGGGGCGGGGTGCGCGGCATCGTGGACGAAGAAGACGTGCGATCAGGGAAGGTCGCGATCTACGCTCCGCGCGACTTTATGGACCACACGATCTCGGAGAACGTCTACGCCGGGAACGCGATGAACCGCCGGCTGTTCTATCAGTACGGCGTCCTCTTGCCGGCGAGCGCGTACGGCCACGCGGGGCAGGGGCTCGGCCAGAACACGTCGAGCGGGAGCGTGGGCCTGATCGCTCCGACGCACATCGTGGAAGAGGACATCGAGTACCTCACGATCGACGGCGTGCCCATGGTGTTCCAGAACACTCCGGGAACCGAGGCCCCGTCGGAGATGAACACCTATCTCCCTGAGCACGAGGCGCTGTGGATAGCCGAAAACGTCACGTCGACGCTGCACAACATCTACACGCTCCGCGGCGCACCCGTTCGCGATGCGCTGCGCTGGTCAAAGTACATCAACGAGGCGCTCTACCTGTTCGGCAAGGACGCCGAGGTCATGTTCGCGTCTCACCACTTCCCGCGTTGGGGCAACGCGAGGATCCAGCAGGTGCTGCGGGCGCAACGCGACCTCTACGCAAACATGAACAACCAGTGTCTGCACTATGCCAACCAGGGAGTTACGGTCAACCAGATCCACAACGTCTACGAACTGCCCGCGAGCCTTCAGCAGCAGTGGCACACCCGCGGCTACCACGGCTCGCCCGAGCACAACAGCAGGGGTGTCGTCAACCGATTCCTGGGCTTTTGGGATTGCAACCCGGCGACTCTCATCCCCCACTCGCCGAGCGACTCGGCACCGCTGTACGTCGAGATGATGGGCGGAGCATCCCGCGTCCTCTCCAAGGGACGCGAGCTCCACGATCGCGGTGAATACCTGCTCGCCAGCGAGATACTGAACAAGCTCGTGCACGCCGAACCGGCGAATCAGGAGGCGAAGGACCTGCTCGCGGATGTCTTCGAGCAGCTCGGCTATCAGCAGGAGAACCCGGGGCTGCGCAACAGCTTCCTCGCCGGTGCGTACGAGTTGCGGAGCGGCATCCCGCAGGGCGAGTCTGCATCCGGGACCGGCCCGGATGTCATCCGGGCGATGTCCACCGAGCTGTTCCTGAACTTCCTGGGGATCCGGATGGACAGCCGCCGAGCCGAGGGGCTCGAGTTCACGATCAACCTGGTCACCCCGGACAACGGCGAGAAGTTCGTCGTCGAACTCTCCAACGCCACACTTACGAACATCCCCGGCTATCTCGCTGATGATGCCGACCTCACCCTCACGATCGACCGAGCCGACCTGGAGCAAACGATGATGGGCGTCGAGACCCTCGAGTCGCAGATCGCCGGAGGCTCGTGCACCGCGGAGGGCGATCTATCGATCCTCGGCAAGCTCGCGGCAACGATGGTCGACTTCGATCCGCGCTTCGAGATCCTCCCGGGCACGAAGGCTCGAACCTCGATCGCTGCGTCCGACCCGTTCGAGGCGGTGCCGGGTCACGCGATCGCCGAGTGACACGCGCATCCGGTACCCGACACCCAACCACCCGACTATCGGGAGAAAAGACGAGCCCGAGTTCTTGCGGCCCGACACGTTCGGGAGGAACCAACAGGTGACCAAGCCAGCACAACGCCGTTTTCCGAGTACGGCCCGCGTTTTGACTACCACAGCGCGGTACCGCCTGCTGGCTGAGCGTGCGGGCGCCGTCGCGTCCATCGATATGAGGAGAATCTCGGCATTCCTCGTCTACAACGACAAGGCGAGAATGGGCTTCGTCCTGGAGAGCGCAGAATGATCTCAGAAGCGGCACTGGCCAGTTTCATCGCGGGCCTGTTCTCGATGATGAACCCCATCGGGAACGTCGGGGTGTTCGCCGGGTTGACCGCCGGGCAGCCGGGCGCTCAGGTCCGGAAGACCGCCTGGGTGTGCGCCGGGGCGGTGGTGATCACGCTCCTGATCGTGACCTGGTCGGGCTCGCTCGTGCTGCAGTTCTTCGGTATCACCGTCGACTCACTCCGCACCGCCGGCGGCCTGATCGTGCTGCTCATCGGGCTGCACATGCTCTTCAACAAGGCGGACCACAAGCAGTCGTCGGGCGAACTCGACGACGCTGCGAGCCGAGCATCCGTCGCGGTCGTGCCGATGGCGATCCCCATCGTCGCGGGACCCGGGACGATGGCGACCGTCCTCGTCGGAGCGGAGCAGAGCGAATCGGTTCTCGGGAAGCTCGAGATCACGGTTGTGATTCTGGTCCTCTCGGTGCTCACCGGGGTCATGTTCAGCTTCGCGACGCCGATCACCAAGCTGCTCGGTGAATCGGGTATGGGCGTCGTCACGCGCGTGATGGGCATGCTCCTCGCGGCGATCGGCGTGGGGATGCTCGCCGAAGGACTGGCGGTCCTCCTGCCGGGCCTCGCCTAAGAGCGCGCACCACGAACGCACGCCCCTGCGCAGGATTGACACTCGCCTACGCGGCGGCCGGCTCTGCCCGCGGTTCGTCTCGGTGCAGCCAGGCCTTGTACATCATGTATCCGATCGCCATCACGGCGGCACCGACGAACAGGCCGATGATGCCCCCGCGGATCATGCCGCCGATCGCGCCGATGAGGATGACCGGCATGGGGATGTCCATGCCGCGGCCGAGCAGCATCGGCTTGAGGATCGCGTCGCTGAAACTCACGACGACCGACCAGATCGAGAAGAGCACGATCACGAGCGTGTTGTCCGACGTGGCGATCACGTACACGATCGCCGGGCCGAGCACGAGCAACGGGGGTAGCTGCGCGACGGCGAGAATAAGGACGATCCCCGCGAGCAGACCCGCGGCCGGCACCCCCGCGAAGAACAACCCGACGGCCGAGAGGGTCGCCTGGATCGCAGCAACCCCGACCACGCCGTAGGCCACGCTGCGGACGGCCTGCCCAGCCAACGTCACCGCGTCTTCACCGCGCTCGCCTGCGACCCGGCCACCCAGCCTGCGCATCGCGGCAACGCCGGCATCCGCATTGATCAGGACGACACCGGCGATGACGACGGAGACCATGGTCAGCAGGAGCGCTGCACCGAACCCGGTGAGCTTCGAGAGCAACCAGGTTGCCAGGCCCCGGAGTTGCGGCTCGTACCGCTGCGCGGTCTCCTCCAGGTTGCTCGACGCGCCTGACCAAAGCCCGCTCAGCCGTTCGCCGATCACCGGCCAGTCGGCAACGTTCTCGGGGGGCGGCGGGATCACCACGGCCCCCTGCTCCTCCTGAGCGCTCAGCCACTTCAGACCCTCGACGAACGAATCTGCGAGCAGCAAGGCGGGCACCGCCAGAATCCCGAGCCCGACGACGATGAAGAGCACGCCGGCGAGCTTCCGGCGTCCGCCGAGCAGCGATTCGGTCCGATCGAACAGCGGGCTGAACGCGATCGCCAGGACCACTCCCCAGACGAGCAGAAGTATGAAAGGCTGGAACAGCAGGAAGCACCAATAGACCAGGCCGACCACGAGCAGCAGCCGGATGGTCAGGTCGATGACGCGGGGGCCGAGATCATCATGCTGCGGTTGGTCAGCGGTGCCGTGCATGGTGCTTCTCCTTGTGGGTAGGGCGATCGGGACGACGCGGCTGACGCCCCGAGACACGAGAATACAGCGCGCAGGTACAATCGCGCCGTCGGAGTCCTCAGCGGCTCGGTTCGCTGGGCTCGCCAGATCGGGAGACTCGGCGATGCGATGCTCGAAGAGGTGTACCACGAAGTGTGCGATGGCCCTGGCCGTGTGCGCCGCGTTCTCTTCGTTCGGCCTCTCTGGATGCGGCGGCCCAGCCAAGCGCGCCCCTCGCTCGGCCGAGGAACTCGCCGCGGACCGAGAGAAGATTCTCGATCGGATCGTCTCGCGACGAAGCGACATGCTCGAGTCGGTTGCCGCGCGCATCGAAGCGGAGCATGCCGCGTACGCCGCCTCGGGAGGCCGGGGCGAGGCGCCGGTGCTCGATATCCTCATACTCTCCGGCGGGGGCGATTTCGGGGCGTTCGGGGCTGGAGTGCTGCACGGCTGGGGCCAGGTCGAGGATCCCGAGTGGAAGCGCCCGGAGTTCGATGCCGTGACCGGTGTCAGCACCGGGGCTCTCATCGCGCCGTACGCGTTCATCGGGACGGACGAGGCCTACGCGGAGATCCTGACCTTCTACGAGAACCCGCAGCAGAACTGGGTGCGCATGAGGCCGGGCCTGTTCTTCCTGCCCAAAAACGTTTCGCTCGCCGACCCATCCGGGCTCTGGAAGTTCCTCCAGGAGAAGTTCGACGCCGCGCACATCGCGGAGGTCGCCGATGCCGCGCGCGACAACCGCCAGCTCCTGATCGGAACGACAAGCGTCGACCTGGGCATGATGCGGATCTGGGATCTCGGGCGTGAGTCGCGCGCCGCTGAGGAGACCGGCGATCCGGGCACATTCTTCAACATCATGAAGGCGTCGGCATCGATCCCGGGCGCCTTTCCCCCGATCGACATCGACGGCCACCTCTACGCCGACGGCGGGGCCACGATGAACATGTTCTTCCCGGCCCAGCGGCGGCGCCTGCTGGAGGATCCACCGGGCACGCCGTTCTCAGAAGGAGTCCCGTGGCCGAAGGTCCGGCTGTGGGCGATCGTCAACAACAAGCTGATCGTCCGACCAGAGAACACCCAGCTGAAATGGACATCTATCGTCGGGCGTTCGCTGGGAACCGCGATCCGGAGCAACCTCGTGCTCGCGATGCGTGATCTGGAAACCTATGCGCACGCGATGCGGAACAAGGGCATCGACTTCGAGTTCCGCTTCATCGCGATGCCGAACGACTTCGAGGTCTCGCCGGACGCCGGGTTTTTCGACAAGGACACCATGACTCGACTGGGCGATATCGGCGAAGCCCTTGGCGCCGACCCGTCGAACTGGCGCACCCGAGTCCCGAGCCCTGAATGGCCATACCAGCTCCTGGATCGGGACGTCGAACCCGCAAGCGACGAGCAATGATGTAGCCAAACCTGCCGGCTCGGCATCACTCTTGATGCTGCTATTCCGAAGGCAGCCCCAACGGCGCTCGCACGTCGATGCGAACGACCTTGCCGCTGCGGCCGAGCACCTCACGCGTCCACTTCTGGCCCAATCCCGGGCCCGTGATCTCCTCGACCCCGCCGCTATCGGTACTGATCGAGATCCGCGGCTGCTCGCCCGCGGAAAGAACAACCGGCGTCCCGCAGATCGAAAAACCGATGGCCCCGGCGTCGAGCGCAAAGGTGGCATCTCTCACCCCCCTCACGCGCCACTCGATGTTCTCCCCCAGCAACTCGCCGGCTTCGAGCAGCACCGGCTCGAATCGGAGCTCTCCCGACCGGAGACGCACTCCCAGCTCTCCGAACCGTGCGAGGACGCCTTCTTTCACCTGCCCGGTCATCCCGGGTTGCTGCGCGCCGCTCCCCCATGGCGTGTGCGAGTACGGCTCGTGGGGAACTGCGCCGAACTCCCGCGGTGACTTGTTCATGCCGAGCCCCTGGCGCACGCGCCGGTACGCCGCGGACAAGCGCCCGATCCGATCGGCGGAGTCGCTCCGATCGATCGCCTCGTACACGCACTCCTGCGCCGCCAGAAGGAGCTTCGAAACCATGTGCCAATACACGGAGCCGATCCCCTCGTACTTGTGCATGGTGCCCGATCGCCCGGTGAACCTGGCGTGATGGAATGTCTCTTCGTACGCCGCGAGCACGCCGCCCGCGTCACGCTCGACAAGATCGGCCCAGCCTGGCTGACCCCGGAGCGCTTCGAGCGCGGACTCCAGGGCCCGGCGCGTCTCCAGCGTCTGATCGAATCGCGCGACACCGTCCTCATCGCGGCTCGCGATCGGCGAGCGGTTCTCGTGCAGGATCTTCTGGAGCAGCGGGCTCAGCCCGATCGCGTCGTCCGGGATCGCGTTGCGATCCAGGAACGGAGGCCGATCCACTCTGGGATACAGCATGAACGTCCGCTGATCCTCTCGGTAGAGCTCGCTGCGAAACAGCGAATCGAGGACTCCGAGAACCTCGTCCGTGTCCAGCACCCCGGCTGAGAGCACGGCCACCTGCCCCTCGAGCATCGGATGGAGACGCTCGACCGATGCTCGCTCGCGGGCCTCGTCCAGATGGAGCACGTTGTAGGACTCGTAGAGACCGTCGGACCGCCGCGCCTCCCGAATGGACAACTCGCACGCCTCGCGGACCAATCGGAACAGCTCCTTCACGGACGCGACCGGGTACGGCCCCGCTTGGCCCAGACCCCGCTCACCGATGCGCTCGCGCGCGCGGCTCGCCGCGCGTCCGAGTTCTTCGAGGATCGTCCATCGCCGCGAGTCGTCGACCTCGCGGGAACCCTTCGGTGCATCGAGCCACCCGTGGAGCGCTTCGAGCACACGGTCGCACCATTTGCCGATCGCGTCGGACATCGGGGTCTCACCCGAGTCGCGGCCGTTGAGCAGTTGGGCCCCGAAGTCCGCGAACCGCCGCAGCTGATAGAGCGTGACCATCGACAGCCCGTAGCCCGCGAGCGCGTTGTTCGCGTCGTTCCACTCGGGACGCTGGGTGTTCATCCAGATGCCGCCTCCTGGCACCATGTTGGAGACCTTCGCGAGCACCGGCACGAGGAGCTTCTCGAGGAGCGTCACGAGAGTCGGTTCGTCGGAATCCTGAAGGACGAGCCGCCCGTCCGCGCCCACCCTCCTGGCCCTCTCGCTGATCCGCTCGTTCTGCTCTGCGTCGAAAAAGATCGAATCTCTCGGGTCCCGCAGCAGCGCGTCGAAGGACCGGATGGTGTAGGGCACATCGGCGTACGAGAACATGGGTCGCTCGAGCATGCCTCCGAGCGACCCCGGATCGGTGTCCTGCAACTGCTCGAGCAGGCGCAAGAGGTACACCACCTGGTGGTCGCCCCAGTACCCGATGTTCGACCATGGGTCCTCGGGATCCGGGACCTCCCAGTCGATGCCCGATTCGCTGATTCGATAGGGGTTGTGGCCGTCCACCGTCGAGGCGTTCACGAATTTTGCGATCACCCCCGGCAGCATCTCCGGGTAGCTGCGGCAGACCGCCTCCCAGTTCTGGAAGATGTCGCGCCAATTGCCCTCGTAGCCGAGAGAGCGCGAGCCATCGGGTCGGCGCGCGGGGATCCGGAACCTGTTCCACGGCCGGCTCGGGTCACCGTGGCGGCGCCCGAACGTCAGAGGCAGGTACTCGAGCGCGAGTCGCACGAGCTGCTCATCGCCGGTGGTCGCGGTGACATCCACAAGGTCCCCGAGGGACAACTGATCGCCCAATCCCGACACGAACCCGTCGTGTCGATCGGCGATCTCCATGTGGCGCGACCGGACGAATCGGCGGAAGTCGGCGACGTCAACGGATCGCTCGACCGGTGGCACGCCGCCCCGCATCGCATTGAACAACACGTTCGATCGGTGGGCGGCGCACGCCGCTTCGTCCGCGCTGAGCTGCGAACCGTCCGCATCATCGAGGAGGCCCGCGAGCCGCTCGGCCCCGTCGCGGAGCGACTGCTCTATCGCTTCGAGGCGATCGACGCCGGAGCCGAGCCATCGCCGCCGGCGGACGACCGCCGCGTGCCCGAGGTGCACATCGCCCGCGATCGCCCATCGCTCGATCTGGCCTGGCTCGAGCACGAGGCGGGCGTGGCAGAGATAGGCGCCCCGCCGGCCGGTGGTGAGATGCTCGGGCGACACAGGGTGCCCGCGCTCGAATTCACTCAACGCGTCGTCGTTCAGAGTCACCGTCGCGCCGTCGAGGCCGGCACGCCACACGACGTTGGCACGCAGCGATTCCTGTGCCTCGGGTTGGTCCGAGATCGCCGCCTCGAGCGCGTACACGGCGAGCGTCAGATCCGCATCGAGTTCGGCTCGCTTGTATGCGTCGACAAGCGTGCTCGACCCCAATTGAACAGCGGCCGGCACGTTGGCGGGCATCAGGTTCACGAGGCCGTCGAGCAACTCGATGTCCGCGGCTTCCCGGCCGTCGGCGAGTTCGATCTCGCAGCGACGGATGACACCGTGAACATCCGACAGGCTCCATTCGGACCGGAACGTGATGCCGCTGGTCTCATCGGTCTCCTCGAGAACGACAGAGTCTCCGACCGGCGTGCGCAGCAGGCGACGCACCCTCGACGCCGCGAGCGGACGCGGATCCAGCGGTCGCCACGTCGTCCCATCCGGCAGGCGGATGATCGTGACCGGACCGGAGAGACCGCCGGCCCGATGCAGCCGGTCATCGGTCTCGTACGGGAACAGGCACCGCTCCGGTTCGACCCGCCCCGCTGTGAGCGCCCCGGAAGAAGACAGATACGCCCAGAGATCCGAGTCGCTCACCACCGTCATCAGGAACGGGGGCATCTCGTCGACGTGAGTGATCTCGTAGAGCCGGCGTCCGTTCCGGGTGACGAACCGGCCGGCCGGGGAGCGCGTCGGGGCGGTGGATGTGAGTTCGCTGGACATAGGGCGGTCATGATACGCCCCGCGACTGCCGGTCGATCATGTAACACCCTCCACCAATCCGTGTAACTCGCGGCATACCAGTCGATCGACCACGGGCGCGGAGCCGGCCTGGCGGCCCGCGCGTGCCGCGATCTTCCTGCCATCGGTGCGGCCCTCCGGCGGCGACCGTGCCCAGGCCCTCAAACGGATCGCCGCCTCCGATTGGGCGATCCGACGTGGCTCCCCAAGATTGCGGATAGATTGGCTGTGGGCGTGATGGCCGATTGCCGCCATGCCCGTGGAGCGATGCCGACCCGGCATCGGAGGACAGCATCGTGACCCGCCAGATCCCCCTCGCGCTCTGCTTTGTTGCGCTCACCCTCGGCGCCTGCGGCCCGACCTATGAGCGAAACCCGGTCCCGATCGACCGGGCGTACGACGCGGTCGTCCCCGGGATCCCCGAGGCCCGGTTCGTCGGCACACGAGAACTCGGCAGCTCGGAACATGTCGGCAGGCTCCGCCGCGTCCTCCGCGACCAGATGACGGCGTCCGGCCTGATCGACGAGCCGATCAACATCCTCGCTATCTCGGGCGGGGGCGCTGACGGCGCGTTCGCGGTGGGCTTGCTCGCCGGGTGGACCGAGCGGGGCGACCGGCCCGAGTTCACGTACGTCTCGGGCATCAGCACCGGCTCGCTCATCGCCCCGTTCGCGTTCCTGGGCTCGGAGTACGACGACGAGATCAAGACGTACTAC
This sequence comes from Phycisphaerales bacterium, assembly GCA_028289195.1. GTDB lineage: Bacteria > Planctomycetota > Phycisphaerae > Phycisphaerales > UBA1924 > JANQQR01. The sequence continues at coordinate 175,486 of JANQQR010000002.1, read as the reverse complement.
ACGACGCTACGCACGCGGGACCTGATCAAGTCGCGCGGATTCCTCGGGGCGATCATGAGCGATGCCTTCAGCTCAACGAAGGGCCTGCGGAAGATCATCGACGAGAACTTCACGCAGGAGATGGTCGATGAAATCGCGGCCGAACACAGGCGCGGCAGGCGCCTCTTCATGGGCACCACGAATCTCGACCTGATGTCGATCGTGTACTGGAACATCGGGCTCATCGCCGCCAGCGGGCACCCCGGCTCGCTGCAGCTGATCAAGGACATCATGCTCGCGTCGTGCTCGATCCCCGGCGTGTTCCCGCCGACCTACATCGACGTTGAAATCGACGGCGAGATCTACGACGAGATGCACGTCGATGGCGGTGCAACCGTTCAGGTTTTCGCGTACCCCGGCGTCCTCGATCTCGACGGACTGTACCGCGGCGTCGGCCTCTCGACCGAGGACGCGCAGCTGTACGTCATCCGCAATTCACGCCGGAAATCCCGGCCGGAGGTCGTGGAACCCAAGCTGTTCTCGATCGTCGGTCGCTCGGTGTCGTCGGTCATCCGCATGCAGGGGATCGGGAACCTCTATCAGCTCTATCTGGTCGCGCGCAGGGACGGATTCGGCTTCAACGTGGCCATCATCGGGGAAGACTTCGATGCCGAGTCGAGCGAGGAATTCGACCCGGAATACATGATCGCCCTGTACGAGTACGGCAAACGCCGGATGCTCGATGGGCGCGCATGGCTGCCGCTGCCGCCCAACTACGTCGAGGACGAAACGGAGCCCGCCGACTAACCCGACCTACTGCCCGGCGGCTTTCATGCGCTCCGCTCGGATCTCGTTCAGAGCCTCCGTCGCGTCTTCCGCCCAGATATCGATGACGTCCTGGACATCATTGATCGAATTGAACTGGTCGAACTGGAACTGGTCGCCCTTCGCCCGGGTGACGCTGGCGACGATCTGCTCGCCGGTGACCGAATCGATCACCTCGGCCTCGAGGGTTGCCGCGCCGAGGCCGGCACCGGCCAGCTTCGAAGCCGGGTGGAGCTTGAGGTACCACTTGGCCTTGCGGACATCTGTCACCGCAAGACGGATGCGCGCCACGCCGACTCCCGGCTGGGTGGTTGTCGTCGCGCCGTTTTCCTCGAGCACCTGGATCGCCGCGGTGCGCCAGTAGTCGGCGATCTGGGCTCGTTCGTCGGGCGTGAGGATCGGAGGATCCTTCAGCGGCCGGAGCACGGGCGGGTCGACGATGAAGCTCTTGTAGTTCTCGATCTCCGGAGACATGTACCGGGTGATCTTCTCGTTGACCGGGTCGAGCTTGGAGTAGTCCGACAGGAAGGTCTGCGACGGGGGCGGCGGCGTCGAGCTGCATCCGGTGAGAACGAAAGCAACGGCGAGTGCGAGCAGGAGCGAAATGGCCGAGCGCATTGGCAACCTCCGGGGTGGACTGTTCCTGAAAACTGACGGGCGGAGAGGGTACACGGGACCGCGCTCCGTCGCAGGCGATCTCCGGGTCGACCGCTCGAACGCGGGATCAGCGGAAGCCGGGCCGATAAGCCACCCGGACTGGCGGCTCGAGCCCGCTCTCTGAACGCGTATAGAAAGGATGGGCCTTTGGCCCCCGTCCGGCTCGGAACGCGGGTCCGGGAGAGGGTTATCCAGCAGGCTCCCGCGAGAACAGGACCCATGTAGGGCGGCTCCCGAGCGCCCGCGTCTGCTCACTCGTCTGATTCGATGAACGTCTCGGTCGAGTCCCAGAGGTGCTCCAGACGATCGATCCGCCGAGCGGCTTCCGTGCCCATCCTCGCGACCAGCTCCCGCACGAGCAGTTCGGCGGCAGCGACGGCCGGGAGCGAGCTGTCGAAAGGCCCGATCGCAGGGATCCGAAGCTCGCACCAGTGCTCGGTCAGCGCGGCCAGCGGCGAGAGCGGGCCGTCGGTGATCGCCACGACGGGCACCCCGTTGCCCGCGAGCAGCCGGGCACCGAGCACGACGCTCCTGCGATAGCGCACGAAGTCGAAGACCACCGCCGCGTCATGGGCGGTCGCGCCGCTCAGGTCGCGCCCGAGGTTGTGGTTGTCGACCAGGTGCACGTTGTCTCGCACCATCGACAGGCCGCTGTGCAACACGTGGGCGCCGGCTCGGGAAGTCTCTCCCGAGAGGATCCAGATGCACCGGGCACCCAGAAGCGGCGCGGCCAATTCTCGAAGTCGATCCGCATCGAGCAACTCCAGCGTCGCATGGACGGCGCTCTCGATCTCGCTGTCGACGCTGGCATCGGCCTCTCGGGGCTGGCGGATGCGGGACCCTGGGGTGGTCAGCTGACGGGCGACGCCGTCGCGGACCCACGCCTGGAGGTCGGTGTAACCATCGAACCCCAGCTTGGTCGCGAACCGGACGATCGACGGCCGGCTCGTGTCCACGGTTGAAGCCAGATCCGACACGGTGCCGAAGGCAAGGAGCGTCGGATCATCCAGGACCGCCTCCGCGATCCGGCGCTCCGTGGGCGTCAGACGCTCCCCGACGTTCGCGATGAGCTCCTGGATGGACAATGGAGTGGTCTCGATGAGCATTTTGTTGCAAACGACCCAATCGATTGTACACTTGGTTACAGCGCGTGCCAGCACCCAGCCCGATTCTTTTGCGGAGACCGGCCCATGATCCAGTCGCAGGAGTACGTCCCGACCGATCGCGAGAAAGCGTTCCTCGAGAGTGTTGAGGAGACCCGGTACGAGCGGGAGATCATCAACGGCCTCTCGCCCTTCTTCAACGAGAAGGCGCCCGAGGACATGATGAGCTTCTACAGCAACGACGAGGTCGTGAGCCTCAAGGTGCTCAAGGGCACGGACCGCGATGTCGAGTCGCGCATGCCGGTCAAGATCACGCGCCATTACTACGAACTCGCCAGAACGAGCCCGTCGATCCAGCGAATCGTCAAGGCCAGCCCCGACGAGACGAACGACCTGGCGGGCTCCGAAGACCCCGGCAACCAGATGGACTACAGCCCCGTCGAGGGCCTGCTGCACAAGTACGAGATGGGCCTGATGTACGTCGTCTCGACGTGCTCTGCGCATTGCCGGTTCTGCTACCGCGAAGAACTGATCGCGCGCAAGGAGATCGCTCGGCAGGACGGCACGGTGAAGAAGAAGGGACTCGCCAAGATCCCCGAGATCACGGCGTATATCCGTGAGCACAACGAGATCGTCGCCAGGAACGGCGGGGTCCACCCCGAGACCGGGCGTGAGAAGCTCCGCGAGATCCTGCTCTCCGGTGGCGACCCGATGGTGCTCAACAACGGGAAGATCGCCGCGTGGCTGGCCGCCCTCGCCGAAGCGGGCGTCGAGTCGATCCGCATCGGCACGAAGGAGATGGCGTTCTACCCCCAGCGTTTCGATCGCACATTCCTCGAAATGCTCGACCGGTTCCACGAGACGTATCCCCAGGTCGGCTTGCACATGATGGTGCACTTCGAGCACCCAGACGAGATCCTCGCCAAGACTGCCGACGGCGAATACATCCGCGACGATAAGGGGCTCCTGCAGTGGATCCCGGCCACCGGAGAGGCGATGCGCGGTCTCGCCGGTCGCGGCTGGCTTACAGTCGAGAATCAGGCCCCGATCATCAAAGGGATCAACGACGATCCCGCCGCGCTGCGGATCCTCCAGCGCGAGTTCAAGCGCGCGGGCGGAGAGAACCACTACTTCTTCTGCGGGCGCGACATCGTCGCGTACAAGGCGTTCAACATCCCGATCGAGTCGGCTTGGGGCATTCTGAACGAATCGCAGAAGGGTCTGTCGGGTATCGAGAACCACGCGCGCCTGTCGATCACCCACTACAAGGGCAAGACCGAGGTCAACGCCGTCACCAGCGAACCGATCCCCGGCCTGGCCGGCAGCGAGAACGGCGTCGTGATCTTCAAGCTGCTCCGCAACGCCGGGTCGGCGCCGGACCGCGGCAAGGTCTGCATCGTCGGCCGGAACCCCGATGCTCTCTGGTTCGACGACTACGAGGACCGCGTCCTGTTCGACGAAGCCGGGCTCTTCGACTACACGCGCGTGTCCAAGTCGGAGGCCCCCCCCGCGAACCTGGTCAGCTCGCTTCCCCGGAGCTCGTGCGGATGATCGATAAGCGGGTGTCCAGCGCCGCCGACGCGGTCGCGGACGTCTTCGACGGCGCGACGATCATGATCGGAGGATTCGGCGAGGCGGGCAGCCCCGTCGAGTTGATCCACGCGCTGATCGATCAGGGCGCGAGCGGTCTGACCGTGATCAGCAACAACACCGGGAGCGGCGAGGTCGGCCTCGCGGCGCTGCTCAAGGCGCGCCGCGTCACCAAGGTCGTGTGCTCGTTCCCGAGGACGGCCAACTCGACCGTGTTCCCGGAGCTATATCGAGAGGGGTTCACCGAGCTGGAGCTCGTCCCCCAGGGCACGCTCGCCGAGCGCATCCGCGCCGGCGGCGCGGGGGTGCCGGCGTTCTACACCCCCACCGCTGTCGGCACACCGCTGGCCGAGGGCAAGGAGTCCAGGGAGTTCGACGGGCGGGAGTATTTGCTCGAACACGGCCTGACCGCGGACTTCGCGCTCATCAAGGGGCGCGTCGCGGACGCCCACGGGAACGTGATCTACAACAAGACCGCCCGAAACTTCGGGCCGCCGATGGCGATGGCGGCGAGGGTCGCGATCGTGCAGGCGGAGCGGGTCGTCGATCCCGGCGGGCTCGATCCCGAATCCGTCGTAACCCCGGGGATCTTCGTGGAGCGTGTCGTGGAAATCGCGACGCCGGTGCACGAGTCGGAGCTTGTCGCCGCGGGGGTGAGCTACCCGTGAGCACGAACACAGCCATCGCCGGTCGCACACGCGAAGAGATGGCCCAGCGTCTCGCGCGGGACATCCCCAACGGCTCGTACGTGAACCTCGGGATCGGGATCCCGGAACTGATCGCCCGGTTCGTTCCCGAAGGCCGCACGTTCGTCTATCACACCGAGAACGGTCTCCTTGGCATGGGTCCGTCTCCGGAAGCCGGCGCGGGTGACCCTGAGCTGATCAATGCCGGAAAGCGCCACGTCACCGCGATGCCGGGCGCCGCGTACTTTCACCACGCCGACAGCTTCGCGATGATCCGAGGCGGGCACCTCGACCTGAGCGTGCTCGGTGCGCTCCAGGTCGCCCAGCACGGTGACCTGGCGAACTGGTCGACCGGCGAGCCGGATGCGATCCCGGCGGTGGGCGGCGCGATGGACCTGGTCGCGGGCGTGAAGCATGTGTACGTGATCACGCAGCACACGACCAAGACCGGGGCGCCGAAGCTCGTGGAATCCTGCTCGTACCCGCTGACCGGACGCGGTGTGGTCGATCGGGTGTACACCAATCTCGCCGTCATCGAGGTCACGCCGGAAGGCTTCCGCGTTGTCGAGTTGAGCCCGGGCGTCGATTTCGACACCGTGCAGAACCACACCGGGGCGACCCTGCTTCGACCTTCCGGGGACCCGAACGATGAGTGACCTGAGCACGCCACCTAGTGTCTCGAGGAGCGCCGAACTGTTCAATCGGGCGCAGCGCGTGCTGCCCGGCGGTGTCAGCCGCAACACGGTGCTCCGCGCGCCGCATCCCGCCTACGCGGCTTTCGGCGAGGGCTGCCGGATCACCGATCTCGACGGCGTCTCGCGCCTGGACTTCTCGAACAACATGGCCTCGCTGATCCACGGGCACGCGCACCCGCGCATCGTCGAAGCGGTGCGCGAGCAGGCGGGTCGCGGGACCGCGTTCATGATGGCGACCGAAGCCGAGGTGCGCTACGCCGAGCATCTCTGCTCGCGCAGCCCGTCGTTCGACAAACTCCGGTTCGTCAACTCCGGCACCGAGGCGTTGATGGTCGCGCTCAAGGCCGCCCGCGCCTTCACGGCGCGACCCAAGATCGCCAAGGTCGAAGGCGCATATCACGGTGGATACGACTACGCCGAGGTGAGCCAGTCGCCGAACCCCCAGACGTGGGGCAGCATCGACCAGCCCAACAGCGTTCCCCTCGCGCACGGCACCCCGGCCTCGGCGCTCGACGACGTCGTTGTCCTCCCATTCAACGATGTGGAGCGGTCCATACGCCGGCTCGACGAGCACAAGTCGGAGCTGGCGTGCGTGCTCCTGGACCTCATGCCCCACCGCGTCGGCCTGAACCCCGCGGACCCCGAGTTCGTGCACGCGCTCCGCGACTGGACGGCCCGGAACGGAGTGCTCCTCGTGCTCGATGAGGTGATCACCTTCCGCACGGAGTACGGTGGCCTGCAGCAGCGGTACGGGCTGACGCCCGACCTGACCGCGCTCGGCAAGGTCATCGGAGGCGGGTTCCCCGTCGGCGCCGTCGCGGGCCGGTCCGAGGTGCTGGACCTCATGAACCCCTCGGGCGAGAGGTTCCTGTTCCCGCATTCGGGCACGTTTTCCGCCAACCCGATCAGCATGGAGGCGGGCCTGGCGGCGATGGAGATGTTCGACCACGACGCCGTCTCCCGCCTCAACGGGCTCGCGCAGCGGGCGATCGACGGGATCTCGAACGCCGCGAGAGAGACCGGCGCGCGCGCATGCGTGACGGGAGCCGGCTCGATGTTCCGCGTGCACATGAAAGAGCACCCGCCGCGGCACTTCAGGGAGGCGTTTCTTGATCCCGACGAGAACCGTCGCCTCAAGACGCTGCTCGACCACCTCTTCGAGCAGGGCTTCGTGATGATCAACACGTGCACCGCGACGCTCTCGACACCGATGACCGAGTCCGACATCGACTCGCTTGTTCGGGCGTTGCGCTCCGGCTTCGAGAAGATCAGCACGATGGATTGAGCGATCAGGCCCGCTCGAACACCGTTGCCAGGCCCTGACCCACGCCCACGCACAGCGACGCAACGCCGCGCTCAACGCCGCGACGCCTCATCTCGTGGATCAGCGTCCCGGCAAGACGCGCCCCGCTGCATCCCAGCGGATGGCCGATTGCGATGGCACCACCGTTGACGTTGAGACGTTCTTCGTCGAGGCCCAGTTCGCGGGCGCACGCGATCGACTGCGCAGCGAACGCCTCGTTGAGTTCGACCAGCCCGATTTGCTCCAGAGTCAACCCCGCGCGCTCGAGCGCACGGCGGACGGCGGGGACGGGGCCGATCCCCATAAACGCCGGATCGACACCGGCCGAGGCGCTCGGACCGACGAGCGCGAGCGGCTCGAGCCCGAACGCTTCTGCCCGGCCCGCCTCGACCAGTAGAAGCGCCGCAGCGCCGTCGTTGACCCCCGAGGAGTTCCCGGCCGTCACTGTGCCTCCGCCGTCCGAAGCGAAGACCGGCTTCAGGCGGGCGAGTCTCTCGAGCGTCGTGTCGGGGCGGGGGTGCTCGTCCACCTCGACCCTGATCGGATCACCCTTCCGCTGGGGGATCTCGACGGAGACGATCTCGTCGGCAAACCGTCCGTTCGCGTTGGCATCGGCCCACCGGTGTTGGCTCTGCAGCGCGAACCGGTCCTGATCCTCGCGCCCGATCTCGAATCGTCGGGCCACGTTCTCGGCGGTTTCGCCCATCGAATACGGATGGTGCTTCTCGGCGAGGCGATCGTTCACGAAGCGCCACCCGATCGTCGTATCGTGCAACTCCTGCGACCGCCCGTATGCGCCTCCGGCCTTGGAGAGAACGTACGGGGCCCGGCTCATCGACTCGACGCCCCCGGCGATGAACACGTCGCCGTGGTTGGCCTCGATCATGCGTGCCGCGATGTTGACCGCTTCGAGCCCCGAGGCGCAGAGACGGTTGACGGTCGCGCCCGGAACGGAGTCCGGCAGCCCGGCGAGCAGCGCCGCCATGCGCGCCACGTTGCGGTTGTCTTCGCCCGACTGGTTCGCCGCGCCGAGGTAGACATCGTCGATGATCGACGGGTCGATGCCGGTGCGTGCGAGAGTCTCGCCGATGACGTGCGCCGCCAGGTCGTCCGGACGGATTCCGGCGAGTGCGCCACCGTATCGCCCGATCGGCGTGCGCAGCGCCGCGATGACTGCTGCTCTTCGCATGGGCGGATCGTATCACGTCCGATCGGCTGATACGGGACGCATTCGAGCGAGGGTGATTCCGCCCGGGTCTACCCCTTCACGGCGCCGAGCTGCACTCCCTTGACGAGGTGCTTCTGCAGCAGCAGGAACAGCAGTATCGGCGGGGCCATCGCCATCAGGCTGCCGGCCATGATCAGCGGCGTGTCGCGCCCGTGGGACGCCTCGAACTGGAGCAGACCGATCGGAAGCGTGCGGAGATTGTCGTCCTTCACCAGGATCAGAGGCCAGAAGAACGAGTTGTAGTTGAACAGGAACGTGAAGATCGACATCACGATGATGCCCGGACGCGCCAGCGGGAGGATCACCTGGGTGAAGATACGCCAATGACCGGCGCCGTCGATCGACGCAGCCTCGTCGAGCGACGGCGGGATCGTGAGCATGAACTGCCGGAGCAGGAAGGTCCCGTAGGCCGAGAACGCGCTGGGGATGATGAGCCCGGCGTAGGTGTTGAACATGCCGAGCTGCAGGATGATCGCGAAGTTCGGCGCCATGAGCACGACGCCGGGAATCATCAGAGTTCCGAGGTACAGAAGGAAGAGCTGGTCTCGGCCCGGCCACCGGAGGCGGCTGAACGCGTACGCCGCCATCGAACAGGTGATGATCTGGAGGAGCGTGACCCATCCGGCAACGAACAGGCTGTTGAAGAAGTACGTGCCGTAGCCGACCTGATCGAACACCCGGGCGTAGTTCTCCGGTCGAACGTCCAGCGGGAACCACGTCTTGGAGAGCAGATCGACGTCGGTAATCGTGCTCATGGACATGAGCACCTGCCAGACGAACGGAGCAACGAACGACACGCCCACCGCGATCAACCCAGCGAACAGCATCACCCTCGTGAATCGTGATCGCAGCCCCGAGTTGGATTCGCCGACTATCGGCAAAGCGCTGCTCCCCTATTCATTCGTCATCCGGCTGCCGAAGCGGAAATTCACCATCGTGAGCACGAAGATCAGTGCGAACATCACCCACGCAACCGCGCTGGCGAGCCCGAGCTGGAACTGGTCGCGGAACGCGAGGTTGTAGACGTAGTACGCCAGAACGACCGTGTCGGCCTTGCCTTCGGTCATGACCATCGCCTGCTCGAATCCGCCCTGCAGGCCGCCGATCGTCGACATCACGACTATGAAGAACGTCGTCGGCGCCAGCTGGGGCCAGGTGATGTTGATGAACCTGCGCCAGCCGGTCGCGCCGTCGATCGCCGCCGCTTCGTACAGTTCGGGCGGCACGTTGGCGAGGCCGGCCAGGTACAGCAGCATCGTGCTGCCGCCCAACGAGAACCAGATGCCCATGATGAGCAGCGCGGTCTTGGCCCACGCCTCGTCGATGAGCCACTCGGGCGGGTGCAGCGAATCGCCGGATGTCAGCCCGTCATAGGTCGGCTCTGTCAACGACAGGGCCTCGCGGCGGACCGCACGCCCGGCGGTCGGCCCGGAGAGCGCGTCCACATAGTCCGACAGCGCAGCAACGCTCACCGGCGGCTCGAGACGCTCCGAGGCCCGCAACAACAATTCGGTGCCGACTTCAGGGTCGCTGGCGCGGAGCTCTGCTGCGGCCGCGCTGACGGCTTGCGAGAGGGCGGGGGCATCGAGCATGGTGCGCCCGGTCGGGAGGAGCGCCCTCTCCGGTGCCTGGACCAGCAGGTACCCGGCGCCGGCGGCCATCGACGAGAGGGTCGCGACGATCAGCAGGCGCCCGGCGAGCGCGGCCCCGCCGGCTTCACCGTGGCGCAGCTTCATCACGCCGCGTGCGATGAGCACGACCGATGCCGCAAGCGCCCCCACCCACATCAATACTCCCGAGGCGTACCACAGGAACGACGGGGCGGCGCGCACGGCGCCGTGGAACGCACCGAGCACCGGCTCGAGCCCGGCGTTTACGAGGCCGCCCTGCGGCTTGTAGAGCGTCTTCCACAGCAGGAAGAGCGCGACGCCCGCCAGCAGATTGGGCAGGTAGAAGAGGGTCCGGAAGAACACGGGCCCGATCGCGAGCCCGGCCGTGATCAGGAAGCCGAGGACGGCCGCTCCAAGCACCGCGCCTCGCGAACGCAGGAGGTCGACCTGCCAGGCGCTGAGATCGGTCAGGCCGATCTCCGTGGACATCTCCGGAGCGCTGGGCTGCGCCCCCGGGGTGGTGAGGATCCACACTCCCAGGCACATCATCCCTGTCAGCACCAGGCCCGCGACGACGCCGCGACGACGCCCCCTCGCAGTGGACGGCGTGACCTCGGCGTGCAGCATGAGCGCGAGCGCCAGCGAGCCGGCGATGCCGATCGGGATGCCGAGCATCAGGAACAGCGTGTTGCCGAAGTAGTCCCAGAAAAGGTGCGACTCGTCGCCCCACAGAATCCGGGCGTAGTTGTCGAATCCGACATACCGGATGGGGACATCGCTCAGGTCGTTGTGCTTGGTGAGCTGAAGGTCCGTAAAGCTCATCCACAGGCTCACCAGGATCGGCCCGGCCGTGAATACGAGGAACCCGGCAAGATTCGGCAACAGGAACGCCAGAGCGATGAGCAGGCGGCGGCGGGGAGAGCCGATCATCTCGGGGCCCACCGGGACAGGCGTGCGGTCTCCGAAGAACCCGCGCGAGTTTTGTGTTTCATGCTCGACCCGGCGTGTTTCATGAATAGCCTTGGACTATGAGCAACTCCCGAGGGAATCGACTTACCCGTTCGCTCCGAGCCGCTGCGCTCCCTGCTCTCGCTGGCCTGGCGGTCTCCGCCCCGACCGAGACGCTCGCCCAGACTCTGGTGTGGTCCGATGAATTCGACGGGACCTCGCTGAACTCGAGCAACTGGGAGCCCCTGTTCGGCACGGGCACAGCCTACGGCCTGCCCGCGGGCTGGGGCAACAACGAACTCCAGTACTACACAGACCGGCCGCAGAACGTCTATGTCCAGAACGGACAGCTGCACATCGTCGCCCGGTCAGAGAACTACGCCGGCTCGAACTACACGTCGGCCCGCCTCCGCACCCGGAATCTGCAGGAGTTCCTGTACGGCCGCATCGAGGCCCGGATCAAGCTCCCCAGCGGCCAGGGCATCTGGCCCGCGTTCTGGATGCTCCCGACCGGCAGCCCGTACGGCGGCTGGGCGTCGGGCGGCGAGATCGACATCATGGAGTCCACGAATTTCGCAGATGAGATCTACGGGACCATCCACTTCGGCGGAAACTGGCCGAACAATACCTACAACGGCGGCACGATCATCACGGGCGAGGACTTCTCGCAGGACTTCCACGTCTACGCCATCGAATGGCGCCCGACGGAAATCCGGTGGTTCCTGGACGGCCAGCAGTACTACGTCCTGCAGAACAACCAGTGGTACAGCGACGGAGCCCCCGGGAACCCGCTCGCCCCGTTCGACAGCCCGTTCCACCTGCTGCTGAACGTTGCCGTCGGTGGCAACTTCCCCGGCAACCCCAATGGCGGGGCGGGGTTCCCGATGGAGATGGTTGTCGACTGGGTACGCGTCTACGAGCTCGGCTCCCAGGCGCCGTTCGACAACACCCCGCTAGTGATTCCCGGACGCATCGAGGCCGAGGAGTACGACCTCGGCGGCCCCGGCCTTGCCTACTTTGACGCCGACGCGTCGAACAACGGAGGCCAGTTCCGTCCGGATGAGGGCGTAGACATCGAAGCCGCATCGCCGACCGGCTTCAACGTCGGGTGGCTGCGCCAGGGCGAATGGATCGAGTACACCGCCGACGTCCAGTACCCCGGCCGGTACCGGGTGACATCGCGAGTCGCATCGAACAACGCAGGCGGCGGTGAGTTCCGCCTGGAACTCGACGGCTCTGCTCTCACCGGCCCCATCGCCGCGCCCGGTACGGGCGGCTGGCAGAACTGGACCACCGTCCAGTCAACGCTCGAACTGCCGGCAGGCGAGGTCGAGATCCGATTCCAGAATCTCGGCACCGACGCCCAGAGCTTCAACATCGACTGGTTCGAGTTCGAGTTTCTCTCCTGCCTCGGCGACGCGAACGGCGACCTGTTCGTCAACTTCACGGACGTGACCGAGGTTTTGGGCAACTGGCTGAACAGCTACTCGCCGGGGTCGGGAATCGGTGATGCGAACCTCGACGGGATTGTCGATTTCTCGGATCTGACGACGATCTTGAGCAACTGGCTCGCGACGTGCGATTGATCCCCCTCGAATAGCTCCTGACCTTCCTACAGGTCACGATTCGCAATCGACACGTCTTGCGCCCGCGGTCGGTGCGTCGCCACCTCGCAATTGGCCGAAGCCGTGACGACACCCGCAAGCCCGTCGACATTGGGAACACAAAAGGCACAGCGGGGCCGGCCCGAAGGACCGGCCCCGCTGTGCCTATCTGAGTAGGGTCTTTCGATTGTTGCCGCTTACGGGCAGGCGTTCAGCCAGTTACCGAGCGTAGCGGTGACGTCGGCAAAGTTGACGAGGCCGTCACAGTTCGAGTCGCCGGGACCGGTGTTGCCCGCGCCGTAGTCGACCAACCAGTTGCCGAGCACAGCCGTGATGTCAGCGAAGTTGACCTGGCCGGGCGACTCCTTGCCGCCATTGCCGACGCAGCAAGCCGGAGCGCCGGGCGTCACAGCGAAGACCGCATCGTCGAAGTAGATGCCGCCGGCGCCATCGTTGGGCTGGTTCAGGCCGCAGACCATCCGGACGCGTGCAGCGCCCGCGGGAGCGACGGCCGAAGTCTGGCCGAGGACCCAGGTGTTCGTGGGCTGCATCTCGTCGAAGAACTCGTTGGCGACGACCGAGCCGATCAGCATGTCGCTGGCGTCGTAGAACTCAAGGTTCACGAAGCCGATGTTGCCGGCCATGAGAGGGTCTCCCGCGAAGTGGGCGGCCCAGACCTCGGCGTCGACCTGATCACCTTCCTGACAAGGCTGGCTCTGGTAGATCGCGGTGGTGTTGAACACGTTCGGGCCGGGGAACTGGCCGAACATGAAGGCGCTGACGAGGCCGGTGCGGACCAGCTCGCCGCTCCGCTGGATGTTGTTGCTCATCGTCGAGCGGCCGATCTCGGCCCACTGGCTCATCGCACGCGTCACGCAGCAGTTGCCGGCCTCGGTTTCGAAGCTCGCGTTCTGGAACGAAGAGTCGACGCCGGTCAGCTCGAGCGACGCGTCGTCGATGTGGGCGGAACCGGTGCCGAGGATCGGGTCTTCCTGCACGAACACGAACGCGACCTGGCACTGGGTGGCCCCATCGGGGGCAATAGCCTGGGTCGGGTACTCAATAAGAGAGTCGGTCGCCGAGAACTCATCGACGATCGTCACGCTGACGAATTCGATAAAGCTGTTCGATGCATCTCGGAACTCGACATTCATCACCATGAAGTTGCCGAGGATGAGCGGGTCAGCCGCGAGCTGGCCCGCCCAGATCGAAGCGTCGATCACATCATCGACCTGCACCGGCACGGGGAGCGGCTGAAGCAGCACGGAGGCGTTGAACGGGCTGTTGAAGCCGCCGAACACCACGGCGTTGAAGTCGCCGGTCTGAACGAGGTCGCCGTCGATCGCCGCGCCCTGGGAGATGTTGGGGTTGGGGAGTGTCGAGTTCCCGAACTCGGTCCAGTCTGCGAAGGCGGGGCGCATGAACGGATCCTGCATCGCCGCAGGGGTCTCGAAGCTGCCGTTGCTGAGCTGCGCCATCGCCGGGGCGGCTGCGCCGGCGAGAAGGCCCATCAGGGCTACGGTGGTCGTACAGCGGAAATGCGCCAGGTCCATATTTATGAGTCCTCGAAACGGATTGGGGCGGGTCCGAAACACACTGAAACAGTTACTTCAAGAATACATCCAGCGGGCGCCGGGTCAAGGGATTCTGGGACTCCATTTTTCTGAGCCCCTCACCCGAATTCTCAATTATGGGCCGGAAATAGGGGTCTCAACGGTCCCGGGTCGGGTCCAAAAAGTTCTCGGGCAGGCATTGCGTCGACTGGAACAAGTGTTACCATTCGTTACAGCGTTCGCTCCGAGGGAGACCGATGTCCCGACTGCTCACCGCGATTCGACGATTCAGTGCCGGCACCGGAGCCGTGCCGGTTGTCTGCTGTTCGATGGCGATGTCGGGTGCGGATTCGCCGGCCCTTGCGGACGGCGTGCAAATCGTCCGCGACGAGGCCGGCAAACTCTGGTTCGAGCACCATGGCGATCGGTTCATGTCGCTCGCTGTCAACACGGTGACCCCTAGGGCGTGGAACCCGCGTGCGGGCACCGAGTACTACGACGCCATCCCGAACCAATTCGGCGGCGACAGGTCCGCCTGGGAAGCTTCGACTCTCTCGATCCTCGACGACGCCGGCTTCAACACCCTCGGCTGCTGGAGCGACCCAGCGCTCTCCGACGAGAGGTTTTGGCAGACGCCCGTGCTCTACGTCGCCGATCACGCCGCTGACAGGTTCCTCGCCGGGCTCGAGCCCGACTTCGAGGAGCGGGTCCGCGAGCGGACCCGGGCGGTGCTCAATCAGCATCCCGACACGTCGCGGATCCTGGGCGTGTTTCTCGACAACGAAATCGCGTGGTGGGGCCGCACCGGCTGGGACATGATCCCCACCTACACGATGCTCGAAGCGGCATTCGAGCGGGAGGCCGGCGATCCCGCTCGCCTCGCCGCGATGCGGTTCATCCAGGATCGCTTCGCGTCGCCGCGGGCCCTGGGCGAGACGACCGGCGTCGAGCTGAGGTCGTGGGACGAGCTCGATGTCGCGTACCTGCAGCGGTGCCGCTCGCCCGAAACCACGGACCTTCGGCGCGCGTTCGGTGCTATGGTGGCTGACGCGTACTTCAAGCGGGCGACGCCGATCGTTCGGGAGGAGATCCCGCACGCACTCATCCTCGGCGTCCGCTTCGCGGGCGACGCTCCCGACGAGGCGATCCGCACGTGCGGCCGGTACTGCGACGCCGTGTCTATCAACCACTACCGGCCCGACGAGCGTTCGACCCAGGAGATCCTCGACCGCTACTGGCTCCTGACCGAGCGCCCGCTCATGATCACCGAGTTCTCGTGGCGTGCCCACGAGAATCTCAGCGGGAATCCGAACAATCGCGGCGCCGGTGCGGTCGTGGCGACCCAGGCCGATCGCGCCGAGAGCTACCGCCGGTTCATCGAGCACATCTCTGCATTCCCGATGGTCGTGGGCTGGTCCTGGTTCGAGTGGGCCGATCAGTCGCCCCAGGGCCGGTTCGATTATGAGAACTCGAACTACGGCCTGGTGAGCATCCGCCACGAGCGGTACGAGCGTCTTCTCAGCGAGATGGCCTCGGTGAACTCCCAGGCTCCGTCGATTCACGCCAAGAGCAATCGCCCGTATCCGACGGGTCCCGTCGAGCGTCGCGGCGTGCGATACCGCCCCGGCCAGCATCCCGATCGGCCGGCGACGGTTTCGCTGATGGCGGACCCCGCGGCGCCGACCGAGGTGTGGCACTCGGCCGACGGGACCATCGCACTCGCTCCCGCGGAGGGCGGGCTGCAGGTCACCTACGACACAGGAACGACCTACGGCATCGGCTTAAGCATGTTCGGGCCCTCGGGGTCCCGCATCGAAGCGGGCTCAGAATTTGCCTGCGACCTCGACGGCTACGATTGGATCGTCCTCGACGCCGTTATCCCCGAGGGCCTTCAGGTTCAGGTGATCGTCAATGAGTCCGGGTCAAATGACCCGAACAGCCCGACGTTCGACACGAGCGCCGGTGACGACGCCGAATCGTTCATCTCCGCACCGCGGCGCGGGCGCGGTGGAGAGAGCCAATACCGATTCCGGATCGCCGACATGGTGAAGCAGGTGTACTGGGGAAACCAGACCGGCCGACGTGAGATTGAAATGCGCGCAGTGCAGTCGATTGCGATTCAATTCCAGGGCCAGCCCCGCGAGGGCGTCGTCCTGATTCGCGATGTGCGACTCGAGCGCTAGTGATTCACTGCGAAAGCAAGGAGTTCGAACCATGAAGCTCGCCCCCTCGATTCAACGCCACAGTGATTGCCGCGGAACCACACGCTCGGGATTCACGCTCATCGAGCTGCTGGTCGTCGTTGCGATCATCGCGATCCTGGTCGGCATCCTCCTGCCCGCACTGGGTCGAGCGAGGCAGTCGAGCCGGGCGATGCAGTGCGCATCAAATGTTCGGCAGATCGCCGCTGCGCTCACGAACTACTCCGCCGACTACAGGTTCCTTTATCCCCCGACGCTGGCATTTGCGCCGGATCCGTCCAACGGCAAGTTCAACATGCACTGGTACGACATCGGCCGCATCGGCCAGTACCTCCCCGAGTTCGATACGTCGAACCTCAATCCCGACAACCCGGAGAACAACACGCTGGGCGGCGGCCAGATGGTCTGTCCCGAGCACGCCAACGGCGGGCGCTCGTACACCATGAACTTCTGGGCCTCGTCCGGAACGAGTTGGCGCTCGTCGGGAGCCAACGGCATCCGCGCCTTCCGCCCGGGTGAGAACCCCGACGATCCCAGCGAGGCTGACCGCGGCCGGGCATTCAACGCCACCGTCGGCAATGCTCCGAAGATGCTCCTCATGGCCGAGGCATGGGGCCTGTTCCCCAGCCAGCCCAAGCCGGGTGACACAACGCTTTCTGAAGAGACCACCTGGTTCAGCGTCTCGAACGTTGGGCGTGTCGGCTTCCCCGGCGAGCGCTTCGGCGGCGGCGAGGGGATCATCGACGGCGGCGAATTCCCCGGCCCGTGGCTCAATCGCGCCGTGGAGATGGGCGGGCTCACCCGCGACACCGTCAAGACCTATGTGCCGCTCAACCGCCACGGCGGCGCGAAGGATCTTCCCTTCAGCCCCGGCGGGCGGGCGAATTTCACCTTCGTCGACGGGCACGTGGAGCAGCTCACACAGAGCGACCTGATCGATATCGAGACCGGCGTGTCCAAGGGCACCGTGCTGTGGTCACCGAAGGACACCTCGATCATCCGTGACCGCGAGCGCGAATAAGCCCCTGCACCGTTCGGGAGCGCGCAGAAGTGAAGGCGATCATCGTCGGGCTGACGGCGTTCTGGACGCTCCTGTCGGTCGCTGCGCACTTCTGGATCCTGCCCGCTGACGGGCGGGACGACGACCTCCTCATTGCGTTATCCGAAGCCGCCGCTGAGGCCGCGGACGGCCCGTGCAATCCTGCCCTCGGCCGGCTGCTCGAGTCGTGGCCTTCAGCGCTCGTTCCATTGAGCGGCGGCGCCATCGACGAGATGGCGATCGACGATCGCAGGCGGTACCTCGATCGAGTCGAGGCGTGGTGGGCGGGAGCCACCGGGTCGCGCCCGGAAGCCGTGGCGACTCTGAGCTGGTCGACGGACGACAACCCGGCCCGCCGGGCGCAGACTCATATGTTTCGGGTGTGGCACCTGCTGAATCACGGCGAGCTGATAGACCTGGTTACGGACCCCAGCAATCGTGATATTACCAAGACGATCGTGCAGTGCATCGCCGGAGCCGGACCGGACATCATCGAGGCATCCGGCCCGTCGGAACTCGCACAATTCGTAGACGCCGGCGTGGCGCTCGATGTGACCGATCGAGCACGAGACCGCGGGTTCGGTCTCGAAGCGATCTTCCCCGTCGTGGAGACCAGCGTCGCGCGACACGGTCGCCAGTTCGCGTTCCCCTGCAATCTGCACTACATCGTCCTGTTCTATCACCGAGACGTCTTCGAGCAGTTGGGCCTGCCGGACCCGGGCTCCTACTCGCAGGGATGGACGATCGATCAGGCGGTCGAGGCCGGCCTTGCCGTGCAGGAGGCCGCTCGGGCGGAAGGCACCCGCCGGTTTGGCATGATGGGCCTCAACGTGAAGCTGCTGCTCTCGGGCGCGGGCGTGCGCTACTTCGACGACTCGGGGACGGACAGCATCTTCGATTCGCCGCAGACGGTCGCCGTGCTTCAGCAGTACGTCGACCTGATGCGCCTGCACCGGGTGATGCCAACGCCGGGCGAGGCCGCGAGCATGGCTTCATCCGGAGGAGCGGTCATGCACGCCGATGTCCAGACCGCCAACGCATCGAGCTTGTTCGGGGCGAAGGCCTCTGCGATGGTCGCCGACGGCCGGTGGAGCTACGCCCTGCTGGCGGCACGCAACCGCGACCGGGTTCTGATCCCCGCGATGCGAGGAAGGCTCGACCAACTGGACGGCGCAAGCGGCGTGCAAGCCGAACGGTCGCTCCTGCTGGCAACCATTTCAGCCCTCGAGGCGGATGTCCTCTCGAGGCTGTCGGACGACCAGTATGCAGCAATGGTGGACTGCCTGGACGATGAGGATCGCGGCCGCCTGCTCAACGTCGGTATCGCGCATCTGCCGACGACCGATGGGCGGCCGAGGTACGAGACTTCGGCACGCGTCGCCATCGTGAACCGCAAATCGGAGAACTCAGAGTACGCGCAGCGATTCCTCGAGTTCCTCTCGAGTTCTCAATACAACGAGCAGATCAACGGGTCGTTCGATTCGATCTGCGGCGTCCCCGCGTTCTGCTTCGACGCCAACGGCGTGAGCGGCGCCCCGCGGGCGCTGCCCGGTCTCGAGGCCTTTGATTCCCCGATCTTCTCGCGAGCCGTGCAGGACTTCGCGACGCCGTGGGAGACCAGCCCGTTCGTCGGGCGCACCCGGATGTCGACTCTGATCGACCCGGTCTTCGAGCGCCTCACGAACGGGCTGATCAGCCCGGCAGAAGCCGCGCGACTGGTCGAGCAGCGCCTCGACACCCAGATCCGCGCCGCCGCTCGACGGGACGCCGATCTCGAACGACTGTGGATCGACCTCACCGGGACACCGGTGCCGGACGCTTGAAGCGACGTGAACCATCCACACGGAATCGCCATGCGAGCGGGGGCATTTCCCTTGACATCAGACGACTCTGCCTCAAGTTTCAACTGTTCCAATCCGTTTCAGCTGCAGCAGGACAGGTCAAACCTGAAGTTATCAGATTCGGCGACGTGCCCGAGAGGAACGATGACACGTCGGGCTTTGACTCCAACACCCCGATTCGGGCGCGTCTGGGCCCGGGGGGGGCGGAAGGCGGAGGAACGGACGCCCCTCGGAGTGCGAGAATCGCGGCAAGCTCACATTGTTCCCATTGACGCGCCGGCACCTGTCAGTATACTGTAACTGTTACACGGGCGGCGCAAGGAAGGCGTGGTGAATGGCTTCAGTTCGTAAGATCGCAGAGCGAGCAGGCACCTCTGTTGCCACCGTTTCGCGCGCATTGAACGGCAAGCCCAACGTGAGCCGGGAGATGCGCGCCAGGGTTCTCTCCGCGGCACAGGACCTCGGCTACGCACGGCCGCAGCCACTGCAGGCGTCGTCGGTCATCGCCCTGGCCTACCCGAAGGACATAGTGCACGCGGAATATGGGGCGTTTGATTCCGCGGTGCTCTCCGGTGTGCTGCGCGGGCTTGAAGCCCATCGGTTCGACGTCGTCCTGCTGACGATTCTCCGCGACAAGCTCGAGTCCGAGACCTATTCCGAGTTCTTCGGGCGCAAGGGCGTCGCGGGTGTCGTGCTCCGGTCGTTCGAAGACCTCCGGGGGGTGTGCGAAGAGATCGCAGCCGAAGGCTTCCCCTCGATCGTGGTCGGGGATCGATTCACCTCATCGGAAGTGAGCTTCGTGTGCACGTCTTCTCGAGAGGACAGCACAAAGGCGGTCGAGCACCTGATCAATCTCGGCCACCGGCGGATCGGCCTCGGCGTGCACCATGTCAAGGACACCGACCACGTCGACCGTCGCAAGGGGTACCGTGCTGCACTCGCGGCCCACGGCATCCCGCATGACCCCTCGCTGGAAGTTGAGATCGTGGCGGACATGCGAGGCGGCGCGAACTGCATCCGCCACCTCCTGGGGCTGAGTGCGCCCCCCACCGCCATTTACTTCACGGATCCGATCGCGACGCTCGGCGCGTTGCACGGGTGCCGCGAGATGCGCGTGCGTGTTCCCGAGGACCTTTCGATCATCGGCTTCGACGACAGCGATGTACGCCATCACGCGTTTCCCCCCTTCTCCGCGGTCTGCCAAGACGCCAGCCGTCTCGGATTCGACGCGAGCCGGTGGCTGCTACGCCGTCTCGCAGGGGATGCGAAGGAGCCGTTGCGCCTGGTCCGGCCAACGACCTTCGAGATCAACCAGACGACGAGTTCCCCGCCGGCATCCAGCTCGGCCGAGAAGTAAACGGAAGCGAGCCCATCTTGTCGTTCCCATCAAGCTTCCTCTGGGGCGCCGCGACGTCTTCGTTTCAAATCGAAGGATCGCCACGCCTCCAGGGCGGCGGCGCTTCGATCTGGGATCAGTTCTGCCGGACCGATGGAAGGGTCGCCGGCGGGCACACCGGGGACATCGCGTGCGATCACGTGACCCGGCTGGAGCAGGACGTGCGCCTTATGGCCGGCCTCGGGCTGTCGGCGTATCGGTTCTCGGTCTCGTGGCCGAGGGTCATCCCGGGCGGCACGGGTAAACCCAGCGAAGCAGGGCTCGGGTTCTACGACCGGTTGGTCGACCTCCTGCTCGAATCGGACATCCAGCCTTGGCTGACCCTCTACCACTGGGACCTCCCGATCGAGTTGCACCATCGCGGCGGCTGGTTGAATCGCGAGATCGTCGACTGGTTCGAAGCCTACACGCGGGTGATCGTCGATCGCCTCTCGGACCGTGTGCAGCACTGGATCACGATCAATGAGCCCCAGATTTTCCTCGAGCTCGGCTACGGGACCGGCAAGCACGCGCCGGGCGCGACGCTGCCGTTCGCGGACCGGCTGCGGGCGAGCCACCACGCGCTGCTCGCGCACGGCGCCGCGAATCGCGTGATCCGCGAGCGGGCCAAGAAGCTCCCGTCTGTCGGCTGGGCGCCGGTCGGGATCGCCTCGGTACCGGACACCGAGACGCCGGAGAACATCGAGGCCGTAAGGAACGAGATGTTCCGTGCGCAGCCTGGGCTGTGGAGCAACAGCTGGTTCGCCGACCCGGTCTGCCTGGGTGCGTACCCTGAAGACGGCGTTCGTCTGTTCGGCTCCGACATGCCGCGCATCGAGGCCGGCGATCTCGAGCGGATCGCCGAGCCCATCGATTTCTACGGAGTGAATATCTACACCGCTCAACGACTCAGGGCGACCGGGGACGGAGGCGTCGAGACGGTGGATCGCCCTGCCGGGGCGCCTCAGACCGCATTCGGGTGGCCGATCGAACCGGACGCGCTCTATTGGGGTCCGCGCCTCTTGTACGAGCGATACGGCGTCCCGATTGTCGTGACGGAGAACGGGATGTCTCAGTTCGACGCTCCGACGACCGATGGGCGCATCCTCGATCACGCCAGGATCGACTTTCTGCAGCGGTACCTCGCCTCGCTCGGGCGCGCGATCTCGGACGGCACGGAGGTCCTGGGGTACTTCCACTGGTCGCTGCTCGACAATTTCGAATGGGCCGAGGGCTACGCCCAGCGGTTCGGGTTGATCTACGTCGACTTCGACACTCTGGAGCGCACGCCGAAGCTCTCCGCGGCCTGGTACGCGGAGTTCATCAAGAGATCGAAAGACGGCGGCGCCACCGATGCCGTAACACGAGCCGAGGAGGCCGAACGGATCGGATAGGCCGAGCCCTACTCTCGCTCGGGCGTTTCCCGGGCGTCCTCCAGCGCATCATCGTCGAAGATGGCCCGGTACCTGGGAGACTCGACGTCATCGAACTGACCCGAGCGCACGGCCCAGACGAACACCAGCACCGCTCCGAGAGCGAACAGGACCGCGAGCGGCAGAACAAGGTAGATCACGCTCACCGCCGCGCTCCTGGGAAGATCCGTGCTCGGTACGAAAGCGTGACGACCGTGAGCGAACTCACGGGCATGATGACGGCGGCGATCAATGGGTTGATCAGTCCCGAGATCGCGAGCGTCGCGCAGACTGCGTTGTATGCCAGAGAGATCGCGAAGTTCCGCCGGATGACGCGCATGGTCCGGCGAGCGCCTTCGATCGCCTGCTCAAGCGGCGCGAGCCCCGGACGCGAGAGGTACAGGTCGGCCGCCTCAAGACTCGCCTCGGCGCCGCCTTCCACCGCCACGCCTACCGTCGCGCTGGCCAGAGCCGCGGCGTCGTTGATCCCGTCCCCCACCATCACGACACGCTCGTGCTCCGCCAGCAGCTCGCCCACGGCGTCGGCCTTCGCCTCGGGGGTCGCTTCTCCACGCACCATGTGGGGCTCGAGTCCCAGATCGGCAGCCACCCGTTGCACGATCTGCGGGTGGTCACCCGAGAGCATCCCCACAGTCCACCCGGCGCGGCGCAGCTGCGCGACGGCGATCGAGGCGCCGACTCGGAGCCTGTCGCCGCAGACCGCGACCGCTCGAACCTCTCCGTCGCGTGCCACGACGATCGGTGTCAGCCCGTCTCCGGCGGCTTCGCTGATCTGGCGCTCCAGGTCTTCGCCGATCTGAAAACCCTCGAGGCGAATCAGACGCGTGGATCCGATCACGAACCGCGAGCCGTCGACGGCCCCCTCAACCCCGAGTGAGCCGATCGCTTGCACGTGCACGGGCGATGCCGGGCCCGGGTCGCGATCCATGCCCGCGAGCGCCCGCGCGATCGGGTGCGTGAACGACCGCTCGATCGCGGCAACAGGGCTCTTCATGGACTGGTCCCCGTGCCACCTCACCACACTGACGGCGCGCTCCGTCACGGTGCCCGTCTTGTCGAGGAGCAGCACGCCGGGGCGGCTGAGCGACTCGAGCGCTTCCCCGCTCTTGATGAGGATGCCGCGCCGGGCCGCCTGGCCGATCCCTGATGCGATCGCGAGCGGCGTGGCGAGTGCGAGGGCGCACGGGCAGGTCACGATCAGCAATGCTGCGGCGTTCGGGACGGCCCGGGAGGGATCGATGAACAGCCAAAGAAGAAGAGTCAGAGCGCCGAGCAGCAGCACGCCGGCGACGAACCGCTGCGCGATCCGATCTGCTGCGCGCACGATCGGCGGGCGATTGAACGAGGCCTGCTCCACGAGGTGCATGATCCGCCCGATCCGCGTGTCCGAACCGGAAGCGGACACGCGGATGGCGATCGGAGCGGAGAGGTTCACGCTGCCGGCGACGACGGCGTCGCCGGGTGAGACCGGCACCGGGTTCGACTCGCCGGTCATGAGCGACGCGTCGACGTGGCCTCGTCCAGACACGACGGTGCCATCAACAGGAATCGAATCGCCGACGAGGACCTCGACCTCGTCGCCCGCGTGAATCGACTCGATCGCCACGATCTCGGCCCCGCCCTCGGCGGTCCGACGCCGGGCCGCTCCGGGGGTAACCGCCCCGAGCAGCGCCAGAGAATCCGACGAGCGGGCCTGCTGCCGGAATTGAAGCCACCTCCCCAGCAGCAAGAGGAACACGAGCATGGTGACAGTGTCGAAATAGACCTCGCCAGACCCTCGGACGGTGTTGATCAGCCCCATCGCGACTCCGGCGCTGAGGCCGAGCGCGATCGGCAGGTCCATATTCAGGACACCGGCGCGCACACCGGCGAGCGCCCCCCGGATGAACACGAAGCCGGGGCCCGCTGTGGCCAGAAGCCCGAACAGGAGGCTGGTCCATCGGAATAGCGCCTCGTGGGAGGCCGCCATGCCGCTGAACATCCCGCCGTACAGAGCGAACGAGATGAGCATCACGTTGCCGGCGCACGCGCCGGCGACCGCTACCCGGACGAGATAGCGCCGGTTCTCGTTGAGCAGCGCGTCGTCCCTGCCCGATCCCGCGCGCCTGCGGACCGGGTAGCCGAGCAGCCCGAGACGAGACGCGATCGCAGAGAGGGGCGCACGCGCCGGATCCCACTCGATATGGATGATCCGGCGCTGGTAGTCGATGCGAGCGAGCGTGACGGAGGGCGCCAGGCGCGGCAGGCGCTCCAGCAGCCAGACGCACGCGCCGCAGTGGAGACCCTCGATCGCGAGATCGATGCCGAGCAGACCGTTCGGCAAGGGGGCGGCGTGCTCCTGTATGAAGAGCGGGTCATCGAACTCGAGATACTCGGCGCCGCTGCTCTGTTTGGCTTCCTCCCGTGTGTCCTCGTCGAGCGAGTCTCTGAGGCGATAGAACGCACCGAGCCCGGCGTTGTGCAGCAGATCGTGGGCCGTGCGACAACCAGAACAGCAGAACTGCTCGTCGCTTCCGGCGACGATCAAACCGCGCGGCACCGGGAGCGTGCAGTGCGTGCACGCGACAGCCGCGTTCTGAGGAAAATCCCCGAACGGCCCGGGCACCGGATGGACCGCGTCAATCGCTGTCATGGCAGCACGGCATCTCGCTTTGGTCGATCGAGCGTACCTGCTCAACGAGCCCGAGATCCGCCCCCGAGGCCGCGCTTGTGCGCGCCAGTTCGGGCGCGGCCGACAGCCGGGAGGTCATCGTGTAGACGCCTACGACTACGATTGCGACCGCGGCGATCGCCGATCCCTGTGTCCTGAGAATCGGAAGGACCCGCTGGACCCCGATGCCGATTCCGACAAGCACCGGGAGCGTGCCCGCCCAGAACACCGCCATCGTGAGCGCGCCAACGAGCGGCGAGCCAGTCCCCGCGGCGACAAACACGAACGCGTAGAGCCAGCCGCACGGCAGCAAAGTCGAGAGAAGCCCGATGACCACGGCGCGGGTGACCGGCGCCTGAGAAGCGGCGAATCGGTGGGCCCGCTCGAGCACCGGAACGAGAATCCTCGGCGGCGCAGGCCTCGCGACCTTCACGCCGCCGAGGCGGAGCAGGTGAACAACCCCCCAGGCGACCATGATCGCCCCCGCGCCCATGGCCGCGGCACGCTGCATGCCCATGAGACGCTCGGCCCCCAGGTCCAGGGCGGCCCCGAGTGCGCCGGCCACGAACCCGAGCGCCGAGTAACTCACGAGGCGCCCCCCGTTGTACGCCGCGTTCAGGGCTGCGCGAGACGGCTGGGGTTTCGAGCCGGTCCCCACCGCGACGGCCACGAAGGCGCCGCACATCCCGGCGCAGTGCAGGGAACCCATGAGGCTCGCCAGGAAGACTGTCGTGATCAGGGGGATCACTCGGTCGCTCCTGTTTCGCCACGAGCGCCTGCGAGCACGCGGGTGTGCTCGAGAAACTCTCCCAATTCGTGGGTCGCCGCGATGCGGAGCTCCCACCGCCCGTCCCTATCCGATGGAACAACTCCCGCGTAGACCCCGTCCGCCTGCGCCTTGAGACGCACCTCGAAGACCTCCGACGCGCGCACGATCGGGATCGCCTCGACGGCGATAGCCGCATCGCGGACTGGAGCCGCGTCGGCATCCAGAAGAGTGCACACGAGGAGCATGCCCTTTGAGTCGGGCAGCGGTGTAAGCGAGGCGGTGCAGGTCCAGCCGAGCCGGTCGCTGGCGGCACGGCGCGCGGCGTGATCGTCCCAATCGGCGGCCTTCTCGTAGTACGACTCCTCCACGGCGAACGACGGGTCGCTCGTCGCGAAGTAGACAACGAACGCCGCTCCGATCATGTCGAGGCCGAGGATCGTGCACACCAGCAGCGGCCAGCGGGTCGCGGGCTTCATCGTTGCGGCTCTCCTTCGTCTTCCGGTCGGAGGCGATCGGGGTCGGGCCCGACCAGCCTGTACTTTTTGGTCGCTATCGTCTCGCCGCCGGCGTCCACCTGGACGCTCACCGAGACGCTCCCGTCGGCGAAGAGCTCCGCCGGCACCAGAACGAGTGCATCGATCGTCTGGGTCTCTCCAGGCGCAACCGTCAGCCGCTCCTCGTCCGTAACCAGCAACTCCGCGGATTCGAGGAGCGGCGTGCTCAGTGTGTAGGCCTGGGTCTCCTTCGAGCGATTGGTCACCTTCACTCGGAGTTGATTGGACACGCGGCCATCATCGAGCACCATGAACGGGCGCCCGAGCCCGCGCAGGAGCGTGACGTCGGCGGTCGACTTCTGGCTGAGCGTGAGGACGAACGCCGACACCAGAACCGCGAGCACAGCCGGATAGAGCACCACCCGCGGCCTCACCATTCTCCACCTGCCGGACTCGACGGCCGCCTGCGAGGAGTAGCGGATCAGGCCGCGGGGCTTGCCCACCTTTTCCATGACCGCGTCGCAGGCGTCGATGCACTGCGCGCATCCGATGCATTCCATCTGGAGGCCATCGCGGATATCGATCCCGGTCGGGCAGGTCGTGACGCACATCTTGCAATCGATGCAGTCGCCCCGGGCGTCGGCCTCCGAGACCACCGGCAGACCCACGTCCCCGCTCTTCTTGCGCCGCTTGCTGATCTTCCCTCGCGGCTCGCCCCTCTTGTTGTCGTATGTGACGATCAGCGAGTTGCGGTCGAGCATCACCGATTGAAACCGGCCGTACGGGCACGCCACGAGGCACACCTGCTCGCGCAGGAACCCGAAATCGAACAACATGAGCGCGGTCACCGCGACCATCACGATGAAGGAAGTCGGATGCTCGAGGGGCGACTGGGTCACCCACGTCGAGAGCCGCTCGATACCCACGAAATACGCCAGGAAGATGTGCGCCAGGAACATGGACGCAGCAAGGAACAGCGCATACTTGACGAACTTGCGCACCCCCGACGCACGCTTCACTGTTTGCTTCTTTCCCGGGGCACCCTCGAGCAAGCGCTCGATGGGTCTGTACAGAAACTCCATATACACGGTCTGCGGGCATGCCCAGCCGCACCAGACGCGCCCGAACAGCGCAGTGATCAGGAAGATGCCGACGAACACAGTCAGCATGAACAGGGCGAGCAGAAGCGTGTCCGTTGGGAGGAAGGTGAATCCGAAGAACGTGAACTCGCGCGCCGGGATATCGAGCAGGATCGCCGGCTTGGAGTTGATCGTGATGTACGGGATCGCGGTGAAGATCGCGATCAGCAGATACGCAACCACGCGGCGCGCGGTCAGGAACCGCCCCTTCGAGACACGGGGACGGAGCCAGCGACGCGAGCCATCCTGATTCAGCGTCGCGAGGACGCGCTGCTCTGGTTCGAGGAGTTTCGGCATCCCGGATCGACTCGGTTAGGGCGCGCCTGCGTCTTCGGGCCCGGCCCATTCCGGCCACGGCGCCGGCACCTCGCCCTCGGGCGACTTCCCGGGCACGTTTGTCCCGCGGAGCGACGCGACGTACCCGGCCAGGAGCGTGATCTGGTTCGGGTGGAGGCGGCCTTCCCACGGCGGCATCGCGCCCGTCGCGGCCCCCTCTCGGATGACGGTCGCGATCTCCGTCAGCGACGAGACGTTGAGGTAGGAATCGTCGGTCATGTTCGGGCCCGTACCGCCCGCGCCGGTCGCGCCGTGGCACGCAGCACACTTGCTGGTGAAGATCGCCTGCGCCACAGGACGGAACTGGGCGAGATCCGGATCGTGCATGACCCTGAGGATCGTCGGCTCATCCGGTTCGAGGGTGCCGACGTCCGCGAAGAGCATCTCGTAGTACGCCGTCACCTCTTCCTCGTACTTCTCGTGGACGCTCTTGCCCGGAGCCGTCCCGGCGTACCAGAACCAGTAGAACACCGAGAAGATGATCGTGAGGAAGAAGATCAGGTGCCACCACCCCGGCGTGGGGTTGTCGTATTCCTGGATCCCGTCGTACTCATGGTCGCTGAGGTTCGCCGCATCCAAGGCGGCGTCGGCGGCCGGGCTCGCTTCGCTCATCGTGCTGCCTCCCCGGAGCCGAGCTCCGGCACGTCCTCGCGCAGCGGGAGCTGCGCGACCTGATCATGCTCGCCGGTCTTTCCCGCGCGGATCGCTCGGAAAGAGACCACGCAGAACACCGCGATGAACAGGACCATCGCGATCGTCGGGTAGACCGAGAGATCCAACGAACTGACGACATCTCGCAGCATCGGTTCAGTCCTCCGGCTCTTGTTCGGCGTCTTCGGCGTCGGGCGCCGCCATGATGTCTGTGCCCAGGCGCTGCAGGTACGCGATCAGCGCGAGGGCCTTCTTGGTTTCGATCGACTCGGCATCCGGGCCGCCCTGGATGGTGATCTCCTCGGCGATCTGGCTGGCCTGAGCGCGAGCGAGATCCTCGGCGGTCAGCACCGCGTCGGCGTCGTAGGGCACGCCGAGGAACGACATCGCCCGAACGCGCGATGCAGCCTGCCCGAAGTCGAGGTCCTGCTCCAGCAACCAGGGGTACCCCGGCATGATGGAGCCGGCGCTGATCTGGCGTGGATTCTCGAAGTGCTGCCAATGCCAGAGGTGGTTCCGTGCGCCGCCGATACGGTGCAGATCCGGGCCGATCCGGCGTGAGCCCCATTGGAACGGGTGGTCGTAGACGAATTCACCCGGCTTGGAGTACTCGCCGTACCGTTCGGTCTCGTGACGCATGGGGCGGACCATCTGCGAGTGGCACACGTAGCACCCCTCGGCGACATAGATGTCGCGTCCCAGGAGTTCGAGCGGTGTGTACGGCTTCACCGTCGCGATGGTCGGCCGGTTGGCCTCAACGAGCCACGTCGGGATCGCCTCGAACAGGCTCGCGACCGCGACGGCAACGAGGACCCAGACGGTGAACTTCACCGGCCTGGCCTCCCACTTTCGGTGCCAGCCGAGATGGGTGAACTCGTCGAACTTGCGCCCGAGGCCGACGACGTTCTCGAGATCCGACCGGTAGGCAGGGGCGGGCTTGTACACAGGGTCCAGCTTCGGTGCCTCGTGCACGGGCTCGTCGTACTTCGGCGGGCGGCTCAGCCACGTCATCAGCATGTTGACGCCCATGAACAGGACGCCGAGCACGAACAGGCCACCACCAGCGAACCGAATCCAGTACATGGGTATCAGGCGTGTCACGGTCTCGACAAAGTCGGGGTATGCCAGTGATCCGGTCTCGTCGAACGCCCGCCACATGAGACCCTGCGTCACGCCGGCGCCGTACATCGACAGCCAATACATGATGATCCCGAGCATGCCGACCCAGAAGTGGGCGGTCGCCAGACGGACGCTCCAGAGGTTGGTCTGGAACAGGCGCGGCAGGAGGAAGTAGATCATGCCGAAGGTCATGAACCCGTTCCAACCGAGCGTGCCGGCGTGCACGTGGCCGATCGTCCAGTCGGTGTAGTGCGAGAGCGCGTTCACGCTCTTGACCGAGAGCATCGGGCCCTCGAAGGTGCTCATGCCGTAGAACGTGATGCCGACCACGAAGAACTTGAGCACGGGATCCGTCGCGACGCGGTGCCAGGCCCCGCGGAGCGTGAGGAGCCCGTTGATCATCCCGCCCCACGACGGCATCCACAGCATCACGCTGAAGAGCATGCCGAGCGTCGACGCCCAGGCCGGGAGCGAGGTGTAATGCAGGTGGTGCGGGCCGGCCCAGATGTAGATGAACACCAGCGACCAGAAGTGCACGATCGACAGCTTGTAGCTGAACACCGGCCGGTTCGCGGCCTTGGGCAGGAAGTAGTACATCATCCCGAGGAACGGGGTGGTCAGGAAGAAGGCCACCGCGTTGTGGCCGTACCACCACTGGATGAAGGCGTCCTGCACGCCGGCGTAGACCGAGTAGCTCTTGAGCGGACCGGCAACGACCACGAGGCTGTTGAAGATGTGCAGCACGCACACGGTGAGCCACGAGGCGATGTAGAACCAGATCGCGACATAGATGTGACGCTCGCGCCGCTTGATGAGCGTCCCGAGCAGGTTGGCCCCGAAGATCCCTGCCCAGACGACCGCGATCGCGATGTCGATCGGCCACTCGAGTTCGGCGTACTCCTTCCCCTGGGTGTATCCCAGCGGGAGCGTCACGGCCGCCGCCACGATGATCGCCTGCCAACCCCAGAAGTGGAGGTTGCTCAGCAGATCGCTGTACATCCGTGCGCGGCAGAGACGCTGCACGGAGTAGTAGACCGCCGTGAAGATCGCGTTGCCGCCGAAGGCGAAAATCGCGGCGTTCGTGTGCAGCGGCCGCAGGCGTCCGAAGGTGAGCCAGGGGATGTCGAAGTTCAGCGCCGGCAGGGCGAGCTGGGCGGCGATGAACAGGCCCGCAAGGAACGCGATCAGCCCCCAGAGGAAGGTCGCAATCATGAATTTGCGGACGATCGCGTCGTCGTAGGTGAACTTCTCCATCACGACGGCCGAGCCGTTCGTTGATGATGCGCCGTTGGCGGCCCCGTTCGTCGAGTCGCTCATTTCTCTTGGCTCCACGTCCCGATTGGCCCCGGCGGGGGCGTCCCCGCCTGCAGAGATCCCGAGACTAACCTCGGGAATCCAGCAAATCAAGAAATCACGATCGTGAATTCGTGAACTCCCGCGAATTCACGACAGATTTTTCTAGAATTCGATCGCCGGCCTTGGTATGCTCCGCTCGCCAGTGAGCCGCTCCGGCTCCGGAGGCCCGCGAGGTCCCATGTACGGAAAGCAAACCGAGACCGCGATCGCCGCGATGAGCCGCCTCGCCGAGGTCTACGACAAGACCGAGGCTCGCCTCTCTGCAGCGGACATCGCCGACGAGCGCGGGCTCCTCCGCCCCTCTGTCGCCAAGGTGCTGACCGTGCTCTCGCAAGCGGGCCTCGTCGGGGGCTCACCCGGGCCCGGAGGCGGGTATCAGCTCGCTCGTCCCCCGAAGGAGATCACTCTCTACGAGGTGTTCCAGCTCTTCGAGCGCGAGGACGACAGCCGCATGTGCCCGTTCGGAGGGGGTGAGTGCGGCGTCGGGGAGAAATGCGCGGTCCACGATCGCCTCGTGAATATCCAGAAAGCCCGCGACCGCCTGCTGCACGACACGACGTTTGACGCGTTCCGGGTCGCCTACAGGCGCCGCATGCGCGCCGGCGGCACCGCCGCGCAGCCGACCCCTCCGGCGAGGCGCGAGTCGTACCGAGCGACGAGCCGTTCCTAGGCGCCCTCGTTTCTCTGGATCAGGGGCAGACTTGCAGGAAGTTGGAGAGGACGCTGGTGATGTCGGCGAAGTCGACGAGCCCGTCCCCGTTGGCGTCACCCAGGCCGGTGCCCGGCGTGTAGTCGTTCAGGAAGTTGCTCAAGACGCTGGTGATGTCGCCGAAGTCCACCACCCCGCTGCCATCCGCATCGCCCAGGCATGGAGCCGGCGTGAAGTCGCACTCGATCGCGCTGAGGCGGAACGCGTCGAGCCCGGCTTCAACGACTGACCCCTGACCGATGTCCTCGGCGATCCAGCGGAACCGCACCTGGGTCGCGCCGCTGATGAGCGGATCCAGATCGAACGACCGCTGGACCCAGCCGCCCACAACGTCGGGGATCGCGTCGTTGAGCGACGGCCCAACGACTTCCAGATCGGACCAGTTGACCCCGCCATTGGTCGAGTACTGCACCAGGAACGGGTCCTCCTGCGACCCAGGCGCGCCCACAAACACATTGGTGAACCAGCGTGCGTAGCTGACGCGAGCATCTGTGAGCCCGGTGAGATCGAAGTCGGTCGTCTCGAGGATCGTGGTGCCATCGTCGACGTCGGAATTGCAGTCGATCGCGTCGTTCGTGGTGAGGAAGCAGTTCCCGGATCCGTCGAAGTCCGCCGGGGGATCGGCCCGGTCGCAGTTGACGGGCACACCGATCTCCCACGCGCCGTCGGTCACGCCGACGTTGGTGACGAACCACCCCGGGTCGGACTCGAAGTCCAGATCCGCGATCACGAGCTCTGATCCGACCAGCGCGACGCTGGGAGCGCTTGCTCCGCCGGCGGGCTCGGTGACAACGCCCGACAGCACTCCCTCGGCCTCAACGTAGAACTCGGGAATGTCGTCGCACAGGGCGCCCGGCAGGGTTGCCGTGTACAGGTTCGTCATGGGATCCACGAGCACGAGCGGCGCCGAAAGGTAGGCCCCGCCGTCGTAGCGGTAGCGGAGCACGGCAGAATTGGCGACGAGCGTGTCCGATCGTGGATCGACTATCACGTCGAACGGAGCCGCGGCGCCCGGCGCGATGATCTCCGGAGCGCCGTTGGGGAGCGAGACGCTCAGCTCCGATTCGACCGCAACGTCGAGCGTGTACAGCTGCGGCTCGACCGGCACACCATTCTCGAAAACGCGGAGGTAGTAGGTGCCCGCCGAGTTCAACGCGACATCCGCAACAGCCTCGACGATACCCGCGCCGTTGGAATTCCCGCTGGCGATCACCGTGACACCGTCCCCGGCGATGACCTCGAACCCGAGGTCCGCGATGATCTGGCTATCGGTAAAGAAACCGGGGCAGCAGTTCGCCGGCTGGCCGCCGCACGATTGGGGTCCATCTTCGTACAACAGACCAACGGGGTTCAGCTGCGCCGAGACCCGGCCCGGCGTCGTGATCGAGAAACTGAACCAGTCCTGCTCGCCGTCTGCGTCGATCGAGAGCGCAGAGCCGTTCGCGACAACCGGGGGCCCGAGCGTGCCCAGCGTGTCCGCGAAGGGCAGCGCGAGCGCGCCGAGGCTGGTGGCGGCCCCGGCGGAGTTGTCCGGCTCGAACGCGTCCCCGTACATGGCGTGGGCGCCGCGGATCTCGTCGTGCTGCTGACCGAAGAAGGGCACGGACACCGAGGGCTCCATCAGCTTGTCCTGGTTGACCGGGCAGACGTGAAACATCCCCAGGCCATGGCCGTGCTCGTGCGCGAGAACATTCCTCATGCGCACCGAGTCACCGAACGTCAGGTCGTAGAAGCTGTCGGCGCTGTCGATCACCATGTCGCCGTTGCCCGTCGCCGCGACCGCCTGCTGCGGGAAGTTGTTGTACGCGAGAGTCCCGCCGTTGCCGTCGATCAGCTTGGCACAGATGCGAACGTCGCCGCGCACGCCGAGGATCCCGGTGTTCGCGAGCGCAACGTCCGCCCCGTCGTCATTCGGCTCGAACACGTAGTTCACGCCCGAGATCTCGCCCCATCGCGCGAACATGTCGTGGAACAGTTGCTGCCAGACTCCTGGGCTGAAGTAGATGCTGTTCAGCCAGAAGAAGAGGTCGCTCACCGCCGCAGGCTCTCCCACACCGCTGGGAATGAACGTGCCGTCCGGGACAAAGCTGTACGTGAGCGTGATGCCCTCACCGAACGGGCTCGTCGGGCCGTCGGTGGCGGTCTGGGCCCACCGGTAGTTGGCCGGGTCCTGCTGAAAGCGGTCGTTGAACCCGAGCGCTTCGTGGAACGCATCCATCACTTCGTTGGGCGTTCCCGGAGCGAAGCACGCCGCGGCCGAAGGCATCTCGGGGATACCCCTAGCGCGGAGATTGTCGAGCATCCGCTGGTGGACCGGGCCGATGCCATCCCCGACCGGTCGGAACGCGAACCGCTCGACCTCGGTGGCCTCTGGCAACGCGTTGGAGTCCGGGCTCACTCCCGCGAGCAGCACACTGACGATCCCGAGCGCAATCATCACGCCACCCGACACGACACGACCTGCAGAACGCATGCTCTCTCTCCTCGACGAGGCGATCCCGATCCATCCGTGACCGAGAGCTGCCCCGGTCTCTTCCGAGTGAAGAGTACGCCGGAAAGCACCCAATCGGAATAGGAAAACGGCGCGAATCGAGGCCCGATAGCCCCGCGACACGCCCGGACCGCTTTTGGTCAGCGGTCCGTCCGAGAGAAACCGGTTCCCGTGGTCTGTGCGATCGCGCATCGGTACCTAGCGCCGTCTCCTCTGAGCGAACGCGGCACCGGCCGCTACGACGACCAGCGATCCGGGCGAAGGGATCGGGCGCGTCCACAGCAGGGACTCGGTGCGCCCGCTGTCGAGATTCGAACCCCACCCCGCGACGTACAGCGTGGTCGCGTCGGTCCAGACGTCGTAGGCCAACGTCGTTCCCCAGGAGCCCGGGAGCGCGAGCGAGAGGTCCTCCCAGGACGCGCTCGATCCGTTCCACAGCGACGCCTTGAGCACGCCACCGATCGTCGAGTACCCGGCTTGCCACCCGCCGTGGACACCGACCGCACGCGACTGTGTTCCCCCCGCGGGGTGCAGGTCGACCCAGGATGCCGCGCTCCCGGTCCAGAGCGAGGCGTGGAACTGCGACCCGACGAGCGCTCGCCCGACCTGCTGGGTGTCCGAGATCCCGTAGGCGAACGACGCTGTCGACCCGGCCGGGTTCAGATCGACCCAGGATGCAGCACTGCCGCTCCAGAGGCTCGCTCGCGTCTGGCCCGCGAAGTTCGCCTGCCCGATCTGCACGCCGGCGAACGATGTGTAGGCGATCGAGTTCACCGCGCCCGCGGGATGCAGATCGACCCAGGAAGCCGCGGACCCGGTCCAGATGCCCGCGTGCGCATTTCCGGCGAAGGTCGCCCGGCCCGCCTGCACGCCGTCGCGCACGCCGAACGCCACGGATGAATCCGCTCCCGCCGGGTTGAGATCGACGAAAGACGCGGCGCTGCCGGTCCACAGAGATGCGCGCAGCGAACCTCCGATGGTCGACTGCCCGGCCTGCTGCCCGGCGTGGGCGTTCCAGGCAAGCGATGCGCTCGCGCCGGCGGGATGCAGGTTCACCCACGAACCCGCAGAACCGCTCCACATCGCAGCACTGAGGACGCCGCCAACAGTGGACGATCCCACTTGCTGGCTTGCATCCAGGCCGCGACTCTGCGAAGCCGAAGCCCCGCCCGGATGGAGATTGGTGACGGTCCAGGACGCCTCGGCGCCGCATGCGGCGATCGAAGCGAACGTCGCGAGCGCGCAGATGCGCGCACAACGGATGCACATGATGTCTTCCCTCACACTTGCCGGGTCTTCCGACCCGATGACGCGGGCGTCCGGGCGCGAACTTCGCACCGTCGCGGCCGTTTTCAGTATCGGGCGCGTGAACTTGACGTCAAGCGAATCTCGGTGCCGGCGGCGAGGATTGTCACCCCGCTCCGGGACGCCGAGCCCGCGGGATGATGGCTAGCATCCATGGATCTGAGGGAGGACAGGCGATGCGGATCCTCTTCGTGGCTCTCCTCGCGGGAGCGCTCACGGCTGCTGCACTCGGGGCTGACCGTCTGTACGTGTCGTCGAACTTCTCGCACGAGGTCCTGCGATACGACCCGGACTCCGGCGCGCTCCTCGGCGTCTTCGTCGGCGCCGCGTCCGGCGGACTCCATCAGCCTCACGGCATCCTCGAGCGTGATGCCGACATTCTGGTGTGCTCCTTCGGGACCGACCAGGTGCTTCGCTACGACCGCGATTCGGGGGCCTTTGTTGGCGCACTGATCGGCCCGGCGAGCGGCTTGGACGATCCGGTGTACCTGCTGCCCTTGCCCTCGGGCGACTTGCTGGTGTCGTCACAGGGCTCGGACGAGGTGCTGAGATTCGATTCGGCCGGGGGCCTCATCGGGGCATTCGTGAGCGCCGGATCCGGCGGGCTCAACGGCCCATCGGGGATGGCGTTCGGACCGGACGGCCGCCTCTACGTCGCCGGGCGCTATTCGGCCGACGTGTTGGCGTTCGACGGAACGACCGGCGATTTTGACGAGGTGCTGCTCGACACCACCGATGGCCTGACTCCCGGCGACACGTTCGGGCTGCAGTTCAGCGGGGACGGAGCGTTGTATGTCGCATCGAACACAGCGGTCCACCGGTTCGAATTCGGAGCGGGCGCCATCACACGCTCGACCGGCTTCCCGTTCCCCATCGGCCTGGAGATCGATGACGCAGGTGACATCCTCGTGGCCGACTCGAACAACCTCGTACGCCTCGACGTCGACAACATGGACGCTCCGAGTGCTCCGATCCTCACCGGCGGCGCGATCAACCTCCTGAACTTCTTCCATCTGGTCATCGATCCGGCGCCCGCAAGCTGCCCCGGAGACGCCGATTCCAGTGGCACCGTCGACTTCGGAGACATCACGTCCGTGCTGTCGAATTGGCTGACCGACTACTCCCCGGGGAGCGGCCCCGGAGACGCGAACGCGGACGGCGGGGTCGATTTTTCAGACGTCACGACGGTGCTGTCGGAATGGCTGTCGGCCTGCCCGTAACTCCGGGAATCCAGGCCGGCGCGGAACGTGTTACTTGAACACTTCGACCGTCCGCGGCGAGTGTTCCGGCGTCAAGCCGCTCGCCTTGGCATCCAGGAGCATCTCCTCTCCTGCGCCGTGGTGCGCATACGACACCTCGCCCGGGCTGACGTGGCGATTCCAGTGGTTCTGGAAGAGCAAGGCCAACTCCTTCTTTGATGCCAGGCTCCCCGGCACCGCGTGCAGCATCGCCATCTGGCGCCGGCGTTTCCGGAAGAACTTCCCGACGACGCTCGGGAGCAGGCGCGAGAGCAGTGTCTGCGTCTTGACGCTCACCATCCGGGGGATGACGTACCGGGGCCGCTCCAGCGGCCCGAGCACCTCGGAGACGGCCTCGATCACCATGCGCTCGTGCTCGCTGTCCGCGCCCGCGAGCACGAGTCGCAGATACCCCCCGGCACGGCGCGTCGCCCGTGCAACCGACTCGCCGGACACCAGACCGGCCTCGGCGAGCGCGCCGGCGCACGCGCGGGCGATCGACTCGACGAGGGAGTCGTCGGTCCAGTTCTCCCGCTTCTTCCCGACGAGCATCTCCCCGGTCCGGGCGACGCCCGTGCGGAATTCGAGGGCCGGCACCGGGGTGCCGTTGAACTTCTTTCCGATCGCCCACCGCTTGCGTGCCGCCGTGCGCATGCCCGCGCGTTCCATCATCTCGGCGTTGATGGGCGCCATGAGGTGCGCTACGTCTTCGGGTTCGGCGTTCGTGAAAGACGCGTGGACGTGGCCGACTCCTTTCTCCACAGCGCCGTCATCGGTGATCCCGAACCACGTCTCGTGACGATCGCAGAACCGCTCGTAGTCGCTCAGACCGCCGCTGAACTCCTCCGCGATGCACACGACGTCCCAGTTGTTGGCGACCTTCTTCGGGTCTTTCGGATCGAGACGGATCGACCGGCCGCGGAGCTGATTCACGCTCGTCGACGAGGTCACGGCCGTCAGATCGACAAGCACGTTCGTGCGGCTCGCATCCCAGCCCTCGCCCAGCAGCCCCCGCGTGCCGACGAGGCATCGCGTCAGCCCGTCCTGGAACGCGCGGGTGATGAGTTGCACGTAGAGGCGCGGGGCCCAGTCGCGTCCTGAAGCGCGGACTTCCACAAATCCGTCGTGCTCGATAGCGCTCAACTCGACCTCGGCGCCCTCCTCCCGCGCCCATTCCTTGAATCGATCGAGAAAGCGCGGGGCGAGGTCGTCATCGACCATCACGGTGGAGCCGGTCACGAGGACAGGGTCCACGTGATCCGCTTCCGGGTCGCCGACGATCGCTCGGAACGCCGCGATCGCGCCGCCGGCCTCCTTGTCCAGAACCTCCGACGCCTCACCCCGCGTCGCGTTCGTCGTCTCGAAGTCGCAGACCACGATCGCGCGCAGCCCGTCACCCAGGAGCCCGTGCTCCCTGCGGAGGATCCCCACCATCGCGTCGCATTTGGCCGTCGAGTAGGCGAGCACTCGCGTCACCGGCGCGGCGCACGGGCGCAGGCCGGTCTCGGTGATCTGGAAGCCCAGCACGCGCAGGCGCCGGACAATGTCCGAGGCAAGGTCGTGATCGAGGCTCGATCCCGAGCGCCGCAGGCCGTTGCGCACAAACCGGTCCAGCACCGTCACCGTCACCAGATCGGTGCGCATCGGCTCTGCGCGCAGGCGGGGCTCGATGGGCGGAACCCCTTCGGGCAGCGCCCGTGTGTAGCGCTCGAGGAACAGCCTCCCGGCATCGGCGAGTCGCGCGTCGCGCCGAATAAAGGCCGCCCAGTCACGGACGGTGCCCGTCGCGAGTCGGCGCTCGCGCAGGACCTTCTCCAACCAGTCGAGCAGCGGCTCAAGACGACCGTCCTCCGCCTCGGCGTGCACGAGCGTGTCGACGAGATGCACAAGGTCCTCGTCCGCTCTTGCCACGAAGGCCGATTCGTCCGGCGTAGGGCGCACGAACTGGACCAGGTCCTGGTACGGCGCCAGGTGCCCGTCCTTGACGACCGCGGGGATGGGCACCTCGTAGTCCACCGGCCCCAGCAGCGCGGAGTACCGCTCCGCGTCGTCCGCCGCTTCGCGTTCGAGTTGCGGCGGGGTCGCCGTGAGACCGAGCACCACGGGCCCGTCCAGCGCTTCAGCCGCGGCCCCGAGCACGCGTCCCCAGTGCTGGAGAAGGTGGTGACACTCGTCCAGGATGACGAGTCCGACGCCGCTGGCTTTCAGCGACTCGAGCGCCAGACGCGCCGAGTGATGCAGCGCATCGACCGCGTTGTCTCCGCGGGTCATCTTCTCGATGGCCTGCTTGCGGTACACGGCGAGGCGATCGGAGTGGTACCCGGGGTTGCGCTGGGCAAGGTCGTCGATCCACGCCTTGGCTTCGACGGCGTCGAGCGCTTGCTCGGTCGCGAGCAGGCGCTCGATCCAGAATTCCTGCGCCGAGGCGTCGAGATCGTCGTCATCCCGGCGAGGGATCGTCAGCGACTGGTACGTGAGGCTCGTGAGCAACGCGGGCTTTGATGCGTCGGCGCTGACAAACTTCCCGGTGTTCTTTGGCTTGCGTCCGAGCTTGAACAGCGATGCCCGCTCGAGCCACTGCATCTGGATCGCCGAGGTCGGGCTGAGGACGATCGCCGGGGCCTTCACCTGCTCGGCCCAGACGTACAGCCCGAGCACCGTCTTCCCGGAGCCCGGCGGCGCCACGATGTGCAGGCGGCGCTCGCCGCGAGCGAGCTGCGACTTGATGGTCGCCGCCGCCCTCCGCTGGTTCGGGCGCAGCTTCCCCGAGAATCGGATTCGGGGGAACGGCGAGCCCGGGGTGTGCGCATCTGAGGTCACGGTCGGCAAGAAGCGTAGCGAGGGTTGCCACTACCCGGCCGGGATGTGACCGTCGATGAACGCGTAGAAGATGGGCCTCGCGGCCCTGGCGGCGTCGTCGCGATCGTGGACCTGCCTAAGTACGAGGGTCCCCTCGAACAGCAGGGTGTAGCCGTCGGCGAACGAGTCCGGCTCTGCGACGCCAGCCTGCTCGGCCAGCTCGCGCACCCAGCGCCAGTTGGCCAGCTTGTGCGACGCTGCCGCACAGTGCACCGGGTCGTTCGGATTGGGGAACTCTGCCGCAGCGTTGATGAACTGGCAGCCACGGAAGTCCTCGGACTCGAAGAGGATCTCCAGCACATCGACGAGCCCGAGCAGCTTTTCGCGGGGTGAGTCACCGGCGAGGCGCGTCGCGGCTTCTTTCCACACACGCATCTCCCAGGCGTCACGCTCCTCGAGCGCCCTGACCACGAGCTCGTCCTTGCTCTCGA
This sequence comes from Phycisphaerales bacterium, assembly GCA_028289195.1. Taxonomy (GTDB): domain Bacteria; phylum Planctomycetota; class Phycisphaerae; order Phycisphaerales; family UBA1924; genus JANQQR01. The sequence continues at coordinate 136,269 of JANQQR010000002.1, read as the reverse complement.
AGTGCTTGTAGAACGTCGTCTTGCTCACCCCCGCCTCGGCTATCACCCGATCGACGCCCACTGCGTTGATGCCGTAGCGATAGAACAGCCTGATCGCGCTCCAGATCAGGCGCCCGCGCCCCTCCTTGGGGACCTCGGGGACCGACAGCAGTTGGGCGATGTCGTCTTGAACGCGGGCATCCATCCGTCAGGTGCTCCTCCTGAGCGCCGAGCCGGGGGTGTACCCCGAGTCACCCCGAGGTGAACCCCGAGTGCACTGGCACATGGCAGCGGATGACCGAATCTTTCGCATATCGAGGCAGCACAGCGGTGCGGCGCATCGCTCGAACCGACTTGCAAAGGAGATCCGAATCATGGCAACGCAGACCATCGAAACCACCGGCACCGTCAACGGCGTCAATGTTCCCGAGCTTACCCGCATCATGGACTCGATGAAGACAGAGCCCGGCCTGGCCAAGTGCCGCTTCCGGGCCCGGAACACATGGCAGGACGGCGCGCACAATCGCGTCAGCATTCAGACCTTCGACGTGGGCGGCGAGGAGGACACCAGCCGCGGTGCGCCGTTCGAGATGTCCAACGACGAGCCCCCCTGCCTGCTGGGCGAGAACATCGGCCCGAACCCGGTGGAGTACGTGCTCACCGCGTTGTCGGGCTGCCTGACGACGACGCTCGTCTACTACGGCGCCGTCATGGGCATCCAGCTCGACCGGGTGGAGAGCACGCTCGAGGGCGATCTAGATCTCCAGGGCCTGTTCGGGCTCGATGAGAACGTCAGGCGGGGATACGAGAACGTGCGTGTGACGTTCTCCATCGACTCCCCGGCGCCGCGCGAGACGCTCGAAGAGCTGGTGCAAATCGCCCGGACGTTCTCGCCGGTGTGCGACATCGTGTCGAACCCGGTCGACGTCGAGATCGGGCTGGCGCGGTAGCACGGGCCTGAGAGGCGCCGGGCGCCAGGCCCCGGGATCAATGGAAGTCGCGCGACATCCTCCGCGTGGCCAGCGCCGGCAGGTGATCGTCGAGGCTCTCGAGGTGCTGGACGTGGATGTGCACCACCTCTCCCTGGCGCTCCACCTTGCCCTCGGCCAGCAGCACCGTGCTGAGGCGTGCAACCCTGCGGTACTCCTCGAAGGTGTCGCGCCAGATGATCAGGTTGGCGATCGAGACCTCGTCTTCCAGCGTGATGAACACCACGCCGGAGGCCGTGCTCGGTCGCTGGCGGCAGAGCACAATGCCCGCGACCCGCACGCGCCGGCCCTGGGGGCTGCGCTCCTCCGAGCGCAGCTCCGAGGTCGGGATCACGCCCATCCCCTCGAGTGTGGTGCGCATGAACCCGATCGGATGGGCTTTGAGCGAGAGACCGGTCGACTCGTAGTCGTGGAGCACGCGGAACCGTTCCTCCACGCGGGGCAGCCTGTCGAGGCCAGCGCGGTCGTCCTCCGCTCGCGCCCGATCGAACAGGGGCAGGGGCGCGTCGCGCAGGGGCTTGATCTGCCACAGGGCGCGCTGGCGATCCAGGCCCATCGAGTTGAAGGCGTCGGCCCGCGCCAGGGCCTTGAGCGCCCGGCTGGAGACACCGCTGGCCCGCCACAGGGGCTCGACGGCGCGGAACGACCCGTGCGTGCGCACCGCGCGGTCGATGCACCGGGCATCGTCTTCGGGCATTCCCTTGACCAGGCGCATGCCCAGGCGGAGCGCCTTGCCTCCATTCTCGAGCGTGCAGTCCCAGGCGCTGTGGTTGACGTCGACGGGGCGCACCTCCACGCCGTGGTCCTCGGCGTCACGCACGATCTGGGCCGGCTGGTAGAAGCCCATGGGCTGGCTGTTGATGAGAGCCGCGGCAAAGGTCGCGGGATGATGGTGCTTGAGCCATGCCGAGACATAGACGAGCAGCGCGAAGCTCGCGGCGTGGGACTCGGGGAACCCGTACTCGCTGAAGCCCTTGATCTGCTCGAAGCAGCGCTTGGCGAACTCCTCCGGGTAGCCGTTGGCGAGCATGCCCTCGATCAGACGCTGGCCGAAGCGGTAGATGGCGTCGCCCTTGCGCTTCCAGGCGGCCATGGCGCGGCGCAGCGAATCCGATTCATCCGGGGTGAAGCCCGCGGCGACGATCGCGAGCTGCATCGCCTGCTCCTGGAAGATGGGCACCCCGAGCGTCCGCCCGAGCACCGCCTCGATCTCGGGGCTCGGGTAGCTGATCGTCTCCTTGCCCTGGCGCCGCTTGAGGTAGGGATGGACCATGCCTCCCTGGATGGGCCCGGGCCTGACGATGGCGACCTCGATGACGAGGTCGTAGAACTCGCGGGGGCGCAGACGCGGCAACATGGACATCTGTGCGCGGCTCTCGATCTGGAACACGCCGACCGTGTCGGCGGCGCAGATCATGTCGTAGACCGCGGCGTCGGTGGGGTCTTTGGCGATGCGGGCGTAGAGGGGGTAGACCGGGGAAGGGGCAGAGGGGCAGAGGGGCAAAGGGGCAGAGGGATCGGATTCGGAGTGTGCGATCAGGCTTGCAGTTTCGTTCGCAGTGACTGGAGCACGCGTTCTTCCTCGCTCAGGAGAGATGCGAGCTCCTCGCTGGGGCTGAGCATCTCGAGGGAGATCGCGAGTTCGTACTGAGTCTCCAGTTCCGCCAGAGATCCCTGTGCGATCTTGATGAAGCGCAAGTACTCCCTCCTCGACCCCCTCCCGAATCCCTCGGCGATGTTGGAGGGGATCGATACCGCTGCTCTGCGCATCTGGTTCGTCAGCCCGAAGCGCTCCGTATCCGGCATGCGATCCGATTCGGTGTAGACCGCCCGAGCGATCTCCATGCCCCGATTCCAGACATGAAGATCGCGAAACGTTCGGATCCGACTCGTCATTGTGTTCATCACTCGGCTCCCATTCCGAAATGCCTCCCCCCTCTGCCCCTTCCTGAAGAAGTTCCAGAGCCTTCCGGATACACGTCAGCATCCCCAGCCCCAGGCAATCCACCTTGAGCATGCCCATCGCGTCGATGTCGTCTTTGTCCCACTCGATGACGGTGCGGTCTTCCATGGCCGCGTTCTCGATGGGGACGAGGTCGCTCAGGGCCGATCGTGTGATGACGAAGCCACCCACATGCTGCGAGAGGTGGCGCGGGAACCCCATGAGCTGGCGCGTGAGGATGAGGACACGCTTGATGATCGGGTCCTCGGGGTTCAGGCCGAGTTCGGCGACGCGCTCGGCGCTGGCGGCCTCGCCCCAGCGATCGAGGTTCTTGGCCAGCGCGTCCACGCAGTCGATGGGCAGGCCCATCGCCTTGCCGACCTCGCGCACAGCGCTGCGCCCCCGGTAGCTGATGACCTCCGCCGTGAGCGCGGCCCGGTCACGCCCGTACTTGGAGTAGATGTACTGGATCACCTCCTCGCGCCGCTCGTGCTCGAAGTCGATGTCGATGTCTGGCGGCTCGCCCCGCTCGCGGCTGATGAAACGCTCGAACAGCAGGCTGTGCGTACCGGGGTCGACCTCGGTGATGCCCAGGCAGTAGCACACCGCCGAGTTGGCGGCCCCGCCCCGGCCCTGGCAGAGGATCCCCAGCGAGCGCGCATGGGTCACGATGTCGTAGCAGGTCAGGAAGTACGGCTCGTAGCGCAGCTCTTCGATGAGCGACAACTCGTGGGCGAGCGCCGTGCGCACCTTCACCGGCACGAAGCGACCGTACCGCTTCACGGCGCCCTTCCACGTCTCCTGCCTGAGGTAGTCGATCGGCGACAGGCCCGGCGGGCACGGCTCGACGGGGTACTCGTAGCGCAGCTCGTCGAGGCTGAAGGCGCCGGCGCGGGACGCGATCTCGACACTCCGAGCGACGGCCTCGGGATACCGCGCAAACAGGCGGGAGATCTCTTCCGGGGGCTTGAGGTGGCGCTCGGCGTTGGCGCCGAGGCGCATGCCGGCCTGCTCGATCGTGCACCCGTGACGGATGCAGGTGACGACGTCCTGGAGGGGGCGGCGCGCCGGCTCGTGGTAGAGCGCACGATTGGTGGCGACCAGGGGGATGCGCGTCTCGGCGCCGAGCGTCGCGAGCATCTCCAGGCGGTCCGCGTCGTCGCCCAGGTAGGCGAACGATGACGCGAGCGAGAGACGATCGTCGTCGAACACCCTGCGCAGGCCGCGGAGCGTCTCGATGAAGCGCTGATCGAGCCCGCCGACGCGCTGAGGAGGATCGACGATCGCGAGCAGGCCCTCGCTGTGCTCGATGAGGTCGTGGATCTCCAGGTGGCACTCGCCCTTGGGCGCCCGGCGCTTGCCGAGTGTCAGCAGGCGGCAGAGGCGCGCATAGGCCGGCCGATCGGTCGGGTACACGAGGACCCGCAGGGCGCACGAGGTCACGATGCGACAGCCCACGATCAGGGGCACGCCGGCGTCTGCGGCGCCGACGTGGGCGCGCACGATGCCGGCGAGCGTGTTGGTGTCGGTCACAGCCACGCCGGTGTATCCCAGGCGTGCCGCCTGCTGGGCCAGTTCCTCCGGATGGCTCGCGCCGGTGAGGAACGTGAAGTTGCTCGTCGCGTCGAGTTCGGCGAACGCGACGCGCGGCGCCGGGCGCACCGGAGGGGTTGTCTTCTCGCCGGACCTGGCGGGGTGAGCGCGGGGCTTGGGGTCGGGCTGCTCGGGCATGGTGTCAGGCCCACTCGCCGTGGGCGAACCATCGCCCGGTCTCGAGGTCGCGACGGATCCAGAGCCAGCGCCCGCTCTCGGTCTGAACGACGAAGTAGTCGCGCGTTGCGCATCGCCCGCCCCGCCCCCCCCGGATCCCCCACCACTCGCGCCCGATGCGCTCCGGCCCGGCGCTGGTGATGACCCCCTCGTCGCGCCCTTCCAGGCGCACGCGATGCACGGGCCCGTCAGGGGTGAGCGCGACGACATCGATATCGACCGGGAGTTCGTAGAGGAGCGTGGGCCGATCCTGGTGCGCGACCGCGGGCGCAGGCGGGGACCCCGTGGTCGCTTCGGACACGGGCCTGAGCGCAAAGGCACGCTCGGGGATGTGTGACTCGATCGCGACGGGTCGGCGCACGCGTCCGGGTCCGAAGCGATTGCAGAGCGTGTCGATCAGCTCTCCGGACGCCTTCTCGGCTTCGCCGGGCGAAACACCCGCTTCCCCGCCGGCCCCCCATCGCTCGGTCTGCTCGTGGCGCAGGCGCGCGACGCCCCCGGCGCTGATGCGCACACCCTCGACACCGAACCCGAAGTTGGCACGCTCGAGCCTGGGCTGGAGCAGGCGCCACAGGTGCGTGACATCGCGGCTCGGCCTCCCCAGCGTGAGCGAAAGACGCTCGGGCGGAAGATCGGCGCGCACGAGTTCGACAACCACCGTGCGTGCGCCGCTCTCGCGCTCGAGCAGCATCCCGGACAGGCGTTCGAGCAGGTCCCGGACCGTCAGCTCGACCGCTTCGGTCCGATCCGTGGGCCCGTCGAAGACACGCTCGCACACGGGGGGCGGCGCCGGCCTGATCGGCCGGATGGTCTCGATGGCCTGGCCCAGCGCGCGATCGAGGTTGAGCAGGAGCGCCGCGCCGAAGCGGGCGGGAAGGGCGGAACGCGGAAGATCCATCAGGTGCTCGACTCGCTCGATGCCGATCTCCCCCAGCGCGAACGCGGTCTCGCTGTCGATGCGCAGCGCTCCAGCGGGAAGCAGCGCGAGCGCCTCGCGTACGCCTGCTTCGCTCACGATCGAGAGACGACTCTCGGCGTAGCGGGCGACGGCCCATGCGCAGCCGTAGGTCGGGGCGATGCCGATGCGGGCGTGGAAGCCGAGCGTCGCGAGGCGGGCGATCGCGCTCCTGGCCAGGGCGTGCTCGCCACGGAACACGCGAGCGCAGCCCGTGACATCCATCAGCAGGCCATCGGGTTCCTCGGAGGTGTCGTCGATGGCGACGGCAGGAGCCAGCGCGTGGGCCCACTCGGCCAGCGAACGCAGGGCACGGAGATCGCGGGCGGGGTCGTGGTCCTCGATGCGCAGCGCGCCGGCGTCGAAGGCGGCCCGCGCCTGGGCGACAGGCATGCCGGGATGAACACCGGACTCTCGAGCGAGCGAGCAGCACCGGGCGACGACTTGGCGCTGGTGCTCCTCGCGGACCAGCAGGACCGGTCGCGCGTCACGATCGCCATTCCTAGGCGACCTGCGATCGCGCCGGCGCAGAAGATCGATCGACCACCCGGGGAGCCATATCGACATCGCACGCCTGCCATTCGTTGACGAGGCCTGTTTCATGATCTCGGCGCACGATCCACCGGCGCGCCCCTCTCGCAGCGGGCCGCATTCCCTTGCAGCGCAGGAGATGAACCTTCCATGACTGGTCGCGCCCGGACGCGGGCGCGGGCTCGGTGCGCCATCGAGTGGCGGCCGCCGAAAGCCCGCGCATCTCGCGATGCGGGCGCACCAGCAACGCGGCGCGGGCGCCGGAGACGGCGCTGATCTGCAATCGACGCGACTCGGGCATCGTCATCTCGCTCGCATCGGCGATGACGATGGCGACCCCTGCGCAGCGCAGCGCCAGGTCGATGGACCAGACCCGCTCCTGGCAGCGCGTCGCATCGACAAAGACGGAACGCTCGAGAAGCCCGCGATCACCGGGACCGACGGGTCTGCGCTCGATGAGAGCGTGGGGGTACGCCCAGACCCTTGGCCCGATCCACAGGACCCGCCCGCCCGGCGGCGCTGATCCCCGACCGCTCGCGCGCCGGGCGAGATCGACCAGCACACCCACCGGCGGGCGATCCGCATCCCGGGAGGCGAACCACTCGTGGACACCGGGTTGCAGGGCCAGTTCGTGCGCCGGAAGCCTCTCCAGATCCCCCGAGAGGGAACTGTCCCCGGCCCGTTCCTGCACGATCGAACGCACGCGGTCGAGACGCGCCCGGCGCTCCGTGTCGGGGTCAGATGGTGTGATCCGGAACCATGTTCGCATTTTGATAGGGTATCCCCGGAACACGGGCCTGGCAACCCCTTTTCCAGCATTCCACGGGCTGATCCCGACAGGTCAGGTATGGCGCGGGAGACCGAATCAGCCCTGACCAAGCGCGTCGCCGGTGCAATCGCGGCGAAAGCGGCAGCGATCCTGCGCGAACCATCGAACACCGATCTGCGCCGCGCCCTTGAAAGCGAGACGCTCACACCCGCAGCGTTCCAGGCCGAGGTCACGGCGTCCGTGTTCGAAGATCTCGTGCGAGCCCTCGCTCGCGCGAGAGGCCTCGACGAGAACGCGTTTGCACGCGGCACGCCGGCCCGCTGGCACCGCCCGCGTGAAGGCGACGACACCGAGAACCTCGCGAGTGAACTCGACCCCGACCGACTCGGCTCGATGTACGAATGGACGCTCGGCCTCGCGGCAACAATCGGGGAGAGCGCAGCAAGCCTCGAACTGAGCGAAGCGAAACAGTCCCGCCGGAAGCGCACAGGGTCGTACTACACACCGAGCACCGTCGTAGAGATGCTGCTCGACCTGACGCTCGAGCCCGTCATCGAGGAGCGCACGCGAGGAATCGTTGATCCCCATGAACGAGACGCGGCTCTGCTCGGCATCCGCGTGTGCGATCCGGCCGCGGGATGCGGGAGGTTCCTTTTGGGGGCCGCCCGGCGCCTCGCGGGCCACCTCGATCGCCCGGACGCCATTCAGGACGTAGCCCGAAGGTGTATCCACGGGATGGACCTCGACCCGACGGCCGCGTGGCTCTGCCGCGCGACGCTGATGCTGGAGTGCCCAGTAGCGGACGCGTCAATCGCCGGCAACATCCGAACCGGCGACGCTCTGCGGGACGAGTGGAACACGCTGCCCGGAGAGGGGACCGCCCCGGGAGCGTTCGATGTCGTGATCGGGAACCCGCCGTTTCTGAATCAGCTCAGGTCCGACAGCGCGCTCGATCGATCGACGGTTGAACAGTTGAAGAGCCGATTCGACGGAGCGATCACGGCCTACACCGACACGGCGGCGATCTTCATGCTCCTGGCCGAATCGCTGCTCGACGATGGCGGCCGGCTCTGCCTCGTGCAGCCCCAGTCGTTCCTGACAGCCCGCGACGCCCGTCCCGTGCGCGACCGGATGCTGGAGCGATGCTCGCTCCGAGCGCTGTGGGTGACCGACGAACCCGTGTTCGCGGGCACATCGGTGCTGACGTGCGCACCGGTGCTGCAACGCGCGACATCGATCACCGGGACTGTCTCCCGGCGCGCCGGCACGGAGTGCCGAACGATCGAATGCCTCGAGGTCGACCCGATCGATCTCATCCGGGCGCCGACGTGGTCCCACCTGGCCGCTGGGTGCAGGGGCATCCCGGAGATCGAGATCGGCGCCGAAGGCGTGCTGGGCGACATCGCGCAAGCGACGGCGGACTTCCGGGACCAGTACTACGGGCTCGAAGGGTTCATCGTCGAGGACTCGGAGGTCCCGGGTGCTCCAGAAGCCGAGTACCCGGCGCTGGTCACGACGCGCCTCGTCGAGCCGTGCCGCTGCCTCTGGGGCGAGACACCGACGCGTGTGCTCAAGACCGGGTGGAACGCCCCCAGGATTGATCGCCGGGCGATGACCGATCGAGGGGATCTCGGCCCGTGGATGGCCGAGCGCCTCGTGCCCAAGATCCTCGTCGCGACGCAGACGCGGGTGCTCGAGGCGTTCGTCGATGAACACGGGCGGTACCTGCCGAGCACACCGGTCATCACAGTCACAGGCAACGACAGCGTGTCCGACCTGTGGCGGATCGCGTCGGTGCTCCTGTCGCCGGTCGCCACCGCGCTCGCGATGCAGCGATACGCCGGCGCGGCGCTGTCGAGCGACGCGATCAAGCTCTCGGCCAAACAGGTGCTCGCGCTGCCGCTGCCCTCGCGCTCGCGTGCGTGGAGCGAAGCATCGGACCACATCCGGATCGCGCACGGCGCGGTGTCCGGTGACGCGCGCCACTCCGCGATCATGAACGCCGGGGCAGCCATGTGCACGGCCTTCGAACTTTCCGGCGATGACCGTGCGGACGTGTTGCGCTGGTGGGCCGAGCGCCTCGAGAAACGCCCGCGCCGCGCGTCCGATCAGGTGGCACTGGCGGCGTAGCGCGTCGGGTCGGGGATACCGGCGTCCTGGAACCCGCTCTTCCGCAGAATGCAGGAATCGCACTCGCCGCAGGCCGCGCCGGTCCCGTCGGGGTCGTAGCACGACAGCGTCGCGCCGTAGTCGACACCCAGATCCGTGCCGTGCCGGATGATCTCAGATTTCGGCATGTGCGCCAGGGGCGTGTGGATCGTAAACCGCGCGCCCTCGACCCCGGCCTTGGTGGCCAGGTTCGCAGTCCGGGCGAACGACTCGATGAACTCCGGGCGGCAGTCCGGGTAGCCGGAGTAGTCGACGGCGTTGACGCCGATGAAGACATCCGTCGACCCCACCACCTCCGCATGCGCACAAGCGAGAGACAGGAAGACCAGGTTCCTCGCCGGCACGTAGGTGACAGGTATTGACGAGGCCATCTCCGCGTGGTCTCGCGATTTGGGCACATCGATGTCGGCGGTGAGCGCCGAGCCCCCGATCGCGCGCAGATCGATCGGCACGACCGTGTGCGAGCGCGCGCCCAGCGATTCCGACACCCGAGCGGCCGCGTCGAGCTCGACCTCGTGGCGCTGCCCGTAGGCGAGGCTGAGAGTTCGACAGACGAAGCCCCGGTCTCTCGCGATCGCAAGGACCGTCGCGCTATCGAGGCCTCCTGAGAGCAGGACGACGGCTTCGGGTTTTTCTGCGCGCTGCTCGCTCATGACTCGGCGGCCGAGGATACCGGCCGGGTGGTGCGCACGCCGCAGCGGGGCCGCTCCCATGGAAGGGATCGACCCCGCACGCGGAGAATCAGGCTGGCACCGGAGCGCTAGTCCTCGGGTCGCATTCCCAGATCGAGTGCCCGGATCACGAACGCGATCTGGTCCGCGAAATTCTCGCTCGCTTTGGCTCGGGTCGTCCCGTAGCTGTAGTGGCCCGCGCCCCAGATTACCTGGAGCAGCACGGGCCTTTCGCAGGGCTGAGAGTGCTGGAGCGCCGCGGCGTGCTTGTAGCAATGGAACGGTGGCGTCGAGACATCGTTCTCGGCGACGGTGATCAGTGTGGGCGGGTAGCACTGGCCCTCGCGGATGTTGTGGTAAGGCGAGTAGGAGCGCAGCACCGCGAAGTCCTCCGGGTCGTCGGGCGACCCGAACGAACGGGTGAATCCCGAGGCGAACTTGTGATACCGGAGCATGTCCAGGAACGGGAAGTCGATAACCGCGGCGCCGTACAGCTCCGGCCGCTGGTTGATCGCGATCGCCGGGAGGGGGCCGCTGCCGCTGCCGCCGTTGGCCACGAGCCGGCCGGCCGACGTGTACCCGTTCTCCACCAGCCACTCCGCGGCGGAGTGGTAGTCGCCGATGGTGTTGGTCTTGTTGTGCAGCGTTCCGGCCTTCTGCCATTCGGAGCCATACTCACCGCCGCCCCGGATCCCGGGCAGCGCATACACCCCGCCCATCTCCATCCACGCGACCAGGTGGCGCTGGAACCACGGGAAGGCCATCCAGCCGCCGTTGCCGAAGGCGTACATCCACAGCGGCGTCTCGGGGCCGGGGGTGACGTCCTTGCGATGGGCGATGAACATCGGGACGCGCGTGCCATCAAAGCTGGAGTAGAACACCTGCTTGATCGTGTACTCGTCGGGGTCGAACGACAGCTCCGGCCGAAACGTCCGCTCGCTCTCGCCGGTCTGAGGATCGAGCCGGTAGATCGTGCCAGGGTCGTGGAGAACACCGAACGAGAAATGGACAACATTGTGATCGGGCGAGGTGTTGAGCCCGAGCCCTCCAATCCCGGGCCGAGCCCCCTCCCGCAGGAAGACCCCGCGCTGGTCGTGGATCCCGATCTCCGGGACCGCCACCCGGTCGACCCTGGTGATCAAAAAGTCCCTCGTCGGTGAGACGCTGCTGAGCACGCCGTCCTGTTCGGGGATGAGTTCGATCCACTGCTCCGGCGCAGGATTCTCCGCATCGATGCCGATCAGGCGGTAGTTCGGCGCATCGAGATCGGTCCGATAGAGCTGGAGCGAACCGACGTTGTGGACGTGGGACATGCTCGCTTCCACATCCGCCAGGACGACGGGAACCCGATCGGGATCGGTCAGATCGATGGCGTAGTGCGTCGTGCGCCGCGTCGCCTTCTCGGTGAGCGAGGTGATCAGGTAGCGGTCGTCGGTGGTGAGCGCCATCGAGTTGACGAACGCGTCGGGCCGGTCCGGTCGGGCATAGATCGTGGGATCGCGATCCTGGGTCGTCCCGAGCTGGTGGTGCCGGATCTTGTTGTTTCGGATGCTGACCGACTCGTCGCCGTCGCGGGCGCGCACGTCCTGGTGGAAATAGAAGAACGACCGGCCATCGGCCGTCCAGTACACCCCGGCGAAACCGAGGCGCCCGCTCGTGCCGGTGAGCCGATCCGATAGCAGGCGCCCGGACTCGACCTCCATCACGCGGATCTCGCCCCACGTCCCGGATCCGTTGTCTGTGCCGAAGGCTACGAGCGTTCCGTCGCGGCTCGGCGTGAACCCCAGCATCCGGTCATCGGCGCTCGGGAAGAACTCCTCGGGATCGAGCAGCACGCGGGACGCACCCTCGGAGTCCTTCACCCACAGCACGGACCGGCTCGCTCCCGCTCCGGTGCGCGTGAAGAACGCTCGCCCTCCCGCCACGACCGGCGTGCTCACGGAAGCGAATTCGCCGATCTCCGCGACGCGCTCCGCGATCGCGTCTCGCTGGGCGAGCCCGTTGACGTACCCCTCGAACAGCCGGTCCTGGGCCTCGACCCAGCGATCGACTTCCGGAGAATCGGATTCAAACCACCGGTATGGGTCCGGCACCGGCTCGCCGTGCAGGCGTTCGACGATGTCTCCGCGCCGGGCTTCGGGGTACGAATCAACCCCTCCCGCCCCCGCGACGGAGACGACGGTGAGGACGAACACGAATGCAGCAACTCGCATGGATGGTCTCCTTGTCCGCCGGTGATCACAGAGCCCTACGCGCGACGGGTCCTGCTCCTGACAAGAACTTCCCGGATGCCGCATCGGTAGACTCCGGGTGTGGATGTGCCCACGACGAGAGCCACGCTCCTGGCCCGGCTGCGGGACAACGCCGACGCGACGGCCTGGGGTGAATTCCACGAGCGCTACCGCGAGTTGATCATCTCCGTCGCCAAGCGCTGGGGGCTCCAGAACGCCGACTGCGAGGACGTGCTCCAGGATGTCATGACCCGGGTGTCGGGAGCGATGCAGGGGTTCGACTACGACCCTGGGGCCGGGCGATTCCGCGGCTACCTCAAGACGATCGCCACGAACACGATTATCTCGAGATTGCGTCAGAAGACCGTCGCCCGCGGCGTAGGAGGTGGCGGAGCGCCCGAGGTCCCCGACGGCGCGGCCATCGACGAGGTCTGGGACGCCGAATGGCGCCGTCATCACGCGCGCACGGCGCTCCGACGGGCGCTCAGCGAGGCGGGCGATCGTGATCGGATCGCGTTCGAGCGCTACGCGGTGCGAGGCGCGGACGTGCGAGCGGTGGCGGAGAGCTTGGAGATGAGCGTGGATCAGGTGTACCAGGTCAAGTCGAGGATCATGAAGCGGATCGCCGCGCTCGTGGCGGAGCAGGTCGATGAGGAGGAGGGCCGATGAACGCCGAGAGCGACTGGTACCGCGACACCGGACAACTCCTCGACGAGATCCGAGGACTCTCGGACGAGTTCGTCTCGCCCGCGATCGATGGATACTCAGATCTCACCGAGATCGGTCGAGGCGGGCAGGGGGTTGTATACCGGGCGCTGCAGCGCTCGACGGGGCGCACGGTTGCCGTGAAAGTGCTGCTCGAGGGCGCGCTGGCGTCCGAAAGCGCGCAGAGCCGATTCGAACGCGAGATCGAGATCGTCGCCGACCTGCGCCACCCCAACATCGTGCAGATCTTCGATAGCGGGATGACAACCGATGGGCGCCGTTTCTACTCCATGGAATTCGTCGAGGGCGAGCCGTTCGGAACCGGCACCGGAGATTCGAAGGGCGAGCGGGACGCGATGCTCGCGACGTTCGCGAAGGTATGCGATGCGGTGGGCCACGCGCACCTGCGGGGCGTCATCCATCGCGATCTCAAGCCGGGCAACGTGCGCATCGACGCCGATCGCGAGCCCCGGGTACTGGACTTCGGGCTCGCCAAGCCCGACCAGCTCGGCACCGTGAGCGAAGCGCCGACAAAGGTGAGCATCACCGGGCAGTTCCTGGGTTCACTGCCCTGGGCGAGCCCCGAGCAGGTGACTTCGGACTCGTCGGGCCTCGATGTCCGCTCGGACGTATACGCGCTCGGCGTGATGCTCTACGCCGCGCTGACTGGCGCGATGCCCCACGACACCTCCGGCCCGCTCAGGGATGTCCTCGACCGGATAGCGTCCTCCGACCCCCCCCCGCCTTCTTCGATCGACCGGACAATCGATGGGGATCTGACGACCATCACCCTCCGCTGCCTGGCGCGTGATCCGGAGCGCCGGTATCAGTCGGCGATCGAGGTCGCTCGGGAGATCCGTCACTATCTCGCCGGCGAGCCGATCGAGGCGAAGCGCGACAGCGCGATGTACACGATCCGGAAGACGCTGGCACGCCATCGAGTGGCGACCGGAGCAGCGCTCGCCGCGATCGTCGTGCTTCTGGGTGTCTCGATCGTCATGGCGCTGCTCCTGCAGCGGGCGCTCGGGGCCGAGAGCCTGGCCGAGTCGCGCCTGGCGGACCTCGAAGAAGAAGCCAACAAGGTGGCGCTCGTCAATGAATACCTGCTGGGCGCGTTCAGCCCGCAGGGGGACGCGGATCAGCGCACCGTGCAGGAGATGCTCACCGACGCGGCGCTGCGGATTGAGGAGTCCCTCGCCGGCCAGGACGAGGTGAAGGGCGAGGTGCACAACGCGCTGAGCTACTGGTACAGCACCTACGGGATGATGGACCTGGCCGAGCAGCAGCAGCGGCTCTCGCTCGAGCTGCGCCGGGCGTCGTACGGCGAGAATGACGCTCGCCTGATCGAGAACCACAGCAGCCTGAGCTACCTCGCGCACAGCAGGGGTGAGTACGACACCGCGGCGATGCACGCGACGCGCCGGGTCGAGATTCTGACGAGCGCCGGCGAGCCCGACACCGAGGACATCTCGAACGCCTTGGGCTGGCTCTCCGAGATGCACCTGCGAAACGGCGACGCGATCGGCGCCGAATCAGCCGCCCGCGAGTGCCTCGCAGTCCGGGAGGCCGACGCGGATACCGACCCCTTCCTCCTGCCACTCACGCGGGGCATGATCGCGTGCACGCTCGCCGCCCAGGGTCGCATCGACGAGGCGGACCCGATGCTCACTGCTGCGCACGGGGCTGTCGTCCAGGAGATGGGCGCCGATCACAACGTGGTGCGGTGGCTCTCTGAGATCGCGGCGCTCGCCTACACCCAGGGCGGGGGCGAGCCGCCCGTCTGATCAGCGATCGTTATTCGATCGGCGACGAATCCACGAACTCGGATTCGACCGAGTGCTCCTCGGGCCGCGGGCGCAATTCGGCGTGGCGCTCGAGGATCCGGACGCACGCGTTAAATCGGAGCTTGGCGTCCTCGTTGCCGGCCTTGGCCAGCTTCTCTGCCTGCTCGAAGGAACGCATCGCCTTGCGGAACCACTCGTAGATGCCGTGGCCGGGATCGTTGCTGGTCATCTGCGCCTTCGCCCAGCGCTCGCAGATCACGCCGTGGTAGTACGCGCGCTTGTAGTCGTCCTCGATCCCGTCGAGGAGCTCGCTCGCCTTGGTGGCGTTGATGCCCATGCGCCTGCCGAACTGGTCGGTGATGCACAGCACCAGGCCGACGCGGGCCGGCTGGTTATTCGGGTCGGCCTCGAGGATGTCCCGGCAGATGCTCTCGGCGTCGCGGGGCTCGTTGAGCAGGCGGTACCGCTCGGCCTTCTTCAGGGCGCGCTCGATCCCGTCGGGCGTGAGCTTCTTGAGCTCGAATCTCGTCGAATCCGCCATTGGCTTACTCCGCCTTGGGCTTGTCCGGCCGGAAGATCGGGAACAGCTTCGTCAGGGGATCGTAGAACTTGTCCGCGACTCGTTCCTTGAGCGGGATGATCGAGTTGTCGGTGATCGTGATGTGCTCGGGGCACACCTTGGTGCAGCACTTGGTGATGTTGCAGTACCCTATGCCCCCGTTGTCACGCAGGTCGGCGGCGCGGTCCTCGGTGTCCAGCGGGTGCATATCGAGCGCGGCCGTGTAGACGTAGTGCCGCGGGCCGTAGAACTCGTCGTGCTTGTGATGATCACGCAGGACGTGGCACACGTCCTGGCAGAGGAAGCACTCGATGCACTTGCGGAACTCCTGCACCCGCTCCACGTCGCGCTGCTTGACCCGCCAGGTGCCGTCCGGGGCGTCGGGCTTGCGGGGCGTGAACGGCTTGATCTTCTTCTTCGTCTCGAAGTTCCACGACACGTCGGTGACCAGGTCGCGCATGTGCGGGAACGACTGGAGCGGCTCGATGATCACCGGCTGATCGAGATCGAGGTCGTCGAGCCGGGTCATGCACATCAGCCGGGGCATGCCGTTGACCTCGGCGCTGCAGGACCCGCACTTGCCGGCCTTGCAGTTCCAGCGGCAGGCCAGATCGGGCGCTGATTCCGCCTGGATCTGGTGCACCGCATCGAGGACCACCATCCCGCTCGAGACTTCGGTCTTGTAGTCCTCGAACGAGGCGTCCTCGCCCGAGCCGCGCCAGATGCGGAACAGTCCCTGGGCCATCACTTCATCTCCTCGATGATGTCGCCGAGCTCCTGGGGCATCGGCGTGATGGGCCGACGCTCGAGGTGCATCTCGCCGTCTGCGCCCTTGCTGACCACCGTGTTGTGACCGGCGTGGCTCTCTTCCTTGGACGGGTAGTCCTCGCGAAAGTGAGCCCCCCTGCTCTCCTTGCGATCCAGCGCGCACCGTGCGACCGCCTCGGAGACGATCAGCAGGTTGGCCAGATCTATCGAAGTGTGCCAGCCGGGGTTGTACTCGCGATGCCCGTGGACGATCACGTTCGCGGCCCGGGATCGGAGCGCCCCGATCCCGTCGACAGCCTCGGCCATGTGCGACTCCGTGCGCACGATGCCGACCTTCTCCTGCATCATGTCCTGAAGCTCGTGCTGGATGTCGTAGGGGTTTTCGCCGCTCGATCGGTCGAAAGGCTCGAGCACGTGGGCGATGGCGCTCGCGATCTGTTCCTGGCTCGGCTTGGCGCGGGTGTTTTCCTTTGCAAACTCCGCGGCGTGCTCGCCGGCCCGCTTGCCGAACACTAGCAGGTCGCTCAGGGAGTTCCCCCCGAGGCGGTTCGCCCCGTGCAGCCCGGCCGCAACCTCGCCCGCTGCAAACAACCCGGGCACGCGTGACATCTGCGAGTCGCCGTCGACGCGCACGCCTCCCATCACGTAGTGCGTCGTCGGGCCGACCTCCATCGGCTCTTTGGTGATATCGACCCCGGCCAGCTCCTTGAACTGGTGGTACATGCTCGGGAGCTTCTTCTTGATGTGCTCCTCGGACTTCTTGATCTTCTGCTTGATCCACGCGATATCGAGGAAGACGCCTCCGTGCGGGCTGCCTCTGCCCTCGCGGATCTCGCGCACGATGCACCTGGCGACGTGGTCGCGCGTGAGCAGTTCGGGCGGGCGGCTGGCGTTCTTGTCGCCTGTGACGTAGCGCCATCCTTCTTCTTCATCCTGCGCTGTCTGGTTCTTGTACAGGTCCGGGATGTCGTCGAACATGAACCGGCGCCCTTCGCTGTTGCGCAGCACGCCTCCTTCGCCGCGCACGCCCTCGGTGACGAGGATGCCCTTCACGCTGGGGGGCCAGACCATTCCGGTCGGGTGGAATTGGACGAACTCCATATCGACGAGCTCTGCGCCGGCGTTGTACGCCAGCGAGTGGCCGTCGCCGGTGTACTCCCACGAGTTGCTCGTGATCTTGAAGGCGCGCCCGATGCCGCCGGTGGCGAGAACGACGGCCCCGGCGGTCCAGACGTGGAACCGGCCTCGCTCGCGGTCGTAGCCGACGACACCACACACGCGTTCGCCGTCTTTCAGGAGCTCGACGACGGTGTACTCCATGAACACGTCGATGCCCTGGTGGATCCCGTAGTCCTGGAGTGTTCGGATCATCTCCAGGCCGGTGCGATCGCCGACGTGGGCCAGACGCGGGTACCGGTGCCCCCCGAAGTTGCGCTGCAGGATCTTGCCGTCTTTGGTGCGATCGAAGAGCGCCCCCCAGGCCTCGAGCTCACGCACCCGGTCCGGAGCTTCCTTCGCGTGGTGCTCGGCCTTGCGCCAGTTGTTGAGGTATTGCCCGCCTCGCATGGTGTCGGCGAAGTGCACACGCCAGCTGTCGCGCTCGTCGACGTTCGCCATGGCTGCTGCCATGCCGCCCTCGGCCATGACCGTGTGGGCTTTGCCGAGGAGCGATTTGCAGATCAGCGCGACACGCGCGCCGTTGGCCGAGGCCTCGATCGCCGCCCGCAACCCGGCGCCGCCGGCCCCGATGACGATCACGTCGTGTTCGTGTGAAGTGAACTGCTCGCCGGTGGTCATGCTCAGAATATCCGGATGTCGTTGATCACCCCCGCCGAGGCGAGGCGCACGTATACGTCGGCCCAGGCGACCCAGATGAGGCTCATCCACGCCCAGACGGCGTGGCGCCGGTTGAGGCAGCTCACGCAGTCGTACGCGGCGGTGCGCACCGGCCGGCCGGTGAATCGATTCAGGCGTCCGGCGACGATGTGACGCAGCGAGTGGCACCCGAGGGTGTAGCCGCCCAGGAGGATCGGGTTCATCAGCAGCACGAGCGTGCCGACACCGACCCCGAATTGCTTCTGTCCTTCGGGCAGCGGGGCCCCGGAGCCATCTGTCGTGAACCACATCGCGCGCCACGCGTCGTAAGACAGGATGACCAGGAACGCCAGCGCGAAGTACAGGAAGTACCTGTGGATGTTCTGGAAGATCAGAGGCAGCTTGCGCTCGCCCCGGTAGTTGTTGCCGCGGAATCCTGGCTCGCCGACGGCGCAGCTCAGCGGATCCCCCCAGAAAGCCTTGTAGTAGGCGCCGCGGTAGTAGTAGCACGTGAACCGGAAGCCGCCGGGCGCCCAGAGAATCAGGAAGGCCGGGCTGAACGCCGGCAGGAACCCGGGCCACCACGAGGGAGCCGCGCCGAACCACGCATGGCCGGACGTGTGACCGGCCGCGTCGAAGAGCACGGGTGAATAGAACGGCGAGAGGTAGTCGGCGCCGCCTCCCAGGTAGAAGTAGTTCGTCGCCTGAAACGCGGCCCACGTGCCGTACACGATGAACGCGCCAAGGCCCAGGAACACGACGAGGGGCCGACTCCACCACGCATCGCTGCGCGAGGTCTTGCCCAGGCTTCTGGGCTGCGGCAGGTGAACGTCGGCACGCGCCATCGGGGAGGCCTCCATCAACCGTACGATCCGCTCCGGCCGGATCGCCCGCACAGCATACTGAGGCGGGAGAGGCCTGCGTCGCCGGGCGGCTCATCGGCCGGAAGGTCGATGCACCTGCAGCGATTCGTCTGGGCACCCGAAATCGAAGATTCAGGGTGTGCGTTGACGACAACCGAGGAATCATGCTGACGGAATGGCGTTCACGATCGACCCCCAGCTCGGTTGCTGACGTCGATCGTCGGAACTCCACCAGGGCCCGGGCGTCGCCTGAGCCTCCGCAAAGAGCCGTCCACGGGTATGCCGGCAAACTCGCAAGGGGAATACCTTTGAAGCTGTCTTCCGCGTGTGTTATCGCGAGTTGCCTTGTCGGTGTAGCACTCATCGTGAGCGCGTTCGGCGGGTCGCTGAACCCGCCACCGGGGCCGATCCAGCCCACTTCCCCATCCACGGGTGCCCCGGTGAATGAGCGGCGCGCCCGCGGTTTCGGCCCGAATCTGTCCCTCCAGACCGAGGCCTTCACGATCGTAGAAGCGGGCGACACGGGCGTCGTGTATCAGGTGATCATCAGCAACTACGGTCGCGGTCGCATCTTCCGCAGCAACGACCTTCCGCCTTATCTGAATTTCCTCGCGACCGAGATCACCGAGGCGACCACCCAGGACTTCTCGCTCAGCCGCGTCGCGCTGCTCTCGGGTGCGGAGAGCATCGCGCGCCTGGTCGGCCCTTCAACGAACGACCAGTTCGCGACGAACCCGGGATCGACCTCGTTCGACATCTGCGCGGCGTTCACGGACGGCCTGGAGATCCAGCTCGAGCCGGGAGCGATGGCAACAGTGGTCTATTCGGTGGATGCCTACCCCCAGCCCTGATGACGGTCCGAGTCCCCGGTGGGCTTGCTCGCGAACAATTCGCCGGTGGCGGTGGCGAAACGCCGCCGAACCCGCAACAATGCCGCCGCATCACCACTCGGAGAGGTGGCGGAGCGGCTGAACGCGCCGGTCTCGAAAACCGGTTCAGGTTTCTACCTGACGAGGGTTCGAATCCCTCCCTCTCCGCTTTTTCCTCGACCCGCGGTCTGGCGGAGCGAGCTCCCCTGTTCCATCGTTTCAGTCCATGACCCCCGCTCACCGCGACCCCAAGTGGCGCCGAACGCTCGCTGGAAGCGCGATCGCGGTGCTCGCGATCGCATCAGGCCTGGCCGCCCTTGCGCTCGCGCTCGGAGCCGAGGGTTCCAAGGACTTGTTCCGCGAGGGCGGTGTCGTCGAGGTCGCCTCGATGTGGGGCTGGGTCGCGCTCGCGGCGTTCAGCCTCGTGGTGTTGCGCCCGCCGACGCTTCAGAACGTGTGCGGGTCGATCGTCTGCCTCGGGGCCGCCGCGCGAGAAGCCGACTGGCACAAGAGCTTCACCGGCTACAGCGTTCTCAAGCCCGGGTACTACTTTGATTCGGAGTATCCGATCTCTGACCGGGCGATCGCGCTGGTGATCGTTGCGATGGTCGGGCTCTCGGCATGCGTGCTGCTGGCGACGCTGGTGGCCCAGTGGCGCCGCGCTCAGCCCAAGCCGCCGAGATGGGCGGTCGTCGCGGGCGTTGCTCTCGCGACCCTCGTCGGCACGAAGATCGCCGATCGGATGCCGGGGATCCTGTCCGACAGTGCCGGCATCGAGCTGGCAGAGTCTGTCCGGGCCGTGCTCAGCGCGTGGGAAGAGGGGCTCGAGCTCCTCTTGCCGGCCTTTTTCGGAGCAGCGGTGTGGCTCTACGCGAGGTCCTCGAGCAGGATCACCCCACGCAGGGCACGCGAGCGCGAACAAACACGGCGGTAGCCGGGTTGGACTGCTCTCGCGAGCACCCTCCACGTCCGCCCCATGACCAAGCGCTTGCTGAATACGAAGTCGATCCCTCTCCCCAAGATCCAGCGCCGGCGGACGCTCATCGCCAGCGCGCTGATCCTCCAGGGCCTGGTGCTGGTCGTCGCGTGGGTCGTGACGTTCAGAACGGTCAGGGGTGAGCTCGCGCTCGCGGTCCAGGACTACATCGTCCGCGAGAACTCCGAACTCGTCGAAGACCTCGCGAACCGGTTCCCGATGGACGGCTCCGATCCGTCAGCGTTCGAGAGTGAAGAGTGGGATCAATGGCAGCAGGTGATCGAGGAAGCGGCGACGGATCTTCCCGCCGGAGGGTTCGCGTGCCTGCTCGACGGGGACGGGCACGTGCTCTGTCATCCCGACATCCGCGAGGATCGCTACCTTCGGCGGGTCAACCTCGGAAAGAAGCTGATCGAATCAGCGACACCTGGTGGTGAACAGGTCCAACTCGACCGGCTCGCCGCCGACGAGACGTTCAGCGGCAGGGTCAGCTTCGTCGCCGACGGCACGCACTACGTCGCGACCAGGAAGGTCCCGGGCACCGACCTGAGGCTGCTCGTCCACCAGCCGGAGGCGGAGTTGTTCCGAGCGGGAGACGAGGTCACATCGTCCATCGTCGCGAGCGCCGCGACCGCCGCGATCGCCGTGCTGCTCCTCAGCGGCGGCGGCCTGATGCTCGTCGTTCGCAGCTACGACAGCGTCTTCGAATCGGTCAACCGGCGCCTCCGCAGCAACCTGCAACTGGCGAGGGACATCCAGCAGGCCACATTCCCACAAACGCTGCCTGTCGTGAAGGGCTTCGAACTGGCGGCGTGGAGCGAACCAGCGGAAGAAACCGGTGGCGACACGTTCGATGTCATCGGCCTGCGCTCCCCACGCGACAGCGGCGCGCCGAGCGAACCGGGCGAGTCGGAAGCAGCACTGGTCGCGCTGGCGGACGCTACGGGCCACGGCGTGGGGCCGGCGCTGGCGGCGACCGCCTTCCGCTCCCTGCTCCGCATGGCCGCTCGATCGGACCAGAGCGTTCAGGAGATGGTCTCGAGGATCAATGAGCAGATGTACGCGGACCTCCCCGCCGGGCGCTTCGTCACCGGGTGGGTCGCCCGTCTCGACGGGGAGACCGGTGAGATCGAGAGCTGCGCTGCAGGGCAGGGCCCCATCCTGATCTATCGGGCGTCCGACGCGCAGATCGAACGCCTCCCCACAGACACCGTGCCGATCGGCGTGCTGGAGTCGATCGACTTCGAGTCGGCCGGCCGGATCGCGCTCGAGCCGGGGGACACGGTCGCGGCAATCTCCGACGGGATCTTCGAGGCGCTCGGTCCGGCCGGGGAGGCCTTCGGCATCGAGCGCGTCGAGCACGCGATCGTCTCGAGCGCGTCCGGCGATGCGGACTCCATCATGAATGCGATCCGGGAGGCGCTGGCGGCGTTCACAGGGTCTGCGCCGGCAGATGACGATCGCACCGTCGTCATCGTAAAGCGCTCGCCGCGCTGACCTGGAGCGCGGCCCTACGGCGCGGCATCGATCCACACCAGGCGGTGGTCCGAGCCCGGGAAGGGGTACTCCCCGGTGAGCCTCGAGAGGGGATCGTCGCGTCGCGGCCAGAACACTCCCGACCCCAGCACCTCCAGGTTCGCCGAGGGCAGCACGTAGTCGACGCGGAGATTGCCGGGCCCGCGATCGTTGAAGTCCGCGGTGTCCAGGCGAGGCTCGCCTGAGTGCGACTCGTTCTCCCCGCCCTGCAGGCGCGATGCTTCTTCCGCCCCGTCGCTGGCGGGAGCGCGAGCAGTGTTGATGCGCGGGTGCTCGAGCAACCGAGCGATCGCATCCCCGCGCGAGCCCCCGTCGTGGGGATCGGAGTTCAGGTCGCCGAGGATGACGAAAGCCGCATCGGCGTCGAGCCCGCCGCGCGCGCCGGCGTCGTCGTAGACAAACGCCGAATCGGGTCCGATGTACTTAGCCCAGAACCGGATCTCATCGGCGTTGCGCTTGCCGTTCCTGTCTTCCGGCCCGTCGAAAACGGGGGGCGTCGGGTGGCTGCACAAGAGGTGGATCGTGCGTCCCCGGACTTCGATGGGCACGTCCCAATGGCTCTTGGAGGACAGGCGCACCACTCCGGCCTCCTCTTGGTCGTACCAGTCTCGGGGCAGGAGCGTGTCCGGAAGGTCGTTCCAGCGGAACGTCTGGAACGTGCGGACGTCATCAATCGAAATCGGGTGGCGTGAAAGGACCGCCATGCCGTACTGACCCGGGAACGCGCCGAACCCGAATGAATCCCCGCCCGGGTTCTTCCCGGCCGCTTTGTATTGGTCGCCGGAGCGGAAGGCGACCCCGTCGTTGTCGAGATCCAACCCGCTCGGGATGCCGGTGTTGACAGGCGCAACGAAGAAGTGCGGGTACTCGATCGGCTCGGCGCCGTTCTGCCCCACCTGCAGGTACTCCCGCTTGAACAGGCCGATCGCCTCGCCCTTCGCGTCGTAGTCGAACTCGTTCAGGAGGACCACGTCTGGGCGCACGCGCTGGATGATCTCGGCGATGGTCCGCGCCTGGAGATCGTCAGGGGTCGAGAGATCCGAAACCAGCGAGCCCGCGGCGGCACGGTGCAGAGAGCAGTTGAATGTCGCGAAGCGGACGGCGCGAGGGCTGTGTGATGCCGTAACTGTCTGGGGGTCGGCCGCGGCCGGCGAAATCGCAGCCAGTCCGAGAGCCAGCCCGACGAGTCCGCCGATTTGCATGAAGCGAGGCAGTGGATTCGAACCGGTGACATTCATGCTGACGACCGGCACGATCGCGAACACTCTGCAGGACAACTCGCGGAGACGATCGCGTCCGCGCCTAGGCACGGATCGTCGTTTCGCGCTGGAAACGTGCATGACCTAGCTCCGTCCGTCGTTGGCCGCGTCCGCCCGGATCTATGGGCACCAAGAACGGAGTCAGTCTACCCCCCGCCCATCGCCTCCATCATGATCCCGTAACACTCGAGCGCGGACTGCGACGCGTTGAACCCGCCTTCGATCGAGTTCGACAGGATGATGACCACCACGTCGGCGCCGATCACGCGAGCAAAGACGGTGCTGACGCCGATCGAATCGTCGAACCCGCCGTGGTGCACGGCCCGATCGCCGTTCGGGAGCGTCATGAC
This sequence comes from Phycisphaerales bacterium, assembly GCA_028289195.1. Lineage (GTDB taxonomy): Bacteria > Planctomycetota > Phycisphaerae > Phycisphaerales > UBA1924 > JANQQR01. Next base: position 112,779 of record JANQQR010000002.1, on the reverse strand, counting down.
GCGCCAGCCGTAGGCGTAATCCTCCAAGCCGGGCGTCTGGAACGCCACGCGCGATTCGTCGGAGAGCACCGCGTCGGTCTTGAGCTGCGCGTGCCAGCGCAGGAGGTCGGCGGTGGTCGATAGCAACCCGCCGGACCCGATCGGCTGGAAATATTCCGGGCGGTCGATGGGCGACGCGACGTCAATTCCCTGTTCGGTCCAGACGCTGGTCACCGGATCTCTGTACATCGCCACGTCATCAAACTCGGGTATCGCGCGCCCCGTGTGCGCCAACCCGGCGGGCTTGAACACGCGGCGATCGAGGAACTGCTCGTACGGCTCGCCCGAAACGCGTTCGATCACGAGCCCCAGCAGGTCGTAGTTCAGGTTGGAGTAGTAGAAAGACTCGCCGGGCTGACTGAGCAGATCGAGCGTCTCGAGGCGATCCTCGAGAAACTCCTGGCGATCGAGGTCACGGTGCTGATCCCAGTACGCGTCGGGCATTCCGGAAGTGTGGGTCAGCAGGTGGTGCAGCGTGATCGCCTGCTTGTCCTCGGGCACGAAGTCGAGGTGCTCGGCCAACCGATCCGAGACCGCGAGCCGCCCGTCCTGCGCGAGCACGAGCACCGCGGCAGCGGTGAACTGCTTGCTGATCGAGCCGATCAGAAACGCGGTGTCCGGCGTGACCGGGCGCCCCGTTTGGGAATCCGCTTCGCCGTACGCCCCCTGGAAGACCATGTGCCCGCCTGTTGCGATGGCGACGACGCCCGAGAAACCCTCGATCGAGTCGAAATACGCGCCGAGGGCCTGCCGCAGATCCTCGCCGCCTTCGCGTGGGCCCGCGCGGAGGGGAGACGTACAAGTGGCGACGAGCGCAGCGGCGACCAGGAACTTGATCATGGATTGGGCCTTTCGGATCGAGGAACCCGTGAAGGTGTTCGAGAACCCCATGCCACGATTTCGCGGGAATGCCCGATGCCGTCCGCAAGCCGCCCATCCACCCCGCCGGTCGTCCCCCACTCATCTGGACGAACCCGCTCTTCTCGAGGCGGCTCACGGACCGGGCGTTTGAGCGAAGGCGAACGAAAAAGCCTCCCAAGGCCCTGATATGCGGGGCTTTGGAAGGCTTTCTCGAAAGCGGGTGAACGGATTCGAACCGTCGACATTCACGTTGGCAACGTGACGCTCTACCACTGAGCTACACCCGCGAGGGTCTGTCGCCGGAGATACCCGGCGAGCCGTGAAAAATAGATCGACCTCGGGCCGGTGTCAATCGAATCGGTGCTCGCGACTCTGATACTGGGTCCGATACCACCCGCCTAGCCGCCACGGGCGGCAGAGATCGCCTCCATCACCTGATCCGGTGTGTAGGCATTGGCCCGCCAGGGGTCGTCCAGCGCGGGCCCGTAGATGACCAGGAGCGGGATCCCGGTCTGTCCCAGGTTTCGGAGCTTGTCCCACCCGGGTGCCCGCTGCGAGGTGAGGTCGGCGGTGAGCGCCACGGTGTCGTCGGCCAGGAGTTGGTCCTTGACCGGCTGGCGCTCCAGCACCGTCGCCTTCAGCGCCTTGCAGTTCAGGCACCAGTCGGCGGTGAAGTCGATGACGACGGTCTTGCCCTCGTCGCGGGCCCGCTGAAGCAGCCGGTCGTCGTACGGGAGCCACGCGCGCGTGCTGATCGGCCCGCCTGCGGCGATGAGCTGCTGATTCGCTGCGATCTCCTGGTAGTTGGCCTTGGCCGCTTCGGTGCTGTCCCAGGCGTAGGCCACGGCGACACCCGCGACCACAAGGGAGACGAGCGAGAAGGCGACCCGCGCAACCGGCTTCGACGTGATCTGGAACGTCCGCACGAGCAGCCACAGCCCAGCGATCGACGCGAACACCGCAACCGCCCACCAGTGGATCTGCTTGCCCATCCAGGGCTGGTCGGCGACGAGCGCCACGAGCCCCGAGCCGATGAAGAACGCCGCGGCGGCGAGCAGCAGCAGCCCCATCACCTGCTTGACGAGGTCGCTGGCCGGGCCGGTGCGCGGGATCTTCTCGACGAGCGACGGCTTTGCGGCCAACACGAGATACGGAGCAGCCATGCCAACCCCGAGACCGGCGAAGATCGTGAGGATCATGCCCACCGGCATGGTCGCGCTGCCCGCCAAAAGAGCTCCGGCTACGAACCCGAAGCAGGGAAGCCCGAGCACCGCGGTCATGACCCCGAACATGAACGACCCGCCGGCCGAGTCGGCTTTCGGGTTCACCATGTAGACCGATTGCGGCAGATTGATCGTGAACAGCCCCATGATCCCGATGCCCATCACGCCGATCAGCACGCCGATTCCCAGCGTGACCCACCAGATGCCGAAGAGCATCGACGGGTCGGCGAACGAGCTGATGAACGCCACCGGCAGGCCGATGCCGACCCAGAACGCGATCACACCCGCGGCCATCCAGAGCCCGAGCACCAGGCTGCGCCCGGGAGATCCGGCGTGCTGGCTGATCGTCATGACCTTGATGGGGATCACGGGCAGGACGCACGGCGTGAGATTGAGGATGAACCCGCCGATCATCGAAAACAGTGCCGCCAGGAGCAGCCCGGTGGGGCCGGTGAATTCAGGGATCTCGACGCCGAAGAACGACGGGCGCGCCGTCGCGACGCCGCCGGAGGAGGAGCCCGGAACGGGTGTGGCCAAACCCTCATCGGAATCGGACTCGGCGGCGGGAGGAGCAAGGGTCGCGAACGCGCGGACATCGAATTCGGCGAAATCGGGGCCGGGATCGTTGCCAGCGTTTTCCGCCGCCGCTTCGTCGAGAGATTCGACAAGCCGGATGTCGACCGACCGCTCGACCATCTGGGGCTGCTGGCAGGTCGTGTCGTCGCACGCCTGATACGACACGAGGACGGTCAACGACTGGCCACCTGCCGGAACGTCGTCGGCGAGCTGCACGGGGATGAACGCGATCGCACGGTCCTTGTACACCGGCGCGTCGACGGTCCCGCCGTTGAGGATGTCCGGGACCGGCGCCAGCTTGACCTCGGGGTACTGCGTCTCGCCGATCGCCCGGATCCACTCCGGAGGATCGAGGAGTGAGATCTCGGTGCGCACCGCGAAGTCCGCGAGTTCCGGCGCGAGAACGTCTTCTTCGATGGGCTCGCCCGACGCATCGGTCCTCGGGGCCGCCGGCCAGGCGTGCCAGGTGGGAGCGAAGTCCAGGACGACGGCGATGACAGCCTGATCGCTGGGGGCCAGGGCGGGCTTGTCGATCTTGGCGCTCACCACGACCGTCTCAACGGGGACGGGCGAGGCGAAGGGGTTCTCGAACCCCTTGCTCTTCTGGGCGCCCGCGGGAGCGCCGAGCGCCAGAGCGAGAAAGGACGCAATCAGGATCGTGAGGTGTTTCATGGGCTCGTGCTTCGTGGGTCCGGTGGTGCAGGTGAGTCTAATCCTGCCCACGCCAGGATTGTTCCAGGCCGGAGGCGCAGGGATGCGGCCCACGGCCCAGATCGGCACCATCGGACTCGCTCGCAGGCTCAAGCGGGTGGGCCCGCGGGACCGATCCGGGTTATAGCCCGTCGGGCTGTCGCATCCGACCGCCGCCCATCATGACAGACGTCCTCGATCAATCCGAAGTCGACGCCCTCCTCAGCGCGGTGGATTCCGGCGAGGTCGAGCAGGGACCGGAGCACCTTCAGATCTTCAGCCGCTTCCGCAAGGAGTGGGACCAGGTCGAGGTGCGCCCGTACGACTTCAAGCGCCCCGAGAGGGTGAGCAAGGACCAGATGCGGGCGCTTGAGACCCTCCACGAGGGGTTCGGGCGGAACTTCGGCGCGGCACTCTCGGGGTTCCTCCGGACGATCGTCGAAGTGAAAGTCGCGACGTGCGACCAGATGACCTACTCCGAGTTCATCGCATCGCTCCCGAACCCGACGAGCTTCAACCTCCTGACGGCCGAACCCCTGGAGGGCAAGATCTGTCTCGAGATCAGCCCGCTGATCATTTACCCGATCATCGACCGCCTCCTCGGCGGGACGAACCAGGAGTTGTTCATCCCCCAGCGGGCGCTGACCATGATCGAGATGCGCCTGATCCGGAAGATCACCGATCGCGCGATCGATGCTCTCAAGGAAGCGTGGCACGGCATCCGCGATCTGGACTTCCGCCTGGCCGAGTGCGAATCGAACCCGCACCTCGTGCAGATCGTGCCTCCCAACGAAGTCGTGATCGTGATCGGCCTGGAATTGAAGATGTCGTCCCGCGCGGGGACCGCGAATCTGTGCATTCCCTACAACGTGATCGAGCCCATCATGGACGACCTCGCAGCACAGAGTTGGTTCCGGATGGGACGCCTGAGCGGCGCTCCCGAGTTCAGCGACCAGATCACCAAGCGCCTTTCGAACGCGACCCTCGAGGTGGCGGGAGTGCTCGCCAAGACCACCATCACCCTCCGCGACCTTCTCGATCTCGCCGAGGGAGACCTCATCGCGACCGACACGCCGGCCTCTTCCCCGGTCATGCTGTGCTTCGACGGCGAAGCGAAATTCGAGGCCAACCCGGGCCAGCACCGCGGGCAGTGCGCGCTGAAGATCGCCGGCCCCGCCGGTTCGGCCGGCGGTCACCGGGACCACTAAACCCCTCGGCGGGCGTTTGGTTATGCCCCCGCCCTGGCGAGAGCCCACGCCATCGCGCCGGCCACGTCGGGCTCGAACTGGAACTTCGAGTCCAGGCGCAGCATCGCGAAGAACTCCGTCAGCTTGGCGGGCACGCCGGCGAGGGCGAGCGGCACACCCGCGTCCAGGCACCGCTCACGGACCTGGAGCAGGGCGGTGATCCCGATCGACGAAACCAGGTCCACCTCGGAGAAATCGAGCACGGCTGCAGCGTCGGTTCGATCGGGGAGGAGCCGGGAGAACTCGCCGGTGATGGTCTCGGCGGTAGAGTGATCGATCTCTCCCGGGAGGCGGACCACCAGCACCTGGCCGTCGCTGCCCTCGAATGAATGCTCCAGATCGGTCACGCCGGGAGCATCCTCGGGGGGTCCCGCGGCGTCAAACGGTCGCGGGCCGGCGGGAAGCTGCATTGACGGGGCGGAGTAGGCCCGGATACACTGTCCCGTTCGGAAAATGTTGGCAAGGCCGCCCGCGTCGGGCGCCGCGCCTCAAGAGGATTTGTCGTGAAGCACCCGAGTCGTCTCCATGCGTGCTGAGCCGGGCCAAAGCCTGGCTCGCCGGCCAGCGCACGGTCGCGTCGCCCCTTCCCCCGGAGGCGGGCGATGACCTGATCGTGGCTGCCAACGCGGTGCCGATCGCCCCCCCGCTGCTCGCGTGGGGCTCGATCGGGAGGAGACGGACCGGGAGCGCTTCGCAGCGTTTCGGTCCGTTGTGTTTTTGACAGGCGTTCGAGCAGAGATCCGAGCGACCCCTCAGAGCATTCCGGCGGCTTGGCCCGCTAGCAGATAACCCGACATTCAAACAACCCGACAACCCAACCCACGAGCACAGACAAAGGCCAGCAAATGAACACCCAGGAGATGCTGCGGATCATCGACTCGATCGCCCGCGATCGGAACGTCGACCGCGAACTGCTGATCACCGATCTCGAATCCGCGATGGTCTCGGCCGCGCGGAAGCACTTCAACACGCTCGACGCCGAAGAGTTCACCTGCACCGTGGATCGCATGACAGGCGAGATGGTGCTGCTGCGTCACGGCGAGCCGCTGGACATGCCCCCCGAGGCGTTCGGCCGGATCGCTGCCCAGACGTTCAAGCAGGTGATGATCCAGAAGTTCCGTGAGGACGAGCGCCAGAGCCTGTACGAGATCTTCTCGAAGCGGGTCGGCGAGATCACGACGGGCACCGCCCAGCGATACGAGGGCGGCGCCCTGGTGTGCACGATCGACCGGGCCGAGGCGTTCATGCCCCGATCCGAGCAGATCCCCGGGGAGCAGTTCCATCCCGGCGACCGCATCCGCTGCCTCATCCTGGATGTTCGCGACGTCGGGAACCAGGTCAAGATCGTGCTTTCCAGAAGCCACCCCGACTTCATCCGGCGCCTGTTCGAGGTTGAGGTGCCCGAGGTGGCCGAGCGCGTCATCGAGATCAAAGCGATGGCCCGCGAGGCCGGCTATCGCACGAAGCTGGCGGTCAGCTCGATCGACTCCAAGGTCGACGCTGTCGGCGCGTGCGTCGGCGTGCGGGGCAGCCGCATCAAGAACATCGTCGACGAGCTGAACGGCGAGAAGATCGACATCGTCCGCTGGAACGAGTCCAGCCAGATCCTGATCCAGAACGCCCTGAAGCCGGCCGAGGTCGTCGAGATCTCGCTGTGCTTCGAGCTCGGGCGGGCCACGGTCGTCGTCGACGAGACCCAGCTGTCGCTGGCGATCGGCAAGCGCGGCCAGAACGTGCGTCTCGCGGCGCGCCTGACGGGCTGGGACATCGACATCCTCACGCCGGATGAGTTCCACAAGGGCCTGGAGATCATGGCCGAGACTTTCCGAGCGATCGAAGGCGTCTCCGAAGAGAAGCTCGACCGCCTCGCGGCGCTCGGCATGATCAGCGTGTTCGACGTCGAGGAAGTCGGGCCGGAACTGCTCGAGCAGGAGCTCGAGATCGAACCGGAGATCGCTGCCCAGATGGTCGAATCCGCGGCGGCTCGCGCCAAGGAAGTCGCCGAGCAGCAAGCCAAGGAAAAGGAAGAGGCCGAGCGCAAGCGGGCGGAAGAAGAAGAGGCCGCGCGCCGACTCCTCCTGGGCGAATCGGACGGCGAAGAATCCATCGCCCCGGACTTCGACGCGTCCGGCGACGAGGGCCGCGACATGCGGATCACCGCCGAAGACGACGCGCGGGCCGCGGCGATCCTCGGCGGGAACGAGGACACCGAAGACGTGCCGGCCCCGGGCCACGAGCACGACGCCGACGCGGGATACGACCCCGGCGAGGCCGCGACGGGCGATGCCCTGGCGGCCAGCGACGTCGACGCGGACGAAGGACAGGCGATCACCGAAGGTGCGGTGGAAGAAGCGATCGAGAAGCTCCCGAAGGAGTGATCGCCCCGCCCTCGCGCACGCGAGGACAGGCGATTCGGAAGAAGTTGGTGACCGGTCGGCCGGTCTGAGATTGAAACAGCCCGCCGAGAGAGCGGGCCTCCCGCGGCAACGAGTCGGAGTGACACTTGGCCAAGCGCGTATTCGAACTTGCAAAAGAGCTTTCGGTGAAGTCCAAGGCCATCGTCGAGAAGTGCCAGGCCGAGGACATTCCGAACATCCAGAATCACATGTCGAGCGTCTCCGCCGGCCTGGAGGCGACGATCCGCGAGTGGTTCAGCTCCGAGGCGGACGGCAGCGCCACAGCCGTCGAGACCGCGGAGAAGGTCGACATCGAGAAGGTCCGTGCCGCTCCAAAGAAGAAGGCCCGCGCCAAGGCGTCGAAGGCCAGCGCCAAGCGTGCGGACGACCAGGTGACCGAGACCGAGACAGCGACCGCGGTGGCCGAGCCTCCCGCGCCGGCGGCGCCCGTCGTTCCTCCCGCGGCAGCCGGGCGGGAAGAGGAGACAGAAAGCAAGAAGCCGTCGCGGATCAAGAAGGCCCCGGCGCTAGCCGCCGATGCCGAGGCGAACGAGACGGGAAGCGCGCCGGATGACGCCGACCCATCCGACCAGGGAACAGCTGTTGCCGAACCCGCCGCCGCGTCGCCGGCCGCTCCGCCGACCATGAACGTTCCGACGCGCCCGGAGGTCGTGAAGCCCGCGGGCCCGACGATCGAGGACGTCGAGAAGAAGCCGGCGAAACTGCTGGGCCCCAAGGTTGTGCGTGTGGAAGCGCCGGATGTCGTCGATGTGCCCCGCTCGAGGCGGCCCGCGGGAGCCGGCGAGCCATCGATGCCGACGAATCGGCGCCCGCGCGGCGGCGCGGGCGCGGGCGGCCCCGCACCCATGGAGGACGACTCCCGCGGCGGGAATGCCAGGCGCAACAAGCGCCGCGGCGCCCCCCAGGGCGCTCCTGGTGGCGGGCGTGGCGATCGTCGCGGCGGCGGGCGTCCGGGCAGCGGTGGCGGCGGCAGCGGGAGCTGGCGTCAGCAGGACCTGATCGAGCGCGAAGCCCGGCTGAATCGGTCCGAGGGCTTCCTTCGCCAGCGCCGACGCGACCAGAAGATGAAGGGCAAGGGGCAGAGCATCCGTGCCGCCACCCCGGCCCAGACCGGCGGCACGGTGAAGGTCACGACGCCGCTCTCGATCAAGGACCTCTCGGCGGCGACGGGCGTGAAAGCCGCCGAGATCGTCAAGAAGCTCTTCATGCAGGGCATCATGGCCAGCGTCAACTCGGCGATCGAAGCCGAGAAGGCGCAGGAGATCATGCTCGAGTACGACATTGAGCTCGAAGTCGAAGAGCAGAAGACCGCCGCCGAGCAGGTCGAGCTGCAGTTCGAGGGCCGCGAGACGGTGGACGAACAGAAGCGCGCACCTGTCGTCACCATCCTCGGCCACGTCGACCACGGCAAGACCTCGCTCCTCGACAAGATCCGCAACGCCAACGTTGCCGCCGGCGAGGCGGGCGGCATCACGCAGGCGACCAGCGCGTTCCGCGTCCCGGTTTCCCTCGGCGAGGATTCGAAGGAAGTCTGTTTCCTCGACACGCCGGGCCACCAGGCATTCAGCGAGATGCGCTCGCGTGGCGCGAACATGACCGACATCGTCGTGCTGGTCATCGCGGCACCCGAAGGCGTCATGCCCCAGACTCTTGAGTCGATCAACCACGCCAAGGCCGCCGGCGTCCCCGTGGTCGTCGCCCTGAACAAGATCGACACGCCGGGCCTGACCGACGAGCAGATCCAGCTCGTGCTCGGCCAGCTCGCCGAGCAGGAGCTGAACCCGACGGAATGGGGCGGATCGACCGACGTCGTGCGCACGAGCGCGATCACGGGCGAGGGCATCCCGGAACTGCTGGAGACCCTCGACTATCAGGCGGAGCTGCTCGATCTCAAGGCCGATTTCGGCGGCGCGGCCCGCGGAGTTGTGTTCGAAGCACGCCACGTCGAGGGACGCGGCGCGACGGCCAACCTGCTGGTGCAGGAGGGCGAACTCGAGGTCGGGAACATCGTGGTCGCGGGGCGCGCGTACGGACGCGTGCGCGACATCACAAACGATCGCGCCAAGCGGATCAAGAGCGCCACGCCGTCCACGCCGGTGACGATCAGCGGACTCGACCAGCTCCCGGACGCGGGCGACAAGTTCTTCATCGTCGACAGCCTCAAGAAGGCCCAGGAGGCGGCGGAGCACGTCGAGCAGGCCGAACGCGAGCGTGCGCTGGCGCAGCCCAAGGTCACGCTCGACTCGATGTTCGCCCAGATGCAGGCTGGCGACCTCCAGGAACTCCTGCTGGTCCTCAAGGCGGACGTGCAGGGCTCGGTCGATGTCATCAAGAACGAGGTCGAGAAGATCGCCAACGACGAGGTGAAGGTCCGCGTGCTGCACGCAGCGGCGGGCGGCATCACCGACTCGGATATCACGCTCGCGGCGGCATCGGGCGCGGTCATCATCGGCTTCAACGTCATCGCCGCCGGGTCGGCCCGGAAGCTGGCCGAGGCGAAGAACGTCGAGATCCGGAACTACCAGGTGATCTACGACGTCGTGGACGACATGAAGCAGGCCGCCGAAGGCCTGCTGGCGCCGGAGCTCCGCCAGGAGGTCCTGGGCCACGCCGAGGTGCGAAAGGTGTTCAAGATTTCCAAGGTCGGGGCCGTCGCCGGCTGCTACGTCACCGACGGCACGATCGAGCGGAACGCCCTCATCCGCGTCACCCGCGACGACATCGTCATCGAGAACGATCGCGTGCTCGAGCAGCTCAAGCGGTTCAAGGACGACGCCAAGGATGTGCGCTCCGGCCAGGAGTGCGGCATGAAGATCGTCGGGTACGACGACATCAAGGAAGGCGACGTTCTCGAGTGCTACAGGCAGATCGAGGTCAAGAGGACGCTCTAGCGGTTGGGCCCGTCGATGGTGATCGGAATCCTCCAGTTCGAGCTGCTCGTCCACGGCTCCATGAGCCTGAAAGACAAGCGACGCGTTGTGAAGTCGGTGAAGGACCGACTGCACCGCGAGCAGATGGTCTCCGTCGCCGAGGTCGGCGCGCTGGAGCATCACCGTCTCGCGCTCATGGGGCTCGCGGTCGTCTCGAACTCCACCTCGTACGTGAACAGCGTGCTGGATCGCGTCGTCGCCAAGCTGCGTCGGCTCCACGACGCCGAGCTCGGAGAGGTCCTCCGCGAGGTGCTCACGGGTTCCGCGCTGGATTGGTCCGGCGGCGCCAGCGCCGAGCCCCTCTGGACAGAGGACGAACGACGCCAAGACTCCGGCGGCGAGGGAAGCCCGTCATGACGATGCGGACCGACCGGCTCTCGAGCGTCCTGCAGCGCGCGATCCAGAGTGTCCTGAGCGAAGGGCTGAACGACCCGCGTCTCGAGGCAATGCTGACGATCACGCGCGTGAAGGTGAGCCCCGATCTCCACGAAGCGGTGGTGAGCGTCTCGGTGATCCCCGAGTCGAAAGAGAAGCTCGCGCTGCACGGGCTGCGGGACGCGTCTCCGCACATCCGTCGCCGTGCCTCGGACCGGGTCCGGATGCAGCGGCTCCCGAAGCTGCTGTTCAAGCTCGACCGGAGCCTGAAGCGTGAAGCCGAGGTGCTCGCGACGCTCAGAGAAATCGGAGAGGCGTCCGGCGAGACTCCCGAAGCCACAGATCCGAGCGGGTCTACAGATCAAGCAGTGAACAGCGGGCCGCCGGTCGAACCCGGCGAGCGCGAGGAGGATCCCAGAGCGTGAGCACCAGCGGAATCGACCACGGGAAGAAGATCAACGCCCTCCTGCGCAAGCTCAAAAAGCCCGGCGAGGATGCGTGCATCGAGCGCGAACCGATCGAGCAGCTCATCTACAGCATCCTGCTCTGGGAAGCCCCCCAGCAGAAGGCCGATGCAGCGATGAAGCGCGTGCTCGCGGGCGTCGTGGATTTCAATGAACTGCGGGTCATGCGGATGGAGGATGTGTCGGCGATCCTCGGCAAGACCTACCCCAGGTGCACCGAGCGGGCAGAGCGGATCAAGGCCGCGCTCCACGAGATCTACCTCCGCGAATACGAGGTGTCGCTCGACAACTGCCTCGGTCTCTCGAAGCGAGAAGGTCGAAAGTACCTGGAGACCCTCGAGGGCATGCCGCCCTTCGCGGCCGCCCGGATGACCCTGCTGTGCCTCGGTGGACACGCCGTCCCGGTCGACGGGCGCCTCCTCGACCGACTGATCGATGGCGGAGTCCTCGAAGAAGAAACCGATATCGAGAGGGCAACCGGCATCCTCGAGCGTCATATCAAGGCAGAAGACGGGCGCGACGCCCACCTGAAACTCTTGTCTTGGGTCGAAGACACCAAGAGCAAGGCGAGCGGCCGGGCCGCGGGTTCGGCTCGGGCCGCGGCGAAGAAGAAGACGAAGAAGAAGGCGCGCCGCAGCGCCGCTTCGTAAGAGAGGGCACGTGCAGCATTCCGGTTGGGTCGAGTCCGTGTCGCGTGACGATCTGAGGTCTCCATGAGGCTGCGTTCGGCCTGCATTGTGCTCCTGATTCTGGCGATCGGCGCGATGATGCCCCCCGCGTGCGCCACGAGCGAGCGCGAGGTAAGCGTCACGGATTCCGGGACAGCGCTCGGGGCCCTCGCCCGCGAGAGCCGGCGCCAGGAGTCGAGGCCCGATCGCCGGTCGATCGAAGCGCCGGCCCCTTCGCTGCTTTCCAGGGAACTCCGCGAGCCGCTGAAGGCGGACGCGTTGGAGCGGGCCGAGCGGCGCCTGGACGAGGTGCTCGCCGAATACCGCGCGGCTCCGCTTGATCTCCCCGACGTCGACGAAGCCGGCCCTGCAGACGACGAGGCCCGGCTCGAATCGCTCCAGTCCTATGTCCAGGGACGAGCCGAGCGCCTCCGCGGGAACCTGGATCTCGCTGAGGCGAGCCTCAGGCTCGCCGCCCGCCTCGATCCCGGCTCGCCGCGCATCTGGAGCGAGTACGCGGAGGTCGAACTGCTGCAGGGCAACCGGCCCAGAGCGACCAGTTCGTTCCGAAGGGCGCTGGCGCTGGATCCGTCTCTTCCGCGGGCGCTCGATCATCTCGCGCTCGATGCGATGGACCGAGGCGACCACGAGACCGCGCTCCAACTGCTGGCGCGCCTCGTTGAACTGCCGACGGGTTCGGTCGACCCGGCCCTGCCGCGTTTGGTCGATGCGCGGCTCGGACGGGCGCTCTTCGGAACCGGACATCTGAGCGCAGCCGTGGAGGTCCTCACTCGGGCGATGGACCTGCCGGAGGTATTCGGCCAGCCAACGAACTACTCGGCGGAGCTGGGTCGCCTGTATCGCGAACGCGGGCGCATCTGGATCGAGATCGGAGACGCGAGCCTGCGTCTGGGGGACACCGAAGGCGCCGCCCTGGCCTACGCCAACGCAGAGCGATACTCGGTGACCATCGAGGACGGCCTGCTGACTCGCAGGGTTTTTCTCCTGATGCGTTCCGGGAGGCCGGCGGAAGCGGCGCAACTCCTCCTAGACCAGATCCGACAGCGGGAAGGGCGGATCGACTCCGAGGTCACGGCGCTGCTCCGCCATGTCGTCGAGCAGAGCTCCATCGGAGACACTGTCTCGCTTGCCCTCTCAGAGCTCGCCGAGTCACTCGGCAGCGACCCCGCGCTGCGTCGGTCGCTGACGCGGGCCGCGGCGGCCGTGGCGCCGAACGAGCAAGCGATGTACATCCTCCGCTCGTACCTGGCCGACGCCCCGAGCGATCGCACCACTCTCAGAGAGCTATTCGACCGTGCGGCGTCGATCGATGACGCCGCGCTCCTGGAACAGGCTTCGCTGCTCACCGAGCAGCGCCCTGTCTCGTCCGATCTCGTCGCCGATGCGCTGATCGCCTCGGGACGCCGCCCGGCCACGCTCCTGGAGGCCGAGGCCCCGGCGTCGGACGCCTCGGGCCTCGTTCGTGCGCATCTGCTCGAGATGGCCGGGCGCTTCGAGGAAGCGCAAGCGCTCGCGGCCCGGATCGGGAGCCGGGATTCCGGGGCGCTCGGAGCCTCGGCCTCGGTTCTCGCGACGCGCCTCGCATTCGAACTCGGCTCGATCGACAACCCGCGCGAGCACGGCGATGGCATTCTGCGGCGAACCGGCGCGGAACCTGGGGCCCAACTGGGCGCCGCGCTGAGCGTGGCCGAGTTGGATCTCGTCGAAGAAGCCCTGGAAATCTACGAACAGCTCCTCGCCGCCGGCGGAGTGGAGTCCGTCACGGAAGCGGAGCTGCTGGTGAAAGCCGGATTCGCGGCGGGGAGATCCGGGGCGCCCCGCGAAGCAGAGTCGATGTTCTTCCGCGCAATCGAGCTGCAGCCCACGTTTGATCAGGCATACGACGGTCTGCTTGCGCTGTACAACGACCGCTTCGGGAGGATCCCGAGCAGCGAGAACTTCTCTCTGACAGTCCGGCGTCTCAACGAATCGAACCCCGAAAGCGTCCTCGTCCGCTGGCTCAGGGCCCAGGAGATGGTCGCGATGCGCCAGGCCGATCTGGCACGCGAGCAGCTCGAGGACATCGTCGTCCGCTACCCCACGAATTACGCGATCCTCGCGACGCTCATCCAGGTGTGGCAGACCACGGGGGCGCTTGGCGAGGGTCAGGAGCACATGGAGGCGGAATGGGAGCGCCTCCCCGGCGTCTCGGCGATCCCACGCGCTCTCGCGAGCGTGAAGGCCAGACGACGGGAGCTCTACGACGCCGTCCAGGTGCTCGAGCAGCAGATCGAGCGAGAGCCGGGTGATGCGGACGTCAGCCGCATGCTCGAAGGCCTGCTGCGATCGAGGTCGGAGGCGTCGCGAGCAGACGAGCTCGCCTCTCTTCGGCGCTCGCGCTCGCTGAGAACGCCCGATCTCGTGTTCGAACTGGCTCGCGATGCGGTCGACCGCGGCGACTGGGCCGATGGAGCCGCGCTCACACGCGAGATGTTCAGCATGGAGCGTCCCGCTCCGCTCAGCGCCGAGAATTGGGCGGTCGGACAGCTCGCACGCGCGCAGGAGCTCGCGGAGGAGGGCTCGCTCCAGGTCGAGCTCGCGATCGAGTTCCAGCGGGCCGTCGCAGACTCGCAGACCGAACTCTCGATCGAGATCCTCGCGATCGGCCTCGCCCTGCTCAGCATGACCGACGCCAGCGTGGGGCAGGTCATCGCCGAGTTCGCGAAGGTCGCCGCGATCGATCCCGAATCAGGCGCCGAACTGGCGCTGGGAACAGTCGAGACGATGGTCGGGCGCCTCAACCAACGCCGGCCGCCGTTCAGCGTGGAACGGGTGCGCGGCGTGGCGGAGGGTCTGGCCTTCGCCGTGGAGCGCCCGCTGCCCGCCCACCTGCTGCGGTGGTTCATCCTGACGGCGGGCCCGGTCGAGGCAGCGATCCGAGGCGGGAGAGCGCCGGACTACGCCCCGATGCAGCGGTTCGCAGGGTTCCTGAGTGAAGGCGATCTGATCGACGAGTTCCTGATCGTTCTCGTCGAGAGCCTGAACCGGCGGAACGGGGCGGCGATCGCCGACACGCTCGTGACCGTCGCGACGCACCTCGATCAGGCGGGCGCCGAGGAAAGCGTCATCCGGCGGTGCTACCGCGAGGCTCTGATCCACGATCCGAACGATGTGCAGGCCAACAACAACCTCGGGTACCGGTTGATCGTCCAGAACGGTGATCTCGAGGAAGCCGAGCGCCTCATCGAGCGGGCCTATCGCTCCGCCGAGCAGAGCATCCAGAGGGACTGGCAGCGGGACTTCGTGACCGACTCGCTCGGATGGGTGCGCTACAAGCTCGGCATCATCCATGACGAATTCGACGCCGAGGGGAAGCTCGTCCGCCGCGGCGCCGTGAGTGTGCTCCTGGAAGCGATGGACCGCGCCGAGCGTCACGCGCTCAACGAGCCCAGCGACGCCCAGCAGATCACGCTCGTCATCGTTGCCGACCATCTGGCCGATTCCCTCTGGGCGGCCGGCGAGCGCGAACGCGCGATCCGCATCTGGGACCAGGCGAACGCCATCGCAGCCGAGGCGCTGTCCGTCCGCGACCTGACAGACGAAGACCTCGCCGCGATGGGCAGCAACGAGCGGGAGGCCGTCCGGACGGTCAACGGCCTCCGCCAGAAGCTCGAGGCAGCTCGGTCCGATCGCGAGCCGCGTATCAGCCCGATCAGCCGGCCCGTCAACGAGCGACGGGAGCGGGAACCCGCGCCCGCGCCGTGAGGCGCGGCGGCGTGCCACGCTGCCGCTAAGATGCCGGGCTCGTCGCTGCGGCACG
Organism: Phycisphaerales bacterium; assembly: GCA_028289195.1. Classification (GTDB taxonomy): domain Bacteria; phylum Planctomycetota; class Phycisphaerae; order Phycisphaerales; family UBA1924; genus JANQQR01. The sequence goes on along the minus strand of JANQQR010000002.1, from coordinate 97,469 downwards.
AGCAACAGAACCGATCCACTGAGAGGAAGGACCGACCAGGATGGCAGGCCACAGCCATTGGGCGAATATCAAGCACAAGAAGGCCCGCATGGACGCCAAGCGCGGCAAGGTCTGGGGCAAGTGCGCCAAGGCGATCATGGTGGCCGCCAAGAACGGCGGGGGCGACCCCGCCGCCAACCTCACGCTGCGCTACGCGATCGAAGAGGCCAAGGCCGCGAACATGCCCCGAGACACGATCGAGCGGGCTGTGAAGAAGGGCTCGGGAGAGCTGGGAGGCGAGAGCTTCGAAGAGATCCGGTATGAGGGCTACGGCCCCGGCGGCGTGGCGATCATCGCCGACTGCCTGACCGACAATCGCACGAGGACCGTCGGCGAGGTGCGCGCCGCGTTCTCGAAGCACGCCGGGAATCTCGGCGAGTCCGGGTGCGTGGGCTACATGTTCGACAAGAAGGGTGAGATCTCAATCGAGGAGCAGAACGCCACCGAAGATCAACTCATGGAACTGGCGCTCGAAGCGGGCGCCGAGGACGTGCAGTTGGAGGACGGGGTGTGGACCGTGCTCTCGGCGCCTGAGGACTTCCTCGGCGTGAAAGAAGCGATCGACGGCGCCGGTATCGAGACGAGCAGCGCCGAGGTCACGATGATCCCGAACACGATGAGCGCGGTCGACGAGGACAAGATCTCGACGATCGTCAAGCTCATCGACGTGCTCGAGGACAACGACGACGTCCAGAAGGTCTACACCAACATGGACGCCAGCGCCGAGGCGCTCGAGCGAGCGATGGGCTGACCGGACCCGGGCTGCCTATCGCCGAATCAGGATCCTCGGGCACACCAGAACGACACTCTCATCCCTGAGCAGCATCATCGCGCCCAGGGCGTCTCGGAACTGCGTCCACGCCTGCTCACCCATCGCCTGCCGAAGGAGCGCGAGCGTTCCCGGGAGCGACGACTGCGACCCGGCCTGCATCGAGAACGGCAGGGCTTCGGCGAGATACTCTTCGATGCTCGGGGGCGGCGGGTAGTCGACCACATCGAACGCGTCCCGCGTCATGCCGAGCTTGGCGCCCAGGTCGGCGATCGCTGTGGCGAGGCCGCCGATCTCATCGGCCATGCCGAGCTCGACCGCCTTGTCGCCCGTGAACAGGCGCCCCTCCCCCACCTTCGACAGATCGATGCCCGGGCGCCCCGCCTCGACGCGGGACGCGAAGAGGTCGTAGGTCTCGGTCATGCGGGCGCGCACGACGTCCCGCTCCGATTCCGTCCACGGCTGCAACGGGCTCATCACGCCCCCCAGCGGTCCGCGGGCACGCGGGACGACGTTGATGTTCAGCTTCTCGTAGAGCCCCTGCAGCGCGAACTTGCCGCCGACCACCCCGATCGACCCGAGGATGCTGGACGGGTCGGCGTAGATCTTGTCGCCGCCGACCGCGATGTAGTACCCGCCGGAGGCCGCCATATCGCCGACGCTGATCCACACGGGCATTTTCTCTGCGAGCCTCTTCAGCCCGATCCAGATGGACTCACTGGCGATCGCGCTGCCGCCGGGCGAGTTGATGCGCACGATGACACCCTTGACGTTCGGGTCGTTCTGGATGTCGGTCAGGTGCTTGCGGATCGTGAGCGATCCGACACCGGCGCCGCCGAGGATCGTGACGGGTGTCGATTCACCGTCCACGATCGCCCCGTCGATGTGCACGACGGCGATCGTCTCCCTGCGGGTGGTCTGGAGCGCCGGCTGCATCATCATCATGAGCTCGTTGAACGCCTCGAAGAACCCCATCGACGAGTAGTCCGGGCCCGCGGAGGCGTACGGGCTGAGCTTGGAATCCCAGCGGAACCGTCCGCCGTAGGACTTCTCGATGTGCGATTCGAGCTCGGCGCGATCAACCGATGCGTCGACGAGCCCGGCCTCGAGGGCCATCGTGTCGCTGGCGTAGAACGCCTGAGACATCACGGCCTCGAGCTGCTCGACGGACATCGATCTGCCCGAGGCGATCGTTGTCGTGAGGTGGTCGTACAGCGAGTCGACCAGCTGAGAGATGTTCTCCTCCCACGCCTCGCTGGGAGCGCTGTTGACGAACATCTCCTCGGCGCCCTTGTAGTCGCCGATCTGCACGAAGTCGGGCTCGACACCGACCGAGCCCAGCGCATCAGCGAGAAACATCTCCTCCATGTACATACCCGGCAGCGTGAGCCCGCCGCCGCTCTGGATGATCGCCTCGTCTGCGTAGGACGCGAGCATCATCTGGGCCGGCCCGTAGATCTCCGTGAAGTAGTGCACGCGCACGCCCTGCTCCTGCGCGACCCGGATCGCCTCGCCGAGTTCCTCGATGTGCGCCGTGGCCAGGACCGCCCCGGCATCACGGATCACGAGCCCGTCGAGAGGCGTCTTCCGCTGGGACGCGTAGCGCACCTGCTCGACCAATTGGCGGAACGTGTCGTCCTCGCCGGGCGACTGGAACAACCTTGGGGTGGTCTGTCGCTCGGGGTACGAACCCTTGAGCTGGATGTAGCCCACGTTGGACTGCGCGAGCGTGGCGGGTGCCGCGACGAGTAGAGCCGCGGCGGCCCCGATCGAGAGAGCGGTGCGTTTCATGTACTGGGTCCTCGTGTCACGGGGAGGGTGCTCTGCCTGATCATTGGGTTCCGGGGCCGGAGGGTTGCAGGGGCGCCGGGGGCAGATGCTAGCGCCTAGGCGTAGCCGAGCGACTCCAGATCGTCTTCTTCCAGCCCGAAGTGGTGGCCGAGTTCGTGGAGGATCGTGATGACGATCTCCTCGTAGATCGCGTCGTCCACGTCCTCCGCCGTCTCGGCGCCCTGGGGCTCCCATCCTCCGGCGATGTTCACGATCCCCTCGCGGAAGAGGCGTACATCCGTGGGCATCTCGGCCGAAGCCTCCACCGTGCTCTCGGTGATGGGCACCCCGGAGTGCAGCCCGCAGAGCGTGTCAGCGAATTCCGCCTCGGTGATGCCGTCCAGGTCCCCGCGCTCGGCCATCAGGCTGCGGGTGACCGACTCGTCCGGGCGGTCGTCGACGATCAGCGGGACCTCAGCGATCACCTCCCGCAGTCGCTCGGGCAGGTGCTCGAGGGCCTGCTCGAGGAGCCCGTCGAACCGGTCTCGCAGTGCGTCGTCCACGGTCCGAGGGTACACGGTCACGGACCGGTTGGTCGCCTATCCTGAGGGTCCCGACGCCTCTCCGGCACATGAAAGGACGGCCCTGCTCCGATGGATCTCGAACAGCGAATCGCACAATTCCAGAACATGGCCGAGGCCGATCCGGACAACGAGATGGCCCACTTCAGCCTCGGGGGCGCCATGATGCAGGCCGAGCGGTTCGCCGAGGCGGCAGCGAGCTACACACGCTGCGTCGAGCTTGTGCCCGAGATGTCCAAGGCCTACCAGATGGCCGGCGAGGCGCTCATCAAGGCCGGCGACGCCGACCGGGCCGCCGAACTCTGGGAGCAGGGCTACAAGATCGCTGCCGAGCGGGGCGACCTGATGCCCAAGCGCGCGATCGCGGGACACCTCGAATCGATCGGCCGGGCCTTGCCCGAGGTCGAGAACGAGGACACCAGCGCCGAGCAGTTGATGGCCTCCGGTTCATTCGTTTGCCAGCGGACGGGGCGCCCGGGCGCGAAGATGGACCGGCCGCCGTTCCGCGGCCCGGTGGGCGAGTGGATCCATGAGAACATCTCGAAAGAAACGTTCGACGAGTGGATCGGCCAGGGCACGAAGGTGATCAACGAGCTGCGCCTGGACCTCTCGCGCGACGAGGACTCGGAGGTCTACGACCGCTACATGCGCGAGTACCTCGGGATCGACGAGGACCTGCACGCCAAGCTGACGACCGGCTGATCAGCCCCCGCCGAGTTGGGCGCGGACCAGCGTGGCCCGCTCCACTCTGCGCTCGGCTTGGTCGAGCGAGCGTCCGAGCACGCGCTGCATGTGGGCCGGCTGCGTCAGCAGGATGAGCTGATTGACGTCTTCGACACGCGTGCCCTCGATGACACCGGTGACGCAGCCGAGGCGGACATAGCTCAGCTTCTCGAGCGCTTCTTCCGCTTTGAGGAGGCGCGCGTGGCGGAGCACGCCGAGCGCCCTGAAGACTCGGTCCTCGAGGATCACCCGGCGCTTCTCGAGCAGCTCCCGGCGGGCACGGCGCTCGTACTCGACGATCTTCGGTATGACGTTGGCCTCAAAGTCTTCGAGCAGGTCGTGCTCGCTCTTCCCAAGCGTCGTCTGGTTGGAGATCTGGAAGAAGTCCCCCACCGCTTCCGAGCCCTCGCCGTAGTAGCCACGGACCGCAAGGCTCATCCGCTGCGCGGCGCGCCGGACCTTCTCGATCTCGCCGGTCATCTTGAGCGCCGGCAGGTGCAGCATGACCGAGATCCGGATGCCGGTCCCCACGTTCGTCGGGCACGCCGTCAGGTAGCCGAACCTGTTGCTGTACGCGAAGTCGCTGCGGGCCTCGATCCTGTCGTCGGCCTCGTTGATCTGCTCGAATGCCTCGGAGAGCGAGAGCCCGCCGCGCAGCACCTGGATGCGGAGGTGGTCCTCCTCGTTGACCATGATCGACAGACGCTCGTCCGGAGCGCTGATCGCGGCGGCACGGGGCGAGCCCCCTTTGGAGTGCTGTTTCGAGATCAGGTGGCGCTCGACCAGCACCTGCCGCTCGAGCTGAGGGATCTCGTTCATGTCGACCCAGAGCATCTGTGAGGCGAGTTCGCCCTCGATGATGTCGCGCCGAGCGAGATCGAGGATCTGACGCCGGTCTTCTTCCTCGGCCCTGTTCACAAACGGGAAGCCGGCAAAGTTTCGCGCGAGCCTGATCCGTGAGGTGATTACGACATCGGACTCACGCCCGGCGTCTCGGAGCCAGTCTGCGCCGAAGTTGGCGTTCAATCCGCTCAATCCTGCGGCCCCTCGTCGCCCGGCCGCTCGGCGCTGAGCAGTTCATCGCGGAGGGAAGCCGCACGCTCGTACTGCTCGGCCCGGACCGCTTCGGTGAGCTTCTTCCTGAGCGACGCGATACGACGCTCGCGATCGACCAACCCCTCGTTTCTCTTCGGCGCCTTGCCGATGTGGTGCGTCCCGCCGTCGTGGGCACGCTCGATCAGCGGCCCGAGCTGGTCTTCAAACGTGCGGTAGCACGAGCCGCAGCCCAGCAGACCCGACTGACGGAATTCCGACCAGGTCATGCCGCACTCTTCGCACTGCTCGGCGGCCGGAGCTTCCGACTCCTTGGACGAATGCGACATCACGAACTTGGTGATCAGCTCGTTGATCGGTGCGTGCGAGTGGACCGCGATGCCCTCGTCCTTCGCGTGAGCCTCGCAGAGGTGCTTTGTGACCTTGACGCCGTTCTTGATGACGACCTCGTGGACCGTCGCCTCCGCGTCGCACTTGTCGCATTTGTGCTTCATGCCGAGAAAACCTTAGCGCGCCCGCGCTGCCCGCGGCAAGACCATGCGGATTCCCTGCGGATACCCGGGCCTGCCCGGATTATCGAACGATCTCGGCGATCCGCTTGATCTGGGCCACGAGCCCGTGCACGCCGTCCAGCGGGAGCATTGTGCTCGCGTCGCTCTTGGCGTTCTGCGGATCCGGGTGGCACTCCATGAAGAGCGCATCGACCCCCGCGGCTGCCGCGGCCCGAGCCAGCAGCGGCACGCGCTCGCGCCGGCCGCCGCTCGTCGAGCCGGCCCCGGGGAGCTGTGCCGAGTGGGTGGCGTCGAAGCACACAGCCGGGGCGTGATCGCCCGAGCCGCTCTCGAGCAGATCACCGACTCCGATGAAATCACTCACCAGCCGGTTGTAGCCGAAGAACGTGCCACGATCGGTCACGATCAGTTGGCGGCATCCGGTCGACGCGACCTTGGAGACGGGGCCTTCCATCTCAGCCGGCGAGAGAAACTGCCCCTTCTTCACATTCACAGCGCACCCGTGCTGGACCGCCGCCTCTCCCGCGGCCAGCAGCAGATCGGTCTGGCGGCACAGGAACGCGGGGATCTGCAGCACGTCGACGACCTCGGCGACGGGCGCGGCATGATCGGGGAGGTGGATGTCGGTCGTGACGGGGATCCCGAACTCGCTGCGGGCCTTGGCAAGCACCGCGAGCCCCTCGTCGACGCCCGGCCCGCGGGGCGAGTCGATGCTCGTGCGGTTCGCCTTGTCGAAGCTGGCCTTGAAGATGAACGGGAGGCCGAATTCGGCACAGCTCGCCGCAACCCGCTCCGCGATCGTCATGCACAGCGACTCGCTCTCGATCACGCACGGGCCCGCGATGATGGCCGGAGGCTCGCTGGCCCCGATCGCGACCGGATTATCAGGACCTTGAACGGTGCAACTTCGTGTCATGCGGAGGTTTCCTGGCGGATTCTTGCGATCCCAAAGCTGGTCTTGGGCCGACAATCGCCGATGGTAACGCTGGCCCTGGCCGCTTGGAGGCTGAACAATCCCCGGGGAAGCCGGGGCCGCCCTCGGGCTCGCTGGAAGCACCCCCTGGGCACGGAAGCCGGGTTGATCATCGCAGGCCGCGCACAGACGAGGATCTGTTCATGTCTCTCATGCCCAACGAGCCCGAAGCGTTCGCGCGACAGGTCGCCGACCTGCTCCGCCAGCGTCGCCCGGAGTTCGACGTCGCCCAAACGGGCCCGCGCGAACTGATCGTCAATGGCCGGAGGCTCGATCTCGAGAACCTCCTCCGGCTCGTCGCGACCGACACCGATCGCGGGCGTGAGATCGTCGAGCAGTACCTCGATCACCTCTTCGACGACGATTCAGTCGCCGCGAGCGCCCTCCCCTGGGAACTGGCCAAGCCCAAGATCATGCCCCGCATCCAGCCGGTCTCGATATTCGACCATCTCTCGGAAGAGATGGTGGCGCACGTCCCCTACGTCAATGACACCGTCGTGGTCTTCGTGATCGACATGCCGTACATGACGGTGAGTGTCACGACCGAACAGATGATCAAGTGGGACCTGGAACCGGAAGACCTCGACGACGTCTCCCGCGAGAACCTGCTGCGCTACACGCCCGATCTGGAGTTCCGCCCGCTCGAATCCTCTGAAGGCGGACGCGCCGTGGTACTCTCGCTCCAGGACGGCTACGACGCATCGCGCCTGCTGCTGGACCGGCTCTTCGACAGGCTGGCCCCGGAACTCGGCGGCGATTTCCTCGTCGCCTGCCCGTCGCGGGACATGTTCCTGGCCATTTCCGCGGATCCCGGAGACTTCGTCGACAGGCTGCGCGAACGCGTGCACGCCGACTTCGAGCGTCTGCCCTACCCGATCACCGACCGCCTGTTCTACGTGACGCGGGACGGCGTGGCGGGAACGGTCGCGGCCTGATCCTGCGCGGCTCGCCGAGCCCCTCCCGCCTACGCTTCTGGTCTTCCGAACCGCAACGGGAACGGCCGTGACCAGAATCCTGCTCATCGACAACTACGATTCGTTCACCTGGAACCTCGTGCATCGCATCGGTGAGATCGATGGGAGCGCATCGATCGAGGTCGTGCGCAACGACGCCATCACGCCGGACGAGGCAGAGACGATCGCGCCCACGCACGTCGTGATCTCGCCCGGCCCCTGCTCGCCGACTGAGGCCGGGGTCTCCAACGACATCGTGTCCCGATTCACCGGCCGGATCCCCATCCTCGGGGTGTGCCTCGGGCACCAGTGCATCGGGTTCACCGAAGGGATGACGGTCGCCCGCCACAGCCGAGTGATGCACGGCAAGACCAGCGAGATCGAGCACGACGGCCGGGGGATCTTCGAGGGCCTCGATTCGCCCTTTGTGGCGACCCGATACCACAGCCTCGTCATCGAGCGAGACACCGTGGCGCTGGATGGCTGGGAGATCAGCGCCTGGACGCGAGAGACACTCGATGACGGGTCGGAGCACGAAGTCGTCATGGGGCTCCGGCGACGCGCGGGAGCGGGCGAAGCCCCTGTGGATGGCGTCCAGTTCCATCCTGAGAGCTTCCTCACCTCCCAGGGCCCCCTGCTTCTGGCGAATTTTCTTCGGATCGGCGATGCTGTCACCCGATCCAACTAGATCGAATCCCTGGAATTGGGTCCGGGATCGCTCGCGGGGATGGTGCTGATGTCTGAAACACAAGCCGCCAACGACGCTCGACATGCCAGGGGCATCCTGATCGAGAACGGGAGCGAGGTGATCCACCTGGGCATCCCGGGCACCGACTACAGGCTCCACCTGATGGTCTACAAGCGCGTCAGCGCCGAAGAGGGCAAGCGTGCGGTCGGCACCATCCGCGCACAGGCACGCCGGATCGACGTCGTCAACACCGGGGGCAAGTACGTCGAGCCCGTGTACGGGCGCCCGCGCAGAGTCCAGGGCGAGATCATCGCGACCGATCCGTCGGATCAGTCTGTGATCGTCGACGCGGGATTCCCGATCGTCTGCCAGACGATGGCGCCCCAGACCCCGAATGACTTCCGCGTCGGTGACTTCGTCAGCTTCGACGTGATGTCGGGCGCGAGCTTCACACCCGCTTAGGCACGGGACGCGAACGAGAACGCGGTGCCTAGCTCATTGGCTCGGCGATTGATCCGCGAACCGGGGCTGAACTCGTCAGCTTGGCTTCGGTTTGATGGTCTGATCGCGACGAAGCGGGACTGTCATCGACAAGAAACCCGCATCCGTCCTCAGTCACCCAACGCAAACGCTGCGATGCGGCCGGTTCGCGAGTCCGCTGTTCACGTGTGATCGGCTCGCCCGCGCCTTCGCCACCACGCGCGGCCGACCGCCTCCCGTTTGGAGTCATCATCATCCGTGCGCTCCTTTTCTCGTCCTGTGCGGCGCCCACCTGCACCGTTTTGAGATTCTACTCCGAGCGCGCAAGCAACGGACGGGCGTTCACGAACTTGACTCGAATTTGGCGCAGCTCCGTGCGAGGGTCCGAGCGGCCTACGGAGCGTCCGCAGCCCGCACCGCCTCGCAGAACGCGGCGATGAGGTCCGAGTCCTTCTCGCCGCGACGGCGCTCGACGCCCGATGAGACGTCGACGGCGTACGGCTGGACGGTGGCGATGGCTTCACCAACGTTCTCCGGGGTCAGGCCGCCGGCGAGGATCAGCGGGTGGTGCATCCCGACGACGTGAGGCGCCAGCGCGGCCCAGTCGAGGGCGGTCCCCTGGCCTCCGGTGGAACCATCCATCAGCAGGGCCTCAACAGACTCGGCATCGGCCCAGCGCCGCAGATCGGCTTCGACAGTTTCCGCATCGAACCGCAGGGCCTTGATGACGCCACCGGCGACCGCCGCGAGGGCCCGCGCGTCGTCCGGCGTTTCCCGGCCATGGAGTTGGAAGCAGTCGCAGGGGCACCGCTCGGCGAGCGAGGAGAACACGCCCGGCTTGGTGTCGGCGACCAGGCCGACGCTCGAGACGAACGGGGGCAGGTAGGAAACCAGATCCCACGCCCGCTCGGGCTCGATGAACCTCGGGGATGACTCGACGAACACGAACCCGAGCGCATCGGCCCCGCACTCCACAGCCCACAGGGCATCCTCGGGGGTCTTGAGGCCGCAGATCTTGATTCGGGTTCGGCTCACGAGCAGTGACCTTATCCGAGCTCTTCCTTGAGCTCTCTTGCGAGCGTCTGCTCCGCCTCCGGAAGGGCATCGATCTGCACCTCTCCGAGGAGCTGCGACGCCCGCACGGGGTCGTTGAGGTACCGCGCGCTTACCAGAGCGAGCAGCACCCGCATGTGATCGCGCTCCCGGTCGCGGGGCCAACGCTTGAGGAACACCTCGAAGGCCGCCGCGGCATCGGCATGATTCCCCATCTCGAGGAGCTTGGCCGCGATCGCGCACTGCGCGTCTCTCGACAGGGTGACCGACCCGTGCTTCTCGAGCAGTTCCAGGTAGAGCGCCGCGGCCCGATCGCCCTCCCCCGCCGCGAGGTGCCGGTTGAGCCGCGCACGCCCTTCCAGCAATTCGGGATCCGCCTCGGGCTCGGGCGCGTCCTTCTGCTTGCGCACCTTCGATGTCCCGTCGAGTTCGGCGCTCCATGGCGTGCCGCCGCGGCTTGTGAGCTCCCGGAACTGCCTTCTGCGGTGCGCCTGGCGTCCGAGCGAGAACAGGTCGTAGGGCTCGCGCGCCAGCAGCTTGGTCGCCAGCAGGAACATGGAGATCGACCCGCCGAAGAGGTAGCCGCCGAGGTGGGCGAAGAAGGCCACGCCATACCCATCCGAGCCGAACGCCATGAAAATGTCGCGCGCGATCGCGAACCCGATGAACCACGCGGCCGGGATCTGGAAAGACCCGATCAGGAAGAAGATCACGAACAGCCGGACATAGGTCTTGGGAAACAGCACGAGGTAGGCGCCCGTCACGCCCGAGACGGCGCCGCTGGCTCCGATGACCGGGCTCACTTCCAGCAGCGCGTGCGCGCCGCCCGCGATCGCGCCCGCGGCCAGATAGAAACCGAGAAATCCCGTCCGCCCGAACCGGTCTTCAACGTTCGGGCCGAACACGAACAGGAACAGCATGTTGAAGCCGATGTGCCAGATATCGGCGTGGAGGAACTGGTAGCCGAGCAAGCCCCACCACTGGAAGCGCACGGGATCGAGCCAGAGTGTCTGGAAGATCCGCGCCCAGCCCTCGGGATCGGCGCGTGGGCTCGACCACACCTGCCCGACGAGGAACACGAGCACGTTGGCCGCGATCAACCCGTACACGATCCGGGTCGGGCGCCGCAGCGGTCGGTCTGTGCCAATCGGGAGGAACACGGTCGGTCTCGGGGGCTAGATCGTATCCGGGCGCACGATCCCGCCATTGAAAACGCGGGTTTCGATCAATCCGCTCTCCCAGCCGTAGAGGAGGCGCCCGATTAAGTGCTCGTCGAACCACGACTCCGGCGGCCGCAACACGAGAAGGTCGGCGGCGGCCGCTCGCGAGATCACACCGGAGCCGGACCACCCCAGCTCCTGGGCGTTCGTCCTGGTGATCATGTCCCACGCCTGAGCGGGAGTGGGGATCGACACCGGCTCGGTGCTGCCCATCGCGCGGTGCTTGGCGGTCTCGATCATCGCCCGAGCGACCCGAGGCATCGCGATGTCCGCGCCCGCGGCGACATCCGAGCCGAGCGCGACGCGCACGCCGAACTCGCGGGCCTTGTCGAGATTGAACCGCCCTGACCGCAGGAACGTGTTCGCGGTCGGGCAATGCACGGCGATGCTGTCGCGGCGCGCGACCACGGCCCACTCACGATCGGTCAGGTGTACGCAGTGGGCGAGCAATGTCCTGGGTGTGAGGAGCCCGAACTCGTCGTACACCTCCGTGTAGCTCGGCGCGTCGGGGAACAACGCGCCGACGAGCTCGACCTCTTCGACGCTCTCGCTCAGGTGTGTCTGCACCCAGCGATCTGCCGCTCCACGGCCGAGCTTCTCCAGGAGCGGGCCGGTGCAGGCGGGGGCGAATCTGGGATTGAGCGACCTGCGCACCCGGTTCTCCGTGCCCGGGTCGCCGGCGCGATCGGCCGGTTCGTCTGGGTCCCCGCCCGCGCGATCAGAAGCGATCAGGTCATCCGGCGCGTTGCGGTCCATGGCGACGCGTCCGGCGATCGCACGCATCGGAGAGTCCTGTTCCAGCCACGAGAGGACGTCCGCGCCGGGCCCGGCGTGGCTTGTCAGGAACGCCGCAAACCCCGCTGTACCCTCCCGGGCCATCGCCCCGACGGCACGCCGGGCGCCCGCGAGCGCTCCTCCGCGGCCCCAGGACCCCTCAGCGGGGTACACCACTCGCTCGAGCCACTCGAGCAGGCCCAGGCCATCGGCGCCGATCACGGGGAACTGGGGCAGGTGGCAGTGCGCGTCGGTGAACGCGGGGCAGATCAGCCGGTCGCGCCCGCCGACGATCAGGCCCGGGGCCTCGGAGGGAGCGTCGCCGGAGTGAATCTCCTCGATGCGTCCGTCGCGGACGAGGATCCAGCCGGGCTCGGGGGCCCGCTCCGGATCGATCAGCAGACGCCCGGCGACCAGGATTGACGGGGGGGCTTGGAGCGAGGGGTCCGGCATCGGAGCGGGCGATCGGAAAGCGGTTTGAAGGGCTGGGACACGGCGCTTATAGTCGCCGGACTGCCGCCCCTCGGGCATGTGGGAGCTCTGAGCGGGCGGTCATACGACGTGCAAAGTACCAATTGGCCGCGCGGGATGCCCCCGCGACGGCGAGGAGCGAGACCTCTTATGACGACGACCGCCCCCAAGGGCCTGGAAGGGATCATTGCCGCCGAGACCGAGATGTCGTTCATCGACGGGACCCAGGGGATCCTGGAATACGTCGGCATCGCGATCGACGATCTCGCCCGCAACTCGACCTTCGAGGAGACGGTCTTCCTGCTGTGGAACCGGCGTCTGCCGACCCAGAGCGAGCTCGACGCGTTCACGCAGGACATCCGCTCCCGCTACCAGCTTCCCGCCGGGCTCGAGGAGCGCATCACGACGCTGCCCAAGACGGCCGAACCGATGCACATGCTCCGGACCATGGTCTCGTCGCTGGCCATGTTCGATTCGGATCCGAACCAGAACGATCCGGACAGCGCCCGCGACAAGGCTCTCAACGTGCTGGCCTGCGCCCCGGCGATCGTGGCCGCCTTCGACCGCCACCGGCGCGGCCTTCCGGTGGTCGCCCCCGACAGCAGCCTGTCGATCGCCGAGAACTTCCTGAACATGCTCAACGGCGAGAAGCCGACGGCGACCATGGCCAAGGCCCTGGACGTCTGCCTGATCCTGCACGCCGACCACGGCCTCAACAACTCGACCTTCTCGGCCCGCGTGGTCATCTCGACCATGAGCGATGTCTACTCGGCCCTCACAGCCGCCATCGGCTCGCTCCGCGGCCCGCTGCACGGCGGCGCCAACGAGGGTGTCATGCGGATGCTCAACGAGATCCCGACCGTCGCCGACGCCGACGCGTTCATCACGGGCAAGCTGGAACGCAAGGAGAAGGTCATGGGCTTCGGGCACCGGGTCTACAAGGCCTACGACCCGCGCGCGACCTACCTCAAGACGCTCGCCAAGCAGCTCGCCGAGGACACTGGCAACCAGGACCTCTACGAGAAGAGCTTCGCCATCGAGAAGGTGATGGAAGACGCCGTCGCGGCCAAGGGCATCTACCCGAACGTCGACTTCTACTCGGCCACTACGTACCACTGCATCGGCCTGCAGCTCGACCTGTTCACGCCGCTGTTCGCCATCAGCCGCCTCGGCGGATGGAGCGGCCACGTGATCGAGCAGCTCTCGGACAACAGGCTCTACCGCCCCAAGGCGGACTACATCGGCCCGCACGACGCGCCGTACATCCCCATCGCCGAGCGTGGCTGAGCAGATCCGCTAGCGCGACTCGACCGGCTCATCGATCCATGAATCGTCCTCGGCATACCCGAGGATCTTGAGAAACGCCCCGCCGAGGCGGGCGACGTCCTTGCGTTCGCTGATCGTGAGATCGCGGCGCCAGCGCCCGAAGCTCTTGGTGTGGACCTTGGCGGCGGCCATCTCGTTGTTCATGAAGCCGCTCTGCCCGGCCCTCGCGCCGCCGGATCCCTCGAGCATCGCCGGGTCGAAGTCCTCTTCGAGGAATTCGCACAGGCGGCGCAGCTCGTTCTCCGCGTCAGTGACCAGGTTCTCGTACTTGACCTCGACCACCTGCGGATGGCCCCGGACCTGCAGCCCGCGCCCGACCCGGTCGGCCCAGATCGTCGCGCACCGGGAAATCGGGTTGTTCACGTTGCGATTAACCGGCTTGCCCTTGCGGATGCTCACCTTGGGGTGGTTCCGCAGCGAGCAGACCGCGTCGCGCCCGTCCCGGATCACGTGGACGAACCTGCCCTTGGGGAACTGGTGGATGAGGCGCGGGAGCTGGCGCACGTTGGCGGGCGTCTTCTCGGCCCACCGGGTCTTGCCCTGCTTCTCGCAGTAGTCGCGGCAGAACTTCTCGACGAAGCGCACGATCGACGTGCTCTCGTGCAGCAAACGCCGAACGTCCTCGACGGGCAACTGGTAGTCCATCGCCAGGCGCTTGGGATTGACCATGTCCGTCAGGCAGTTGAGCTCCGGCCCGCACGCGATGTTCGGGTGCCGGGCGATGTGCTCGCGGAACAGCGTGGTGCCCGAGCGTGGCGAGCCGCAGATGATGATGCAGCGGTCGTCGCTCTGGTCGTTGGTGTCGTGGAACGGCTGGGTGTTGACGAAGTTCTGCTTCAGCTCCAGACGGCTGAGGCGCACGCTCTTCCTGAGGCCGATCTTGCTCACGACCTCGGTCATCGGAACACTCATGATGAGGCCGCCTCCTTGATGGGGACGACGCGGGACCCGCGCGTCAATCCAGCCCGAGCAACGAGCCGACGATCGGGCCGTACTTCACGACAAGGCCGGCGAACACGACGGACACGATCGAGATCAGCTTGATCAGGATGTTCAGCGACGGGCCGGAGGTGTCCTTGAACGGATCGCCGACCGTGTCGCCGACGACCGTTGCCTTGTGGTCCTCGGAGCCCTTGCCGTAGATGATCTCGTCGCCGCGACCGGCGTTGACGGCCTCCTGGGCGCGGGCCAGAAGCGGCTCGCGGATGGAGGCCGGCACCTTCTCGCGCTGCGAGGCGTTGTTGACCATGTCGTCGGCGGTGATCTTGCCGAAGCTCTCGATGAGCTTCTTGGCGTTGTCCCACGCGCCGCCGGCGTTGGCCATGAAGACCGCGACCGCGAAGCCCGAGGTCAGGCCGCCGGCCAGCAGGCCCATGACGCCGGGCACGCTGAGCGTGAGGCCGACGAGGATGGGCACCACGATCGCCAGGATCGCGGGGATAACCATCTCCCTCTGAGCTCCCGCCGTCGAGATATCAACGCAGGTGCCGTAGTCGGGGTAGTGCTTGCCGTCGAGTTCGACGCCTTCCTTGGGCCAGTTGTCGGGGTTGGCGAGGTCTTCCTCGCTCATCCCGCCCTTGCGGAGCGCCTCGCGGATCTTGCCGAACTGGCGCCGGCACTCGCCCATCATGGCGTATGCGGCGCGGCCGACGGCGTTCATGGTCATCGCACAGAACAGGAAGGCCAGGAGGACGCCGATGAAGATGCCGCCCAGGACGCGCGGGTTCGTGAGGCTGACGTCGAAGAACGTCAAGACGTCCTGGATCGATCCGAAGCGGCTGGAAGCGAGGCTGAGGGTGTAGATGTCGTCGTGGCCGTCGTGGGGCTCCACGATGGTGACCTCGTACCCGTTCCCGACGCGCTGCGCCTCGAACGTCGCGCCCACGTCCGGCGAGGGACGCCCGCCGTGGCCGCCGGTGGTCGACAGCCACATCGCGCCGTCGACCTCACGCTCTTCGTCCGATCCCGTGACGATCGCGAACTTGCCGTACCCCTCGTAGACAGCGAACGACCTGGTCACGTCGGCGAGCGGCTGTGTCGTCGGCGCCGGCGCGGTGTACGACCCGCTGTCGATGAACGTCTCGGCCTGCGTCGTGATCTGGGTCTGGACGACCTGGACGTACGCGGCAAACAGAGCCAGAGCCGTCAGAGCCGCCGAACCGATGGCGAAGCCCTTGCCCGTCGCGGCGGTGGTGTTGCCGAGCGAATCGAGCATGTCGGTGCGCTCGCGGACCTCGGGCGGCTGGCTGGTCATCTCGGCGTTGCCGCCGGCGTTGTCTGCGATCGGGCCGTAGGCGTCGGTGGCCAGCGTGATGCCCAGCGTGCTGAGCATGCCGACCGCGGCGATGCCGACGCCGTAGAGACCCATCAGGAAGCTCTCGGAGCCACCGGCGAGCGAGAACGCGCCGATGATGGCGACGACCACGGTGAGCAGCGACGCCCACGTGGACTTCATGCCCTCGGCGATACCGGCGATGATCACGGTGGCCGGCCCGGTGAGGGCCTGCTCGCTGATGCGCTTGGTGGGCGCGTGCTCGTACGAGGTGTAGTACTCCGTGGCGTAGGCGATCACGTTGCCGGCCATGAGGCCGAACACGACCGAGAGCGAGAGCTTCCACCACGTGGTGCCGGCGCTGGCGAGGACGGCGCCCTTGTCACCTCCGAACAGGAAGAACAGCAGGCCGAACGTCGCGACGAGGATCAGGGCCGAAGCGATGTAGACGCCGGTGTGCAGGCCTTTGAGGAGCTGCGCGAAGTTCGCGCCCTCCTTGGCCTTCACGGTGAACACGCCGAAGATCGAGCAGAAGATGCCCAGGCCCGCGAGGCCCAGCGGGGCCGCCGCGAGGCGGAACGCGTTGGAGGTGGCCACCGCATCGTCCGCGAGCGTGAACGCGGCCGCGGCTCCGAGGGCGATTGTCGCGAGAATCGAGCCGTAGTACGACTCGTAGAGGTCGGCGCCCATGCCGGCGACGTCGCCGACGTTGTCGCCCACGTTGTCGGCGATGGTCGCGGGGTTGCGGGGGTCGTCTTCGGGGATGCCGGCCTCGACCTTGCCGACGAGGTCGGCGCCGACGTCGGCGGCCTTCGTGTAGATGCCGCCGCCCACGCGGGCGAAGAGCGCCTGCGTCGAAGCGCCCATGCCGAAGCTGAGCATCACCGTGGCGTTCTCGGCGACCGAGCCGCTGAGGCCGATCTGGTCGCCGAACCCGTTGAGCAGCAGGAACCAGATCGACACGTCGAGCAGCGCGAAGCCGACGACGTTGAGGCCCATCACGGCGCCCGAGCGGAACGCGACCTTGAGGCCGGAGTTGAGCGATTGCTTGGCGGCGTAGGTCGTGCGCGCCGACGCGTTGGTGGCCATCTTCATGCCGAACCAGCCGCAGAGGCCGGAGAGGAACCCTGCCACCGGCACGCCCAGCATGGAGAGAGCGGGCTGGAGATTCAGCGCCCACAGCCCCGCAAGGAAGATGACGAGCAGCACGAACACGCCCGCGACCACCTTGTACTGGCGGGTCAGGTAGGCCATCGCGCCGTCGCGGACCGCCTGAGCGATCCGGATCATCTCGTCGTCACCCTCGGACTCCTTCATGACGGAGCGGGTGAAGACCTGGGCCATGAGCAGAGCCGCGATGGCTCCGATGGGCGCAACCCAGTACGGGGCGGGGATCTCGTTCAACGCTGCAAGCACAACCGGGAACGTGTCCATTTCGGGCGGCTCTCCAAGCAAACAAAGGTGGATGTCAGACTGTCGTGGCAGCGTCGGGCGCCACGTCAGGGCACTGGATCGACGGAATCAGCGAGTCTCCCTGACCGGCGGGCGACCCGCCAACGACCCCGACCTCCCCGGCGGGCGGGCACTGATCGGACGGGGAGGATAGCAAGTTGTCAGGGGGGCGCAAGAAAAAGCGGGCCGATCCGGGCCCGCTCATGAATTCGATTCGGTTCGCTGAAGCCCGGCGCTAGCGCCGGCCGCCAGAGCGACCGCCGGGGGCCACCCGCTTCTGGCTCTTCCGCGCCGCCCGGCGGCGCCGCTCGCTGGGCTTCTCGTAGAACGCGCGGCGCTTGACGTCCTTCGTCAGGCCCTCCTTCTCGCAGAGCTTCTTGAACCTGCGGAGGAGCTGCTCGGGGGACTCGCCGGCACGTGCTTTGATCCTGATCGCCATGGATGACTCGCCAAAAGGGAAAGGGGGTCAGATCTCGACCGAGCCGAGCATTATGGCAGGAAGGGAGCCCGGTGGCAACCCAGCGGGGCGCCGAGGGGGCGTCGGATGGTGGCGCGGGCCCGCCCGGCCTAGCCTACTCCCGATGTCAGCCTCCCCACCCGCCCCAGAACAGATCGATGCGTCGACCGGCCTCCCGCTGCGGGATGAGCCCTCGGCCAGTGTGAACCCCAGCCCCGAGCGTCTGGCGCTCGCCAAGCGCTTTGCGATCGAAGCCGCGCGGTCCCTCGACGGAGACAAGTGCGAAGACGCGATCGTGATCGACCTCCGTGGCCGCAGCCCGGTCACCGACTTCCTCGTGATCGCCACCGGGACATCCGAGCGCCAGATCCGTGCGGCGGGCTTCCACATCGAGGAACTGGCCGACGAGCTCGACTTCGGGGTGTTCAACTCCAACATCAAGGGCGAGGACTCCAGCTGGATCGTCATCGACTTCGTCGACGTCGTCGCCCACCTGTTCACGGAAGAAACCCGGGCGCACTATGACCTGGAGATGATGTGGGGTGATGCTCCGCGACTGGACTGGAGCGGCGACGGCGAGCCGGACGCGGGCAGCGAGGAGCGGAACCGCGCGGGGTTGCGCCCGGACGACGTCCTGGAGTAGCCCCGCCACGCGGGGCGGTAGACTTGGGCATGGCCCGAGGAATCTCTCTCGCCAACAAGTGCCTCCTCTTGTTCGGCGCGGCGATCATCCTGATCGTCCTGGCCTCGCTCGTCGTGCCGTGGCTCCGCCTCGGGCGGATCGTGGACGACGCCCAACTCGAGAGCTCCCGCCAGATCGCCGACCTGTGGACGCAGCGCCGCGTTGTCGATCCCGAGCGTTTCGATATCGGCGGCCCGCCGACGGAGGATGAGCCGAGCGCCTCCCCGCGGGATCTGCAGATCCGGTGGTGGGAGCTCGAGCAGTGGAACAACACGCAGTTCGCCGGCGGATTCCTGAAGAACGCCCAGGACGAACTGGCCCCCCGGGAAGATGGTCCGCGGAGGTCGAGCGAGCACTCGGAAGCAGCGTGGGATAGCGAGGACCGTCTGTACAGATACGCGCGCCTCGTGTTCAGCGACACCAACGAACCGCTGGGGGTCGTCGTCGTCAACAGGCGATCGACGGCCGCGGGCGACCAGCTCCTCGTCAACCGGGTCTACATGCTGCTGGCCGGATTCATCGCGGGCTCGATGGCGGTGCTCGTCTTCTACATCATCACCAAGCGCCTGATCCTCAGCCCGGTGCGCACGCTGACGCAGACCGCCGATCGCGTGCGCGAGGGCAGCCTGGAGATCCGGTCGGCGCTCAAGACGGGCGACGAGTTCGAGCAGCTGTCCGACGCGTTCAATTCGATGCTCGCGAACCTCTCCGAGCAGCAGCAGCTGCTCCGTGGCATCAATCGCAGCTTGGACATGCGCCTGAACGAGCTCGAGCAGCGGAACAGCGAGCTGCACGAGTCGGCCCGCCTCAAGGGCGAGTTCCTCGCGAGCATCAGTCACGAGCTCCGCACACCCCTAAATTCGATCATCGGGTTCGCCGAGATCCTCCAGGACATCGCCTCGAAAGACGCCGAGAGCGGGCACGAGCCGATCAGCCCGGATCAGCTGGCCAAGCGTCAGCGGTACCTTGACAACATCGTCAGCGCCGGTCGAACGCTTCTCCAGATGATCAACGAGCTCCTGGAGATGGCCAAGATCGAAGCGGGCAACATCGAGATCCACACCCAGCGGGTGAACGTGGCCGAGACGTGCGAGGCGCTCGTCGCGTTGATCAAGCCGCTGGCCGACCGGAAATCTCTGTCGCTCTCGCTCCAGCTCCAGGCGTCGCGCGAAGAGGGGTTCACGACAGAGCCGAAGCACGCGGATCTCCCGCTCGTCGAGACGGACCAGCAGAAATTCCACCACGTGGTGTTCAACTTCCTCAGCAACGCCGTCAAGTTCACTCCCGACGAGGGCGAGGTCACGCTGCGGGCCGACAGGGTGGTCGGCGGTGACGGCGAGCCGCGCCTCCGCGTGAGCGTGCTGGACACCGGACCGGGCATCCCGGCGGACCAGCAGCAGTTCATCTTCGAGAAGTTCAGCCAGATCGACGCGGGCCACACGAGGTCGCACCAGGGCACCGGCCTGGGATTGGCGATCGCCAAGGAGTTCGCGGACCTGCTCCAGGGCGAGATCCAGCTTGTCTCCGAAGTCGGGCGGGGCTCGATGTTCAGCCTCGTCGTGCCGCTCGCT
The DNA here is from genome assembly GCA_028289195.1 of Phycisphaerales bacterium. Classification (GTDB taxonomy): domain Bacteria; phylum Planctomycetota; class Phycisphaerae; order Phycisphaerales; family UBA1924; genus JANQQR01. The sequence goes on along the minus strand of JANQQR010000002.1, from coordinate 77,650 downwards.
CTCGCCCCGCCGGCCGCCATGGACGAAGACTCGGTTCCAGAGCTGCCGGCGCCGCTCAACGGTCCAGCGTGACGGCGCGCGGGTAGTGGCGCACCGCGTGATCGCCCGACTCTCTCCAGTCGATCGCGACCACATCGATCGCAAGGGGCTTGTCGCGCCAGCCCCGAGCCCGCGCGATGCTCATCGCCACCTGCACGAGCTTTCGGCGTTTGTGCGCGGTGATCGCGTCTTCCGGGCGTGCCGCGCGTCCGTCGGCGCCCGCCAGCCTCGTCTTGACCTCGACGATGACGAGCGTGCGCCGGTCCGGCCCGAGACACACAAGATCGGCTTCGCCGACGCCTGTTCGCTGGTTCCGGGCAAGGAGCTTGTATCCCGAGCGCCGGAGGAACCTGGCCGCGAGGCGCTCGCCGCTCGGGCCCAGGGCACGCCCGCCGGACGATGCGCCGCGGATGCGGGGCAGGAGTGAGCCGAGCGGGCGGATCACCCGCTGGGTCGTCGCGCTGTGGTCTCGGCTGTCGGCGCCTGGATCAGGTATCGCTCGGCGGCGAACTCGAGGAGACGCGCCATCATCGAGTCGAGTTCGGTGAAGCTGCCCCGTCGGAACAACTCCGAGAAGTACCGGATCTCTTCCTCCTGCAGACGCTGGCTGCGGAGCATGCTCTCGATGCCGGTCTGGGCCTCGTAGAGGCTCTCACCCTCGGGCTGATGGATCTCTTCGAGGCGGAGCCAGAACACCTGTGTGCCCACTTCCACGGGAGGCGAGACGTCTCCCGGCGACAGCGCGAGCGCGGCGTCGTTGAGAGAATCGGGTCCGAAGACCCGAGCATCCGCGAGCGTGCGGGACTCGAGTGTGATCTCCAGCAGGTTGTCGCCCTGGGTGTTGAACGAGCTTTCCTCAGAGGCGATCTCTGTGAACGAATCGCCGGAATCCAGGCGGGTTGTGACCCGGTCGACCGCTTCGGTCTCAGATGCCCGCACCCGGATCACCCGGTAGCGAGCTACGGGTGGAGGGAGGAACTGGTCGAGGTTGCGCTCGTAGTACCGCTGCACGTCCCAGAAACTGATGTGCACGCGTGAGCCGATCGCCTTTCGGAGCTGGGCGAGAATGAACTGGCGCTGGGTGACATCCCGGACCTTCTGGTTCAGATCGAGCCCTTCGGCCTCGAGGAGGCGCGAGTTGGCGATGCCCTCGCTGCCCAGGTTGCCGCTGATGAGATCCGCGCGGACGTTCTGGATGAACGCCAGCACGCCCTGCTTCTGCTCGGGCGTGAGCGACGATTCGAACTCGGCGAGCAGCAACTCGTCGCGCATCTGATCGACGAGTGCGCGCTGGATGTCCTCGCGCACCATCGCCAGCCATTCGCGCTGATCCATGCGCTGGGCCTCGCGAGACAAACGGGCGTGCATCGGCTCGAAGAACTGCTCGGCGAAGATCGGACGCCCGTTGACCTGCCCCACCATCTGGTCGACCTGCACGAGTTTGGGATCCACGGGCGGGCCCGCGTGGCGCTCGGCGGGCACTTGGTCCGGCCTCGCAACGCCGGGCCCGGCCGCCCCCAGCGTGATCCCGGGAGAGCCGGCGCCGAGCGAGGGCTCGGGCTGACGGTCGAGCAGGCTCGGCGAACCCGCTATCACGACCACGTCGTCCACCTCCCCGCGAGCCTGGGGGAGGGACACGACACGGGCCGGGGCGCGCGGAGCCGTGGAGATCGCTGGATCAGCCGCTGGCGGGGGACCGCCGGCCGACACGAAATCCGTGGCGCGGACCGGTGTCGGCCCTGGGCTCTTGGAGCAGCCTGACACCAGCACGCACACCATCACGGTAGCGCTCAGAGCAACGGTTTCGAGTCGTGCGTGCTTCATGTGCGAGATCAGAACTGCTCTCCGGCGATCGACGCGCATTTGTCCGGGCAAAGTGTAGGTCACGGTCGCGGGGCCACGGTTGCCCGCTTACACTCGCTTCTCCCACGAAATCGGCCCTTCGGAGGCCTCAACTCGAAACGGAGCCCAGGATGAGCGACGCCGGCGACCAGCCGCAGCCCAAGCCTCAGATCCTCGTCGACGACGATTGGAAGACCCAGGCGCAGGCCGAGAAGGAGAAGATGGCTCAGGCGGAAGCCGAAGCCGCGGCCCAGAGCGCACCGGGTGAAGCCGGCGCCGGCGGGCCCGGCGCTCAGCAGCTGCCCCCGGCCGACTTCCCTTCGCTCGTCGGCATGCTCGTGACCCAGGCGATCATGTACCTCGGCGGCGTCGCGGACAAGGAGTCCGGCGGCGTCGTGTTCGATCCGGACCTGAGCCGCTTCTACATCGACCTGCTCGCGGTGCTCGAGGAGAAGACCAAGGGCAACCTCTCGGAGCAGGAAGCCAAGGACCTGAGCTCGGCGATCAACGAACTCCGCATGCGGTTCGTTGAGCTGTCGCAGATGCTGGCCAAGCAGGTGGCCGAGGGCAAGGGAGTGGGCGGCCCGGGCGCACCCGGGATGCCCGGCGGCCCGGGGGGCCTGGGAACGAATCCGATCGGCTGATCAGACCGAATCCCCTAACGAGGGTCAGAACGCACCGTGGCAGATTCCCGGTCATTCATGGAACGACATCACTTCCTGCTCCGGAGGCTCCACAGCCTCACGGGCATCGTCCCTATCGGGCTGTTCCTGGTGATGCACCTCACCACGAACTCCACCATCCTCTGGGGCGCGTTCAATACGCGGATCGATGGAGAGGGCTTTGATCGGCGTGTCGGCACGTTCCAGAAAGAAGTGGAGTTCATCAATGAACTCCCGCTGCTGCTCCTGATCGAGATCACGCTGTGGGGCGCGATCGCGTTCCACTCGGTTCTCGGCGTGTACTACGCCACGTCCGGCAAGGGCAACACCGGCGCGTACCGGTACCAGAGCAATCTCCGGTACTCGTTGCAGCGCTGGACCGGCTACCTGGGATTCCTGTTCATCGTCTACCACATCGCGACGCTGCGCTGGGGATGGTCGTTCCTTGTTCCCGGCGGCACCGAGTGGTCCCATCACTTCGCGGCGTCCACGCTCGCGGCGGCACTCCGGGGCGGGGACGAAGGGTTCACGGCGCTCGGCGTGGCCGTGTCGCTGTTCTACTTCCTGGGCGTCACAGCGCTCGTGTTCCACTTCGCCAACGGCCTGTGGACAGCGGCGATCACCTGGGGCCTGACCGTTACGGTGACCGCCCAGAAACGTTGGGGCTACGCCTGCACGGCGATCGGCGCCGGGCTGATGGTGGCCGGCTGGGCGTCCGTCGTCGGCTTCGCGGCGCTCGATCCGGCGGAAGCCCGCCAGGTCGAGATGTCGCTTCACGGAGAAGTGCCCACCGACGGCGGCGAAGCCGAAGCGCGCTCCATGGATGTTTCTTCTCGGGGAGGCGACACGATCGAACATTCCGGAGGGCAACACTGATATGGCCGGTGCGTCGCAGCAGCAGCGCGTGATCGTGGTGGGCGGAGGGCTCGCGGGACTGGCGGCAGCCGTCCGCATCACCGAGGGCGGCATCCCCGTCGATCTGTTCTCGATCGTGCCGGTGAAGCGGTCGCACTCCGTGTGCGCACAAGGCGGTATCAACGCCTGCAACGACATCGCGCGCCAGCAGGGCTATAGCGAGCACGAGCACTTTGATGAGACGATCTACGGAGGCGACTTCCTCGCGCACCAGCCCCCGGTGTACGAGATGGCCCAGATGGCGCCGAGGATCATCGATCTCCTGGACCGGATGGGTGTGCCGTTCAATCGAACCGCAGAAGGCCAGAGGGACCTGCGACTGTTCGGAGGCTCCCTGTACAAGCGGACACACTTCTCGGGTGCCACGACCGGCCAGCAACTCATGTACGCCCTGGACGAGCAGGTCCGTCGCGCCGAGGCCGCCGGCAAGGTGCACAAGTACGAGCACTGGGAGTTCCTCAGGCCCGTGCTCGACGAGATGGGCGCCTGCCGCGGGATCGTGGCCCAGGATCTGCGGACGATGCAGATCCGCGCGTTCCGCGCCGACGCCGTCGTGATGGCGACCGGAGGCTGCGGGCTCGTCTTCGGCCAGAGCACCAACTCGGTGATGTGCACGGGCGCCGCCGCGAGCCGCTGCTACCAGGCGGGCGTGAAGTATGCCAACGGCGAGTTCATCCAGGTGCACCCCACCGCGATCCCGGGCGCCGACAAGCTCAGACTGATGAGTGAATCCGCGCGCGGCGAAGGCGGGCGAGTCTGGGTTCCCGGCAAGAAGGACGCCTCCGGCGCGTGGGGCCCTCACCCGCAGCCGGGCATGGACCCGAGGCAGATCCCGGATGAGGACCGGTACTACTTCTTGGAGGAGCGGTACCCCGCGTACGGCAACATCGTGCCTCGTGACATCGCGACCCGCGAGATCTTCAACGTGTGCCTCGAGGGGATGGGGGTCGGCGGCGGACGGATGGTCTACCTGGACCTCTCGTTCAAGCCCCGCGAGGAACTCGAGCGCAAGCTCGGCGGCATCATGGAGATCTATCGCAAGTTCGTGGGCGAGGACCCGTGCGAGTTCCCCATGAAGATCTTCCCCGGCGTGCACTACTCGATGGGCGGGTTGTGGACGCGATACACGCCCAAGAGCGATCTGCGCGGCCTCGAGAAGGGCGCACCCGGGAACATGATGACCAACGTGGAAGGTCTATACGCCTTCGGCGAGGTCAACTACCAGTACCACGGCGCGAACCGGCTTGGGGCCAACGCCCTGCTCTCGTGCATCTTCGACGGGCTGTTCAACGGTGAAAGCGTGGTGAACTACGTCCGCGACAACGCCCATGCTCCGGCGTCGGCTGTTGAGCAAGGCCTGTACGCCGGCGCCGAGCAGATCGAAGGCGACAAGGAGAAAGACCTCCTCGCCCGAGACGGTGACCAGAACGTCTACGAGATCTCGGCGGAACTGGGCGACGAGATGACCGAGGCGTCGACCGTCATCAAGACGGGCGAGCGTCTGCAGCGGGCGATCGACAAGGTCGCCGAGTTGCGAGACCGGTACCGGCGGATCGGAGTCGCCGACGCGAGCATGTGGACGAACCAGGCGCTGTCATTCGCGAAGTCGGTCGGCGACATGATCGCAATAGGCGACGCGATCCTCCGCGGCGGGATGCTCCGCGAGGAGAGCCGGGGCTCCCACTACCGCGCCGACCATCCCGAGCGGAACGACGAGCGGTTCCTCAAGTCGACGATCGCCGAATTCGACCCGCAGTCCAAGACAGCCTCGATCACGTTCGAGGACGTCGAGGTGGGAATGGTCGAACCTCGGAAGAGGACATACGGCAAGATCGAGCCGGCGAGCGGCCAGAAGGCCGGCGCGAAGACCGAGCCGGCCGGCGCATCGAACTGAATCCACCGAAGGAGTTGACCCAAGCGATGGCAGCAGAAGCGAGCACGGGAATGAACGAGCGGGTGATCCGGGTGCGACTCAAGCGCCAGGATGGCCCGGATGCCAGACCCCGCTGGGAGTCTTTCGACGTCCCGGTCGGCACCGGCTCAAACGTGACCTCCGTGCTGCAGTGGATCTGCGCCCATCCGGTGACCGTGGAGGGCAAGAACACGACGCCGCCGGTGTACGACTCCGGATGCCTCGAAGAGGTGTGCGGCTCGTGCACGATGGTCGTCAACGGACGCGTCCGCCAGGCGTGCTCGGCTCTGATAGACCACTACTGCCCGAAGGACGGCGATGAACTCACGCTTGAGCCGATGACGAAGTTCCCTGTCGTCCGCGACCTCTCGGTTGACCGCTCCCGGTTGTTTTCCAACCTCGAGCGGATGCGGGCGTGGGTCCCCGTCGACGGCACCTACGACCTAGGAGCCGGCCCCGAAGAGACCCCCGAAGCCCAGCAGACCCGGTACGTGCTCTCGACGTGCATGTCCTGCGGGTGCTGCCTCGAGGCGTGCCCCCAGTACACCCTCGAGACCGACGAGGAAGCCTGGGACCGGGCCTTCGTCGGGGCGGCCGTCATCAGCCAGGCCCGCTATTTCAACATGCACGAGACCGGGTCGTCGCTGAAAAAAGTCCGCCTGACCGAACTCTCAGGCCCGGGGGGCGTTTCGGACTGCGGGAACGCCCAGAACTGCGTCAACGTGTGCCCCAAGGAGATCCCGCTGACCGAGTCCATCGCGGCGATCGGTCGCCAGGTCACGGCCCATAACATCCGGCAGTTCTTCTCCGGCGACTAGATCGAACCGGATCCTGGGGCGAGCGGTAGAGTTGTGACGCGGGAAAACCCTCATACGCGTGGGTGGTGGCAGGTGTGTCCTTGCGTCCGCCCCGCGTTCGGTCAGATTGGAGACATGAGCATGAGAGCTGGAGGTACGACCGGGATCGGCGGCTTCGGGAGAATCGCGGGTCTGGCCGCGCTGGTTCTGGCCGCGCCGCTGGCTTGCCACGCCCAGGAAACGGCGCCCGGTTTCCCGGAAGAGCCTGTCAAGAACCTCGAGGCGTTCCCCCCCCCGCTCCTGCTCCTGAGCGATCCGCTGTTCTTGGGCTACCACGCCCCCGAGACCAGCGCATCGGGGGTCATCACGATCCTGAACGACTCCGACGAGACGATGAAGATCACGGAGGTCAAGGGTGACTGCGAATGCACGATTCCCGTGATCGACAAGACCGAACTGGCGCCCGGCGAGGCGACCGACATGATCGTCAACATGGATTTCCCGCATCACCTCGGGATCATCCGCAAGCTGGTGTTCGTCCACGTCGAGGGCTTCCCGACACCCTGGGAGACCATGGTGACCGCAGAGATCGGGCACCCCATCCGCATCAACGGCGGACAGAGCAAGTCGATCGTGGTCGAATACGTCGGGGACTTCACCGTCGATTCCATCGACGGCATCCCGTTCGACGTGACGCATCTGAACGGCAGGGAACTGACCGCCGAGGACTTCGTGGATTACGTTCCCGGGGTCGACGAACTCAAGACCGAGTACACGGTCAAGTTCGATATGTCGCACCTGCAGGGAGGCAACGAGGTCCACCGCTGGATGATCGTTGAGACGGACCGTCCGGGATGCGAGATGATCGGCTTCCCCGCGATGTTCCCGAACCACCAGAAAGCGCCCCGGAGCGATCAGTGGTTCCCGCGGAAGACCCGCATCGTTCACGGCCGGATCGACCCCGGTGTTGGCACCGCAACGTCTCTCGTCATCGCCGGCAAATTGCCCGACGAGGACAACCGGAGGATCACCGTTTCCTCATCCAACCCGCAGCTGGGGGCCAGAATCACCGGCATCCGCGCCCCTGATTACGGCGTAGGGATGGAAATAGAGTTCGAGGTGTTCCCGTCTTGGGACGCCGAGGGGTACCAGTACAGCGTCCTGCTGTTCGAGATGGGCAACGAGTTTGCCTCGATCGAGTACTTCGCGAGAGTGAGACCGTTCGAGCGGCCGGACGACGGCCCCTGGGGCGGTGACGAGAAATAGCCCGCTGGAAGCGGGCCGGGGCACTGCCCCGAGCAGCGCACCGGAGGCGCTGCGCCATCGAGTGAATCGTCGGCGGTGACAGGGGAGGGCTCGCACACGCCTGCTTCTGTTTGTACCGTCCGGAATCGAAGGGTCCATGGATCTGCCGGACGGCCGCGTGATTCTCAAGGAGTCGAGATGAGAGCCCGAGAGAAGTTCCGCCGGCAGGGGATATCCCCCGTTTTCGAGCAGCTCGAGAAGCGATTGCTGCTGAGCGCCGATGCTCCCACGATCGATCTCGTGGAAGCCGACAACCGCGGCCTCGTGGTGCTGACGGTCAGCCGCGACTTGATCTCCAACACGGTCAATCAGCAATCCGTGCGGGTGACCACCGCGGGCGACGACCTGATTCTGGGAACGGCCGACGATGTCCTCGTCGACCGCGACGTGACGTACAACGGTGTCGAGCGGACGATCACCATCGAAGCGGACGTCGCGGCCGATGAGCGGTACCGCGTGTTTCTGGATTCGTCCGTCATCCGGGGCGCGAACGGGTGCTTTCTTGATGGCGAGTTCAACGGGGCGGGCGCGCCGTCGGGCGATGGTGTCGAGGGCGGCGATTTCGAGATCTTCACCCGCCAGGCTGAAGCGCAGATCGTCCGATTCCACACCGTCTCGGGCATCATCGACGTCAGGCTCTTCTCGACCCAGACACCGCAGACGATCGCCAACTTCCTGAACTACGCCAACCGCGCCGATTGGGACGGGACGTTCATCCAGCGTTCGGTCGGGGGTGATGCGCTCGACCCGGCGACGTTCGTGATCCAGGGCGGAGGCTTCAGCGGCGAACCGGGTTTCCCCCCGATCCCGACAGACCCCCCCGTGATGAACGAGCCCGTGCGTTCGAACGTCCGCGGGACGATCGCGATGGCCAAGATGGCGGGAAACCCCAACAGCGCGACCAACCAGTGGTTCTTCAACCTCGGCGACAACAGCGCGAACCTCGACAACCAGAACGGCGGGTTCACCGCGTTCGGCGAGATCACCGACCAAGCGGGGCTCGACGTCATGGACGCTCTCGCGGCGTTCCAGCGGACCAACGCTTCGGCGACGAATCCGGCGTTCTCCGATCTCCCGGTCATCGATCTCGACGCGGTGAACGCCCGGGGCGGAGAGGTGCTGCCGTCCGACCTGGTCCTGATCTCGCGGATCTCGCTCCTGGTCGAGGTGTCCGACGAAGCCGCCGAGCAGCTCGATCCGACGGGCTCGCTCGTCTTTGAAGACGACAGAAGCGACGCGGTCGTGCGCCTCTTCGACCTTGACAACGCCGGGATTCTGGGCGGCCGCGATGCGGTGCGCGTGAACTTCGGTTCCAACGGGGCGGTCAACTCGATCCAGATCTCGAGCGACTTCCCCGACGCGAGGATCGGCCTCCACGTGAGCAACGCGCGCCGCATCGGCTCGATCGTGGACCAGCGCGATGCCGGTGATCTCGGGTTCGTCGTCACCGATGCCAGCGTTGGTTCACTCGACCTCCGATCGAGCATCACCGGCTACGACCTCAACGGGTTCCTGCTTCCCAACCAGATCCTCCCCGAGGACATCGACGGCGACGGCGATCTCGACGACCTCGTGGCGTTCTTCACGCCGGTGGGTGAGACCGACAGCTTGAGGATCCGCGGCGACCTCGTGGGAGACGTCGTCGTCGACGGGATTTTCTCCACGCGGGTCGACGGCGAGACCGACGACGTCGACTTCAGATTCGTGACCGAACGGTCGGTGTCGTTCCAGATGGGCTCGGTGAGCGAGACCTCCGTGACGACCGAAGGCCGGATCATCAGCATCCGCGCGTCGGAATGGACGGAGACCTTTGGTTTCCGCCAGGCCATCCGCGCCGACTCCATCGGTTCGATCACCATCAGCGGCGGCGCGGACGCGCGATCCGATGGGGATTTCGAGCCCGACCTGTTCCTCACCGGCGAAGGACTGCTCGAGGGCGCGCTCGTGGTGGGCAACGTGAACATCAGAGGGTCTCTGATCGGCGCCGAGTGGATCGCGCCCGGCGATGTCGGCTCGCTCAAAGTCCGCGGCGAGATCAAGCGGTTCGAACTCCAGGCCGACGGGACGGCGGTCAACATCAAGGCGCAAGCGATCGAGGGCGCCGACCTCTCCTTCGGGGGGTTCGTGCGATCGGTCAAGGCCGGAGCGTTCGAGGGCGGCTCGCTCTCGGCAGAGCGGATCGGCTCCATCAACATCAGCGGCAAGAACGCATCAGGCGACTTCGAGGCCGACCTCACCGTTACGGGCCAGAACGACGAATCGGTCCGTTCGATCAAGGTCAACGGCGACTGGGTCGAGTCCGACGTCTCGCTGGATGGCGAGGTGCGGAGCATCAAGGTCAAGGGCGACGTGCGCGACAACTCGTTCGCGCACTCCGGCCTGGGCGTCCGCAATTGGTCGGCCGGTGGCGAGTTCATCGACACCGATATCCAGATGGCCTCGGGATCGATCCGCAACTTCAAGGCGGACCGCTGGGAGGACGGGAACCTCCGCGTGTTCAGCATGGACCGCGCCCGACTCAACGGCACGGACGATCTCGGCGGCGACCTCATCGGGACCTGGACCATCAACGAGATCGGCACGCTGTCGCTGAGAAACGGCGGCAGTGTCATCGACTCGCGAATCGACTTCCTGTTCGCGGACCTGATCGACATCGAAGGCAACGTCGAAGACTCCACGATCGAGTCGTTCCAGCAGACCGCGGGTCCATCGGGCGCGCCGTTCAGGATCCTCCGAGTCGACGGCTCGATCATGGATTCGACGATAGCGTCCGCCGGAAACATGGGAGTGCTCCGCGCAGCGCAGCTCGTGGATTCTCGGGTTCTGGTGGCGTTCGACGCGTCGACCGAGGATTTCCCCAGCGACGGGAGCCTCCGCACCGGAGCGGCCACCCTGTTCAACCTGTTCCTGACCGGACGAGACGTCGAGTTCGGCATGGTGCGCTCATTCGTCGCCGCGACGACCGTCGAGAACGTGCGCGTCAACAATCCCGATCGTTTCAACGGCGGCGACGCGTTCGGGGTGAGCGCCGACGAGATCGGATTCACCGAGATCGGGATCGACGGCCGCACCGTCTCCTTCGGTGCGGGCCTGGACGAGACGATCAGCTTCGAGGATTTCGAAGTCCGCGTCGGGTTCGCCCCGGCGGGCGGGGATCCCGCCTGATCCAGACCCGAGTGGGCGTCGCGCAGGCGGGCTCCGGACGTGGAATAATGCCCACACGCTCCGGGGTTGGTTCCGTAGCCAGAACGTCTCTGGCGAGCTACAAACCCTACCGCGACCCCGGACGGAAGCCGGGCCAACAGCAACCTGCAAAGACAGAAGGAGACCGCTCATGTCCACCGAGACTTCAAACGTGCTTCACCTCGACGAGGCCGGTTTCGCCGAGACCGTCGAGTCCGGACAGGGAGTCGCGGTCGTCGACTTCTGGGCGGAGTGGTGCCAGCCCTGCAAGATCCTGGGGCCGACGATCGACAAGCTCGGAGAGCGCTACAAGGGCAAGGCGACCGTCGCAAAGGTCGACATCGACTCGGCGCAGGGTGTGGCAGTCAAGTACGGGATCAGCTCGATCCCGACGGTGATCATCTTCAAAGACGGCCAGCCGGTCGACAAGACGATCGGAGTCGTCGGCGAGGACGCGATCGCCGAGAAGGTCGACGCCCAGCTCTGAGCGCACTGCTCGACGGATCGTTCAAAAAAGAAGAAGCAGCGGCGGTTCTCGCAACCGCCGCTGCTTTCGTTTTCACTGGGCAGATACCGGCCCTCAGATTACGGGCAGGAGTCGAGCCAGAACATCAGCGTCGAAGTGATATCGCCGAAGTTCACGACACCGTCGCAGTTTGAATCTCCCGGGCCGGTGTTCCCGGCGCCGTAGTCGGTGAGCCAGAACATCAAGACAGAGGTGATGTCGGCGAAGTTCACCTGGCCGGGCGACTCCTTGGCCGCGTTCCCCGGACAACAGGCGGGCGCGTTCACGCCGACGAACACATTGGCGTCATCGAGGTTGATCCAGCCCACGTTCTCGCCCCAGGCATACCCACGGAAGCGGCCGGCGATCGAGTCGAACCGCGCGCCGCCCATCCCGCCGACGAACGGCTCGGTGCCGAAGTTGATCCAGCCGATGTTCTCACCCCAGGCGAAGCCTTCGCAGAAGCCGGTCCCGAGGATGTTCACGCCGAAGTCGGTGTTGTCCGTGTTGGCGTAGGGGCCGCCTCCGTTGCCGGTGTTGATCCAGCCGACATTCTCCCCCCAGATGAACCCGGTGAGGTGATCGCCGAGCACCTGGACACCGTCGGCGCCGCCGTTGGCGTCCGCCCAGTTGAGGAACCCGATGTTCTCGCCCCATGCGAACTTGTTCGTGGAATCGACGTTGGTCATCGCCAGCACGCTGGCGCCTCCCACGAGCAGAGCCGCTGCTCCGAGCGCTCCGTAACTCGCCTTTTTCGACATTCGTCGCCCCTCTCGCGCTTCGCGATCCGCCGAACGAGCCGGCGAACGCGGATCGGCCCAACCAAACACCGATCGGACCCGTCTTTGTTCAGTTTGTCACCAATACGTCCGTCGGACAAGCGCGGACGCGGAACTTTCAGGGACTCCGAGCTGTCCGGCCAAGGGAGTACGCGGAATTTGGGAGGGCGCGGGGTCATCGACCCCGGCATCGGCACGCCTCGCGGCGCATCGGGGAGGGCGGGCCGGATCAGCCCAGCAGCTCAGTCGAGCGAAGGTGCTCAGACCGAAGCCGCGGCAATCGGGGCGACAGGATTTGAACCTGCGACCTTTTGACCCCCAGTCAAACGCGCTACCAAACTGCGCTACGCCCCGCAGCGTCGAAGGCCAGAAGGCCCTCAGGGGGCCAAGCGTAGCTCGGGCCGGTTGCCGGGGCAATCCGGCCGCAGATTGTTCTGCGGGAAGCCCGGTCTGCTTGCCATCTGTCAGGCTTCTGGTAGACTCTTCTAATCGGCCCGTGTCGGCGGGCCGTCGCCTGGTCGCGGCGGGGTGGGCCCGTCCGCGGGGGCGTCCAAAGGTGGATTTTGAAGTTTGGCGATCCCAGCGGCCATCGGCTGGCTGGTCGTCTCAAGCGGCCTTCGCGGGCAGGTTGGTTCGGGTGCGTCGATACGCGACCCGGGCTCCGACGCCTCTCCGCCGGTACCGCTGCATCGGATCAAAGGGCACTGCAGCATGGCAGACTCACTCGTCAAAGATCTCATCGAGGCCGGCATTCACTTCGGCCAGCGCGCCAGCAACTGGAATCCGAAGATGGAACCGTTCATCTTCGGCAAGCGCAACAGCATCCACATCATCGACATCAAAGAGACGATCAAGGGCGTCCTGCTTGCCAAGAAGTACATCGCCGGGTGCGTGGGCCAGGGCAAGGATGTCTGCTTCGTCGGAACCAAGCGTCAGGCCAAGGACGTGCTCGAGACCCGGGTGACGGACACCGGCATGCACTTCGTCACCGAGCGCTGGCTCGGCGGCACGCTGACGAACTTCCGGACCATCCGGTCGCGCCTGAAGCGACTGATGGAGCTCGAGTCGATCGAAGAGAACGACAATTTCCAGTCGTACTCCAAGAAGATGGAGAGCCAACTCCGCCGGGAGATGCGCAAGATCAAGCGCAACCTCGACGGCATCCGCAACATGGAGAAGCTCCCGGGCTGCCTCGTCGTGATCGACACGAACCGTGAGCACAACGCGCTGCTCGAAGCGCGGAAGCTCGGCATCCCGACGATCTGCCTCATCGACACCGACGGTGATCCCGACCTCGTCGACATCCCCATCCCGGGCAACGACGACTCGATGCGCTCGATCGACGTGATCATCCGCGAGTTGTGCGCCGCCGTTGTCGAGGGCAAGCAGCACCGCGTCGCATCCACGGGCGATCGCTCCGAGGCCGCCGGCGCCGATTCCGGTGCCGAAGCTGGCCGCCCGCGGCGCAGTCGCCGGAGCCAGTTCCGGGCCGACGGCGAGGGCGACGCTGCCACTGCGGGCGGAGCCGACGCACCGGAGATCGGTGTGGGAGCCGCACCCGCTGCTCCCGCTGCGACCGAAGCGCCGACTCAGTCGTAACCGGCACCCAGCAGAGTCCGACGGCCCGGTCGCCCCGGGACGTCCCGAACCGAGATTTCGACGGCTCCCCGCTCGCGGGCGGGTGTGCGTCCCGACAAACCAGTCCCGGCACCCCGAGAGTGGACAGGGCGAGAGGAAGAACCCAATGGCCGACAGCGCAAACGGAGAGAACACCGCCATGGCGGAAATCAGCGCCAAAGACGTGATGGCCCTGCGTCAGAAGACCGGGCTTTCGATGATGGAATGCAAAAAGGCCCTCACGGAGACTGGCGGCGACCAGGATGCCGCCGAGGAACATCTCCGCAAGAAGATGAAGGGCAAGATGGACACCCGCACCGACCGCGCCGCCGGCGAAGGTCAAGTCGCGGTGGCCATCGACGACTCGGGCCGGGCGGCGACCATCGTCGAGCTCCGCGCCGAGACCGACTTCACCGCCAAGAACGAGGCCTTCCGGACTGTCGCCGAAAACCTCGCCACGATGGCGCTCGGCGCCAACGCCGGCGATGTCGCCACCACCGACGACATGACCAAGGCGGTCGACGACCTCCGGATCTCCACCGGCGAGAACATCAGCGTCGGTCGCATCCACAAGTTCGAGGGCTCCGGCTCGACCATGTTCGGCAAGTACGTCCACCACGACGGCAAGACCGGCGTGCTGATGCAGGGCGAAGGCTCGATCAGCGAGGATGTCGCCAAGCAGATCTGCATGCACATCGCTTCGGCGCAGCCCCGTCCGGCCGGCGTCGATCGCGAAAGCGTGCCCGAGCACGTCATCGAGAAGGAGCGTCGCCTCGCGATGGAGATGGCCATCGAGTCGGGCAAGAACGAAGAGATCGCGGCCAAGATGGTCGAGGGCAAGGTGAACAAGCTCTACTCCGAGCTCGCCCTCCTCGAGCAGGACTTCGTCATCGATCCCTCGAAGAAGATCAAGGAACTCCTGCCTTCCGACGCGTCGATCACCGCGTTCCTCCGCTGGCAGGTCGGCGAAGCAGCCGACTGAGACCCGATCGCTCTTCACGATCTACTCAACGGGCCGGTGGCGCTTGCGTCACCGGCCCGGTTTGTTTGGCACCCAGCTCGGGAAGCTGTTCGCGTACCGGAGCCAGACGAACGCCGACGCCGCGGCCGCGCCGATCGCGTTGTAGATCAGGTCGATCGAGTTGTTCCGGTACCCCCCCACGTTGTTGTCCGGGAAGAGCTCGGACGCGATGAACTCGATGATCTCATTGACCGATCCGAGGCCCATACCGGCGCTCGCGAGGATGACCGCGAATGCCAGGCCCGGCCGGGCGCGCTGGCCGAGGTACCGGCGCATCGCCTGCCAGCAGGCCATCGTGGCCATGAAGAACCCGTAGGCGTGGACCAGGTTGTCGTACTTGAACCGGTCCGGCCCGATCAGCCAGAGGCTGTAGAGCACAGCGCTCTCCGCGCCCGGATCCGTCTGGGCGCGCTCAACCGGCACCGGGACGAGGCCACCCGCCATGTGGAGCATCCCCCAGATGCTCAGGCCCCACAGCACCCCGGCCGAGAATCTCGCGCGCCGGTGAGCCCACAGGATGAGCCCGATGAGCACGAGCATCTGCGCGAGGTACATCAGGAACTCCCTGTTGTCCGTCGCGAGCGCCCGCGCCCCGGCGGCCAGGATGTACGACATCGTGAAGACGAAGAGCCCAGGGTGCTTCCGAATCATGCGCGCACTGTACCGGGGGCCCGAGTTCAGCGGAGGTCGAGACGCCGGGATTCGTCCCGGAGCCACTGGCGCTCGAGCGAGCGAGGATCGCCGAACCGGTCCTCGAACATCCGCGAGTGGCGACGCGGGCTGATCATGCCCGGACGCTCATCGGCGATATCACGCAAATAGCCCGCCAGGGCCTCGGGCTCGTAGCGGAACAGCCAGGCCATCAGCGAGTGCGACTGCGCGTAGACGCGCTGCGGGAGGTCCTCGTCGTCCGGCTCGATGGTCGCCGGGATCGAGTTCATAGCGACCAGCGCTTCGAGAGGTATTAAGCGGTTGTTGCGGATCAGAACCGCGAGCTCGTCATCCCTGCGCTCCATGGGGCGATCGGGGCCGAACGCGCTCCGCGGGTCCGTCGTTTCGAACACGGTCGCGAGCCCCTCGGTGAGCCAGAGCGGGTACTGGCGGGAGCGCGATTGGATCCCGCAGTTGAACGCGATGAGGTGCACCGCTTCGTGGATGGCCTTTGAATCCGATGCGCGGCTCACCTCGGATCGCAGCACCGCTCGCTGCGCTTCAACGCGGCGCCGGTGCTCCTCCGGCTTGAACCCGGCCCGATCTTCGTTGCCGAACCGCTCGCGCTCGGCGATCGTGATCGCCCGGTCGGCGTCGCTCAGGCGCTGCGCCGCCTTGGTGAACGCGGGGCTGGTCTCGTCGTTGTAGAAGACGATGCGATTGCTCTGGCTCGCGTAGTAGCCGGCGATCCAGGCCGCCTCAACGCCGTCGTGAAGACGGGCGAACGCCGTGTAGTCGGCGTGGTCGTTGATGAGCAGGCAGACGAGCTTCTTCTCCGGCTCGGCGACCGTCATGTCGAGGCGGTTCATCGCGCGCGAGAATTGATCGAACGTGCGCTCAAACAGATCGGCTCTCGCCCTGGTCCATGTCGGGTCGCAGTTGGAGAGGACCGAGAACCGGCGAGTCTCGGTGAGTGTGTACCCGGGGCCGGTCTGGGCGAGCGTTGCGTTCAGCGCCTCATGGTCGAGCGGGATGTTCCCGGAGGATCGTGCCGCGATCGGCTCGGACCGGTCGGCCAGCAGCGTCGCGGGGCCGGAGCCCATCGCCACGAGGGCAAGGACGCTGATCGTCAGGATGAATCGGCCGCTGAGAACCACCGGGCGGGACCTCCGCTCACGCTCCCGGCGGTCCGCCGGGCGGGGAAACACACCGCCTCTCGGGTTGTCGCGGGCGGAAACCGCCCTTGGGTTTTTCGGCCCGATCCGGACGCGTCTCGTCGCTCGCCGCGGGACGCCGGGTCGGTGCCCCTTCTCGGACCGGAGCCTTCGGGAGGGCCCGCGGCGCTTGCCCAGACCGCACTCCGGGCGCTAGAGTCCCGTCCTCATGAGCGATCGTCCGATCAACTGGAGCCCGACCGGGAAGTGGCCGGGACGCCTGTGCGTCGCGGCCGCGACCGCTGCGTGCGTTCTCATGCTGACCCAGACCGGGTGCTACCGTCGCGTGGTGAGCGCGTCGGGTCCCGGCTCGGAGAACTACCAGATCCACGAGTCGAACCAGGACGACATCGTGTTCGGACGCTGGTTCGGCGAGGGCCCGAAATCCGACGAGAAGAAGCAGCCGAACTACAAGAAGCCCTGACGTCACCATTCCGCGTCGTTAGCATGGGCCCGTTGGTTCGATAAACGCCCGCCAGTTGCCAGGGAGGCACCGCGCCCGATATGGGAATCGAAGCTGCAATCACCGCCGAAGGATTCCTGACGACGCAACTCCAGCGCGTCATCAACTGGTCGCGCAGGAGTAGCCTCTGGCCGATGCCGTTTGCGACCGCGTGCTGCGGCATCGAGCTCATGGCGACGGCCTCGAGCCGGTACGACCTGGCCCGGTTCGGCGCCGAGGTCATGCGTTTCAGCCCTCGCCAGAGCGATCTGCTGATCGTGGCCGGTCGGATCAGTGTGAAGATGATGCCGGTGCTCCAGAGGATCTACCAGCAGATGGCCGAGCCCCGCTGGGTGATCTCCATGGGAGCATGCGCCTCGACCGGCGGCGTGTTCGACACGTACGCCGTCGTGCAGGGGTGCGACCAGTTCATCCCCGTCGACGTCTACGTCCCGGGGTGCCCTCCCCGGCCCGAGCAGCTCATCGAGGGCGTCATGGCGATCCAGCGGATCATCGACGAAGAAGGCATCCCGCCCCAGGGCCCCGACGGCAAGCGTGTCCCGCTCGGAATCGCCCTCGAGCCCACCCACGAGGTCAGGCCTCAGCCGGTCCCCCTCGGGCTGTCGTAGCGCAAAGATCGACCCCATAACCCTTTCTCAAATCCGCAGATACGTGCGAAGGGCTCGCATTGCGCGCCAAGCTCGCGCATACTGGTGGGAGAGGGTGAAAGGAGCTCGGGATGAGCGAATGTGGTGGTGTGCGCGGAGCGCTCGTAGTGGCCGCCTCGGCCTCGATCCTGGGATGGTGCCCCGGGGCGATCGCCGAAGAACTGGAGCGACCCGAACGCCCGCGATTGCTCGAGAGGTCGCTGTCCCACTTCGCGTGCACGCTGCGCGGCCTCCCGCTGCCCGCACGGGTGGCCGGCGATCCGGATCGCGAGTTGTTGCCGCCCGCTCAGTTCGAGCCGTTCGACCCCAACGCCCGCTACACCGTCGACGACACGATCTGGGTCGGCGAGGCCCAGATCGGACCGTCCTGGGAGCAGGCGCCGGCTCACCTCACGTTCAGCTTTCCCGATGACGGCACGATCTGGGGTTTGGCGTCGGTCTCGGCGACGTCCCCCAATGTTCTCAACAGCGCCTTCGAGAGCGCGTTCGGGCCCGGGAACAAGGACCTCGGGCGGGAGATCATCCGACAGGCGTTCGCCGGGTGGGCCCTCGCGACGGGCAACACCTACCGGGAGGTCGCCGACGACAACTCGCAGATGGACGAGGCAACGGCACGCCAACCCGGGCGGGGCGACATCCGCATCGGCGGCATCGCGTTCGGCGAGGAGGCCGGATTCGTCGCGTACAACGCCTTCCCGACAGCAACCATCCTGGGTGTGGGCGGCGCCGACATGGCCATCAACACGTCGTTCCTGAACGGCCCCGGCGAGAACGGGACGATCCTCGCGCTGCCCAACTGCAACTACCGGATCATGCGCAACGTCGCGGCGCACGAGCACGGCCACGGCCTGGGATTCCTGCACCAGACCCCCTGCTACGACTTCGAGAACGCGCCCATCCCGATGCCGTTCACCTGCCAGGACGTCGCCCCGCCGGCCCCCTACCCGCCCAAGCTGATGGAGCCGCTCGTCGGCGACCTGTTCGACGGGCTGCAGTTCGACGAGCGCCGGGGCGGAGCCGCCAACTACGGCGATCGTTTCGCTCCCAACCACACCGTTCAGGACGCCCACGACTTCGGGGTGCTCGACGACCCCGCCCCCCGATCGGTGATCGAGCAGTACCTCGCCACCATGGCGCCCGGCAACGGCTCGCCGGACGAGGACTGGTTCCGTTTCACGATCACGCAGGACCAGCCGTTCTTCACGGTCGTGGTCGACCCGGGCTTGTATCTCACGACCTGCATCGGGAACCCCCCGGTCTGCTACGGCTACGAGACCGGAGTCCAGTTCCTCGGATGCACCGGGCTGTTCTTCGAGCAGGTGTTCCCCAACGAAGCCGGGAATCTGACGGTCGAGCTCCGCACCGCCGACGGCCAGACGCTCCTGAACAGCTCGACCCCGGGGTCGCCGGGCATCGTGCGTTTCCTGTTCGAGGACCCGCTCCCCGCCGGGGAGTACACGATCCGCGTGACGGACGTGGGCAACACGTTCGTCGACAACCTGCGCACGCAGCTCTACGACCTGAAGATCTTCCTCGACCAGTCGCCGAAGTCCCCCGTGGCATCTGCCGGTGTCTCCAAGCGCGTAGAAGCCGACACCAACTGCTTCTTCCTCGGCGCCGTAAACTCGCGATCGATCGATTTCCCATCGACGGTCCTGCCCGACTCGGCCTTCGACTGGGACACCGACGGCGACGGCTCGTTCGAAACAACCGGACAGGCGAATCCCGTGGCTGTGTATCCCAGCAACGGCGTGTACCCGGTCTCGCTGCGGGTCACGGATGCGAATGGTCTCGCAACCGTTGACTCGATCGACGTCACGGTGTTCGGCGCGACCACAACGCTCGGTGTGGCGAGCCCGATGCGCATCCCGCGCGGGCTGACGACACAGATCGGCGTGGCCGGCACCAATCTCCGCAACGCCACCGACTCCGGCCACTTTTCGGTCTCGGGAGCCGGCGCGGCCCCGTCGGGCGTCCCAGACCCGAACCCGCTCGGCACCGAGGTGACCCTTGTCGTGGATGTCGATGCCGGCGCGGCTCTCGGCCTGCGCGACCTGTCGGTCTCCAACAGCGACGGCTCGGCGACGTCACCCGGGGCGATCGAGATCGTCGAGGACTGCCCCGGCGATGCCAACTTCGATGGTGTCGTGGATTTCGCCGACCTGACCACCACGCTGGGTGAGTGGCTTTCGGACTACGGAGCCGCGATCGGGCCTGGCGATGCGGATCGGGACGGGACGGTTGGGTTCGCGGACGTGACCACTGTGTTAGGGAACTGGTTGACACCCTGCCCGTAGTAGTGGTTGAGAACACTCCATTTTCGAGGTGATCACGGATCCCCCTAGGCGCAACAGGGTTGTTGGGGCATTTTGGGGAGACCAAGGGAGTGTCTCGCTCGAGAGAGGATTCAAGGTGATGGGAAGATCTGTTTCGCTCGCTGCCGCGCTGGCTATCGTTGCAGGCGCATCGGCTCAGCCGTTCGTCAACTGGGAGTCCGCGCACGTGCATCCCATGGATCGCACGCCCGATGGCTCGCTGCTCCTCGCGGTGAACACCGCCGACAATCGACTCGAGGTCTTCACGCTCAACGCGGGCATCCCGGTGCACTCCGGCTCGGTGCCGGTCGGGCTCGACCCCGTCACCGTGCGCGTGCGCTCGAACACCGAAGCGTGGGTCGTGAACCAGATTTCCGACAGCGTGTCGATCGTGGACCTCGTCGCGATGAACGTCGTCGAAACCGTTCGCACCGGTGATGAGCCGGCCGACGTCGTGTTCGCCGGCATGCCGGAGCGGGCCTTCGTGTCGGTCTCGCAGGAGAACCGGCTGCAGGTCTTTGACCCCGCCATGCCGCTCGCGCCAGCGCTCTCGGTGCCGATCGAGGGTGAGGATCCCAGGTCGCTCGCGACCGACGGCACGAGCGTGTTCGTCGGGATCTTCGAATCCGGCAACGGAACGACGATCGTCTCCGAGGAGATCACTTCCGGCCCGTTGAACCCATACGCCGGCGACCAGAACCCGCCGCCCAACGACGGCGCCTCGTTCACCCCCGCCCAGAACGGCGCGAACCCCGGGCCTCCCCCGGTGGGCATGATCGTGAAGAAGGACGAGTTCGGCGTCTGGCGCGACGACAACGGCGCCGATTGGTCGGCCGCCGTGACGTGGGACCTCCACGACCACGACGTGGCGATCGTCGACGCATCGACGCTCGCGGTCGGGTACGAGACCGGCCTGATGAACATCGTGATGGGTCTTGAAGTGCGCAGCGACGGTGTCGTGACCGTGATCGGCACCGAGGCGACCAACCTCACGAGATTCGAACCGAACGTCAAGGGCACGTTCGTGCGCGTGCTCGGCGCATCTTTCGACCCGTCGCTGCCCAGCCCGCCGGCGATCGTCGACCTGAACCCCCACTTGGACTACACCACCTCGAGCATCGCGCCCGCGCAGCGGTTCGAGTCGATCGGTGATCCTCGCGCGATCGTCTGGTCGAGCGACGGCCTGACCGGATACGTGGCGGGCATGGGCTCGGACAACATCGCTGTCATCGACAGTTCGGGCGCACGGACGGGGCGCGTCGACATAGGGCAGGGCCCCACCGGCCTCGTGCTCGACGAGTCGGCGCAGCTCCTGTATGCCCTGAACAAGTTCGACGGATCGATCTCCGTGATCGACACCAACGGCCTCACCGAACTCGTGGCCGTGGCGTTCTTCGATCCGACCCCGCAGGCGATCAAGGACGGCCGCCCGTTCCTGTACAACACGCAGCAGTTCTCCGGTCTCGGCCAGTCTTCGTGCGCCAGCTGCCACATCGACGGCGGCTTGGACCAGCTCGCCTGGGACCTCGGTGATCCCGCCGGCGAGATGAAGACGTTCAACCAGAGCTGCGTCATCCCGGGCAACCTCGTCGGCTGCCAGGACTGGCACCCCATGAAGGGCCCGATGACGACCCAGACGCTCGTCGGTCTCCAGGGAACCGCCCCGTTCCACTGGCGCGCCGATCGCGAGGACCTCGCGGCGTTCAACCCCGCCTTCGTCGGCCTGCTCGGCGGCGACTTCGAGCTCACGGAGCAAGAGATGTCGCTCTTCAACGGCATGGTGATGTCGATGAAGTACCCGCCGAACCCGTTCCGTGGCTTCGACGGCTCGACGACGCCCGATCTGATCAACGGCGGTGATCCTGTCTCCGGCGAGAACCTCTACTTCAACGTCCCGCTCGACGGTGGCACGACGTGCAACGGCTGCCACACGGCTCCGACCGGCACGAACCGGACGCTCACGCCGGCCGCGGCCATTCAGGAGACGCAGGACATCAAGGTCCCCCAGCTCCGAAACATGTACGAGAAGACCGGTTTCGACAAGACGAGCATGAGCAACAACCGCGGGTTCGGATACATCAAGGACGGCTCGGTCGACACGCTGTTCGAGTTCCTCCAGTTCTCGGGGTTCGGATTCAGCGCGGGCGCAGCCGGAGACCAGGAGCGGCGCGACGTCGCGGCGTTCATGTTCGCGTTCGCAGTAGACACCCACCCGGCGATCGGCGTGCAGACGACGCTGACGTCGGCCGCCGCGGATCGCGCGATCGAGACCGGGCTGATCCAGGACATGATGGACCTGGCCGATACCGGCGTCGTGGGCCTCGTGGTCAAGGGCGTCGCGGGCGGCATCCAGCGCGGGTACGCGTACTCCGGCGCGGGCGTGTTCCAGAGCGATCGTGATCTGGAATCGCTGACGTCGATGGAACTGCTCGGCTCCGCCGGCGCCGGCTCGGAGCTGACCTTCACCGTCGTGCCGTCAGGCAGCGAGACTCGGATCGGCGTGGATCGCGACAGCGACGGGTACTTCGACCGGGACGAACTCGACGCGTGCAGCGATCCCGCTGATGCCTCCGTCACCCCGGACACGCTGCCGGCGTTCTGCTTGGGCGATGCCGACGGATCGGGCGTCGTCAGCTTCGGCGACATCACCGCGGTGCTCGCCAACTGGCTGTCGGACTACAGCCCGTGCACCGGCGAGGGCGACGCGAACAACGACAGCACCGTGGACTTCACCGACATCACAGACGTTCTCGGGAACTGGCTCGCCGTTTGCCCCTAGGGCTCACCGGCCGGCAGAAAGACCCCGCCCACGGGGACCATCATGGGCGCCGCGTTTGAAATCCAGAATCATGTATCCAGAATTCCGCATATAGCTCCCGCCCCGAGCGTGTCCCGCCGCGGCGGCGGCAAGCCAGGGGGAGCCGGGAAAAAACCGGAGACCGAGCGATGAGAGCGCAGCGCATCCATGGATTGATGGCGTTGTTGGCCTTCGTGGGAGTGCAGGCCCACGCCGGAGCGGCCCAGGTGATCCTGCAGCCGGTCGCCGACACGACCATTCTCTCGGAGTCCAATGACCTGAGCAATGGCCAGGGCGACGGCGTATACGCCGGCCGGACCAACAACAGCGGCGGGCCGAGCAATCGCCGAGGGCTCGTCCGGTTCGATCTGGCAGGGTCCATCCCGGCCGGAGCGACGATCACGAGCGTGGAGCTGAGGATGTACCTGGTGCAACGCAAGACCGGCGGCGAGCCGGTCTCGCTGCACTTTGCAACGAGCGACTGGGGCGAGGGCCAGTCGGCCGCCGGCGACGGGAAGGGCAGCGACGCGAAGGACAACGACGCGACGTGGGCCTACACGTTCTACAACGAGAGCAACCCCGGCTCGTCGCCGACTTGGGCGATGCCCGGCGGCGACTTCATGTCGGTGGCGAGCGCCACGCTCAACGTCGGCGCTGACGGGCAGTTCTACACCTGGGGTTCGACGGCGTCCATGGTCCAGGACGTGCAGGCCTGGCTCGACACGCCGGCGCAGAACTTCGGGTGGTTCCTCATCGGCAACGAGGGGACACCTCGGACCGCGACGCGATGGGCGTCGCGCGACAATCAGGACAACAGCGGCACCCTTGTGCCGGAGCTCACGATCGACTTCGACCCGCCCGTGCTCGCCGGCGCGTGCTGCATGGGCGACGGGAGCTGCTCGTTTCTGACCCAATCCGAGTGCACGATGGCGGGCGGGAGCTACCAGGGCGACGGCACCGTCTGCAGCCCCAACCCGTGCCCCCAGCCGTTCGGCGCCTGCTGCTTCGACGACGGGACGTGCATGAACCTGACGCAGCTCGAGTGCCAGGCGCTGTCGGGCGCCTTCCAGGGCGACATGACCGACTGCGCGACGCTGGATCCGCCGTGCCCCGTGCTCACCGGGGGTTGCTGCTTCAACGACGGCTCGTGCCAGGAACTGACCGAAGCGGACTGCACGGCGCAGGGAGGATCGTTCAACGGCGCGGGGACCGACTGCGTCGACGCGAACTGCCCGGTCATCCTCGAGAAATACGTCGATGCGATGCCGATCCCGCCGGTGATCGCGCCCTCGGGCACCTCTCCGGAGGGATACCCGCTGTACGAACTGGACATTGTGCAGGTCCAGCAGCAGGTGCACCGGGATTTGCCGCCGACGACCGTCTGGGCCTACAACGGCACCTGGCCGGGCCCGAGCTTCGTCGTCGATTCGGGCCAGCCGATCGCCGTCGAGTTCTTCAACGATCTGCGCGACTCGAGCAACAACTTGCGCACGGACCATTTCCTTGACGTCGATCTGTGCCCGCACGGGGCCGAGGATCTTGCCAAGCACGTCACCCACCTTCACGGCGGGCACGTGCCGGCCAACGTCGATGGCTACCCCGAGGACACGTTCCTCCCGGGATTCGGCACCACGTACATCTACCCCAACAACCAGCGGGCCGGGCTCAGCTGGTACCACGATCACTCCCTCGGAATCACGCGCCTGAACGTCTTGATGGGCCTGGCCGGCGCGTACATCTTCCGCGACGCCGAAGAGGCGTCGCTGGCGCTGCCCGCGGGCGAGTTCGAGGTGCCGCTGATCATCCAGGACCGCACGTTCAAACCAGACGGGAACTTCGAGTACCCCTCCAACTGGCAGGACCACTTCTTCGGAGACACCTTTGTCGTCAACGGCAAGGCCTGGCCCTTCCACGAGGTCAAGCAGGGCGTCTACCGCTTGCGCGTCCTCAACGGCTGCAACTCGAGGGCGCTCACCCTGAGCTTCGGCAACCCTGCGCTGCCGTTCGACCTCATCGGGGTCGAGGGCGGCCTCCAGGAGACGCCGACCACGATGACGTCGATCACGCTCTCGCCCGCCGAGCGGGCCGACCTGCTGATCGATTTCTCGGGGCTCACCGCCGGCACGGAGGTCGTGCTGTTGAACTCCGCGGCCGCCCCGTTCCCCAACGGAAACCCCGCGAACGCTGTCCCGGAGGTCATGAAGTTTGTCGTCACGGCAGACGCCGGAGTCGCCTACGCGACGCCGATGAACCTCAGCACGATCGAGAGCCTCGACCGGGCGCACGCGATGCAGTCCAGGGACTTCAGGCTGCAGAAGGTCCCTCAGGCGTGCACCGGCGAAGAGTGGCTCATTAACGGCATGCACTGGGACCACATCACGGAACGCCCGCGCCTCGACTCGATCGAGACCTGGCGCTTCGTCAACCCCTCCGGCATCATGCACCCGATGCACATGCACCTCGTGTTCTTCCAGGTGCTCGAACGCTTCGAGTTCCTCGGGTTCGACGTCAACGACGACCCGATCCTCGGCAACCCGCTCCCGATCCTGCCATCAGAACAGGGATGGAAGGACACGGTCCAGGTCGGCCGGCAGGAGGTCGTCACGGTGATCGCCCGCTTCGAGGATTACACCGGCCTGTTCGCCTATCACTGCCACATCCTCGAGCACGAGGATCACGAGATGATGCGACAGTTCGAGGTTGTCCCGCTGTGCTTCGGCGACGCCAACGGCGACGGCGGAGTGGACTTCGGTGACGTCACGACGGTGCTGAGCAACTGGCTCAACGACTACAGCCCAGGAACCGGCCCTGGTGACGCGAACGGTGACCAGACCGTTGACTTCTCGGACATAACGGCCGTCCTCGGCTCCTGGCTCGCCGTCTGCCCGTAGCGGGCCGACCGGCAATGCCCCGTCGATATCGATGAACCACTCCAGGCGGGACTCACGGCCCGCCTTTCTTTTGCGCGGCAGCGTCGGGATTCCCCTCGGCGCACAGGGGGTTCGAACTACGAGTCGCACCGCTGGCGCGAACCCGACCGCCCCCGATTCACCAAGCGATCGCGGTGGTCGCGGTGAAAGTCGTGCGCCTGCTTCCCAGTAAGACGTGCGCGCTTCGCATTGAGCGTGCGCGCGGAACGGATGCATGATTGCATATGGGAGAATGGGTTAGATCAAAAATAGGATTTTACTTTGTGACTGCAACGCTCCCTGCGCGCGTCTCGTATACGCGATCGATCAAGGAGTTGGATCATTGCGGCGCACGCGCACCAAGCTCGTGAGCGTGTCAGGGCGAGGGAGACATCCCATCCGCAACGACCGATGGAACGGAAGTCTGACCGTGTTGTTCCGGGGTGTCATTCGAGTGAATCGCTTCTAGTCAATCCGATTCGTCCGTGAGGGTCGCTGCGCGTTGCCCGTGAATCAGCCCGCGAGGGTGTCGGTGCGCGCACGGTCCGCTCGAAGCGATCGGTTGGCGCTCTCCAGGGGGAGAGAATGCTCAGAATCGCAATCATCGGTGTCGCAACGTGCGGCGTTATCGCTCCAGCCCTTGCGTCCGGCGCGAGCTTCTCCGATCAGACGGAAGCCGCCGGCCTCATCGCCCCGTTCGGCTTCGGGTACCTCGGCGGCCCCGGCAGCCAGTACCCCGAATTCCCCGGCGACCTGCCCCACATGAACTGCGGCGGCGCCGTCGGCGATTTCAACACCGATGGCTGGCCCGACCTGTTCGTTCTGGGTGGCGGCATGGAGCCCGACCGCATGTTCATCAACCAGAAAGACGGCACCTTCGCCGAGCGGGGCGAGGCGTGGGGTGTCCGTCTCTTCCATGCCGGCTCGGGCGCCGCCGTCGGCGACTACGACAAGGACGGAGACGAGGACATCTACATCACGAGTTGGGGCGACCCGCTCGGCCCGCCCTCGGTCGGGCGGAACATTCTCTACCGGAACAACGGGGACGGGACGTTCACCGACGTGGCCCAAGCCGCGGGCGTCCGGACCGCCTCGCCCGTGTACCCCACCGGCCACACGCCGTGCTGGGGGGACTACGACCGCGACGGCAACCTCGATCTCGCAGTCGCGGGCTGGCGCCCCGAGGGCGGGACCAACCGTTTGTTCCGTGGCAACGGCGACGGCACGTTTTCCGATTCGACCGATCTCGTCTTCGGATCCGGCGAGTCGAATCTCGGGTTCACACCAAGATTCACGGACATGGACGGCGATCGATGGCCGGAGCTGCTCTGGGTCTCGGACTTCAGCGGTTCCCGCTACTTCATGAACGACACCCAGTCGTTCTTCAACGCGACCGCGACCGCCGGCACAGGAAGGGACACGAACGGCATGGGCTCGGCGATCGGTGACATCAATCGCGACGGCATGCTCGACTGGCTCGTCACCTCCATCTACCGGCCCTTTATCGACAGGGGGAACACGCTCTACATAAACCGGGGTGATCACGAGTTCGATGAGCGGGCCCGGGAGGCCGGCGTGGTCGACGGGGGCTGGGGATGGGGCGTCGTCATGATGGATGTGAACCACGACGGATGGCTCGACATCGTCCAGACCAACGGCTGGATCAACGGCGAGGCCGGTGCACAGGACCATCGCGTCGACCCGACGCGCGTGTGGATCTCTGACGGTCAGCCCAATCCCGCCACGGGTGTTCCGTTCTTCACCGACGTCGCGCCGCAGGCGGGAGTGAATCACACCGGCATCGGTAAGGGCCTGGTCCGATTCGACTACGACCTGGACGGCGATCAGGATTTCGTGATCTTCGACTCCGATGGCGCCACGCTCTATCGCAACGACCTGCAGGCGGGGCCGCTCACGAATTGGATCCGGTTCCTCTGCGACACGAGCAGCGCCCCCGATCTCGCGGCACAGGGATTCGGCACGCGGATCACCGCGCGGGCGGGTGGTGTGACCTACGTGGGTTCGGTCGAGTGCAACGTGAGCTACCTCGGCAACTCTGAGGCATCCGTCCACTTCGGGCTGCGCAGCAGCACGAGCATCGACGAGGTGCTCGTGGAGTGGGCCAACGGCACCAACAGCCGGCTCACCCGTATCCCCGCGAACCAGACCGTGGTTCTCGAGCCACCTCTGGCGGGTCTGTGCCCCGGCGACGCCGATGGATCAGGCGTTGTCGACATATCCGACCTTGTTGCGGTGCTGACGAACTGGCTGAATCGGTACGACGCCTCGTCCGGCCCCGGTGACGCGGACGCCGACGGATCGGTCGATTTCCGCGATATCAAGGCGGTTCTGCAACACTGGCAGGACGCCTGCGCATAGCCGCATGCCGGCTCGGAATTCGTGACTCCGGCAACGCACCCCATGCGAATCCATGAGGAGCATGGGCGACGCTCAGACATCCCGGGAACACGCTCCGTCGCTCTGGGCGGGTCGATGGCTGGTAGCGGCAGGTCTCTACAACCTGCTCTGGGGCGCTGTGGTGATCCTGGCTCCCGGCCTGTTCTTCGAAGTGGCCGGGATGGAGCCGCCGCTGTACCCCCAGATATGGCAGTGCGTCGGGATGATCGTCGGCGTGTACGGCATCGGCTACCTGATTGCCTCCCGTGACCACGTGCGTCACTGGCCGATCGTGCTCGTGGGGCTTCTGGGCAAGATCCTCGGGCCCATCGGGTTCGCGGGCGCGCTCTATCGCGGCGATCTGCCGCTGGCGTTCGGCTGGACGATCCTGACCAATGATCTTGTCTGGTGGGTGCCCTTCGGGATGATGCTCTGGGATGCAGCCAAGCGCCCGGGCGCGTTGCCGGCGACCTCGCCGATCCCTCTGCGCGAAGCACTCGCGCGGGCAACGGATGCAACGGGCCGATCGTTGCTCGATCTCTCGAGCGAGGATCCCACGGTTGTTGTGCTGCTGCGCCACTCGGGATGCACATTCTGCCGGGAGACGCTCGCCTCGGTCGCCGAGAGGCGGGAGACCATCGAATCGCGAGGCATGCGCCTGGCGCTCGTGACGATGTCCTCGCCCCAAAAGAACGCCGATCTGGCTGAACGCTACAGCCTGAGCGGAGCGACCTGGATCAGCGACCCGGAACGCCATCTGTACCGTGCGCTCGAACTCGAGCGTGGGAGCTTCACGCAGCTCTTCGGGCCTGAGGTGTGGTGGCGGGGGTTCCTGGCGACACTCCGCGGGCACCAGGTGGGCCGGCTCGACGGAGACGGGTTCCAGATGCCCGGCTCGTTCGTCCTCGAGAACGGGCGGGTGACCCGAGCGCACCGCCCGCGACACGCCGGGGAGAGGGTCGACTGGGATGGTCTGGGCTGCGCCGTCGGATCGGTCATCCCCATCTCTGCGGACTCCGCAGCAGCCCGCTAGACTCTCCGCCGATGAGTCCGGCGAGCACATTTCTTCCCGCCCCGATGCTCAGTTCAGTCGATCTGGAGGGCTATCTGCCGGTCCTGCTGCTGCTGCTGATGGCGATCACGTTCGGCGTTGCGAACATCGTGCTGACCCGGCTGCTCGGCCCCTCGCGCGATGGCGAGGTGAAGTCGACCGCGTACGAGTCGGGGATGAACCCCATCGGGACCGCCCGCAAGCGGTTCAACGTCCGGTTCTACATCCTCGCGATGACGTTCCTGGTGTTCGACGTCGAGGTCATCTTCCTCTACCCGTGGGCGGCGACGTTCGCCAACATCGACCCGGAAACGCCCCTCGGCCCCGTGTTCCTCGGCCGTGTGCTCTTCTTCATGGCGACCACCGTCATCGCCTATGTCTACGGCTATCGTAAGGGTGTCTTCCGCTTCGACTGAGCATCGCGACGGGTTGCCCACGGCGATCCGGCCCCGCAGAGCATCCATCTCGGAGCGGCTCTGGGCCGCTCTGCTGGCGCTGGGCGCTCTGGCCGTGCTGGCCACAGCCGCGTGGCTGGAGCCCTCAGAGGAGGGCCACGGCACCCACGAGAGGCTGGGACTCCGGCCCTGCGTCTGGGTCGCGACCATGGATACTCCCTGCCCCACCTGCGGCATGACGACGGCGTTCTCCCACGCCGCGGATGCCGATTTCCGTGCCTCTTTCGCCACCCAGCCGCTGGGAATGGCCCTGAGCGTGCTTTCGGCGGCCGCGTTCTGGGTGCTCGCGCACGTCTCGATAACAGGATCGACGGCCGCCCGCTTGTGCACGAACCTCCTGGGAGGCAAGCTCCTGTGGATCTCGCTGGGAGCCCTTCTCGCTGCGTGGGCGTATAAGCTAGTCACGTGGGGCGGATCCTGACCCGTCCCGGCCTCCAGGGACTCGGAGCTTGATGGCCTACCCTTCGCGTCGCCTCCGGGCAGGCCCCGCGGAGGCTTCAGACGTCATTCCCCGGGAGCTGACCCTTTGCTGTCGCTGAACCAGGATCCCGAGCCGATGCGCGTGAAAAATCCTCAACGCAAGAGCAAGACTCTCCGGCATCACGGCACCCGAGCGCTCGCCCTGCTTGCGGGCACTCTGGTCGGTGCCGCGACTCTGGCGGTCCTCAGCGGATGCTGGCTGCCCGTCGCGATCGGCGGCATGGTCGAGTCGTACCGCGAGACGTCCACCCACGAGGTCAAGGCCGAGTACACGGGGCTGGACGGCAAGAGCTTCGCGGTGCTCGTCTATGTTGACCGGGTGCTGCAGGGCGCATTCCCCCAACTCGCAGCTCGCGTGGCCAACGCGACGACGAACGAACTGGCCCGACCCGAGCGCACCGGCGCCGCGGGGTTCGTGCCGGTTTTGTCGATCCTCGAATTCCAGCTCAGCCGCCCCGACTGGACGGCGTGGAGCTATGAGCAGTTGGGAGAGGAATTCGGGGTCGATCGGCTGATCATCATCGAGTTGTACGAGTACCGCTTGAACGAGCCGGGCAATCGCTATGTGTGGGACGGTCTGGCGGCGGCGACCGTCGGGATCGTGGAGATGGACTCGGGCTACCCGAACGAGTTCGTCTTTTCCAAGGAGGTCCAGGTCGGGTTCCCTGACCAGACCGGGCTCGGCCCGACAGACTATTCATCGCAGCAAGTCCGCAACACGCTGGACAAGCGCCTGATCGACCGGATCACCTGGATCATGTACGACCACCAAGAGCCCTACTACCCGGACTATTGATGGCCCCGATGAGCACATTCAAGAATCCGTCTTTCGCTCGATCGGCGGCCGTGCTGCTCGCGATGCTGGTGCTCGCCGGCGCGTCGGGGTGCAATATCCTCGGGCCGGCCTACGTTCTCGTCGCCGGTCCACCGAAGTACGACCCGCTCTGGGACCTCGAAAGGGACCGGATGCACGTGATCGTCATCGACGATCTGCGCAACAGGCTTCCCAAACGGTCTCTCCGGACCGTTGCGTCGCGTGAAGCCGAGGATCGGATCCTGCGACGGGGCCTGCTGCCCGAAGACCGCCTCATTCCATCCAGCGCCGCGTACGCGCTGCTGTCCGAAGAGACCGCGCGTGAGCAGATGTCGATCGTTGACATGGGGAGGCGCCTCGGGGCGGAAGTGGTGATCTACATCACTGTCGACGTCTGGCAGCTCTCCCAGGACGGCGTCTCCGCCTCGCCCATCGTCGGGTCGAGAGTCAAGATCCTCGACGTCGTCCAGAACCGGCGCGTCTGGCCGTCTACCGAGGTCGGGTTCATGCTGAGAGTCGAGCCTGACTCACTCAAGGGCGAGATGCCGGTCAGCTATGCGCAGCGCTCGACGCTCGAGCGGAATCTCGCCGAGCAGATGGGCCTCGCGATCGCGCAGATGTTCTACAAGCACGAGATCCGTGAGAGCGCTCGGGACTGAGGCCGGCCGCGAATGCTCAACGTCCTCCACGTGCTCGATCCGGACAGCGCGGGTTGGCTCAACTCGGGCACACTCGCGTCTCTCCTCAGCAGCCCTGCCGAAGGCATCACCGATCACGTGCTCGTCGTCGGCGGCTCCGAAGCGGAGCGCCGGGTGCGCGGAGCCGGGATCCGCATTGCCGGTCGGACCGGGCAGCCGCGAAGACTGCCACTGATGCACGCCGACCGCCTGGGCGCTATCGCACGCCACTGGTCGCCGGATGTGATTCACGCGTGGAGTACGACCATCGCGCTCGCGTCGGTCCGCGCCGTCTCGACGCCGCGAGTCATCGCGACGCTCGAGGCACCCATCGATCGCCCGGCGGCGCGACGCCGCGACGGCCGCCTGCGTGACCTCTCGCGAGCGCACCGCTTGATGGTCTCGAACAACTGGGAACGCGAGAGATGGCTCGAAGCGGGCGCCCCGCTCGATCGGCTGACGATCGCAGAATCGCAGCCTGAGCCCTGCGTCGTCGATCGTTCGGTCGCCCGACGCTCGATCCGTGCGCATTGGAACGTGGCCGACGAAGAACGTGTCGTGCTGGCGCTCGCCGACGATGAGCGCGACGTCGATGCTCGCTGGACGACGTACATCACCGCCGTCACGTCCGTCACGGGCGTCCCGACCTGCATCGTGGTACCCCGCCGTGCGGCCGAACTCGAACGGGCGAGGCGCTTTGTCGAGCAGGATCCAAACGTGCACACGCGCGTGATCGTCGAAGAGCGGCCCGCGAACCAACTCGAGCCGGCCCTGGACGCAATAATCTGGACCTCCCGCATGCGCCGCGCGAGCCGGGTGGGGCAAGGAGCGCTGACATGGGCCCGCAGCACCGGGATCCCGATCGTCGCCGACCGTCTTCCCGCCTCCGAAACGGCGCTCGATGGCTGTGAGCACGCGGTGCTCGTGGAACCCAACAGCACCGTCCGGTTCACTCACGCGCTGGTGCCGACTCTTCACGAAGCGGGCGGCGAGCGTCGGGCGCCCGCCGCGGCCCCGAGCACCGGCTGGCGCGACCGGTTGCGTCACGAGCAGTTCAGAGCCGCGGGAAAGCCCGCGCCTGCGCTGGCTTAGGCACTACGAGCGGACCTGGCCATCACCCCGGAGGACCCACTGGAACGTGGTGAGATCCTCGGCGCCCATCGGCCCGCGGGCATGAAGGCGATTCGTCGAGATGCCGATCTCCGCGCCGAGGCCGTACTCCCCGCCGTCGGCGAAGCGCGTCGAGCAATTGATCATCACGCTCGCCGAATCGACCGAGCGCAGGAATTCGTCGGCCGCCTTTTCGGATGACGTCACGATGCACTCTGTGTGCCCCGAGCCAAAGCGCTCGATGTGATCGATCGCGTCATCGATCGATTTGACCACGCGGATCGCCAGCACGAGGTCGAGGTACTCCGTCTTCCAATCGATCTCGGACGCCGCGGCCGCTTCCGGAACAAGGCGCCGCGTGTCGGCGTCACCCCGGATCTCGACGCCTCGTTCGAGCAGGTCCCGCGCGATGACCGGGAGCACCCCGTCGGCGACCCGCCGGTGGACCAGCAGA
Organism: Phycisphaerales bacterium; assembly: GCA_028289195.1. Classification (GTDB taxonomy): domain Bacteria; phylum Planctomycetota; class Phycisphaerae; order Phycisphaerales; family UBA1924; genus JANQQR01. Next base: position 44,639 of record JANQQR010000002.1, on the reverse strand, counting down.
GTCTCACAAGCGTTGCACACGCCGGGGCGCTGGACCTTGGAATTCACGACGATCGCGCGAGCCGACTCCTCGAGTCCTTCGAGGCTCGCATCGAGATACACGTGGCAGTTGCCCGCGTCGTGCTTGATCACCGGGATCCGCGCTGTCTCGGCGACGGCCTTCATCAACCCGGGGCCGCCCCGCGGGATCGCCAGGTCGATGCGGCCTTCCATGGCGAGCAGTTGACCGACCGAAGCTCTGTCCGACGGATCGACGAAGCCGATCGCGTCGACGCAATCGGCGGCCTCCAGCGCAGGACGGATGGCATCCACGATGGCCAGGTTCGATCGGCAGGCCTCGCTCCCGCCGCGCAACAGGACACAGTTCCCGGATTTCAGGCACAGCGCAGCCGCGTCGCTGGTGACGTTCGGCCGGCTCTCGTAGATCATGAGGATGACGCCGATCGGCACGCGCCGCTTCTCGAGACGGATCCCCGATGGCAGTTCCCGCTGGTCCACGACTGCGCCCAGGTGGTCTGGCTGACGCGAGATGTCGTCGACCGCTGCCGCCATGGCCTCCACTCTCGCACTGTCCAGGCGGAGCCGATCCAGCATCGCGGGATCGAGGCCCGAGGCGCGGGCCATGTCGGCATCGTTGGCAGCGATGATCGTCTCGCTGGATCGCCGGATCCCCTCGGCGACGGCGCACAGCATCCGGCCGCGCTCGTCGTGGCTCAGAGAACCGATCCTGGATCGCACGCTCCTCACGCCATCGACGAGCGCTTCGAGAGTGTCTCCGGCTGCCGAAGAGCCGCTCACCTCTCGACCCGCTCGACCGTGAAGCGCACCTCTCCCTTGGAAGGCGTGATCGTCACGCCGGGTGGTATCGCCTCCTTGCGGTCGTCGATCCGGGCGAAGAACTGCACGGCTTTCGAGCCCAGACCGAGGTCGAGTTCTTCGCTCGAGAGCAAAAGGTCCGCGATGATCGCGACGTTGTCGGCCCTCAGACGCTCGATCAACTCGCTCGGACCGGTCGCGGTCAGGCTGAGGATCTGATCCTGCGGATCAACCGTCACAACCCAGTCACGCGTCTCGATCGGCGGCAGTGTGATCATCACCGGCACCACTCCGAACGTGTGCTGAGCGTTGCGATCACGGATCGAGAACTCGAGACGCACAGAGGGAGTCGCGAGTGAGGCGTAGCGGGATTGCCGGATCGCCGGCGACAGCGCGAGCTGCACGTCGACACGCGCCGGACCGCTGATGGGGAGCTGGTCGATCTGGCTCGATGTAGGACGCGCGATCACGGCCGCGTCGAGATCGACCGAGTCCCAGAGGTTGGACGGGAGACGGAGCCGGGCCGTCGCCGGCGTCGCGTTCACCGAGCCTTCCACGGCCACTCCCTCGAGCTCGATAGCCAGGGGCACGTCGCGCGACTCGAGCGCGACGATCGTGATGGTCACGGTCTGAGGCCGGACTGAATCAATCTGGGCCCCGGTCCCCGCAAGCGCCGGGTGCTGCGCGATCACTCCGAGCATGTCGATCGTGTGCTGGCCCGGTGTCGAAGGAACCCCGGGGGAACCCGGCTGGAGCCGGGCGACCTCGGCCATCCGCTCTCGCACCGCGGCGATCGAGCCGCGCGGGGCTCGGAAATCGATGGCCAGCGACACGCCGGCGCTGTCCGCCATCTCGACGATCAGGTCGCTGTCCTCGGCGACGAATCGGATCCGGAGCTCCTCTGAACCCCCGCCCAGGCTGTCGGCTTCGGCGAACAGCCAGACCACCGCCGTGATCAGCGTCACCAGGATGATGGTCGGCAGCCGATCACCCACCGACGACCCCTCCCAGCGCGCCGGTCACGCCCGAGCCATCGCTCGCGTTGTCGCGCGGCGCTCCGGTATCCTTCGACTTGGGCGGCTTTGGCTGCTTGGCGTCGGCATTCTCGGTTCGTTCGGTGGGATCTTGCGGCGGGCGCCGCTGGCCGAGCCGCTTCTCCAGTTCGGCTCGCAGCGCATCCGGGGTCAGCCATCGGTCGAGATCCCGGCCCTCGGCGAGGCTGATCGCGCCGGTCTCCTCGCTCACAACCACGATGATCGCGTCGCTCTGCCGGGCGAGGCCGAGTGCCGCACGATGCCGGGTCCCGAGGTGCTCATCCGGCAGCTCGCCCGGATCAATCAGCGGGAACGGCACACTGGCCGCCACGATCTTGTCGCCGCGGATCACGACGCCCATGTCGTGCAGCGGGCTGTTGGGCCAGAAGATCGACTTGATCAGGTGCTCGGACACGTCGGCGTTGAGCGGCTTGCCGGCCTCGATCAACTCCCGGAGCCCCGATTTGCGCTCGATGGCGATAATCGCCCCGAACTTGTTCTTGCTGAGGAAACGCGAGGACTTCACGAGGGCGTCGATCAGTTCGCTCACATCCGCCCCACCGCTAAACATGAGCAGGTTCTCACCGATGCGCAAGCCGGCACGCCTGATTTCCGGCGCGAACACGACGATCAAGGCGAGGGCGGTCACCCCGAGGAGCTTGTCGATGAGAACCGTGAGGCGGGGGAAGATGTCGAGCTGGGCGAGCAGGCCCAGGAACAGCAGCGTGACGAACACGAGCGAAAGAAGGCCGATGAGCGCGCCCGCGGCTCGCGTGCCCCGGACGAAGCGCACGATCGCGTAGACCACCAGCCAGATGGCGCCCAGCTCGAGGGCGACCTGCCAGAAGGCGTAGTCGCCAAGACGATCGAAGAGTTGTGTCAGACGATCGATCACGTGAATTCGCCCGGAGCCCGCCGGAAAAACGGGCCAAACTCATCCTATGTCGGCAAGCTGCCGCCGGTCGCTCGCAACTTCCCGATTGCACGCGCAACAGTTCAACGTCCGGCGCCGTTATGCTCCGGCGCGAGATCAGGAGCGCGACGTGGGCGAGCCTCCGGGCACATCCAGCACGACCAAAGGCCGGCTCCGCCTGGCCACGATCGCCGCCGGCCCGGCGCTCTGTGCGGCGGTCGTGATGCTCCTGAACGCTGTAGCGCCCGACCTGGCGCCCGAGGCCCGCAGGACAGCCGGGGTCATGGCCTGGATGGCGCTCTGGTGGGTGACCGAGGCGATCCCCTTGCCGGCGACCTCGCTGCTCCCCTTGGTGCTCCTGCCGGCGCTGGAGATCACAACCGGGCGGGAGGCCGCGAACCCCTACGCCAGCCGCGTCATCTTCCTGTTCCTCGGGGGGTTCCTCCTGGCGTTGTCGATGGAGCGATGGTCTCTGCACAAGCGGATCGCCCTGGTCACGATCTCGATCGTCGGATCGAGCCCGGCGATGATCGTCGCCGGGTTCATGCTCGCAACCGCGGTGCTCAGCATGTGGATGAGCAATACCGCGACGGCCATCATGCTGGTGCCCATCGGGACCACCGTGATCGCGCTCGTCAACGAACGATTCGGCGACGACTCCCGGAGCCGGAACTTCGGTGTCTGCCTCATGCTCGGCATCGCCTACGCCGCGAGCATCGGCGGCATCGCAACACCGATCGGCACGCCTCCGAACACGCTGCTCGTCGCGTTCCTGGACAGCGAGTTCGGGCTGCGGATCTCTTTCTTCCGCTGGATGATGTTCGGGCTCCCGATCGTCGCCGTGTTCCTGCCGATCGCCTGGCTGCTGCTGACCCGGGTGCTGTACCCGGTGGGCAGAGAGGCCGGATCCGGCGGTCGCGAAATGATCAGGTCTGAGCTGGCCAAGCTCGGTCCGACCTCGCGCGCCGAATGGACCGTCATGACGGTGTTCGTCTGCGCGGTCCTGCTGTGGTTCGGACGCGGGGTCCTCAACTCTTTCGTCGGAGACGACGCGCCGTGGGCCATCCGCCTCCTGGTCGACCACCTCGACGACACGAGCATCGCGATAGGCGCCGCGCTCGTGCTCTTTCTGACCCCGATCGACCTCGGGAAGCGTCAGTTCGCGCTGGACTGGGACGACGCCGCGAGGGTGCCCTGGGGGATCCTGCTTCTGTTCGGCGGCGGGCTGTCTTTGGCCGGAGCGGTCTCGGGCTCCGGGCTGTCGGCGGCGATCGGCAACTCGCTCGACGGCCTCCAGACGCTCCCGATCCTGGTGATCATCCTGCTGGTGGTGGCCACGATCGTGTACCTGACGGAGGTCACCTCGAACACCGCCACGGCCAATATCTTCTTCCCCCTGCTTGCGCCGATCGCGATCCTCTCGATCGAGATGAACCCGCTGGGGCTGCTGGCGCCCGCTGCGCTGGCCGCGAGTTGCGCGTTCATGATGCCGGTCGCGACGCCTCCCAACGCGATCGTCTTCGCTTCGGGCAACGTGCGCATGAAGCACATGCTCAGCGCGGGCTTCTGGATGAACATCGTTTCGGTCCTGACGCTCACCCTCTGCGCGTACACTCTGATGACCTGGGTCCTCGGAATGGATCTGGGCACAGTGCCCGAATGGGCCCAACCCGAGGCCGCCCAGCCCTGAGGCCGTAGAAACAATGCCGCTCCGGATCCAGCAATACGAGAAGACCCCGAACCCCAACGCGCTCAAGTGCGTGCTCAGTTCGAGGCTGATCGAGCCGAAGGACGCTCCGCGCTCATACAAGAACGCCGAAGCGGCGAGGGGAGATGCGCTCGCCGAAGCGCTGTTCGCCTCCGCACCGGTCACGACGCTCCTGGTCGTGGACAACTGGATCACGGTCAACAAGGCGCCTGACGCCGACTGGAACGAGGTCAAGGCAGGCATCGAGCGTGTGCTCGCGGAGCAGCCCTAGTGGCAAGCCGACGGGACCGGGCGCTCGCCCGGAACCTCAGCGATTGGTTCGGCGAGTCGAGGCGAGAATTGCCGTGGCGTCAACCGCTGGGAGTGCCGGGCGGCCCTCGCAGAGACCCCTATCTCTGCCTAGTCGCAGAAGCGATGCTCCAGCAGACCCAGGTGGCCCGCGTCGTTGACCGCCTCGACGAGTTCCTGGCCCGATTCCCGACGGCGTCAGCGCTCGCAGGCGCCAGCGAAGACGACGTGCTCGCGGCATGGTCCGGCCTCGGCTACTACCGTCGAGCCCAGAACCTGCAGCGCGCCGCGCGGGCGATCGTGCAGGAACACGGAGGGCGGATCCCCGGTGATCCCGAGTTGCTCGGACGCTTGCCCGGTGTGGGCAAGTACACAGCGGGCGCCCTGGCGAGCATGGTGTTCGGCCATCGGGTGCCGACCGTCGATGCCAACATCGAGCGCGTCCTCCTCCGCCTCGAAGGACGCGACGCCGACGAGACGCCCGCCGCACGCTCGAGGTGGTGCTGGGAGCGGGCCGGGGAGCTCGTGAACGCGGCGGGAGACGCCGGCGTCCACAACGAGGCCCTCATGGAACTCGGGGCCCTGGTCTGCACGCCCCGCAGGCCCCGCTGCAACGCGTGTCCGCTGAGTCGTTCATGCCGCGCCCGCCGAGACGGGCGCACCGATTCGATCCCCGTTCGCGCCCCGCGTGCGCGACGCACCGATGTGTTCCACACGGTGGCACGCGTGCGAGACGCGAAAGGCAAGCTGCTCGTCGAGCAACGCCCGCCCGACGGCGCGGGTCTGTGGCGGGGCCTTTGGCAGGCGCCCGCGATCGAGAGGGGCACGCGGCACGCGTCCGGGAGCGAGTTGAGCCGAGCCGTCGGAGTCAGCGAACTCGTCGAGTGCGAGTCGTTCGTCCACCTGACGACCCATCGCGCTGTCCGGTTCCGGGTGTTTGAAGGCGTCGCCGGGCGCGGGACGGAGCCGGCGAGGGGGCAATTCAGGACCGCTCGATCGATCGCCGGCCTGGGCCTGGCCACGCCGCACCGACGCATATTGCTCGATAGTTAGGGCAGATCGGGCCCGCGATCGGTTTGTTGTTCGCCGCCTGATCGGATATCCTCTTCGGCTCGCTCCAGAGCCGGCGCCTGGAGCAGCCCGATTCCCGCGCACGTGCGCGGGGGGCCCCGAGCCGGCAGCCTCTACCCACCGCGTGTCCGCGGTGATCATGCGAGCCGCCGGAGCCCCGCATGCATCGGGCTCCCACGACGAGCGGCACGCCAGGACACCCCCCTCCATGATTGACGAAGTGCTGATTGCCTCGCTCGGCAAGCCCGACGAGGAAGCCCAGGAACTCATCCGCAACGCGCTCGGCGCCGAGGTCGCAGAAGGCGACATGGACCCGTTGCTCGTGCAGGTCGGCGAGGACCTCCAGGCCGACACCATCATGACCGGTCGCGTCGTCGGATTCGCAGGCGATGACGTCGTGATCGATGTCGGGCTCAAGTCCGAGGGACTCGTCCCCAAGGGAGAGTTCGAAGACTTCAGCGCCGTGAAGATGGGCCAGGAGTTCCAGGTTCTCCTCGAGAGCCTCGAGGGCGACGGCGGGCTCATCCAGCTCTCGAAGCGCAAGGCCGACCGCATCATCAACTGGAACCGGATCGTCGAGACCACCAAGGAAGGCGACATCGTCCAGGGCAACGTGATGCGGAAGATCAAGGGCGGCCTGCTCGTCGACATCGGCGTGCCGGTCTTCCTCCCCGCGTCGCAGGTCGACATCCGGCGCCCCGGCGACATCGGCGAGTACATCGGGCGTGAGGTCCGCGCCGAGGTGCTCAAGATCGATGAGAGCCGGCGCAACATCGTGATCTCCCGTCGCAAGCTGATCGAGACCGAGCGCGAAGAGGCCAAGACGCGTCTCCTCGGTTCGATCTCTGAGGGCGACCTCGTCACCGGCACGGTCAAGAACATCGCCGACTTCGGCGCGTTCGTGGACCTGGGCGGCATCGACGGCCTGCTGCACATCACCGACATGTCCTGGGGCCGGGTGAACCACCCCTCCGAGATGCTCAAGATCGACGAGAAAGTCGAGGTCAAGATCCTCAACATCGATCGCGAGAAGGAGAAGATCGCGCTGGGCCTCAAGCAGAAGGAGGCCTCTCCCTGGGAGGAGATCGAGCAGAAGTTCCCGGTTGGCAGCCGCGTGAAGGGCTCGGTCGTGAACCTCATGTCCTACGGCGCGTTCGTGCGTCTGGAAGAGGGCATCGAGGGCCTCGTCCACATCTCCGAGATGTCGTGGACCCGACGCATCAACCACCCCTCGGAGATGCTCGAGCCGAACCAGGAGATCGACGTCGTCATCCTGGAGATCAACAAGGACAAGCAGGAGATCAGCCTCGGCATCAAGCAGACCGAGGTGAACCCCTGGGAGCTCGTCGCCGAGAAGTACCCCCCCGGCACGATCATCGAGGGCGTGGTCCGCAACCTCGCCAACTACGGCGCGTTCGTCGAGATCGAGCCCGGCATCGACGGGCTGCTGCACGTCTCGGACCTCTCGTGGACCAAGAAGGTTGCGCACCCCAACGAGCTGCTCGCCAAGGGCGACAGCGTCCGGTGCGTCGTCCTCGAGGTGGACCAGGAGAAGCAGCGCGTGGCGCTCGGCGTCAAGCAGCTCACCGAGGATCCGTGGAAGGAAGCCATCCCCGGCGCCTACCAGCCCGGCATGGTCGTTCGCGGCAAGGTCACCAAGATCACCAACTTCGGCGTGTTCGTCGAGCTTGAAGACGATCTCGAGGGCCTGCTCCACATCTCCGAACTCGCCGACCACAAGGTCGAGAACCCGCAGGATGTGGTCAAGGGCGGCGAAGAGGTCGACGTCAAGATCCTCCGCGTCGACATCGACGATCGCAAGATCGGCCTGTCTCTCAAGCGTGCCCAGTGGGGCGCCGTCGAAGAGGCGAGGGCGGAGCGCCAGGAACGCCGCCAGGCCGGCCCGACGCGCGGCGGCATGGACGATCACGGCGCGATGGGCTCGGACAAGATCGAGTTCTGATCTGCGGGTTCACGCGTGAATGACAACCAACGCGGTCCGGCGTACGCCGGGCCGCGTTTTCTGTTTTCTCGCCTTAGGCGTGAACGCCCGGAAAGGGACCCGCAAGCACATCCTCGGAACGAACCGGGCGGGTACCATGACCCCGGGCATTCCGTGTGTTCTGCTCACAGCATGACAGCGAATGTGAGCAGCGTCAGCAGCATGATGCGACGCCGATTCTCGGTCAACGTCACCACCATGCGCGCGACTTCCTGGATGGCGATGAACGTGCGCATGAAACCAGCTCTTTGGATGTCCTTTCTCAAAGTACAACGTCCGTGCCAAGCCGCCAATCACCCCGTGGGAGACGCTCGCGGGGGGTCGGGGACCGGTAACTTCCGGGCCGCGTGGCGTCCGCTCAACGCGCTGTGCTGGCTCGCCGCGACGCTCGCGGCAGCGCCGGGAGCGTCCGCCGAGGCTCCCGACCCGGGTGAGTCGCTCCGGGTCTTCGAGCGCGTCGACGGGTGGATCCGGTCGGGGGCCGCGCCGGCTGATCCCGAGGCGATCGATCCCGAGGGCGTGAGCGGCACGAGCGTGCGCATCCGCATCCGCGGGGCGGTGCTCGGTGATTCGACGGTCATGTCGGACGACGGATCCTCGGTCTGGCGGGCAACCCGTAATGCTCTCCGCGAGGCGGTCGCCGGACTCCCGTTCGAGTCTGCGGACGAACGGGCCGAGGCCTTCGAGCAGAGCGCAGGCCGGCTGGTCGTCGAGGTCGAGCTCGCAGGGTCGCTCCAGCCGATCCTGGGCGAGACGTTCGCGGCGGCAGCGCGACGGATCCGGCCTTGGGTGGACGGAACCGCTGCACGCGTCGGCCAGCGAGTCGAAGCGTTCTTTCCGGGATCCATGATCGCGACGAACGCCGACCCCGAGGCGGCGCTGCGAGCGTGTGTGGGGCGATTCGACGTTGCCCCCATGGAACTCGCGGACCTGGCTTCGCGCGAGTCGCTCGTGGTCTATCGGTTCGAGACCGTGCACATCGTCCGCTCCCAATCAGAGGGGCTCGCGCAGTTCCTTCAACGGGGCGACCGGATCATCCCGGATTCCGACGTGACCGTCGCGAACCTGCAGGGCGCGGCGGAGAGCATCGCGCGCCACCTCCTCACGCACGAATGGCGAGGCGCTGAGCCGCTCGGGATGACCGGCGCGTACCTCCCCCACCGCGACGCCTACGACCCGCCGATCGCCACACCGAGCGAACAGGCGCTCGCGGCAATTGCGCTCTCCCGGTTCGCGCGAGTGCCGGGATGCGACGGCGCGATCCGGGAGGAGTCTCAGCGGTTCGCGATGCGTCTGCTCCAGCGCTTGACCATTGTGGAATCCGGAGAGCCGGACCCGCTGGCCGACCCGCTGGCCTGTGCGTTGTGGCTCATCGCACGCGACGACCTGAACAGATCGGCCGACGCAATCCAGGGCATGCTTTCGCCGGAATTTGCCACCCGAGCCCGCAGCACCGTCGCGGAGCTGTTTGACATCGAGCGCGGCTGGCAGGCCTCTGCCCCGCGACGCCAGCGGGCGCTCTTCACTCACTGCCTCGCGGTTCTGGCTCGCGACGATCCGGACCTGCGGGATCTGGCCGACGCCGCACTCGGCGAACGATTCCGGACCGTCGATGCGGGACGCCTCGTCGCTGAGATGCCCTGGCTTGGCTGGGCGGCAATCGAGCTCGCGGGCGACGCCCCTTCTATCGGCGCCGCTCCGCGGCTCCGGCTGCTCGCAGAGGCGTCCTGGGCATCTCAGGTGACGCCCGAGCGATCGGCTTCCTGGGCTCCCGACCTTGCCGGCGGCATCGTCTTCGGTTCAGGATCAGCGTCGCTCCCGACCTGGCAGACTCTGAGGCCCCTCGCCTTCCTGGGCACCGCACTGGGAGACCCGCGCCTGGTGGGCGCCGAGGAATTCGCACCGGAGTTGGCGTCGATGAGACGCTCGCTCCGGTTCGTGCTCCAGCTCCAGGTGCGGGCCCCATTTTCTGCTCTTGTTCGGGTTCCGGAGCGTTCGGAAGGAGGGATCCGGCTCTCCACCTGGGACCAGACCCTCCGGATCGAGGCCTCGGCGTTGGGCCTCCTGACCCTCAGCGAGACACTCTCGTCCCTTGAGTCGCGATGAGGGCCATTGTGGGCGAAGATCCGGGAACCCTCGGCGGGCGTTCTGCGTCTATTTGTGGGTATGTCAGGGATCGCCCCGGTCCGAATCGGCCCTGCGCCCATCCCCCCGGAGCGGTCGCTAGAATGCCCCGTTCCGACCGAAGATTCGTGGAAGCCATCTACCCGGAGTCGACTCGAATGATCCCTCGCACGATCGCCCGCATCGCCCGCACCTCGGTTGTCAGCCTCACCCTTGGGTCGATGCTCGTCGCCGGTGCCTCGACGACCCTCGCCCAGTTCGGCGGGTCGCGCACGCCGCCCTCGGTGATCGACGCGATGCAGCGCCAGGCGCAGCTCCTGTCGCGCCCGATCACGGTCGAACTGACCGACGCTCGTCTGGAAGATGTCTTCCAGTTCGTCAGCGACTTCTCGGGTGCCCGCCTCGAACCGCTCTGGATCGACGATCGCACCAGCGAGGGCCTCGACCCCGAGCAGGAGATCTCGATCGCGGTGCAGAACGTGCGCGTGATCGATTTCATCGATCGAGTGCTGGAGAAGGCCAGCAACGACTTCTCTGCCGCTACGTGGCAGTTCTCCAACGACGGCCAGACGCTCGAGATCGGCCCGCGCAGCCGTCTGAACGATAAGGCCTATCTCCGCCTGTACGACATCAACGACCTGCTCTTCCAGCTCCCCGACTTCGACGACGCGCCGCGCCTCGACCTCGACCAGGTGCTCAACCAGGGCGGCCAGGGCGGCGGCGGCAGCGGCGGCTCGATCTTCGAGGACAACAACGACGGCGACCTGGAGCAGCTCACTCTCGAAGAGCTCGCCCAGAACCTCACCGACATCATCACCAACTTCGTTGAGACCGACCAGTGGCAGGCCAACGGCGGCGATGGCGGCCGGATCCAGTTCCACCAGGGCTACCTGCTGATCCACGCCCCGAACTACATCCACATGCAGCTCGGCGGCCTGCCCTTCGACTTCACCGGCCCGGCGTCGCCCGTCTCGTCGACCCCGTAACCCGGGCGACCAATCGATTTCCCGGATCCGATCAGCCCGCTCCTATGACGGGCAGCGATCTCCGCGCATCGAATTCGGAGGTCGGGCGAGCGATGAGGTCGTAGCCGTCCGACCCGATGATCGTGCAGCGCACGAGTTCCCCCGGACTGCGTCTCTCTCTCGACTGGACGAAGGTCAGGCTGTCGATGTCGGGCGCCTGGAAGTACGCCCGGCCTCGGTACAGGCCGCCTCCCTCGCTCACCCCGGTCGTCTCAAGCCCGCGGGTCTGTGCCTGACCATCGATGAGCACATCGAACTGGACGCCGCTGTCGCGGGGCGTCGCGGGATCGAACTGAGACGCCAGGAACTCGGCCTGCTCGAACGCGATCCGGCGCTGCAGGCTCATGATCTCGTCCTTGCGCCGGGCCTTGGTCTCATCGGGTACGTGCAGATCGGGATCTCGATCCATCGTTCCGGCCCGCGTCGAATCCTCCGGGCTGTACTCGAATACGCCCAGCGCGTCGAAGCCGACGCGGTCGATGAACGCGAGCAGCTGCTCGTGGTCTTCTTCGGTCTCGCCTGGGAAGCCTGTGATGAACGTGGTGCGGATCGCGACGCCCGGCACCCGCTCTCGCAATCGCTCGATGAGCGCCTCCTGCTCCGGCCCGGAGACGTTCCGCCGCATCAACTCCAGCACGCGGGTGCTGGCGTGCTGCAGCGGGATGTCGATGTACTTCACGACGTGGGGCAGGCGGGCGAGGCAGTCGATCATCTCGACCGTGAAGTTGGTCGGGTAGGCGTACATGAGTCGCGCCCAGCCCGCGCCGGCGCTCGTCTCGATCGCGCGGTTGACCGTCTCGAGCAGGGCCGGGAGCCCCCCGCCGCCCTTGCCGTCGAAGTTGAACCCGGAGCCGATGTCGTCGCCGTAGCTCGTGGTGTCCTGCCCGATGAGATTCAGTTCGAACGCGCCGTCCTCGATCAACTCGCGCGCCTCGTCGTAAATGCGATCGAGCGGCTTCGAGCGCATCTTGCCACGGATGGAGGGGATCGTGCAGAACGCGCAGTTCTGGTTGCAGCCCTCGCTCACCCGCAGGTACGCGAAGTGACGCGGGGTCAGTCGCATGCGCGCTGAGTCGTCCTCAAAGTAGCCGATGCCCTTGCCGTCCTTGCCGTTGACCGTCAGTCCGACGGTGTCGCGATCTCTTTCGCGCGCCGCCTGGAGCGCGTTGCCCGCTATCCAGTACGGGGGCTGCTCGCCGGCTGCGGGAAGTTCTTCGCGCGTGGCGCTGCCGCCGCGGACGGCGCGGGTGATGTGATCGCGATCGAACACGCCGATCAGCGCGTCGATCCCGGGGGCCCACTCCAGCAGCTTGGCCCGGTGGCGCTGCACGAGGCACCCCGCGACGACGACGCGCTTCACACGTCCCTCTCGCTTGCGAGCGATGGCGTCGGAGATGACCTCCAGCGACTCCTCCTTGGAGGCCTCCAGGAAGCCGCAGGTGTTGACGACCACGGCGTCGGCGTCGTCACCTGCTTCGGTCGAGACCGGTGTCAGCCCGTCCTGCGAGAGCAACCCGAGCATCTTCTCGCTGTCGACGAGGTTCTTCGGGCACCCCAGGCTGACCAGAGAGACAGTCCGGATCCCTTCGGGATCGGCGGACGTGTCGCCTTGGATGGTCGGGGAGTCTTGCATTGGGGCTCGGGTGGTCGCCCGCTGGCGGAGCGGACGGTGAGTTTAGGCTGATGGCTGCCCGCCATCCGGGGCGTAGAGACCTTGGTTCCGGATGATGTCCATGACAGGCCCGGGGACCAATCCCGCCAGAACGGGGCTCTCGGGCCCCGCGCGTTCCAGCGCTGCGCGCACATCGGTGGCGGCTGCGGGGATGGACGGCAACGCCACGACACGTCCCGCCCAGCGTCGGGCTTCCTTTTCGGACCAGTGCTCGGCCATGGCCCGGCCGAACGAGCCCTGATCCGTATCCCCGAGCGGGCGCAGCATGACCGCCGGCTCGGCCAGGTCGATCACTCTCTCGGCGTCGCGCCACCGGTGAAACTGGCGTGCCTGGTCCTCGCCGATCAACAGGCGGAGTGAGACGTCGGGACCGAGAGCGTCGCGCAATTCGCGCAGCGTCTCGATGGTGAAACTCGGCTCGCCGCCCGAGCGTTCGATCTCGAGCGTCGCGACCGAAACCGCTGGGATCCCATCCAGCGCCGCTCTGAGCATCGCCACCCGCTGGGCGTCGCTAGCGCCCGGGGATCGCTCCTTCAGCGGCGATTGTCGCGCGGGAACGTACAGCAACCAATCGAGACCCAACTCCGCTCGGGCCAGATTCGGTAACTCAACATGGGCGACATGGGGAGGATCGAACGAGCCCCCGAAAACCAGGACCGAACGCGCTTCTTTCGGGACAGGGACTCGACCGACCGCGATGTCCGATTGCATCACTGCGCCCTCCCGTCTGTGGCGCGATGAAGCCTGAGTTCCCGCACGATCTCTGCCGCCTCCCGGAGCGCGGAATCCGACTTGGTGCTCAATCGCAGCAGAGTCGGCAGAAGCGTCGGCCGACGCAGCAGGTCGAACAGCACCCGCCCGAGTCTTGTCTTGCCCGCGTCGTCGATCCACGCGACCGCTTCGGGGGGCAGCGCGTCGTCGCTTCCGTCGCTGATGGCGCGAACCACGCCCCACTCCAGCGAGAGTTCCTGGGCGCAGCACGCGAACGAATGCGACTCGCAGTCGACGAGCGCCGCGTCGGTCTCTCGGGCGAGCCGTCGCTTCGCCTCGGGCTCGAACACGGGCTCATCGACACCCAGGACCGTCACGCCGGAGTGGGCCCGGAGAGTCGGGATGAAGCCGTGGCCCTCCCGATCGATGACTCTCTCCGCGGCATGCGCTCCGGACCCCATCGACAATCCGCCAGCCACCCCCACGAGCACCACCCACGCGCCGGCCGGCAAGTTGGCCTCCTTCAGCGCACGGCGGACGCGCTCGGGCCCCTGCCCGGTGGTGATCACGCGGCAATCACGCCCGAGTCGTTCTTCGATCGCGCCGGCCTCATGAGCCAGCGGGCAGAGCACAACCATGCCTCTGTGCATACCCACAGCGTAGCGGTCGTCACGACAATCCGATGGGCGAGCCGGGCTCAGTACCGAGGAGCGACGTCCTGCCCGAGAGGCTCGTCGTACCTGGCGTACAGCGACTCGGGGCTGAACTCGGGGAACGAGCCCGTCAGGGTCTGGCCGTCGACGAGGCTCAGCACGACCGTGCCGTTGGCGTCGACGACTGTGTAGAGCGGGCCGTCCTGAGAGGTGAACACGTCAACCCGGTGCGCGGCGCCTTCGATCGAGCCGATGAACGCCGGCGCAACAGAGATCTCCTCGACGGCCTGCTCAATCTCTGGCGTCAGGACCGGCGCGGCGCCCGAGTCGTCCGGGCGGATGAGGCTGGCGATCAGCAGGAAAACAGAGAGGAACCCCGCGGCTGCGAGGGCCCGGATCAGGGGTGGGGGCACCCGCTCATCTCGGATCGCTGCGATCTCCATGGCGGGCAGATCGACCCGATCCGGGATCGACTGAGGCCGAATCCCAGATCTGAGCGAGCGCCCAGGCCGGTACATTCGCCGGCGGTTGTTCGGGCGAGCCGGATGGCTACAATCGCCGCTCTGGCCGGCCCCATCGTCTAGTCAGGTCCAGGACGCCAGGTTTTCATCCTGGTAACGCGGGTTCGAATCCCGCTGGGGTCATTCGCAGGGGAACCCGCTTCCCCGCCGTCGCCGGCGCTGCCGAGGGGATCCCCCACGCCGCCGGCCCCCGAAAGGAATCGCATTGGCGAGGGTCGAACTCAGCGACGTCCGCAAGGTCTACGAGGGCGGCGTGGTGGCGGTCGAGCGGTTCAGCCTGGACATCGCCGACGGCGAGTTCATCGTGCTCGTCGGGCCCTCGGGGTGCGGGAAGAGCACCACCCTCCGGATGGTCGCCGGGCTCGAGAGCATCTCGGGCGGCACGGTGACGATCGGCGACCGGGTCGTGAACGATGTCCATCCCAAGGACCGCGACATCGCGATGGTCTTCCAGAATTACGCCCTGTACCCGCACATGTCGGTGCGCAGAAACATGGCGTTCGGCCTGATGCTGCGCAAGATGCCACGCGACGAGATCGCGCGCCGAGTGGATCAGGTCGCCGAGATGCTGGGCCTGTCGGCGCTGCTCGATCGGAAGCCCAAGGCTCTCTCGGGAGGGCAGCGCCAGCGTGTCGCGCTGGGACGCGCGATCGTCCGCGAGCCGGAGGTGTTCCTCTTTGACGAGCCCCTCTCAAATCTCGACGCCAAGCTGCGCGTCGGCACGAGGACAGAACTCAAGAGCCTCCACAACCGCCTGCGCACGACAACGATCTATGTGACGCACGACCAGGAAGAAGCGATGACCCTCGGCGACAGGATCGTCGTCATGAGCGAAGGGCGCGTGCAGCAGGTCGACACACCGCTGGGAATCTTCAATCGCCCGAGCAATCGGTTCGTGGCGTCGTTCCTCGGCTCACCACCGATGAACTTTGTCGACGGCTCGGTCGAGAAAGACGGCGAAGCGATGTGGTTCCGGTCGCGCGAGCCGGACGCCCTGCGCGTGCGCCTGCCAGGCGTCGACGGCCAAGTTCTCGACTCTCGATCCGGAGAGCACGTCGTGCTCGGCTTCCGGCCTGCGGCATTGAGCGAGCGGGCAGAAGGGAAGTTCGCGCTGCCGGCAGGATTTGAAGCGGGGAGCGGCTCGATCGCGGTCCGCACGCGCGTCATCGAACCCCTCGGCGAGCAGGTCGATGTCAGCTGCGCACTCCCGGGCGGCCAGGAGATCATGGCCAGGCTCGACGCGCGCGAGGGCTTCGGCGTGGATCAGCAGATCGACCTCCACGTGGATCTCGACCACGTGCACGTGTTCGAGCCCGGGGAATTCGGTGCGAACCTGCTGCGACCCAGCCGCACCCCTGCGCTCGCCGGCGCCTGAGACAGTCCGATTCGCTTGAGTTTTCATTCTTCATGACGCAGAGACGCGCCCGTTCTCGCGTGGTCAGCGTGCTCAAGATGCGGGCCGGCGGCTCAGAAACAGCCCCGCCCCGTCGACGAAACTCCCCGGCCTCCCCTCGCCCGGAGGGATCGAATCAGGGGATCGCCGGTGCGCGGGCTCGACGCTCGCCCGCCGGCTTCACATGCAGCGGTCGCGCCGCGGAGCGTATAGTCGCACCGACCCACGGGAGGCTCGATTGCTGACTGACTGCTTCATCAACGGCGAACGGATCGCGAGCGACAGCGGCGCCGAATTCTCGGTCCGCGATCCCGCGACGGATCAGGAGATCGCGAACGTCCCGTTGCTGACCAAGCACCAGGTGGAAAGCGCAATCACAGCCGCCAGCGAAGCCTGGCCCGCGTGGCGATCGATGACCGCCGCTGAGAGGGGCGAGTTGATCCGCGCACTTTCATCGCTGATGAAGCGCGACGCCGAACGGCTGGCGCTCCTCATGACGCGCGAGCAGGGCAAACCGCTGGCCGAGGCGCGCGGCGAGATCGCCTACGCCACAGCGTTCCTCGACTGGTCCGCGGAAGAAGGCAAGCGGATCTACGGCGAGACGATCCCGGCCTCGTCACCCGACAAGCGGATCCTCGTGCTCCGGCAGCCCGTGGGCGTCACCGCGATCATCACGCCCTGGAACTTCCCGAGCGCGATGATCACGCGCAAGCTCGGCCCGGCCCTCGCCTGCGGCTGCACGACGGTGATCAAGCCCGCCGAGGACACGCCGCTCTCTGCCCTGGCGATCGGGGCGCTCGCCGCCGAGGCGGGGATCCCGCCCGGGGTCGTCAACATCGTCACCGGCGAGCCCGAGATGATCGGCGATGTGTTCACGACCGACGACCGCGTGCGCAAGCTCTCGTTCACGGGATCGACGGAAGTCGGGCGCATCCTGATGCGCAAGGCATCGAACAACCTGCTGCGCCTATCTATGGAACTGGGCGGGCACGCGCCGTTCATCGTCTTCGAAGATGCGGATCTGGACCGCGCCGTGGCGTCGGCGATGGGCTCGAAGTTCCGGAACGGCGGGCAGACGTGCATCTGCGCGAACCGCTTCTATGTGCACGACAGCGTTCACGACGAGTTCGTCGCTCGGTTCTCGCGGGCGATGTCGGAGCTTCGGGTCGGGATCGGCACGGAGGCGGGCGTGGACGTCGGCCCGCTGATCAATGATGCCGCGGTCGAGAAGGTCGAGCAGCACGTCCAGGACGCGGCGTCGCACGGCGCGACGATCGCGACCGGCGGATCCCGCCTCCGTCTGAATGGGCACGCCGACCGGTTCTTCGCCCCGACCCTCATCGACGGGATGACCGGCGAGATGCTCTGCCGGCGCGAGGAGACGTTCGGCCCGGTCGCCCCGATCGCGCGATTCTCGACCGAGGACGAGGCGATCGCTCTGGCCAACGACACCGAGTACGGACTCGCTGCCTACTTCTTCACCCGCGACGCCTCGCGCCTGATGCGCGTCGCAGAGGCGCTCGAATACGGCATCGTCGGCGCCAACGACGCCGTCCCGTCCACCGCCCAGGCGCCGTTCGGGGGCATGAAGCACTCCGGATTCGGGCGCGAGGGGGGCAAGTACGCGATGGACGAGTACCTCGAGACGAAGTTCGTCTCGTGGGTGCTGTGATCCGCCCCGTCACAGGCGCGGCGGCGCTGGCTCGGGCTCGCTGACGTCCTCGAGGATCCCGAAGTCCGCCAGACGGACGAACACCAGAGGATCGAGCTCCTGGCCGACCTGTTTCTCGGCAGCGCCGATTGCCTCACCCGTCGGACGCCCGTCGAAGTAGTGCAGCGCATCAACCACGGGCCGCGGCACGTCGAGCGGATCGAACTTGCTGTAGGTCACCAGCCGGACCGCCGCGTCGCTCGACCCGAGCACGTGCATGTCCGCGAGCCTGAGGCGATCGGGGAGGGATTCGGTCACGAGGTCGCGATAGCCGTCGCGCACGAGACGCTCGCAGATCGACATGTTGAGACCCCCGATATCGCGCACGTCGCTCCAGGAGAGCTCGGCGACCAGCGACGCGCAGCGCTCGAAGTACTCGCGCTCGCGCCCGTGCCACGCGCCCCAGTTGGCGCGCTGCGCGGCTTCGGAGGGCCGCCCGTCGAACGCGCCCTCGGAGAACACGTCCGACCGCACCGCCTGACCCTCGATCGGCGCGAACGTGCGCACGATCGACGTCTCTCCCGGCTCCAGCTCGACCATGCACCAGGCCGAGAGCTGGTTCTCGATCGCTGAGATCAGCTGGAGCGATCGCCGCCAGAACCGGAATCCGACGCTCCCGCGCAGATGTTTGCAGAACCACGTCGCGCACGTGGCCTCGCGGTACTTCCATATTCCGCACATGCCCGATTCGAGCAGGTAGTGCGGGCAGCGCAGGTCCGGGTGGCGCCCGAACGCATCCGAGGGCCCGGCGTGCTCGAGCGCCATCTGGTCCCGCGGCGAGCGCCCGATTCCCAAAGGTGTGACGTTCTCCCCGGACTCCACGCGGCGCAGCACGCTGGCGCGCCCCGCGTCGAGGGACGGGTCGTCGTCGGTGAGCAGGAACCCGGCCAGGTAGTTGTGGAGCACGGGCGTGAAAGTGCAACACTTGACGTCCGGATCGAAGGCGAGCTGGCGCCCGACCGGTCGCTCGCCCTCGGGCAGGCACATCGCGCAGTCGTCGCAGGTCGCGTTGGTCTCTCGCGGGATCGGCCCCGGCAGGAACTCCCCGAACCACCGGCTGTAGAGCGGGGGCAGCACATCGGCATCGGAGAGAACCGGCAGTTGCATCGGGGCCATCCTTCCGGAGAGAGGATAGCCGCCCGGCGCTACGCCTCGAAGAACGCGGCGTTCGTGCGCAGGATCCGCTCACACACACCCTCGTCGATGTCGGTGTCGCTGCGTCCGCGCTCGTAGCTGCCCCCGAGCACGACCCCGTCGGATCGCGGGAAGATGTAGCCGCGATGGCTGAGGAGGTACGGCAGGTCCTGCGCCTCGAGGATCACGAGCTGACCCTTGACCGGCTCGACGCTCGCGTCGTCGCACAGCGCCCCGGCGCCGAGCCCGGTGCAGTTCACGATGAGGCGCTGGGGAGCGTCGTCGAGTTCTTCGAACGATCCGACACTGCGCTGCTCGATCGAGTCGCAGCGCTCGCGCAGCTCGTCCATCAGCCGGTTCAGAAAGCGCTCGGGCTCGACGAGCAGCGTGTGCCACACCGACCCGGAGCGGTCCGGCCCCTCGAAGGGGACTCGCTCAACCCGCTCCCGCGGAGCGAGCACCCCGCGGGGCGTCAGCCGGAATCCCCCGCCGCCGCTCCGCCCGACGACGTAGTTCGGTCGGCGGAACACCGCGAACTCCTCGCCGACCTGGTCTTCGTAGCGCCGGAACGAGCGCCGGCACATCTCCGCGAAATACCCGCCGCCGGTCGCGACGCTCGATGGCGACCACTGGCCGCCCGCGACGTTGGAGGTCGTGTAGGGCGGGAAGTCCGCGGCCCAGATCGAGACCCGCCGCCCGCGATCGAGGAGTTCCATCGCGCTGGTCAGCCCGATGACACCGGCTCCGAGCACGAGCGCGTCGGCGTTTGGCGCCGCCTCGTCGGCAAGATCAGCCGCGATCTCGGCGCTCCCCCAGGCGAGCGTGATCCCCGCGCCGCCGTGCCCGTAGTTGTGCACGACGGTCTTCGCCCCGATCCGCCCGGCTGCGAGCCGGACGCCCCCGCTCCTGTACGGGCGCACGCCCGCGATGCAACGCAGGATCCGATCGCGCGAAAAGTCGGGCGAAGGCAGGAGATCGCGGGATGGTGAGGCAACGACCGCGGGCGATTCAGCGACGAGAACAGGTTCTGGTGTCGTCTCTGTGAGAGCCACCTGGTTGATCGACCGAGCGCACCCGCCGGCGAGCATCGGGACCGCAACCGACGCCGATGCGCGGCGCACGAATTGGCGCCGCGTCAGATGATCGGGATGCATCCTTGCCTCCTCACGCGCCCACGCGGAGCAGTCTACCGATCAGAAACTCCCGCGATAGAATCCTCTGGATCTCTTTTCCGCATCCGGAGAGCCTCAGATGCCCCATCGCGTCGCGACGTCCTGCTGCATTTACATCCTGCTGACCCTCGCGTGGTCTTTCTCTACGTCCGCGCAGGAGATGGCGATTCCCGATCGCCAGGCCGAGCGAGCCTGGATCAACGCCAACATCTACACGATGGATCCCGACCGCCCGCGTGCGGATTCGATCGCCGTCATCGGCGACGAGATCGTCGCGATCGGCTCGTACGACCAGATCCGGCCGTTCATCAGCCGCGACACGCTCGTGCACGATCTGCGGGGCCAGACGATGCTCCCCGGCCTGATCGACGCCCACGGGCACCTTTCCGGCCTCGGAAACTTCGGGCTCGGCGAGATCGACCTGACGGATGCCGGGTCGTTCGAGGGCCTGGTGACGACGATCCAGGAACGGGCATCGACTTCGGATGAAGGCGAGTGGATCACCGGCGGACGCTGGGATCACGAGTCGTGGCCGAGCAAGTCGCTGCCCGAGCACGACGAACTCTCCAACGCCGTGCCCGACCATCCGGTCTGGCTGACGCGCGTCGACGGGCACGCCGGGCTCGCCAACAAGAAGGCCATGGACCTCGCCGGGATCACCAGCGAGACTCCCGACCCGCCCGGGGGCGAGATCCTGCGCGACGAGAACGGCGAACCGACCGGCGTGTTCGTCGACACCGCCGAAGAGCTCATCGTGCGCCACATCGTGCGCACGAGGGCGCCCACCACCGCTGACCTGTTGCTCAAGGCCCAGGAGATGTGCTTCAGCGTCGGCCTGACCGGCGTGCACCAGGCCGGCTCGTCGCCCCAGCAGATCGAGGTGATGCAGCAGCTCGAGGCCTCGGGCGATCTGAAGCTGCGGATCTACGTGATGGTGTCGGGTCCCTACGCGATGCGCTACTTCAGCGAGAACGACCCGGTCACCGGAGAACGGGTGACGGTCCGCGCCGCCAAGCTGTACATGGACGGCGCAATGGGCTCGCGCGGCGCATGGATGCTGGAGCCCTACGCCGACCGCCCAACCGACGAGGAGGGCAACCCCTACACCGGTCTCGCCGTGAGCGAGCCGAGCGTCATCTTCGACACCTCCGAGCACGCCCTGGCCCACGGCTACCAGGTGTGCACCCACGCGATCGGCGACCGGGGCAATCGAGAGGTGCTCGATGCCTACGAGCGGGCCTTCCGGAACGCCGGTGAGCCGGGCGATCACCGGTTCCGCGTAGAGCATGCACAGTTGCTGCACCCCGACGACATCCCGCGCTTCGCCGAGATGGGAGTGATCCCGTCGATGCAGGCGACCCACTGCACCAGCGATATGCGCTGGGTCGACGCGCGCGTCGGCCCGACCCGGGCCCTGGGCGCCTACGCCTGGGCGAGCCTCCTGCAGACCGGCGTGCCCATCGCCAACGGCAGCGACTTCCCCGTGGAGCACCACAACCCGTTCCTCGGGTTTTACGCCTCCGTCACGCGCCAGAACAGCGACGGCGAGCCGGCGGGAGGCTGGATGCCCCACGAGCGCATGACCCGCCACGAGACGCTCCGCTCGATGACCATCGATGCCGCGTACGCCGCGTTCGAGGAGGACATCAAGGGCTCGCTCGAGGTCGGCAAGCTCGCCGACTTCATCGTGCTCGATCGCGACGTGATGCACTGCCCGCCGATGGAGATCCTGGAGACACGGGTTCTCCGCACCATCGTCGGAGGCGAGACGGTCTACCTGGCCGACTAGGCGGGCTGCGCGGCACCGATCGCCGAGCGGACCTCGGCGATCGCCCGCTCGATCATCGCCTCATCGACCTGCAGGTGTGTCACGGCGCGGATCGTCGCCGGGCCTGTCGCCAGCATGCGCACCGACTTGTCGCTCAATCGCGCGCACAACTCGGGCGCCGCGAGCGCTCCGGGATCGACATCGAAGTACACGATGTTCGTCTCGACCGAGTCCGGATTGATGGTGACGCCGTCGATCTCCGAGAGGCCGTTGGCCAGGCGCCGGGCGTTGACGTGGTCTTCGACCAAACGATCGATGTGGTGATCGATCGCGTGCAGGGCCGCCCCGGCGAGCACGCCCGCCTGGCGCATCGCGCCGCCGAACATCTTGCGCAGTCGGTGCACGCGATGGATCGTCTCGGCGTCTCCGACGACGATCGACCCTGCGGGAGTGCCGAGGGCCTTGGAGAAGCATGCGCTGACGGTGTCGGCCTCAGCCGCGTATTCGGCGGGGCTCGTGCCGCTGGCGACGCAGGCGTTCCAGAGCCGCGCCCCGTCGAGGTGGACGCGGAGCCCGTGCTCGCGTGCCTTGGCCGAAACGGCCCGGACCCGGGCGAGCGACCAGACCGACCCGCCGCCGCGATTGGCGGTGTTTTCGATCTCGACCATGCGCGTCCGGGGGGCGTGGTGGTCGTTCGGGCGGATCATCGCATCGATCTGGTCGGCGTCGAACTGCCCCCGCTCGCCGTCGATCGCGCGGACCTGGCACCCGGCGATCGCCGCGACGCCGGCGGTCTCGTAGTGAAGGATGTGGCTGCCGGGCGAGGCAAGGATCTCGTCGCCCGGCTCGGTCTGGGCCTTGATCGCGCTCAGGTTGGCCATGGTGCCCGAAGGAACGAAACATGCGCCTGCCTTCCCGAACAGTTCGGCGCAGCGGCGCTGGAGCTCGATCACCGTGGGCTCATCGCCCAGGACGTCGTCGCCAAGGGGGGCGTCCATCATGGCTCGGCGCATCGCGTCGGTCGGGGTGGTGACGGTGTCGCTGCGCAGATCAACGGTCTCGGCCATGCGGGCCCTCCTCGCGGGGGAATCAGGGGATCGTATAGTGCCCGCTCGGCCCGAGCGAGGATCCGCCATGTCCTACGTCACGCATCTCGAGGGAGCCATCGACGGCGCGCGTCTGCCCGCCCACACGGTGCAGACGCTGCACGAGGGCCGCCCGATCTGGGTCCGCTACGATCTCGGAGCGGTCGGAGCTTCGGTGAAGCGAGACAGCCTCCGTGATCGCGAGCCGACGATGTGGCGCTATCGCGAGCTCCTCCCTGTGCGCGACGACGCGAACATCGTTTCGCTCGGGGAGGGCATGACCCCCCTGCTCGACTGCCCGCGCCTCGCGGCTCGCCTCGGCGTCGCGCGCCTGCAGATCAAGGACGAGTCGCAGCTGCCGACCGGCTCGTTCAAGAGCCGGGGGCAGGCGGCGGCCATCTCCATGGCGAAGGAGCTCGGGATCACGCGCCTCGCGATCCCGACAGCGGGAAACGCCGGGGGCGCCATGGCGGCCTACGCCGCCCGTGCCGGGATGGAGGCGTATGTCTTCATGCCTCGCGATACACCGGTGGTGAACCAGCTCGAAGCGGCGTTCTTCGGCGCAAAGACCTTCCTCGTGAACGGGCTGATCACGGACTGCGCCAAGATCATCGGCGAGGGCAGGGAACGGCTGGGCTGGTTCGATCTCTCGACCCTCAAGGAGCCCTATCGCATCGAAGGCAAGAAGACGATGGGCCTCGAGCTCGCCGAGCAACTGGGCTGGTCGCTGCCCGACGCGATTTTCTATCCGACCGGCGGCGGCACCGGGCTCATCGGGATGTGGAAGGCGTTCGCCGAGCTCGAAGCGCTCGGGTGGCTGGACTCGGCCGATCGCCCCAAGATGTTCTCGTGCCAGTCGAGCGGGTGCGCCTCATTGCCGCCGGCGTTCGAGTCGGGAGAACGGTTCGCTGCACCGGTCGAAAACGCGCACACCGTCGCGTCCGGCCTGCGGGTCCCGAGGGCGATCGGCGATTTCATGATCCTCGACGCCGTACGCGAATCGGGCGGCCGGGCGCTCGCCGTCGACGAGGACCGCCTCGTGGAGTGGTCGTCGCTCGGTGCGCAGGCCGAGGGCATCAGCATCTGCCCGGAAGACGGGGCGTGCATCGGGGGCCTCGATCTCGCGCTGCAGAACGGCTGGGTGTCGCGGGACGATCACGTCGTGATCTTCAACACGGGCGCTGCCCAGAAATACATCGAGACAATGCAGGCGGATCTGCCCGAAGTCGATCACACGTCGATCGACTGGTCGCTCATCGAACGTTGAGCGCCGTCCAGGCCATCCCGTCGGGTTCCTTGCCGGTTTCGATCCGATCGGTCACCTCGAGTGCGTCGAGGTCGATCACGGTGACGATGTCGGCGTAGGTGTTGGCGATGTAGGCACGCGTGCCGTCGGGCTGCACGAGGATGCCGATGGGCACGGGGCTGTCCTCGAACATGCGTCCGAAGAGGCGCCCGCCGCCGTCGGCCTCGCGGGCCTGCAGTTCCATCTTCACGCGCTTCAGCTCGCTCCGGGCCGCTACGTCGAACACGACGACCTCCGCGCTGCGTGCGCACGAGACGAGCGCCCGCGTGCCGTCGGGCGTGAACGCGACACGGATGGGGAAGACGCCGCACTCGAGCTCCTCGACGATCTCGAGCGTCTCGGTGTCGATGATCGAGATCGTGTCGGCCGCCCGGTTCGTCACCCACACCTCGTTGCGGGTCTGGTGGGCTGCGACGCCTTCGGCGCCCTGGCCGGTCGGGATGACCTTGGTCAGCGAGGCGTTCTCGAGGTCGATGACGCTCGTGGAGTTGCCCCGGATGTTGGCGACAAAGGCCTGGCGCTGGTCTGGAGTGACGGCGACCATATGCGAGATGTCCTGATCCGTGTCGATCGCCTCGAGCACCGTGCCCGCGCGCACGTTGACGATGAGGAGCTTCTGCTCCTGCTCGGCGGTGACCACCACGCGATCATCGTCGAGGAACAGGATCCCGTGCGGGCGGTGGTAGCGCTCCAGGTCTATCGTTCGGACGATCGATTTGGTCGGGATGTCGATCACGCTCAGCGAACTCCCCGGCTCCCGCACGCCGTAGTTGCACACGACGACAGTCTTGCCGTCCGGGCTGGTCGCTGCTTCGTGGGGCCCCACCCCTACGTCGATGCGCGCGAGCGTCTCTCCTGACTCGGGGTCGATGAGCGAGACATCCGCCTCTGACTTGTTGAGCACCACGAGTGTCGCCGCCATCAGCTCTCCTCCGATCATCGCGCCGATCCCGGCGACGCACATCCCAAATCGAATCAGGTTCATCGCGTGCTCCCTTGTTTGCCGCCGGAGGTACCGAGATCTCAAGTGTAGAAACCCCGGTGTTGTTCCAGGATCCGGCGACAGTCTCGATCCTGAGGCGTCGGGTCGGTGACGTACCGCTCGAACGTCCCGCCGAGGACGACGCCGTCCGCTCTCGGGAACATATAGCCAGCGTGGCTCAGGAGATAGGGCAGGTCCTGCGGCTCGAGCAGCACGATCTGGCCCCGCACCGGGAGCATCGCCTCGTCATCCAGAAGCTCTCTCGCCCCGATGCCGACGCAGCAGACGATCACGGAAGCCGGAACATCAGCAAACTCGTCGCGGGTGCCGAACACCCGGGTCTCCCGCTCGATACCGAGTTCGTCGGCTTCCGACATGAGCCTGCGCATCGCGATGGGGGTTTCGATGAACAGCGTCTCGTAGCGCCACCCGCCCGTCGCCACGCCCTCGATGGGGAAGCGGTCGAGGCGCCGGCCCTCGGGCACAAGGTCGCGCGGAACACGCAGCAGCCCCCCCGAGATCTTGCTGGAGCTGAAATTGCTCCGGCGACGCACGCCCCATTCATCCCCGACCAGACTCGAGTAGTGCTCGAACGATCGGCGCAGCGCCCGATCGAACCGGGCCCGGGCTTCTTCCCGACCCCGCTGCACGAGCGACGGCGCCCAGAGTGCGCCCGCGACATCGCTGGTCGTCCCGGGCGTGAAGCGCTCGGCAAAGATCCGGACTCCGAAGCCCGCTCGCCGGAGCCTGATCGCCGTCGTCAGCCCGATCACGCCCGCTCCGATGACGGCGATCTCCGACCCTCGGGGCGCGGCCTCTGCCGCAAGCTCGCACGCGATCTCCGCGGATCCGGGCGCGAGAGTCCAACCGGCGCCCCCGTGGCCGTAGTTGTGGATGACCTGTTTGCCGGCGATCGTCTCGCGCTCGATGCGCACGCAGCCACGCCGGAGCGGGCGGATGCCCGCCTTCAGCGCAATCACACTGGAATCGGAGAGATCGGGTCGGGGAAGGATCGTGTCGGCGGTGCCGTGCATCAACGCATCAGCATACGCGCCGGGGCTCCGGTTCAGCCGATCGGACCGGCTGCTCGCACGGCGTCGGGCATCTCGAAGCCCTCGTCGTTGGCGCGGAACCGTCGAGCGAGGTCCTTCGCCTTCTCGTCGTACGCCGCCTTGTCGGGCCAGGTGTTCCTGGGGTGGAGCACCTCATCGGGGACCAGGCCGCCGGGGATCGACGTGGGGATCGAGAGGCCGAACACCTCGTCGGTCTCGAACGACGCCTTGGCGAGTTCGCCGTTCATGATCGAGGTGATCATCGCCCGGGTGTACTTGAGGCTGAACCGCTCGCCGGTGCCGTACGGACCGCCGGACCAACCGGTATTCACGAGCCACACGTCCGCGGTGTGGTTCTCGATCCGTTCGGCGAGCATGTCCGCGTACACCTTGGGAGGACGGGCGAGGAACGGGCCGCCGAAACACGGGCTGAAGTTCGGCACCGGCTCGGTCACGCCGGCCTCGGTGCCGGCGAGCTTCGAGGTGTACCCGTTGATGAAGTAGTACATCGCCTGCTCGCGCGAGAGGCGGCTGACCGGGGGCAGCACGCCGAACGCATCGGCCGTCAGGAAGATGACGTTCTTGGGGTGGTCTCCGACCGACGGGATCCGCGCGCCGGGGATGAACTCAACCGGGTAGGTCACCCGCGTGTTCTCGGTGTACTTGGCGCTGTCGTAGTCCGGGACCCGCGTCTCGGGGTCCAGGTCCACGTTCTCGAGGACGGAGCCGAACCGGATCGCGTTCCAGATCTGGGGCTCGGTCTCCTCGGACAGGCGGATGCACTTGGCGTAGCAGCCGCCCTCGAAGTTGAACACGCCGTGGTCGGACCAGCCGTGCTCGTCGTCGCCGATGAGCGCCCGGCCGGGGTCGGCGCTGAGCGTCGTCTTGCCGGTGCCGCTGAGGCCGAAGAACAGCGCGACATTGGAATCGTCCTGCGCGTCGACGTTGGACGAGCAGTGCATCGGGAACACGCCCACCTCGGGCATGTCGAAGTTCATCGCGTAAAACAGCGACTTCTTCATCTCGCCCGAGTACTCGGTGCCGAAGATCAGCACTCGCTTGCGTGTCAGCGACTGCGCGACGCAGATGCCGGTCGGCTTGACGCCGGCGCGCTCGGCTTCTTCAGCGGTGAGCTTGCGCTTGCCGCAGTTGATGATGGTCCAGTCGGGATCGAACCCGTCGAGCTCGCCCTCCTGGGGCTCGATGAACAGCGTCTTGACGAAGAGGGCGTGCCAGGCCTGCTCGGTAAACGTGCGCGATGCGAGCCGGTACTTGGGGTCGGCGCCGACGAAGCCGTCGAACACGTACACCTGATCAACGCCCGCCATGTACTCGGCGGCGATCTCTTCGAGCACCGCGAACCCTTCGCTCGAGACAGGCTGGTTGACCTTGCCCCACCAGATTTTGTCGTGGATCTCGGGGGTGTCCTCGAGATACTTGTCGGTGGGGCTGCGCCCCGTGCGCTCGCCAGTCGAGACGACGAGCGTCCCATTCGCGGCAAGCTGCCCCTCGCCGCGCCCGAGCGCGATCTCGATAAGTCTGGGCGTCGACAAGTTGCGCCGTGTATTGGGCGAAGTCAGATCGAGCCCGGGGGACGACAATAGCGAGGTCATTGGAACCCTTCTCCTCACAATCGAAGGTTGGCACGCTCGCTCGCCGAGGTTTTGAGTTCGACGAGTCGAAGGGACCAGTATACTCTCCCCTTCGGACAGGGCGTGCCGGACGCCCCGCTTTTCGTTGACCCGCGGGGCCTTCCGGCGTACCGTCGCGGCTCCCGAGGCGCCGGTCGCCTCATCGGATGGTGGCTGTAGCTCAGTTGGTTAGAGCACCAGGTTGTGATCCTGGGGGTCGCGGGTTCGAGTCCCGTCAGCCACCCTTTCCTCACCCGCCCAGATGCCCGCCCCGCCCCGGGGAGGGCTCCCGCGGCCGCCCTACGCCCAATCCAGCCCCTCGGGGATCGAATTCAGGCTCGTGCAGCCGTCTGCGGTCACGACCACCATGTCCTCGACCCGGATGCCCCCGATGTGCTTGGCGTAGAGGCCCGGCTCGATGGTGAGGGCGTCCCCCACCACGAGTTCTCCCGAACCGAAATCCAGCAGAGGCGGCTCGTGGACGTCCAGGCCGATCCCGTGTCCGGTGCCGTGCACCATGCCGATGAACCCCTCGGGCCACTGGCCGTCGGGCATGCCCATCTCATACCCCCTCGCGGTGATGACCCCGGCGGTGGCTCGGTGGACGTCCTCGCCGGTGGCGCCGGCCCGGGTTGCAGCCGTCGCGGCGGCCTTGGCCTCGACGACCGTTTGGTGCATCCGGGCGAGTTCGTCAGAGATCTCGCCGTGCACGGCGGTGCGCGTGCAATCGCCGTAGTAGAGCGTCTCGTCGTCACGCGGGAAGATGTCGATCGTGACGGGCTCCCCCGTCCGGAGCTCGCCGCTCCCGCGATCGTGAGGCTCGGCGCCGTTCGGGCCGCCGGCGACGATCATGTGATCGTTGGTGAATCCCTGCTCCAGGAGCCAGACGTCGATCGTCGTGCGCACGCGCTCGCTGGTGAGCGGCGCGCCGTCGAGATGGAGCACCCCGCCCGCGTCCGCCTGCGCGCCGCAGACCATCCGGCAGGCCCGCTCCACGGCCTGCTCGGTTGTCGACTGCGCCTTGCGGAGGAACTCGATCTCCTGCTCGTCCTTCATCCGGCGCTCGAGCACGCCCATTTCCGGATCGCAGACGATCTCGACCCCCGCTTCGCGGATGAAGTGCGCGAAGATGAGCGGCAGCGACCGATCGGCGACGACGCTGTCGATCCCCTCCCGCCTGAGAAACTCTGCCGTCGCCTGCGCTGTGGCGGTCTCCCGGTCACCCGAGAGCTTCCCTGCGCCCCAGCCCTGCGGCGTGAACTCCTTGAAGGCATGGAATCGATCCGCCCGGGCGTGCTTGGTCGCACGCTCGAGTTCGAGGTCCCGGAGGATGAGGGTTGTGCCGCGTCCGGGAACGTGAATCACGGATCCGGGGTCGCCCATGTTGAACCGAATGGCTCGGTAGAAGCTCAAGTTTCGCGAAGGGACGCCCGCCATGACGGTCACCCGATCGTTCGCGGTTGCGGCTGCGGCCATGGCGTTCTCCTTCGTGGGGTTCGTGAGCTTCCTGGGCCGGCCATGCTAGCCCAAAGGCGATCCCCGACGGTTTTCGTGGGGCGCGCGGTGCGTCCTATAAGCGCGTGGGGCGATTTCGCCTCTCGCGCTCGGGCCCGATGTTCGATACGTCTTGGGCGACAGCGCCCAACGACCGGAGACCTCCACCATGCTCGATCACACTCTCATCCGCGCCTCGACCTCCCTCTCCCTCGCCCTGTCCCTCTGCGCCGGCACGATGCTCGCTCCGCCGGCCTTCGGCAACGATCTCGATGACGCGCCCTCCCAAAGGGGCAAGTCGAGAGTCGCCGCCCGCGACGCCCAGGGGAACGAGATCGAACTCGACATCCGTCGAATCACGCTTTACCGCTCGGGCGTGGGGTACTTCGAACGCCAGGGCGAGATCCGGGGCGACCAGACAGTCGAGCTGCGGTTCGAGGCCGAGCAGATCAACGACATCCTGAAGTCGATGGTGCTGCTGGATCTGGACCCCGACGTCGGCGGGACGATCGAGACCATCTCCTACGGCTCGAAGGAGCCCCTCGATCGGCGTCTGGCGAGTTACGACATCGACATCTCGGGCGCGCCGGACATCGCCGGCCTGTTCAGGCAGTTGCGCGGCGAAGAAGTCCGGGTGACCACCAACCAGGGCATGACGACGGGGACGATCCTCGGCATCGAATCACGCAAATCGCCTGTGCCCCGCGACTCGGTCGAAGGGCCGATCTCGCGCGCGTACGTCAACCTCGTGACCGACAGCGGGATCCAGTCGGTGGCGATCGACGGGATCATGCGCTTCGATTTCGTCGACGACGACCTGAACACCCAGCTCCAGCGCGCTCTCCTCGCGCTGGCCGAGCACCGCACCGATCGCCTCAAGACCGTGGACCTCGTGTTCCGGGGCCCGCAGGACCGCGCCCGGCGTGTCCTGCTGTCGTATGTCCATGAGACCCCGGTCTGGAAGACGAGCTACCGGCTGGTGCTCCCCGACGATGAGAGCGATGCCGTGACGCTGCAGGGCTGGGCGATCGTCGAGAACACGACAGACCAGGATTGGAACAACGTCCAGCTCTCGTTGGCCTCGGGGCGCCCTGTCAGCTTCACGATGGACCTGTACGAGCCGATCTTCGCCCGCCGGCCGGAGCTCCCGGTGCCCGTGGCCGCGGCGCTGCTGGGGCGGACCTACAGCGCAGGAGCGGGCGGCTACGCGAGGACCGACGCGGACGTCGCGGGAATGGTCGCCGGCGAGGCGCTGAAAGAGTCCGAGTTGATGCGCGCCGGTCGCCGGAACGAGATGGCCCAGATGGTCGCCGATCAGGCGATGCTCTCTGCGCCGAGTGCCGCCCCGTTTGACGGCGGCGCGATCGATGACGCTTTCAGCGGCATGTCCGGCGGCCCCGGCGCCGCCGCCAGCGGCGGCGAGGTCGGCGAGCAGTTCATGTACACGCTCGAGATGCCCGTCACGCTTGAACGCCAGCGCTCGGCGATGCTCCCGATCCTCACCTCCCCGATCGCGGGGCGGCGTGTCTCGATCTACAACGCTTCCGATCTCGGCGCGCACCCGATGCGCGGCGTCCAGATGAACAACAACTCCGGGCTGCATCTGCTGCCCGGCCCCATCGCCGTGTACGACGGGTCGGCCTACGCCGGTGATTCCCGCATCCCCCACACCTCCCGGGACCAGACGCGTCTGCTGTCGTACTCGCTCGACCTCGATGTCCGGGCGACCACCAAGAGCACGAGCAGCAGCCGGACCGTTCGCCTGAAGGTCGTCAACGGGCTCATCGAGCAGCGGATGAAGAACACGAAGACGACGACCTACGCGTTCAACAACCACGACTCGGCCCGTGGCCGGACCCTGCTCGTCGAGCACCCCAAAACCCCGGGGTGGGACCTCGTCACACCCGACGAGCCCAACGAGACCACCGAGAGCGTGTACCGGTTCGAGCTCGGCCTTGACGAGAGCGAGCAACGTGAGCTCGAGATCGTGCAGGAGCGGATCAGCTTCCAGCGCGTGGGCGTCACTTCTATCCCGCTCGAGACCCTGGTTGGATACGCCGGCGACGGGCGCCTGTCCGAAGCGGCGCTCAACGCGATCCGGCGTGCCGCGTCCATGCAGGCTCGGATCAACGATCTGGCCGAGACGATCGCCGAACTCGATCGCGAGACCAACGCGATCAGCGACGACCAGAACCGCATACGCAACAACATGGGTCGCATCGATCGCAACAGCCAGCTCTACGGGCGATACGTCGCGAAGCTCGACACCCAGGAAGACCGCCTGGAGGCGATCCTTACTGAGCGAGAGCAGGCCGAGAGCGACCGCCTGAACACCCAGCGTGAGCTGGATGCCTACCTGAGTGATCTCGACGTCGACTAGCTATCGCACGGCGCGCTCGATCCGGAGTTGAAGCTCAGCTGAGAGCTCCGGATCGGGCGTGGCGCGGGGGTCGTCCGACAACTGCTCGGGCGTCGCGTCGCCGAACGTCTCGACAAGGCGGATCACGCCCTCTCCGTCGACAACGACCATGACCGCCCGGGCGTCCCGGTCAAAGCGCTCGATCGACCGCTGCGCGTTGACTGTGTAGTACCCGGGATCGGGAGCCACCCAGTCGCTCGCGAGGCCCCATCGAAACTCGACCTCTCCCTGGAACGGGGAAAGCACAAGGACACCCCAATGATCGACAGCTCCGCCTTCGGCGCCCGCAACCTCTTGCATCGCGCTGTAGGCAGACGCCGCGGCGATCGACCACTCCCAGTAGAACAGCGTGACCGACGAGGGACCGATCTCGACGAGCGGCATCTCGGAGTCGATCGGGAGGAACTTGACGCTCGGCAGCGGGTCGCCCTCGATAAGATCACCCGCCCTCGGCCGGAGTTCCGAGATCGACTCGACGGGTTCCCGGCGCTCGAGCGTGAGTTCCAGAGGAGCGAGGTCGCCGAACTCAAGGCGCTCCACGCTGAGGTCGATCGTGATGGCGCCGCCGTCCAGATTGATGGACATCGAATCGAGCCGGCTCGTCGCGACATCCAGGCGGAGCGTGACCTCGGATCGATCGCCGCGACCGACGACCTCGATGAACGGCGGGTCCGCGTCTTCGTCGGCGTGCGCCGAGAGCCACCGGATGTTCTTCGCGTATTCGGTCAGTCCGACCGGAGGGACATCGCCAGCGCCGAGCGCGAGGTCGAGTTGCGGCAGCGGCAGCGGCGGAAACTCGCGTGCGAGTGACCCGGCGATCGTCGGCGCTGGTTCGCGCGATTCGTAGAACGCCCGCTCATCGAGGACATGGACCACGCGGACCAATTCCTGTGTTGCCCAGACACGGGCCTCCCCCACTTCGAGATAGGCTTCAGGGACCGACGGATCCGCAGCGATCAACAGCGTGTCAGAGCCCATGCGTCCATCGCTGCTGACCCTGATCTCGACCCGCTCGGCGAACGGCCCATCGAGGTAGGCGCCGCGCATGTCCTCGAACACGATCAGCGGATCCAGGCTGACCGGGGACGCGATGACACAGCCGGCACCGGCAGCCCAACCGAACAGGAACGCGCTGGCTTTTGGTCTTCCGGACATGCCCGGATGTTATTGCCTCTCGCGCAGCGATTCGAGCATCCAGAGGCTGCTCTGCCGCAGGATGGGGTGGAACGCGTCCGGAGCGAGCGCAGCCAGGGGTTCAAGGACGAATTCGCGTTCGTGCATCCGCGGATGCGGAACGATCAGGCCGGGTTCCGCGATGACTTGTTCGCCGAAGAGCAGCAGATCGAGGTCGAGTTGCCTGGGTCCCCAGCGCGTCTCGGAGTCGCGGTTCCGCCCGTGCTCTCGCTCGATTCCCAGCAACTCGTCCAGCAGCGTGCGCGGCGCCAGGAAGGTCCTCAATTCCGCGACGGCGTTGAGATACGGGCGTTGCCCCGGGGGCCCCACCGGATCGGTCTCGATCACCGGAGAACAGGCGACCAACTCGGTCGACGCGATCCGGCGCATCGAATCCAGCGCGGACTCGACGGTTGCCGCGCGGTCACCGAGGTTGGAACCGATCGCGATGTACGCATGGACGGGGTGCTCGCTCACCCCTCAAGAAGAGCATCACCTGCGGGGCCATGCAAGGCGCCGAGCCCGGCTATTCGACCGGCTCGAACTCCTTCGAGCGGTGCTGCATCTGCGCCTTGAGGCGGAGCAGGATCGAGCTGTGCATCTGGCTGACGCGAGATTCGGAGAGATCGAGCGTGGCGCCGATCTCCTTCATCGTCATCTCTTCGTAGTAGTACAACACAACGATCAGGCGCTCGGCTCTCGAGAGGCCCTTGGTGAGCAGCCCCTTGAGGTCGCGGCGCTGGATCTCTCCCAGCGGGCTCGACTGACGCCCGTCCTCGATCACATCGATCTCGCGGACCTCGCGGTTGCTGTCGGTGTTGAAGCAGGGCCGTGACAGACTCGAGACGCTGACGGCCGAGCCGTCCTTGAGGATCTTCTTGAGCTCCTCCTCGTCGACGCCGAGACGCCCGGAGATCTCCTCGATCGTGGGCGTCCGCCCGAGTTCCATCTCCAGGCGCGTGCGGGCCTGATCGATCTTGGACGACCGGTGGCGCACCAGGCGGGGCACCCAGTCCATCGAACGCAGTTCGTCGAGGATCGCGCCGCGGATGCGCTGGGCGCAGTACGTCTCGAACTTCACCTGACGCTCGAGATCAAACGCGTCGATCGCGTCCATCAGACCGAACAGACCGGCCGACATCAGATCTTCGATGTCAACCTCGTTGGGAAGCCGGGTGTAGATGCGCTCGGCGTTGTACCGAACGAGGTGGAGGTACTTCTCCATGAGGTAGTTGCGGAGCTCTTCCGTGGGCTTCCGCTTGTACTTCTTCCAGAGATCGAGAATCGGCATGGCGTCGAGCTTGGCGTGGAGCTCAAAGCGAGCGCGCGCATCTGCTGCGCTCGGCCCGCCTCGCGACCTCCTCGTACCTCCGGGTTTTGATCCCTTGCCCGACGTCGCGTCGTCCGCGATCGCCGTCGCGGACGCCGTACGCGTCCTCGGTTCCATTTGCGCTTGAGGCATGGTCCGCTCCTTGACCATTCGCTGCTCTCCTCGCGTTGCACGAGGACACCGATCGTCCATGACCGGTGTTCCCGTCAGTGTAACACGATCAAATGCTTATCGGGTCAAGCAAGCGGCGCATTGGGGATAACTCGTTCATGCGACCGCACCTCCGGCCGCCTCCGCGACCGGCACAACCTCTTCGGGGGACGGCCCCTCGCCGTCCAGATCTGGGATCGGATTCGACTGCTCGAAGCCCCGCAGCGCCTCCGCGTACGCCGCGCCGATGAGCCGCCCGAGCGCGTAGCCCGCGATCTGGCCGATCAGCATCGCGATAAGCGCGTTGGTCAGAATCGAGTCGATCGGCTTGTCGGCCAGCATGCCCGAGACGATGGCCACGCTGAACGCAGACAGCGCCATGCAGCCCGAGATCGCTCTGATTGGGAACTGTGACGTCAAGCCGTCTCGACCTCTTGGAAATCGTGAGCGCAGAGATGTCCCACGAGCTTGATATCGGCCGGCGCACGGGACCGGTTGAGGCATGCAGGGAAAGTTCTCAGGCGGGTCGCTTTCAGGCGTCGCCAAGCGACATGACGCGCACAATCCGCGCCACGAGGCCGTCGTTGCCCGGCTCCTCGCGCCGTGCGCCGGGGTACGCCTTCAGGAGGCGGTCCGATACCGCAGACAGATCGCGAGCGGCGTGGCATCGCGGGTGCGCGACGGAGAACGCTCGACGCTCGCGGACGGAATCGGCAACACGGGGATCCAGGCGGACGTATCCGCCAAGCCCGACCGGGTGGCGAACGAACCGCCGGCACACGCCGTCGACGCGTTCATGGACGCACCTGGCCTGTCGCTCGTTCGACACCTGATTCACGACCAGCTCGGCCAGCGGCGGGCGGAGCCCCCGACGCTGGGCGCGGAGCGTCGCGCTCTTGACCAGTGCGTACGCATCAGCGACCGCCGTCGGTTCAGGCGTCGTGACGACCAGAGCGCGATCGGAGGCCTGCACGAGCGACAGCACCGATGCGCCGATTCCCGCCCCGCAATCCACGATGATGATCTCGCTCCGGCCCTCGATCTCCTCGAGCACGTCGATGAGCGCCCAGCGTTCGGATTCCCGAAGGTCGGCCAGGCGTGCGACCCCCGAGCCCCCGGGGACGAGCCGGAATCCCGCTCCGAGGTCGAGCATCACGTCCTTCAGTTCCCTCACGCCGCTGAGCACATGCCCGAGATGGAGGCCGGCGTTGACGCCGCAGAGCACGTCCGCGTTGCTCAGGCCGAGGTCGCCATCGATGAGCGTGACGCTCCGCCCCCGTCGAGAGAGCTGATAGCCGATGTTCAATGCGATGTTGGTCTTCCCGACGCCGCCCTTTCCCGAGGCAACGGCGATCGTCCAGGGCCGGGTCCGCCTGGGACGCGGCGGGGAGGAGGGGCGCCGGCTCTCACGTCTCGCCGCCTGGGCGCCGTCCCCCTGAACAAGGGCCCGGAGGCGTGTGGCCTGATCGTCGAGCGCGGGCGCGGGTCGTCCCCCCGGGGGTATTGCCGCCTGGCTCATCCGAGGCGCTCCCCGCAGAGCACGAATCGCGCGATGCGATCGGGGCTTCCCGGTTCGATGTGATCGGGGACTTCCTGACCCGTCGTGACATAGCTGAGGCGCGTGTCGATGGTGCTGGCAACGTTGATCAGAACCCCGAAGTTCACGGCCTCATCCAGCTTCGTGAAGATCACGCGATCGCATCCCAGGGGCCCGAAATTGGCCGCGGCCTCGCGCAGGCTCGACTCGCACGCGGTGCTGGAGAGCACGAGGTGCGACTGGTGTGGCTTGGCGGCGTCGAGGAATCCCCTGAGTTGCGCGAGGCGATCCGCGTCTCTCGGAGCGCGACCGGCGGTGTCGATCAGGATCGCGTCGCAACCGGAGAGCGCGTCGCAGGCGGACGCCATCTCCTTGGGAGTCTGCACGACCTTGAGATCGATCCCGATGATGTTCGCGTAGGTGCGCAGCTGATCCACAGCGGCGATGCGATAGGTATCGCACGTCACGAGACCGACGCGCTTGCCGTGCCTGAGCTTGTAGGTGGCGGCGAGCTTGGCGACCGTCGTCGTCTTGCCGACTCCCGTCGGCCCGATCAGCGCAACCGTGGTGGGCCGACCGTCGGGAGCCCGGACGACCGATGCCGACTGCTCGCAGACGGGGATGTACGCTGCGAGCCGGCGGAGCACCGCCTGCTGCACGACGCCCGCGTCTTCGAGTTCGACGGTCCCCAGTTCATCACGCACCGAGCCGATGATGTCGTCGGCGATATCCGAAGCGACCTCGCTCTCCATGAGCTTCAGATAGCAATCGAACAGCGGACCGGGCATCGAGCCCGACCCCATGCCGCGTGTCGTGCGCAAGACCTGCCCGACCATCTGCTTGATGGAGGCCATCTCGCGTTCCATGTCGCTGGGCTCGCGCGCGTCGACGATCATCCTCGCCAGGTCGCGCATCGGGCCGGTCGGGCCGGTGGTTTCCGGGGCCTCGACGCCAGCCGGAGCACCGGCTCCGACGAGTTCCATCCGCCGCTCGCGAGCCTCGGAGGCCAGCGCGTCGAGTGGTTGCGACTGACGGTTGATGCGAGGCGCCGTGGTGGCGAGATCTGACGTGCGTCGGCGCCGTTCCTTGGCCGGGGCGAACTGCTCCGTGGTCGCGGTGATCTCCGTGAAGGTCTTGCGCCCCCATCCCAGGATCCCGCCGGTCCGCAGCGTCCGGGTGCTGAGAATCACCGCCCCGGACCCCAGGTCCTTCTTCAGACGCGAAAGAGCCTCGGTCGGGGTCTTCGCGCGGTACGTCCTGATCGTCACTTCGCCCTCCGTGGCGCATTCTGGTCGGCCGCTCGGCCGGATGTGCGCCTCCGTGCGCACATAGCAGCACGTCTTGTATCGGCCGAGAGCGCCGGGATCCTCAAACTCGGGGGATCACGCCACCGCTGGCTGGGCCGACGCGCCGGATCCGCGCGTGACGAGGCCCATCGATTCGACTTCGAGGCCCGGGATGATCTCGTTGTATCCAAGCACGGCGCACGTCGGCAGGTGCGGCTCGAGCAACTGCTTCACCTGGGCGCGGACCTGCGGCGAGGCGATGACGACCGGCTGGTGGCCCGCATTGGTGACAGGCTCCAGCGACGCGAGGATGCTCTGGGCGACCTGGTTCGCGGCGTTCTGGGGGATCGACATCGTCGTCCCTCCCCCGCTGCGATCGATGTACCCGGCGATCAGGTCCTCGAGCCCAGGGTCGAGCGTCACACAGACGAGCTTCATCCTGCCGGAGCTGACCGGCGTCGAGTCCGACAGGCTCCCGGGCGCCGCCTCGGCGGGCACCGCGTACTGGAGGCAGATCGTTCGGCGCAAGGCGTTGCGCACGTACTCGACGAGCACGTCGAGGTCCTTCGTCTTTGGAGCCCAGTCGCTGAGTGTCTCGAGGACGGTCTCCAGATCGCGGATCGGGACCCGCTCGCGCAGGAGCGACTGCAGGACCTTCTGGAGTTCGCCCTGGCTGATGACACCGGGCACGACCTCTTCAACGAGCTTGGGCGCCCGCTCCTTGAGCTGCGTGATCAGGTTGCTGACCTCTTCGCGGGTGAGCAGCTCATCGGCGTACGACTTGACGATCTCCGCCAAGTGCGTCGTGAGGACGCTTGAAGCATCAACGACCGTGAAGTTGAGGCTTTCGGCGCGGGAGCGCAGATTTGGCTCGATCCACCAGGCATCGAGACCGAACGCGGGCTCGCGGGTCGGCTCGCCGTCGATCGCGCCGCTGGCGATTCCCGAGTCCATGGCCATGAGCTGGCCGGGGCGCGTCTCACCCTCGGCGACGACGTTTCCTCGGATCTTGGCGCGATACGCGGTCGCCGGGAGCGTCATGTTGTCGCGGATGCGCACCGGAGGCATGACCAGGCCCATCTCCGCGGCGAGCTGACGCCGGATCGCGCTGATCCGGTCCAGAAGGTCGCCCCCCTGCTTGGCATCCACGAGGCTGACGAGCCCGTAGCCGATCTCCAGCTCCATCGTGTCGACCTTCAGGAGGTCTTCTACGGTCGGGCCGGTCGGAACGGCGGCGGCCTCCTCGGCGGCTTCGGCGCGCTCCGCTTCGACCGCCTCGCGGACGTTGCGCCGCCGGATCGACCAGGAGGTGAAGCCGAGGATGCCGCCCAGCGTGAGGAGCGGGAGCGCGGGGAGCGGCGTGAGAGCGAGCAGTGTGACGAACCCCGAGGTCATCGCGAGGGCGGTCGAGTTGCTCATCATCTGCTGGGTCATCTCGGTGCCCAGATCGGTCTTGGCTCCCGAGCGCGTGACGATGAGGGCGGCGGCGATCGAGATGATGAACGCCGGGATCTGCGATGCGAGGCCATCACCGATCGTCAGCTTGGTGAACACCTCGGCGCTCTGTCCGACGTCCCAGCCCTTGACGAGCCACCCGATGGCGAACCCACCGATCACGTTGATCGAGGTGATGATCAGCCCGGCGACGGCGTCGCCACGGACGAATTTACTGGCACCGTCCATCGCGCCGAAGAAGTCCGCCTCGTTGCTGATCCGGTCGCGGCGCTCGCGGGCCTCTCGCTCGTCGATGATCCCGGCATTGAGATCCGCGTCGATCGCCATCTGCTTGCCGGGCATCGCGTCGAGCGTGAAGCGGGCAGCGACCTCGCTGATACGAGTGGCGCCCTTCGTGATCACCATGAACTGCACGATGATCAGGATCAGGAACAGGATGACACCGACGATGATCTGGCCGCCCGCGACGAACGTCCCGAACGCGCCGATGACACGTCCCGCGACGTCGATCGCCTGCTCGGGGGTCGACGCGTCCGCCGTGAGGATCAGCCTCGTCGAGGCGACGTTGAGCACGAGCCGGAGCAGGGTGACGCCCAGCAGCATGGACGGGAACACGCTGAAATCCAGCGGCTCCTCCATGTACATGGTGGTCATCAGGATGATCACCGCGATGCTGATGTTCAGCGCGATGAGCAGGTCCATGATGATCGGCGGCAGCGGCACCACGATCACCACCACGAGGAGCATGAACGCCATCGGGACGACCATTCCCTTGTGGCGGTGCACCATCGCGAGCCATGCCGGCATCGATCTGGTTGTAGCGGGTTCGGGTGCCATGGATCAGGGCCGGGCTAGTTCGAAGACGCGATCTCGCTGAGGCGGTAGACGTAGGCGAGGACTTCGGCGACGGCTTCGTAGTGCTGCGGGTGAATCTCCTGGCCGACCTGGACCTCGCTGTACAGCGCGCGGGCCAGGGGCGGGCGTTCGATGATGGGGATGTCGTTGAGCTCGGCGATCGAGCGGATCTTCAGGGCGAGGAAATCGGCGCCCTTGGCGACGACCTTCGGAGCGTTCATGGAGCCGGTCTGGTCGTACTTGAGCGCGACCGCAAAGTGCGTCGGGTTGGTGACGACCACGTCCGCCTGGGGAACGTCCATCGCGATGCGCTGGAGCGCGATCTGGCGGGCCTGCTGCAGGCGCCGCCGCTTGGTCTCGACGTCGCCCTCCGTGCTCTTGCGCTCGTCCTTGACCTCGTGCTTGGTCATTTTGAGGTCCTGCGTCGTCTGCCAGCGCTGGTACCGGAAGTCGATAAACCCCAGCACGAGCAGGATCACCACGACCCAGAGGGCGACCCGCAGAGCGATATGGGCGGCACGCAGGACGCCCTCGGCGAGAGGCAGCAGCGTGAGCGCCTGCACCTCGTCGTACGAATCGTGCACGATGTAGTACGAGACGGTGCCGATGACGCTGAGCTTGAGGATGTCCAGACCGGCCTTCACGAGCGATCGCTTCGAGAAGATCTTCTTGATCCCGTTGACGAGGTTGAGGCGCTCGAACCGCGGGGTGATCGTCTGTGTAGACATCTTCCAGCCGACCTGGTAGATCTGGCCCAGCAGCGCCACGAGCCCCATGAGGATCATGAGCGGGCCCGAGAGCTTGAACATCTCGACGCCGCACACCATGAGGTCTTCGGCAAGCCTCCCCACCGTCACCTGGCCCAGCGACCCCTCGTCGAGCATGTACCGCATCAGGTTCGTCGAGCTGCGCAGCATGCCGTCGACGAACAGGTAGACGAGCGTCACGATCGTGACCGCCATCAGCGCAGCGGCGAAGTCCTGGCTCTTGGCGACGCTGCCTTTCTGACGCGCTTCCTCGCGCCGCTTGGCCGTCGGCTCTTCGGTCTTTTCGCCCAGGTCTTCCGCCATCGCGTCTCGCGTGCCGCCTTCGTATCAGAGTGACTGCGCCCAGTCCTGCAGGGCGTAGATCGTGAGGCCGATTTCCTTGAGGATCACGTCGACCATCACCACGAACGCAGTGATCGTGATGAACAGGCCGGCGAGGATCTTGATCGGGAACCCAAAGACCATGATGTTGATCGTCGGGATGGTGCGCATGATGAACCCCACGATGATCGACTCGACCACGAGGATCACGACGACGGGGAGCGCCACGCGCAGCGCCACGTCGAATCCCGAAGCGACGACACCGAGGAGCAGGTCGAGCGGGGTCTGCCGGAACCCGAAGCCGGCGAGCGGCACGTTCTCGAACGTCGTCAGCAGGACGATGTAGAGCGCCTCGAGCCCGCCCGAAACCAGGAAGCCCGCCATCGCCGCAAAGAACAGACTCTGGCCGATGTTGTCGCCCTGGATGTCGACGGCCGGGTTGAAGATCTGCGCCAGCCCGAGCCCCATCTGCTGGCCCATGATCGTGCCGGCCACCTGTGCCGTCATGAGCGGGACGGTCGCGACCACGCCGACGCTGATTCCGACCAGCATCTCGG
The DNA here is from genome assembly GCA_028289195.1 of Phycisphaerales bacterium. GTDB lineage: Bacteria > Planctomycetota > Phycisphaerae > Phycisphaerales > UBA1924 > JANQQR01. The sequence goes on along the minus strand of JANQQR010000002.1, from coordinate 3,524 downwards.
AGGCGAGCAGCGGCCCGAGATCGAGGATGTCGAAGCGCAGCTCGGCCTCGGGCAACGGGACATTGGGGAACACCATCGCCGCGAACATCACGGACATCAGCACCTTGAACTTGGCCGGCACCATGCGGCTCGACACGAGCGGCAGGAACATCAGCAGACCCGCGATCCTGGTCAGCACCAGGAGGAACGCGGGCAGCGGTTCGAGCAACTCGTTGACGGGGGGCATCGGCGCCGGCCTCGCTCTGCTAGTGCAGGTGGAACATCTCGAGCGCAAAGTCGCCGATGCGGATGATGATCCACGGCAGCAGGATCACGGCGACGATGACCATCACGAAGATCTTGGGAACGAGCGTGAGGGTCTGCTCCTGGATCGACGTCACGGACTGGAGGATCGCGATGACCAGGCCGATGACGATGCCCGCGATCAGGATGGGCGCCATGATCTTGAGCGCGATCAGGAGCGCCTGCTTGACGAGATCGACGGTGGCGTCATCGATGATCATGGAGGAGCCTCCAGAGCTGCGCTACGTGACCACGGAGGCGCCGACGACAACGGCCGTCCCGGCGCCGGCGACCGTGTCGGGCTGCACGACGCTGGTCATGAGACTCCCGACGACGAGCTGCCAACCGTCGACGAGCACGAAGAGCAGGAGCTTGAACGGGAGGCTGATCAGCACGGGCGGCAGCATCATCATGCTCATCGAAATAAGCAGGCTGGCGATGACCATGTCGATGATCAGGAACGGCATGTAGATCCGGAATCCCATGAGGAACGAGATCTTGATCTCGCTGAGCATGTAGCCGGGGATGAGCGTGAGGAGATCGACGTCCGCCCGCGTCATGTTCTCCGGCTCGCTGGTGTCGATCCCGCGGTAGTTCATGAGCATGAACAGCGCCGACCAGTTGTCGGCGGCGTCGATCTGCGCGAACATGAACTCGCGGAGCGGCTGTTGCGCCCGGTCCCACATCTCCAACTGGTTGGTGATCTCCCCGCGCTGGTAGGGAGCGATCGCCTCGTCGTGGATGCGCTCGGCCGTCGGCGCCATGACGAGGATCGTCATGAACAGGGCGAGCCCCGTGGTGATCTGCGCCGGGGGCATCGACTGCGTTCCCATCGCCTGCTTCAGCAGCCCGAGCACGATAATGAAACGCACGAAGCACGTGCACATCACCATGATGCTGGGCACCAGCGTCAGGATCGTGATCAGCAGCAGGATGTTCAGGGCCGAGCTGAGCCCGCCCTCGAACCCGGGGATCGACTGCGACGCGTTCTCGAGGACCGCCAGGGGGTTCGAACCGACCTCCGACGATCCCGGCATGACGCCGCTCATACCAAGATCCGGCACGAGCGACTCCGCACCAGGCGATGGAGGACCGTGGACAGCCTGCGCGCGAGCGGCGCCCGGTGCGACCAGGAGCGTGCACGCAGCTATCAGCAAGGTCAACGCGCGTGCGCCCCTCACGCCTCCAGTCCTCCCAGGCCGAGCAATCGCCGGCGCGCGGCTCGGAGGCCGGTGCTGTCGTCCTGCACGCGCGGCTCGGGGATCGGCGCGGCGGTCGCGTCGTCGAGCGTCTGCGGGTCCTGCTCGACCTGACGGAGCATCTCGTTGAAACGAGCCGTGAGACTGGCGCCCTCTTCGTCGCGCGTCTTGGTGAGGATCGAGGCGACCTCGTCGGCTTCCGTGAACTCGCACAGCGAGCGGAATCCCGCCGAGCTCTGGCCGAGGAGGATCACGCGCTGATCGACCTGCAGAAGCACAAGCGTGTGCCCCCGGCTCACGGGGTAGCGCCCGAGAACGTACACCACGCCCGACGGCGACTTCCCGCCGGCGCCGAGCTGGTTCGCGAGCGTGCCGCTCGCTCCGGCGAGCTTCTGGACACCGGCCTTGAGCAGGAGCGCCAGACCGATGACGAGCACGAGGGCGCCCACCGTTTGCACCCACCAGGGCATCGGGATTCCGGCGCCCTTGGTTGGCGATGCGGGCGTTGATCGCCCTGAACTCCCGAGCGGGAGCAGTTCGCTGGCGGGCACGGCGGCCTCTTCCGCGGACCGTCCGGTTTCGAGCGGTTGCTGCGATGCCGATTCAACCTGAGCCGGTGCGGCGCTCGCCCCGGCTTCGGCGACAGACTCTGCGCTCAAAGCCTCGGCGGGCTCCGCCGGTACCGATTCGTTCGAGGTGTCCGCCGGCGGGCCGGCGAGGAACTGGTCGCTGTGTGCCGCGCCGGCCGTCGGCACAGCGAGCACGCACGAGGCCACCAGAATTCTCGCGCTGTTCGTTTGCGAGCAGAGCCTGATCATGTCGCCATCCTGGCTGATCGGGGCGGCTCCTCCGCCCCCTCTCCATCACCCGCAGCGCTCAGGAAGCCTTGCGCTGCTCCTCTCCACCATCCACACCGAGCGAACCGGCGGCGTCGCCCGCCTCGGGGCCCGCCGATTCTGAGTCCATCGCGGCATCGAGCAGCTTCGGCGCGAGGATCTCGTTGACTCGCACGCAGAAGTTGTCATTGAGCACGAGCACTTCGCCGCGCGCGACCGGCCGGTCGTTGACGTAGATGTCCACCGGGTCGCCTGCGAGCTTGTCGAGTTCGACCACCGCCCCGGCGCCGAGCTTGAGCACGTCGTCCACGAGCATCCGGGTGCGCCCGAGCTCGATGGTCACATTCAGGTTGACATCCGAGAGCAGCGACAGATTCTCCGGCAGGTCGCCGTCGCTCTCGCGTTCGAGTGACTGGAGCTGGAGAGGGCTCGGATCGCCTGCAGGCGTGTCGGTCGCCTCGGCGGGCGTCTGAGCCTCGCTGGACGCGGGATCTGGCGACCCCTGTTGTTCGCCCGCGGGCTCGGCGCCTCCCTGAGGATCCGCCTGCGGCTCGGGAGTTGTGTTGTCGTCCTCGATCGACATGGTCGCGCTCGGATCCTCCGAGGCAGACGCGCATCGGGCGTCGCCACGGAGGGCTATCGGCGCTCGACGCGACGTTCCGACAGCGAATTGCGCGAGCGCAGCCGGATGTGCGGCCTTGTGCGCAAGTCTTGCCGTGGACCGGGTGTGGATCAGTAGTCAGCCGGGAAACCGAGGCACTTGGGGATGACGACCTCGTGCACCCGCGGGTGCCCCTCGGCGTCTTCGCCGAACACGTCGCGAAGGTACTCGCGGATCTGACGGCTGAGCGTCTCGCGCCCCGGCTCGGTGAAGTAGCTGTGCTGTGCGCCGGAGAAGATTGCCCCGATCCCCGTGCGCACCTGGGCGCGCTTCTGGTCGAGTTCGGTGCGGAGGGTCGCTCCGGCGTGCCCGTGGGAGTCTCCGTGGTCGTCGTGGCCGCCACCGTGGCCGTCGTCTTCGGCCTCCTCGGACGGTGCCTCGCCGGCGTGCTTGAGCTTGGCGACGAGCACGACCTCGGCGTCCCAGATCCACACACGACCGGAGGAGTTGTTGGTGAACTTCTCCCGTACGACCGGGATCTCGACGAGCTTCTCGCCCTCGTCGACGTGACCGTGCTCGAGCTCGACGCCGCGCACCTCGCTGGGC
>JANQQR010000022.1 GCA_028289195.1 Phycisphaerales bacterium | reverse complement strand
TGCGCCGCGTGGTGCAGACCGTCGACGAACTCTTCGACCAGGAGGTCATGCTCGCCCAGCGCAGCAGCGAGCTGAGCATCCTGTTTCGCCTGTCGTCGCTGCTGGTGGCGGCCCACGACATCGAGGAGATCTTCCGTGTGGCGCTCCGCTCTGCCGTCGACATCCTGGGTGTCGACGGCGCGATGGTCCACCTGCGCGAGGGCGACACACGCGAGCACGTGCTGCGCGCATCTGTCGAGATCCCCGAGGCGTCGCTCGCCGAGCTGCGGCGCACCGGCGACCCAGGGCCGGCGCTCGATGTGCCCGCGGAGGCAATCGCGCGCGCCGCGCGAGCCGGCGGGTTCGACGGCGTCGTGTCCAGCAGCCTGGAATTCCGGGGACGGCGTCTGGGCGTGATCCACTTCTTCTCTCGCGATGAGCTGCTGCTCGTCCCCTCGGAGCAGGCGCTGCTCCAGACGATCAACGAGCAGATCTCGGCGGCCGTCGCCAGCGCCAAGCTCATCGACGCCGAGCGCCGGAGCGAGGCGGTGCAGCGCCAGCTGACCCTCGCCCGCGACGTGCAGCACCGGATGCTGCCCCGGGAGATCCCTGAGGCGCCCGGCCTCGAGGTCGCGGCGCGGTACTTCCCGTCGTTCGATATCGGGGGCGACTTCTACGACTTCATCGAGCTGGGCCAGAACCTCGGCATCCTCGTGGGCGACGTCGCGGGCAAGGGCGTGCCGGCGGCGCTGCTCATGTCGTCGGTGCGGGCGACGATCCGCGCGCTCGCGACCGATGTCTACCACCTCGACGATCTGATGGCCCAGGCAAACGGCGCGATGGTGCGCGACACCCTCCCCAACGAGTTCGCGACGGTGTTCTACGGGGTCATCGACGGAGAGAGGAAGCGCCTGACCTACTGCAGCGCCGGGCACGACCCCACATACCTGCTCCGCGCCGGCGGCGACGGCACGATCGCGATCCGGGAGCTGAGCGAGGGCGGGACCGTCGTCGGTGTCGACGCCGACGCGACGTACGACCGGGGCACGGTCGATCTGCGCGATGGCGATGTGATCGTTGCGTACACCGACGGCGTGATCGACGCCCGCGCCTTCGACGGCACCAGGTTCGGACGCGAGCGGTTCAAGGAGCGCCTCACGACGTTCCTCCGCGACACGCCGGACGCGACACCGGATCAGATCCTCGACCACGTCGTGTGGGAGGTGCGCCGGTTCGTCGGCGTCAACCCGGCGGCCGACGACCTGACGATCGTCGCGGTGCGCGTGCGCGCGGGCTGACCAAAAAGAAAAAGGCCGCCCCCCGCTGGGCAGTGGGGGCGGCTGAGATCCGTCGATGCCATGCTCGTTGTGGGAACTAACGGGGTGCTTGCCTCTCTTACTCGTCTGGTTGTCATCCCAGACCTAAGAACGCCCCGGCATCGGTTCGACGGATTTGAGAAGAGTCACACAATCGCCCACGCTCGGAGCGCGGAACAACGCGCAGGACGCCGTGGGGGGCGCACCAACACATGCACGGAGCCGCCCCGGATCGGACCGCAACGTGCACAGAAGCAACACGCGATGCTGGGTCTCTCTCCTCGCTTGCGCGAACCCAACGAGTAGCTGATGCGTTGCGAAGCAGAGACTCCCGAATCCGCTTCATCAGAGGCGTTCTGTGCAAACGGGCCTCCGACCGAAGAAACATAGCCCACAGATCGGGCGCCGCAAGCGTTGCGACCGCATTATCTGCGCCAATCTTCAAACTTCCGCCATCTCCCCGCAAACCGGCGCCCCGCGGAGCACCCGGCTTCCGCATCTCGCCCAGTTTCAGCCCGCGGGCGCAGCTAGCGCTCGGGTATGCGGACGAGCATGCTTGGCTGCTCTCGCTGCGTCCCGGACATGTGGCGCTCGACGATCGGGAACTGCCCGTTCAGCAGGTTCCTCGGGTAGCGCTGCTTCAGGGCGATCAGCGCGGGGTTGATCGGCTGCAGGTTCGAGTCGAGGTCGTTCTCGCTGAACACGCCGATGGTTACGCTGCTCCGGCGCGGGCCGTGGTGGTAGAAGGCCTGGAGTCCTTCCGTACGCAGACGCACCGCCGCCTCCTCGGCGGCCCGCTTGGCCTCCTGGCGGTCCCTGGACTCGTAGACGCCGACCTGCAGCGTGTAGGCGGCCCGGGTCCCGAAGACCTGGCGGGCCGAGACCAGGCTGAGCTCCGGCACCGCTCCTGGGTCGGTGAACTGCAGCGGGGGCGCGAGGAACGCCGCAGCGAACGGGAACCGGCCCTGCACCTGCGTGGCACGGATCTCGGCGAGGTCGGTCGCGACCCGCGGGTCGTTGGGCCCGGAGTAGTTCCCGACCAGGATCGCGGCCCCGTTCTCCGACGTCCGGATCGAGATGTCGCCCCGCCCCAGGGCCTCGCGGACGCCGATGATCGACTGCCCGGCCTGCTGCTCGGCGCGGACGCCGCCCATGCTCTCGACCACGATCGACCACCCGCCTCGGGTGGTCGTCGAACCAGGCCCCGAGCTCCCGCCCCCCTCATTCTGGGAGGGCGAGTCGAAGACGCCAGGCTCGGCCCGTGGAGCGCGGTTCTTTGAGCCCCCGGAGCACGCGCCGAGGGCAAGAAGGGCGCTCAGGAGCACACCTGACAGCACATGAACAAAGAAGTGATGCGGGGTCGAGCGCCACAACGGCCGATTGGGGCGCAACTTGGGGCGCGTCGCAATTTTTCCGGCGCCGTCCGGGGTGGCGTTATTCGTCATAAGCTCATTCATGGCAGAGACTTGAGTGCGATCGTCCTTTTGGCGCAAAGTTCAATCAACATCCGGGGCTCGCGTCGATAGTCTAAGTGCACGAAGCAGCCACTGGATGGGGAACAGCCCGCAGGTGGATGGCTCAGGACGAAGCCGCGAAGCCCGCACGACAGACCGAGACCTTTGCACAGAGGGAGCCGCCCTGCCTCCGGACCGGCTGCCTCGGGAGATTTCCGCGCCGATGAGCAACGTTGATCAGATCACCAACGGCCAGTTCCAGCCCCGGCTCGCGCCCATCACCTCGTCGCCCGCGCAGCGGGTGAACGGCACGGGCAGCGAGCTCGGCGCCCGCTCCGAGGCCGTCGACCGGGTCGAGGTCTCCAGCGAGGCGCGCTTCCTCGACGCGCTCCGCGAGAACCCGATCCGCACCGATCTGGTCGAGCGCGTGCGCGCCGAGATCGAGGCCGGCACCTACGTGACCGACCAGCGCCTCGACGCCGCGGCCGACGCCATAGCCGGCGACCTCTTCTCCTGATCGCCAGTCGGCGAACGCTCTCTGAGCCTCGTTACCGATCCCGAACCCCCTAACGCATGATCCTGTGGAGCGCGGACAGGCGTCGCCCGTCCGAGGTCGTGAGCTGCGCCCGCAGGACGAGCGTGTCGGAATCGCGCACCCGATCGGGCAGGCCGGTGAGGGTCGCCCGGTAGGTCCGCGTGACGCGATCGTACGCCTGGGCGTTCTCCACCGGATCCGAGAGGTTCAGCAGCCAGCGCTCGACCTGGCGCTCCCCGCCGAGCCCGTCGACGGGCCCGGTTTCCTCGTAGAGCTCGAGCAGAAGGTCGCCGGCGCCTTTCACCTGGTCGCCCTGGTCGTCGAACAGCTCGACGTGGGCCTCGATGCGGATCTCGTCGGTGATCGGGTCGGTGTAGAGGCGCGTGAGCGGGTGGATCTCGATGCGCTCGGGGAGGAACGGGTAGCGAGCCCGTTGCACCGGAGCGTCGCCGGCGAACCCGCCCTTGGGCTTGATGCAGGCGGCGGGCGCGCAGAGCGTCGCGCAGGCGAGCGCGGCGAGCAGTGGCTGGCGGATCGGCGGTGCCATTACGCCGAGTCTACAGGCGACGGCCGGGAGCGATCGGGTTGCGCGAGGTCCTCGACCAGGCGGGCGATCGATCGCTGGCTCGCCTCGAGCGCCGTGATCGCCCGGGTGTTGTCGCCCAGCGCGCCCAGCAGGGCGTCGAGCTGCACGCGCTGGTCCATCAGGCGCTCGTGGGCCTCGCCGAGGCGGGCCTCCCGCTCGCCGGCCCCGCGTCGCTCGCTCAGCCACATCCACGCGATGAGCCCGGCCATGCCGAACTGCGTGGCCAAGGCGATGAGATCGGGTTCCACCAGGTGCCTCCTTTCTCAGAACGCGCCGAAGCGCAGGTACATCGCTTCGTAGCGCATACTCACGACACGCCCGCGATCCACGCGTGAGCCGGGTTCGAATCGAACGAGCGTCATGCCGGGGTACGCGCCCGCGTGGTGATCGATCAGCGTGCCGGTGAGGCCGGCTTCGGCGTGACTCCGAATCGTCTCGACGAGCGCACGCAGGGCGCCGTCGGTCGTCGCGACCAAGCGTCCCTGCTGAAAGATCCGCAGCTCCAGCACGCCTTCGTCGGTGGAGACCGGGATCTCCAGCGCCGTCGCGAACGGGCCGCGCACGAGCCTGCCCACTCGATCCATCCGGAAACGATGGGGGCCGCTGGCAAACAGAGTCAGGCCGGCGAACGAGCTGGCCATCTCACACCTCCCCCGTATCCGGCGTCACGACGACGGGATCGCTCGCCCCGTCGCTCGAGACGCCGATCGCCTCGATGCGCTGCGTCGCGCCGCGCGAGGCGCTCATCGAGTGCTCGATCGACGCGATCACGACGCTCGCCTGCACCCGGGACACCCCTGCGGCGCTCGCGCCGGGTGCGCGCCGCATGGTCAGCAGCACCGAGTCGCCCGGACGCAGCCCCGTGTCGTGCGACGCAGTGATGCGGCGGGTGATCCGCACATCCACACGCTGTTCCGGCACGTCGACGAAGCCCGGGTAGGGCCCCGCGTCGGTGAACTCGAGCGCCGTCCGCGCGGCCGTTCGATCGATCGACACCGAGTCGACGTTGTCGAGCACGACGGTTCCGAGCGTCACACTCTGCGGGTTCAGCCAGATCATCCCATCGGTCTCCACCTAGGCCCTGAGGAACTGCATCGCGCTGGGACGCCGCGTGGCGTCGGGCGCACCGTCGTCGTCGAGATCCAGTTGCGCAACGACGCGCCGGCGCTCGGCGTCGAACCGGCGACGGTACATCTCGGCCTTGGTCCACTCGCGCGAGCGCTCGCCGATCAGCACCGATGCCCCTGCGAACACCAGGTGCAACGCCCCGAGCGCCTCGGCGAGCGCCAGGTCGCTCTGGTTCGTGATCCGGGATTCGTCGCCCGGTTCGACGCCCAGCATGCGCACGAGCTGTGCGTGCACCAGCCCGATCTGGGGCGCGAACGTCGCGATCGATACCTGGAGACCCGCGCCCGGCGACGCCGGGATCGCGGGCGCCTGGGCCGACGGGCGCAGTCGGCTGACGACCAGATCATCGGCGCCCGTGCGCTCGACGACCTCAACGGGGACGCCCGCCACGAGCGCGACGTGGCCCGTGCCGATCCCCAGCGAATCGAACCCGGCGCCCGGAGCGCTCAGCGCCGTGCCGCTCGCATCGATCTCGGCCCCCGACGTGTTGAGCAGTGTCTGCGTCGTCCACGCAACATCGAAGAACAGGCGGGGCTCGAGGACGAGCAGGTCTCGGTCTGTCGCGAACATCGAACCTGTGCCTCCTGATCAGACCGTGGTCGACAGCCCGCGGATCACGCCGTGGGCGTTCTCATTCATCGCCTGGAGCGTGTACTCACCGATCACCTGGCCCACTTCGTGGTCCCCCGTGGAGGCCAGGGGCTTGAAGTGGAAGCTCCGCCCCAGCAGGGGGAGCACCTCGATGCGCCAGGCGATGTCGTTCTCGAGCACGATCTCGCGCTCGGCGTCCGGAGGGGCGCATCGCAGGCGGGGCGGCAGGCCCATCGCCTGCGCACGCGTCCGCTGGTTTGTCTGGAACGGCGCCGCACAACCCGCTGAGTGTCCCGCACATGTCCCTCGCGCCGGAGTGGAGGCAGCGAGCGACGCCGGCATCGGGGAGCCCGTCCCGCCCTCGGGGTTGCGGTAGTAGGCCCACAGGCGCTCGAGTGCCGGTCGCACGCACGAGGCGTGCTCGGCGAGCAGCGCGTCGATCAGCTCGGGGGTGAGCCGTTCGGATTCGAATGCGCTGAGATCGAGGGCCATGGGGACTATCGCTTTCCGCTCGGGCGGGCGCGGGCTCGCCGGGTCGCTGCTGCTGTCGAGTGGGCCCGGCCAGGGAGGCCTGCCCCTCAACCAATGGCGAGGCCGACCGCCCGCGTGCGCACCGGGGCGCGCAGTCCGACCCCGGCCCGGTGGCGCAAGCCCCGTGGCGGCGGTCGGTAGCGAAAAGTTCGAGATTCCCTGCGGAGGGGCGGATCGGGCGGTGCCGGCGTGCGCGCCGCGTCCCGGAGAGCGGGGGACGCCTCGGGCTCCCCGCCCCCTCAGGCCCGCTCTATACTCACGCCCTCATGATCCGCACACCCATCAACTACCAGCCGGGCATGCGCGTTCGCGTGACGCAGCAGATCCCCTTCGCCAAGGGCACGCGCACGACGACCATCGAGGGGGAGATCCTCCGCTTCGGCCAGCAGAAGACCGGCTCGTGGTTCGCGCACGCCAAGGACGACAAGCTCTGGCTCGATCGCCTGGAGCTCAAGAAGGACGACGGCGAACTGGTGGTGTGCAACCTCGACCAGTACAGCCGCATCGAGGTCCTCTAGCGATCCGGCGTCCGCTTATTGCGGCGCGTCTTCCTCGTCCACTTCAGTGAGCTCGGATTCCGGAGCCAGCGGCGCCTGGTCGGGCAGCGTGTCCGCTTCGGGTGCGTCGGACGCCCAGCCGTAGCGCACGGGCTCGGCGACCTCGCGCATCGGCCAGATGCGCGTTGCCTCGACGCGCCACTTGCCCAGCGCCGTGCGACGCAGACGGACGGTGACGGGCTGGTAGACGTTGCCCCCCGCCGGCCCGTCGACCGAGGCCATCGGGCGAAGCACCTCGACCTCGCCCCAGCGTCCCGGGCGGACCCAGACGCGGGTCACGTGGAACGTGGGCAGGTCCTCGTTGTCCGGGCTGACAAGCTGGGCCCGGGCGTCGGCCATGCGATGGAGCATCAGCTCGGCCCAGCGCTTCTCCATGCCCTCGGGCAAGTTGACCACGTAGGCCCCCTCGACGGGCGAGCGCTCCGTGACCCGGTCGAGCGCCAGCTCCACGAGCTTGGGCGTCGGGTGCACGTTGGGGTCGTTGATCGCGTAGTCGTCCTGGCCCCGCGAGGGGTATGTCGCGCTGACGGCGCACCCCGTGGTGAGGATCGCGGTTGAGAGTGCCAGGGAAAGAAGGGTCGTCCGTGCGCCCATTGGTCTGCCTCCTGCATCGGTCCGGCGGGCGCCGATGATCGGCCCCGCCCGCCCCATGGGCCGGGATCCTCCGGCGGGGCGTGCATTGAATCTATCGGATTTCCGGGCGGGTTTCCCGTGGAATCGGGAATGTCCTGGCCTCAGACCTCCTCGGCCCGTTGGCACAGCATCCGATCATTAGACATATAACTTATCATCGAAGTGCCTCACCGGCTTTCGCGCCGAGTCGGCGTGCTGCATTTACCTCCTGCGCTGCAATCTGACCATGGCTGATTTCCGATTTCGGAAACCTACGAATCGCTGGATCGACCACGTGCTGTACGGGCTCGTCGCAAGCGCCGTCGTCCTGGTTCTGCAGCCTGTGATCGCACCACTCGGTACTCAGCTCGGTCGGTTCACAATCGACCACTCGGAGGGCCTGGCAACCGTCAGTGTCGCCGCGACGTTACTCGTGTTCACGGTGCTCGTCGCAATTGGACGACGTCGATGGCTCGGCTTCCTCGGTTTGCGAGCGTTCTTTGCGCGACCGCCAATCTGGGTGGCGTGCATCATCGCGATTGCGATCATTGTCATCGTACGGGTCGTTCGAGACGATTCATGGACGTTTCCGCTTGCACGTGGAACTGCATTTGGTCACCCCGTCGTTGTGGTTCTTTCCGCGACGTTGTTGTGTCTGATCGGTCTCGGATCGCTGTCAATAATCGTGGATTCCGTCGCCCGCATCGTTCGACGCAAGCGAGCACATATTGGCAGCAAGACTGGCGATGGGATCCAATCACTCGTGGAGGACTTTGAAAAACTTCGATACTGGTTCAGCGACGATCGCGCGGCGATTGCAGCGACAGATGCCCTGTTTGGACACGTCGAGGTCGCCCAGCGCATCGCTGGCAGGATCGATCCTGACAGCGGCCCACCACCTACCATCGCGCTTCTGGGCCCACAGGGATCAGGGAAGTCAACAATTCGTCACCTGTGTACCGCCGCAATCGACGGTGCGTTAAGAGGAAAATTCGATGTTCGGGTGGTGGTTGTCGATGCGTGGCAGTACGAAACACCCACCGCCCTTATTTCCGGATTGCTCGGGGAGGTTATCGGAGAACTGGGCCGTCTTACGGATGTGGTCGGCTTGCAGGGTGTGCCGCGCCAGTACATTGACACGTTGCGTTCGCACGGCGGTTGGATGCGCTGGACGGCTTCGCTATTCGAACCGAAAGATGATCCGCAACGTCTGCTTGAACAGATCAACGTGGCATTGCAGCAACTGTCCACGCACCTAGTCATTTGGGTGGAGGATCTTGAGAGGTTTGGTGGCATCGATGAAGTAGGCGCCATTAGCCGACTCCGGCTGATCGACTCGCTTCACCACCAGTTGGATGCGCTCGACAATGTGAGCCTGATTCTCACGGATGCGGCCATCGAGAGACGGGACGTGGCCTACAAGATCGCTCGTTACGTGGAATACCCGCCAGAACCGACGGTCTGGGATATCTGGCGCGTGCTCAAGTGCTTTCGCACCCATTGCTTGAGCGACTCGCATATGAGGGGCAAGATTGACCCAGCCGCGGCATCCGTTCGTGAGGCGCTCCACGGACCGACGAGCGAAGAGGAGGTGGCAACACTCAGTTACATCTTGGAGTACCGACCGGGGCATTTGCCCGAGAGATACGCGCTCGCTGAACTTCTTAGGAATCCCCGTGTGCTCAAGGCTGCATTGCGACTGACCTACGATCGCTGGTCCCGGCTTGCCGGTGAGATTGACTTTGATGACCTGCTCATGCTCTCTGTGATTGAGACGAGCCACCCAGACGTTTTCGGATTCGTTCGCCGGCGCATTCAGGCGTTTCGCGCCGAGCCTAGGCAGGGTTCGACACTGAGCGAAGGTAAGCAGCCCGGACAGGGCGTACTCGAAGAACTAGAGAATCATCTTCAAGGCATCGAGTCGAAACCGGCGATTGCGATCCGAGCCATCTTGCGCAGCGTATTTCCGGTGGCGCATCGCGGAAGTAAGGCGCACATCCGACTTGAAAAGCCTCAAGCTGTGGCGCTTACCGCAGGGACGGAGGGGCTTGGGGACTACTGGATGCGGTTGCTGCGCGCAACGCAAGTTCCAGAGTCCGAAGCGGACCAACCGGTTCTACAGGTGATCGAAGAATGGAAGCAATCAGGATCGCTGGGTGAGGATTCGAAATTGCTGGATCTCTTGTTGGGTGGTAGGCGTCGAGGCCAAGTAAGGAGGTTCGTTCGGAGGTTCAAGAGATCAGACTTGCTGCGACTACTAGAAGCTGTGCTGCAGAGATTGCCTCAACAACGTGAGGCAGAATGGAATGATCGACATCCGCCAGCCTTGGTGGAAGTGTGGGGGATGCTGCAAGACCTCGCGTTGAAGAAGGACGAGGTGCACAGGGTAGTGGAGAATGCGATTCCGACGATAACGGCGAGAAACCTGCCGCTAGCTGCTGCTGTGATCTACTGGTTGGCGGGGAGAAGCGGAGGGCACGACGTCCAACCATTGATGGAAGTCGATCAATCCCAAGCCATCGTGGACAGAGTCCGTGAGTTGCTTGTGAAACTGCGTGCGCCGGAGGATGTCGATTCGTTCGTTGAGGCAGTTCGCGGTGGTCATGCATGGTCGCTGTACTGGATCATTTGGGGCGTTGGGGTTGTCCCTGACGACGAGCGTGACCTGCCACCGTTTGAGAATTGGCCGCATTTCGCCGAATTTCTGCTGGAAGCCGCGAAGGTGAATCCGGTTGTGGTCCTGCCGCAACTCGCGCCTCTGGTTACGACGGGAAAACGTCGGGACAGAGGATTCGATCCATACGCGGATGACCCTGCAGAGGGCAAAAGTAGTTTAGAGCTCATCATTGAAGTCGATGAGGAGACACTGCAAGGACTGTTCGGAACTGGGCCACTCCTCGAGCTCTTCGCCTGCAATCCCTGTCCAGATCACATAGACGGGGAGGCCAGAGAGAGGTACGAGGCATTGCGTGAATTCGCAATTGCGACTGTATAGGTCGTGCCTCCCACGTCTCCTAGTACCCCTGGCGTTGCGCACGACGAATCCACAGACCCATGATCCCCTCGGCTCCCAACCAAAGCGCCTAGTCGTCGGCATCATCGGCTCATCTCCGTGCTCGCCGATTGAGAAGGCGGGGAATGTCGGACCGCTGACTTGCTACGAACGAGCTAAGATCGCCGAGACCGGGGAACTCCGCCCGATGGCATCGCACGACTCGACCACCACCGGCTCAATCGCCCCCGACCCCCATGGCCCGCCGCCCGAGGGCGCTCCGGAGGTCGAGGGCTATCGCCTGCGATCCGTGCTGGGCGAGGGCGGGTTCGGGATCGTCTACCTCGCCGAGCAACTCGAGCCCGTGCAGCGCCGAGTGGCGCTGAAGGTCATCAAGCCGGGGATGGATTCCGAGGCGGTGCTGGCCCGCTTCGAAGCCGAGCGCCAGGCGCTGGCGATCATGGAGCACCCGAGCATCGCCCGGGTGTTCGACGCCGGGCAGACCGAGCGCTCCACGCCCTACTTCGTGATGGAGCTCGTCCACGGCGAGCCGATCACCGACTTCTGCGATCGCCACAGCCTGCCGCTCGACGAGCGCCTGCGCCTGTTCGGGCGCGTCTGCGAGGGCCTGCATCACGCCCACACCAAGGGCGTGATCCATCGCGACATCAAGCCGTCGAACATCCTGGTGACCTACGAGGGGGGCTCGCCGGCGCCCAAGATCATCGACTTCGGCGTCGCCAAGGCCATCAGCCACAGCCTCACCCAGCGCACGGTGTTCACCGAGTTGGGCCAGCTCGTCGGCACGCCCGAGTACATGAGCCCCGAGCAGGCCGAGATGGGCGCGCTCGACATCGACACACGCACCGACATCTACTCGCTGGGCGTGGTGCTCTACGAGCTGCTCACCGGCGCCCTTCCGCTCGACACGACCTCCCTGCGCCAGGCCGGGCTTGCCGAGATCCAGCGCGTGATCCGCGAGCAGGACCCGCCCAAGCCCTCGACCCGCGTCTCGCTCATGCTCTCAGCGCCAGACTCCAAGGGCACCGCCGACGAGGTCGGACGCCACCGGCGCCTCCAGCCCCGCACGCTCGAGCGCCGCCTGCACGGCGACCTCGACTGGATCGTCATGAAGTGCCTGGAGAAGGACCGCGCCCGCCGGTACGACTCGGCCAGCGCGATCGGTCGCGAGCTGGAGCGCTTCCTGGCAAACGAGCCCGTCGAGGCGGGCCCGCCCAGCGCCGTGTACCGCCTGCACAAGTTCGCGCAGCGCAATCGCGCCGGCGTGCTCGGCGCCGGCGCGGTATTGAGCGCGATCGTGATCGGCGGGGCGCTCTCGGCGTGGCAGGCCATCGAAGCATCGCGCGCCCGCGACGAGGCCCGGCGCAGCGCCGAGGAACTCCGCGCCGTCGACAGCTTCTTCCTCGACAGCGTGCTCGGTTCGTTGAACCCGGCGGCCGGCATGGGAAGCGACGTGACGATGCAGCAAGTGCTCGATCGGGCGGCACAGGAAGTGCCGTCGATCGAGTCAGAGTCCGTGCGCGGGGCGGTGCACGGGCGGATCGGCGAGATGCAGCACCTGCTGGGCGACTACGAGCGCGCGATCGAACAGCTCAACGACTCGCGCTCGCGCACCACTGATCCCACGGCACTCTTCGAGATGGGCGTGCGCCAGGCCGAGTGCCACCAGCGCCTCGGCGACCTCGATGCTTCCCAGGCGCTGCTCGGCTCCCTCGATTCCGGCGGGGTCGATCCCGGCGTGCTCCCGGGGCTGCTGCTGCGGCGCGACACGCTGCTGGCCGTCATCCTGCTCGAGCGGGGCGACACCGAGCGGGCCGCCGAGATCCTCCACGCCGCGTCGTCGTCGGCGACCGGGGAGGCCAGCCGGTCGGAGGAGATGGCCGTGTGCCTCGATGTCCTCAGCGGTGCGCTGACCCATCTCAACGACCTCGACGGCGCCGCAAGCGCTGCCCGGCGCTCGCTCGACCTGCGCAGAGGCGCGCACACGCCCGGCGATTTCCGCATCGCCCAGAGCCTCGATCGCCTCGCCCGCGCCGAGAGCAGGCTGGGAAACCACGAGGCTTCGACAGTCCTGCTCGACGAGTCGCTCTCGATCAAGCGCGCGACGCTCCCACCGGGTCACCCGGGGATCGCCTCGACACTCTCATCGATCGCCGCGGGGCGCTTCCGCATGGGCGACTACGACGGCGCCGTCGCGCCCGCGAGCGAATCGCTCGAGTTCTACCGGGAGGCCTACGAGAGCGGGCAGGGGCGCCTGCTCAACGTGGGACGCGCCGAATCGCTGCTCGGTTCGATCCTCATGCGCACGGATGACCCCGGCGCCGCCGAGCCGCATCTGCGGGAGGCGGTGTCGATCCTGGAGCAGACGATCGGCGCGATGCACTGGATGACCGCCAACAGCGTGAGCGCCTACGGCGAACTCCTGACGAGCCTCGAGCGCTTCGACGAGGCGGAAGCGCAGCTCCTGGAGGCCGCGCGACGCCTGGACGACCCCGAGGTCAGCGCGGCTCCCGCGGTGCGGGCGCGCACGCACGAACGCCTCGTCGAGTTGTACGAAGCGACGGGGAATGAGGCGCAGGCGGCGGTGTGGCGCGAGCGACTGGATCCTGGAGGGGAATAGGCAGCCGCCCGTGTGCGGCGCGGACCTCTCCGTTCGAGATCAGGAGACGCCCATCCCGAGCAGGACCGCCGTCTTCACCATTGACCCGACGACCGCGGCCTGCTTGTTCGACCGCATCGTGCCGGATTCCTCGACGTAGTTGTTCGCGACCCAGCCGATCACGTAGTCCGGGCAGTCGGATCCTTCGAGGCCAGAAATCTCCCCGGTCTCCTCCCGCAGCCAGTCCCAGACGATGCGAGGGCAATCGCTCGGTTTCGAGCCCGAACCGGTCGCGGTATCGAGCTTGCCCGAGACATGCTCTCTGAGCTTCGTGCCGCGCCGTTTCTTCTTTCTCACTGTGCCGGGTTTCTTCTTGGTCGATGTGCGCTTGGACGAACTCTTCTTGGACGTGCGCTTGCGCGACGCCACCTTCTTCACCGCTGCCATGGGAACCTCCCGGCTGGGCGCTATGGACGAACCGTCCGTGACGCTTAAGCGAGCGCCCATCCCTTGGCGCGAGCCGGGATCTTACCGCTCCGCCTAGCATCCAGCGATCCGAGCCTTTCGAACTCCCCCCCATGAGCGATCCGACCTCATCCAAGCGCCTCGTCGTCGGCATCACCGGGGCCTCCGGAGCCGTCTACGCCCAGAGGCTCATCTCCACGCTTGTCGAGCTCGGCCACGAGACGCACATCGTCGTCACCAGCTACGGCAAGCGCCTGCTGCGCGACGAGCTCGGCCTCGAGGCCCTGAGCTACTCCACGCTCCACACCCTCACCGGGCTCCCCGAGGGCGTCGACCCCCGCGAGCGCAACGTCTACCTCCACCCCGCGGCCGACGTCGGGGCGTCGCTCGGCTCCGGCTCATTCCGCCACGACGGCATGGTGATCCTCCCCTGCTCGAGCAACACGCTCGGCGCGATCGCCTCGGGCTACGGCGACGAGCTGCTCACGCGTGCCGCGGCTGTTGCGCTCAAGGAGCGCTTCCGCCTGGTGATCTGCCATCGCGAGGCGCCGCTGAACCTCGTGGACATCGAGAACATGCGCACGCTCACGCTCGCCGGCGCGATCGTCTGCCCGACGAACCCCGGGTTCTACCTCAACCCCACCAGCCTCGACGAGATCGTCGACTTCGTCGTTGCCCGCTCGCTCGATGCGCTCGGCGTCGAGCACTCGGTGAGCCGGCGCTGGAAAGACGAGACGACCGGCGCGGGCTGAGCCCGCTCTCATTCGCCCCCGAACACGATGTGGAACACCTGGTGCGCCCGGTAGGTCGTCGGGTGGACGTCGATCAGTTCGTGCACGATCCCGGCGTCTTCCAGGCGCTTGAGGTCGGCCTTGGCCGTGTTGTACGCCACGCCCGAAAGCTCGCTGGCGCGAGTGATGGTGGTGTAGGGGCGCGCCAGGAGCTGGCTGAGCAGCGGGATCACCCGCGCCTTGATGTCGTGCTCGCGCAGGATGAGCATCCACGTCTGCCACAGGTCGATCAGCGCCGTCATGCGCTGCACGGCGTCCTCGCAGGCGCTGCGCGTGGCGTGGAGGCAGAACGCCAGCCAGCGGTCCCAGTCGCCGTGCGTGCTCACGCGCAGGAGCAGGTCGATGTACTCGTCCTTGTGGCGCTCGAAGAATGGCGAGAGGTACGCCCATGGTCGACCCAGGTCGGTCCTCGATCCGAGCATCAGCGACAGCAGCGCACGCCCGACGCGACCGTTGCCGTCGCGGAACGGGTGGATCGCCTCGAACTGGTAGTGCACCATCATCGTCCACAGCAGGCCGGGGATCTGCTTGGGCGCGCCGGCCATGGCGCGCTCGAAATCCTGCAGGCAGGTCGCAAGGTTCTCGGCAGGAGGCGGCACGTAGCGGCGTGTGGTGCCGATCACGACCTGGTTGCGCCGCCACTGACCGGGCTGCATGCGCCCGCCGCGCACGCCCGTGGTGAGCACGCGGTGCAGCTCGAGCACGAGCTCGAGGTCGAAGCCGCGCTTCTCGACGAGCGTCTCGCCGATCTCGAGTGCGCGGGCGAGGTTGTACGCCTCGCGCCACGGGTCGGCCTCGTGCTGGTGCGCCGCCGGGCCCTGCCCGGGGTCGTAGATGAGCAGCTGGTCGGGCTCGACGAAGGTGCCTTCGAGGCTGGAGGAGCGCAGCGACTCGCGATACTGCAGCGGGCGGATGAGCACGCCGGGGTTGGGGATCGCGCGCGTGTCGCCGATGCCCCGCGTCCGCCCCAGCCAGACGTTGACGTCCGCCAGCGCCTTCCAGATCGCGCTGCTGGGCTCGTAGTCCCGATCCAGCGGCGCCGGGACGAACGCCACTTCGTCCTCGCCGATATCGACGAGGCGCCCCATGGCCGGGTTGACGAAGGAGCGGGGGTCCATGGCGAAGAATGCGGGCGGAAACGAGGGTATGATTTCAGGGATCGGCGTCAGACTGAAACCAGCAGGCCGATCATGACAGGATTCCGCGACCCGAGCAAGCAATAATTTCAAAAAAACGCAGGTTCTGAAACGACAGGTTTGGCCTGTGCAGAACACTGAAACGCCTCATGCGTTTCTTTCAGAAATCAACATTTATTGAAAGACACAGACCAAAAACACGTGTCCAGGAGCTCTCAGGAGCCCTCCGCCGACGACAACGGGCCCGCCCGGACGCTCGCCCTGGCGCTGTCTGACATCAAGCTGGCCCACAGCGTGTTCGCGTTGCCGTTCGCGCTGCTGGCGTCGTTTCTCGGCGCGGATCTGGAGCGTCCCGGGCGCTTCGCGGGGCAGCTCGGCCTCATCATCGCGTGCATGGTGCTCGCGCGCACCTGGGCCATGCTGGTCAATCGCCTGGCGGACCACCGGTTCGATCGCGACAACCCCAGGACCTCGGGGCGCGCCGTTGCATCTGGTGCTCTGGGCGTCGGGCAGGGGTGGGTGATCGCTCTCGCCAGCGCGCTGCTCTTCATCGGGTGCTGCGCCGGGTTCCTCGTGTTCTCGAACCCGTGGCCCCTGATCCTGAGCGTGCCCGTGCTCGGGTGGATCGCGCTGTACTCCTACACCAAACGATTCACGGCGCTCGCCCATGTGTTCCTGGGCGGCGCACTGGCGATCAGCCCGATCGCGGCGATGATCGCGATCAACCCCGGCCTGCTGTGGTCGTGGGCGCCCGCGGCGCAGGCCGTCGTGCTTCTGGCAGGATTCGTGCTGCTGTGGGTCGCCGGGTTCGATGTGGCGTACGCCCTGCAGGATCTCGAATTCGATCGCGAGAGGGGTCTGCACTCGATCCCGGCCAAGCTCGGCGCGCGCGGCGCACTGTGGGTCAGCCGCCTGATGCACCTCGGCGCGTTCGCGATGCTCGTCTGGGCGAACTTCCCCGATGAGCGCCTCGCATACGTGTTCAGCGTTGCGACGCTGGGGGTCGGTCTGATCCTCGTGTTCGAGCACATCGTCCTGGCCCGGCGGGGCGTCGCGGGCCTTCCGCTGGCGTTCTTCACGCTCAACGGCATCGTCTCGGTCGTGCTGGGGATCGCGGGGTGCGTGGACGTGCTGGTGTAGAGGGCCCGCTCTCCGAACGCTCCCTCCGCCTATCCTTCACGGACGTGACCCCCCCTCCAGAAAAGACCGACACGGATCCGGGCGCCCTCGTCACCGCGGCGCAGGACGAGTTCATCTCGGCCTGGGGCCAGATGGGCGGCGCGTGGGGCATCAGCCGCACGATGGCCGAGGTCCACGCCCTGCTCTACATCACCGGCGAGGCGCTGTGCACCGACGACGTGATCGATCGCCTGGAGATCAGCCGGGGCAACGCCTCGATCACGCTCCGCGCCCTGCAGGACTGGGGCCTGATCTCGCGTGTGCACAAGCGCGGCGATCGCAAGGAGTACTTCGAGTGCGAGAGCGATGTGTGGGCGATGTTCAAGACCATCGCCCGCGAGCGCAAGAAGCGTGAGCTCGACCCCGTGCTTGCCTCGCTCCACGAGATCCGAGACCACACGCGCGTCGAGGGCTCGAGCAAGAAGAGCCCGGGCGCCAACGGCGGCGCGCTGAGCGATGAAGAGCGCCTGGCCCTCCACAACGAGCGACTCGACAGCATGCTCGAATTCATGGACACCGTCGAGCGCATGGGCACGATCCTCGTCGGCGCCGACGGCGTCGGCCTGAAGATCGCGCGCATGATGATCGACAAGTTCGGCTAACGCCGCAGGCGCGCAGCACCGCCTCGCTCAACTCCGGTCGGTTTCAGCCAGATGAACTCCGGTTGATTTCAGCAAATCGCAATCCGGCCGGCCTCAGCCAGATCACTCGCCCTTGCTGATCGCAAAGCCGATCAGGCCGCAGACGATGCCGACGATGGCGGGGATTGCCATCCACACGATCGCGGGCGACTGCCCGGCGAGCTCGAGGTCGTAGACCATCGGCGGGACCATGCCCATCACCGACATGATCATCACGCCCATGCCGACGACACCAGCGACGATCATGCCCAGCGCAAGGCCGCCGGAAAGGCCGCTCCACTTGGCGTCGTAGGGCTCGGCTGCCACGGCGACCGCCGCGGTCTCGGCGCCCGCATCGAGATCCGGCGCGGATTCCACGCCTTCGAACAGGTCGCCGCCGACCTCGGTCTCTTCCGATGCGTCGTCGCCGCCCTGGTAGATGTCGTCGAGCAGGCCCTCGGCTCCGAGCGACGTGTCGTCGCTCTCGCGCGTCAGGTCCATAAGGCCGGAGCCCGAGCCGAGCTGATCGAGATTCAGCCCGCCCTCGAGACCGCCGTCGGTCATTTGTGTCTGCGCCGCGGGGTCCGCGGCTTCCAACTCTTCGGCATCGAACACGGCGATGCCCGAACCGCCGCCCGAGCCGCTGCCCGCGCTCGAGTCGGCGAGACCGGAGCCGAGATCGACCGCGGCGTCGAAGTCGCTGAGCCCCTGCGAGCTGCCGCTCGCGCCGGGAGAGAACGAGTCTTCCAGACCGATCGAGCTGCCCTCGACCTCCTCCGAGGTCATGCCGGTGTCGGCCGGCGCGGCCGGAGCCGCGGGCGCCATCGGCGAGTCGGCGATCGCCGAGCCGGCGTTCGTATCCATGAGCGGGATCATGCTGCTCATGTCCGAGGCGTTGTTCTCGTCGTCGCCGACGAGCAGGTCGATCTGGTCGACCTTGAAGATCAGGCGATCACCGTCGCGGAACTCGGTGATCTCGTTGTTGCTGGCCATCTGGCGCACTTCCGCCTCGCTCTTGCCGAGCTTCGCAGCGGTCTCTTCCAAGCTGTAGAACATCTTCGCCATCGCGCCGTCTCCGCGTTCCAGGTTCGCTCGTCCGGGGCCCACCAGCCCCTGCTTTCCCCGCCGATCCGTTCGCCAACGCCAGCCCGCAGGACAGGGCGTCGGGCGAGCCAAGGTACCGAATCCCCGGATTCCTCGCTCCCAGCACCCGGAACGGGATGCTAGGGACCGACCGGGGCGCACGGACACCCGCGACCCGGCCCGGCGAGGCTCCCGATACGCCCCCCGGCCCCTCCCGGTTGCTCCTCAGTCGACCGGGCGGACGACGTAGACCGCCCGGTACATCCCCGCGATCGCCTCACGCCCCACGACCCGGGGCGCGTACGCCGAATTCAGGGGCTGGAGGCGGATCCGCTGCTCGCGATCATCCTCCTCGAAGAACACCCGCTTGAACGTGCTCTCACCGGAGTGGGGCGGGTCCGGGCTGAGGCGGACGAAGCAGTCCGAGCCGTGCGTCGCGTCGGTCTCGGGGCTGAAGACGACGATGTCGCCCTCGTGATACGAGGGCTCCATGCTGTCGCCAACCACGCGGGCGGCAAACGCGTCCGGGTCCCGCACGTGGGGCACCGAGACGTAGTCGTCTGCGATCCGGGCGGGGTAGTCGAGGTCGGTGAATTCGCGCGGGTAGCCCGCGACGACCTTGTTGATCACCGGCACCTGCGTCGGCAGCGCGACGCCCTCGCCCACGCCGTCGCCGGCGCCTGCGCCGAGGTGGTCAACGAGGCGCTGCAACTCCCCCGAGCGGTGCAGCTCATCGATCCCTTGGCTGGCAAGGACTTGCGCGAGGCGCCGGGCCAGCTTGCTCTCGCTTTCCAGCGACAGCATCCGTCGGCGAACTCCCCCAGGCGTCGCTTCCCACTCGCCCTCGTCGACCAGGCGTCCGGGTTCAAGGTGCAGGCTCTTTTCGAGGCGGCGCAGCAGGTCGGCGGAAGGGGGGTTGTCGCGCCGATCGTTCTCGATGGTCGAGAGATAGCTGCGCGCGCAGCCCACGCGCTCCGCGAGCGCCTGGAGCGTCAGCCCCAGTTCGGAACGCCGCGAGCGAATGATCTGGCCGAGTGAGCCCATGGTCGCTGGTCCGGTGCGCACGATGCCGATGATACCAAACAAACACCTTGCATATCGGTCGTGATGTGGTATACCTGTTGATATGTTCACTAGATAGTGAACAGCCCAATCGGTGTCGTGTCAAGGCGCGACCCGGCTTCCGAGGGACCACATCGCATGATCCAGCTCGCAGACCCCGCTCCCAGTCCCGTCCCAGATCCCGCCCCTGGGCCGTACCCACGCCACACCGACCTCCGAACCAGAACGGGCTCGCGGGACTACGCCGAGCGCATGCTCCTGCGGGCCGCCCTGCTGGCGCCGGGGGATCGGGAACTCATCGACATGGTGTGGGGCGAGGGGCGCAGCGCCGAATCGGTGGCGTGCCTTCTGGGTGTGCCAGTGCGACGGGTGCGCACGCGACTGCGCTCGCTGGGCGACCGGATGATGTCGCGCCGCTTCGTCGGTGTGATGCGCGGGCGCGACGCATGGCCCGATCGTCGGCGTCGCGTCGCGACGCTCGTCGTCCTGGAGGGCGAGACGCTGCGCGCAACATCTGCTCGCCTGGGAATCACGCTCCACCAGGTGCGCACCGAGATGGCGATCATCGAGGGGCTGGTGCGATGACCGGCGTCGTCGCCGCTCCCACCGAACGGGCGCTCCGCGCGTGCGCCGCCCTCGGCGTCGATCTCGAGACGCCCGCGCTGCGATCACGACCGGAGCCCGGCGAAAGCGCAAACCGGATCCTCCGGCATCTCGAACGTGATCGGAGCGTCTGCCTCATCGGCGCCAGCGGGGCGGGCAAGACCACACTGCTCGCCCGGGTCGCGCTCGAGGCCTCCGGAGCCGGCTGGCGCGTCCTGAGCGCCCCGGCGAGTGTCGCGAACCGGGCGCCGATCGATCTCATCGGCGCCTCGCCGGATCAGACCATGCGCCTTTTGTGCTCGTGCGGGCTCGGTGATCCGGCGTGCTTCGCCCGCCCGGCCGACCAGCTGAGCGCCGGCCAACTCGAGCGCCTGCGCCTGGCGTTGCTCATGCACGAGGTCGAAAGAGACGTTTCGCTGCGTCGCCGGACGCTCGTGATCGTCGATGAACTCGGGGCCTCGCTCGATCCGCTGGGGGCGCGGGCGATCGCCACCACCCTGGCGCGATGGGCCCGCGACAAGGATGTCGCGCTGCTCTGCGCGACGCATCGGCCGGAGGCCTCGGCCGATCTTGGCGCTCGCCACACGCTGCGCGTGCGCACGGGCGCGTCGCACCGGGTGGTGCTCGATCCGATCGAGTCGGGTCACGGCGCGCCGCTCTCGACGGAGATCGCCATCGAGCCCGGCACGCGGGACGACCTGCGCGCGATGCTCCCGCTCCACTATCGAGCCGGCGAGCCCCGCGCGCTCGTGCGCGTGCTGCGCGCGACACACACCCCCACCGGAGAACCGCTGGGGGTCCTGGGCGTCGCGATGCCCACGCTCAACGGCCGATGGCGCGAAATCGCCTGGCCCGGACGCTTCTCGGGGGGAGACAAGCGTGCGAGCGCCCTCCGACTCAATCGAGAAATCCGGCGTCTTGCGCGCACGATCGTCGACCCGCGCGTGCGATGTCTCGGCATCGCGCGCCGCCTGGTCGAGTCGTACCTCGCGGAGCCGCTCACGCAACGCACCGAGGCGTTCAGCGTGCACGCGCACGCGTCCGGCTTCCACGCCCGCGCGGGGATGCGTCTCCACCGCCTTGCGCCTGAAGCGAGGCACGAGCGCCTGCTCGAGGCCCTGGAGGCGTGCGCCCTGCAGGCGCACGAACTGGCGACCCCGGCCCTGGCCCTGGCGAGCGCACGCCGGCCCGACTTCCTCCTGGAAGAACTGCGACGATGGGCCCGCGCCAGCCGGGCGTCGAGGCGTCTGGCCGACGCCGCGCCTCTGGACCTGCTGCGCGGCGCCGCCCGGGTCGCGCTGGCGCCCAATCCCGTGGCGTTCACGCACCCGTGAGCGTTTCCTCGCGATCATCCGGAGCGCCCGATGTGCGTGCTGAGCACGCGAGCGCCGGAAGCACCGATCACGATCGGTGCGTTCGATCGCTGATCCGCCGGTGCGAGATCGCGACGCTGCGGGCGCACCTGTGCGTCGCCACAGGCAAGGCTGAGAGCGCACGCGCGTTGCGCGCCGCGCTCCGGGACGCCGAGAACCCGGAAGACGCGCGCAAGGCCGGCCTCGACCTGCTCAAGGCGCCGCTGCCGCTCTCGCTCCCGCTCAAGAACGCCGGCGTCGAGGCGGACAATCCCCCCGCGCACGTCGACACCGACGCCATCCTCGGAGCGCTCGAGCGCCTGGGGCGCCGGGCGGCAGGCGATCCGTGAGCGAGCGCGTGCCCGAGCGCCTCGCCCTGCGCGACGTGCGCCCCCGGACCCCCGCGCAGCTGCACGCCTGGCTGTCGGTCGTGCTGGGGATCCACGTGCCGCTGCGCGGGCTCGACCCGGGCAGCGATGCTCCGTTCGACTACCTCTGTCATGCGTTCTTCGAGCCCCCCGAGCAAGAAAGGGGCGGGACGCGCGATTGCGTGGTCTGGGCCTGCAGGGGAGGAGGGAAGACGTTCTACGGCGCGCTCGCCACGGTGCTCGATCTGCACTTCAAGGCGGGCATCGAGGTGAAGATCCTGGGAGGCTCGCTCCAGCAGTCACAGCGCATGCTTGCGCACCTGCGATCGATCCTGGAGTCGCGCGTCATGCGAGACCTCATCGACGGGCGCATCACCGAACGACGCGTTCGACTGCGCAACGGCTCCAGCGCCGAGGTGCTCGCACAGTCGCACACCTCGGTCCGCGGCGCCCGCCCGCACCGGCTGCGGTGCGACGAGTTGGAACTGTTCAACCCGGAGGTGTGGAACGCCGCCCAACTGACGGTCCGCTCGGCGACGCTCCCCTCCGGCGAGTTCGTGCGCGCCGGCATCGAGGCCCTCAGCACCATGCACTCGCCGGGCGGGCTGATGTCGCGCGTGGTCGACGAGCCCGGTGTGCGCCGGGTGTTCAGGTGGGGGGTGGTCGACGTGCTGGACCGCTGCGACGACGACCGGCCCTGCGAGCCCTGCCCGCTCCAGAGCGAGTGCGCGAGCCGAGCCAAGGACAGCGCGCGGGTCGCCGGGCACGTGCCGATCGACGACGCGATCGCCCTGAAGCGCCGGGCGAGCGTGCGGGCCTGGGAGTCGGAGATGCTGTGCCTTCGGCCAAGCCGTGAGGGCTGCGTCTACAGCGAGTTCGACACCGACCTGCACGTGGCGATGTTCGAGGCGGCACCCGAAGGGAGATGGTTCGTCGGCATGGACTTCGGTTATCGCCACCCGTCGGTGCTGCTGTGGGCGCAGCTCGGGGAGGACAAGGTCCTCCGCATTATCGATGAGTCCAGCGGGGCCAGGCGTCTGCTGCGCCGGGACATCGCGTCGATCCTCAGTGGGGATCCGGGCTCGGGCGCCGGCCCCTGGCCGGTGCCCGCGTGGGTGGGGGTCGACCCGGCGGGAGCCCAGACGCGCGAGCAGACCGGTCGGTCCAACATCGCCGAGATGCGTCGGGCCGGGCTGGTCGTCAAGGCGCCTCGCGCGGGCGTCCAGACAGGAATCGAGGCCGTGCGCGCCCGCCTCGGGCCCGCGTCGGGTTCGCCCGGGTTGATCGTGCACGCGCGCTGCCGCGTGCTGATCGAGTCGTTGCGGGACTACCACTACCCGCCCGATCGCCCCGGCGATCCGTCGCCGGTCAAGGACGGCCCGGACCACGCCTGCGATGCGTTGCGATACCTGATCGTCGCCCTGGATGCGGGCCATCGATCGAGCTTCGAGCGCTACGCCTAGGCCCGGCGCCCGCGTCAGAGCCCGAAGAACACCTCGATCACCAGGTAGACCAGCACACCCAGGCCGATCATCCCCATGATGATCTGGGCGGTCATCACCAGGACGCCCTTCCAGAATTCCTCGAGCGTCGGCACGCGGACGGCCTTGTAGGCGATCGAGATGCCCAGCGCCAGCGGCGCGAGCGTCAGCCACCAGACATCGTGGAGGTCCAGCGGGTCGACGAACGGGGTGTAGGCCAGGAGCCAGGTCACGACCCGTCCCCTCCGCTGCCGGGTGATCCGGCCCGGCGCTCGTCCTGCGGCGCCGGGCGGACGTCCGGCCAGAACGCGTCGATGATCGCGATGAGGTTCACGAGCCCCGCGAGCGCCGCGTAGAGCGAGCCCACCTCGTTGACCTTGCCCAGCGACTGGATCGCGGGGTCGGCCGCAAAGCGTGTCTGGTGCAGCCATTCGGCGCCGAAGGCCACGGGCCCGACGCCGGCCTGGAGCACGAACCACCAGAAGTCGTTGGCGCGATCGATCACGTCGATCCCACCGATGAGGATCCCTCCGAGGAACAGGCCCATGACCCCGAGGAAGATGAGCCCTCCCCGCTTGGCCTCACCCCGCACGACATGGCCCAGGCCCGGCAGCGCAACGGCGGCGATGCCGGAGATGGGCGCAAAGGTCGTCTCGCGTTGGGTGTGGCTCATCGGGATGCCCCGCGTCCGGCTCGAATCCGGCGGCGAAAAAACTGGGCCGCCGGGCCCCGCAGGGAATTGACAGATCCCATGCGGTCAGTAGTGTACCGGGCGCTCGTCGGAAGGGGCGGGCGGGACCCATGTCGAAAGACCACGCCGAGGGTTGAACGCGATGTCGCTGAGCATTCCGATCACGGTGGAGCAATCGGGGCGCGAGTTCTTCGGGACCGGAGACTGGCAGCCCGCGCTCACGCCCGACGCGCCGTGGATGGCGCCCGGCACGAGCGTCCCCGTGATGTTCGATGACGAGGACGAAGAGTACGACGACGACGACTTCGCCTGGAGCGACGACGAGGACGAAGAGTTCGACGAGTTCGACGAGTTCGAAGAAGACGAGGACGAGGACGCCCTCGACGACGACGACGAGGAAGAAGACGAAGAGCTCTAGGCCCCTCCGCCCTCTCGCAGGCCCGCTCTTCTCGGACCTGCACCACCATCAATCCGCCCCCGGATCGGGTCGATAGCTCTTTCATGAGCACGCCCAACCAACCGGACAACCGTTCGTCTGACGATGATCGCGCCCACAGCGTCGTCGATCGTCGCAGCGGGATCGATCGGCGCGACCTGCGCGAGGACCGTGAATCGGTCGACCTCGATCGCCGGCGCGGGCCCGGGCGACGGCGCACCGATTTCACCAAGGCCGCCGAGGAAGGCGAGATGACGCCGGAGCAGTTCCTGTTCCTGTGCGCGATCGACGCATTCAAGCAGGCCAACGGCAAGACGTTCCCGACGTGGACCGACGTGCTCGAGGTCGTGCGTCTGCTGGGCTATCGAAAGACATGCCCCAGCGAGATCGACCTGGCGAACGCCGAGGACTGGAACGAGAAGGCCGACGCCCCCTCGGGCGTGCGCACCAAGCCCGGCGACGAGTCGCAGGCCGCTTGAACGTGGTTCCGGGGTCGGGCCCCGGTGTTCCCCTAGCCCTGGTTCTCGTAGTACTCGACGTTGAGCTGGACGTAGTTGTTCCACTGCTCGGGCAGATCTTCCTCGGGGTAGATCGCCTTGACCGGGCATTCGTCGACGCACAGGCCGCAGTCGATGCACGTGTCCGGGTCGATGAACAGCTGCTCGGCGCCCTCGAAATCGGCGTCGTCCTTGGTCGGGTGGATGCAGTCCACCGGGCAGACCTCAACGCACGAGGTGTCCTTGGTTCCGATGCACGGTTCGGCAATGATGTGTGGCATCGTGTCGTAGCCCTTGGTCGCGAGTGTGGCGGGCGGCGTCCCACGTGCCGCCCGGGGGAGCAGACTATAGCCGCGGGGCGGGGGCTGCACCCCGGGGCCAAAAACAACAGGAGCCGGCGACGGGCGCCGGCTCCTGCGTGATCTTGAGAGCAAGAATCTGGCCTGTCAGGCCCTACTTCTTGCGGCGGACCTTGCGACGGGCCGCCTTCTTCTTGGCCTTCTTGCGGGTGGCCTTCTTGCGAGTCGCCTTCTTGCGGGTGGCCTTCTTCTTGGCCTTCTTGCGAGTCGCCTTCTTGCGAGTGGCCTTCTTCCGCGTTGCCTTCTTCTTGGTCTTCTTGCGTGCGGCCTTCTTACGGGTCGCCTTCTTGCGCGTCGCCTTCTTGCGTGCGGCCTTCTTACGGGTCGCCTTCTTGCGCGTCGCGCGTTTCTTCGCTGTCCTCTTCTTCTTGGCCATCGATGACCTCCTCATTGAATCGGAGCTTGAGGAACGTCCAACTGTGGTGCGGATGAGCGCGCGCTCTTCCACGTCGGACAACTGTACAGCTGTTGGCGTATTTCGGCCATAGTGTTCTTGGAACTTCACTCCAAGCGCAACAAATGCTGTGCGCGGTGGATGGGCTCATCTCGAGCTCCGGCACATCGGGGGCGCGTGCGCGTGCCGGAGCGCCCGCGGCGCTCGCGGGCCCCGCGACGCTCGCGCGCAACGTCACCGATCGCGCCGATGCGCCGATCTTCCCTGATAATGGGAGTTTCCAACCGGCGGCCTAGTTGCCGGCATCGTCGTCGTTAGACGCTTCGCTGAGCTTCTCGCCCTCGGCGTTCTCATCCTGCTGCGCGTTCGCCGGCGTCACCACTTCGGGCGTGCTGCGCTGGAGATTTTTGGGCTCGCGACGACGCACGACGATCATCGGCTCGGCCTGCTCGTCCGGGTTCAGCAACTCTTCGTATCGCGGGTTCGACGCGACGCCGCCCTCGGCGACCGTCTCGACCTCGCTGTCGAACAGCGTGGCCACCGCCGAGCCGTTCATCGAGTTGTAGAGATCCAGCGCCTTGCGGTCCGACACCTGCGGCCCGATCCGGGCGCGCACGCGCCCCGTCGCCGGGTTGTACCAGAAGGACGCGAGATTCTCGGTCACCGTCTGGCGGATCGTCGGGTGGTCCAGGCTCTCGTCGAGCGACGAGGCAATCTCCAGCCACGGGCGATTGGTCGGAACCATCACGTTGATGGGCGTGTCTTCCTTGAACCAGTCGGGATCGATGGTCTTGGGCCACCCGCGACCGTTCAGCTCGATCTCGCCGGTGGCGGCCTGCACACGGATCTGGCGCTCCAGACGCTCGATGGCGTCACGCACCGAGTCCACGCGCGCCTGGTGCTTTTCAGCCTCCTGGCGGCTGTACAGGAACGCGACGATGGACCCCGAAAACAGGACCAGCGTCATGAAATAGAGGATGAATCGGCGCACGTCACGATCTCCCCGCCCGGTGGGCGCAACAGCGATGTTCCATCGCGTCTTCTTCCCTGAATATCGAGCGATTCGGGCCCGGTGACACGCCGCGACGTCAAGCCGTGCCGACCGGGGGATGGCCCCTGCCCCCTGTGCCGATTGCGCCGGTCGCGCGCCCGCCCGCCGCGTCCCGATAGACTCACGCCCGATATGAACGAGATCTCCGTCAACCGGCTGCCCTGCGGCCTCGTCCTCGTGTGCGAGCGCATCAGCGGGGTCCGCTCGCTGGGTCTTTCCTGGCTCGTCCCGGCCGGGGCCGCCCGCGACCCGGGCGAAGCCGTCGGCCTCTCCGCCCTCTGGGAAGAAATGGTCCAGCGCGGCGCCGGTGACCTCGACAGCCGCGCCCACGCCGACGCCCTGGACACCCTGGGCGTCTCCCGCAGCGTCTCGGTCGGGACCTTCCATCATTCCTATAGCGCGACGATGCTCGGCGAAAACTTCGGCGCCGCCATGCCCCTGCTGGCCGACATGGTCCGGTCCCCGCGCTTCGCCGAGGCCGACCTCGAGCCCAGCCGCGACCTGTGCCTGCAGGCCCTCGACAGCCTCGCCGACGACCCGCAGGAGCGCGTGATCGTCGAGCTGCGCTCCCGCCACGCCCGCGAGCCGATCAATCGCTCGAGCTACGGCACGCGCGAGGGCCTGGAGCGCGCCTCCCTCGATCAGGTGAGGCAGGGGTGGGCCGAGCGCGCCCGGCCCGAGGGTTCGATCCTGGCGCTCGCCGGCGATGTCGACCCCGATCGCGCCGCCGAGCAGCTCAACACCCTGTTCCAGGGGTGGGAGGGCGCAGCCCCCGGCATCGAGATGACCGACACCACGGACCGCGGCGCCCACCACCTTGACGACGAGACCAACCAGTGCCACATCGCGATCGCCTGGGACTCGCCCACCGAGAGCGACCCCGCCTGCTGGCTCGAGCGCACCGCGACCGCCGTGCTCTCGGGCGGCATGTCCGGACGCCTCTTCACCGAGGTGCGCGAGAAGCGCGCTCTGTGCTACAGCGTGTGGGCCAGCTACGGGGCCGACAAGGACTACGGGCGCAGCGTCGCCTACTCCGGCACGACCCCCGAGCGCGCCCAGGAGACGCTCGACGTGCTGCTGGGCGAGCTCGAGCGGATCAACACCAGCGCCGGCACCGTGACCCAGAGCGAATTCGATCGCGCGATCGTGGGGATGAAGTCGCGCCTGGTGATGAGCGGCGAGAGCACCAGCGCCCGAGCCAGCGCATTGGCGGCGGACGTGCGCAAGATCGGTCGCGCCCGCACGCTCGAAGAGCTCGCCTCGAACGTGGACGCCGTCACGCTGGAGGGCGTGAACGACTACCTGAGCGCGCGCTCGCTGGGCGAGATCACGGTGTGCACGCTGGGGCCGTCGGCGCTGGAGCTGAAGCGGTAGGGGGCTATTGCTCCTCCGACCCGTCCTCAACTTCCAGCAGCCACACGTCCGAGTCGAGCCCCTGATGAACCAGGATCAGTTCGGTGCCATCATTCGCTGATGTCAGGGCGATTGGGCCGCGCAGGTCAGAAGGCACCCGCTGGGTGCGCCCCGTGCGCACGTCGACGACGAAGAGTGTTGCCAGTGTGTTGTGCCAGGCGATCACGCGCGTCGAATCCAGCCAGTCGGCGGAACCAGCGTTCACGCCCGGCGCCGGTATCCCGTCGAGTCGCGCGACATCCATGACCTCTCCGGTCTCGATATCGAGCACACCGAGCGCTTCCCCTCCAGCCTCGAGGGAAAGCGTTCCCAGGAGCATCGATCTGTCGGGCGAGAACTCCTCAACCCGGAAGCCCAAGATCTCGGGGAGGTGCACAGAGAACCCGCCGCTCTCGGATTGCTCGAATACGAACGACCGGAGCGCGTCGGTTGAAACCCTGCTGGCCGCGAGAAGACTCCGGTCCGGGGTCCAGCCGTGGGTGGTGAGTTCCCCCAGGTCGCGCGGAGTGATCGGTTGCATGCCCGTGCCGTCGCTCTGGATCTCCCAGACCCGGTACATCCCGTCACGGTTCGAATAAAAGGTGATCGCGCGACCGTCGTCGGAAATCTGCGGGCCTCGGTCCTTGAACAGATCGTTCGTCAGGCGCCGGTGGCTCGAGCCGTCGCCGTCGATCAGGTAGAGGTCTTCGTGTGGCGGGCCGCTGCGGGCCACGATCAACCCGCCGTCCGGCGTCGCGTCGGGCTGGATGATCTCGCGGGCCGATTCGTACACGGTGCGCGGCTCCCCGGTCAGCGTCTCGGTTTCCAGATCGAACCCGACGCGATGGATGCGATGGCGCACGATGCTCGAGGTGAACACGATCCTGCTCCCGTCCAGGGAGATCGCCGCTTCCTCCAGGATTGCAGGTCCGAGCGTCACGGGCTCGGGTTCCCCGTCGGGCCCGCCCGTGGCCGGGTCGACCCGGACGGACCAGAGATTCGGGCGCCCGAGCCGGTCGCTGACGAACAGCACCCGCGATCCGTCGGCCGACCACATCGGGTTCCAGTCGGTCGCGACGTCGCTTGTCAGCGCAACTCGGTCGCCTCCGCTCGCGGGCGCCGTGAAGATGTCGCGCTGGCCCGAGGCGCTCGCCCAGAACGCGATGCGCGATCCGTCCGGAGACCACACCGCGCCCACGGCGTCGGTGAAGCTCGTCCCCATCGGCCCCGGGGTCCCCCCGGTGTCCAACTCGGTGGTCTGGCGCGTCTCGACGTCGTACACGCGGATCGCGCCGAGCATCGTGCGGCTGTACGGATCCTGCACGTCGTCGGTTGTGAACATGATCCGGCGTCCGTCGGGGGACCACGCAGGGTCGAATCCTCCGGTCGTGATGCGCCGGGGGTTCTCGCCGGTTGCGCCCATCAGGAAGATGCCGCCGCCGTCGCGCGACGAGACGAAGGCGATCTGCTCACCGTCCGGGCTGAATGTGGGATCGCGGTCGTCGGCTCCGGATCCGGCGGTCAGGTTGATCGGATTCTCGCCCCCGACACGCAGCGAGTAGATGTCGCGGGTGGCCCCGTTGCGCAGGCCGTACACCACCGTCCGCCCGTCGGGCGAGAGCGCCGGGTGCGTCTCGATGCCGTTCTCGTCGGTGACCTGCGACATCGACGAGATGTTCAGACCGCCGCCCGACGGGGTCGACGACGGCGCC
This sequence comes from Phycisphaerales bacterium, assembly GCA_028289195.1. Lineage (GTDB taxonomy): Bacteria > Planctomycetota > Phycisphaerae > Phycisphaerales > UBA1924 > JANQQR01. The sequence continues at coordinate 98,398 of JANQQR010000022.1, read as the reverse complement.
GGCCGGAGCACGAGCGCGCCGACGAGCGCCGCCACGAGGATCACGCACGCAGCCGGCCAGAACACCGAACGGCGAGCGGAGCTCTGCGCGTGCGCACCCTCGCCGGATTCCAGCTGGCGTGCCGCGTCTTCCAATTCGATGCGCGCATCGCCGATCGACTGCTGTCGGCGCGCGGGATCTCGCCTGAAGCAGCGCTCGAGCAGGCGCGTCACGCCCGCGGGAGCCGCGCGAGAGATCGGGCCGAGATCGACGTCCTTGTGCAGAACGGCGCCGATCGAGTCCGTCGCCGTCTCGCCGGCGAAGGGCCCGGCGCCGGTCAGGCATTCGTAGAGAATGACGCCGAACGACCAGATGTCGGTGCGCTTGTCCACCGGGCGCCCGCGCGCCTGCTCCGGGCTCATGTACGCAGCGGTCCCGAGGATCGCGCCCGCGATCGTCGGGGAGTGCTCAGGGTGAGGCGAGAGGGGCGAGGTGATCGTGGGCGACTCGGTCGACGAGCCCGCGCTGGTCCCCTGGGCGTCGTCGGCCTTGGCCAGGCCGAAGTCGAGCACCTTGACCCTGCCGTCGGGCGTGAGCTTCACGTTCGCCGGCTTGAGGTCGCGATGGACGATGCCCGAGTCGTGGGCGGCATCGACACCCGCGGCGATCTGCGCGCACGTCTCGATGGCGTCCTGGATCGGCATCGCCCCGCGCGCCAGGCGATCGGCGAGGGTCTCGCCCTCGACGTACTCCAGCACCAGGTACCGGGTGCCGTCCTGCTCCTCGACGCCGTAGATCCCCGCGACGTTGGGGTGGCTCAGCTGCGCCAGCGTGCGTGCCTCGCGCTCGAATCGCGCCAGTCGCTCGGGGTCCTCGGCGAGGTGCTCGGGCAGGGCCTTGATGGCGACGGGCCGGTCGAGCGTGGTGTCGCGCCCGAGGTAGACCACGCCCATGCCGCCGCGACCGACCTCGCGCTGCACCTCGAACGGGCCGAGTTGAAAGGGGAGTTCGGGCACCTGCGGTCCAGTCTACCGGGGGAGACGCGCCGCCGATCCGGGACGGAGGCTCACGGCGACGGCAGGCGCCGCTCGAGTTCCGTGGTGAAGTTCGTGATCACCTGGAGCTCGGTGATCGGCGCGTCCTGCTGCGGTCCTTCCAGCAGCAACAAACGCTGGCCGTCTGGCGTCATATCCCAAGAGTAACCCGAGACGTTCACGAATGGCCCACGCGTGATCACGCGGGGCTGGCTGGCGCTCAATCGCGGCTCCGTCGTGATGTCCACCTCGAACCACTCGTCGTTCCAGCGATAGATCACACGCGAGCCGTCTTCGGTCCAGTACGGCTCCTCGCCGCCGGACGTCGAGATCTGCACTCGCGAGCCGAACTCCGGATAGGACGAGAGGTACAGCTCCCATCGACCAGTCTCATCCGAGTTGGCGACCACCCACTGCCGGTCCGGCGAGAGCGCCGCGAATGGCTCGGCGTACGGCGACGATCGCAGCTTGACCGCGTCGGCGGCATCAATCCCTTCGCCCTGTGCGAGATCGACGAATACATGGAACAGGTCCATCCCCCCCTCGGGAGTGACGCGAGAGAACAGCAGTTCCCCGGTTGGCGCGTGGTACGCCAGAGGGATCGCACCGCCCGGATGATCCAAGACCTTGAACGGAGGCGCACCGGACTCGGAGTCCTTGGCCCAGAACACGTTGGACCCGTCCTCCTCGTACTGCGCGAACAGGAGGAATCTCCCGTCGTCGGACCACCTGCAGTGATTGTGCACCCCGCCGAACGTAAGCCGCGCAGGAGTCTGGAGCCGGTCGAGATCGTAGATCCAGACATCGGTGTCGCGTCCCTCTTCGACCGGAATCGCCAAGAGCCTGCCATCGGGTGAGAGGTCGAAAGCGTGGAAGCCGCGCAGCCCCGCGTCGAGGCGCCGCGAGTTGCCGTCGCGATCGACCCAAACGAGCCGCCCGGTCTCATCGCCGAACCCGGGCGCATAGACCAGCGTCCCGTCGCCGGCCAGCGAGTAGTGGCCGCGGAAGAAGCTCGAGCGGACTCCGGAGACCACAGTCACCGGTTCGCCGAGCATCTCGCAGGCCGCGGTGTCGAAGCGGGCGCCCATGATGCGGTCTTCGCGCGTGAACAGCAGGTGCCCGGAGGGCGCCACTCGTCCTGCGCTGGCGAAACGCTCCAGCGTGCGCTGCTCGCCGACGGACCCGAGCTTGGTGACATTGAGCATCGGCCGGTGGGATGTGCCGGTGAACAGGAGCCACTCGCCGCCGGGCACCAGGAACGGTGACTTGTGACTGCCGCCATCGACCAGATGCTGGGTGACGGGAGTCTCACTCCCTCCGGTCGACGGCATCGACATGATCGGCCGCATCTCCGCCGGGGAGAAATACAGCGTGCCGTCCGGCGCCCAGGCCGCGCCGACGGGAGACGGAGTGTCGGCAAGCAGCTCGGGTTCGCCGCGGCGCTCGAGATCCATCTTGAACATGCGCTCGTTGGAGAAGAACACGATCTGGCGCCCGTCCGGCGCGAAGCGTGCGCCGAAACCGTCCTCGCCGCCGCGGACCGGCTCGGCCTCGCCCGACGCGAGGTCGATGGTATAGAGGTGCATGCCCCCGTCGACCAGCGCGGTGTAGATGAGCGTCCTTCCGTCGGGCGAAAGCTCGAAGAACTGACGCCCGACGCCAAAGGGATGCGCCGACGCCGGCGCGATCGGCGCGTCCTCGGGAAGCTTGATCGTGAACCGGCGCGGCTCTGCGCGCGCAACCGGCGTGGTCTGCACCGGCGCCGGCGCGCCCAAGCCCGCCAGGAACCACACGCCGGCGGCTCCGATGGCAAGCCCGGCGAGGAGCCCGGCCGCCAGCACACCCGCGCGCGAGCCTGGCGCTGCCGCGGGCTCGGGCGCGATCGCCAGCGTCCCGGCCCCGACCAGGTCCATGCGCGCATCGCCGATGTCGCGATAGCGCAGGTTCTTGTCGCGCTCCAGGCAGCGAGCCAGTACGAGGCGCGCGCTCGGGGGCGTCGCGGGCGGCAGGCGTTCGAGGTCCACATCCTTGTGCAGGATCGCGCCGATCGAATCGGTCGCGGTCTCACCGACGAACGGCCCCGCGCCGGTGAGGCACTCGTAGAGGATCACGCCGAACGACCAGATATCGGTGCGCTTGTCCACGCTGCGACCCCGCGCCTGCTCGGGGCTCATGTAGGCGGCAGTGCCAAGGATCGCGCCGGGGATGGTGGGGGAGTGCTGGGGGAGCGCTGCCGTGAGGGTGGGCGATTGGCTCATGCCGCTGGCACTGGAACTCATCGACTCGCTCGACTTGGCGAGCCCGAAGTCGAGCACCTTCACCTGCCCGGAGGGCGTGACCTTCACGTTGGCGGGCTTGAGATCGCGATGGATAACGCCCGCCTCGTGCGCTGCTTCGACACCCGAGGCGATCTGCGCGCACACATCGACCGCCTCGTCCGGCGTGAGAGGCCCGCGGTCGAGCATCTCGGCGAGGGTCTCGCCTTCCACGTACTCGAGCACCAGGAATCGAGAGCCGTCCTGCTCTTCCACGCCGTAGATCCCGGCGACGTTGGGGTGGCTCAGCTGCGCGAGCGTGCGCGCCTCGCGCTCGAAGCGTGACAGGCGATCGGGATCTTCTGCCAGGTGCTCCGGCAGCGCCTTGACCGCGACGGGCCTGTCGAGCTTGGTGTCGCGCCCGAGGTAGACCACGCCCATCCCGCCGCGACCGATCTCGCGATCGATGGTGTAGACCCCGATGGTCGAGCCGGGCTGCACACTCATGGTCCGATCGTCTCCGGCACAAAAGGCCACCGATCACCGCCGCGGTCGCCACTGGCGAGGGATCAGGCGTCGTTGATGAACGACGACTCGTCGTCGCCCCACCATTTTTCGGCGACCCCCCGCGTGCTCCGCCATTCGGGCCGCTTCTGATCCGGGTCGTAGATCTTGTAGTACTTGCTCGCGGCGTCGCCCTTTACGCCCGCCAGCACGATGAAGTGCCCGAACCCCTTGAGGGGTCCGACCTCGCCGAAGCTGCCGCCGATCGCGATCGGGCCGTAGTCCCCCAGGCACTGCGCGACGGAGTCGGGCCGGCCCAGGTCGAGTTCGCTGGTCGGCAAGCAGCGGAGCTTGTTCTCGGTAAGCACGTGCGTGAAGTGCTTGCTCTTGAGGGAGTCGGCGTTGAGGCGATGGCCCAGCAGACCCTTGTGGAGGTGCATCGTGTGGGTGCCTGAGGGCTTGGTCTTGGTGCCGCCCGCCCTGTAGGTCTTGAGCATCTGGATCGATGCGTACCAGCAGTCGTTGAGCTTGGTCTGCGGCTTGTGATGCAGATCGAGTTCGACAGTTTCCATCGCGGTCCTCCTCACCCCGGGCCGGCGCCGATCGACAACCGCGCACCGACAAAGATAGCCGAATCGCTACCCCGGCACCCTCACGTACAACGGCACGACGCCGAAGGACTCGAACCCGAGTCGACGGTACACGGGCTCGCCCATCGCCGAGGCGTGGAGGATCCCGAGTGTGATCCCGCGCTCGCGGGCCAGGTGCAGCGGAGCGGCTGTCGCCATCGCGCCCAGCCCCGAGCCCCTCTCCTCCGGCAGTGTCGAGACGCAGTACACCCCGGCCATCCCGGAGTGGATCCAGATCATCGAGGTCGACACGATGCGCCCGCCCTTGCGCAGCCCGTAATACAGCGCCTCGCCCTCGGCGCCCGAGCGCTGGTTGGAGACCGGGCCGAACACGTCCGCGACACGCCGCGGCAGTCCGTAGCCCACCTCGAGCGCCGCGCACCACTCGTCGTCCGCGCCCGTGTCGATCTGCTCGACCGTCACCTCTTCGGGGATGTCGACGTGCGCCAGGCGATCGAGATCGACGGCCATCGCCGGCATGGCCTCGGCGAGTTCGTAGCCGCGATCCGTCAGGACGCGCACGGGCTCGTCGCCCGCGTCCCCCGAGAGGAGCACGGCCGAGGGTGTCTCCATCTCGCTCAGGGGCGCCGCGGCTTCCTCGGTCTGGTCCCCGTCGTGCGGGTCGCTCACGATCGCGAAGTTGCCCAGCGGGTGCGCTTCGCCCGTCACGAAGCGCAGGTACCCCGGCGCGTGCGTCGTCTCGGGGCCGTGCAGCATCGCGCGGCAGATCGCCTCGAATTCCCGCTCGATTGTCCGCCCCAGTCCCGGGTTCTTCGATGGGTCTTCCACAGATGTCGCCTCGCTCAACGGTTGGAGTCGGCCTCGCTCTGCCAGTTCACGATCACGTGCGCGTCCGGCCGCTTGTCCGGGAGGGGGAAGAGCAGCAGGCGCTCGCCGTCGGGATGGACGTCAAGCGAATCGAACGGGCCGGGATCGAACAGTTCGATCGGTTCGGTCCACCGGCCCGGGTTGTCCGGATCGGCCTCGGCTTTCATCACGGCCCAACTGCGGATGTCCATCGGGAAGCGCCGGAAATACAGGGTGTTCCCGTCAGGCCCCCAGGCCGGCGAGGTGCCCGAATCAACCGACACCTGCACGACGCCTGTCGACTCCGGGAACGTGTCGACGTACACCTGGTCTGCTTCAGAGTCCCCGCCGACCCACGCGATTCGACGGCCGTCCGGTGAGAACTCCGCTTCACCCCGGAAGCTCCGAGAAGGCATGAACTCGTACGCCTCGTCCGGCGCATCCAGCGGGATGATCCAGATCTGCGTTCCGAATCCGTCTCCACCCTCAACAGCGAGGAACCGACCGTCGGGAGAGACATCCGTTGGGAACCACGCGCCCTGCCTGACCCAGAACTCCTGGGGCTCCCCGCCGGTGGCGGGGACAGAAAATATGTCCGGGAACCCGCGACGATCACTCCCCAGGTAGATCGTCCTGCCGTCGGCACTCCAGACCGGGTTGCCTTCCCACGCGGGATGAAACGTGAGCTGGCGCATCGAGTTCCGCGCGATGTCATAGATGTACACGTCGGCGAGGTTCGTTCGCCGGTCCTCGACGGTGCCAGCCGCGGACATGCCGTCGGGGGAGATCGCCGGCCTCGAGTTGAGCTGAGTCAGCTCGCCGAGGCTGCCGAGCCTGTTGCCCCGCACGTCCCACCACTCGAGCCGGGAGCCGGGGGTCACCGGCTCGAACACGATGACCCCGGTGCGCGAGACACTCATCCGCGCCTGCGCCGTGGGTTGGAAGAAATACGCGTCCTCGGCGAGGATCAGCGGCTCTCCGGTCATCTGCAGCGTGTCGACGTCGAACGCGACGGCCTTGACCGTGCCGTCTTCGACGTAGACCAGGTGGCCCGAGTTCGTGTACCAGATCTCCGACGGGAACCGTCCGAGGAGCGTGGTTTCGCCGGAGGCGAGGTCTCCCGCGTACAGCAGGCGGGAACGGAGCTGCTCGTCGGGGTCGAAGATCAGCGCGATGAACAGGTACGTCTCTCCCCCGGGCAGGAAGTGCGGGTGGGCGTGCGAGCGCTCGAACCGGTCGGTGTCCAGCGAGGTCAAGCCTTCGGGCGTGTTCGCTCCCCGCCGGAGGATCTGCAGCGGCCCCTCGTCGCCGCCCGAGAAGATCATGTCGCCGGCTTCGTTCTCCGTCGCTTCGTCAACGCCCGCCACGGGCGCGAGCTGGCGCCGGTCGGCACCGTCGGTCCGGACCGACCAGATGAATCCGTCGGAGTGGTAGCGGATGAAGCGGCTGTCGGGCGACCAGAACAGATCGCCGGAGCCTTCGATCCCGAGGTCGGTCGCTCGAAACTCACCGAGGCGCCGGACCCAGAGCGTGCGCGGCGCGTCGACATCCGTGCGCGCGGTGAACGCGATCCACGCTCCGTCGGGAGAGATAGTCCAATCGCGCCCGATGATGTACTGGTCTGTGTTCGACGGCAGCACGAGGCGCACGGGCGCCGCCGAGACAACGCCGCGCGGGGCGAGCGCGAGCCAAGCGATCGCCGCCGCGGCAACAATCAGCGCCAGCCCGAGCACGACGACAGCGCGACTACCCCCGGCCCCGGCCTGAGCCGAGTTCTCCGGCCCGTCGTCGAGCTCTTGCAGCAGCTCGATGCGCACGTCCCCGATGTCGCGGTAGCGCTGGTTCCTGTCGCGCTCCAGGCATCGCCGAAGCACGTGACGCACGACGGGCGGTGCGCCCGGGCCGAGGCGATCGAGATCGACCGGCTTGTGCAGGATCGCGCCGATCGAGTCGCTGGCGGTCTCGCCCACGAACGGCCCGGCGCCGGTCAGGCACTCGTAGAGGATGACACCGAAGCTCCAGATGTCGGTGCGTTTGTCGACGCTGCGCCCCCGCGCCTGCTCGGGCGACATATAGGGCGCCGTCCCGAGGATCACGCCGGGGACCGTCGGGGAATGGGGCGAGGTGACAGTGGCGATCTGGCTGGCGCTCGACGACCCCGAATGCCCCTCGGCGCTCTTGGCGAGGCCGAAGTCCAGCACCTTGACCTGCCCGTCGGGGGTGAGCTTGATATTCGCGGGCTTGAGGTCGCGATGGATCACACCCGCCTCGTGAGCCGCCTCGACCCCCGAGGCGATCTGTGCGCAAATATCGATCGCTTCGTCGGGCGTCACCGGTCCCCGGTCGAGCATCTCGGCGAGGGTCTCGCCCTCGACGTACTCCAGCACGAGGTAGCGCGCCCCGTCCTGCTCCTCGACGCCGTAGATGCCGGCGACGTTGGGATGGCTCAGCTGCGCGAGCGTGCGCGCCTCGCGCTCGAAGCGCGCGAGCCTCTCGGGGTCCTCGGCCAGGTGCTCCGGCAGCGCCTTGACCGCGACGGGCCTGTCGAGCTTGGTGTCGCGCCCGAGGTAGACCACGCCCATCCCGCCGCGACCGATCTCGCGCTCGATGGTGTAGGGGCCGATGGATTGGCCGGGACCGATCTCCACCGGGCCAGTGTATCCCCTGCGCCTCCGCAGACAATCGATCAGTCGCCCGCCGGCTCGAGCGCCGCGTCGACATTCAGCACGACGTCGATCAGCGTCGATCTCGATGCGCGGTCCGAGACGTCGTCGATCATGAGCAGCTGGCCGTCCTCTGGAAACACGTCCTCAACGAATCGCCACGAGAGCGCCGGCACGATCTCGCGGGGCGCGCCGATCTGCGGTGAGCCGGCGGGATCATCCGCCGGCGCCTCGAACGACGCCGCCATGACCATGCGCGTCTCGGTGTCGCCGAAGTAGATCGTGCCTCCGTCCGGGCTCCACGCCGGCGCGACGCCGCGATCGGTGGACACCTGCGTCCGCCCCGAGCCGGCATCGATCGGCCGGACGAACACCTGGCGTGTTCCCGGTTCGTTGGATTCGTAAGCGACCCACGCGCCGTCCGGCGAGAGCCGCGGCACGCGCTCGTCGTATGGCGTGTCGGTGAGCAGGCGGATGGGCAGCTCGGGATCGGAAAGATCGACGATCGCGATGTCGCTCGAATCGGAGACGCTGAGGTCCGACCTGCTGACGGTCGCCACGAGCGTGCGCCCGTCCGGGCTGATGCCGTGGGGATGGATCGCCGGCGGGCCCGACGAGAGCAGTTCGGGCTGGCCCGTGCCGTCGGGACGCCGCCTGTACAGACCCTGCCAGCCGATGCCGCCGATCTCGTACTGGCTGTAGTAGATCCACTCGCCGTCTGGCGACCAGACGGGCAGCTGCTGGCTCGCGCCGTCGGTGCGCAGCGGCCTGATGAGGTCGCGCTCGAGGTCGTAGATGCAGATCTGCCCGAGGAGGCTGTCCCCCAGGAGGATGCCCGCGACGCTCGTCGCGTCCGGAGAGAGGCGCATCGACTGGATCAGATGGTGGAGGAACGGGCGCTGGCGTCCGACGGGCTCGGCGCTGCCGTCGAGAGAGACGCGCAGCAACTCCGATTGCGGGTTCGGGCGCCGGCCCATCACGAACAGCGCTCCGCTGCTCGACGCGTCCCATGCACCGGCGCCGATCAGCGCGAGCGGTGTTGCCTCGGCAACGGCGCGGGCCGGGCCGGTCGTCTCGAGCGCGTCGATGTCCAGCGGCACCGCCATGATCGTGCCGTCGCGCTGGAACAGCAGGTGGCCGCTGGAGAGGTAGCGCGGGTAGAACGCGTCCTCGACCAGGCGCGTGCGCGCGCCGGTTCCGAAGTCGTAGGCCTCGATCCAGCGGGCGCCACGCGACTCGGTCCGGGATCCGCAGGTGTACAGCAGCACCTCGTCGTTGCGCACGAGGTCCGGCCATCCAGCGATGACGCCGTCCTCGAAATCGATGTCTATGAGGCGTGGCTCCCCTCCCGAGCTGGAGACCTCGCGAAACTTGCCGTCGTCGCCGCTGCCGAAGATGAGGCGCCCGTCGCGCGTCCACACGATCCCCGGGATGCGCGCAAACTCGCAGATCCGCTCGCTCGGCCCGCCGCTCGTCGAGACCCGGAAGATGCCGTCCTCGGCGCGGGAGTACGCGATCCATGCGCCGTCCGGCGAGAACGCCGCGCTCTCCGGCGCCGGGCCGGAATCGACCAGCACCCTGGGCTCGGGGTCGTCGAGGCGTCGGAGGATCAGGCGGTCCACACCCTGGTCGTCCTCGCTGATGAAGGCGATCGCGCTGGCGTCCTCGTTGGTGACGAACGTGGGGAGGAAGTAGGAGAACGCGCCCGGGGCGTGGGGCATCATCAGGCTGAGGTGAGTGGGCGCGTCCGTGCCGGAGGGCCGGGGCGCGGTCCACATGAGTGCGCCCACCAGCGCTGCGCCGACGACAGCCCCGGCGATCGCCGGGACGACGGGTCCCAGGCCGCGCGCGGGTTCCGGAGCGCCCCGGGTCTGTGCCGCGTCCGGAGCGAGCGCGTCTTCAAGGTCGAGGCGCGCATCGCCGAAATCGCGGAGACGCTTGGCGGGGTCCTTCACCAGGCAGCGCCCGAGCACGCGCATCACGGGTTCGGGCATCTCGCCTCCCCGCAGCGCCGACAGATCGGGTTCCGAGCCGAGCACCGACACCGTGACATCGGCGAGGGTGTCGCCGGCAAACGCCCGCCGCCCCGACAGCATCTCGTACAGCACGCAGCCGAACGACCACACGTCCGTGCGACGATCCAACTCGCGTCCCCGCACCTGCTCCGGGCTCATGTACGCCGGGGTGCCGAGGGTCGTCCCCTCCTGGGTGATGGGCCCGGGGGTCGTGGCGGTCTGGAGATGAGACGTCGAAGCGCCGGCGGATTCCGAGGCTCGCGCAAGCCCGAAGTCGAGCACCCGCACGCGCCCGCCCGGAGCAACCATGATGTTCCCGGGCTTGATGTCCCTGTGGATGATCCCGGCGTCGTGCGCAGCCTCCAGACCGGCGGCGATCTGCCCGGCGATCCCCAGGGCCTCATCGAGATCCAGTCCTGCTCCCCCGATGAGCGCTTCGAGCGTCTGTCCCTCGGCGTGCTCCATCACGATGAAGCGCCGTTCGCCGAGTTCCTCGACCGAATAGACGCCCGCGATGTTGGGGTGGCTCAGCTGCGCGAGCGTGCGCGCCTCGCGCTCGAAGCGCGCCAGGCGATCCGCGTCGTGCGCCAGGTGCTCGGGGAGTGCCTTGATGGCCACGGGCCTGTCGAGCTTGGTGTCGCGCCCGAGGTACACCACGCCCATCCCGCCGCGACCAATCTCGCGCTCGATGGTGTACGGGCCGAGCTGAGTGGGGATGTCGCTCACGAGCCAGAGCCTATTCGTTCCAGGCGCGGATTACCTGCCGCCGACGCGCGGCAGCATCCGTTCCAGATCGGTCGTCCAGTCGAGCACGACCTGCTTCTCCCATTCCTCGACCTCTTCGGTCAGGACCATCAGGAAGCGCCCGCCCTCGGGGTCGACGTCGTAGTTGGCGTTGCCGAAGTAATCGAGGAGGTACCGGCCCTTGAAGAGCTCCTCGGCCTGGCCGAGCCTGATGCTGCCGTTCTCGTACGTCACCGGCACCGCCATCATCGCATCGTCGGTGCGGAAGTAGAGCTCGGAGCCGTCCGGGGACCAGCAGGGTTCGGTGCCCCCGCGCACAGAGACCAGGATCCGGCCCTCTCCATCGGGATACGAGCTCACGTACACCTCGTCCTGGCCGGACTGATCGGAGACGAACGCGAACCAGTCGCCGCCGGGGGCGATGCGGGGCGCCCGCTCGTTCGCCGGCGTGGCGATCAGCGGGCGCATCTCATCGAACGACTCCACGAGGAGGATGTCGCGATTCGTGACCGGGTTGACCTCGTAGCCCAGGCCGCCCGCGCCCGACGGATCGAACGACGTGATGAGACGGGCGACGCCCGTGCGCGCGATCACCTGGGGGGTGCCGCTGCCATCCGGGCGCGCCGACTGGAGGGTCCAGCCCCCGCCGGGCTCGTTGACCAGGGCGCAGATCGACTGCTCGCCCGGCACCCAGATCGGATACGACCCGCCTTCGATCGTGGTGTAGCGGATAGGAAACGAGCGGCCCTGGCGGATGTCGTACGAGAACACCCCCTGCCCGTCCGCATCGCTGGTCGACCAATAGGTGATCCGCGAGCCGTCCGGAGAAAGGCGCGGCGTGTAGTAGCCGCGCGACTCGTCGGACAGCGACGTCACGCGCCCGTCCCGTTCCACCCAGACCAGCCGGCCGAGTCCGCGGATGGCCCCGCCGGGGACGTAGACCAGCGTGCCGTTGTCCGACACAGCCGCCCAGACCGATCCGAACCCGTCGGCCCGCGGGCTCATCTCCATCGCGCGCGGCTGGCCGACGAGCTCCAGTGCATCCACATCGAATCTCGATACGAGGAAGCTCTCGCCCTGCAGGTACATAAGGAACCCGGATGCGATGAGGCGGGCGTCCGTGCCGCGTGTCAGCACACGGCTTGTTCCCGATTCGATGTTCACGACCAGGATGTGCGGGCCCGGCGCACCGTCGATGGTCCCCATGTAGGTGACGAGCAGGTGGCGCCCGTCCGGCAGCACGCGCGGCCACCTGAAGAACCCGATCGTGCCACCCTCGATGTCGATCGTGAGCGCACGCGGCGTGCCACCAGATGACGAAACGACAGACAGGGTCTCGTCCTGCGAGGTCGAATACACGATCGAGCCGTCCGGCAGCCAGTCGGCGCCGAAGTGCAGGCCCGGGAATCTGGCCACGGTCAGCGGCATCCCGCCCGAGAGCGGGAGCCACTTCAGTTCGCCCTGGGCGAGGAACCCCAGGCGCTGGCCGTCATCGGAAAAGAACGGCGATCTGCCGCCCTGCGTTCCGGGGATCCTCGTGGCCTCGCTCTCGTTGAGCTTCCGGATGTACAGGTGCGTGCGCCCCGCGCGCCCGGCGGAGTGCACGATCGTCGACCCGTCGGGAGAGATCGCGACGGTCTGGAACGCCATCCCGCTCATGTCGAGCTGGTCGGCAAAGTCCATCGAGAACCGGACGGGTTCTGGCGCCACGGGTGGTTCGGGGCGCGTGCCCAGCCAGACCGCGCCCGCCACGATCACGGCGGTCGCGACCACGGCGCCCGCCAGTGCCGGCCACGAGCGCGCCGCGCCGGGGGCCGCGCTCCCGCCCGTGTGCTCGTCGTTCCGCGCGTCCTCGAGCTCGATGCGCACGTCGCCGATCGCCTGCCATCGCCGGTCCTTGTCCCGGCGCAGGCAGCGCTGAAGCACACGCCGCAGTCCCCGCGGGGTGTCCGCGGGAAGAAGCGCCAGATCGGGTTCCTTGTGGAGGATCGCGCCGATCGAGTCGCTCACCGTCTCGCCGCGGAACGGGCTGGTGCCGATCAGGCACTCATAGAGGATGACGCCGAAGCTCCAGATGTCCGTGCGCTGGTCGACGCTCCGACCGCGCGCCTGCTCGGGGCTCATGTAGGGAGCCGTACCGAGGATCACGCCGGGAACGGTCGGGGAGTTCGGGGACTGCGCCGAAGTCGCCGTCATGATCTGGCTGGCGCTCGACATCATCGAGGTATTGCCGTCCGAGCTCTTGGCGAGGCCGAAGTCGAGCACCTTCACCTGCCCCGAGGGGGTGATCTTCACGTTCGCGGGCTTGAGATCGCGATGGATGACCCCGGCCTCGTGCGCGGCCTCGACGCCCGAAGCGATCTGCGTGCACACGTCGATCGTCTCGTCGGCCGCGAGCACCCCGCGATCGAGGCGCTCGGCGAGCGTCTCGCCCTCGACGTACTCCAGCACGAGGTATCGCGCCCCGTCCTGCTCCTCGACGCCGTAGATCCCGGCGACGTTGGGGTGGCTCAGCTGCGCGAGCGTGCGCGCCTCGCGCTCGAAGCGCGCCAGGCGGTCCGGATCCTCTGCCAGGTGCTCGGGGAGCGCCTTGATGGCCACGGGCCTGTCGAGCTTGGTGTCGCGCCCGAGGTAGACCACGCCCATACCGCCGCGACCGATCTCGCGTTCGATGGTGCAGGCCCCGATGCTCGCTCCGGGTTCGATCGACACGGTCCGAGTGTATCGCCATCGGTCCGGCGCTCTATCATTGACCCGGAACCGGGGAGGCGGAGTGCCGAGCGCATGGCGGACCTGCTGCGTCCAACCTTCGAGTGCACCGTGCCCGTGGAGCCCGCTCGGGCAGAGGGGCTGATCCGGGGCGTGTACGAACGCGACGGCTCGCCGTTCGTCGGGCAGTCCGTCCGGTCCCACATGCTGATCACCGTCGAGCGCGGGCGCCGCCACTTCTGGTCGCCGTGGGTGCATGTGGACGTCAACCCCGCTTCGGACGACAGCCACGCTTCCCACGTCTACGCGCGCTTCAGCCCGGCGCCGAGCGTGTGGACCGGGTTCATGCTTACCTATATCGCCCTGCTCACCATCGCGATGATCACCGGCTGCTGGGCCTTCAGCCAGTGGATGCTCGACCAGCCCCCGACGATGCTCTGGGGCGTCGCGATCCCCGCGCTGCTCGCGATCGCGATGCTCTGGTCGGCGCGAGTCGGGCAGCGCCTCGCCCGCGCGCAGATGCGCATGCTCCACGACGCCGTGCGCGGTGCGCTCGAACCCGCGGGAGACAGCTCGGTCGGATCCTGAGCGGCACCTTCCCTGCTATCCTCCTCCGTCCGGGCAGTGAGGGAGGCGGATCCATGGCCCAGATCTCGCACAACGAGCGCCTGCACGCGATGGATGCGCTCCGCGCGATCGCGATGCTCCTCGGCGTCGTGCTCCACGCCGCGCTGCCCTACGAAGCCGATCCCTGGCCGGTGTGGCCGATCATCGACTCGTCCAACAACGCGGTGTTCGATTACACGATCGCGATCATCCACCAGTTCCGCATGGAGCTGTTCTTCCTGGTCGCCGGGTTCTTCGGCTGCATGCTCATCGGGCGATACGGGGCGCGCGGATTCGCGATGCACCGCGCCAAGCGGATCGCGCTCCCGTATGTCGTGTCGTCGCTGACGATCCTGCCGATGCTCTTCGCGATCAGCGCGTGGTGCGCCACGCTCGATCTCCCCGTCGAGGAGCGATCCGGATTCGGCACCGCGGCACGCGACGGGCTGCGGGAGGTCGGTGGGTGGATGTTCTTCCTGCCGTGGCACCTGTGGTTCCTGCGCACGCTGATGGTCCTGTACGTGCTGGCCATGATCGCGTGGCTGGCGGGACGGAAAATCGGCGTCGTCGGCGCAGTGTCAAGCGGTCTCACCGAGGCGTGGGCCGCCGCTGTGCGCGCGGGCCTGGCGGCACCGACGCTCTCGCTCTTCGGGTTCCTCTTCCTGCTGCTGCATCCGGGCCTCGGGGCGTACCTCGACGGGCTGAACCCGTTTCCCGCACCGATCACGGTGATGTACTACGCGCTGTTCTTCGGCGCCGGCTGGCTGCTCTACCACCGGCGCGAGCTGCTGCCGTCGCTCGGGCGGGGATGGCCCGTCTGGCTGGTGATCGGGATCGCGCTGGCCGCCTGGTTTGGCAGCATGACCCCGCCGTTCGAGCAGGAGCCCGAGGCGCACCCCATGCTCATCAAGGCCGTGGGGGCCGCGTCGACCGGGCCGCTGATCGTCGGGTTCACCGGCCTGTTCCTGCGAGCGTTCCAGCGTCCCAGCCGAGTGATGCGCTACCTCTCGGACTCCGCCTACTGGGTCTACCTCGTCCACCTGCCTGTGGTCATCTGGTTCCCCGCGCTCATCCGCCCGATGGACGCGGGCGCGATCACGAAGTTCTCGCTGGCGATGCTCGCCTCGTGCGCCCTGATGTACGGGACCTACCAGCTGTTCGTCCGCTACACCCTGATCGGTGTGATGCTCAACGGACCGGCCATCCGCAATGCCCGTCGCGCCGCCAAGGCGCCGCCCGCGCCCGCCGGCCTCAACGGGCACAACGGCACGAAGGGACACGATTGATCAGTCGCGTGTCTCGAGCGAGTCCGCCCAGCCGGGCAGCACACTGATCCGCGCCTCGCGTGATCCGTCGCGCACCGGGCGCACCATGACGAACCCCTGCCCATCCGGGAGCACGTCGTAGTTCGCCAGGCCCGCGCCGACCAGGCCCTCGTACCACGTCGTGAACAACGCCTCGGGCTGGGAGGCCCGGAACGTCTCTCCGGGAGAGACCTCGGTCTTGAGCATCGTCTGCCCGTTGCGGAAGTAGAGCGTGCTGCCGTCCCGCGACCAGGCCGGCTCCGAGCCGCCGTCGGGCGAGAGGTGCCATTTGCGCGTGCACCCGGGGAACTCGGTGACGAACACGTCCATCCGATCCAGTTCGTCGCTGACGTACGCCAGCCAGCGCCCATCGGGCGAGAGCGCGCCGCCGCGGGTGTTCGCGTCTGACTCGATCAGGGGTCGAACGCGCCATTGGTCCGATTCGGGCTCAGCGATCATCAGGCGCTCGATTGAATCGGTCCGGAAGCTCGAAAAGAGCAGGAGCTCCGGATCGTCGCGATGGCACAGCGCCAGCGGCACGCCCGGGAGGTTGTCCATCATCCTCTCGTCGATGCCGCCGTCGGCGGGGCGGCGCCGGAACTCGTAGTTGCCGGTGTCGGCGTTGGCGTAGATCACCGATCCGCCGTCCGCCGACCAGATCCCCATCGTGCTGCCCCGGAACGTCTGGCGGGCGAGCCCGCCGGTTTCCAGATCGAGCGTGTACATGTCTCCGCGTCCCTGCTCGACCGCGATGGTCAGCACGCTCGAAGCGTCCGGCGACAGGCGCGGCACGCGGTACGCGCGCCGCTCCTCGCTCAGCGCCGTGGCGCTCCCGTCGAGCGAGACCGTCACGAGCTCGGAATCGACACCGATCGAGCCGCCGCGGATCATCGCCAGCGTGCCGTCGGGCCCGACGGTGAACTGGGTGGCGCCGGTGTTCTGCTGGTTGGTGATGCGGAAAGGCAACGAGCGCGGCGAGCCCGTCGTCTCGAGCGTCTCGATGTCGAACGCCTGCGCCATGAGCGCGCCGCCGCTGACGTACACGAGGTGCCCCGACGGCGAGTAGCGCACCTGGGCTGCGCCCGTGAAGATGCGCCGAGTCTCGCGGGTGCTCAGCGAGACCGCCCAGACCTCAAGCTGGTCCCAGTCGCGGAAGTTGGCGCGGGAGAACAGCACGGTGTCGCCGTCCGGCAGCGCCTCGGGGTGGCGATGGCTGTACTCCACATCGCCGTCCTCGAACTCCGTCAGGACCGAAGGCTGCCCGCCGCTGGCGGGGACCGTCATGATCACCGCGAGCTGCGCCGGCGTGAACACGAGCAGGTCCTCGTTCACCCAACTCAGCCCGCGCGGGCTGGCGGCGTCGCACACCTCGCGCGACGGGCCCCCCTCGATGCCGATGCGCTTGATCTTCGTGTCGGCCGCGAACGCCACCGACCGCCCGTCCGGCGAGAACCGCGGCCCCTCCGCGCCGATCGTGTCCGCGAGCTCGCGCGCATCGAGTTCGTCGAACGCCCGGACGTAGAGCCGGCGGACGCCGTCCCGCTCTCCGACGAACACGATGCTCTGGCCGTCGGGCGCGATGTCGAACGCGCACAGGAAGCTGTCGTCGGCGATCATGCCGCCGGCCGGGGCGCCGATGTTGAACCGAATCTGCGCTCGCTCGGGTTCGACCGGGCCCGCGCCCGCGCCGAACCAGACCGCGCCCGCGCCGATGGCCAGCCCGGCGCCCAGCACACCCGCGATCGCGCCCATCCCCATGCGCGCCCGCGACGAGGGGCCCTCGTCGACGCTCGCCGACAGGTCGAGGCGCGCATCCCCGATGTCCCGATAGCGCAGGCTCTTGTCGCGCTCGAGGCAGCGCTTCAGCACACGCCGCACCTGGGCGGGTGTGCCCGCGGGCAGGCGCGAGAGGTCGACATCCTTGTGCAGGATCGCGCCGATCGAGTCGGTCGCCGTCTCGCCGATGAACGGGCCAGCGCCCGTCAGGCACTCGTACAGGAGCACGCCGAACGACCAGATGTCCGAGCGCTTGTCCACGGTCCGGCCGCGGGCCTGCTCCGGGCTCATGTAGGGGGCGGTGCCCAGGATCACGCCCGGCACCGTCGGCGAGTTGGCGATGCCGGGGCTCGTGACGGTCTGCACCTGGCTGAAGCCCGACGAAGACGTGCTGTGGCCCTCGGAGCTCTTGGCGAGCCCGAAGTCGAGCACCTTCACCCGCCCGTCGGGCGTGAGCTTGATGTTCGCGGGCTTGAGATCCCGGTGGACGACGCCCGCGTCGTGCGCCGCTTCCACACCCGAGGCGATCTGCGTGCACACGTCCAGCGCCTCATCCACCGGCAGCGCCCCCCGGTCGAGGCGTTCGCCCAGCGTCTCGCCCTCCACGAACTCGAGCACGAGGTAGCGTGCGCCGTCCTGCTGTTCCACGCCGTAGATCCCGGCGACATTGGGGTGGCTCAGCTGCGCGAGCGTGCGCGCCTCGCGCTCGAATCGCGCCAGGCGATCAGGATCCTCAGCGAGGTGCTCGGGCAGCGCCTTGATGGCGACGGGCCGGTCGAGCTTGGTGTCGCGCCCGAGGTAGACGACACCCATCCCGCCGCGACCGATCTCGCGCTCGATGGTGTAGGGGCCGAGCTGCTCGGGGACCGCGGCGTTCACCGCTCACTCCCCGCGGCGCGTTCGATGTCATCGAAGAAATTCGTGATGACGCGGATCTCGTCCTGCCGCGCTTCTGCGTCCTCCTGGATCGCGAGCACCCGGGTGCTGTCGGCGCTGATGTCGTACGAGACCCCGCCTACGAGGAATTCAGCCGCGAATACCTGTTCGGGATCTCCGGTCGGGCGGGTGCCATCAATGGAGACGCGCATGATCGCGCGCCCGCGTCGGAAGTAGACGCCAGAGCCGTCCGGCGCCCAAACAGGAGCCCAGCCGCCCGTGGTTGTGATTCGCGTCGGCAGCGAGGATCCGTCGACCGGCAGGACGTAGACCTCGGTGCTCCCGGAATCGTCCGTCGTGAACGCGACGAGCGATCCGTCAGGAGATGCTCTGCAGGATCGCGCCCGGCTCTCAGAAACATGCAGCGGTCGTGTTTCGCCCTCGGCGTCAACCGAATAGAGGTTCCCGTCGTCGACGTACACGAATCCCCCGCCGGGAATGGAATCGGCGCTGCGGATATCGCCGGTCCCGCGCACGACCAGTTCCGGCTCGGCGCTCGTCCCACGCTGGGTCCGCCACAGTGCCCAGCCCTGCGCCCGGTTCGATCGGAACCCCACGCCTTCGTTCGGGCCGATGTAGAAGGCGGAGCTGTTGTTCGCCTGGCGGGTGATCGGCGTCGGGAGCCCGCGCGCCAGGTCCACCTCGACGATGTCCCCGCCCCCGCCGATCAGCGCACGCTCACCGTCGGAACTCAACGCGACCCGGCCCGTCAGCCTCGTGTTCGAGAGGCCGGCCTGCGTGAGGACCGGCTCGACCGAGCCGTCGGCCGACACCCAGACCAGGCGCCGGTCGGTCCGTGGGCGCGGCACGTACACCAGCGTGCCGTTGTCGCTCAGGTCGAAGACCGTTCGAGTCGTGTTGCCCAGAGTGGCCAGATCTTCCAGCAGCTGGGTTGCCGCAGCGAACGACGGCAGTTCTCCGTCTCCCGGGTCGAACGGAGCAACCATCAACCCTGCACCGAACGCTTCGAAGATCGCGTGTCCCGAGTTGCTCCAGCGCACGGGCGGAACGAACTCCCGGGACCGCCCCCCGCCAAACGACTGCTGTCGCCCGGTTGCCAGGTCGAGCATCCGCGCCCCGTCGGTCCCTCTCTCGGCTCCCTCGCGGCTGACCCAGGCGGTGAACAGCATCGAGTCCGCCCCGTCGATCCACTGCGGCCAGACGTACGCGTAGTCCGGGCTGTCTTCCGCCAGCGGGAGCAGCGCCTCCATCGGCGTGCCATCGTCGCGCACGCGCAGCAGCCCCGTCCCCACGCCGTGCGAGTAGACGATCTCCCCGCTCGGCAGCCAGGCCCCACCGGTTACCGACGGGGCGTCCGCGATGCCCCGAGGAGTGCCGCCCGAGACCGGCACTCGCAGGAGTTCCCCGCCGGCGTGGAACGCGACCGAGGCGCCGTCCGGGCTGAAGAAGGGGCTCCAGGCGTCGCGACTGCGAGGAACCTCCCTCAGTTCGAACCCGTCGATGTCGCGCAGATAGAGAGTCCCGACTCCGAAGGGGTCGTCGGCTGTAAACGCGATCGTTCTGCCGTCCGGGCTGATCGCGATCGGGCCGTAGATCTCGTGTCCGTCGGGAGCGTAGATCGAGAGCGCCGCGCTCTCTCCGTAGCCCTCGGCCAGGCTCGGCGCGCCGCCGCCGCCGAGTCCGAACCACGCGAGCGCCGCGCCGACCACGAGCGCTCCCGCGCAGGCGACGGCGAGCAACCCCTTCGATGTTCCGGACGGCGCCGGCGCCGCTTCGCGCTCGCCCGCTTCGAGATCGAGCACCGCGTCGCCGATGTCGTGGTAGCGCAGATTCCTGTCCCGCTGCAGGCAGCGCGTCAGCACACGCCGGATCGAGGCCGGCGCGTCCTCCGGCAGCCGGTCCATGTCGATCTGCTTGTGCAGCACGGCCCCCACGGAGTCGCTCACGGTCTCGCCGGCGAACGGCGAGCCCCCGACGAGCATCTCGTAGAGCACCACGCCGAACGACCAGATGTCGGCGCGCTTGTCGACGCCGCGACCGCGCGCCTGCTCCGGGCTCATGTACGCCGCGGTGCCCAGGATCACGCCGGGCACGGTGGGGGAGTGGACAGCGGGCGATGTCAGCGTGGGGCTCTGGCTGAAGGCGCCCGAGGACGATGCGCCCTCGTCGGCCCGCGCCAGCCCGAAGTCGAGCACCTTGGCCTGGCCCTGGGGCGTCACGACGATGTTGCCGGGCTTCAGGTCGCGATGAACCACGCCGCCCTCGTGCGCCGCGCGCACGCCGCCGGCGATCTGCGACGCGAGCTCCAGCGCCTCGTCGACCGGCAGCGCCCCGCGATCGAGGCGTTCGGCGAGCGTCTCGCCCTCGACGAATTCAAGGACGAGGTATCGCGCTCCGTCCTGTTCCTCCACGCCGTAGATCCCCGCGACGTTGGGATGGCTCAGTTGCGCGAGGGTGCGCGCC
The DNA here is from genome assembly GCA_028289195.1 of Phycisphaerales bacterium. Lineage (GTDB taxonomy): Bacteria > Planctomycetota > Phycisphaerae > Phycisphaerales > UBA1924 > JANQQR01. The sequence goes on along the minus strand of JANQQR010000022.1, from coordinate 78,013 downwards.
TCGCGCTCGAAGCGCGCCAGGCGATCGGGATCCTCGGCCAGGTGCTCGGGCAGCGCCTTGATGGCGACCGGCCTGTCGAGTTTGGTGTCGCGCCCGAGGTAGACGACACCCATCCCGCCGCGACCGATCTCGCGCTCGATGGTGTACGGGCCTAGTTCGGTAGGTGCCTCTGCCACGGGGCCAGTGTACCGGCCGCCGCGACGTGCTCGGACACCGCTGAAAGGGACCTGGCAGGGCCCGGGGAGGCTCGGAGTCCGAGAATCTTCGCCCGCCCAGGCTCTACTTGGGGGATTTTGCTTGTGCCTGCGCAGAATCCGGCAAGACTTAAAGCGTTGGGAAGAGCATGTCGGTTCGCCGAGCGCCTCGGGCAGGGGCCGAGCGACCACCGACGACAATTGAGCAAGAGGAGAAGAAGCATGCGTCGTCTCGAGCAGTACGGCATCATGGTGGCCGCAGGCGCCGGTGCCGGGGTAGGTGTTGCCGAGAACGCCGTGGCCGCCCCAGCGGGTGTCACCGGCGTGAGCATCGACATCCCGGCGTCGACCGCCGGCTACTACCTCGACATCGACGGGGACGGGAACTACGACCTGAACATCTATCAGTCGTATGGCGACACCTCACTGGTGTTCAGCCAGCCCGCAACCACCGGTGTCATCACCACCAACGGTGTGGCAACGTCGAACCTGGCAAGCGGAACGCTCATCAGCGCGCTCGACACCTTCGGCTACGGGGCGGCGATCCTCGCCTCGGACTACCCCCTGTACATCGCCAACTACGGGCCGTTCGGATTCGATTCCAGCACCGGCGGGTTCATCGGGCTGACCTTCGATATCGGAGGCAGCCGCCACTACGGCTGGGTCGAGGTGTCCCCGGTCGATCCCTCGGCGGTGTTCCCCACTCCGATGGGCCAGATCCTCGGCTACGGCTACGACGACACGCCGGATACCGGGATCAACGCCGGTGTGGTGCCCACTCCCGGGTCGCTGGCGCTGCTGGCGCTCGGCGCAGCGGGCATCCGCGCGCGGCGGAAGGGCGCCGCCGCCTGAGCCGGGTCCTCGGCTCGGATCTCGAATTCGTTGATTCCACGCAGACGCGCGCCACATATGGTGCGCGTCTGCTTTTACGCTGGGCCCTTCGATGAGCGCTGATCGAAGAACGAGGACGCTGATGATCGGATGGGACGCCGCCGACTGGCAGATCCTCCGTCCGATGATCGACAAGGGCTGGATGCCGGCACTCGAGTCTCTCATCGCTCGCGGCGTGCACGGCAACCTCTCCACGCTGACGCCCGCACTGTCGCCGATCCTCTGGAACAGCATCGCGACCGGCAAGCGGGCCTACGACCACGGGATCCTCGGCTTCATGGAGGTCAACGCCGAAGGCACGGATGTGCAGCCGGCATCGAGCGCATCGCGGAGCACGCGGGCGCTCTGGAACATCCTCACCAACCAGGGATACCACACCAACGTCGTGAGCTGGTTCGCGAGCCACCCGGCCGAGCCCGTGAGCGGCGTCTGCGTCTCGGACCAGTTCGCGACCGTGCGCGTCGAGGACGGCGAGCGCAAACCGATTCCAGCCGGCGCGATCCACCCCGAGCAGTGGCACGATCGCCTGGCCGAGCTCCGGGTCGAGCTCCGCGAGATCGATTTCGAGGACGTCTCGCGGTTCCTCGCACCGGGCGCCGACATCGATCCCCGGCGCGACAACCGCCAGCTCCAGACCATCCGCAAGCTCATCGCCGAGGTCAGCGCCGTGCACGGGGCGGCGACGATGATCATGGAGGAGGAGCCGTGGGACTTCATGGGCGTCTACTACCAGACGCTCGATCTCACCAAGCACCACTTCATGGAGTATCACCCGCCCCGGATGGCGCACGTCTCGCAGGAGGATTTCGACAGATACCGCGACGTGATCACCAACATGTACCGGTTCCACGACCTGATGCTCGGGCGCCTCCTGCACCTGGCCGGTGAAGACGCGCTGGTCGTCCTGTGTTCGGACCACGGCTTCCTGAACAACCACCTGCGTCCCAAGAACAGCTCGCCGACCGACCCCAAGCAGGCCGCGGGGTGGCACCGCTACCACGGGATGTTCGTGATGGCCGGGCCGAACATCGCCGCAGGACGCGAGGTCTACGGCGCCGGCCTCCTGGACATTCTTCCGACGACACTGACGGCGCTCGGCTTGCCGGTCGGCGCCGACATGGAAGGGCGCATCCTGCTGCCGGTCTTCGAGCACGCGCCCCACATCGGGCGGATCCCGACCTGGGACGATGCCGAAGGCGACTTCGGCGAGCACCCACCCGGCAAGCGGTTCAGCTCTCTCGACGCTGGCGAAGCGATGAAGCAACTCGTCGAGCTGGGCTACCTCGCCGAGGCGCCCGAGGACGCCAAGGGCCGGGTCGCGACGACGGAGCGCGACATGCGCATGAATCTCGTCGGAGCCCTGGTGGACGGCCAGCGCATCTACGAGGCCAAGTCGCTCCTCGAAGAGCTGCTCTCCGAGAGCCCGGACGACCACCGCCTCCTCACGGCGCTGGCGAGGTGCGAGGAGTTCCTCGGCAACACGTCCCGCGCATTCGAGATCGCCTCACGCATCGTCGACGAGCACGGACAGGTTCCCCACGCCCAGCTCCTGGTTCTGAAGTCGCGCCTCGAGGATGCCGGCGAGGGCGGGGCCGAGGGCCTGATCGACGCCCTGCTCGAGGACGAAGCACTCGGTCCCGAGCAGTTTAACCAGGCCGGGCAGGTGCTCTTGAATGCCCGCGACTGGGCCCAGGCGGTGCGGGTGTTCCGCCGGTCGCTCGAGTTGGATCCCGACAACGCCGGAGCCTGCGACGGCCTCGCCCTGGCCCATGTAAAGATGCGCGACTACGACAACGCCGCGGACCTCGCGCTGCGCGCGATCGGCCTCGCGTACGATCGCCCGCGCGCCCACGTCACGCTCGCGTGGTCCCTGGCGCGCACCGGACGCGTGCTGGATGCGGTCGATGCGCTCCACCGCGCGATCGAGCTGCGCCCCGGCTGGTCGCGACCGTCGCGCATGCTCGCCGCCCTCATGCGCCGCCTGGGAGCCGACGAACTCGCGGACCTCCACGAGCGCCAGGCCCAGCAGAGCGACCTGATCTCGAACGAGCACATCGAGATCGCCAAGCGCGGCCGCGGGAGTGCACGTCCCGCGGGCGCCGGGCGCACCGAGCAGACCGTCCGCCGCGATGAGCCCGAGAACGGGGCAGCCTTCGTGACCGTCGTCTCGGGCCTTCCGAGGTCGGGCACGTCGCTCATGATGCAGGCGCTGGCGGCCGGCGGCCTCCCCGCCCTCACCGACGCCCAACGCGAGGCGGACGAGGACAACCCCAGGGGCTACTTCGAACTCGAAAGCGTCAAGCAGATCTCCAGCGACGACTCGTTCCTCGATGGGGCACCCGGGAAGGCCGTCAAGCTCATCCACGCGCTCGTCACCCACCTGCCCGATCGTCACGACTATCGCGTGATCATGATGCGGCGTGACCTCGACGAGGTGCTGCGATCCCAATCGAAGATGCTCGATCGGTCGGACCGCTCCGGCGCAAACCTCGACCCGGAGACGCTCAAGGAGACGTACCGGCAGCAGATGGACCGCGCATGCTCCTGGCTCGATCAGCGCGACAACGTCCGGCGCCTCGATGTCGAATACACCGCGCTCATCGACGACCCCGCGACGGAAATGGAACGCATCAACCGATTCCTCGGCGGCGATCTCGACCCGGAGGCCATGGCCGGCGCGGTCGATCCCACGCTCTACCGGAACCGCCGCGCACCAGCCTGAGGCGACACGCCGCGATCGTGCCGCGGATCGGGCTCCATCGTTGGGTGCGCCATACCGGGCGTGCGAGATTCGAACCGCCGAGTGGGTTTGGCCGGTCAGTACGTCGTCACGACGTTGGGTTTGTGGTCGGACCCGGGCGGGAGCGTGTCCGTGTAGATGGTGGAGATGACGTGGGTGTTGGGGCCGGGGACGACGAACTGTCCCGCGCCGCCTGCAAACGACGCTGAGTTTCCGGTGACCTCCACGCCCGTCGCGGCGCCGAGATCGATGCACGTCGTGTTCATCCCGCCGTTGAAGGTGTTGTTCGTGATCGTGTGCCCACCCCCGTTGGCGATGATGAAGTCCGCGAAGATCGCGAAGCTCAGCACTCGAAAGATGTTGCCGTCGAGCGCGTGAGCCGAGTCGAACAGGTTCATGCCCACGTTCCCCGGCATCACGACCGAGTTGCGAGCGAAGGACGTCGCGATGCCGCGCAGGTCCACCCGTCCCTCGATCGTGCACCCGCTCACGGAGCTCCCGCCCAGCAGGTCGAGCGCCACGCCGTCGGTCTCGCGCCCGGAGATGTCGCAGTCCGTGAGCGTGACCGTGGAGCCCCGGAACGCTACCTGCGTGTTCACCGGCGCGGGGAGCGCCCCGGCCGGACCGAAGCGCCGGCCCGCGCGCACGGCGCAGTCGTTGAAGGTGCCGGCGACGGTATCGACGACGGCCTGGAAACCCGTTTGCTCGGTCTGGAACGTGGAGCCCGTAGCCGACACCTCGCTCCCGGCGATGGCGCCGCCTCGCCCCGCGGACCGGATCGTTGATCGATGGAGCCGCACCGGCGCCCCTTCGAGCATGAACACCTGCGGATCGTGGGTGACCTCTGCAGTCGACCCGGCGTCTGTCGAAATAGTGCTGTTCACGAGTGTCGTCGGCACGCGCGACGCGAGCATCGACGGCACAGTGCTGGTCGTCGTCTGCAACCAGGTGATCTCGGTCTCAGAGATTGTGGCCGGCTTGTTCTGGTCGGGTGAGCTGACGCCGATCTGCACGACCTCGAGCACCGACCCGCTCTGCACGAGCGACGACTCCACGGCGACGCGCACCGACTCAAGCGTCGCGCCCGCGCCCGCGACGATGACGGGCGCCGTCGGTGCCGGGTCCTGCGCGTCGCACACATCAAGCGACTTGAGGAACACACCGCAGCCCACGTTGTAGCCCTGTCCGAACTCGGCGTACTTGCTGTCGCAGTCGCGGAATGAGTCTCCGGCGCTCATCACGGTCCCGGTCGTGTTCACGACGTGGTTCGCCCGGCTGACCGAGCGATCCCCGACCTGCGCGAATGCGCCGATTCCGCGAGCCGAATTCTCCTGGAGGAGCGCGTCGTTGCCGGCGCAGATGACGGTGCCGGGGGTGTTGGTCACGTGGGTGCGTGAGAGTCCGGCCGCGTCGCCCACGTTGATGACCTTGCTGTGCCCCCAGTCGGTGATCCATACGTCGACGATCTGCGTGTTCTTGCTCTCGGGCATGTCGATCGCCGGGGTGGTCTCGTTCGACCCGCCCACGATCGAGAGGTCAGCGATCATCCACCAGTCGGGATCGCTCGGGAGCGAACTGGCGACGACAGGCCCCGATCCCTCTTGTGTCGTGATGGGGTGCCCCTGGCCGTCCAGCCACACGTGGTCACCCTGAATATCAAACAGCGGCGCGCCGTTCGGCACGGTGAGGGGCGTCTCGACGACGTACGTCCCCGGCCCGGTGAGCGTGATCGTGCCGCCGGGCCCGGCGTCCGCGGCGTAGATCCTGCACACCCCGACGCCCCCGATGGGGCCCGGGGGAGGGTCGACATCCCACTCCTGCCCTGTTGAGACGGGGGCGATCGCGCCCGCAACGAGCGCGAGCGGCGCGAGCGCACGAACCGGCGTGTGCATGATCTTCATACGTTGATTCTGACCCGGATCGCGACGCGGTCAACGCACGAGTGCGCGGGGGCGCGCAATTGGGGCTACCCGGTCCTGCCGCGGCGGTGGGGACCGGGATTCTATTGGTCGAACTCCATCATCCAGAGGTCCCCGCTGAGGACGTTCGCCGTGTAGTACAGCGCCGAACCGTCCGCCGCGAAGTTGCAGCCCACCTGCGCGATATTCGCGTCCTCCTCGGCGTGCAGCAGCATGCGCCGCCCGGTCGCGACGTCGAAGAGCTCGATCCTGTTCCGCATGAGCAGCGCGAGACGCTCGCCATCGGGGGACCACTCGGCGGCCAGCAGATTCGGGTCCTCGACCAGCGTCCGCACTTCGAGCGTCTCGATGTTCATCGACGCGGCCGCGAGCGAACCGCCGCCGAACTGCAGCACCAGGAGCGACTCGCCGTCCGGCGACCAGCCAACCGGCAGCGGCGTGCCCGGGCCGTCCATCAGCGGCGAGAGCTCCCCGCCCGACGCAGCGCCCTCCCTCGGGTCGAACACCCAGATCGCGCCGTTCCCGTTGCACACCAGGCGCGCACCATCCGGTGAAAGGAACGGCATCGTGAGCTCCGCGTCGATGTCGACGACCCGGCGCAGGCCGCTGCCGTCGGTCCGGATCGCCCACGGCGCGTAGCGGCCTCCACGATCCGAGAAGAAAATCAACTCCGATCCGTCCGGCGACCACGAGGCGCCGCGATCACGAGCCGGGTCCGTCGTCAGGCGCCGGCGCCCCGATCCGTCGGAGTTCATGAGGAATATGTCCTCGTTCCTCTCGCCGTAGCTGGTGTAGGCGATGAAGCGCCCGTCCGGAGAAGGCGAGGGGAGCGCGGCGTGTGTGCTGAACGTCGAGACGCGCTCGGCCGGACCGAGAGCCGCGCTGCGGTCCTCATTGAGCCTGATCCGGCGCACCTCGTAGCGCACCTCCAGAGAAAGGAACACCATGCGCGTGCCGTCGGTTGAGAAGCGCGCCTGCGAGTTCGCGAGCGTCGCGCCCGTCGTCACGCGCCTCGGTTCGCCCGTGCGCCGGCCCGTTGAAGGATCGACCGGGAGCTTCCACAACGCCCGCCCGCCCGCGCGGCTGCTGGAGAACACGACATGCCGGCCGTCGGGCGTCCACACCGGCCCGAACTCCGTCTCGACCGAGGTCGTCAGGCGCACGAGGTCGGTGCCGTCGGACGCGATCGTGAACAGGTCGCGATTGCCCCCCTCGTTGACCGCCCAGAACACGATGCGCTCGCCCGTCGGCGAGAACCTGGGCTGCATCGCGTCCCCCGCGTAGATCTGGCGGGGCTCGCCGCCGCTGGCGTCGACCTCCCAGATCGAACTCATGCTCGTGCGCGACATCGGGTCGACCAGCGGCTCCGTGGCGTACACGATCGTGCTCCCGTCGGGCGACCACGCCGGGTCGAAGCCCGAATCGGTCACCCGACGCGGCGATTCGCCCGTCGCGCCCATCACCCAGATGCCGCCGGCGCCGCCGAGTGTGTGATAAGCGATCTGCGAACCGTCCGGCGAGTGCGCGGGCGCCGACTCGCGCACATCCGGCGTGTCCGTGAGGTTGATCGCGTTGAATCCGCCGACGCGCTGCGAGAACAGATCCCAGTTGGCGCCGTTGGGCGACGTGTACACGAGCGTGGCGCCGTCGGGCGAGAGCGACGGGAACCACTCCGAGCCCCCGAGGTCGGTGAGCTGCGTAAGCGTGAATCGCTCGAGCGCGCCCGGTTCTTCCGGCGTTCCGGCGTTGCCCAGTCGCCAGCCCGCGACCGACGCGCCGATCGCGATCAGCACCGCGACCAGCGCCCACGCGATGTTCCCCGCCCCGCGTGTCCCCGCGCCCGCGTCGGGATCACCCGGCTCGGCGCGCGCCGCCTCGATCTCGAGCATCGCGTCGCCCACGTCCCGCAGGCGTCGGGCGCGATCTCGCTCGAGCATGCGGCCCAGCAGCTCCCGGACCCGGCGCGGCGTCCGCGCGGGCAGCGCATCGAACGCGATGTCCTTGTGCAGCACCGCGCCGATCGAGTCGCTCACGGTTTCTCCCGCGAACGGCCCCGTCCCCGTGAGGCACTCGTACAGGATGCACCCGAAGCTCCACACGTCGGTCCGCTTGTCGAGGCGCCGACCGCGCGCCTGCTCGGGGCTCATGTACGGCGCGGTCCCCAGGATGACGCCCGGCATCGTCGGCGAGCCCGGTGACGTCACGGTCGCGATCTGGCTGGAGATCGACGAGGAGGAGCGGGAGTCGTCGCTGCGCGCCAGCCCGAAGTCCAGCACCTTGGCGCTGCCGCCCGGCGTGATCTTGATGTTCGAGGGCTTGAGATCGCGATGGATGATCCCCGCCTCGTGCGCCGCCTCGACGCCCGAAGCGATCTGCGCGCACAGCTCGAGCGCTTCGTCCATCTCGAGAGGGCCGCGATCCAGGCGCTCGGCGAGCGTCTCGCCCTCGACGTACTCGAGGATGAGGAAGCGCTGACCGTCCTGCTCCTCGACGCCGTAGATGCCGGCGACGTTGGGGTGGCTCAACTGGGCGAGCGTCTTCGCCTCGCGCTCGAACCGGGCCAGGCGCTCGGCGTCGCCCGCGAGGTGCTCGGGGAGCGCCTTCATCGCGACGGCACGGTCGAGCTTGGAGTCCCGCGCGAGGTACACCACGCCCATGCCCCCGCGACCGATCTCGCGTTCGACGCTGTACTGGCCGATCTGGGCGGGCGCCTCCGACACAATGGCATGGTACCCGCCTCTGCGGGCGCGAATCCGGGGTCAGGATTCTCGGACGGTGCGCCGCGCCTCAACGCTCAAGCAGATCGTGCCGATTCGCCTTCAGGAGGACTCCCTCATGGCTCGCATCGCCGGCGCCTTCGTCGCCATGGTCTTCGGCATCTGGATCACCGTCGCCATGCTCCAGGAGCCGGACCGCATCACCGATCCCAACGTCGTCTCGAACCGGCGCGCCGCATGGCTCGATGCCGTCATGGAGTACACCGACGAGGGCTACATCGACCCGCCCGCCGCCGTCGGCGGCGTGATGACAAACGCGCTCGATCGCTTCGTGGATGCGCCGATGTCCAAGAAGATCGAGATCGCCGAGCGCCTCAGCCGCTACCAGGACCGCGACCTCGCCGTTGACTTTAGGGACCCGATGACCGGGATCACCTACGCGTTCTACTCGCCCGGCTCCGGGCTCAAGCTCAACGTCCCCGAGGGCGCACCCGAGCCGAGTCGGCTCACGAAATTCGAGGAACGCTGACTCCGCCTAGCGGGCCGGCTCGCCGAGCAGCGAGCGCCAGTTGACGATCATCGAGATCGGAGCGTCGCCCGATTCCTCGCTGCTCACGAAGAAGAAGTCGCCGCGAGCGTCGACGCGCTTGGGCGAGATGTCGTACGAGCGACCGGTGTCCCACGGGCTCTGGAAAAGCGCCCTCGGGGTCGAGAACACGAAGCTGTCCCCGTCGAGCTCGACCGAGACCGCCATCAGCAGCCCCGAGCCCGTCACGTAGTAGAGCTCGTCGCCTTCCTTGCTCCATCGCGGCTCGATCCCGCCGGCCTCCGAAACGAGCCACCGACGCCCCCGCTGCGCTTCCGGCCACGCCGGGGCGAACGGGACCACATAGACGTCGCTCCCTCCCGCGGTCTTGTTGTACGCGAGCCATCTGCCGTCGGGCGAGACCGCCGGCAGGATGTCGGAGCCGGGATCGTCCACGAGCACGATCCTCTCGCTCCCGTCGAGGGGGATGGCCCAGATGTCGTTCGCCTCTGAAGCCAGAACCGTGTCCGAAACGGCGATCAGATACTCGCCATCCGGCGACCAGTCCGCGGGATAGGCATTCAGGTCCGCGCGATCGAGGACCAGGACCTCCGTGCCCCCGCCGATGCGCTTTCGATAAATGCCGGCCGGGCGCTGCCCGCTCCCTTCCCAGCGGAACGCGACCTCGTCGCTCGTGGGAGACCACGTCGGTTCGATCTCCGCGCCCTCGAGGAACGTCAGGCGCTGCGGCTCCGGCTCGATGACGGCGGCACGGATGCGCGCGCGGTGCGCCTCCTCCTCGTCGGGGTCGTACATGAACGCGGTCGGGTGCAGCCAGATGTCCAGGAAGCCGTCCGAAGAGACGACATCCATCGCCAGCGTCATCCCGTCCGGGCTCAGCGCCATGCGGCGCATGGGCATCCCGATCGCGTACGAGGTGCGCAGGCGCCCGTCGTAGCCGTACGACGTCACACGGTCGCCCTCGACCGCCCACGAACGACCCGCGGTTCGCTCGGCCGCGCCGTGTTCGCCGGAAACAGGCGAGTACACCAGCACGCCGCCGGCGCTCGCCGAGAATTGGCCGTGCCACGTCGAAAGGTCCGAGGCGATGCCGCGGGCGAGCACCGACGGGCTCTGCGCGATCGTGCCTGAATCCAGATCGAGCGCGGATGCCAGCAGCACACTGTCGCGCACGTGCAGCAGAAACCCGTCCCAGTATTCCGCGCGGTAGTCCGATGCCATCAGGCGGATCGGCTCGGCGTCAGAATCCAGCGTGGCCAGGTAGATCCCGTTGGTGTCGGCCTGCCCCGATCGCGCCGAAACGGCCGAGAACAGGAAGCGGTTCGTTCCAAGGACGACGAACGGCCAGCGATGGCTCGTGTGCAGCTCGGCGTCCATCGAGGTGATCGGTGCGGGCTCACCGCCCGACGCGTCGACGATCGACAGCGGGCCGCGGAAGTTCGGCGAGAACACGATGCGCCCATCGTCCGTCCACGACCCGCCGCGTCCCTGGTTGGCTGCGCAGATGCGCTGCGTCGTCTCGCTCACGAGATCGAATCGTCGCAGCGAGTCTGTCGTGAAGAACCCGATCTCGCGCCCGCCCGGCTCCCAGAACGGGAACAGCGCACCTTCGGTCCCGGGGAGCTCTCGCGCCTCGGCTTCCGAGATGGTGCGCAGCCACAGGCGACGACGCTGCCCCTCTCTCGCCGCACAGAACGCGATCTTCGTCCCGTCGGGTGAGACGACCGCCGGCCCCGCGAGGTCGCCGGCCGCGGTGATCCGCACATCTTTCGGCGGGATGACCGACGCGTGGATCACGCCCGCCGAGCGGGGCGGCGTCGGGCTAGTCGTCATCAGCACGCCCCACCCCAGCGCCGCCACCAGCGCGACGCACAGCACACCGATCAGGAGCGCCGGGCCCCGCCGAGCGTCACGCTGCGAGTCCGGCTCCGATCCGTGCTCGCGCGCGTGCTCCAGTTCGACGCGCGCATCGCCGATGTCGCGCAGGCGCCGGTTCCGATCGCGCTCCAGGCAGCGCCGGAGCACGTGGCGCACCATGCCCGGCGTCTGGGCGGGCAGCGCGTTCAGATCGACGTCCTTGTGCAGGATCGCGCCGATCGAGTCGGTCGCCGTCTCGCCGACGAACGGCCCGGCGCCGGTCAGGCACTCGTACAGGATCACGCCGAACGACCAGATGTCCGAGCGCTTGTCGACCGACCTGCCCCGCGCCTGCTCCGGGCTCATGTACGGCGCCGTGCCGAGGATGACGCCCGGCGTCGTCGGGGAGTGGGGCGAAGTCACGGTCGCGATCTGGCTCGAGCCCGACATGGAGCTCTGCGATTCGGTGCTCTTTGCAAGCCCGAAGTCGAGCACCTTCACGGCGCCGTCGGGCGTGATCTTGATGTTCGCCGGTTTCAGGTCGCGATGGATCACGCCAGCTTCGTGCGCCGCCTCAACGCCCGAAGCAATCTGTGCGCACACCTCGATCGACTCGTCCACCGGCATCGCGCCCCGGTCCAGCAGGTCCGCGAGCGTCTCTCCCTCGACATACTCGAGCACCAGGAACCGCTGCCCGTCCTGCTCCTCCACGCCGTAGATCCCCGCGACGTTGGGGTGGCTCAGCTGGGCGAGAGTCTTCGCCTCGCGCTCGAAGCGCGCCAGTCGTTCGGGGTCCTCGGCCAGGTGCTCGGGCAGGGCCTTGATCGCAACAGCCCGATCGAGCGTCGTGTCGCGACCCAGGTACACCACGCCCATCCCGCCGCGACCGATCTCGCGCTCGATGGTGTAGGGCCCGACGGTTGATCCCGAGAGTTCGTCCACGGGGCAGAGTCTACCGGCTCAGCACGAAGCGATCGGCGCGTCGCTTATCATGCTGGCGCCGGGGCACACCAGCGGAGGCAGTTCCATGGATCGTTCCGAACGTCGTTCAGGTGCTCCCAAGACTCGCCTGCTCGTCGCGCTGCTGGCCGTCCCCGCGTTGGCCGCCGGGTGCTCCTCCAAGACGTTCCTGATGCCGACTCCCAACGTCTACACGGCCGAGGGCTGGGAGCCGTTCGCAGACGTGCCCGAGGCGCACCAGACCAGCGACGTCCCGCTGCTCTACGTCACCGATCGCGCCGTCGAGCGCGAACGCGACAGCGGACCCGAGTACGGGACCGAGCGGTCAAGAAGGGCCGTGTTCGGCGAGGCCGTCGTGTCGATCGGCGACGACCTCACGTGGGAAGACCTCGTCAAAGCCAGCACCACGAGCAAGCGCGATTCCCGTCTCGAGATCGACCTCGTCTCGACGCGCGAGATCGCACGCTTCGGCAAGACGCCCCCGACGCTCATCCTCACCGATCGCCAGATGGCCGGCACCGACGCCCCGCCGGTAGACCCGGCGCAAGCGCAAGCCGAGGGCCGGTTCCGCGAGGAGATGTCCCGGCGTCTCGCAGCGAGCGACCGGAAGGACGTGTTCGTCTACGTGCACGGGTTCGCCAACACCTTCGAGGATGCCGCGCTCACCGCCGCCGAGTTGTGGCACTTCCTCGGTCGCTCGGGTGTCGGCGTGTGCTACACGTGGCCCGCCGGTGTCGGCGGTGTCCGCGCCTACGAGTACACGATCGCCTCCACGCAATTCACGATCTACCACTTCAAGCGCACGCTCCGGCTCATCGCGTCGTGCCCGGAGGTCGAACGGGTCAACATCCTCGCCCACAGCCGGGGCACCGCCGTGGTGACCGACGCGATCCGCGAGCTGCACCTGGAGCTGCGCAGCCAGGGGTCCACGCAGGAGCAGCTCAAGCTGGGCACCGTCATCCTCGCCGCGGCCGACATCGATCTCGATGTCGCCATCGCCCGGAACGCGACCGAGCGCGTCGGCCGGGCCGCCCAGCGGAGCGCCCTCTATCTTTCGGACGAAGACAAGGCCCTCGGGTTCTCCGGCTGGCTGTTCGGCGGGCGCACGCGCCTCGGCGCTCTGGATCCCACGATGTTCGATCGCTCGGAGATCGACGTGCTCCGCCACTCGCGGCGCCTCCAGCTCATCGATGCGCGCGTGAAGAAGCGCGGCGCGTTCGGGCACGCCTATTTCCACGCCAACCCCGCCGTCAGCTCCGACATCGTCCTGCTCATGCGCTACGACCTCGGGCCCGGCGAAGAGAACGGGCGCCCGTTCCGGATCACCGACACCGGGCTGTGGGAGATCTGGGACGGGTACCCGGGCGAGGACTGGACCCCCGACCGGATCGTCGACAGTCCCTGATCCGGGCCTACCCAGGCATGCGCACGAACAGCGCCATCTGCCCGTGCTCGCTGAACCCGAGACGCCGGTAGATGGGGTCGCCCATCTCCGAGGAGTGCAGGATCGCGGTGGTGAGCCCGCGCTCTCCGGCGCGACGCAGGGGTTCGGTCGTGACATACGCCCCCAACCCCCGCCCGCGCGCCTCGGGAATCGTCGAGACGCAGTAGACACCCGCGACACCGTCGATGACGGAGACATTCGACGTCGCGACGATCCGCCCGCCCTCGCGCGCCACGAAGTGCGTCGACTCCACGCCGGCGCCCGCGCGGGCCGCCGCAGCGGGCCCGAACAACTCGGCCACCCCCAGCGGGATCTCGTAGCCCTCTGCAAACGCGCGGCAGAACTCGGCATCGGCCTTCGGCCCGGCCTCCTCGAAGGTGCACTCAACGGGCAACTCCGCAGGCCCGAGGTCCTTGATCCGGATCGCCATGGCCGGCGTGTTCCTGCCGCGCTCGTATCCGAGCGCCTCCAGCGCGCCTCCGACCTCTTCGCCCGGGTCTTCCAGGAAGATCAGCGCGCTCGGCACATCGAGCTCCGCCAGCGGCGCGCAGGCCTCGGACGCGCCAGCGGCGTCCGTGACCACCCCGAAGTTCCCGAACGGGTGCTCAAGGCCCGTGATGATCCGGATCCACGCGTCGGTGCGCTCCGCGGGCGGGTCCTGCAGCAGCCAGCGACAGAACGCCACGAAGTGGCGCTCGATGCGCTGCCCCGCGACCTCGCCGGCCAGGGAGCCTGATCCGGATGTCTGAGGCGTTGGCGTCACAGTGGGGGCTCCGCGTCCGCTACTTCGAGCCGCCCGCAGAGAGCAGCATCTCCATCACCTGGTCGAGGCTGAAGCTCGCCGCCTTCTGGCGCGGCGGGTACTCCTGGAACGTCGCGAGGAACTCCGCGACGTACGTCTGGGCCGGGACCAGCAGGAACACGCGATCGATCAGCCAGTCGTAGTAGGTGTTCGACGTCAGCTGTGCGCGCTCGAACGGGTCGCGACGCAGGTTGAAGATCAGCGGCACACGCAGCGGCGTAAACGGGTTCGCCCACGCCTCGAGCGTCTGGGCGATCCGCTGCTCCATGAAGATCAGCTTCCAGTCGCCGTAGCGCAGGGCGCTGAGGTCGCCGTCGTCGGTGAAGTAGAAGATCTCCTTGCGGGGCGACTCCTCGGTCTCGCCCCTGAGCAGGGGCAGCACGTTGTACCCGTCGAGGTGCACGCGATAATCGCGCCCGAGCACCTCGGAGCGGTACCCTTCGAGCAGGTCTTCCTTGATGCCGGTGTCGCCCGCGGCAGCGAGGAACGTCGGCAGCCAGTCCATGTGGTGCACGATCTCGTTGGTGAACCGGCCCGCGGGGATCTCCCCCGGCCAGCGCACGAACGCCGGCACGCGCCAGCCGCCCTCCCAGTTGGTGTTCTTCTCGCCTCGGAACGGCGTCATCGCGGCGTCCGGCCACGTGTTCATGTGCGGGCCGTTGTCCGTGGAGTAGAAGACGATCGTCTCGCCCGCGATCCCGAGCTCATCCAGCAGATCGAGGAACTTCCCGATGTGCATGTCGTGCTCGATCATGCCGCACTGGTACTCGTCGGCGTTGGGGTTGTCGCGCTTGATCTGGGCCAGGCGCTCCTCGCTTACGTGCGTGCGGAAGTGCATGCGCGTGCCGCTCCACCAGCAGAACCAGCGATTGCCCGCCTCGTGCTGCTCGCGGATCCAGGCGATCGCGGCGTCCGACGTCTCGTCGTCCACCGTCTCCATGCGCTTCTTGGTCAGGGGGCCGGTGTCCTCGATGTCCTGGCCCCCGCCGGGAGTCGCGCGCGAGCGGATCACGCCCCGCGGCCCGAAGCGCTCCTTGAACGTCTCCCCGTTGGGCAGCACGTAGTCGCCCGGGTAGTCCTCGTTCTCCGGTTCCTCCTCAGCGTTCAGGTGGTAGAGGTTTCCGAAGAAGACGTCGAACCCGTGGTTCGTCGGCAGGTGCTCGTCGCGATCGCCCAGGTGATTCTTGCCGAACTGGCCTGTCGCGTAGCCCCGGTCCTTGAGCAGGCCGGCGATGGTCGGGTCTTCGACCATCATGCCCTCGCGCGCCCCCGGCAGGCCGACCTTCGACAGCCCCGTGCGGAACACGCTCTGGCCGGTGATGAACGACGAGCGCCCGGCGGTGCACGACTGCTCGCCGTAGTAATCGGTGAAGCGCATGCCCTCGTTGGCGATGCGATCGATGTTGGGCGTGCGATAGCCCATCATCCCGTGCGAGTTGGCGCTGATGTTCGTCAGGCCGACGTCGTCGCCCCAGATCACCAGAATGTTGGGCTGCTCTTGCGCCGCAGCGCCGGACGCCAGCGCGCCGAGCGCCGCGAGAACTGTCAGGATTCGGGTGGTCTTTCTCATGGGGTCCTCCGGGGGGTTGCGCGTGCGCCCGCGGGCGCGCGAGGCGCAGTGTACCGGGCAGCGATGCGAGCGGCCTCGCCGGCGCGTTCCAATCCCGTGAAACAGAGCAGGAGCGCACCTACCCCAGCAGCATCGAGGCCGCCCGGTGCGCCTGGCTCGCCTCGTTGGCCTCGAGCGGGAACTTCACCCGCACGATTCCGAACGGCGCCCGCACGTGCATCCCGCCCGGATCGACACCCACGCAGACGGGTTTCTCGACCTCCACGCCCGCGCCGCGTCCGCACAGCGTGCGCAGGCGGGGCGGGTCGGCGTTGAACTCCTTGCACAGCGCCGGCTCGTCGCCCGCCAGCGGGTTGGGGCGCATGAGCGCGTCGCCGTCGAGCACCCACGGCCCGTGCTTGGCGCTGTCGATCCAGTACGCCGCCCAGCGCACGTGCTCGGGCTCCCCGTGGTAGACCTGCCACCGGTCGGTGAGCGAGCTCTCCTCGATCTGCTCCGGGCTCAGCAGCAGGCGGAGCGCATCGTCACTCAGCTCCGGCGCATAGAGCACGTTCTCCGCAGCCATGATCGACGCAACGGGCACCGTCGCGATCAGGCGCCCGTTGGCCGGGTCCAGCACGTAGCGGATGTCGATCTCGGTGTCGTCGAACGCCAGCACGCCCACGCAGTTGGCGCTCAGCACCTCCCACGCATGATCCAGCGCCTCATCCTCGAGCGCCTCGCCGCGGGCCGCGTACTCGTCGGGGGTCATCTTCACGGGCAACAGCCTACCGCGCATCACATCATCCGCTGCAGGATCTCGGCCTTGTCGTACAGCGTGCCGCACTCCGGGCAGCGCCCGCGCTGCTCCAGCCCCGCCAGCGAGCAGCGGCACTGCACGCACGCGATGTCGTACGCCCGCAGGTCGGCCGGCGAGACTTGCTCGGGCTCCTCGCCGTAGCAGTCGGCCAGCGCATCGGGCCCGTGCTGGTGCACGATCAGCTCGGGCACATCCACCGGCTCGGCACAGCCCGGGCAGGCCTCGAGCTGCGCATCCAGCGGCAGGTCGCGGGCGCACGCAGGGCAGACCACCCCGATCGCCGGATCCAGGCGCGACAGGTCCGGGGGCACGTCGTAATCCAACTCGCTCGGATCGAAATCCTCGGCGCCCTCCTCGAACTCGTCCAGCAGGCGCACCGCCTCTGGGATGTGCGCCTTGGTGGGGACCACGACGTCGAGCTGCGCGAACTTCAGGAACCCCAGGTTGATCGTGCTCTGGATGTGATGGCCCACGACCATCGACGGGATACCCGACGCCCTCAGGTGCGCCGACGCCGCCTCGGCGATGATCGGCGATCGGTATTTACGCACCCGGATCATGACACGAAGCCTACGCCCCGGCCTCCTGCGTCTCCGGCGCCGGCTCGGGGTTCTTGGCGTCCCAGCGCGGGTACAGCGCATCGCCCTTGGTGATCCGGGTGCCCGGCTCAAGGCGCCCCCACGTGCACAGCTCCTCGAGCTGCGCGCCGAACGAGCCATCTTCGCCCGGTGCCTCCTGGCCCATGCGCCCCAGCAGCTCGCTCATCTTTTCCGGCAGGGTGCACGAGAGCAGCACCGCCGCGATGCGCAGCGCCTCGGCGCAGTTGTAGAGGATCGTGCCCACGTCGCCGAGCTTCGTCTCGTCCTTGGCCAGCTTGAACGGCTCGGTCTCGTGGATGTACCCGTCGACCTCGTTCGACAGCGACAGCCCCGCGCGGCACAGCGCCTCGAAGTCCAGCCGGTCGAGGGCCTCCGTCGCGCTCTCGAGCGCCGCGCCCGCGAGCGCCGGCCAGTCGCGCCCGGCGTGCGTCGTCGCCTCGGCCTTCGGGCACGCGCCGTCGAAGTACTTGGCGATCATGTTGCTCACGCGGCTCGAGGCGTTCCCGATCCCATTGGCCAGGTCGGCGTTGTACACCTCCACGAAGCGCCCGTAGCCGAAATCCGAGTCGGTCGCCGCCAGCGGGCCGTGGTTGACCAGGTACCAGCGCCACGCGTCGAGCCCGAACGCATCGACGTACGCGTCGATCGTCGGCAGGTCGATGAAGTTGCCCAGGCTCTTGCTCATCTTGCGCCCCTCGCGGATCCAGTAGGAGTGCGCGTAGATGCACGAGGGCATCGCCTCGCCGAGCGCCATGAGCATGCAGGGCCAGATGACGGCGTGGAACCAGAGGATGTCCTTGGCCATCACGTGCACCGGCGCGTGCCAGTACCGGCGCCGCTCGTTGGTGTCGACCGTCGAGAGGTAGTTGAACAGCGCATCGATCCACACGTAGATGCGGTGCCCCTCGTCGCCGGGCATCAGGATGCCCCAGTCGGCGTCGCCCTCCTTGACCGCCCGCGACACCGGGACCCGCTGCAAGCCAGCCTTGATGCGACCGAGCACCTCGTTCTTGCGCGCCTCGGGCAGGATGAACCCCGGGCTCGCCTCGATGTGCTCCCGCAGGCGCTCGGCGTACTTCGGCAGATCGAAGAAGTAGTTCTGCTCGGTGCGCTTCTCGAGCTCCTTGCCCGTCACCGGGCTCTTGTAGTCGTGCTCCCGCGCCGTCGACTCGGTGACGTACTCCTCCTGCGAGGCGTCCCACCAGCCGGCGTACTCGCCGAGTTCGACGTCGCCCTGCTCCATCAGGCGTGTGATGTAGCCCGTCACCTTGTCCTTGTGCCGGTCCTGGGTCGTGCGCACGAAGTCGTCGTTCGTGAAGCGCTGGGCCGCGAACGCCCGCTCGAACTCGCCGGCGTTCTGATCCGCCCACTCGATCGGCGTCAGCCCCCGCTGGGCCGCGGCATCGACCACCTTCTCGGCGTGCTCGTCGGTCCCGGTCAGGAAGAAGACGTCCCGCCCCCGGGCCCGCATGAACCGGGCCGCGACGTCCGCCAGCAGGGTCGTGTAGCAGTGCCCGATGTGGGGCTTGTCGTTGACGTAGTAGATGGGCGTCGTGATGTAATACGGCTCGGACATGGCCCGATTGTAGGGGATCCCGCCAGATCCCTATCCTCTATATATGTCCGGCCCCTCGACAGGATCCGGGTTCGACGGCCTCCGCGAGGCCCACGCCCATGTCTACGACTTCGGCGACGCGCTCGCCTGCGTCGACCTGGGGGGCTGCCGTTCCAAGGCCGAACTCCTCGACACCATCGCCGGCGCACAGCCCGACCACACCGGGTGGATCCGGGGCATGCGCGCCATGCCCGAGTCCTGGGACGCCCCCGAGTGGCCAACCCACGCCGAGCTCCACGACGCGGCCCGGGGCAACCCCTGCTACGCCCGGTCGCTCGACATCCACTCGCTGAGCGCCTCCACCGAAGCGCTCGCCCGCGCCGGCATCGACGGAGACCGGCCCGACCCGGCCAACGGCGTGATCGTGCGCGACGAATCGAAAGACGCGACGGGCCTGCTCCTGGAACTCGCCTGCAACTTCGTCCTCGACGCCGTGCCCGCGCCGACCTTCGAGCAGCGCAAGCAGACGGTGCGCGCCTCGATCGAGCGCTTCGCGAGCCTGGGGTACGCCGAGGTCCACGACATGCTCAGCCTCGACTGGCTCGGCCCGGCGTGCGCCGAGCTGGACAAGGAGGGAAACCTCGCGTGCTCTGTCGTGCTCCACCCGCTGTTCGAAGACTGCCGCGCAGAGCTTGAGCGCTACCCGCACTACGCGTGCGAGCGCGTCCGCTTCGGCGGCGCGAAGGTGTTCACCGACGGAGCGCTCAACAGCCGCACCGCGTTCATGCTCGAGCCGTTCGCGCACCCGCTCGAGGGCATCGAGCGCGGCATCGCGCTGTGGAGCGAAGACAAGCTCCGCGTGGCGATCCGCGAATGCGAGGACATGAAGCTCCCGCTCGTGGCCCACGCGATCGGCGACGCCGCGGTCCGGCGCCTGCTCAATGCCATCGACAGCACCGCGCCCAAGACCCCCGGCACCCGCATCGAGCACGCCCAGTTCGTCGACGAGCACGACATCCCCAGGTTCGCCCGCCTCGGCGTGATCGTCAGCCCGCAGCCCTGCCACCTGCTGACCGACATCGAGCCGATCCTCAGGCTCCTGCCGCACCGCGCACACCGGGCGTTCCCCCTTCGGGATCTGTGGGACGCCTACGCGGACGCCGGGCTCGACCCGGTTGAACACATCTGGTTCGGCAGCGACGCCCCGGTCGTGCCCCCGAACCCCGAGGACAACATCCAGGCCGCCGTGCACCGCACGCGCGCGGGCGAGCCGGGCTGCCCGGTGATCGCGCCCGACCAGGCGCTCACGGAGGACGAGGCGCGCAGCCTCATGCGCGCCTGATGTCGTTTCCGCGCCGCTTCAGAGGTCGATGCACACCTTGAGCCAGTTGTCCAGCGCCGAGGTCACATCGGCGAAGGAAACGAAGCTGTTGCAGTTGGCGTCGCCCGGCCCCGACTGCCCGACGCCGTAGAAGTTCAGCCACTCCATCAGGATCGTGGTCACGTCCGCGAAGTTCACTTCGAGGTCGCCGTTGGCGTCGCCCACGCACGGGCAGAACACACCCGGACAGTCGTCCTCGGCGATCACGGTGGTCTGATCGCCGCCGAGCTTGGGTTCAAACGTCTCGGGGAACACCTGCTCGGCAACGGGGTTGAACGAAACCGCTTCGCGCTTCGGGAAGATCTGAACAGGCTCGAACCGGCGTTCGTGGCAATTGGTGTCGCCGAACATCCCGCCGCGCGCCAGGTACATCTCGAGGATATCGCCCGGCATCCCGCGCGAGTCGGCATCCAGAAGCACCGGCGTCTCGAACCCGGATGGAGCGCCGAAACCGGCGACCTGCCAGCCGCCCTGGAAGTGCGTGATCGCATCGGTGGCCACAGCGCCACCCGACGGGCGGTACTGCACGAACCCGTTGGCGGCCCCGCTTCCCGCGCTCAGGAACAGCAGGCAGGGGTGGGGCGTCGTCGGGGCGCCGAGCACCATCGCGTCGGGCACCGGAGCCGTGCCGCTCAGGACGACCGTCGGCACCTCGCCCGACAACCCGAACGACAGCGCTCGCAGCGACGGGTTGAACTCGTTGGTCAGCGTCAGCCAGTCGATCATCCCACCCGGGAGATCGAATCGCAGCAGGAACGCGCCGGTGCGCCCGGGTGGGTCGCCGATGATCGCGTCCGTCGTCCCCGCTACATAGCACTCGCCGCCCGGACCCAGCAGCACGGACGTGCCGACCGACTCGTTGAAGACCTGAGGGCTCTGGAGCTCGAACCGGATGATCCACGACGCCACCGGCGCCCCGAACTGATCGACGAGCATCAGCACCGGCCACACGCGCGTGAGCTTGCTTTCGAGCACGTGCACGGAGCCGGTCAGAAGGAATCCCCCCGTCGGCGGGTGAGGCTCGATGTCGTACAGCCGGAACGGCCCGTCCCCGAACTGCAGCGGCAAGCTGTATCGCGCGGCGCTCACGACGGCGCCGACCGGGTCGTGCAGCGTGAACTGGCCGAGGATCTGCTGGCCGCCCCCTCCCAAGGGAACGGAACCCGGGCCGACGAACGTGGTCGCCACGGCGAACTCCGGCACCTCGATCGGGCCACGGTCCAGCACCGGGCCCGGATCACCGCCGGGAACGAGCGCGATCGCGGCCTGCGCCGAGAGGCGCCGGTCGGCGAAGTCCTGGCCGGCCGGCAGACCCCCGCCTTCGAGGCGCGCCGCACCGATGAAGCCGCCGTTCCCGGCGATGCGCATGATCGTCAGACGCTCGGACCCCGAGCTCTCGACGCCCACGACGAGAAGATCGGTGTTGAACGCCTGCACGGCTTCGGTCGCCGAGGGGCGCTCGGGGCCGAAGAAATAGAGGTTCGACCAGACCCCGGACCCGCCTGGCAGGTGACGCGTCACCTGCTGGTACGGATCGCCACCGAACTGGTCGAAGGCGTCGCCCGTTGTCACCAGGTTGCCCTCGCCAACCTCGATGACGCACTGCGCACGCTCGAGGAGCGTGAAGAAGTCGCCGGCGTACACCTGGTAGCCGAACAGCGGGCCTCCGGCGTGCGCCGAAGGCGCGGCGCCGAACGCCACAGCGAGAGCGATCCCCGTGCGCGCGCGGGCCGAGACGAGCAGATTCCGAAGCATGATCGTTCCTCCCAGGTGTGCGATCCCAACGGACCCGGCTCACAAAGAGCCTGCGGCCCGATAACAGCATGCCTCGGATCGACCCCGGAGCCAATGCCGGATCCGAAATCGCTGCTGAATGCGCGCGAGACCGCCTTTGCGGGCCGCTCTCAGCGCTCACGAGCATCGCCGCCGCCGCCGCAGGGGCACACGCTCAGCAATCTGTTGAGCACCGATAGCGCCCTGACTAACGCCCCCGCGCCACCGCCGCGAAGTCACCCGCGAACACCAGCGTCTCCTCGCCCTTGGGCTTGAACCACAGGCGCCCGGTGTTCCCGTTCTGCGCGCTCGTCACGAAGTACTCGCCGTCGCCCCGATCCGGCCCGCCGCGCTGCTGGGCCATCAGCACCCCCGCGCCGCCCGCGACCAGCGCACCGGCGACCAAACCCCTGGCGAATCCCCACTTGCGATCCCGTGTCGCGTTCTGCATCGTTCGTCCTCCCGCGCCCCGATGTGTCGGCGCGTGCTAGGCTTTGAGTCCATGCCAAAGGTCGCAGTCTCCAGACCGCTCCCCGGGACCTTCGACGTGCCCGGCGCCGAAGTCGCCTTCGGGCCCCGCCGGGGCTTCGAGTCGCTTGAGGATATGTACTCGTTCGTGCGCGGGTCCGACGCCTACGTCTCCTGGTTCACGGACCCGATCGACGACGCGTTTCTCGATGCCGCGGGCGAGCAGTTGCGCCTCGTTGCGCAGTTCGCCGTGGGCTACGACAACATCGACATCGAGGCGTGTGCGCGCCGGGGTGTGATCGTGACCAACACACCCGACGCCGTCACCGAGGGCACAGCCGACATGGCGATGTGCCTGATGCTCGGCGCCGCCCGGCGCCTGGCCCACGCCGACAGCTTCGCGCGCACCGGGCAGTGGGTGCAGCACGGCCCCCTCGGCCCCGACGAGTTCATCGGCAAGCCGCTCTCGGGCGCGACGCTGCTGATCGTCGGCGCCGGGCGCATCGGCTACGCCACCGCGATCCGCACGCTGGGCTGGGGCATGAACATCCACTACCACGCCCGCTCGCCCAAGCACGTCTTCGAGGGCGCGCCCCTCAACGCGACATACGAGCCCGATCTCGACACGGCGCTTCCAAAGGCCGACTTCGTGTCGATCCACACGCCGCTCACCGAAGACACCCGCCACCTGATCGATGCGCGACGCCTCGCGCTCATGAAGCCGAGCGCCGTGCTCGTGAACACCTCGCGCGGGCCGGTCGTCGACGAATCGGCGCTGGTCGAGGCGCTGCGCGAGAACCGTTTGTTCGCGGCCGGCCTCGACGTCTTCGAGCGCGAGCCCGCGCTGGCCCCGGGCCTTGCGGAACTCGACAACGTGGTCCTGGCGCCCCATATCGGCAGCGCGAGCGAGGGCAGCAGGTTCGCGATGACCGCGCTGTGCCAGGCCAATGTCCGCGCCGTGCTGGATGGGCGCGATCCGGTCACGCCGGTCACGCCGCCCGAAGAGCGATCACCCGTCGGGGTCTGAGTCCGGAGCCGTGCGCGCGGGCGCGTCCGCCGTCTCCTCCGCGGCTTCGCGGGCCCGCTCGCTGGACTTGCGGTAGTACTCATCGAGGATCCGCCGGTACTTCGCCGGGATCTGTCGCTCCTCGGCGCTCTCGGCGGCCTTCTCGCGGGCCTCCTCGAGCAGCTGCGCCATCTCGCGCTCGCTCACCTCGCCGCGCTCGGGCGGCGTGCCGTCGGGGTTCAACTTCTCCTCGATCACGTGGCCGTCGTTCATCGACTCCGGATCGCCGTCGGGCCGCGCATCGACGAGCTCGGGATCCTTGAACGGCTCGCCCGAACCGGGCGTGCCGGGCAGGGGGTCGCGCTCGCCGCCGACGCCCTCGGGCGAGTCCTCGCCGAGTTCGTCCTGCAGCTGCTGCGCCAGGCGCTGGATGCGCTGCTTCTCTTCGTCGCTGAGGTTCTCGTACATCTCGCGCGACTGGCGCCGCAGGTCTTCGGCGCGCTTGCGCTCTTCCTCCGAACGCGCGCGATCCTGGTCGAGCTGCTCGATCGTCTCGCGCAGGCGCTGGATGTCTTCCTTCGACAGTTCATCCGGGATCTCACCGGGACCGCCGCCCGGCTGCTGCTGCGGGTCTTCACTGCGCTCGCCCGATCCCGCGCCCGGGGTGTTCTGTTCCTGGCCTTCCTCGGGCTGGCCTGAGCCGCCCGATTCCTGCGATTGCTCCGCTCCATCCGGTGGCGGCGCGCCGGCGCCCTGACCCTGCGGAGCATCGGGCTGTTGCTCCGGGTCCGGTGACTGACCGGATCCAGAAGGAGCGCCGTCCTGCTGCTGCTCCTGCGCCCCGCCTCCCTGCGCGCCGGGTTCCTCACCCGCGCCCTCTTCGCCCTGCTCGGACGCTTCACCCTCGCCCTGCTGACCCTCCGGCGCGGCTCCGGTCGGATCCGGCGCACCCGCGGGAGGCGCCGACGGATCCGGCGACTGCTGCGGCTGTTGCTGCTGTTCACCCTCGCCGGGCGCCGAGCCCTCTTGGCCCTGCTCCGGTTGCTCGCCCACGCCGTCGGGCGATGGCTGCTGCGATTGCTCGGTCCCCTGCGGATCGGGCTGCTGGCCCTCGGCGCCCTGCTCTCCGGGTTCGGCGCCTTCCTCGGGCGGCGCGCTCGGATCAGGCTGCTGTTCGCCCGCACCCGGTTGCTGCTCTTCGCCGGGCTGCTCGGTGCCCGGATCGCTCGAGGCCTGGCCTTCGGGGGAAGGCTCGGTTCCCTGCTCGCCGCTCTGCTGCTCGCCCTGTTCTTGTTCGCCCGTCTGTTCGCTGCCGGTCTGTTCCCCGGTCTGATCCGATCCCGGCCGCTCCTGCTCGTCAGCGCTCGGTTGCTCCTCGGGAGGAGCGGACGCCGGATCGATCGCGTCGCGCAGCTGCTCGGTCTGCTCGGCGGCGCGCTCGCGCGCCTCACGCTCCCGATTGCGCTGCGCCTGCTCCCGCGCCAGGCGTTCGGCAACCTCCGGGTCCACGCCGCGCTCCTCGAGCTCGCGCTGCAGCTCCGACTCATCGGTCGACTGCTCGAGCGATCGGGCGTCCTCTTCACTCAACCCCTGTTCGAGCAGGTCCCGGCGCTCGCGCTCGGCCTGTTCCTCGATCTGCTGCCGCTCGAGTTCGGCGAGCTGATCGAGCTCACGCGCCATGCGCTGCAGCTCTTCGCTCAAGCGCTCGCGTTCGGCGGGCTCCATCGAATCGAGGCGCTCTTCCAGGTCGCTCAGGTCCTGCGCCGCACCGGAGAGATCGCCCTCGCTGAGCTTCTCTCGCAGCGCCGCCGATTCCGATGGCCCGCCCTCGGCCCCGCCCGGCGACAGCGAGTTCACGACGCGATCGAACTCCGCGCCGGCCGCCTCCAGATCCTCGGCGCTCCGCTCTGCGCGACGCGCCTCCTCGTCTGCCACCGCCGCGGCTTCCGCGATCGCCTCGTCCGGGCTCTTCTCACCGTCGAGGAGCTGACGCGACAGCTCGTCGAGGATCTCGTCTCTGGACGGACCGAGGTCCGCGCTCGCCGGTTGCTGGTCATTCCCCGGCGCGACGACTCCCGGATCCGAGTCAGGCTCGGCGATCTGATCGCGCAGGCGCTCGATCTCCTCCGCGGCGCGCACGACGGCCGGGTCTTCCCTCGCGATCACGGAACGCTGGGCGTCTCTCCCGAGCAGGTGCTGCGGCTCGACGAACAGCCCGATCGCCGCGCTCCCCGCAAGCAGCACGGGCCACACCGCCCACGAGCGCCCGAAGCGCACGGGGATGGCCCGCCCGACCTTCGCGCCCGTCGCGACGCGCTCCGCGTCATCCAGCGCGAGGCGCACGAACGGATCGTCGCCCTCGCCGCGCAGTTCGAACACAAGGCCGGAACCCAACCGGTCCGCGAGCCCGAGTTCCTGATCCACTTCGGATGCCGCATCGAGCAGCGACCCGCGCCGCACGATCGCGATCGCCAGAGAGCCCGCAAGCGCACCGGCTGCCGGCCACGCCACCCAGTGCCACCACGCCAGCCCCGGGCCGACAAGGCGATCCACACCGACTCCCAGCAGCGAGATCGCCGACGCCGCCAGAAACGCCGCGCCTCCCACCGACACCAAACGGCGCGCGAAGCGCCGTCGTGCGGCAGATCGGGCGATCTGGAGCGTCCGGGTCATACCCAATCCTACGATCGGGACGCCCCCGGGGTCCGCCTAGAATCGACACCTTCCTTGAATGCACCCACCCACGCCCAGCAGGGCGTTCAGGAGACACACCAATGACGACCGCCGCCGCGTCCAACGCCACCGTTATCGACCTCTGCCGCATCGGCCTGGGCTACGCCGACATGCTCCTCCAGGGCGTCAGCGCCGAGCAGTTCGCCCGCAAGCCCGAGGGCATCGACACGAACTCCCCGGCGTTCATCTTCGGTCACCTGGCGATCTACCCGGACAAGGTCCTCGAGCGCATCGGGCGCGCCGATCTCGCCAAGCCGAACGAGCAGTTCATCAAGCTCTTCGAAGCCGGCGAGCCCTGCCTCGACGATCCGAACGCCTACCCGTCGATGGACGAGATCATGGGCTTCTTCCGCGAGCGCCACGCCGTGCTCCTCGAGACCCTCGCCGAAACCGATCCAGAGGTGTTCGAAAAGCCCAACCCCAACGAAGAGGCCCGCGACCGGTTCCCGACGCTCGGGCACATCATCACGTTCCTGCTCACCAGCCACATCATGATGCACATGGGCCAGCTCAGCGCGTGGCGCCGCTGCGTCGGTCTGGGCCCGGTGCTCTAGAGAACGAATCCCCGGAGCAGCTCCCGGCACGCGCGCGCAGAGCGCGGGACGCGTTCGGTGCGCGCACAAACAGCGAGGGTCTGGAACGAACGGTCTTGTGGGTGGAGCGAGCCCGCGCGCCTCAGGCCGCGGACGGGCGCCAGCCGTCGTCGATCGCCTCGAAGGGCAACGACTCGGCCAGCTCGTCGCTCAGCTCATCGAGATTCGCTTGCACGAGTTCGAGCGAGCGCTCGACCTCACGCACGACGTCGATCGTCTCGCCCTCACCCTCGAGGTGGAGCGATCCGTCGGGTCCATCGGCACCCTTGCAGAAAACGCCCCCCTCGGGGAACTTGAGCGAGTCGGCGTCGCTCTCGAGCTTGGTGCCTGATCCGCTGTCCTGGGTGAATCGTGGCATGGGTTCCAGACTCCAGCGGCGCCCCCGGCGCGCCGTCGCCTGGAATCGGTCGGTGCGGGGCTCGGCTTCATGCCGGCGCCACGATTCCCGATTGATTCTGCCCGAAT
This sequence comes from Phycisphaerales bacterium, assembly GCA_028289195.1. GTDB lineage: Bacteria > Planctomycetota > Phycisphaerae > Phycisphaerales > UBA1924 > JANQQR01. Next base: position 51,000 of record JANQQR010000022.1, on the reverse strand, counting down.
ATCCCATACGACCTGTTTTCGGCAGGCCGGCCTCGGGCCCATGACGGAACGTCCCATTCGGTTCTCAGCCCCCGAACGCAACCCTTATCGGGCCTTGGGCTCGTTGGGGTCGACGGGCGTGCCCAGCTTGGGCTCGGTCCCGTCCAGCAATCTCCGGACGTTCCCCCGGTGCCGGAAGACCACCAGGCCACCCAGGAGCGCCGCCACACCCACGAAAGGCCACACCCCGGACCACCCCAGATCCGGATCGAGCCCTGTCCGGACCAGACGCACCAGCAGGACCAGCGGGGCCAGGCTTGAGGCCGCCACGATCGACGCCACGCTCACGTAGCGAGTCGCCTTCACGCTCACGATCCACACCACCCCCGCCAGCGCCGCCGCCAGCGTCAGGTGGGGCCACACCCCGAGCATCGACCCCAGCCCGGTCGCCACACCCTTCCCGCCCTTGAAGCGCAGGAACACGCTAAACATGTGCCCGACCACCGTCGCCGCGGCAACGCTCAGCCACAGCAGCGCATCCTCTATAGAAGGATCCTCGGACCCGGCGACGCCCATCAACCACCCGGCGAGCAGCACCGGCACCGTCCCCTTGGCGACGTCCAGCGCGAAGCTCAGCAGGCCCCACCTGCGCCCGAGCACGCGCCCCGCGTTCGTGGCCCCGATGTTCCCCGACCCGTGCTCGCGGATGTCCACGCCCCGCGCAAAGCCGATCAGCAGCCCGAACGGGATCGACCCGGCCACGTACGCCCCGGCGATCGCGATGGCCCACAGCACGCCGTCGCTCATCCGCCCGCACCGTCGCGCTTCGCGCGCGACGCCTCCAGGATGGCCGCGTGCTTCATCGCCACGGCAACCGAAGACGCGCTGGCCGCCACCCATCCCCGCCACCCGTCGCGCCACGCCCCTCGCGAGATCACCTGCTTGGCAAACTCGCCCACCGGCGACAGCACCAGGCGGGGAACGCTGCCGCGCCGGCCCTTGGCCACCTGCGCCGCCGCGCTCGTGCGCGCGTGGCCGGCCTGCTTGGCGAGGAACACGCCGATCCCCTCGTCGATCGAGTCGTGGCGCATATGCCCGCCCAGGCGCTCGGTGCGCGAGTTGGGTTCGGTGAGTTCGAGGTAGTCGTGCGGGTCCGTGCCCGTCCAGCGTGCGATGTTCCGGCGCACCAGTCGCAGGCGCCACTCGGGCTGCCAGGCGTGCTTCAGGTAGCCGCCGGCGTACCACACGCGCCGGTTGCACTCGTACCCGCCCACCGCCGGGTCCGGAGCGCCGAGCGCCATCTCGATCGCCCCGCGCAGGCCCGGGTCGACCGACTCGTCGCTGTCGAGGTGCAGCACCCAGTCCTGCGTGCACTCTTCGAGCGCCCGCTGCTTCTGCTTGACGTACCCCAGCCACTCCTGCTCGACGATGCGCGCCCCGTGCGCACGGAGGATTTCGAGCGTGCCGTCGGTCGAGCCCGAGTCGAGCGCGACGACCTCCCGGGCCAGCCCGTCGACCGATTCCAGCGTGCGCCCGATGGTGCGCTCGTTGTTGCAGCACACGATCGATACGCTCAGGGGCAGCAGTGGGGCGTCGGGCACGATCAGGACATCGTCGCCGCGGCGCGCCGCCCCGTCAAAGACTCCCCCGCGCGGGTACCTTCACGCCACGCCCATGATCCCGCCCCCGAACCAGCACCCCCGCATCGTGCGCTCGCGGATCGGCGACGCCGAGGCAGTCGCGCAGAAGCTGGCCGACCCCCAGGCTCTGCCCGGCTTCCGCTTGATCAAGGCCACCGAGCGGACCAGCGTCTTCGAGTGCGAGCTGCCCGGGAGCCCCGGGCGCATGGTCATCGTGAAGACGATGCAGCTCGATCGCCTCAGCGGGCTCGCCAAGTCGCTGTTCAAGCGCACGCGCCTCATGCGCCAATGGCGCGGCGCCGAGCTGCTGATGGATGCTGGGATCGACACCGCCGAACCGCTGCTCTTCCTCCGCGGCGCCAGGACGGATCAGGGAGGCGTTGTTGAGGCGCTCGTGCTCGAGAAGATCGAGGGCGAAGACCTGCTGCATGTGATCGCGCGGGGGGGGCTGAGCGTCGAGCAGGAGCACGCGCTGGCGATCGGGGTGGGGGAGCAGGTCGCGACGCTCGTGAGCCGGGGCATCTTCAACAGGGACCACAAGCCGTCGAACGTCCTCGCAGCCGCACGCGACGGAGACCTATCCGACTTGGCGATCGTCGACACCGTCGGCATCGAAGCCCGCGCGACCGACGGCACGCGCATGCTCGCGACGCTCTGCTTCGAGCTCATCGGGACCGATCGCCTCCCGCGCCGCGCGATCCTGATGCGCGCGTGCACCAGCTTCTGCGCAGGCTCCGGTGCCCGGCGCAAGTCCGTGTGGACGAGCGTGCGTCGACGGATCGACGCCCACGGCGACTGCGCTCCCGAGGACGATCCCCTCGCCGACCTCTAGAACCCCGGGGTATCCTGTACCCCCGTGGACCAGGACCCCCGTCCAGACGTCACGCTCCTGCTCACCGATGCGTCGCTCGACGCCGACGAGCGCGCCAATCGGCTGCTCCCCATCGTCTACGACCAGCTCCGCGCCACGGCCCAGAAGGTCATGGCCTCCGAGTCGCCCGGGCACACGCTCCAGGCCACCGCGCTCGTCCACGAGGCCTACCTCAAGCTCCTCGGGAATCGCGAGGTCCCCTGGCAGAACCAGGCCCACTTCTACGGCGCCGCCGCCGAGGCGATGCGCCGCATCCTGCTCGACCACGCGCGCACCAGGAAGCGGGTCAAACGCGGAGGAGGCAAGGCGAAGATCAGCCTCGAGCTCGCCGGCGTGGCGGATCTCGCCAAAGACGACGAACCCGAAGCGATCCTGGCGTTCGACGACGCGTTCGGTCGCTTGGAGAGCGAGTCGCCCGACGCCGCGGCGGTCGTCCGCCTGCGTTTCTACGCCGGCCTGACGGTCCCCCAGACCGCCCAGGCGCTGGGAATCTCTGCGCGCACCGTCGACCGGCAATGGGCGTTCGCGCGGGCGTGGATGCTGCGCGAGATCAAGAGGGCATCGCAGAACGAGACCGCGGACGAGGACCACGAGTGACCGAGCCCCAGCGCAGGAAAGCCGAGGAGATCTTCGCAGAGGCGATCGACGTCCCGCGCCCGGAGCGGGACGCGTTCGTCGCTGAGAAGTGCGCCGGTGATCCGAAACTCGAGCGCGAGGTCTACGAACTCCTCGAATCGCACGACGACGCCTCGAAGGAGGGCTTCCTCTCGGGGCCGACCCTCGGGGGCGTCGAGTCGCTCGAGTCCCAGCCCTCGGCGCTCGACGAGGGCCCCGGCAGCAGCGTCGGCTCCTACAAGCTCCTCGAGCAGATCGGCGAGGGCGGCTTCGGCGTCGTCTACATGGCCGAACAGTCCGAGCCCATCAATCGCCGGGTCGCGATCAAGCTCATCAAAGTGGGCATGGACACCAAGCAGGTGATCGCCCGCTTCGAGGCCGAGCGTCAGGCCCTGGCGCTGATGGATCACCCGGGCATCGCCCGCGTGTTCGACGCCGGGTCCACCCCGTCCGGGCGCCCGTACTTCGCGATGGAGCTGGTCCGTGGCGTGCCCATCACCGAGTACTGCGACAGTGCGCGCCTCGGCACGCGCGAGCGTCTCTCGCTGTTCGCCGGCGTGTGCCGCGCCGTGCATCACGCGCACCAGAAGGGCGTCATTCATCGCGATATCAAGCCGTCGAACGTCCTGGTGACGCTCCACGACGGCGTGCCCGTGCCCAAGGTCATCGACTTCGGCATCGCCAAGGCAACGAGCGCGCGTCTGACCGAGCGCACGCTCTTCACCGAGTTCCGCCAGTTCGTGGGCACGCCCGAGTACATGTCGCCCGAGCAGGCCGAGATGAGCGGCCTGGACGTCGACACCCGCACCGACGTCTACTCCCTCGGCGTGCTGCTCTACGAACTGCTCACCGGCACGACGCCCCTGGACCCCCGCCAGCTCCGCGAAGCGGGGCTGGCCGAGATCCTCAGAATCGTGCGCGAGGTCGAGCCGCCGAGGCCGTCGACGCGTCTCTCGACCCTCGGCGACGCCGCGACCACCGCCGCCGCCTCGCGCGGCATCGACGCCGGGCGCCTGGTCCGCTCGCTCCGGGGCGAGCTCGACTGGATCATCATGATGGCGCTCGAGAAGGACCGCGCGCGCCGCTACGACTCCGCGAGCGCGCTGGCCGAGGATCTCGAACGCGCGATGCGCGACGAACCGGTGCGCGCCGGCCCGCCCAGCGCTGCCTACCGGCTCAACAAGTTCGTGAGGCGCAACCGGGCCGCGGTGTTCGTGACGTCTGCACTCCTGGCGATGCTGGTCGCCGGCACCGCCGGCACAACGATCGGCCTGGTCCGGTCGAACCGCGCCGAGGCCGTCGCGATGGCCGAGGCGCTGCGGGCGAGCGATGCCAGCGCGCTCGCCGCCGAGCGCGCCAGCGAAGCGGAGCGCCAGGCGGCGATCGCCGAGGCAGTCAACGAGTTCCTCAATCGCGATCTGCTGTCGCATGCAAGCCCCGAACTCACGCCCGACCCGAACGTCACGGTGCGCACCGTTCTCGACAGGGCTCGGGATTCGATCGGGGGCCGCTTCGCCGATCAGCCGCTCGTCGAAGCGGGGGTGAGGAACACACTCGGTTCCACGTACAGCGCGCTCGGCCTCTACGAGACCGCCCGGGAGCAGTACGAACGGGCACTCGAACTCCGGCGTCGCGAACTCGGTGAGGAGCACGAGGACACCGTCGCGACTTCGGGGACGCTCGCGGGCGTCCTCCTAGAACTCGGCGAATACGAACGGGCCCGGGAGATGTACGCGGAGGCCATCCGGCGTTCAACGGTGCTGCACGGGCCGCTCGACGTCACGACGCTGCGCCTGCGTCAGGGCCTGGCGCAGCTCGAGGAGCGATCGGGAGATCGCGCTGATTCGGTCACGATCCTCCGCGAGGTCGTGGACGCGTACGAGAGCACCGGGCTGTCCGCCTCGAACGATGGCCTGGGCGCCCGCAACAGCCTCGCGTTCTCTCTCGACAGGATGAGCCAGTTCGACGAAGCGATCGAGATCTTCGAAGCGGTTCTCCCCGAGCGCGAGGCGCTCCTTGGGCCCGACCATCCCGACACCCTCGTCACCATGGGCAACCTCGCGCTCACGCTCAACAACGTCGGGCGATTCGAAGAGGCCGCCACGCTGTTCGACCGCACCATCGCGCGATCGCGCCGCGTGCTCGGCCCGGACCACGACTACACCATCATGCTCGAGGGCAACCTCGCGCTGTCGTACCAGTTCCTCGGGCGCAACGACGACGCGGAGATCCGCTTCGTCCGCTCGCTCGAAGCCTACGAGGACATATTCGGGAGCGATCACCCGACGACGCTGCATGCGGCGCACAACCTCGGATCGTTCTACGCCTCCATCGGGCGCTTCGAGGACGCCGAGCCGCTCCTCGTGCGCGCACTCGAGCGCCGGCGCGAGCTCCTGGGCGAAGACAGCTTCGACACGCAGGCCTCCATGGGGATCCTGGGACGCCTCTACTTCCAGCAGCAACGATTCGACGAGGCCGAGCCCCTCATCACCGATGCGCTCCGCCTCGCGCGAGAGTCGCTCGGCCCCGACCACGAAGCCGCGCTCGCGTTCATGAACATGCTCGCGTCCATGTACGCCGCCCAGCAGCGATACGACGAGGCGATCCCCCTTTATCGCGAGACGATCGCCGCCCTCAAGCGCGTGATGCCCGAGGGGTTCGTCGGCACCGGGGTCACGTGCTTCGGCCTGGCCCGGGCGCTCAGCGCCAGCGAGCGCTGGGAAGAAGCCGAACCAGTCTGGCTGGAGGCCCACGAGATCCTCAGCGCGACGTTCGGCCCGGAGCACCCGCGCACGATCGCAACGATCGACGGCCTGATCCGGTCACTCGAGAGCCAGGGCAAGGAAGCCGAGGCCGGCGAGTGGCGCTCGCGCCTCCCTGTTCCAGCCTCCGAAGGCTAGGTGGCCCGCTACGGGAGTCGTTCCAGCAACACCCGCGCGTGATAGTTGCCCGGCATGATCTCCAGCGTCGCTTCGAGCGAGGCCCGCGCCCCGTCCAGTTCGCCCCCCATCGCCAGCAGCCCGCCCTGCAGGAAGCGGGGCAGGTACCAGCCCGGGTGCTCCCGCGCGACGATCTCGAGCACGCCGAACGCATCTTCGCCTCGACCGCCCATCGCCAGCACATAGGCCGCGAGCGCCGCGCTGGTGCGCTCGAATACCGGCTGGTCCGGATCGTCCCGCTTGGCGCGTTCGTACTGCTCCATCGCGCCGGCGGCGCCGCCGGACATCGCCGCCTGCACGAACGCGCCCGTCCGCGCGTGCAGCGCGACGGTCTCGTCGTGCAGGCGATCAAGGGCCTCCGAATCGAACCACTCGCCCCGGAGCATCACGCCGCGCACGCGCCTGACGTTCTCGATGTCTTCCAGCGGGTTCGCGTCCAGGAGCACGATGTCGGCGCGCATGCCGATGTCGATACTCCCCGCCCGCACTCCCAGGTACGACGCGGGCGCCCCGGTCGCCGCGTGCAGAGCCTCCTGAGGCGTCAGCCCGCTCTCTACAAGGAGCGCAAGCTCGTCGTGCAGGCTCTCGCCGGGCAGCAGTGTGAGCTCGAACCCGCCCGCGTCGGAACCGGCGAGCAGGCGCACGCCGGCACGATGCAGCGACGCCGCGATCCGCTGCTTGTCCCTGCCCCAGTCGCGATGGCGCTCCGGAGCGCCCATGCCCCGCTTGCGATAGTCGTTGTGATCAGGCGACCACAAGATCCTGCGCACGGGATCGACCAGCTCCATCCCCGGGCGCTGCATCAGCCCGTCCATATCGGGCTCGAGCACCGACGCGATGTTCGGATAGGTGACCAGCGTGGTGATCACGCTGATGTCGGCCTCGGCGATCATGCGCGCCGCTGGTTCGAGGGCGTCCTCGTCGACGCTGCGACGGAAGTGCTTGTTCAGCAGCTCCTCGACGTGCCCGAACGAGTCCATCCCGCCGTCGATTGCGCCTTCGAGGCCCACGGTCCTCGGGATGTGCCCGGTTACGCGCACGCCCTCTTCGCGTGCAGTGCGCATCACGGCATCGAACACCTCCGGCGAGATCGGGCCCCACACCTTGATAAAGCCGTACCCCATGCGCTTGCTCGCGCGGACCGCCTCGGCTCCTTCCTCCGGCGTGAGCGTCACGATCGCCGATTCCTCGACTGGCAGCGCCTCGGTCTTGAGCTGGGGCCCCGTCTCGTAGACCGTCGGGCCGACGAGATCGCCGGCCTCGATGCGCTGCGCTGTCTCGTGGATAAAGGGCGTCCCCGCCAGATCGAACACGCTCGTGACGCCGTGCGTGATGTACCCGGTTGAATCCGTGGGCACGATCAGGTGCACGTGCATATCGAACAGGCCGGGCATCAGGTACGCGCCGCCCGCGTCGACAGTCCGTATCGCCCCCGGCAGCTCGGAGTCTGCCGCCGGACCGACCCACTCGATGCGCCCGTTCTCGATGTGCACCGCCTGATCGCGAGCGACGCCCCGTCCGTCGGTGTGCACGACGTGCACGTTCGTGAACGCGAACGAGCCGGCATCCCGCGCCGGCGGCTCGCCCGCTCCGAGAGATGCCGCGCCCGCCACCACGAGCCCGAATGTCCAGATGTTCATCGCTACCGGTTCCCTTCCGCCGCCGCGTCCCGTTCCAGCTCTCTGCCGCTCACCCCATGAGCGACCTCGTCAACGATTCGATCACCGTGCGCCGGACCGCCTCGTCGGTGCTCGCCGGGGGCGACACGTCGAAGCGCCGGTGCATCCCGAACCACGCGCACGTCTCGAGCACGATGCGCCCGAGCACGCCGGCGTCCGGCGTCGAGGCGAACGCGCCGCTGCCCACGCGCGACGCCACGTACATCTCCAGAAGCTCGATCAGCAGCTGGCGCAGCTGCCGGAAGAACAGCTCGGCGAGCTCCGGCCACTCCCGCGCCGAACGATCGACGATCCTGATGCCCAGCGCGTGCCCGCTGATCTCGTCGTAGATCTCGCCGACGATCGCGCGCACCTCGCGCTCGACGCCGTCGCGATCCGCGGGCGCGTCCCCGTCGATGGCGCGGCGCAGCGAGACGAACGGCCCGCGCCCGTCGAACCACGCGCGCACGAACGCCAGCGTCGCGCCGGGATCACGCTCGGGCACCGGGAGCCCCGACACGCCCTCGAGCGGGTCCTCGCCGAACCCCAGGCGCACCGCGAGGTCGAAGAAGACCTCCTTGCTGGCGCAGTAGCGATAGGGGGTGCCCACGGCGACTCCCGCCGCGCGAGCGATGTCGGCCATCTGCGTGCGGGCGAACCCGAGCTGCGCGAACTGGCCCGCGCCGGCCTCGACGAGGGCCAGCACGCGCTCCCGCTTTCCCGCTTCCAGGCCCGCAGGGGCCGATTTAGCTATGAATGAATCATTCATTCATTTCTAGTATGGGGGCGCATGGGCTGCGAGTCAAGCCGGTTCATTGAGGGGTCGCGCGGGGTGTCGGGCTCAGTGCAGCGCGTAGTGCACCGCGATGCCGGCCGCGTAGCCCAGGGCGATCACGCCGGACCACTTGAGGTGGCTCAGGAACGTGTAGCGACCCTTGGCGATCCCCATCAGGCCGACGCCGGCGGCAGAACCGATCGACAGCAGGCTCCCGCCCACGCCCACGCAGTAGGTGATCAGCAGCCAGTGGAACGTGCTCATCTCAGGGCTCATGCTCAGGATCGCGAACATCACCGGGATGTTGTCGACCACCGAACTCAGCGCGCCGGCGATCACGTTCGTCGGCCCCGGGCCGAAGCTGCCGTAGAGCTCGGAGCCCACGAACTCGAGGTACCCCAGGAACGACAGCCCGCCCACGCAGAAGATGATCCCGAAGAAGAACAGCAGCGTGTCCCACTCGGCCCGCCCGACCTCGCGATAGACATCCAGCCCGTCTCCGTCGCTCGCGCGGCGTCCGTAGTGCTGCGTGCCCGGTGCGCCGTTCCCGTTCCCGTCGGCCTGCTTCTGGTTCGAGGGTTCGCGATCCGCGTGGCGCCCCTCGGGCCCGCTCGCCCCGAGCTTCACCACGTAGGTGAACAGCATCAGCAGCGACATCCCGGTCATCATCCCCAGGAACGGCGGCAGCGCAAAGAAGTGCTCGAAGCTCACCGCCAGCGCGATCGTCATCACGAACAGCACGCAGACCCGGCGCGCACCGGGCTTGAGCCTCGGGCTGTAGGCGCCCTCGTCGTCCAGGGCAGGTGCGCCGTCCTGGACGAACATGGTCATGACGATCGCCGGCACCAGCCACGACACCAGCGACGGCAGGAACAGCGGGAAGAACTGGAAGAACGAGAGCGTCCCCGACTGCCAGACCATGAGCGTCGTGATGTCGCCGAACGGGCTGAACGCCCCTCCCGAGTTGGCCGCGACGACGGTGTTCACGCACGCCAGCGTCACGAAGCGCGGGCTGTCGCGCCCCACGCTCGTGATGATCGCGCCCATCAGCAGAGCCGAGATCAGGTTGTCGACCATCCCCGACAGCACGAACGCCAGCACGCCGGTCGCCCAGAACAGGCGCTTGTAGCTCAGCCCCAGCGACACGATCCACGATCGCAACGCCGCGAACACGTTGCGATCGTTCATCGCGTTGACGTACGTCATCGAGACCAGCAGGAACAGGAACATCCCCGCGAAGCCCATGAGCTCGTGCATCACGGCGTCGTGGAGCTGGTCCTCGTCGAAGCCGAGGTCCGATGCGCCCGTCGCGATGATCAACCAGATCGCCCCGGCGCCCAGGATCACCGGCTTGCTCTTCTGCAGCCCGTGCAGCTCCTCGGTGATGACCGTCAGGTAGGCGAGCACGAACACCACCAGCGCCGCGACGCCCCTCCAGCCGGCGCCCGAAGCGCCCACGGCGCTCTCGAGGATCGCGCCGTCGCCCTCGGCGCCCAACGCGGGCGCCGCAACCAGCAGGCACCCCAGGATGGCCGCTCCGAGTCTGCGCACGGGATCGCTCCGGCGACCGGCGCGGCCGCCTGAGGATTCATCGGCTCAGGACGACCCGCCCGCCAGCAGGTCCGACGCCATATCACGGACCCGCTCCGGCGCGATGCGCTCGATCGCGCACCGCTCCGGGTGGTCGTTGGCGACCTCCTCCTCCGGCAGCGACGGGTCCGCCACGAGCACCCGTTCGCGATCGAAGGGGATCGTCGTCCACCGATGATCGGTCGGGCCGAACAGGCTCACCACCGGCACCCGAAGCGCCGCCGCGATGTGCCGGGGCCCGGTGTCGTTGGTCACCATCAAGCTGCACCGCGCCACGATCCCCTTGAGCACGCCGAGATCCGTCTTGGCGCCTTCGAGGTTCGGGATGTCGATCACACGATCCGAGCGCGCACACATGCCCGCGATCTCCGCCGTCAGCTCGCGCTCCCCCGGCGACCCGCTCAGCAGTACGCGAGCGTCGTGCTCGTCGACCAGCCAGTCCGCAAGCTGCGCAAAGCGCTCGCCCGGCCAGCGCTTGGCCGGGTTGTTGCCGCCCGGGTTGAGCAGCACCAGCGTGTCGCCTTCCTGTGCGCCGCCGGCTTCAAGGACGCGAGCCGCGCCCGAGCGTTCGTCGTCGGTGACCGCCAGTTCCATCGCGCCCGCGTTCGCGGGCGCTTCGATGCCGCACTCCTCGAGCATGAATCGCCCGATGGCCTCGTAGTACGCGCATGCCGCGATCGGCGCCCACGCGCCGGGGTCGGTGGGGGAGTTCCTGTAGGGCTCGATGTCGCGACGCTTGGGCGCGCTCAGGCGGCTCGTCAGCAGGACGCCACGCCCGTCGCGCTCGTAGCCCCAGCGCCTCGGGATCCCGGCCAGTCGCGCGATCAGCGCAGTCGAGAACGAATTGGTCAGCAGCAACGCCCCGTCGTAGCGCCGCAGGCGCAGCTTCGACGCCACCCGCTTGGGGCCCATCATCCCCTGCGCGTGATCCACGTGGACCTCGTCGAGGAACGACGTCCCCGCCAGCAACGTGTCCATCCCCGGGCGCACGAGCCCGCCGATGAACGCCCCCGGCAGCGCCGCCCGGATCATGCGCAGCGTGGGCGTCGCCATCACGACATCGCCCACCCACGAGGGCAGGATCACCACCAGCCGGGCCGGCTTGCCCGCGCGCTTCACGCCCACGAGTTCACCACTCCCCCTGCTCGTCGTCGGTCGAGCCCCAGAGACTCTCGCCCTCGTGCTTGTGCGCGTACCAGCGCTCGGTCAGGCGACGGAGTTCCGCGGCAAACCCGACCGCCCCCAGCTTGTGCGTGCCCAGCGCCACCGTCACCGAGTCCGCGTCCATCGCGACCCGCTCGATCGCCACGCCCGTGCGCTCGCCGATCGCGTGCGCCGTCGACTCCACCGTGCGCCGCACGCCGTCGTCCTCCAGCGCACCCGGATACCTGGCCCGCAGCGTGATGCTCGATCGGTCGCTCATTCCTTCGACGATTCTCGCAGAACGATCTCGCACGCGCCAAACAGGTCCGGCACGACGAAATCGGCGCCCTCGACGGGGGCGTCGTCGCGGGAAACGAGCACGGTCCTGCAGCCCGCAGCCCGTCCGGCAGCGCAATCGCGCGGAGCGTCACCCACCATCCATGACCCGGCCAGGTCGATGCCGAGCTCCTCCGACGCATCCAGCAGCATCCCGGGCGCCGGCTTGCGCCACGGATGCTCGCGCGTGAACTCCGGGACCGTCCCCTTGGGGTGATACGGGCAGTAGCGGAACGCATCGATCGCCCCGCCCAGCAACTCGTTCACCCGCGCGTTCACCGCCTCGACGGCGTCGGTCCCGTACTTCCCCCGGGCCACACCCCCCTGGTTCGACACCACGACCAGCGCGAACCCGGCCTCGCGCCAGCGCCCGCACGCCTCGAGCGCACCCGGCAACAACTCGACGAGCGCGGGATCCCCCAGGTCGCCATCCGGCGTGACACCGTTGCACGCGATCAGCGTGTCGTCGCGATCAAGAAACACCGCCCGGCGGGTCATCGCCATGCCACGAGCGTAACCGGGTGGGCGCGGTCGGGCTCAGTTCTGCAGATTCGCGAACGGGTTCGTCGCGGCGCCGATTGTCGCGCTCGTCACGATGGGACCGACCAGGTTCCCGCCTGCGACGGAGTACTCGATGCTGTTGTTGCCCGCAAAGTTGCGGACGACGACGTTGCCCGACCCGTTCACGTCGAACCCGACAACGTTGCCGGTCACGAGATTCCCTTCGACGCGATTGTTCGAGCCGTCCACCAGGATGCCGGTGCCCCCCGCATCGACCTTGTTGTTGCGGATGAGGTAGTTGCCCTTGGCGACGATGCCATCATTCCCCGAGAACGTAATGGTGCATTGCGCGACGAGTCCGTCGAAGCCGGCATCGATCCCGCCAGCGTTGCAGTTGTTGAAAATGCAATCGAGCACAACGACATTCTGGACCGACGCGATCCCGAGCCCTCCCGAGATCTCGCCGAACTGGCAGTCCCGCACCATCACGCAGCAGTCCGTGAAGATGCCCCCTCCGGTGCATTGATTGATGGTGCACTCCCGGATGAGACCGGCAAACGGGAAGTGGATCCCGAAGTTCGGGATGCCGATGATGTTGACTTGCTCGATGACCCCGCCGCGCACGGAGGCGGAAACATCGATGCCGTGCTCATCCCAGTCCCGGATATGACCGTTCCTGATCAACAGGTTGGCACCTCCCCCTGTGATCCCGCTCAGCGATCCGGCCTCGCCGATCAGCGTGAAGCCATTCAGGTCGATTGTCACACCACGTGCGTTCAAGATCTCGATCCCGTGGAAACCCGAAGGCCCGACCACGTTGCCCGAGAGGTAGTACGACCCGGGCTGCGTGATCTTGAACACCGAGTTCGCATCACCCGGCGTGTTGGTGGCGTTGATCTCCGTGCGAGGCTCGACGGCAACCAGGTCCTTCATCGTCGGCGTCACCGGCCCCGCGGGCGGGGCGAGGCTCCCGCCGAGCGCGACACTCGCACACAGCGCAAAAGACGAGAGCGCACCAACAGTCCCGATCCGGCGTGCGTTGTTCATCCGAGGCTCCTCCCTTTGGGTTCGAGATCGCAGAACACCCCAAGTGTGCCCGACGCATGGCGCCGGGCAACGAGCCTCGTGACAGATTGGCAATTGAACGGGCACACACAATGGGAGCACCAGCGCAACTACAGTCCTGCACACGAATTAAGCGCAGTCTACCCGTTCGGCGTCAGTTCCCTGTCGGCGTCCGCCACGCCGCCCACGGGCGCCCGACATCACCACGCCCGGGCCAAACTCCATCGACTTCCGTGCCGACCACGGCCCCGCGAAGCAGGCGATCGTCGAGGAGAATCACGCGCCGGGGAGCCCCTCGTCAGAACTGATAGTTCGCGTGCGGGTTGTTGCTCACGCCGATGTTCGCGATCGTCACGATCGGCCCGAACATGTTCCCGGCGCCGATGCTGTACTCGGTCGTGTTGTCCGTCGCGTAGTTGCGGATCACCAGGTTGGCCGTGCCCGTGACGAGATACCCGAAGTCGCATTCCTTGACGTGGTTGCCCTCCACCCGGTTGTTGTTGCCGTTCACCTCGATCCCGTTCTGCGACGCATCCACGAGGTTGCCCGTGATAAGGCTCTCGCTCCCCGTGAGGATCCCGTCGCCCGAGCAGAACGAGATCGTGTTGTTCGCGACCACCCCTTCATTGCCGATCGAGATCACTGCGCCGCCGAAGCTCCCGCAGTTGTTGAACGTGCACCCCCGAACCGTCACGTTCTGATTCGCAAAGATCGCGAACTGGTTGGCGCTGATCCCGCTGGTGCCAAACTGGCACCCATGGACGAGGACACAGCAATTGACGTCTATTGCGCCGTTGATGCACTCAGAGATCACGCAGTTGGAAACCACGAAGCTGAATTCGAGCCGGATCGCCACCCCGCCTACCCGGCTCACGACGACGTCTTCGATGAGGCCGCCAATCGCACCGTTCCCGTTGATCCCGTCGCCGTCCCACTCGTGGATCGTGCCGTTCCGGATGATCACATCGTCCCGCCCGAGGAAGTTGACGCCGTCCAGCGATCCCGGGTTGCCGAATACCCGGAACCCGTTGAGATCGAGCGTCACCTGATCGGAGTCGATCTCGATCCCGTGAGACCCCGCGGGGCCGACGACGTTGCCCGTGAGGTAGTACGACCCCGGCTGCGTGATTCGGAAGACGGAATCCGCGTCGCCCGGTGTGTTGGTCGAGTTGATCGCTGTGCGAGGCTCGACATCGTCGAGGTCCTTCATCGTCGGCGTCACCGGCCCGGCGGGCGGCGCGAGGTCGCCGCCGAACACCGCGCTCGCGCTCAACGCGAGCGAACCGACCGCCACAACAACTCCGATCCTGCGAGATTCGAGCATCAGGGGCTCCTCCCTTGGGTGTCATTCCTCGGACACCCAAAGTGTGCCGGACAGATGCCCGTGTGCCAACACTCTTGCCACGAATTGGCCCGAAGCTCAGTTCAGGCGAGGACGCGCACAAAACATGTGTTGATCAGGATTTAGACGGTGAGAGCCGAGCCCGTGGATCAGTTCCCGCCGGCGTCGGTCATCCGGTCCTGGTCGACCACGCCGTCCAGGGGGCTGCGGGCGTGCTGCTCCTGCGGATCACGCTCCGCGCGCGCGACGTCGAACGTCGCGAACCCGTTCTCGGGCACGCGGTACGTCTGACCCTCGAGACCAAAGACCACGGCGTAGCGCCACGTGCCCGCGATCACCGATTCCGCCGGGACACGCAGGCGGAAGCTGCCCGATCCGGCAGGGTTCATCTCGGCGCTCGCAACACCGGGAACGTTCGGCAGCGAGTACTCGATGACCGGCGCCTCGACCGGCGCGCCGTGCGCATCGAACACGATGTCGACCGCGTTCAGGTCGTTCGTCGCCAGCGCGCGCGTGCGCAGTTCGTTGAGCATCATCGACGTGCGATCAAGCAGCGTCGTCTCGAACGGGCGACCCGGCGATCCGAGCCCGAGCAGCTCTTCACCCGCGGCAACGTCGAAGTAGTACTCGATCAGCGTGCCCGGCTCGAGCGACTCGGTCGGCAGCATCACGTAGAGCTGGTCGGCGCGCGGGTTCATCTCCATCGTGCCGAACTGGTACTGACGCTCCACGCGGAAGCGCACGACGCCGGTCACCGGCGCGTCGCCGACTCCGTCGACGTCGACCTCGATCGGCAGCGGCGCGCCGGCCTGGAAGTACTCGCGGGGCGTGTGATGGATCTTCGTGCCGCAGCCCACGAGGAGCGAGGCGGCGCCGAGCAGCGAGAGCGTGCAGGCAGAGCGAGCGGGCATGGCGGGACCCTCCGAGAATGGGCGTCGAGCGCCGGGCCGGCGGCCCGGGCCTCTCCCTAGTGAGGTCGGCCCGCGCACCGGCGCCCTCCAGCGCCGATAAGGCCCGATCGCCGCTGCCCCCCGGCACTCCCCGCACCCCCCGCACCCCTCGCCTCCCCGGCACGTTCGGCAGGGGCGCACGCGAGGGGGTTTCGGGGTCCCCAAGCCCTTGCCCGCCCCCGGCAGGATGAGTACAGTCTCCGCCCTGCCCACGGAGCGACAGCGCTCGGGCTGCGCACCCCCCTGGGAGCCCCCAGGGACCGGTCGCGCCACCGTAGCTCAGTGGTAGAGCACACCCTTGGTAAGGGTGAGGTCATGGGTTCAAGTCCCATCGGTGGCTTTGACCCCCTCTGGCGCCCGCCGGTCGGCCCTCAGGGCCGGGCTCGCTGGCGTCCGAAGGCGATTTCGGGCACAATGTTCGGCTCCGCCCGCCACCCGCTGGGCAGGTGCGTGAACCGGATCCGGGGGGCGAAGCGGGTGTCGCTGGTGGAGCGACGACAATCGAGCTTTTCAGTGCACTCGGCCCGGGCAGGGCCCGTCGGCCGAGTGTTGTTGCAAGAGGCCGAGCGAGCCCCACGGGCCCGTCCGGCAGTTCAAATTGGGTGTCTCGGCGTTGGTTGCGTCTTCCAAACGACGCGCGCCGGGGCCTGGTCAGGAGTAGTGGCCCGCGCCCGCGGGGCACAGTTCGAATCAACCGGATTGAGCCGGGGCCGGTCGGCAACGGGCGAGCTCGAATCGATCGAGCAAACCCCGAGCAACCGTCCGGCGGAGGTTTCGCAAGATGGCGAAGGACACCTTTGAGAGGACAAAGCCGCACGTCAACGTCGGGACGATCGGCCACATCGACCACGGCAAGAGCACCCTCACCGCGGCGCTCGCGGCCCGCTCGGCTTCCGTGCACGGCACGAAGGTCAAGTCGTACGAGGAGATCACCAAGGGCGGCACCGTCCGCTCCTCCGACAAGACCGTGACGATCGCCGCGTCGCACACCGAGTACGAGACCGAGAGCCGCCACTACGCTCACGTCGACTGCCCGGGCCACGCCGACTTCGTGAAGAACATGATCACCGGCGCCGCCCAGATGGACGGCGCCATCCTCGTGGTCTCCGCGGCCGACGGCCCCATGCCCCAGACCCGCGAGCACGTGCTGCTCGCCCGTCAGGTCGGCGTGCCCTACATCGTCGTCTTCCTCAACAAGGTCGACCTCGTCGACGACGAGGAGCTCCTCGAGCTCGTCGAACTCGAAGTCCGCGAGCTCCTCAACAAGTACGAGTTCCCCGGCGACGACACCCCCATCGTCCGCGGCCAGTCCAAGCTCGCCCTCGAGTCCGGCGGCGGCGATGACAGCGCCAACGCCTCGATCGACGAGCTCATGAAGGTGCTCGACGACTACATCCCGACCCCCGAGCGCGAGACCGACAAGCCGTTCCTCATGTCCGTCGAGGACGTGTTCTCGATCAAGGGCCGCGGCACCGTGGCCACCGGTCGTATCGAGCGCGGCATCGTCAAGGTCGGCGACCCGGTCGAGATCGTCGGTCTCAGCACCGAGAAGCAGACCTCGACCATCACCGGCGTCGAGATGTTCAACAAGAGCCTCGACGAGGGCCAGGCCGGCGACAACGTCGGCGCCCTGCTCCGCGGCGTTGAGAAGGACGAGATCGAGCGCGGCCAGGTCATCTGCAAGCCCGGCTCCATCGAGCCCCACGCCAAGTTCAAGGGCGAGATCTACGTCCTGACAAAGGAAGAGGGCGGGCGCCACACGCCGTTCTTCAACGGCTACAAGCCCCAGTTCTACTTCCGCACCACCGACGTGACCGGGTCGATCAAGCTCCTCGGCGGCGCCGAGATGTGCATGCCCGGCGACAACGTCCAGATGGAGATCGACCTCGGCGAGAAGCCGATCGCCATGGAGACCGGCCTCCGCTTCGCCGTCCGCGAGGGCGGGCGCACCGTCGGCTCCGGCGTCGTCACCGAGATCCTCGACTGACACGCCCCGGCGGAAACGACTGAATCTTCACCCCCGGGCGCCGCAAGGCGCCCGAGGGCTTTCGGAAACAGGAACGACCGACAACGACCAAGACGCACCCGCTCTCGCAAGCCCCGGCAACCCACGCCGGCATGAGAGCCCCGCGCAGGGACGGACAGACCGATGGCCAAGAAGAAAGCTGATGCGCGAGAGTACGTGTGGCTCCAGTGCACCGAGACCGGCGACCTCAACTATCGCACCTCGGTGAACACCAAGGGCGGCCTGCCCGAGGGCCTCAAGGAGGGCCTCAGCAAGTACTGCCCCCGCCTGCGCCGCCACACCATGCATAAGATCAAGAGGAAGTAACGCCGGCTCTCACCGAGCGGGTGTTCCCGTCTACCAAGCCCGGGGGCCGACCCCCGCGGCGCTCTACTGCCTTCTCAGCCCGCGCAGAGGCGCGGAGCCACTTACGCCGGTAGCTCAATTGGCAGAGCAGCGGATTCCAAATCCGCAGGTTGCGGGTTCGATTCCCTCCCGGCGTGTTCCCCTTCGCGAGCCGGATCGTCCCGGTCCGGTCGACGCAGCCCCCTAGGAGCCAGCCAAACGATGGCATTCGGAATCTACAAGCAGGGACAGGGCTACTGGACGAGGCTGATGACCTTCCTCGGCCTGCTCCTCATGTTCGCATGGGGCGGCTCCTGGGTGAAGAACCAGGTCGAAGCCATCAGCTTCGCGCGCCCCGAGGGCGCGACCGGCACCGACCCCGCCCTCATCTGGGGCTGGTCCTCGCTCATCGCCCTCGTCTTCGTCGGCGCGGTGCTCTCCTACTGGATCGCCTACTCCAAGGCCGGCACCGGGGAGTTCTTCATCGCCACCGAGGGCGAGATGAAGAAGGTCAACTGGTCCAGCCGCAAGGAGGTCATGGGCTCGACGTGGGTCGTGATCGGCGTGAGCCTGTTCCTCGCCCTCGTGCTGCTGCTGGTCGACCTCGTGTTCTCGACCTTCTTCAAGGGCATCGGCATCCTCGATGCCGGCGCCTGATCACGCCCCGGCAACGGAGCCACGCGATCCAATGACCGACTACAACGAACAGAACGAGCCCCAGGTCGCACAGGCCGAAGACGCCCCCGTCTCCACCACCGAGTTCGGAGACAAGGTCACCAGCGAAGACGAGCTCTTCACCGAGGGCATGAACTGGTTCGTCCTGCGCGTCGCTTCCAACAAGGAAGACAGCGTCCGCGAGACGCTCCTGCGCAAGATCGAGATCGAGGGACTCAAGCACCTCGTCAACCGCATCCTCGTGCCGACCGAGAAGACCAAGACCATCAAGGGCGGCAAGCAGAAGATCACCGAGACCAAGCTCTACCCGGGCTACGTCTTCGTCGAGATGCGCCTCGAAGAAGACGGGCGCATCCCCCAGGACGTCTTCTTCCTCATCAAGGAGACGACCGGCGTCGGCGACTTCGTCGGCGCCACCGGACGCCCCACGCCGCTCGAGGCCCACGAGGTCGAGAAGATGCTCCTTGACTCGCGCCCCGCCGAAGAGCTGCCCAACGTGCGCCTCGTCTTCGAAAAAGGCGAGAGCGTCGTCATCAAGGAAGGCCCGTTCGAAGGCTACGAGGGAACGGTCGACGAGCTCATCCCCGAGAAGGGCCTCGTGCGCGTCCTCGTCACTATTTTCGGACGTCAGGCGCCCATCGAGATCGAAGAGTGGCAGATCGTCAAGGCCGAAGAAGCCTGACGAGCCGCCGCCCCGCACCACATCAACGAGCCGGGTCCGCCAGCGCCCGGACGATCGCGCGAACATTTGCAAGGATTCGCGCCTAGTATTGCTGTCCCAAACTAGGAGTGCTCACGCGTGGATCTTCAGCCCGGCGACAAGGTTCAGATCATCGACGGCCCCTTCGGCGACTACGAGGGCGTGGTCGATGTGCTGCTGCCCAAGAAGGGCCAGATCCGCGTGCTCGTAGAGGTCTTCGGCAAAGAGAAGCAGATCGAGGTCGAGGACTGGCAGGTCGACAAGGTCGGCGACGAGTAGCTCGAGCCCCTGCTCTCCCGCTCCGCGGGGTGACGCCGATGGTCAACGTCTGCAGGCTGTCGGCGGATCTCTCCGGCACAAACGACGTGCTCTTGCTCGGCCCGGAGGCTTCGGACCTCGATGCCGCAGGCCTCAGCATCGGCGTCCACCATGGACCTGGTGCAAGTCCGGATCCGCAATCCTTGCGGCAGATTGACGACGAGTGCATGAAAGCGCTGCGAGCGATCTTCGCGCCGAGCGAGCGCGGATCGGCTCTCGTCGCGGTGGGGGGCAACAACTGCTGGCAGGACGACCGGCCTGTGCTTCGTCACAAGTTCTCGGCATGGATGTTCCCACCGGAATGGGATCCGCATTTCGACCATCGGTGCGAACCGGGTGCGCCCTTGGAGTCGCCGCACGGGTTGATCTTCTCGTCCGCAGGGGCTCTTTCGAAGGCGTCAGAAAGAGAGTTCCCGGCGATGTGCCGGAGGAGTATGTTCGTGTTCGGACTCTGGTGCACGGGACAACAGGTCCGTCGTGTCCGAGCTCGCGAGCTTCTTGCCGCCGCCTACCGCGTGCGCGACGGCAGCGCGGACGAGTCGCCGTGTTGGGCGTCGCTCGCTCGGTTCACGATCGAACTCGGGATACCGCTCCTTAGGTGCTACCAATGGCTCGATGACTCGGAGGTATCAGTCGAGGCGATCTTCCCTCGACGGTGGCTCCGCGATGTCGAAGAGCGTGCCGCCGAAGTAGTGCCGGGCGCGTCCGCGTGAATCCGGTGTTCGCTGCTCTCGGCTAGTACACCAGATTCGCCTGCGGGTGCTCCGCGTCCGGCACGAAGGAAAGATCGCCAGCGCCCCCCACGTTGATGATCGGCCCGAACGCGTTGCCAATTCCCACCAGGACCGGGTCCTGAATCAGGGACGACACGCGATTGGCGATGATCAGGCAGTCGGATGGCAGGAACGAATCGGCGTCGATGCCGATCGAGGCCGCGCACGCGACGACGTTGTTGGCCACAACCGTCCCCGTTCCCCCCAGCACGATCCCGTCGCCGTTGTCGCCGCACACAAGGTTGTGCTCGATCGAGCAGAAGTCGTCGGCGTAGATCCCCTCGGCAAACGAGTTCTCCAGCACATTGCCCGTCGCCAGAGAACCCGATGAGAGCTGCAAGCCGGTGGACCCGAAGCGAACGGTGCAGTCGACCACGCGCGACCCCGAGCTCGCATCGATGCCGATACCCGCGGAGTTGACCACGCATCCCGCGATCACCGACTCGTTCACGCGGAACCCGATGCCCGAGTTCTCGGCGACGCAGCCCCGCACGACGGAACGGAACGCCGAGATCCCGCCCTGGTTGTTGCCGCGCAGCGTCAGGTTCTCGTACAGGCTCCCGCTCCCGTCGAACAGCCCGTCGATGCCGGTCTCGTCGAAGCCGATGATCGAGCCCCCATGGATGTGCACGTTGGAGATGCCCCCGTCGAGCGTGATCCCGTCGAGCGACCCGTCCACGCCGCTGAGCGAGAAGCCCCGAAGATCGATGGTCACACCGTCGGCGGTGACCTCGATCCCGTGCTTGCCCATCTCGCCCTGCACGTCAGCGGTCAGGTAGTACGAGCCGGGCTGGTCGATCAGGTGCACGCTGTCGGCGTCTCCCGCGAGCGCGTTGACCGGCACGCGGGGCTCGACCTCGTCGAGCGTCTTCAGGCTCGGCGCAACCGGACCGGCGGGGGGGTTCAGGTTTCCCGCGACCGCGCTCGCGCCCAGCGCCGACGCGATGATCGCACCCATTGCTCGTTCCACCAATCGCATCGATCTCTCTCCTGTCCCACCGGACCCGGGCGCCGTCACCGGCGCAACCCACCGGAATGAACTATGCCACAGACTCGGGCCGTTGCCAGTGCGAGCGTTGACCTGAGCGCGCGACGCGACCCCGGGCTCCTCCACCCAGGGCCACGCCGGAACAGATGAGCCGGAAGGCCTCGGCCCAGACCTGGTCCGCCCCTAGGGGCACATCGTGCCGAACGCGCTCAGCACCGCCGTCACGTCGGCGAAGTTCACGATGCCGTCGCAGTTGGCGTCGCCGAGGGGCCCGTTGGTCCCCCAGCCGCTGAGCACCGCGGTGATGTCCTGGAAATCCACGTCCTTGTCGCCGTCGGCGTCGCCGAGGCAGCACACCGTCCCCGAAGGCGCCAGCGAGCGGAAGTACGCCGTCACGCCGTCGACCACGTCGGGCATCAGCCCCGTCATGAGTTCGAACGACGAGCCGTTCAGGAACGAGGCGTACAGCCGGCGCGGGTTCAGCCCGCCGCTTTCATCACCGGGCGTCGCCGGGTTGTCCAGGTGCACCGCGAACACCAGCGCGAGTGAATCGACGTTGGTGCCGTTGATGGTGTCCAGCAGCCAGACGAACTCGAAATCGGCGATGTCGATCTCGGGCGCGAGCCCCAGGTGGATCTGCGGGTCGATCACCTTGCGGATCGGGAACCCCGGCTCCTTCAGGTAGATCGCGCCCGGCTCCATGAGCAGGCCGTTGGTCGGATCGACGAACGGCGCCTCGTGGTCAACGCTGAAAAGCAGGTGGTCGCACAGCTGCGGGTCGCGCGGGATGTCGATCGAGTCGACATCGTCGTCGATGTCGTTCACGCCGAGGTCGGGCGTCGGCGCCATGCTGATGTGGATCTCGCGCTCGTCGGCGATCGGGTAGAGCAGCAGCGGGGGCGCAGGGACCAGCGGGACGATATCGACGCCGAACAGCTCGTCGCGGTTCACCGAATCGCCGTGCAGCAGGCCCCGCGGGCTCAGCGAGTTGTTCGGGATGTCGCAGTCGTTGTACGCGCGCCCGCGATCATCCTCGAACGACACCATCAGATGGCCCGCCCCGAAGATGCACGGCGCGCCCGGAAACACACCGAGCGGTCCCGGCAGCGGCGCGATGGGATCCACGAACTGATCGAGCGGGAAGCTGATCGCGTCGTGCCCGTCGAGATCGAAGAACTGCTCGAACAGACCCGGAGGCAGCGGGCCCGCGCAGATCGGCGCCTGCGATCCGGGCACCATGGGCGTCGGGAACGGGTCGAAGAACGAGAACAGCCCCGCGTCGTTGCGGTAGCCGTCGGCCCCGCCCGGGGGCAGCGCCACGGCGCTGAAGCCGTACACGTCGCCCGGATCGAACACCTCGATCGCCTCGGTCGGCGGCCCCGGGAGCTCGCTCAGTTCGGCGTCGCCGCCGATGTCGACCGAGAAGTCCATGATCGCCGGAGCCTGGAGCGTCTGCAGCCCGCCGGCGCTCGCCGGGGTCGGGATCGGGGGCGTGCCGGTGCTGAGGCGGATGCGCCCCTCGAAGATCGCGCTGCTGGCGTCTTCAGCGAGCAGCACGCCCTTGCCCTGGCTGAACATCCCGGCTTCCACGATCCCCGACACGTCGATCTGGACCTTCTGTCCCGCGACGATATTGAACTGCCCCGCCTGATTCGTCAGCGTGAAGTTCGCCGACTGCACGGGCTGGACGATGTCGAAGTTCAGCTGCCCGCCGATCTGATCGGCGCCGTCGATCGCCAGCAGGCACTCGTCGGCGCGCGAGTAGTCCGGGGGCGGCGCGAACGAGCCCGGGGGCTCGAAGTCGGCGAATCCCCGAGCGCTCGCGTCCCACGAGTAGTAGATGATCAGCGGCGTGTTCACCGGCACTCCGGCCGTGTCCAGCTCGATGAACGTGTCGAGATTCCCCGGGAACGGGCGGAGCATCGCGTCGCCGGTCGCCTCGAACTCGTCGGGCGCAAAGCAGTGCTCGTCCACCAGGATCCGCCAGCGCAGCTCGACCTCCATCGTCCCGTCGCCGTCGACGATCACCTCGGCCAGGCCAACGCTCGTCACGAACGACTGCGGACTGACGAACGAGTTCTTGTCGTTGGCGTAGGCGATCACGCGATTGCCGTAGCTCGCCCCGCCGAACCCCGCGACAAACGCATTGGCGGCGTTCGTGGCCACGACACCCACCCCCAGCGGATCCTGGGGAGTGAAGTCGTTGCTGAGGTCGTTGGCGAACGCGTTGACCTCCAGGTACAGGCCGGCGTTCGACACGACCCAGGTGGGCTGCGCCAGCGCGCTCCCGGCGCACAGAACTACGGCCGCGCCCCCCAGCGCCAGCCGCGTGATCCGATCGCCAAAAACAAACGATGCAGGGTTCCGGGTCTTCATTTCGAAGCCTCCGAAGGGGGTGCGAATGCGAGTCACACCCAACCCTGCAACCCAATTGTGACCCCTGATCCGATAGTTGCAAGAACAATCGTTGTGGAATCCACACTTTCCCGGACACCCCGAAACGCCCGCGCAAAACCCGCGCCCGGGGCCCCGGGACGCGCCCGACTACATCCGCTCGAGGGCCCGGATCCCCAGCGATTCCAGGCCATCGGCGAGCACACGCCCGGTCAGGCGCACCAGGCGCAGACGTGACCAGCGTGTCGCTTCGTCGTCGGCCTTCAGAACCGGGCACGCGCTGAAGAACGAGTTGAACGCCGTCGACAGCTCGAACAGGTACACGCACAAGCGGTGGGGCTCGCACGCTTCAGCGGCGCCGCGCACCACCGACGGGTACTTCAGCAGCTCGAGCGCAAGCGTCTTCTCTTCCGAAGACGCGATCGCGAACGACGGCCGGCCGCCGCCCTCCAGCCGATCGACGTCGATCCCCGATTCGTCCCTCGCCTTGCGCAGGATCGAACGCACACGCACCAGCGCGTACTGCAAATACGGCCCGGTGTTCCCCTCGAATGCCAGCATCCGGTCGAAGCTGAACACGTAGTCCTTTATGCGATCGCTGGAGAGATCCGCGTACTTGATCGCCCCGATACCCACGGCCTCGGCGACCTCGCGCCGCTCCCCGGGCGAGAGCTGCGGGTTCTTCTCCTCGACCACGCGCTCGGCCCGCGCCACCGCCTCGTCCAGCAGATCGCTCAGGCGCACGTTGTCCCCCGAGCGCGTCTTGAACGGCGTGCCGTCCTCCCCGAGCACCGTGCCGAACATCGCGTGCTGCATCACGGCCTCGCGACCGTCCGGCAGCGCCGCGTAGCCCGCCTTGCGGGCCCCGGCGAACACCTGCTTGAAGTGCAGCCCCTGGCGCGCATCGACGGCGTACACCAGCCTCGTGCCCCCCAGTGTCTGCACCCGGCGCCGGATGCCCGCCACGTCGGTCGTGGCGTAGAGGAACCCCCCGTCGCGCTTGCGGATCAGCACCGGCTCCTTGATGCCCTGGTCCTTCAGGTCGATGATCAGCGCCCCGTCGTCCTCGACCGCCACCCCGCGATCCACGAGGTCCTGCACCATCGGCGCAAGCTCCTCGGCGTAGGTTGATTCGCCGGCGGTCGCCGCCTCGGTGACGTCCGCCTGCAGGCGCGCACACACCTCGAAGCACGAGTCCAGCGTGATGCGGCTGATCGCCTCCCACACCCGCACGTACTCGGGGTCGTGCGCCTGCAGCGCAACCAGCGCCTCCTTGGCACGCGCCATCTCCTCACGCGCACCGAACACCTGCTCCTCGAGCTCCGCCCGCGCCTTGGGCCCCAGCCCGAAGCGCTCGACGGCCTTCAGCCCTCGCTCGTCCGCGGCGCACAGCGCCTGCGATTCCCTGTAGATGACCTCGAGATCCGCAAGGCCCAGGTCCGCGATCTTCAGTTCGCCGGCCTCGCTCCTGCGCTTCACCGCCGCCGTCACCATCGCGATCGGCAGGCCCCAGTCGCCGAAGTGGTTCTGGCGGTGCACCGTGTGCCCGAGGCGCGACCACAGGCGCGCCAGCGCATCGCCGATCACAGTCGCGCGCAGGTGGCCCACGTGCATCTGCTTGGCGAGGTTCACGCCGCACAGATCGACCACCAGCGTCTCGCGCTCCGCGTCGGTCGGCGGGTCGATCCCCAGCACCGGCGAGTCGAGCCCGTCGAGCGCCGCGCCCAGCGCGTCGGACTTCAGGCGGAAGTTGATGAACCCCGGCCCCGCGATCGTCGGCGCCTCGCTGATGTCGTCGACCTCCAGCGCATCGACCACCTTCTGCGCCAGGTCCCGGGGCTTGGTGCCCAGGCGCTTGGCCAGCGGCATCGCGCAGTTGCTCTGGAAGTCCCCGAACTCCGGGTTGCGCGAGGGGGACAGCAGCGTCTGGGCTCCCTCGGGAAGGTCAGCGCCCAGCGCACGCTGCAGCGCGTCGAGCAGTCTCTCATCCAGCAGGGCGATCGGGTCAGCGGGGGCGGCGGTCGTCATGGGGCAGCGAGTGTAGCCGCTCGCTTTTCGCCGCTCTCGCCCGAGAAAACCCTCGACTCCACCCGCACAGAGGGCAAACTGAACCGCGATACCCGGCATGCCGCTCGGGGTTGGGAGATCCGATCCATGCAGATCAATCGTCGTCGTCGTCGCGCACTCGCCGTGCTCGCTGTGCTCCTCGGTGTCGCCGCCCCGGCCCTCGCCGGGCCGCTCGCTCCCCCGGGCGGACCCGTTGCGCCCACCTACAAGACGCTCGATCAGGTCGAGCCGCGCATCCCACTCACCCAGGACACAACGCCCGGCAACGTCAACGCAGAGTTCGTCATCTCCCAGCCCGGCTCGTACTTCCTCGTCTCGGACACATTCACGACGAAGAACGGGATCAGCGTGCAGGCCGACGATGTGACGATCGACCTGCAGGGCTACACGCTGCGCAGCAATGCGGGGAACACCGGGATTTTCTGCGCCCCCGGGACTTCGCTGACCGTCCGCAACGGCGTCATCAGCAACTTCAAGTTCGGCATCACGGCCGCATCGGTCACGGGCGGGAATGTAGAGAGCGTCCTGGTCGAGCAGTGCACTGTCGAAGGCCTCAATCTCGGCGAGGGGTTCAGCACCCTCAACTGCACCATCCAGACCAGCAACAGCGCCATGATCGTCGGAGCGGGCTCCCTCGTGGCTCGCTGTGTCATTCAGAACAACTCGGGCATCGGCCTGCAGATCGGATCGGACTCGATGGTCTGCAAGTCACTCTTCCGAAACAACGCTTCGCACGGCGTGTCCGGCATCGGCCAGACGCGGATCGAGGATTGCGGCATGCACGGCAACTCGGGATCCGGAATCCGCATGACTGGGGCGGGCAATGCCGTTCGCGCCAATCACGTGACTCAGAACGCCACGGGCTTGAGCATCACCGGATCGGGAAGCCACGTGGCGGACAACGTGGTTTCGGACAACGCCGACAACTACAGCTTCGGCGCCGGGAACCACCTCGAGCTGATGCTCTCGGAGATCCCCGAGTCGATCGACTGGCCCGCGAAGGTGACCGTTGCCGGGACGCTGACCGGCGTGGCCGGAGCGAACGGGATCACGATCAACAGCGGCGAGGTCGAGGTGGACTTGGGCGGGCACACGCTGGTCGGAGTGCCGGGGTCTCTCGACGGCATCGACGTCACAAATCTCGTGCTCTGGGCGACGATCAAGAACGGCACGATCCGCGATTGGGGCGCCAACGGTGTCGACGTGGTTTTCTACGGCGTGCTCGATGGGCTGCACCTCGACAGCAACGACCAATCCGGCGCTGACGTCGGGCTGCGCCTGATCGCGAGCAACTGCACCGCTTCGAGCAACGGCGCATCGGGGCTCGCCGGGGGCGATGACTCACGAGTCGCCGGGTGCCAAATCTACGGAAACTCCGGCGACGGCATCTCCGTGGGTCGCAGTTCGACGGTGCATCAGTGCCTCGTAGCCGGCGGTTCGGCGTCGGGGATCGATACGAACGCAGGCAGCACCGTGCTCGACTGCACCGTCTCCGATTGTGGCATCGATGGGATCAGAACGCTCAACGAATGCCTGATCGAGCGCTGCACCGTACGCAACTGTGGCAGTGACGGGATTCAGGTCGCGCGCGACTGCACGGTCCGTGTCTGCTCATCCACCAACAACGGCTCGAGCGGGATCAACGCGGGCTTCGATTGCCTGATCACCGACAGCCTCACGAACACGAACGACTTCCACGGCATCCTCGCAGTCGGCGGCTGCACGATCCAGCGCAACAACTGCATGGCGAACGGTGCGAACACCGCCAACGGGGCCGGCATCTTCCTCGCCAATGGCGTAAACCCCGGACGCTCTCTCGTTGAGTCGAATCACGTCAAATCCAACGACATCGGGATCTGGGTGCTCTCCGTGAACAATGTCGTCATCGGCAACAGGATCTCCTCGGACAATTCGACATCTCACGTCATCCCGGTAGGCAACACGGTGGGGCCCATCGTGAACGCCATCAACCTGGATCCGACTTCGGTTGACCCGTTGGCCGACGTCGACACGGCGAACCTCGTGTACTGAGCGCCGGGAGGTCGGCCACGGAGGAGGTCACCAGGAGCGAGACCGCGAGCTTCCGCTTCGCTGCATTCATGGCATGTCTCATCGTGGCGGCGTGACTCGGGCCAAGCCGAGAGTCGCCGCCGCTCCAGCCCGCCCGCCGCGCCGTTGGAACCGATGGGCGGCGTTGCGCTCCGCCTCAAGCTCGTGCCGAGCGGGGAAATCGATTCGGGTCGCCCGGATTTCGGCCCGCAGGTTCCGAAAACCATTCGACTCCACCCGCACAGAGGGCAAACTAAGAAGCGGAACCCCGCGTGCCGCCTGGGGTTGGGAGACCACCGCGATGAAGACCCCTGCACGCTGCGGCGCCTCGGTCGCACTCGCTGTTTCGGTCGTCGGCGCCGCTCTCGCCGGGCCCCTGGCCCCGCCGGCCGGGCCCGTCGCGCCGACGTACAAGACGCTCGATCAGGTCGAACCGCGTGTGGATGTGAATTCGCTCCCGGGCAGCGCCCTCGCGGTGCACGTCATCAATGCGCCGGGGTCGTACTACCTGACGGGTGAGATCGCCGGCGAGGTGGGCAAACACGCGATTCAAATCACCGCTAGCGAAGACGTCACCATCGACCTCAGCGGATACCGCCTCCAGGGCACGCCGGGAGCGATGGACGGTATTACCGTCGGGGCCCCGGGATTCCAACGACTGGCAGTCATGAACGGCTCCGTCGTCGGGTTTGAGACCGGAGTCTCCGCACAGGCGACGTCCTCTCACGGGAGCATTGAGAACATCACGGTACTCGGCTGCACGGGCTACGGGGTGTTCGCCGGATCTCGATTCTCCGTGGAGAGGTGCACAATCACAGACAACGGCAACGGAGGAGCTTTGCTCGGATCCGATTGTTCGATTCGCAGAAGCGTGATCAACTCGAACGCGGGCCCGGGGTTGACCGCGACCGAACGAGCGATCGTGGATGGGTGTGTGATCGACGAAAACAACGGGCACGGCGTTTGGCTCGGAGCGCAGAGTCTGGTCGTTGAATCTGTATCCACCCGAAACGACCACGACGGGATTCAAATCGGAAGCGGCAGCGCGGTCATCGGCTGCAACGCTTCTTCGAACGGGGAGTTGATCTCGGGCTCCGGAGTCGTGGCTGGGGATGCATGCGTCATCCTGGGATCCTCTGCCCAGAGCAACAGTCGCCACGGGTTCGCGACGGGAAGCAGTTGCACCGTCGAAAGCTGCTCTGCCAGGGCGAACGGCTTCCACGGCATCACCGTGTTCTCCGATTGTGTGCTGCTCGGGTGCGTAGCACTAGAAAACGCTCAAGACGGATTCCAGGGAGGCAGCGGAATCGTGATCGAGTCCGCGATCAGCCGGGGCAACGGCGGGTCGGGCGTGGTCCTGAGCGGGGATTCGAGGGTCTCCGAATCTCTCAGCACCGGGAACGGCGGGCGCGGCTTGGCGATCGGGAATGCCTCAATCGTGACTCGGACAACCGCTCGCGACAACGATGAAGCGGGAATATCGACGGGCACCGGTAGCCGGGTGTCCGAGTGCGAGTCATCAGAGAACAGCCGCGAGGGTATCACGACGACAGGGTCTTCGAGAATCGAGTCGTGTACGTGTGAAGACAATCAGCGCAACGGAATCGAGGCGACGGCGTTCACCGGGCGCATCACCGATTGCATCGTCACGCGAAGCGCGACTGACGGGATCAACGTCGATGCCCACAACTCCGGATTCGCGCAGATCCTCCGATGCTCGTCGAGCGACAACGGTCGCAGCGGCATCGTCGTGCGCGATTCAGGCGCCCTCGTGCAGGAGTGCACGACTTCCTCGAACATAAGTATCGGCGTGGACGTCCAGGTGGGCTGCCACGTCGTCGCGTGCCGGGGATTCAACAACGGAAGAGGCGTCCGGACATCACAGATCGCCGCTCCCGGAGGCGGGAACCTCGTGACGGGATGCTATTTCCAGGGCATCTTCGCTGATTACGTGTTCGGCGATGCGACGGACGACCACGGCCCGCTCATCGATCTGAGCGTCGTCGGCGGGCCCCTGCCGACATCCGACCGGTTCGCGAACTTCCAGTGACGCGCACGCCCGGAACCACGGATGCACAGCAACTGGCAGGAACGCGCCAGATCGGCTCGCGTTCGTTCGGGGCCCCTTCGTAGCAGACCTGTCCGGCGCGGATTCGCGAGACTCACCAATCCCCCATGGGCGGGGCAGGATCACACGCAAAGTTCCAGTTTCCGCCCGAGAAAACCCTCGACTCCACCCGCACAGAGGGCAAACTAAGAAGCGGAACCCCGCGTGCCGCCTGGGGTTGGGAGATCTGTTCGATGTCGATCTGTTGCCGTCGTTGCGCCGCTGTCGCGTCTGCTGCGCTCTTTGTTGTGTCTCTTCCCGCCCTCGCAGGGCCGCTGAATCCCCCCGCGGGCCCGATCGCCCCGACGAACAAGACGCTCGACCAGGTCGAGCCCCGGACCGACGTGAACTCGCTCCCCGGGAGCGGCGCGGCGGTGCACGTGATCAGCGCACCGGGGTCGTACTACCTGACCGGCGACATCGTCGGGGAGGTTGGCAAGCACGGGATCCTGATCACGGCCACCGAGAACGTCGCGATCGACCTCAACGGGTTCCGAATGGACGGGGTCGCCGGCGCCAACGACGGCATCCAGGTCAATTTCGCGAGCTTTCAGAACCTGACGGTGCGCAACGGCTTCATCCGGCGCTTCAATCGCGGGATCGACGCACAGTCGAGCTCGTTCGTCGGCCGGATCGAGGATGTGGTGATCGCTGTGTGCACGGGCGAGGGGATCGTCGCGGGCGGCGAGTACATCGTCGACGCCTGCATCCTGCGGGACAACGACCTCGGCGGCGCGTCGCTCGGGCTCGACGCGCGCGTGTCGGGGTGCACGGTGCGTGCCAACGGGGGTTTCGGGATCTCGGTCGGCGACGGCGCACGCGTGTCCGATTGCCTGTTCGACGTGAACTCCGGCGCGGGCCTCGAGGCCGGCAACCAGTCGATCGTGTCGCTGTGCATCTCCAGGAACAACACCGGCGGGCAGGCCGGCATCGGCATCGATGTCGGGAACAGCTGCACGGTGCTGGGGTGTGTGAGCGAGAACAACGACGGCGTCGGGATCAAGACGCTCGACGCCTGCGTCGTGGAGAACTGCACGACGCGTCTGAACGGGGACCACGGATTCCAGCTCCGCAACGCATGTGTGGCCCGCGGCGTGAGCGCCCTGGGCAACACCGGCGACGGGATCAACGGGCCCGCCCGGGTGACGGTCGAGTCCGCAGCGTGCGACGGGAACGCGGGGGCCGGGATCAACCTCGGCACCAGCGCCAACATCCTGGGCGCCAACGCCAACTTCAACACCCTCCAGGGCCTGGTGGTGAGCGACGACTCTGTGATCACCTCGTCGATCGCAAAGGGCAACGCCGGAGACGGCATCACCGGCGGAGCCGGCCTGCAGGTCCTGGGCGCCTCGGCAAACGGCAACACCGGCGACGGCATCAGCTGCACCGACGCGGCCCAGATCAGCAGCGCATCCGCCAGCGACAACGGCCTCTCGGGCATCAACGCCGGAAACCGGGCGATCCTCACCGGGTGCGAGGCCTCGAACAACACGCTCACCGGCATCCGAGCCGGCGGCGGATCGACGCTCGACGCCTGCATCGCGACCGGAAACCAGGCCAGCGGCTTCTCCGCCGTCAACGCCGCCGACGGCCTCATCGTGCGCGCCAGCGTCGCGGCCGGGAACAGCGGCATCGGCTTCGACACCCGCCTGTCGTCCGGCATCTACGAGGCGTGCCTCGCCAGCGACAACGGCGACGACGGCTTCGCGGCCGATCGCGCCTCGTTCACGAGTTGCACCTCGATAGAGAACGACGGGCACGGCTTCGCCACGCCAGACACCTTCACGACCTTCGGCGCGATAGAAACCGGGGTGTACCGCGACTGCATCGCGACCATCAACACCGGTGCCGGCTTCATCGGGCAGTCAGCGATCGCCGTGTCGTGCGTCGCGGGCCTGAACTCGGCAGGAGGGTTCGACTTGCTCGGCAGTACTGTGGAGCACTGCCGCGCGCACAGGAACACCGGAATCGGGATCGAAGCCCAGCAGGTCGTTCGATGCCGTGCGGTGCAGAACACCGGGGGAGGTATCAAGGCAGGCTCGATGGTCGTTGGATGCGACGCGACCACCAATTCGGTCTGGGGCATCCGAATTGGGTCGATCGCCGGTCTGGCCTCTGGAAATGTCTGCATCAATAACGGCGCGCAAAACGGCGGAGTGGGAATCCTCGTCGAGATGCGGGTATCGGGGGACGAGCTCGCCGCGGTCATCGGCAACGTCGTGCGTGGGAGCGATACGGGGATCCAGCAGACCGCAGGCAACATGCTGATGCACGGGAATCTCTCGAGCGGGAACTTCGTGATGAACTACGACGTCCCCGCCGCCGCCAACGTCGGGCCGATCCAGAACGCCAGCACCGCCACGAGCCCCTTCGCCAACTTCGACTAGCAGGCAGCACGACCCGCGGAAAGGACCGACTCCATGCGCGCCGTCTTGATCTCCGTCGCCTCGATGTGTTGCGCGGCCGCACCCGTATTCGCCGGCCAGCTCAACCCGCCCTCCGGCCCGATCAACCCCACCGGGCGCTTCGGCCCGCGCATCGAGATCAACGCCACCAACACCCCCGGCGACGCCGACAGCATGTTCAAGATCACCGAGCCCGGCTCGTACTACCTGGGCGGGAACACCCTCGGCGAAGCCGGCAAGCACGGCATCGCCATCACCTCCGATCGTGTCACCATCGATCTCATGGGGTTCGAACTGCGCGGTGTGGCAGAGAGCCGGTCGGGGATCACGGTGATATCGGGAGATTTCTACGACGACCTGGTCGTACGCAACGGAGTCGTGGCCGATTGGGGTGAAGACGGCGTGAGCCTGCACCAGGGCTTCGTCGGGTCCCGGTCGTTGATCGAACGGCTCCTCGTATCCAACAACGGGGATGTCGGGATCGAAGGCACGCACGAACTGGCCAGAATCCAGGACTGCCACTCCGAGGGCAACGGGCAACGCGGGATCGTCGCGACGAACAACGCGTCGATCACCAGTTGCTCGGCGCGGGGCAACGGCAACAGCGGCATCTTCGTCCTCCGGTACTCGGTCGTCGCCGGCTGCATCGCCGAGTCGAACGGCGCCACCGGGATCTACGTGGCACAAGGATCGGTGGTCGTGCAGTGCGCATCGCACGAAAATCTTTCGCGCGGCTTCCTGATCCTCGGCGACACCATCGCGTTCCAGAACACCGCCAGCAAGAACCTGACCACAGGGATAACCGCGTCGGCGAACACGCTCATCTTGCAGAATCGATGCCACGGCAACGGCCAGGCGGGCATCCTGGTGACCTCATCCAACAACCGGATCGAGGCCAATCACCTCACCGACAACCCGATCGGCCTCGACATCGACGCTGCGGGCAACCTGATCCTCAACAACACGTGCTCCGCGAACACGTCGAACTGGGAATTCGTCGCCGACAACCTCTACGGCCGGATCGTCGACCTCACCGCTGTGGCGTCCCCCGCGGTCGCCAGCGACACCGCGGCAAGCGTGCTCATTTCCGTCGACCCGTGGGCCAACTTCACGTACTGACGCGTCACCAGATCCGGAGGAGCAAACGATGCACAAGATCCGCTCGATCCTCGCCGCTGGCTCGCTCTGCACCGCCCCCGCCCTCGCCGGCCCGCTCAATCCACCCGCCGGGCCGATCTCCGAATCCGGGCGCTTCGGCCCGCGGATCGAGATCAACGACTCCAACACCCCCGGCGACGCCGACAGCGTCTACCGAATCTCCCAGCCCGGCTCGTACTACCTCTCCGGCAACCTCACCGGCCAGGGAGGTAAGCACGGCATCGAAATCGCCGCCAACGGTGTCACTGTCGATCTGATGGGCTACGAACTCAGCGGCCTCAACTCCTCCCTCAGCGGCATCTCCGGCGCCGGGTTCAGCATCACGGTGCGCAACGGCTCGATCCGGGGCTTCGGCGAGCACGGCGTCTTCATGGAGTCTTCCCTCTCGAGCATCATCGAGAACATCCAGGTCGCGTTCGTCGGCGGCGGTTCGGGAGAAGGCGTCGGGATCCTCGTCGGGCCGTACGCCCGGATCAGTGGCTGCTCGGTGAACGGTCCCCAGGGCGACTGCTTCCGCGGAGCCAAGGGCTGCGTCGTGGAATCGTGCATCGCGTCGACCAGCTTCAGCGGCAACGGGTTCTCGTTCGCCGAGGCCGCTCTCATCACCTCGTGTTTCGCGAACCAGTGCGACGACGACGGATTCAGGGCAGGGGAAGGGAGCGTGTTCACCGGGTGTACCGCCGAGGCGAACGAGAAAGACGGTATCGCTGCGGGGGCGCGATCGGTGGTGATCGGGTGCGCCAGCCACGGAAACGGTCAGAACGGCTTGAGCCTCAGCCTGTTCTGTGTGGTCGCAATGTGCACCGCAACCGGCAACGGTTTCGATGGGGTTGCGGCTGGCAGCAGCTCGATCGAATCGTGCACCGCCGCGGAGAACGGAGAAGTCGGCATCAACGCCGGCGGGCAGAGCGTCGTCCGCGGCTGCTTTGCTTACGACAACGGTTCCACCGGGATCTCGACCGGCAACGCGAGTGTCGTCGAGGCGTGCAGCTCCTGGTTCAATACTGATGTCGGCATCATCGGCGGGTTCGGCTCGTACGTCGCGAGGTGCACAGCGCGTTCGAACGGAGACGGCGGCATCAGCATGAATTCTCGGAGCCGCGTCAGCAACTCGCTCGCGTCCAACAACAACCAGTTCGGCATACGGATCGACGCGGACAGCGAGGCGCTCGATTGCGCCGTGAACGACAACGCCGGCCCCGGGATCCTCCAGCGCTCCGTCGGGCTCACGTACTGCCGCATCGAGGGCAACTCGATCACCAAGTGCACCACGGCGATCGAACTCACGGGCGAGAGAAACGTCGTGGTCAGGAACATGTACGCCGGCAATACGAGCGAGATCGTTGGCCCTGTCAACAACACCGTGGGCGAACAGATCAACGCCGCCGGGGTGATTCTGAACAACTCCAACTCCTGGGCGAACATCCGCTACTGAAAGAAGCCATCTATGCGCATCATCTGTTCGATCGTGATCACAACGCTGGCATGCCCCGCCCTCGCCGGCCCCTTGAACCCTCCGTCCGGCCCGATCAGCCCGACCGGACGCTTCGGCCCACGCATCGAGATCAACGACACCAACACGCCCGGCGACGCCGACAGCGTCTACAAGATCACCGAACCGGGCTCGTATTACCTCGCGGGCAACGTCACCGGGCAGGCGATGAAGCACGGCATCGAGATCGCCGCTAGCGGCGTCACGCTCGATCTCATGGGCTACGAGCTCAGCGGCCTCAACTCCTCCCTCAGCGGCATCTTCGGCGCCGGGTTCAGCATCACCGTGCGCAACGGCTCGATCCGGGGCTTCGGTGAGCACGGGATCCTGATGGACTTTGCGCTCGCCAGCATCATCGAGGGCATACAGGTCACATTCGTGGGTGGCGCTACCGGCGCCGGGACGGGCATCACCGCCGGCGCGTACACGCGCATCACCGGCTGCATCGTCAACGCGTCTCAGGGCGACTGCATCGTCGGAGACAAGGGCTGCATCGTCGAATCGTGCATCGCGTCGACCAGCTTCAACGGAGACGGGTTCGATCTCGCCGAGGCCGCTGTGATCACCTCGTGCTTCGCGAACCAGTGCCAACTCGGGCACGGCATCAGCGCGGGCGCGGGGAGCTCGATCATCGGCTGCACAGCCGAGGCGAACATCCTGAGCGGGATCCGCACCGGGATCGAGTCCTCGGTGTTCGCCTGCTCGAGCATCGGCAACGACCAGAACGGTTTCCAGCTCGGCGTCCACTGCACGATCGACACGTGCTCGGCGTCGAACAACACCGGCAGCGGCATATCGGCAAGCGCCCCGCACAACACGATCCGAGGATGCATCGCCTACAACAACGGTGGCAACGGGATTTCCAGCACCTCCGGCAGCGTCATCACCGATTGCAGCGCCTGGGACAACGGATTCAACGGGATTGTCGGGGGGTCCGGCTCGGTGATCCGGTCGTGCATGGCGCTCGACAACACAGAAGACGGAATCGTGTGCGGAAGTTCTGGGCTTGTCGTGGACTGCGCATCGTCCGGCAACGGCGAGCACGGCATCGTCACGACCCTCAGAGCGACCGTGCGCGACTGCACCTCGTCAGGCAACGGGGCAACCATCGCCGACGGCGCCGGCATCTACCAGCGGCTCGGTGGTGAGAGCCACTGCAGGTTCGAGGGCAACACGCTGACGAACAACGACTACGGCGTGCTCGTGACCGGCACGCGCAACATCGTCATCCGCAACTGCGCATCGGACAACTCGGCCGGCGAGTTCTCCATCCCCGCCGGCAACACCATCGGCACGATCATCAACGCCGCGGGCTTGAATCTCTCGAACTCCAACTCCTGGGCGAACATCAGCTACTGAGAAGGAACAACTCCGTGCGCACCCTCTTCGCCATCGCCGCTCTCGCGCTCGCGTGTCCCTCCCTCGCCGGGCCCCTCGACCCGCCGGCCGGTCCGATCGCGGAATCCGGGCGCTTCGGCCCTCGCATCGAGGTCAGCGGTGCCAACACCCCCGGCGACGCCGACAGCACGTTCCGCATTTCCCAGCCCGGCTCGTACTACCTCGGCGCGAACATCGTGGCGGAATCCGGCAAGCACGGCATCGAGATCGCAACCAACGGCGTCACCCTCGACCTGATGGGCTTCGAGATCAGCGGCGCCAACGACACCCTGAGCGGCATCTTCGCAGCCGGGTTCAACATCGCGATCCGCAACGGGTCGATCCGCGGCATGGGCGATCACGGGATCGAAGCGGAGTCGTCGTTCTCAGGCACGATCCAGGACATCTTTGTGGTGTTTGTCGGTGGGGGCTCGGGAGACGGCTCGGGCATCCTCACCGGGCCGACGTTCAAGATCAGCAACTGCGCTGTGACCGGCTCCCAGGGCCCGTGCTTCCGTGGCGGCAAGGGCTGCATCGCCGAGTCGTGCACCGCGTCGCAGAGCTTCACCGGGAACGGGTTCTCGTTCGACGACGCCTCGGTGATCACGTCGTGCTTCGCCAACCAGTGCGCAGCCCACGGGATCGAAGCGGGAGCCGGGAGTTCGATCGTCGGGTGCACCACTGAGGCCAACGGGGCCAGCGGCGTCGTCTGCGCCGGCCGGTCCGTCGTGCTCGGCTGTGCGAGCGTGGGGAA
This sequence comes from Phycisphaerales bacterium, assembly GCA_028289195.1. Classification (GTDB taxonomy): domain Bacteria; phylum Planctomycetota; class Phycisphaerae; order Phycisphaerales; family UBA1924; genus JANQQR01. The sequence goes on along the minus strand of JANQQR010000022.1, from coordinate 13,989 downwards.
CACGGCCGATGGAATCGAGATCGGGCGACACGCAGTGGTCGAGTCGTGTTCCGCATCGGACAACGGATTCGGCGGGATCGTTGCCTATGCGCCCCAAGCAACGATCCGCGGCTGCATGGCCTTCAAGAACGGGCTGAACGGGATCCAGAGCACCGCGGCGTCCCTCGTGGCCGACTGCAGTTCATGGAACAACGGCCTCAACGGGGTCGCGGTCTCGGGCAGCTCGGTCGTGCGTTCCTGCGCCGCAGCGGACAACACGGGCAGCGGCATCACCATCGGCACCGGGCACGTCGTCGACTGCGCGGCGTTCAGCAACGGAGAGCACGGGATCAGTGCGTTCTCCGGTTCAACTGTGCAGCGCTGCGTCGCACGGGGCAACGGGAGCGAGATCCCCGACGGCGCGGGCATCTATCAATCCAACGCCGGCCTTGGCCTGTGCCGGCTCGAGGGAAACACGCTTGTCGGGAACGACTACGGGATCCGTGTTGCCGGCTCGCGCAACATCGTGATCTGCAACGCCGCCGCGGACAATTCCGGGGGTGACTATTCGATCCCCGCCGGCAACACCATCGGCACGATCATCAATGCCGTCGGCGCGGGTCTCTCGAACTCCAACTCCTGGGCGAACATCAGCTACTGACAAGGAACCAACCATGCGCACCGCCGCCCTGTCTGTCTGGCTCGTCTGCACGCTTCCAGCGTTCGCCGGCCCGCTCAACCCCCCAGCCGGCCCCATCGCCGAGACCGGGCGCTTCGGCCCACGCATCGAGATCAACGCCGCCAACACGCCCGGCGACGCCGACAGCGTCTACAAGATCACCGAACCGGGCTCGTACTACCTCGCCGAGAACCTGGCCGGCGAAGCGATGAAGCACGGCATCGAGATCGCGGGGTCATCCATCACCGTTGATCTCAACGGTTTCACGCTCCGCGGCGTCACGGATTCGCTCGACGCAATCTCGGTCACCCAGATGGACGCGATGTCGGTCGCGATCCAAAACGGGTCCCTCGACGCCTGGGGCGGCAACGGCGTGGACGCATCGCTGACCATCGACTGCGCGATCTCGGGTGTCAACGTCCGATCGTGCGGGGGGAACGGCATCGTCGTGAACCAGAACACCGCTCTGATTCGCTGCGCGGTTCAGCTCGTCGAGGTCGGGTTCGTCGCGGGCGATAGTTGCCTGTTCTCGACCTGCCAGGCGTTCAATTGCCGAAGCGACGGGTTCCGGGCCGCCAGGTTCTGCATGTTCGATTCGTGCCTCGCGTTCGAGAACATGGAAGACGGATTCGATACCTCGGCCAGTTCCGTCATCACTCGGAGCACGGCGGCGGAGTGCGGGAGCAACGGGATCGAAGTCGGCCCGTCCAGCACGGTGGCCTCCTGCACGGCGATCATCAACGGATCGTTCGGGTTCCGGCTGGCGCAGCAATCGACGATTGTCTCGAGCGTCGCGACGGACAACGGCAACTCGGGCATCTGGGCGCAGACAGGCAACTACATCGGTCAATGCGTCTCAGCGAACAACGACGCGCACGGGTTCTCGATCAACTCGTGGAGCCTGGCGGAAGGGTGCGCGTCGTCCAACAACGATCTCGACGGATTCAACACGGGGCCGGGGTCCGTGGTGCAGGGCTGCAGCGCGCTGCTCAACGGGATCAACGGCATCAATCTCGACACCCAGAGCGCCGCGTTTCAGAATCTCGTGCACGCCAACGGGCGATCCGCCGTAGACGGAGCCGGCGTACTGATCCGCTCCGAGGGTGATGCGTTCAGCGTCGTCGAGGGAAACAGGTGCGTGTCGAACGACCACGGCGTGATCGCCGTCGGCACACGCAACCTGATCATCCGGAACGTTGCCGCGGACAACTCCGTCGCCGACTTCGGGCCCATCGTCCCCGGCAACTCCGTCGGCAGCGTCCTCAACTTCCAGGGCATCACCGTGAACAGCACAAACCCCTACGCGAACCTCCGCTACTGACCCGCAACGGCGAACCTGAGCATTGCCCATCTTCACATCCTGGCCTCTTTCGGGGATGGACTCGGTCAAATCTGGTCCGAGAACCCGACCCGGCCTTGCCCCCGCGGATTCCCGTGGCACCATTGATTGGTTGAGAAGAGTGATCCGAGCGCCCTGGGAAGCCGCCCGGATCGGGAGAGACACGTCAATCCAGGATTGGGAAGCTGGGCGCTATGACCATCCGAACCCTTGCGCTGTGCGCTGCCGTTGGTGCGGCTGCGCCGGTGGCCTCGGCCATGCCATTGGTCGATTTCGAGACTTACAACGACAACACCCCGATTGAGAACGGCCGACAGCTGTCCACGATCCTCGGGCAGTACGAGATGGGCCTGTTCACGCTGAACACCGGCATCTCGTCGTCGGACAACACGAACGGCGGAAGCCGCGTCGCGATCTTCGATTCCGACACCACCGGCCCCAACCAGAACAGCCAGGACCCCGACCTCCTGGTCGACTGCGGCAACATCCTGATCGTCCAGAACGACGGCGGATCCAGCCTCACCCAGGGCACGTCGGGCATCTACGACAGCCCCAACGATGACGCCGGCGGCGGCGTGATCTCCTTCGACTTCACGTTCCCCTCCGAACTCGAGTCGATGAAGCTCGTCGACATCAACGGCAACGCCGCGCTCACGATCGAACTGCTCGACATGAACGGGCTGACGCGCACCTACAGCGTGCCCTCGAAGTGGACGAACGACCCGACGATCTCGCCCCTCGGCTACGACACGCTCCTGTTCACCACGCTGGCCGATCAGGACGGCGAAGGCGTCGGCGGCCCGGCCACCGCGACCGAGCAGGCCGGGTTCGACCCGACCATCGTCACCCGCATGACAGTGAACTTCTCCGGTTCCGCCGGACTCGACGACCTGATGTTCGTCCCGTCACCGGCGTCCGGAGCGCTGCTTGTGTTCGGTGCTCTTGCGGTCTCGCGTCGCCGGCGCAGCTAGCAAGACGATCCGCCGGAAAACGAGCGACGCAGGGCCGACCCGCTCGCGGACCCTCCCTTGGATCGCCCGCGCCCGGCTCGGCCCCGCCTCCCTGCCGCTCGTTACCAGCTCACGCCCATCGACATGAAGCGATCGACCACCTGCTCGCCAACCAGGAGGTTGGCCCGCTGGATGGTCCCGCTCCGCTGAGCGCCCTCGGCCCCCGAGCGATCGCCCCGGGCCTCGGACGACGCGAGCATGACTGTCGATTCGGCCCCGGAACCCATCAGCTCGTCAGCCGCCGCCGCCGCGCCCGTGTGCAGCGCCGCGCCAACCGTGAAGGCCAGAGCACCGACGGAGCCGGCGACCGAGGCGTTCATCATCATTGCTTTGAGCTTGGTGTTCATCGGGGTCTCCTCTCACGCCCTCCCTGGGCGTTGTCTGAGAAGAGAGAATGCACCCAGCATGCCAAACCCGAAAAACCCTCTCAGAAGCGCCAGAACGCCACTGATGGACGATAACAACGATATTTCGAGACCTATAAAGCGAAATACCGTCGTTCAGACCGATAGTATGACATTTCAGAGCTACGGCGCAGGCGCGCGGAGATCGCTCCCGGACTGAATCGCCGGATCTCAGGCGTGCTGATTGATCAGCTCGGGAGCTTCAGGCCGCCAAGGCCCTCGCCCATCGCGTCGCCGAGGCCGCTGCGCAGACCGGCGGTCTGCTTCTCCTGCTGCTTGGCCTTCTCGCGGGCACGCCGGAGCGCCGGCGTCTCCTTGAGGATCTCGTCCGGGCTGCGCGTGTCCTCTTCGCCGCGCCCGCGCCCGCGACCGCCGCCGCGGGGCTTCATGCCCTTGGGCATCGGCATGCCCGAGCACTGCTTCATCGACAGGCTCACCTTGCGGGAGCCGGTGTCGACCTTGAGGATCTTCACCTTCACCTGCTTGCCGGGCTGCACCACGTCGCTGGTCTTCTGGACCCGCTGCCAGGCGAGCTCGGAGATGTGCACGAGGCCCTCGACGCCCGGGGCGATCTCGACGAACGCGCCGAACTCCATGAGCTTCGTGACCTTGCCCTCGACCTCTTCGCCTTCCTTGATCCCCTCGGTCGCCGTGGCGTAGGGATCTTCCTGGAGCTGCTTGAGCCCCAGCGAGTGGCGATTGCTGTCCCAGTCGAGCTTGAGGACCTGGACGGTGACCTTGTCACCCTCCTTCACGACGTCCTCGACCTTGGTCACCCGGTCGTGGCTCAGGTCCGAGACGTGCAGCAGGCCGTCCACGCCGCCCATGTCGACGAACGCGCCGAACGGCATGATCTTGCGCACGACGCCCTCGATGGTCTGGCCTTCCTTGAGCGATTCCTTCGCCTCGGCCAGGGCCGCCTTCCGCTCCCCGGCGACGATGTCGCGCCGCGACAGCAGGATGTTGCCCCTGCCGGTGCGATCGACCTTCGTCACCTTGCAGGCCATCTTCTCGCCTACGAACACCGAAAGGTCCTCGATGCGGCGCGTGTCGACCTGCGAGGCGGGCATAAACGCCCGGTGCTTGGCGACCTCCAGCTCCAGCCCGCCCTTGTTGACGCCGGTGACGCGAGCCTCGACCACCTGGCCCGGCTCCAGCATCTCCCAATCGGCCTTCTGCACGGCGCCCGGACGGGTGCAGATGAACAGACCCTCGTCGCGATCGAACCGCTCGACAGCAGTCTCCATCTCTTCGCCGACACCCGGCAGTTCCTCGTCCTTGAACTGCGTGCGGGGCAGAACGCCCAGTTCCTTGGGGCCGAACTCGATGAAGATGTCCGACGGCCCAACGCTCACGACGATGCCGGTGCGATACTCGCGCCCGCCCTGCACCACGCGCGGGCCGCGGATCGCCTTGGGCTGCGCCGCCGCGTGCGCGGCCTCGAGTTCCTCGGGCTTCGGCTTGTCGTGCACGGCCTTGGGCGCATCGGCCGGTCCGCCGGTCGCCGCGCTCATCGCGGCATCGATCTCGGCCTGCGTCGCGTCGTCGATCTCTATCGACGAAGCGTCGCCGACCGACGGTGCCGGGGGCGCGGCTACCGGCGCCGGCGCGCCTCCCGCGCTGTCCGCGGGCGCCGCCTGCTCGGCCGGAGCCTCGCTGGCCTGGGGTGCCTGTTGATCCTCGATCGCGTCCTGGGGAGGCGACGACGGCGCCTTGTTCTCGGCGGTGTTCTCGTTCATACCGGCGTGCTCGGCTCGACTGACCTGTGTCTCGATTCGATTTCCCGGATCTCGGTTCCCAACCAGCGATCCCTTCCCGTCGCTCCGGCCTCGCCCCTCGGCGCCTGGGCCTTCGCTCCGGGGATGTCCGAACCGCACAGTGTACTCCATTCGCCCCCGCGGGTGAGGCGCAGAATCGGAGCCAGCATCCCCGCGGGCTCGCCCGAACCGCAGGCCGCCCGGGGCCGTATCGGATCGCGCTCGCGACCGGGTCGTGGTGCGCGATCGGAACGCACCCCCGGAGGCGAAACCCGAATTCGGCCTTGTCGCTAGCATGGTCGCCCTTGCCGCCTGAGGCCCCGCCGAGCTGGTGGGCCCGCGGGCCTCGCGGCGAACGCATCACGAAGGAGCGGTTATGGCTTCCAACGTCTGCTGGGGTATCGAAGTCGGCGCCGGTGGCGTCAAGGCCCTGAAGGTCGAGCGCGACGGAGACTCCCTCCGCGTCGCCGACTTCGTGGTCATGCCCCACAAGCGCGTCCTCTCGACGCCCGGCATAGATAAGGATGAGGCGACCCGCCTCGCCCTGGGCTCCCTCATGAGCCAGTACCGCGACGCGATGCGTGGCAGCACCATCGCCCTGTCGGTCCCCGGCCACTCGGCCTTCGCCCGCTTCGCCAAGCTCCCGCCGGTCGAGCCCAAGGGAGTCGCCGGCCTGGTCAAGTTCGAGGCGGTCCAGCAGATCCCCTTCCCGATCGACGACGTCGAGTGGGACTACCAGACCTTCGCCAGCGAGGACTCGCCCGAAGTCGAGGTCGGCATCTTCGCCTCCACCAAGGAGCGCATGAACGAGATGCTCTCGCTCTACAGCGAGGTCGGCCTCACGCCGGACATCATCAACCTCAGCCCCGTCTCGGTCTACAACGCCCTGGCCTACGACCTGGCCTTCACCGACCAGACTCCCGGCACCGTCATCGTCGACATCGGCACCACCGCCACCGACCTGATCATCGCCGACCACGGCAAGGTCTGGATGCGCACCTTCCCCCTCGGCGGCCACCAGTTCACCGAGAAGATCGCCGAGACCTTCAAGCTCGACTACGTCAAGGCCGAGAAGCTCAAGCGCGAGGCCGAGACCAGCAAGTACAAGAAGCACATCTTCCAGTCCCTCAAGCCGGTCCTCTCCGAGCTCGTCCAGGACATCCAGCGCTCCATCGGCTACTACAAGGACACGCACCCCGAGGCCAACATCCAGCGGGTCATCGGCTGCGGCGCGACCTTCAAGCTCATGGGCCTCCGCAAGCTGCTGAGCCAGCAGCTCCAGATGGACGTCTACCGCCTCGAGCGCTACAAGCGCCTGAACATCGAGGGGAGCGAGAGCGCCGACTTCGAGGCCGCCTCGACCATGATGGCCACCAGCTACGGCCTCGCCCTCCAGGGCCTCGGCCTCGAGACCATCAACGCCAACCTCATGCCGGTCCCGGTGATCCGCAAAGCGCTCTGGAAGCGCAAGACCAAGGTCTTCGCCGTCGCCGCGGGCATGGGCCTGGCCGCCGGCGGGCTGATGTTCCTCCAGCCGTTCCTCGAGAGCGCCGAGGTCGACGCCGCCCGCGCCGACCCCAGCAACACGCGCCCCATTAACGACGCAATCCGCACCGGCGGCGACCTCAAGGGCAAGTGGAGCGAGGTCGAGTCGATCGAGGGGCCCGGCTTCGTCGCGCAGAACGTCCTGGCGCTCGCGACGGGCAAGGACCTCTACGCCGAAGTCCTCGCCGACGTGAGCAACATGCTCTCCGACGCCCAGCGCAAGGCGCCCGTCGGAGCCGACGAACTCGGCGTCCGCCTGGCCAGCTTCAACACCGAGTACGTCAAGCCCGGCACCTCTCTGCTCGTCTCGTCGATGCCCCAGGGCGACGACGGCGGACGCCGGCGCAGGCGCGCAAACGACGACGCCCAGGCCGCCGAAGGCCCGGTCGCGGGCGAGCGCGGCGGGCTGCTCGTCACGCTCGTCGTCGATTCCAGCGCAGACGACCGCGCGTTCCTCAACGAGTCCTTCCTCTCCTGGCTGCGCAACAACCAGCAGCGCACCGGGGTGACCTACACCTTCGAGAGCATCCCCGGTCCGACCGACGTGCCGATCGTCGAGTTCGAGGGCGACGGCCCGCCACCGAGCAGCCCCTCGTCGCCCTCCCGCCGTCGCGGCGGCGGCGGCCCTCCCCCCGGCGACGACAGCGACCCGACCGACAGCGGAGGGGGCAACCCGCCACCGCCGCCGAGCAGGGACCGCGCCCCGCGCGGCGCCGATTCGTCCGAGCTCGACACCATCGCGCCCATCCCCGCCGAGGCCATCAAGCCCCGTCCCGCGGGCACCCTCTATCGCTACACGATCAATTGGAGCGTCCAGATCCGCACCCCGGCCGAGATGGAGGCCGAGGCGATGGAAGCGGACACCGACGCCACCGCCGATGCCGGCGCACCGACCAATGAGGAGGCCTCGTCATGACCGGTTTCGTGCCCTGGCTCAAAGCGAATCTCGTCAGCGTCATCCTCCTCCTCCTCGCCGTGATCGCGGCGCCGGTCGCGTGGTTCTTCGCCTCCGGCTGGCGGGCCACGATCCACGAGGACCTCGAAAAGGACATCAGCCAGAAGGTCAGCCAGATCAACGGCATCGATGTCACCTACGGGATCCCCGCGGTCCTCGAGGGCCAGGAAGAGTTCTCCCTGAAGCGCGCCCCCAACGACGCCACCACCCAGCGCGTCAAGGCGATCCGCGAGCAGCTGCTCAGCGACGTCACCACGGTCCGGACGCGCGCCATCGAATTCAACAGGGGTGAGAAGGAACTGCTCCCCGCGGCGCGGGGCTTCCTGCCCTCGCCGCCGGACGACACCACCCTGCTCCGCCTGCTCCGCGAGTTCGTCGAGCAGTACGGCGACGCCCACGACGCCATGCTCAGCGATGCGCAGGCCGGGCAGCGCCCCTCGGGCGCCTCGGTCAGCGCCACCATCACCCGCGAGAAGACGCAGCAGGAAGCGCGGATCACCGCGTCGCGCACGTCCGACCAGCTCACCGCCGAGGAGCAGGACCAGATCCGCCAGCGACTCGGCGAGCTCCGCCTCGACCTCTACCGCGACCACGCCCGAGGCGTGCGCTTCTTCGCCACACGCGACATCTTCGACGTCCTCCCCAACGTCGAGAACGCCGACCTCACCGCGCTGGAGCGCGACGAGGCGCTCGAGGGCGCCTGGCGCGCTCAGCACTTCCTCTGGATCCACGAAGACGTCATGAGCGCTCTCGCCCTGGCCAACACCGACGAGTTCGACGGGCGCGTGCCGGTCTACGACGGCGCCGTCAAGCGCATCGAGTCCATCCGGATCTCCGAGCCCGGCGTCAGCGGGGCCCCCGCCGACGATGGCGGCCGCCGGCGCACACCGCGTGGTGACGAGGGCGGGGGCGGCGCGCCCCCGGTCAGTGTCGACGACAAGGCGATCGTCCAGCCCAACTTCGAGCTCACACACACCGGGCGCGTGAGCTGGCCGGTCGCCCCGAACTCGATGTACGACCTCCGCTTCGTCGAGATCGAAGCGATCGTCGCCGCCAACAAGATCCCCCTGATCGTCGACGCGTTCGCGCAGACGAACTACATGACCGTCACCGACATCGACATCGAGGACTACGACCCGATCCCCGATCTGGCCCAGGGCTACGACTACGGATCGGACTACGTCGTCCGCGCCAGGTTCACGGTGGAGTCCGTCTGGCTCCGCTCCTGGCTCGGCGAGTCGATGCCCGCCCCCGTGCGCACCCAGTTCGGAATCCCCGAACCGGAGCCCGAGCCCGAGACCGAGGGCGAAGACGTCGCGGACCAAGACCAAGGCTGAACCACGCATCCGCCGAGCGACGCCCACCGGGGCACGTCGCCAGCAGGAGTCCATAGAAAATGAAGCTCAAAGGCATCTCGATCATCGAGCAGCACGTGGAGAAGGTCGTCCTCGCGGCGTTCTTCCTCGTGTTGATCTTCGTTCTCGTGCAGCAGCTCGGCCTCATCGGCGGCCCCGCGACCGTGCGCGCCAACAACAAGGACGTCCCCATCTCGCAGGCGTATGCCGAGGTGCGCGAACTCGCCGAGCGCAAGGCCAGCGAGCTCTCGTCGCCCGACGTCGCGGGAGGCGTCCCCGAACGCGCCCCGGCCGTGCTCGATCTCTACGAGCAGTCGCGCAGCGCGGGCACCGGTTCGGCCCAGATCCTCGCCCTCGGCGAGGCCCAGCTCGACCTCGGTGACGCCGGCGCCGACGGCCCGATCGTCCGCCCGGAGACCGGCGGATCCAACCAGAACGCGGCGTTCGTGGCGATCACCCCGCCCCAGACCTCGCGCCCAGTCAGCGCCACCTACGGCTTCACGCTCGACCCCGTCGCCGTCCAGCGCGCCGGCCCCGAGCTCCAGAGGATGCTCCCGACCGCGCAGCCCTTCGACGTGCGCAGCGTCTCGATCGAGACCCGCTTCCCCGCCGAGGACTTCCGCGCCATGCTGGCCAGCCCCGGCGACGGCGCCGCGGGCGTCCCCGATGAGTTCTGGAAGCGCCGCTCCGAGATCCTCGACGTCGTTTGGGAGCGCCAGACCCTCATCGAGGGCGGGCAGTGGAGCGACGCCGTGGAGCTCGCGCCCATGGTCGGTGCCGCGAGCGTTCGCGACGAGCTCGACCGGGAGGGCATGCAGAACACCGACCTCAGCGAGATCCTCCGCATCGAAGCCGAGAGCCGGTCCGACATCAGACGCCCCGAGATGTACCAGACGATCTCCGGCGAGCCCTGGACGTGGCCCAGCGCAGGCGCCGAGGCCAACCCCGCGCTGCTCGAGCAGGTCAACACCTTGGTGAACGACCTCCGCAGCTTCCGCGCACGCATCGATCAACTCATCCAGCAGAACAACGGCGACGACCCCCGGGGCGACGACGGCGCGCCCGGAGGCGGAGGCGGCGATCTCAACCCAGTCGAGCAGCGCATCGTGGAGTTCGATGGGCGTGCCACCAGCGCCGTCGATGCGCTGAACGATCTCGGCTTCGACGAAGAGGGCCGCCCGCTCGACGCCGGCGACGAGCCGGTCTTCGAGGAGCCCCTCCTCTCGCTCGCCGAGCCCGACACCCCGGAAGTCACGCTCTGGACGCACGACCTGGGCGCCCAGCCCGGCGAGACCTACCGCTACCGCGCCCGCGTCCGCATCACCAACCCCTACTTCGGGTTCGAGGACAAGCTCCCCGAAGACGCCCGCGAGCTCGCCAGGCAATTCGTCGTCGACAGCGCCCCGTCCGAGTGGTCCGACCCCGTCGAGATCGCGCCCGACGTGATGTTCTTCGTCGCCTCGGCCAACCCGGTGGCCCGCAACCAGCCCATCGCCGCCGGCGCCCGCGCCACGCTCGAGATCTTCGAGTTCTTCTACGGCTACTGGCGCCGGGCCCAGGTCAGCCTGAGCCCGGGCGACTCCGTCGAGGGCAGCGTCTCGCTGCCCGAGCTCAAGACCTGGCAGATCTCCGAAGCCGACAACGGTCAGATCGCCCTCGGCGACGAGACCGAGGTCGGGGCCTCCCGCACCATCCGCGGCGACGGTTTCCTCGTCGACGTCGTGTCCGTGCCGGGCGCCCCCGGGGCCGCCCAGGTATTCCTGGCCTCGTCCGACGGGACCCGCCTGATCAGCCGCATGGCCCGCGAGGCCGAGACCAGCCAGCGATTCGCCGAGGTGCTGGCCAACGCCCAGCTCGGTGCCGCCGCCGTCCCGAGCATCCCGAGCACCGATCGGGACGACGATCCCGACCGGCGCTGACCCCGCCCAAGGGCCCGCAGGCCCATCCGGGGCGGAGCCGGGCGAGGCGCCCGGCCTGTTCTCCCCGAGCTATCCCCATCGGGAGGTTCTCGGAGAATCCAGGTCTTCGCCGGCTTGACAGGAAATGAGCAATCGCTACACTTGCCGATCCCGCTGAAAACCAGCGAGGCCTTCGAACCCGCCAACGAGAACCTTTCTCCTGACGGGCAAGAAGTGTCGGTGTGCAAGCCGTGACGGCCCAGGCACCGAGCTCTTTGGAAACCGAAGATTGTTGTGAATGCCGCACCTGCGTTCGGCGCAGCGCCCTACATCCGTCTGGCGATCGCTATCCCCGGGTATCCCATACCCACGAGATCGCTCTTCAATCCTGACGACCTCTATCGCGCTGGCCTCTATGAACGACAGGTGTGCACCGAGAAAGAGCATGAGTGCCAATTAACGGCGAAAGATAGAACGAAATCGTGCCGGTCTCCGGCGTCCTTTGTTCCCGGCAGGGTGTGTATGCAAAGCCCTGCGGATCGGGTGGATGTCGTGTCTCGAGCGAACGGGCAACCGTTCGGGCGGGAACCGGAGTCTGGCGGTGGTTTGCATCAGATCGGCCCCGCAAACCGGGATCGCACGAGAGTGTGAGCCCGGGGCGTGCGGTTGGTGTGGTCAAGCGACTAAGGGCACATGGCGGATGTCTCGGCGTCAGAAGGCGATGAAGGACGTGGGAACCTGCGAAAAGCGAGAGGGAGCTGGTAACCAAGCATTGATCTCTCGATGTCCGAATGGGGAAACCCGGCCCGTTAGGGTCATCTCATGGTGAATGCATAGTCATGAGAAGCGAACCCGGAAAACTGAAACATCTAAGTATCCGGAGGAAAGGAAAGCAACCGCAACTCCGTAAGTAGCGGCGAGCGAAAGCGGATGAACCTGGAAACGCGTGAAGCGGCTGGAAAGCCGCACCGAAGAAGGTGACGGTCCTGTAGCGCGCAGAAAGGGGATGCCATAGAGTAGCGTCGGGCCCGTGAAACCCGGCGTGAACATGGGGGGTCCACCCTCCAAGGCTAAGTACTCTCTGACGACCGATAGTGAATCAGTAAGGTGACTGAATGATGAAAAGATCCGCTGCGAGCGGAGTGAAAGAGTACCTGAAACCATGTGCTTACACAGCGGTCGGAGCCCCTTCGGGGGTGACGGCGTGCCTTTTGCATAATGACCCGGCGAGTTACGTTGTACGGCGAGGGTAAGGACTAACGGTCCGGACCCGGAGCGAAAGCGAGTCCGAAACGGGCGATCAGTCGTGCGGCGTAGACGCGAAACCTAGTGATCTACCCATGGCCAGGGTGAAGGGCGGGTAACACCGCCTGGAGGCCCGAACTCGTTATCGTTGAAAAGATATGAGATGAGCTGTGGGGAGGACTAAAAGTGTAATCAAACTAGGAGATAGCTCGTTCTCTCCGAAATATTTTTAGGAATAGCCTCTGGAGGCAACGCGTGGGGGTAGAGCGACTGGATGGCTTTGGGGCCCTTCCCGGGTACCCGGGTCAACCAAACTCCGAATACCACGCGCCAAGTCCAGGGAGTCAGACTGCGAGTGATAATATCCGTGGTCAAAAGGGAAACAGCCCTGACCGCCGGCTAAGGCCCCTGAACTTTGCTAAGTTCGTAAGGAAGTCGAATTGCTATGACAGCCAGGATGTTGGCTTAGAAGCAGCCACCATTTAAAGAGTGCGTAATAGCTCACTGGTCGAGGAGTTCGGCGCCGATAATGATCGGGAATAAGCAAAGTGCCGAAGCCGCGGGCTCGAAAGAGCGGTAGGAGAGCGTTCCTGTCAGCTGAGAAGGTGTCCCGGAAGGGTCGCTGGAGCGGCAGGAAGTGAATATGCCGGGTTGAGTAACGATAAAGCAGGTGAAAATCCTGCTCGCCGTAAACCTAAGGGTTCCTGGGGAAGGGAAATCCGCCCAGGGTTAGCCGGATCCTAAGGCGAGGCCGAAAGGCGTAGTCGATGGACAGCAGGTTAATATTCCTGCGCCCTCGTTGAGATCAAACCGTGATGCGAATTCTGAAGCTCCACAGAAGCACCAGCTTGCTGAGGCCGTCAGGCCGACGTGGAGGGACGGGGTTCCTAGAAAAGTCACGGGGGCAACACGAGGTCCGTACCAAAACTGACACAGGTAGGTGAGGCGAATAGCCTCAGGCGCTCGAGAGAACGGTCGCGAAGGAACTAGGCAAATTGACCCCGTACGTTCGCAAGAAGGGGGCCCTACCGGAAACGGAGGGCGCAGAGAAAAGGCTCTGACGACTGTTTATCAAAAACACAGCACTGTGCGAACTCGCAAGAGGATGTATACAGTGTGACGCTTGCCCGATGCCGGAATGTCACGGAAGTGGGTTAGCTTCGGCGAAGCTCATGACCTAAGCACCGGTCAATGGCGGCCGTAACTATGACGGTCCTAAGGTAGCGAAGTTCCTTGTCGGGTAAGTTCCGACGCGCATGAATAGCGTAACGATTGGAGCACTGTCTCCGCGACCGACTCGGTGAAATAGTAGTGGCGGTGAGGATGCCGCCTACCCGCGGCAAGACGGAAAGACCCCGTGGACCTTCACTGTAGGCTTCTATTGGCCATGAGCATATAATGCGTAGCATAGGTGGGAGACGTTGACTCTCGGGTTCCGGTCCGGGACGAGTCACAGGTGAAATACCACCCTTTGTACGTTTGTGGCCTAACCTCGATTCCCGTGAATCCGGGCGAGGGACAGTGGGTGCTGGTCAGTTTGACTGGGGCGGTCTCCTCCTAAAGAGTAACGGAGGAGTGCAAAGGTCGGCTCAACGCGGATGGAAACCGCGTGTCGAGTGTAAGAGCACAAGCCGGCTTTACTGCGAGACCGACGGGTCAAGCAGTCTCGAAAGAGGGCTCTAGTGATCCTGCGATCCCGTGTGGAAGGGTCGTAGCTCATCGGATAAAAGGTACCCCGGGGATAACAGGCTGATCGCTCCCGAGCGTCCATAGCGGCGGAGCGGTTTGGCACCTCGATGTCGGCTCATCACATCCTGGGGCTG
>JANQQR010000019.1 GCA_028289195.1 Phycisphaerales bacterium | reverse complement strand
AGGAGACTCACCACGCACCGGTCCCCTCCGACGGTGAGCCGGCTCATCGGCGCGCCCGCCGATTCGAGGGCCTCCCGCACCAGGACAACATCGACCTCGAGCCATGCCTGATCGGCTTGAGCCTCCGGGAAGAGCACGGTCGATGCGAGCGCTGCTGCACCGTCGCCCTCGAGCGTCGCGATGTCGCCGAGCGTCACCGGCCGGCCGGCCTCGATCGCCGCCCGCGCGTTGAGGCGCACGGACCCGCCGTCCGCCGGCGCTGCGAGCGAGAACAAGGCGATCAGAATCAGTGCGAAACGCATCATCGGTCCCGGCCTCCGCCTATCGCCTGAGCTGGGCGACCGCCCGCAGCGTGTCGTCCGCCGCTCGGATCACGTTGCTGTTCATCTCGAAGGCGCGCTGCGTGCGGATGAGCTTGATCAACTCGAACGTCGGGTCGACGTTCGACGCTTCGAGGAAGCCGCTGCGCAGAAGGCCTCGGTTCTCCTCGCCCGGATCGCCGGTGATCGGGTCTCCGGTCGCGGGGGTCTCGACGTACAGGTTCTCGCCGATCTGCTTGAGGCCAGCGGGGTTCACGAACGTCGCGAGCTCGATCGTCCCGGCGTCCTGGGGCTCAGAGCTGCCGGGCACGAGGTACCGCACGAGCCCGTCTGAACCGATCTCGACGAACGTGGCGTTCTCGTCGACGGTGATGGTCGGGAACAGCCGGCGTCCCTGGTCATTGGCCAGGACGATGTCGCCGTCGCTGTTGAGCACGAAGCTCCCGGCGCGGGTGTAGGCGATGCCGCCCTCGCCGCGATCGTCCTCGACCTCGACCTGGAAGAAGCCGTTGCCGTCGATCATCACATCGAGCGGCTTCTCGGTCGCGATCGGCGAGCCCTGCTCGAAGCTCAGCTGCGTGCCCGACACCTTGACGCCCAGGCCGACGTACAGGCCGGTCGGGCGCTCGTCGCCGTTGGCGTTCTCGACACCCGGGTACGCCTTCTCCTGGTAGATCAGGTCCTGGAAGTTCACCCGGCTGGCCTTGAAGCCCGTGGTGTTGACGTTCGCCAGGTTGTTGGCGATCACGTCGAGCTCGGTGTTGAGGGCCTTGAGGCCGGTCGAACCGGACTGGAGTGCGATCATCGCCATGAGAATTGTCTCCGTTCAGTCGTCGCGCCCATCACGCGACCCTCCCGAGGCGGCTGATCGCGCTCGCTGAGAGTTCGTCGTAGTAGCTGATGATCCGCGCCTGCCCGGCTGCGGCCTTGGCTGCGCCCTCGACGTCCATGATCGCGTCGATGGCGTTCACACCCGACGCCTCGAGGTGTCCCTGACGCACCAGCCCGGAGGCGTCGCGGAGGTCGAGCGCGCCGCCCGGACGGGCGCTCCCGAACAAGCCGGCGCCCTCTTTCCGGAGGCCCGACGGATCGGGAACCGTCGAGATCCCCAGGCGCGCAACCCGAGATCCTCCCTGCAGGATCAGGCCGTCGGTCTGGATTTCGAATGGGATGTTGGGTGCGAGCCGGATCTCGCGGCCCGCGTCGTCGAGGAGCGGGTATCCCTCGTTGGCAGTCACGAGGCGCCCCTCGGCGTTGATCGCGGTGCGACCGTCCCTGGTGAGGCGCAGGCCTTCGGGGCCGCTGCCGGCGCGCACAACGAAAAAGCCCTCGCCCTCGATTCCAAGGTCCAGAGCTGACTCGGTCCGCTGCAGCGCCGCCTGGCCGATGCTCGAGCGTGTCGGGGTGGGCATCACGCCGGCGCCCAGTCGTTCGATGAGCGAGTCGCTCGGCCAGTTCGTCAGCCCGTCTTCGCTGCGAACGTCCAGGCGATGGCGCACGCTGATCGAATCGGGCTTGAACGCGGGTGTGTTGATGTTCGCCAGGTTGTTCGCGAACACGTCCTGGCGGGCCATGTGCGTGAGCATCGCCGAGCCGGAGACGTACATGCCGTAGTTCATGGTCTGGCCTCCGTCACGCCGCGCTGATCCGCGCCGAGCAGGCGCACCGACTCCGCGCGGTGCACCGCTTCGGCGGCCCGCGCGATCGCGATCAGCTTCGATCCCACCAACCCGCTCCCCGGCTCCGGGGAGAGCCCGAGCCGAGGCGCGTTGCTCGGCCGAGGCTCCGCCCCGAGCCGCTCGATTGGCGTCGATCCGTGACGCATGTGTGGCACTCCTTGCCGTGTAAGCCGACGGGCTCTCCACAAACCCCGTGCCAATCGCCCAGGAGCGCCCGCGACCGGGCGCGCGCCGCTCGCCACACGGTTATGGGCACCTCGATCCGCGCACTTCGTGCGCTTTCGCCTCGCGCTCGGCCTCCGGCCGATCAAGACGGTCCGATGGTTTCTCTGGCGATCCCCGAACACTTCGAACCCCAGACCCGGGCGTTCCTGAACTACCTGCGTGTCGAGTGCGGCCTCGCGGCCAACACGCTCGACGCCTACGCGCGAGACCTGCGCGACCTGTTCAGCGACCTCTCCGGGGCCGGGATCGCGTCGTTCGGAGCGATCGGGCCGAGGGACCTCGTCCAGCACATCTCGTCGCTGCGCACCGAGCGCGGGCTCTCCTCGGCGAGCGTGGCGCGCCACCTCGCGACGATCCGCATGCTCTTCCGGTTCCTCATTTCGGGGGGGCACATCGAGGAGGATCCGACGGAGTGGCTCGAGCGCCCCGCCCAATGGAAGCGTCTGCCGGGGATGCTCAGCGCAGAATCCGTGCGCAAGCTCCTCGAAGCGCCGCAGCCCCCGGAACCCGGGGCCAGGCAGGCGGGGCCCCCGCTCTGGCTCCGCGATAGAGCGATCCTCGAGCTGATGTACGCCTGCGGTCTGCGCGCCAGCGAGGTCGGCGCGATCGAGACCCGCGACGTGCAGCCCACGCTCCGCGTCGTCACTGTCACGGGCAAGGGCAACAAGCAGCGTTTGGTGCCGTTCGGGGCTCCCGCGGCGGGTGCCCTCGACGAATACCTCACGGTTTGCCGCATCGAGCTGGTGCGCCCCGATGGGCGCGACAAGGGGCGCCTGTTCCTCTCGCGCACCGGACGCCCCCTCGAACGGGTGGCGGTGTGGCAGATCGTGCGTCGCCACGCCGACGGCGCCGGCCTGAAGGACGTGCACCCCCACCTGCTGCGTCACACGTTCGCCACCCACCTGCTCACGGGCGGGGCCGACCTGCGCGTCGTGCAGGAACTGCTGGGGCACTCGAACATCGCCACCACGCAGATCTACACGCGCGTCGACCAGCCGCGGCTCAAGCAGATCCACCAGAAGTTCCACCCGCGCGCGTAGCGACGCAGGCCGGGACGCAGCCGACGCGGGCGTGCGGTTTCATGAAGATCGCGATAAGGCTCAGATCAAGCGACCGGGCCGGGAGCTCATACCCTCGGCGCCCGCGGCCTTCTTCATGTCGCCCTCGGGCGCACCGCCGGGAGCGGCGTCCGAGTCACCGATCGCCGAGTTCAGGGCACCCATCGAGCGGGGCGCGGCGAGCTGGCCGAGCTTCATGTTCCTGATCTCGCTCTCGAGCTTCTCGTCGAGCTGGCTGACGTTGGTCACGATCACGCCGGCCTCGACGCCGGAACGGAAGCGGAGGATCACCATCAGCAGCCCGCCGATAGCGATGAACGGGATGATCAAGTGCCACCCGAAGAAGCCCAGCGCGCCGGGCGCGCCCGGCCAGCCGTCGCGGAAAGCGATCGACGAGCGGACAAGCTCTTCGTAGGTCAGGAAGATGCCGCCGAAGGGCAGCGAGGGAACCAGCGTGCCGAGCGGCAGGCAGAGCAGGCCGATCAGGATCGACATCGTGCTCGCCGAGACGCACTTCTCGACACCGGGAATCGATGCGCCTCCGGCGATCACGGTCGCCTGGAACATCACAACCATCAGCAGCACCGCCGAGAGCACCCCGACGGAGCGCACGAGGTTGCTGAATCGGAACAGCATGATGTCGCCGGCGCTCTGCACCTGGTTGGCGTCGACCGGCTCGCTCTGCGTCGCGACGGTCGCTGGAGCAGCCAAGGGCGCTTCGTCTTCGTCCAGCTCGTCGAGGAACGACGCGATGTCTTCGAGGTTGTCGCTATCGATCGCGACATCTTTGGTGCCGGCGTCCGCGACCGCCTCGTCATTCGAGACGACAGAGAGCTGCGCCTGCGACGGCTCGTCGTTGACGATGTTGAAGCTCGGGCCCACCGGCTGGGGCTTGACCTCGGCGATGCGGACGTCGGTGTAGTGCACGATGGCCCACACCGCGACCTGGCCGAACAGGCAGAGCCCGAGGACCAGCGCAACGATCGACACGCTGAAGCGCGCGTGCTGCACCGCGAGCGAGACATGAGGCTTGGGCGTGTATCCCACTGGACTAACTCCTGCCGGGCTCTGTTGACCGACCCTCGACGTATCGGCCGTCCGGGCGCGCGAGTGAAGGCCGCCCGGCGAATCGCGCGGGCGACGGGCTATCGGGCCCGCGCCGTCGTCCCGAGCCCGGGACGCCTGTGATTTCATTCTTTTTTGAAATCACTGTTGAGCGGTCTGGCACGCCCGAGTAGCATGGCTTGATGGCGATGACTACACCCCGCACCCAACCCGCGTTCGGCGCTCCGCCCGCGGCGCCAGAGGCCGACGCCCTGGACCGGGGGTTCCTGCGCGACCTGGCGTTCGGGTCCGTGCGTCTGACGCCCGAGCAGGCGCTCGACCTCTTCAAGCACGCTCCGCTGCACACGCTCGGACGCGTCGCCGACGCCCGCTGTCGTCGCATCCACGGCGATCAGATCCGCACGTACATCATCGATCGCAACATCAACTACACCAACGTCTGCACCGCCAAGTGCACGTTCTGCGCATTCCGGCGCGACGGCACCGAGCACGACGCCTACACGCTCGAGCCGAGCGCGATCCACGACAAGATCGCCGAGCTCGTCGCGATCGGCGGCACGCAGATCCTCATGCAGGGCGGGATGAACCCCGAGCTACCGCTCGACTGGTACCTCGACCTGCTCGCGGGAATCAAGGAACGCTTCCCGGGCGTCCACGTCCACGCGTTCAGCCCGCCGGAGTTCATCGAGTTCGTCGACTTCTTCGCCCCACCGGGCGACGACCCTGCGTCCAAGATCCGCTGGGTGATGACCCGCCTGCGCGCCGCCGGCCTCGACTCGCTTCCCGGCGGCGGCGGCGAGATCTTCTCCGAGCCCGTGCGCCGCAAGATCGGCCTGGGCAAGTGCGACGCCGACGCGTGGCTCACCTGCATGCAGGTCGCCCACGAGCTGGGCATGTTCACCAGCGCAACGATGATGTTCGGCCACATCGAGGGCTTCGCCGATCGCGTGCACCACATGGCGCTCGTCCGCGAGCGCCAGGACCTGGCGCTCCAGCGCGGCCCCGAGGGCTACGGCCACTACAAGGCCTTCATCTCCTGGCCCTTCCAGCGCGAGAACACGCCGCTGGGGCGCGTCCCCGACTGGGGCGTGCGCGAGGGCGAGCTCGAGTCGATGCCCGAATTCCCCGGCGATGTCGTTGCGAATCTCACCGGTGACGGCGACCCCAAGGCGCACAAGGAGTTCGGCCGGCGCGTGCGCCGCAGCGGCGCGACCGACTACCTGCGCACGCAGGCGATCAGCCGCCTGATGCTCGACAACATCTATTCCATCGGCGCCAGCTGGGTGACGATGGGCCCGCACGTCGGCCAGGTCGCCCTGAGCTACGGCGCCAACGACATGGGCAGCGTGATGATGGAAGAGAACGTCGTCTCGTCGGCGGGCACGACCTACTGCCTCAACGAGCCGGTGCTTTGCCGCCTGATCCGCGACGCCGGCTTCGTGCCCGCCCAGCGCGACAACGTCTACGACCTCCTGCGCCTGCACGACGGCCCGGCCAGCCCGGACCTGCAGGTCACCGACTGGTCCGAGCACCGCGTGCAGCGCCTGCACGTGCAGACCGAGGCGGAGGCGGAAACGCAGGTCGAGCTGACGACCAGCGCGAGCTGAGAATCCGCTGAAACCCTTCCCGCGGGGTACGCTCCAGCGATATGAGCTGGCGGATCCGCCGAATCCTCATCGGCCCCCAGACACTTGCGCTTCTGCTGGTGGTTTTTCTCGCGCTCGACGTGTGGTGTGTGGTCGTGCGAACGACGGTGACAGATTCCACGTTCCGTTCTGAAATCGGCGCGTGGACGGCCCGTCGAGTCGGGCGCGTGCGGCACTACACCCTAGGCTCACCAAGCCCCCGACCCTACGACGTCGTCTGCTTGGAATGCGACCATAGCTTCCGGTTCGAGCGGATCGAAAGGGGGCCCGGATGGGCGGCCGGCCCCATCGGTCGATGCGCATACCCGGTGGGCAGTGTGAGCACCATCACGCCGAGACGGTCCTATTCGGGGGTCTATGTGCCGACCCGCAGGAAAGAGCACTGGTACGTGATGTACCGGCCGACGCGGATGGGTCGGGTGCCAAGATTCCCGATGAGTGACCTCCTGAACCCGAGTTCAATAGACCAACCGGTCTTTGAAGCACACTCCCGCTTCCTTCTCCGCGAGGGCTTGCTCACGCCGGGTCACGAAGAGCCGATCGCCGCAGGGCTCGCCGCCGGGATGGGTGAGTACACGCACGTCACCTGGTACGGGCCGGGCATCCTCCACAACGCCCTTACCCTGGCCATGCTCGCCGGCCTCGTCGCATCGCTGTGGATGACCTGGATCGCCAAGCCCTGGCGCATGTGGTTCCTGCCCCCGGGCCACTGCCGCTGCGGCTACGACCTCACCGGCCTGCCCGCCGACG
Organism: Phycisphaerales bacterium; assembly: GCA_028289195.1. Lineage (GTDB taxonomy): Bacteria > Planctomycetota > Phycisphaerae > Phycisphaerales > UBA1924 > JANQQR01. Next base: position 41,432 of record JANQQR010000019.1, on the reverse strand, counting down.
CGCACGTGTGCCCGGAGTGCGGGCGAGCAATCACAGCAAGCAACAAACCCAGTCGTGCCACCGGCTCAACAACGCCGACATGAGCGTTGCACGGCGTGCAGCGCTGGTTGACTGCGGCGACCTCAGGGACTGGATCGACCGAGCTACATCCTCGTCAGCGCGCCAAACAGGTTCAATACGACGAACGACGCGAGTACGCAGCACGCGTAGAGGGAAACCGAGAACGTCATCGCTCGCTTCCGACCTCTCCAGAGGGCACGCTCCTGAACACACGCCCACAACCCCAGGAGCCAGGTCACCGTAGTAGGAACGACGAACAGGAACACCAACATGGCGCACTCCGCCACAGAGAGCCGCCCCTCACTGACCTCAACCCACGCGCCGAATCCGACGGCGACTGCCGTCATCGGCATCGCGCCAGGTCCCCATAGAGGAAGCCACGGCGATGATCGGAACGCCCACAGTGACTCCCAGTCATGAATGAGCCATGGAACAACGGTTAGCAGCAAGTACGCAGCCGTCACCAGCATGCGGCGAGACTTAATCACGATCGCCTTGCAGCACATCGATGTGCACGTGCCGATCAGGACGCACAGGCAGGGTCCACAGTGTTCGCGCATCGCGAAGCATGACCCTCACTCGCACACCTCCCCCCACCGAATCAGCACCTGCACCGCGTCCGACATGTCCACGATCCCGTTCCCGTTGGCATCGCCAGCAGGGCCCGCGGTCCCCCAGTGCAAGAGCACGCCCGTCAGGTCGGCGAAGCTGATCACGCCGTCGTCGTCGGTGTCGCCCAGGCAGAACTTGGGGATGAACGAAAACGGGCTGTAGCCCTCGCTCGACTCGCGCTCGAGGATGTCGTCGATCGCCCGCACCCGCAGGCGGTAGGACTCCGTGCGCTCGAGCGTGCCCCCTGGGACGAGCACCGTTGTGCCCGCCATCGGCCCGGCCTCGAAGACCGTTTCTTCGTCGGTCGCCGTCACGATGCGCACCGAATACGCCGTCGCGTCGCGCACGGGCGCCCACTCGGCGACGAACTCACGCGAGAACACCACGCCGTTGCGCGCAGGGAACAGCTCGCGCGGGATTCCCAGCGGGCCCTCGCAGGTGTCGAGGACGCCGTTGGCGTTCAGGTCGTTGCCCGCGAGCTCCTGGCTGTCGATCGTGCCGCTGGCGTCGCAGTCGGCATACTCCACGCTCACGCGGATCTCGCGCTCGATCGTCTCGCACAGGCCGATCGCCCGCGCCGTGTACACGCCCGCATCACCCGGGCGCACGCCCGTGATGAACGTGCGCGACCCACGCTCGCCGGGGATCGACTGCCCATCCTTGAGCCACTCGTACTCCACGTCGCCCGGTGGCGCGCTGGTCGGCGCATAGAGCACAAAGCTCCCACCCACCTCCGCTTCGACCTCGCCCGGCGTGCCGCCGGTGAACTCCAGCGCCTCGGGCGCGCTGATGCAGCCTTCGCGCTCTTTGCGGGCGAGTTCCGGCCCGATGCGCTGGCCGATCTGGCGCGGGTGGAAGCGCAGCTTCGTGTTGGCCAGACCGCGCGGGCAGTCGCGCCAGCAGTAGCTCATGATCGTGGCGCGATCGTTGTCGGCCACGGAGCAGTCGCCGCTGGTGCACCGGTCGATCGGGGGCGTGAAGATTCCGGCGTTGAAAGTGTGGCGCGCGCCCAGGTTGTGTCCCAATTCGTGCGCGATGATCCACAGATCCCATGTGCCGTTCTGGTTGCCGGCGACCGGGGTAGGGAAGAAGCCGGTCAGCTGCGCACTGATGCCGAAGTCGTTGCGCTGGCGATCGCCCGGTTCTTCCTCGCTGCCGCGCTGGATCTCGCACATCGAGCCGACGATGCCCAGGCCGCCGGCATCCGAGAAGTTGCGGCGTGATGTGATCATGTGCGCCAGGTCGCGATCGACGTGATCCATCTCCGCGAGCCAGTGATCGCGGAAGCCGTCGAGGTAGCCGAACAGGCCCTCGTAGTCGTCGGCATACGGGTCCGACGGATCGGCCCACACACGCAGGAACGGCACCGTGACCACGGCCCCCGAATCACGCCGGATGACCGCGCTCACGGCATCGAGCAGCGTGCGCAGATAGGCGGCGCTCGCCTCGGCGTTGCCCCCGAACAGGTCGCGCGTCAGCTCCCAGTCTGTGTCGACCGCCAGGCGCACGACGCGGCAGCGGGTGTCCAGCGCGCCGCTGGTGGATTTCTCCGGATCTTCCTCGGTACCGAACGCCTCGTCGGTCGCGAGCATCGCGAACCGGCCGGGGTCTGAGGCGAGCTCGACCACGGTGTCGCGGAAGCACCCCGGTGTGCCCAGCGCGATGCCATCCGCCGCCGGGGACGACGCGTCGATGAGCAGCGCGGAGCGTGCGGGCCCGCCCGCGCCAGACGGCCCTGAGCTGATGAGCTCCACGCGCCCGTCCCGCTCGATGTAGCCGCTGATCGACCACGCCGAGACCGACAGGAACACTGCGCTGTCCTCTTCGCCAACGACCGTTCCGAAGAAGCTGGCGGTCCCGGAGATGTCGAGCGGGAATTCGCCCGCGCGCGTGCCGACGACGACGGATGACTCCGGTGTCACGGCGCTGACGCGCTCGAGTTCCACGTCGATCGACGCCTCTCCGCCGAGCGACGGCAGGCCGAGCAGGAACCCGCCCTCGAACGACGCGAGTTCGCTGGCGCCCCGATCGTCGAGAGCGATCTCGACGAACCCGGCGTTTCTCTGACCCGAGATCACGACGAACGGCGATTCGAGCACGCCGGCGCGCACCGGAACCGTGGCCGCGAGGGCCACAACCGCCGGAAAGATGCGGGGAAAGCGGGTCACGCGGGGATGCTAGGACGCCCCGGCCAGCATGAGGTTGCCGGCGAGATCGGTGGCTCCCGGGCTCACGCCGCGCTCCAGGTCGAGGAGCGCCCGCTTGCGCTCGAGCCCGCCCCCGTAGCCGCCGAGCGTGCCGTCGGAAGCCACCACCCGGTGGCAGGGGATGACGACCGAAATCGGGTTCGCGCCGTTGGCGCCACCCACGGCGCGCACCGCCTTGGCATCCCCCACCCGCTGGGCGAGGATCCCGTAGGAGATCACCTCACCGAACGGGATCTTCACCAGTTCGTCCCACACACGGCGCCGAAACTCCGTGCCGCTGGGATTGATCGGGACGGTGAAATCGGTGCGCTCGCCGGCGAAGTATTCGCCGAGTTCGCGCGCCGCCTGGGTCAGCACATCGCTTTCGCCCTGTGCACACAGCCCTTGAAAGCGATCGGCGGTCTCGGGCCCCTCGAAGTCGAGGCGCAGCAGCGTTTCATCGTCTGCGAGAGCCAGCATGGGGCCGAGCGGGGTGGCGATCCGTCGCCAGAGCGTGCTCATCCCTCGGCCTCCAGCTCGTCGTACATCTTCCCGAGGTTGGCCGGGCCCATGCGCTCGAAGCCGCGTCCCTCGAACATGTCCGGCGTCATCGCCTCGATGTCGGCCTTGGAACTGCCCTCGTCCCGCTGCTCGTCGACGAACTCGCGCATCTGCTGGAAGTACTCGATCTGGGCGCGCAGGCCGTCGACGTCCGTCAGCTCACCGTGCCCGGGCACGACGATGGTGTCCGCGTCGCACAGGTCGATCATCGCCTGCACGCTGCGCTCCCAGCCCCGCGTGGTCGCGCCGGCGCCGACGTCGATGAAGCAGTGCAGGTTGTGGAACACGAGGTCGCCGGTGTGGATCAGGTTGAGCGCGGGGACGTGCACGAACAGGTCGTTGTCGGTGTGGCCGTTGCCCGGGTGGTGCAGCGTGAGTTCGATCTCGCCGACCGTCAGCTCGGTCACGTCGTCTTCGATGCGCCGTGTCGGGGCGAACGCCTCGGCGCCGATCTCACCAGCGCCGTCGACATAGGCCTGCACCTCGTCGATCACCCGCTGGCTCGGGGGCTCCTCCGCCCGCGAGATGAAGTCGAGGATCCGCGTGGCGCCGGACAGCGTCTGCTCGGCGTTCTCCTCGGCGCGGACCGCGCACTGGGCGTGGCCGATGACCTCGAGATCGAACGTAAAGCTGGGGTTGCCCCCGACGTGGTCGCCGTGGTGGTGGGTGTTGACCACGGTCGTGAGCGTCGAACCTCCCGCGGCGGCCTCGGCCTCGCGCCGCAGCGTCGGGCCCAGACCAGAATTCTTGGTGTCAACGAGCAGGGCCTGCCCGCCCGAGACCAGCAGCAGCGCGTTGCCCCCGCCGTTGAACCCCGCAAGCGCACCGCTCCGCCCGGCCACCGGGCGCCAGTCGAACAGGCCGTCGTCGGCGCCCTGGAGCCGGCGCGCCCACGCGACCGGGCCGGCGGCCAGGCCGCCCAGCCCCGCGATGGCGGCGGCCTTCGTGAATTCTCGTCTGCTGAGGTCGGTCATCGCGTGGCTCCTCTCGGTTCCGCCGGGGTCGGGGGCGACAGCATCGTACCCGTCCACGCCGGGCCGGCGGGCGGCTACAATCGCCGCCCCAACCCGTCCGCGGGCACCCGACAACGAGAGGATCACGACCGTGAAAGCCACCGAGCTTCGACCGGGCCAGGCCGTCCGTTTCGACGGCAAGCTCTACATCATCACCAAGTACGACCACACCAAGCCCGGCAAGGGCCCCGCCTACGTCCAGATCAAGGCCAAGGACATCCAGGGCGGCGGCTACATCGAGCGCCGTCTCAACACCGGCGATCCCGTCGAGGGCACGACGCTCGATCGGCGCACCGGCGAGTACCTCTACGAAGACGGCGACGGGTTCGTGTTCATGGACACCGAGACATTCGACCAGTTCACGCTCGATGCCGAGCTCGTGGGCGACTCGATGCTCTACCTCCGCCCCAACGCGCAGACGACGGTGCTGTTCCACGAAGAGAACCCGATTCTGGTCGAGCTGCCGGGCTCCGTCGATCTGACGGTCTCGGAGACCGAGCCGGGCATCAAGGGCGCGACCGCGACCAACCAGCTCAAGCCCGCGACGATGGAAACCGGCCTGAAGACCAAGGTGCCGCCGTTCATCGAAACCGGTGAAACGCTGAAGATCTCGACTGAAGACGGGAGCTACATGTCCCGCGCCAAGGAATAGGGACGTCCGCCGCGGCCCCCGGGGCGTCCGGGCGCCCCGTCCCGAGGCCCGTCAGACGCGAATGCGGGGGGTTCCCCCCAAAAAACGCGAACAGGTCTCCGAACAATCCGATAGACGCAGAACGCGCCGGGATGTCGTGATCCCGGCGAGAACCGCCGATCGCGCACGAGCGTACAACCCCACACACCCGGGACGCTCTTGCGGGGGTACGCCATGGCCGACGCCATCATCGACAGACTGAGCCCGACCGACCTCGGCACCATCACGCATCTGTACAACCAGATGTTCCGGCCCGAGTGGAAGGAAGAGGACATCCAGCGCCGCCTGCGCGGGCGTCACAACATCCTCGTGCAGGTTGCGCGCATCGGCAGTGACGCCGTCGGCTTCTACGTCGGCATGGAGCTCAAGCCCACGGTCCACTTCGCGTGGCTCTGCGGGGTCGTGCCCGAGATGCGGCGCTCCGGTGTCGCCACCCAGCTCATGCGGGCCGCCGAAGACTGGGCCCGGACCGAGGGCTACCAGTTCCTGCGCTTCGAGTGCGACAACAAGATCCGTCCGTTCCTCCACTTCGGCATCGCCGGCGGCTACGACATCGCCGGGCTGCGCTGGGACAGCGAGCGGATGAGCAACCTCGTCGTGTTCGAGAAGCCGATCGCCGATCTCGGGTGATCGCTACTCCGCCTCGACGAGCAGCTTGATCGCGCTCCGCAGGCGTGTCTGGATGTTCAGCACGCGGGTAGAGATCACCATCAGCTGGTGGCGCACACCATTGGGGTTGCCGTTCTCCAGGTGGAATCGCGCCGTCGGGAGCGGCCACGCGGCGTAGCCGGACGTCTGGTCCGGCGCCATGTAGATGTTCTTGTACCAGGGACGCCCGGGCAGCCCGCGTTCGATGAGCCAGATCGACTCCGTCCGTTCCATCACCAGATCGTTGATCGCGCGCATGAGCTCGTCGTCCATTCGCCCGGACTCGATGGCGTCGGTGAGCTCGCGTTCGAAGTCCTCCACGGCCTCTTCGAGCCACGACAGGCGCTTGTCGTACTCGCCGGTGTCGAAACGCATGCCGGCCCGCTCGGCGCGCTCCAGGAGGTCCGCGGTGATCACGCGAAGGTCGTGGGCGTACTCGCCGATGTCCATGGGCAGGACGTCCGCGTTGGCCAGGCGGGCCAGCGCGACGTTGAGCGCGCGCGTCACCATCAGGGCGGGCTCGTAGTCGTCGCCGACGATGAGCCGGTACCAGTGCAGGGTGTCGTAGTTCGAGTGGTACGAGACGCCCGCAGCGCCGCCGCCGCCGATCGACATGCACGGCACCCCGGCGTGGAAATAGAACCCGACGTGGTCGCTGCCGCCACCCATCCCGCGAACGACGGGGCGTCGGGAGCCGGGCGCCTCCGGCGCACGCTCGGCCCAGGTCTCCAGCGCCGTGCGATCCGGCTGGCGCGCCTGCGGAGTAACCGAAGCGGCATCGATCGCCAGCTGGCGCAGCGCAGGGACGGCGCTGGCCCTCAGCAGCGGGCCCATCGACGCCATGTCCATGTTGATGTACGCGATGCACCGCTCGCGGAGCATGTCGAGGTTCGCCTCGATCCACTCGACGCTTCCGATGATCCCGTGCTCCTCTGCGCCCCATGCGCAGAAGAGGATCGACCGTTTCGGTCGCGTCCCCTCGGACGCAAGTTCGGTGAAGCAGCGCGCGGCTTCCATCACGTTCATCATCCCCGCCATCGGGTCGCCGGCGCCCATGCCCCACGAGTCGTGGTGGCACCCGACAATGATGAACTCCTCCGGGCGCTCCGAGCCGACGAGGGTGCCGATGACGTTGGCGGTGCGCACCAGTCCGCGCTCCTGCTCGACTCGGAGTCGCACGCGCAGGTCGTCGCCACCGGTGAGCCTGTACGGGAAGCCCAGCCCGCCCTGCCACTCATCCGGAGCCTCCGGGCCGGTCATGCGTTCGAGGATCGGCCCGGCCGACGCCCAGGCCACCGGCTGCACGGGGATGCGCGGCAGCGCGACCCTGCGCTCGGATTCACGCTTGGCGTCCTGCGTCGCCTCGATGCCCGGCGTCAGCGGATCACCGGCGTACGGGAGCGTCTTGATCGAGCCGCGCTGGATCTGTCGCTCGCCCGCCCAGCCGCCCTCGGGGTACATGCGCCCGCGCACGAATCCGGAGTCGGCGGGGTCGGTGAAGATGATCAGGCCCGCGGCCCGCGCCTCCTCGGCGTACTTGGCCTTGAACCCCCTGAAGTTCCTGCCGTAACGGGCGAGGACGATCTTGCCCTCGCAGCTGACGCCCAGTTCGGCGAGTTTTTCGAAGTCCTCTTTCCTGCCGTAGTTGGCGTAGACCACCCCGGCTTCGACGTCGCCGCTGGCGCTGTAGGCGTTGTAGCCGATCGGCAGGTCCGGGTGCGCGCTGTAGGGGTCGGCCTCGAGGGCCGGCTCATCGACCCACAGCTGCACGCTCTCGGGCGATGTGATCTCCACAGACGCCGACACCGGGCGCGAGAGGTACGGCCAGAACCAGTGCGTCTCGACCTCGAGGCCCATCTCGTCGAACGCGCCGGCGATCTCCTCGATCGTCTCGATGTCCCCGGGCGTCCCCGCCACGTGGGGCGTGTCGCTGAGCGACTCGTGCCATCGCTGAAGCTCCGACGCCAGCGCGCGGTCGTTGAGCGCGGCCTCGTACGCCGTCTGCCCGTCGCGGTTGGCGGGCAGGAACAGCGACATCGAGTAGCCGGATCGTGCCGGCCGGGGAGCAAGCGCCTGGCCGAACGCAAGCGCGCACAGGCCGGAAGCGGCGAGCGAGGTGAGAAGCAGGCAAACAACAGGTTTCGATGGCATGGTGGAAGACCTCGATGCGCCGCGGAACGCGACGGGCGTACCGACTATATATTGGCGCGGCTCCGCAGAGATCGCCCCGATTGGAGGAAATCGTGCTCCGAATCAAGCCGTTTGCCGCACTCCGCCCCGAGAGCGACGCCGCCGAGAGGATCGCGTCGGTCCCGTACGACGTGATCGATTCGAGCGAGGCCCGCGCGCTGGCGCGCGGCAACGAAGACAGCTTCCTGCACGTGATCCGTCCCGAGATCGATCTCCCGGAGGACGTCTCGCTCTACGACGATTCGGTGTACGACAAGGCCAGAGAGAACCTCGAGTCGTTCCAGGTCCGCGGCCTGCTGCAGCGCGAGCCGGGAGAGCACCTCTATCTGTACCGCCAGCAGGCCACGCTGCTCGGCAGGCAGGTGAGCCAGACCGGGCTCGTGTGCTGCTGCCATATCGACGACTACGCGCAGAACAGGATCAAGAAGCACGAGAAGACCCGGGCCGACAAGGAGGCCGACCGGACGCGCCACGTGCTCGACCTCCGGGCAAACGCCGAGCCGGTGTTCTTCCTGCACGAGGATTCTGAGGGGATCAGCGCGGCGACGAGCCGGGCGCAGTCGAACGCCACCGAGCTCTACGACTTCACGGCGCCGGACGGCGTGCGCCACACGGTCTGGCGCATCGATTCGGCGCTCTCGCCGGAGCTGATCGACGCCTTCGCGGCGCTCGAGTGCGCGTACGTCGCCGACGGCCACCATCGCACCGCCAGCGCCGCCAACGCCGGCGCGGCGCTCCGCGAGCAGAACCCCGGGCACACCGGCGACGAGGAATACAACTGGTTCCTGACGGTGCTCTTCCCCGAGAGCGAGCTCTCGATCCTCCCCTACAACCGTGTCGTGAAAGATCTCAACGCCAAGAGCGCGAGCGATGTGCTCGAGGAGATCCGGCGGGTCGCGTCCGTGACTCCCACGGATGATCCCTCGCCGGCGTCGCCCCACACCGTGTGCATGCACCTCCCGGGCACGGGCGAGCGGGCGGACTGGTTCCGCGTTGAGTTTGCCGGCTCCACCATCGACGAGCGCGACCCCATCAACTCGCTCGACTACGTCATCCTCGCCGATCGCGTCCTCGGACCGATCCTGGGGATCGGCGACGTGCGCACGGACAAGCGGATCGACTTCGTGGGCGGCATCCGCGGCACCGACGAACTGGAGAAGCGCGTCGCCGAGGGCAGGGCGGCGGTCGCGTTCAGCATGTTCCCCGTGTCGATTGCGCAGCTGATCGCGGTGTCGGACGCCGGCGAGATCATGCCCCCGAAGAGCACGTGGTTCGAGCCGAAGCTGCGCTCGGGCCTGCTGGTGCATACCCTGGACTAGTCGGCTTTCGACCGGAGGTGCGCATGGGCTCCTCGCCGAATCGGGCATCCTCCATGAGTTGGCTCGACCTCCCGCCCGGGGCCCGGCGGGTCTTCCTGTGGAGCATGGTCGCCGGGCTGGTCGGGTGCGCGCTCGTGGCGATCTTCGTCCTGCTCTACGGCGAATTCGATCGAACCTCCGGGCGCATCCTCGGCACGCTGGCGGCCCTCGCGTTCCACTGCGCCGTGGTCGTCGGGCTCGCCGGCGCCGGCGACCGGGGCCTCGCGCCGTGGCTCGTCCGGCTTGGGGTTGCCGCGTTCGCCGTCAACTTCGGCGTCGTGATCTTCGAGATCTGGTTCCCTTGGACCTATTGGGAAGGCGAGGCGATCGCACAGACGTTCTTTCTGTGCGCAGCGGTGCTCCTCGCCGTGCCACCGGCGCGGCTGATCACGCGTGGAGTCCACCAGGTGCTCGCAGCGGCCTCACTCTTTGTCTGTGGCGCTTCGCTGGTCTTCGGCCTCATCCTTCTGTGGATTCCCGTGCGCGTGGACGACGTCTGGGCGCGAGCCGCGCTGATCGCCGGCATCGCCGCGTTCACGCTCTCCCACATCTGCATGCTGCTGCGCCTGCGGGTTGCGGAGACGATCAGAACGGCTCGTGTGATCGCGATCGCGGCGGCCGGCGTGACCGGAGTGCTCTGGGCGATCTACATCGGTTGGGAGAATGCTTCGTCTGTGTTCGGCCCTTCGGAGGAGTTCCTCCTCCGCCTGTTCGCCGCCTCGGCCGTCGCCGATGCCTGCGCGACGATCGCGCTGCTCATCCTCAAGCGACTGCGCCGCGCACCGTCCGAACTCGGCGAGAGCGCGGGGCGCGCCATCGTCGAGATCCGTTGCCCACGCTGCTCCAGCGAGCAGCGACTCCCCCTGGGCAAGTCGGAGTGCAAGGCCTGCGGGCTCAAGATGTCCATCGACATCGAGTCCGACACCTGCATCGAGTGCGGCTATCTGCTCCAGGGACTCCCCGGCCGAACCTGCCCCGAGTGTGGCACCGAATTCTGAACCGGCGAAGGCGAAGGCGCGACAGCGCATTCCATCGAGTGAGATTCGGCACAAACTCAACAAAGCCGTTGATTGTTCGGTATGGAGCAATCTCTTGCTCATACCCGCAGGCGGGTTACAATCTCAACGGAATATCTGTCAACCCACTCCCCGCGGGGGCTTTCGCATGAACGTGCTCATCGCAGACAAGTTCGATCAGTCGGGCATCGACGAACTCGAGGCCCAGGGCTTCAGAGTGCATTCCGATCCATCGCTCGGGCCCGACACGCTCGCCGGCGCGATCGCCGAGCACGAGCCGGAGGTCCTGATCGTTCGCTCGACGAAGGTTCCGGCGCACGTGTTCGAAACGCCCGGCGGGCTCGCGCTGATCGTGCGCGCCGGAGCGGGGGTCGACAACATCGATGTCGCGGCCGCGAGCGCCAAGGGCATTAGCGTCGCCAACTGCCCTGGCAAGAACTCCGTTGCGGTGGCCGAACTCACCTGGGGGCTGATCCTCTCGTGCGACCGGCGCATCCCGGATCAGGTCGGAGAACTGCGCGAGGGCAAGTGGTCCAAGAAGGAGTATTCCAAGTCCGGCGGGCTCTTCGGGCGCACGCTCGGCGTGATCGGCGCGGGCATGATCGCCCAGGAGGTCATCAAGCGGGCCCACGCGTTCGGGATGCCGGTTGTGTGCTGGTCGCGCTCGCTCGACGACGCCGGCGCCAAGCGCCTCGGTGTGACGCGCGCCGCCGACCCGATCGCGGTCGCGAAGGCCGCTGACATCGTCACGCTGCACGTCGCCGCGACGCCCGAGACGAAGAACCTCGTCGACAAGGCGTTCTGCGACGCGCTCAAGCCCGGGGCGTTCCTGATCAACACCACCCGGGGCTCGGTCGTCGACGAAGGCGCATTGCTGGACGCCATCAAGACCAAGGGCGTGCGCGCCGGACTCGACGTCTACCAGAACGAGCCGGGGTCCGGCTCGGCGCAGGACGGGTTCGAGAGCGAGCTCGCCTCGGCGCCGGGCGTGTACGGCACCCACCACATCGGCGCTTCTACGGACCAGAGCCAGCAGGCGATCGCCGCCGAGGCGGTGCGCATCGTCCGCGTGTTCCGTGAGACCGGCGAGATCCCCAACGTCGTCAACATCTGCTCGAAGACCGCCGCGACCAAGCTGCTGGTCGTCCGCCACCTCAATCGCCCGGGCCTGCTGGCCCACGTCGTGGGCGCGATCGGCAAGGCGGGGATCAACATCGAGGACATGGAGAACGTGATCTACGCCGGCGAAGAGGCGGCCTGCGCCCGCATCAGCCTCGCCGGGGAGCCCGACGCCAACACCATCGCCGAGATCAAGAGCGGCACGCCCCACGTGCTCAGCGTTGATCTGGCTACGATCGATTGACCATCCCGACGCGCACACGCGCCAACTCAGCAGACGAGACCACGCCATGACGACCCTCAGCCCCGCCCTCTCCAGCGTCGCCGACAAGTCCGCCGATCGCGTCTACAACTTCAGCGCCGGGCCCTCGGTGCTCCCCGAATCGGTGCTCCGCCAGGCGCAGAACGACCTCTGGAACATCTTCGGCTCGGGCATCGGCATCCTCGAGCACAGCCATCGCGGCCCGGCCTACGACCGGGTGCTCGCCGAGGCGCTCGAGGACGTCCGCGACGTCGGCAACGTGCCGGACGACTACGACATCATGTTCGTCCAGGGCGGCGCGACCACGCAATGCTTCATGGTCCCGATGAACTTCGCCGCCGGGAAGAAGTCCGACTACTTCCTCACCGGCAAGTGGGCCAGCGACTCGGTCAAAGAGGCGCAGAAGCTCAGCGACGTCAACATCGTGGCCTCGAGCAAAGAGACGAAGTACGACCGCATCCCCGACTGCTCGGACTGGAAGTTCACCAACGACGCTGTCTACTGCCACATCACCTCGAACAACACCATCGCCGGCACGCAGTGGAAGAACCCGCCCGAGCACCCGGGAGGGGCCTGGATCGCGTGCGACGCCTCCAGCGACATCTTCTCGTGCCCGATCGACTTCACGAAGTACGGAATGGTCTACGCCGGGGCCCAGAAGAACCTCGGACCGGCCGGCACCGTGCTCGTGATCGCGAAGAAGGACGTCGTCGCGTCCGGGCGCGACGATCTCCCGGAGATGCTCAAGTACAAGGTGCACGCCGCCAAGGAGTCGCGCTACAACACGCCCCCCACCTTCGGCATCTACCTGATCGGCCAGGTCATCAAGTGGATCCGCGCCGAGGGCGGCACGCAGGCGATGGCCGAGCGCAACGAGGCCAAGGCCCGGATCATCTACGACTTCCTCGACGAGTCCGAGTTCTACAAGGCCCACGCCCAGACCGAATCGCGCTCGCTGATGAACATCACCTTCACCACGCCGAGCGCCGAACTCGATTCCAAGTTCATCGACGAGGCCGCGAAGAAGGGCCTCGACGGCCTCGCCGGCCACCGCTCGCTCGGCGGCATGCGGGCCAGCATCTACAACGCCTTCCCGGCCCAGGGCTGCGTGGCGCTCGTGGACTTCATGAAGGAATTCGAGCTCGCCAACAAGGGCTGATCAACCCGGCGGGTAGACTCTCCCCGATCGCGACGGCAGCCCGATAGAAGGGCTATCCCTCCCGCGAAGGAGAGCCGCCATGTCCGGCCTGAAACGACCCACCTCCGTACGCGCCTCGATCGCGGTCAGCCTCGCCGCCATCGCGAGCTTCGCGGTGATCGGCATCGCCTGGGCGTCCTACGAGGTCGCGCTCCGAAACAAGCTCGAGGAATCGCGCGCCGAGCGCATCCTGCACGTCCAAACGCTCGCGCGATTCCTGGATCGGGCCTCGCCCAACCACTCGTCGGACCTGGCGTTCGAGGCAACCCACGAGCTCTGGAGCGGCCTGTCGGAGGACTTCCCCGGGGCCTGGCTCTACATCCTTGACGAATACGGCCACCCCCTCCGCGCCGCGGATCAGGACGGCCCCGACGACACTCCCGCCCTCGAGCAGTGCACGATCCGCGAGATCCACACTCCCGCGGGAACGATCGCTCTCGACGATCTCGCCCAGGAGCGTGGATCGGCAGACGGGTACTGGATCCTGCCCGACGGAGGCCGGCAGCTCATCTCCGTCGAACCGATCGAGAGCTCGCTGGGCAGCATGCTCGCGATCGGGGTCCGGCCCGGGGACGTCGAGCGCGAGGTGCTCGCAGCAGCCGCGCCGTGGCTCTTGGGCATGGGTGCGATCGCGCTGATCGTCATCCCCGGATCGAGCCTCCTGCTTGTCGGCGCCTATCGACGCGCGCAGCGCGGGCTCGATGCCGCGTCGCGTGAGCTCCAGGACCTCACCCGCGAGATCCCCGAGATCATCTTCCGTACCACGCGGGATCCCGATGGCTCGAACTTCCGCTACCTGCAGGTTTCCGGCGCGGTCGAGGAGATGCTCGAGGTGACACCCGAGCAGCTCATGGCCGAGCCGCACCTCATCCAGAAGATGTACCACCCCGACGACGCCGAGCCGATCCACCGGGCGGTCACAGAATCGTCTCACACCGGCGACCCGGTCCGAGTCGAGCACCGGATCATCACGCCGTCGGGCAAGATCCGCTGGTTCCGGGTGCACTCGCGCCCCACGCGCGAGGACGACGGCTCTCTGGTCTGGAACGGCGTCGCGACCGACATCACGGAGATCCGAACGGCGCAGGAGCGCGTCACCCAGAGCGAGGGCCACCTGCGCACGATCGCCGATGCGCTGCCCGGTGTCGTGTACCAGCTCTCGGTCGACGCGGAGAACAACCGGGCGTACACCTACATCAGCGACGGCGTAACCGAACTGACCGGCCTGAGCGCGGACGACATGTACGCCGATCGCGCCACGCTCCTCGATCTGGTCGTCGAAGCGGACAAGAAGAACCTCTACACGGACATCCTCCGCGCCGATGCGCTGCGGGGCATGTTCCTTACCGAGTTCCGGATCAAGCGCGCTTCGGACGGCGAGATCCGGTGGATCCAGGTTCGTTCGCTCACCGACGCGATCGGGAACGAGTCGTTCATCGTCAACGGCCTGATGATTGACGTCACGGACCGCGCCCGCGAGCAGGAACTTCGAGACGCCCAGCGTGAGATCCTGGAACTTATCGCGACCTCCGACGATCTCGTCCCTGTGCTCGAACGTCTGGGCTCCCTCGTCGAGTCGATGCTCTCGAACTCGGCGTGCGCCGTCATGCTGACCGACGACGAGGGCGAGACGCTGTCCGTAGCTGCGGCCCCCTCGCTCGACCAGCAGACCCGCGAACAGTTCAACGGGCTCCGCGTCGGGCCGCGCTCCGCATCATGCGGCACGGGCGTGTACCGCAACGCGACCGTCATCGTCGAGGACACATTCGTCGACCCCCTGTGGGAGGACTACCGCGAGGTGGCGCACGACCTGGAGATCCGTGCGTGCTGGTCGTCGCCGTTCCGTGGGGACGGCGAGCGCGCCGTGGGGACGTTCGCGATCTGTCGCTCCGTCCCGGGCCCGCCCGACGATTTCCAGCGCCATGTGCTCGAGGCCGCGTCGAGCCTGGCGCGCATCGCGGTGACGCACCACCGGCAGCGCGAGTCGATCAACCAGAGCGAGGAGCGCCTCCGGCGCCTGGTCGCCGAGACCGATGTGCTGCTGTGGGAGTTCGACCCCATCTCGTTCCGGTTCACGTACGTGAGCCCGCGCGCCAAGGACATCCTCGGTTACGAGGCCGAGGAGTGGTACGAAGAGGGGTTCTGGCTCGACAAGCTCCACGACGATGATCGCGCGTGGGCCATCAGCTTCTGCCAGGAACGGTGCGAACGACACGAGGATCACGAGTTCGAGTACCGCATGCGCCACGCGGACGGTCGTTATCTGTGGCTCCGCGACGCCGTGAACGTGGTGCTCGGCGCCGACGGCGAGATCTCGCACCTCCGCGGCGTGATCGTCGACATCACCGAGCTCCGAACCGCCCAGGAAGACCTCCGCGCGTCGAACCGCTCGCTGAACCTGCTGTTCAACGAGCTCGACCACCGGGTCAAGAACTCGCTCGCCGGCCTGCTGTCGCTGGTGGAGATGGGCCGTCGATCCGCGTCGAACCTCGATGCGTTCGCCGATGCGATCAGCTCGCGCGTGCGGGCGATGGCCTCAACGCACACGATGCTCTCCCAGAGCGGCGGCGCCCGCGTCGAAATGCGATCGCTGATCACGTCTCTGGTGCGCCTCGCCGAGGTCGATCGCGTCGAGGTGTCCGGCCCCGAGGTCGGGATCGCCCCGCGCCAGGCGACCCCGCTCGGCCTGGTCATCCAGGAGCTCATCACCAACAGCATCAAGCACGGCGCGCTGTCGACCGGTGAGGGCGCTGCGCATGTGTCGTGGTCGCAGGAGCGGACGTCCGAGGGCCTCCGCGTGACGCTCGAATGGCGCGAGACCGGTGGGCAGCCGATCGAAGCGCCCTCCGAGCCGAAGCTCGGCCTGCGGCTCGTGCGCGGCCTGACCGAATCGGAGCTTGCCGGATCGGTGGAGTTCGGCTTCGAGCCACGCGGCATCCGCCACGTGCTGACCTTTACGCTCGATTCGGCGGGCGCGATGGCCCACCATGCAAAAGAGGTGAAGCCGGTCTCCCCGACTGCCGCCGGGCTGACCGCCTCCACCTCGGAATGACCGACCACACGTCAGTCACATGAGTCAGGATGTCTCCCGCCGAGCAGGGTGGGCTTCGCCCGGGATCTTCGGAGAGTGCCGGCGCCCGATCGCTTGCGCCCGCGCCCCAACCCGCCGCGTCCTTGCGCCGGGGGACCGATGATCCGGACTGCTGCCCGCCGAGTCCTTTCGGCGAACCCTGCACGACTCGACGCGAGCCCGCTTGTGAGCTCCCTCGCCAGACCCGCGCCTCTCTGCGCCCGGACCCGTGCCCGAACGCCCATCGCCATCCATGGCGAATCCCGTCAGCCGCCCTCTCGGCCGGCTTCGGGAACCCTCTCTCTCAGAACGCCCCTCTCAAGCGCTCTCTCCTCCCCTGGCTCGCTGCTCTGCGATCCGTCTCAGCAGGTCCGGCACCTGGGCCAGGCGCTGCTTTTTGCTCTCCCGCCAGGCGGCTCGATCGCGGATCTCGAGCCGATCGCCCGAGCCCACGAGCACGACCTCGCTGCCCAGGCCCACGATCTCCAGCATTTCCTCCGGCAGCCGGACCCGTCCGACCGAGTCCATCTCCAGACGCGCGCTCAAGCCGTAGAGCGTGGTCTGCAACTCGGCCTCGTTCTCGTCGGGCGTGAGCGTGGGAGATGCGCCCATCACGGTCTCCTCGAACACCCGCTCGGTGTAGAGCCGGATGAGCCCCTCCCGCCACGGCAGCGCGAACCAGCACGACCCGTCGCGGCTGCTCCAGCGCCCCCGGATGTCCGCCGGGATCGCCAGACGCTTCTTTGCGTCGATCGTGTGCTCGTACTCGCCTGCGAAGATCACCCATTCGGCCCTCTCGCCCGGTCAGAAGGCCACACGTTACCCCACGATGCCCCACGCTGCAACAAAAAGACGACCAACCACCCTCTATCCACACATTTTCCACCGATCGCGCAAGGCCTGCGCGGCCGAGGGCCTGTGAGTCCCTCCTGGACGAGCAATCCGCTTGGTTTCCTGTGAGAGCGTGCCTCAGCCGCCCAGCGCGCTTTCGAGCGTTCGGTCAGGAGAGGGAGTGACCGACACGCGCTTGATGCCCTCGTTATCGGCGACCAGGAAGTGCAGCACGCCGTTGTCGTCGATGTGCCACGAGTTCTCGTCGCTCTCGAACGGCGTCGCCGCGTGCTGCATCACCATCTCGCCGTCGACGAACAGCCCGCGCCCGTTGCCAACGCCCATCGTCACGAAAAAGTGCTCGCAATCCGGTGAGAAGCCCAGCCGGATCACGACCGAGCTCTGCACGTCGATGAAGCGCGTGTTGTTGATGTACAGCCCGTTGCCTCCCTGCTGCGGTGCCGCGCCGTAGTACACGATGTACCGGCTGTCGGGCGAGTACACGAACCCCTTGGGCATCGCGCGGAACTCGTTCGCGCGCCCCCCGCCCGTCGGCACCACGCGTACGCCCTCGTACTTCGTCACGCCATCAGCGCTCAGCTCGGTCACGGTGCTGGCCTCGATGAACCCAAGGCGCGAGCCGTCCGGGCTGATCCCCAGCGTCATGTGCATCAGCTGGTTCTGCCCCGAGTAGCACTCGCCGTCGAGGCAGACCCTCGGGCTCGAGCCGACCTGCGCCGTCTCGGCCCAGCCGATGTGCGCGCCGTCTTCGCTCCACACCACCGGCTGCGAGGTGGTCGCGACTCCGTCCTGCTCCTCGTCGTCGATCACCAGATACGAGCCGGTCTGTGAGCGCCCCCAGAACGCGAACCGCTTCGAGTCGGGCGAGAAGCTCGGTTCCTGGATGGTGAGGTACTCATCGAGCCCGGACCCGTCGACCGTGAGGAACTGACGCCCCGGCCCGGGGGCCATCAGCGCCATCCACCTCGACCCGTCCGCGCTGAACGTCACCCGATCAGCGCCGAACGCCTGGTCCAGCGGACTCTCGAACAACTCTCCGTTGACGATCGCGTGCACCACGTTCGTTCCCGATGTCGGCGAGCCGATCAGCGCCCA
This sequence comes from Phycisphaerales bacterium, assembly GCA_028289195.1. Taxonomy (GTDB): domain Bacteria; phylum Planctomycetota; class Phycisphaerae; order Phycisphaerales; family UBA1924; genus JANQQR01. The sequence goes on along the minus strand of JANQQR010000019.1, from coordinate 23,501 downwards.
GCCGTCGCCGACATCCGCGCTCACGATCTGCTGCACGCTGTACGCGCCCGTCCAGAGCTCCTCGCCGTCGAGCTTGAGCGTCTGCTCGCTCCCGTCAGGGGTCGCGTGCACCGTGTACAGCTTGCCGTCGTGTCGGTAGAGGAACTGGGTCGGCTGATCGTCGACGATCTGCCCGTCGCGGATGTACACCGGCTGCCCCGTCTCCTGCAGGCGCCCAAGAAGGATGTACCCGTTCCCGACCGGGCTCACGATCGCCTGGATCTGTTGCGGCCCGAGCTCGGGCGACGCCACGCCGTCCATCACGAAGCGCCACGGCGCAGCGCCGTCGTCCCGCGTCTGGCGCACGCGATAGAACCAGTGCTTGCTGTCCGGCGTGAACCCCAGGCCCTCGATCGTGTTGAAATGGTTGTCGATATTGCCCGACGCGACCTCTTCCCCGTCGACCATCACCTTGAACTCGCCGCGCTTCCGCGCGACGTAGGCCAGGCGTGAGCCGTCAGGGCTGAAGATGAGCTGCAAGCCACCGCCGCCCTCCATGGTCGGGTTGGTCGCGATGATCTCGTCGAACTTCGGCCCAGCCTCGCCGTCGCGATACACCGCCAGGCGGCTGCCGGCGGGCCCGATCGTCGCCAGATCCGCAGGGGCCGGAGACGGCGTGTACGAGAACCCCTGGCCGAGCGGGCTCAGGAGCTTCTCCTCGATCTTGACCTCCGCGAGCGTACCCCCGGCGAGCGTCACGACAGCCGCTGCTCCGGCCATCACACGAGTGATCGAATCCATCTTGGTCTGTCTCCCTTGTTCCGAGCCGAACGCCGATCCCATCGATCGTCGCGGCGCGGCTCCGCCCCGGAGACCGTTCGCCCCGTCTTGTCAGGATCAGAGTACGTCCGGTGCGCAAGACAGTCCAAATCCCAGCCGGCGGCAGGAGAGAACGCCTGTCCGAGCACCCGTGACCGTATCGCTCCGCAGCGTCGCGCCGCGACTACGCGCTCCGGCGCCGACGCGCGATTGCCAGCGCACCGAAACCAGCAAGAGCGAGCGACGCGGGCGCCGGGATCATGTCCGTGTACATGAGCAGCTCGTAGTCGCCTGTGTCCGGGACTTCGGGCGCAAGACGCAAGAAGTAGGTCCCCGACGTCGGGATCGGCACGTTGATGAGGATCGGATCGAATCCGTCGCCGCTGGAGCCGGTGCCGAACGTGAACGCCGAGTAGGCCGAGACGAGATCGGACGCGATGATCGTCGAGCCATCGGGAGCAACGAGTTCGATCAGCGTGTTCACGTTCTCGAACGCGATCCCGGTCGGGAAGTCGATGTTCACGTCCGCCGTGAAGGTTGAGCCGGCCTGCAGAGAGACGGCAAAGACATCGGCGTCCGCCGTGTTGCCGATGGTGCCGGCGACGTTGGCGGCGAAGAACGGAACGGAACCGAGCCCCGAGAAGCTCACGGGGTGCGCGGTCCCGGTCGTTCCACCGAAGTCGGCGCCCTCGAAATCGGTCGCCGGCACGCTCGCGCCGATGCCGGCGGCGAACGAGAGCTTCACTCTCGAGAGATCAGAAAACGTGCGCACCGATTCGCGCCCGGCCTCGCCCAGACCCGTCGACCCGGTCGCGAGGATGCTGGCGTTCTGCGATCCGCCCGTCGCGACCGGCGAACCGGTGTAGCTCAGGCTCGAGACGCCGTACGCGTCGTGGTGACGCAGCCCGAGGTTGTGACCCAGCTCGTGGGCGGCGGTCCCGGCCAGTGCTGTCGAGAGCTGTGAGATCTGCGTCGCCCGGTTGGTGAAACCCGAGAACTCGTCGACGATGAAATCGAAGTTGGCCGTGAAGACCCTCGCGACGTCGGCCACGGCCTTGTTGCGATAGTCGATGTGATCAGCGACGCCCAGGCCGCCGCCGGTGAGCCCGAACGCGATCGTGGGGAACGCGCCGCCGGGCGCGGTCTCGGAGAAGTTGACAGTGAACTCCGAGTACGCCGTGTTCAGCCCGGTCAGGATGTTCGACCTGATCAGAGACTCTTCGGCCACATTGAACGGGGCGATCCCCGCCAAAGAGGCCAGTTCTCCCAATCGTGTCGAGAAGCCGGTGTAGTCGAGCCACACCGAAGTGGAACTCCGATCCGATCGATCGTCGAAATCGCGGTCGTACCGCGCGGGCAGCAACGGCCCGGTCACGCCTGACCGGAGGTGCAGTTCCTGGCCGATCCCGTTGCACAGCGCGCACGCTGAAGCGTCTGAAGTGGCCGTGCCAAGCACGATCACTCCGGGGAGTGCGCAGCAAACCGACGCGGCGCGTGCCGCGACCCGAGAATTCCGGATTGACATGTGACGTGTCCCTTCGCGCTCGGACGAACCGCGGAGAAACCACGGAACGTCCCATTCCTACAAGGGGAACGTACCCCGGATCGGCCAGGGTGCAACTCGCATGCTCGGAATTCCGGCAAGAACACCGGCAATCGGATCCACCGCCTCGAGGACGGCTCGCCTCGACTCAGAGTCACCGGCGCTCCGCGCGTCCGCTGCGCCGCGCTCCGGGAGCGGATTGGTTTTCAGCGATCCGAGGCTTCCTCGAGTTCGCCCCGGGTGTGGAGCAGCCGGATGAGCCGGAGCACGTCCTTCCGGCACGACGACAGCCCCTCGCCCGCTCGCAGTTGATGCTCGCACAGGCGTGCCACCTCTCCGATCCGCGGGAACCCGAAGTTGGCCGCGGTGCCCTTGACCTTGTGCGCGAGCCGGAGGATGTCGTCGGCCCGCTCGTCAGAGAGTGCGCGTTCGAAATCGCCCGCCAGGTCGCTCATCCGGTCCGCGTAGTCCTCGATCAGGCTCGCGAACTTGGGGTTCCCCACGATCTGGAAGCGCTCGCAGGCCGGAGGTTCCGGCGCCGGCTCGGTCGCTCTCGGCGCCGTCAGCAGTCGACCGATGACGCCGAACAGCTCGTCCAGGACGACCGGCTTGCTGACGTACCCGTCGCACCCGGCCTGCATGCAGCGCTCACGGTCCGACGCCATGGCGTGCGCGGTCAGCGCGATGATGGGGATCGCCTGATCCAAGGTGCGCATGCGTTCGGCCGCCTCGTAGCCGTCCATCCCCGGCATCTGAATGTCCAGGAGCACGAAGTCGAACTGGTTCGCGGGGTTCTCGAACGCTTCGATGGCGGACGGGCCGTCGCAGGCCTCGGTCACGACCACGCCGCGCTGCTCGAGGAACAGGGCCACGAGGGCGCGGTTGTCGTCGAAGTCGTCGGTTAGCAGCGCACGCCTGCCTGTGAAATCGAACTCCTGCTTCGAACCCGAGCCGAGCGTGGGCTCGGCGAAGCGTCCCTGGCCCTCGCCCTCGGAGAACTCCTCGCACGGGAACAGCAGCGCGAACGAACTGCCCCGGCCCGGAGTCGACTCGACGCTGATGCTCCCGCCGAGGGCTTCGACGAGGCGATTGGCGATATCCAGGCCGAGGCCCGTGCCGCCGACGCGTCGCGATGAATCCTCCGCCTGGCTCCACGGCTCGAAGAGGCGCTCGAGCCGATCGGGGGAGATCCCAACGCCGGTGTCGTTGACCACAAAGCGGATGTGCGAGCGCAGGTCGTCGCCCAGCACCCGCTGGCACCGGATGGTGACGATGCCGCTGTCTGTGTAGCGGACGGCATTGCTGACGATGTTGAACAGCACCTGCCGGATCCGGGTCTCGTCGGAGACGAACAGCGCGGGCGCGTCCGGAGCGACCTCGACCCTGAGCTCGAGGCCTTTCTCCTTCGCGAGCGGTCGGAACAGGTCCTCGCAGGAACGGAGGAGATCGGCGCGGCTGATTTCCGATCTGCCGAGCACGAGCTGCCCGGCTTCGATCTTGGAGAGGTCGAGCACGTCGTTCAGAAGCGAGAGAAGATGGTCCGCGTTCCGGCGCACCGTCCCCGCCCATTCTGAATAGTTCTCGAATCCCTGGTCTCCCCGTTCCATGAGCGTGGCATAGCCAAGGATCGAGGTCATCGGCGTGCGCATCTCGTGGCTCATGCTCGCCAGGAACCTGCTCTTGAACTGGTTCGACGATTCGGCGCGGTCGAGCGCTTCCTGCAGACGGTTGAGCAGCTCGACCCGATGACGCTCTGCGATCGTCCGCTCGATAGCGCGTCCCAGCGATTGCGCCATCGAGTGAAGCACCGCGACGATCTCCGCCGGCCACTCGCGATCGACCGCCTCGCACGCGAAGGCCATGAACATCTCCGTGCGCCCGCTGACGTTCAGCGGGAGCACGAGCATCGAGCCGACCCTGTGCTCGGTGATGAGGCCGCGCGCATCTTCGGGAACGTGGGAGACCTGATCGCCCGCGAGCACGAGGGGCTGATCGGATCGGAGTTGCTGAACGCACCACTGGGCGAGCGAAGCGTAACGCTGCGCGTCGTTCGAGCAGACAGGCTCGGACTCCGGCCAGGTGTGCGACGGCTCGGTTGCGCACTGCCCGTCGCGCCGGCGGTCCACGAACGCCCAAGAGGCGCCCAGGCGCGAGCCGATCCGATCGAGGATGGACTGCATGCACGCCGAGAGGTCCGTGTTCAGCAGGAGCATCTGCAGGATCTCGCGCGTCTCGGCCTGGATCTCGGTCAGGTCTCGCCGGCGCTGCTCGCGCTGGCGCTGCTCAGAGATCTCGCGGATCGCCGCGATGAACACCGCTCGGCCGTCGAGATCGACCGGGGTGATCTCGAGTTCGACCGGGAACTCCGAACCGTCGGACCGCATCGCCGGGACCTCGACGCGCGTGCGGAGCACCGGGCCTTCGCCGGTCTCGCGGAGCTTGTCCATGCCCGCCAGGTGCGCGTCGCGCAGCGACGGCGGGATGATGAGCTCATGGATCGGACGCCCGATGGCATCACCCCGCTCGTAGCCGAAGATCCGCTCCGCGGCAGGATTGAACTCCACCACCGCCCCGGCGTCGTCGATCGCCACGATCGCGTCGAGTGAGCTCTGGAGGAGTGCGCTGAACACGACGTGGGCGTGCTCGTTGGACCATGCCGAGGCCGGGAGCGGATCGGTGTGCTTGTGGAACGGACAGCTCATCGTGCGACCCCCGGCGCGTGCTCGCGCTCGATTCGGTTGATTCCAGGATTGACAAGCAGCAGCGCCGCCCAGCAGACGGCGATGAACGGGAGCTTGTCGGGCTTGAGCAGGAAGCTCTCGCTCAACCCGTAGACCAGCAGTTCTGCGATGGCGACCGCCAGGATCGCGGCGCTCGCGCGTCGCTGATCGCTCCCCGGAGACCCCTTCGAGCGCATCCACCCGATGTAGAGCGCCGAGCCGAGCAGCGCGAGAACGCTCACGAGCCCGACGATTCCAAGGTCCAGGAACACGTCGAGATACGCGTTGTGTGACTGGCGGGGGTTCCAGGTCCCGACGATCTCCCTGCCTCGCCCCTCGTACCAGAAGGCGCCGTATCCGTTCCCGACGAGCGGAGACTTCATCCCCTCGGCCAGAACGGGTTCCCAGAGTCCGCACCGGCCGCTGAGGTTGGACTCCCGCCCCACCGCCTCGAGTGCCGAGTCCTTCAAGCCGCTCGGCCCGGAGAGCACGACCATCACGCCGATGACGACCGCTCCGAGCGTGTAGACGCCGCGTCGGTAGCGCTGCGCGGTGAGGATCGCGTGCACCGCGAGGCCTGCGGCCGCGACACCCCATGAGGTGATCGAATCGGTGAGGAACAGGGCCAGCAGCATCGAGGCCCGGGCCGCGAGCATCGCGAGCCGAGCCTTCGGTGCGGATGCCCCGACGCCGAGCGAAGTGATCAGCCCGATCGCCATCGCCGCGCCGAGCGTGTTTGGATGCCCCGCGAGCCCTGCGAGCCCCGGCCTCTCTTCGATGCTCCAACGGTCGGCGGGCAGCGCCACCCACGAGGCGAGCGACGCGACGCTCACGATGGCCATCAGCACCGTGACGAGCACCAGCATCGTGCGCGCGGGGCGGCGCAGCACTCCGACCATCGCCATCATCCACGCGAGCCCGAACAGCAGCACCACCGATCGCTTCAAAGACAGCGTCGGATCGATCGACCACAACAGGCTGACGCCCGCCAGCGCGCACAGCGCGGTCGCCCGCCAGTGCGCGACAGGCAGCGAGATCGCCTCGCGCTTGATCACCATGACCGCGAACGCGATCGCGCCGCACAGCGTGAACAGCGCCTGTCGCAGCCCGGATCCTGAGTCTTCGTCGGAGACGATGATGGGGGCCATCGGGCTGCGCAGCCCGGTGACCGAGTACGCGATCCACAGGACGCTCGCGGCGACGAGCAGCGCGATCAGAACCCCGGGAACCGCGACGGGCGCACCCGCCCGCGATTGGGCAGCCGGAACCGGCAGAGCGTTCATGCTGCCGAGTCCCGGCGGAGCTTCCACAGGCTCTTGAGTTCGTCGATCTGCGGTTGGAGTTCCGAATCGTCGCGCGCCGCCCGCACCTGCTCGAGCAGGATGGTCAGGGCGCCGGCGACGAACGCCGAGAGGAACAGCGCCAGCCCGAGCGTCCGCTTCTTGCTCGGCCCCGCCTTGCGCGACGAGGGCACGGCGGGCTTGATGACCGCGAGGTTGCCCGAGGGCTCCTCGGCTCGGATCCGGAACAGGTCGGCCTCGGCCGAGAGCGCCGCGAGCAGGTCCCGCTGGCGCTGCACCAGATTCTGCAGGCGGTCGAACTCGATCATGAGCGCGGCCATCTCGGCCTCGCCGACCGATCCGGCGATGCCCGATCGCATATCACCGAGGCGCTCCTCGACTTCCGCGATCTCAGCGATGATCCGCTGCACGTCCTGGTGCTCGTCGGTGAGGAACCGCCGGGCGGAAGCCAGCTCCCGGCGCCGGCTGTCGAGCACCGCTTCCATCTCGCGGATGGATCGGTAGCTGGCCTCGCTCTGCCGATCGGGATCGTGGATCTGGTGCTGTTGGCAGAACGCCTTGAACCGCTCTTCGTGCGTGTCGAGCGTTGCCTGCGCGGATCTGCGCGCTTCTTCGAGGTAGCCCGCCTGCTGGAGCACCATCTGACGCTCGATCAGGCGCGAGGCGTCGCGGCCCTCTTCCAGCAACGCGTTGGCGAGATCGGCGGCCACGTCCGGCGCCGGCGCGGTCACCGACACCGTCAGCAGGCCCTGCTCGCTTCCGGAAACCGTGATCATGGCGCGGATCGTGCTGACCAGTTCGTCCGAGCGGTCGTTCGCGTTTATCGCGATGCGATCGCCGAATCGGACCGCCAGGAGCTCCAGCACCGATCGCGAGAGCAGGAGTTCGGTGTACAGCTCTGGGTCCGGCGGCAGCATGAGCGGCGCCGACGAGCTGCGCCGGGTTGCGTCCTCGCTCGTCTCGAGGGAGCCGATGCTCACGCTGGCGTCAAGCGTTGGCTTCTCGCGCGGGAGCAGCGCCCCCACGGCGGCGCTGCGGTAGTACGGCGGGGTATTCAGATAGTTGAGCACGCCGAGCGAACCGCCGATCACGAAGCACGCGAGGATCAGCCACTTCCGGCGCAGCGCTGCGCACAGAACATCGAGCAGCGGCGCCTGCCACGCGGCCGTCGGCGAACGGGGCGTCGCCGGCAACTGGATGGTGTCGGGTTCTCGGTCGTCCATCGGCGATATCCCGAGCGCACCGGTCGAACAGAAGTCCGCTACGCCGAGACCCGATAGCTATCGACGAGCAGCGACGGCCTCTTCACGACTATCCACGCCGCAACCGGGGAGCGATCCGCGTGCATATCTCGCTTTGGCACAACCGCTATCGCTTCTATGGGGGAGAGGACGCGATGGTGGACCTCGAGAACGCCGCCCTCGAGCGGCGCGTCGGTCGCGTGCCTCTCAACGAGCTCGACAGCTCGGATATTCTCGGACGCGGGCCAGTCGCCAAGCTCCGTCTGGCCGGTGAGATCGCCTGGAGCAGGACGGCCTACGACCGCGCGCGCCGCCTGCTCGAAGAGCAGACGCCCGTTGTCTCACACCTGCACAACTGGTTCCCGCTGTGGTCGCCCTCGCTGATCGATGCCCACGCGGACGCCGGGGTGCCCCTCGTGGCGACCCTGCACAACTATCGCATGGGGTGCGCGAGCGCGACGCTGCGGCGGGACGGCGAGGACTGCACGCTGTGCCTCGGCGGCGACCGGGGCCACGCCGTGAAGCACCGCTGCTACCAGGGCTCCGGGCTCCGCACGCGCATGTGGAAGGCGTGCGTCGATCGCGCGTGGCATGCCGGATCGTTCGTGCGAGGTGTCGCCCGGTACATCGCGCCGTCCCGCGAGGTCGCGAACCAGCACGTGGCCATGGGGCTGCCCGAGCGCCTGATCTCCGTCATCCCCAACGCCTGCGCGGACCCCGGCCCCTCCGATGTCCCGAGCGATCGGACCGCGATGTTCGCGGGTCGTCTCTCGCCCGAGAAGGGCGTGCGGGTCCTGCTCGAGGCGTGGCAGGGTCTGCCAGGCAATCTCGACGTCGTCGGTGAGGGGCCCGAGAGCGCGAGGATCGCAGAACGGTGTGCGCACACCACGACCGTCACGCACCGAGGCTTCCTCGGCCGGGCGGCGCTGGACGAACGAATCCGCGCGACGAGGTTCATGGTCGTCCCGAGCGTGTGGCGCGAGCCGTTCGGGCTGACGGCAATCGAAGCGATGGCCCATGGTCGTCCCGTCGTCGCGTCCCGAGCCGGCGGTCTTGGCGAGATCGTTGTGGACGGCGAGACGGGCCTGCTCGTCGAACCCGGAGACGCTCCCGCCCTCGCCGACGCTTGTGAGCGTCTGCTGGATGACCACGCCCTCTGCCAGCAGCTCGGCGCGGGCGCGCGGCAGCGATACGAGCAGCTCTACAGCCCGGAGGCGCACGCAGACGCGCTCATGACCCTCTTCGAGGACGTGCAGGCTTCCCACCTCGAATCGCGAGCCGCGTCTTGAAGCGCATGCTCCTGTGCACCATGTCCGCCCCGTGGCCGAGCAAGCCGATGCTCGGGCGGTACCACGTGGACCTCGCCAAGGCTCTCGGCGCACGAGGAACACGGTGCGACATCCTGTGCCCCGCCCCGATCGTCCCGCCCTGCAGCGCGATGCTCGGATCCAAGGTGAGAGCGCACGCCGAACGCCCGTCGCACTACGAGATCGACGGCGTCGAGATCTACTCGCCGCGCGTGCCGTTCGCGTACCCACGAGCGGTGCGATTCTCCTGCGCTGAGAGGGCCCCGGGCCCCGTCGCGCTCCTCTCGCGGGTCGCGCTGCGCGGCGCGATCGAGCGTGCCGCCCGCGCGACCGGAGCGGAGGGGATCCTCGCGCACGGTGCTCTCCCGATCGGTGTCGCGGCGGCCGATGCATGCGGGTCGCTCGGCATCCCCATGGTCGTGATCGAGCACTCGGCGGAAGATGTGCTCCGGCTCACGAGCGATACGCCGATCACGTCGGTGTACCGAGGCGTCTATAGCGAAGCCCGGGCTGTCCTTGCGGTCGGTCCCGGCATGTGCACCCATCTCGAGTCGATCGGCGTCGGCAACGCGCTCCTGTGCCCCAACGGGATCCCGACAGATATGCCCGAGGCGCCTGCTCCCGGCACGAGCGCGGGCACACGCGTCCTCAGTGCGGGTCACTACTACCCGCGCAAGGGGTTCGAGACGGTCGTCGATGCCTTTGCCAAGGTGTGCGCCCCGGACGACGAACTCCGCATCGTGACGGCGGCACCGGACTCGCTCGTCCAGCGGATCGCGGCGTCGCCGGCTGCCGGGCAGATCGTCGTCACCGGACCGCTCCCCCGTGATCGGCTCGTCCATGAGATGCGCCGGGCGGACGTCTTTGTCCTCCCTGCCGCCGGCGAGGCCTTCGGTCTGGTCTACGCCGAAGCGCTCGCCTGCGCGACGCCGGTGATCATGAGCGACGACAGCGGCTTCGCTGCGTCGCTCGAGCATCACGGCGTCGATCCGCGATCTGTCGGATGGACGACGCCCGCGCGCGACGTCGAGGGGACCGCGACGGCGCTGGTCGAAGCGATGCACGACCGGGCGCGGCTGCACGCCCGGGCGCGCACCGGCGAAGAGATCGTCCGGCGCCTGTTCACCTGGGAACGGGCGGCCGAAACCGTCGCCCAAGCGTTCGATCACAACCCTTCGAGGATCGCCGCCTGAAACCATGGCCCCCCGCGCGCTTATCTCGAAGTTCGGGCACCCCGACAAGTACTACGCCACTGCAGACGCGGCGGCGCGATCCGTGCTGCGCCTCGCGCTCGGCGTGGCGATCGCCCGCTTGACCTCGCCCGAGATCTTCGCGGCGTACGTCGTGCTGATGGCGATCGAGGTGGTCGCGACCTCCCTCTGGCAGGCCCTGTTCACGGCCCCGCTGCTCACCGGCGCGACGGGGCTGCCTCCCGAAGACCGCGACGCGCTCTGGCGCCGCGCCGTGCTCCGCCAGCCCGGCTGGCTCTTCGTGCTGTTCGCCGGAGTCGGGGCTGCGGCGCTCGTCTTTGTCGACGGGCTGACACTCATTCTTGGGACGGGCTTCGGGCTCGCCGTCGTGCTCGCGGCCGCGGCGTCGGTTCTCCGGGCATGCCTGCAGTCGCGTTTCCTGTCCGGGGCCTCGCTGGTCGCGACCGGTGTGGTTGGTGTGTCTGTTGTGCTGGGGCTCGCCCTGGCCTGGCGGATGAACTGGGACGCGCACGCCGCGGCGTGGTGGAGCGTCGCCGCCGGAAACGCCCTCTCGCTCCCGATCCTGTGGACGAGGGTTCCGGCTCCTGCCGCCTCTGAAAGCGCGCGAGCTCTTGATGACGGAAGGACCCGGTACCTGGCCCGCGAGATCCTCTCCGGAACGATCGCCTACTCGGCGTGCTCGCGCACGCAGGCGTTCGTGCTCACGAGCGTGTCGGCAACAGCACAGACCGCTGCGTTCGGCGTCGCAACGACGACCATCGGCCCCGTGCGCATGCTCTCGCAGTTGCTCAGCGGCCTCGTGCGCCCGCGCGTGGCCCTGCACTTCGGGCGTGGTGCAGCGCCCCGAGCGAGACGGGTGCTCGTGCTCAGCACGCTGAGCACGCTCGGCGCGGGCGTGGCGCTCGTGCTGCTCCTGGCGATCGCCGGGCGTCCGCTGGTCGGCCTGGTGTTCGGGGACGCGTACGCGCTGGATCCGCTGGTGCTCCCGCTCGCCGCTGCCTTCGGCACTCTCGAGGGAGTCGGCACGCTCCTGATGCTCGGGGCGCAGTCGGGCCTGGAGCGCGGCGCGACGAGCGTCACACGAACTCGATGGGTACTCAGCATCGTGTCCGTCGCGCTGGTTGTTCCCGCCTGCGTGTGGGCGGGAGCGACGGGCGCGTTCGCGCTGATGGCGGCCATCGAGGGCGTGTTCGTGATCGTGATGGTCCGGCTGCTGGCGGGTGTTGACTACGCGGCGTCGACCATCGCCGACCCCGCGTCGAGCCCCGCTCCACGCGCGGCCTGATCGACCGCCGTCCGGAACGCCTCGGCGAGCCGGTCAAGTGTGAAGGAGCGGGCGCGCTCGGCTGCGCGCGATCCGATCCCCGGCAGATCATCCATCCCCATCGCCAGCGAGAGGTCGGCCGTGAGCCGGTCGGGGTCGGTCGGATCGGTCAGAAGTCCGTCGACTCCGTGTTCGATCATGTCGTCGGCGCAGCCGGCGTGGACCGAGCAGAGCGTCGGGGTCGAGCACTGCGAGGCCTCGTTCACGACCAGGCCCCACACGTCGCCGAGCGAGGGGAACACGTGAAGGTCGGCGGCGCGGTACCACGCGCCGGTCTCGCTCGGGTCGATGTTGCCCACCGCGCGGGCGCCGATGTCTTCGCTCGCGTGCACGAGTTCATCGAGCGGGCCGCGCCCCGCGAACACGAGCCGCCACCCGTCGCGCTGCGCCGGATCGAGCGACCGGAAGGCATCGAGGATCTCCGGGATGCCCTTGAGGGGGATGAGACGCCCGATGACGAGGGCGATGCGTTGACCGTCGCCCACCGACGAGCGGATCTCCGCGATTCTGGATTCGAGGGACGGGTCCGCGAGCTGGCGCTCGAGAGAGACATGATCCGCTGCGTTCGGTGCATCGATGATGCGCGCGTCTTCCACGCCCAGCCCGCGGAGCACCTCGCGAGCCTGGGCGCCCATCCCGACAGCCGTCGCCGCCCGTGAGAGGAGGACTCGCCGGATCGTCGAGCGGGTGCGCGCGCCTTGCGTGGCGCTGATCCGGGACTGGTAGGCCCAGATCACCAGCGGCACGCCGTGCAGCGCGCACCAGGCCGCCGCGGCCATTGTGCGCGGGCCGAGCTCGTGGCTGATGACCACGTCGGGCCTGAACCGAGAGAGGTCGCGGTGCAGCCCGGTCGGAACGTGCAGCTCGATGATCTGCTCGAACGGCACAGGCTCGACGCTCCTGACTCGCCGTTTGAGCGACAGCCCCCGTGATCGGACGACGTCGAGCTCGGCGAGATCGACGTCCCAGTCGCGGTCGTGCTCCCTGAGAGAGTTCACGATCACGCGGAATTCCCACCCCGGAGTCGCGGCGAGGCGTTCGAACACCGGACGCCGGTACGGGCTCACCATGTTCGTGAGAAAGCAGACCCGCATCACGCCGCCTCCTCGCGCGTCGTTGCGCTGGATGCATCTCCGTAGGCGACGTGCGACTCGCCGGCACTCGGGCGCAGCCAGGCGACCAGCCCGCCCGCGAGCATCGCGCCCGTGAAGGCCGCGTTCACGAGCCCGTCGATCCGGCCCCGGAGGAGGCTGGGGATGCCGGCGAGCAGCTGCAGCAACGCCTTGGCGGCCCGTCGCGCGCCCATGACGACGGGATGTCGCTCGCCGCCGACCCGGGACGCGAGGCGCTGGTAGTTGATCCCCGCGCGGAACTTGCGCCGGAGCAGCGCCGGGAACGCCGCGCGGTCCGCGGGGACGTCTTCCCAGACGGGCGCGTCGTGTGCGCCGGCGAAGCTGGCGCCCTCAGTCCACATGCGCGCAAAGAAGTCCGTGTCTTCACCTCCCGAGCGTCCGAAGCGCGTGTCGAACCGGAAGCCCCGCTCGCCGATCCAGTGACCCCGAACGAGCGTGTTCCCGCAGCGGGTTCCCTGCCAGGGGATGGGGCGGCCCGGAGTGCCCGCGCCGTGCCACAAGTGGTCACCACGCCGGAGCCACCCGGGCGCGCCCGCGGGCGGGCGCCCTTCGACAGGGCCGAACACGGCATCGGCGCCCGACTCTTCGAGTGCCGCGAGCAGGTTCACGATCCACGTCGGTTCGACGACCTCGTCGTCGTCCACGAACGCGAAGAGGTCCGCGGGGCCGAGATCGAGGGCGGCATTGCGCGTCAGCGCGATGTTCTGCTCGGGCTGAACTCTGAAGGTCACCGGGAACGGGCTCGACTCCCGCCAAGACTCGACGGTCTGGCGCGCACCGGCGTCGCGATCGTTGTCGACGATCCGGATCTCTACGACGAGCTCCGCGGGAGTCTCGATCGCGCCGATCGAGTCGAGGAGCCGGCGCAGCATCTCGGGGCGCCTGTAGGTCGCGATGCAGATCGCCAGCTGACGCTCCATCATGCCGCCTCGGAGACGCGCGGGCGCTCGACCGGCGGGGGCGGCGTGGTGGGCATCCGCTGATAGTTCTGGGCGAGCAGGAAGCGTCCGACGAGCTGGCGGGCGAAGCAGAACACGAAGTGCGGGTTCGTGGTCGCGTAGCGCTTCCACAGACGCTTGGGCTCGCAAACGAGGCGGAACGCCCATTCAAGCCCGAAGCGCTGCAGCACAGGCGGGGCCTGGCGCACGAATCCAGCGTGGAAGTCGAACGCGGCGCCCACGCCAACCAGCACACCGGGAACCCGGCCCACGTGCTCGTGCATCCAGCGTTCCTGTTTCGGGCATCCAAGCCCGACCCACACGATGTCCGGCTGCGCGTCGATGAGGCGCTGCGTGAGCTCGGCGTCGAGTTGCTCGTCCACCGGGCCGAACGGCGGGCTGATCGCCTCGACGATGTTCAGTCCGGGGTAGCGCTCGGTGAGCTTCTCGACGAGCACCGGCAGGCGATCGGGGTGCCCGCCGTAGAGCGCGATCCGCCATCCCTCGATCTCGGCACGCTGGCACGCCTCGAGCATCAGTGTCGGGCCGTAGACACGGGTCGCGCCCGGGTCCCCAAGCAGGCGCCGGGCCCAGACGATGGGCATGCCGTCCGACGTGTTCAGCGACGCACCGCGGAGAACCTCGGCGTGCTGCTTGCTGTTGCGGGATTCGACGACGTTGTGCACCGGGCAGACGCACACGTAGCGGCGGGCGCCGGCATCGATCCAGTCGCGGAAGTACCCGATCACGCCCTCGTAGTCGAGGTTGCTGATCGGGACTCCGAGCACGATGGTCGATCGCGATTCATTCTGGTGGGGCTCGACCTGGACACACAGCGCTCTGCGCACGGCGCGCCGGATCACGAACATCGCGGTCATAGCGACGATCGTGAGGTCGTACCAGAACGACTTGCGCTGGATGTAGTGCAGCTCGGCCTCGAAGCGGGTGCTCCAATCCTCAACGAGGCGGTCGCCGAGGGCGTTGTCGGCGACGGACACCTGGGCGAGGTTGCTGAGGCCCGGTGCGACCTTCGTCCTTTGGTGAAACCCCGGGATGTGCTTCGAGAGCTCTTCCTCGAGCTTGATCGGGATCGGCCGGGGCCCGACGAACTCCATCTCGCCCCGCACGATGTTGATCAGCTGGGGGAGTTCATCGACTTTCAGTTCGCGGAGGAGCCTGCCGATCGGCGTCACGCTCGACGACCTGCGATCGGTCCCCAGGGCGGTCTTTGCCTCGTTGCCGGTGTAGAGCGTGCGGATTTTGTACACCGTGAACGGCTTGCCGCCGAGGCCGCTGCGCTCTTGCCGGAAGAGGAACGGTCCCTTCGAGGTCGCCTTCACCGCGACCCACAGCGCCAGCAGCGCCGGGCTCAGCAGGAGCAGGGCCGCCAGCGCCATCGACTGCTGGGCGAGGCGCCAGACCGGAGTCGCGCGCGGCGACACATCCTCGAGCCGGGGCGTGATATCGAGGGCCAGCGAGCCGTACGACTCGCCGCGATCGGGCTGTCCGGGCCCGGATCCGCTCATGCGCGTTCCTGCTTCTCGTCTTCGTCGCGGAGCTTGGTGTTCCACTCGCGGAGCAGACCGCTGATCGAGTTGAGGGCGCTGAGCATCCCCCGCTCGTTGACGCGACCGTCCGAGGTGCTTTCCGACAGCTCCTGCAGGTACCGCTGGGTCACTTCCATCGTCCGGGGCAGATCGTCGGGGCGCGACTTGTCGCACACGCCGCTGCAGCCGGAGTTCAGGAGTCCGCGCATCGTCTCGGAATCGAGCGTCCCGCTGAACGCGATGACGAGCGAGGACGGCTCGGACTCGCGAACGCGTGACGCGAGTTCGGGGGCGCAACGGTTGCCGTTGATCTCGTTGTCGATGAAGTAGACGTTGTACCCCTCGCGCACCTCGGGGTCAGACGTCGCGTCGATTATCAGACCCGGGAAACACTCGTGGAGCATCCCGCGCATCAGACGGACCGACCATTCGTCGTCGTCCACGATAAGTGCCGAGAACTTCTGCTTGGACATGGAACCCTCCGGCGTTGTCCACTCAGATCGGCAGGGCGCACTCCCGCCATCGGGAGCGCGGTTCGTGCGCCCGCGTTTCGGGGGATCCCTGTAGCGATCGTGCGGATCGGGCTCACGGCGCGGCATTCCCGGGCCGATAAGCGACGCATGCCGGTCCGACATCACATCGTGCGCTCGATCCTCGTCGTGCTCCTTGCCCCCGTCTTCGCGGGGTGCGCGCAGCACGCGGCGGTCGAAACGGAGCGCCCCTCCTGGCTCGACGCGCTGAGCGAGCCCGTGAGCCGCGTGGAGCCCGGGCCGCTGCCCGCGTCGAGCGCTCCGGTGAACACCGCGGCGCTCGAGCCGTCTCAGCGTGTCGAGCTCAGGGGCAGGCCGGCGAGCCTCACCGGGCCGATCGAAGCGCCGAGGCGCTCGGGGCCGGGCGCGCCGGCACGCCGATCGGGCGAGGAGCAGGTGATCCGATCTCGCCTCGAACATATGTACTCGGGCGACGCTGGCGCGAGTGTCGAGCGTTCGCTCACCCAGTTCGGATACGAGTCGTTCCAACAGGACACCACGCCCGACGACTCCGGCCCCGCCCCGGACGACTACGTCCTCGGCCCCGGCGACGAGATCATGGTCTCGATATGGGGCGGCGACGACGTCCGCCACGAACTCACGGTGAACGAGCGGGGGAGCATCGTCATCCCGGAGATCGGCGCGCTGCCTGTCGCCGGCCTGGAGTACGCGGCGCTCGACGGGGTCGTCCGATCGGCGCTCGCGCGCGTGCGGCGCGATTTCGAGGTGGCGGTCTCGCTCACCCGGGTGCGCCGCGTGCAGGTGCGTGTGACCGGGCAGGTCGCGCAGCCCGGCCTCATCGAGCTCCCGGCGCGCTCCAGCATGATCGACGCCCTCTCCGGCGCCGGCGGGCCGCTGAAGTCCGGCTCTCTCCGGCGCGTCCGGTTGCTCCGCGCCGAGACCGTGGACACCATCGATCTCTATGCCTTCCTGCGCGGCGAGCGCGGCGCCTCCTCGCTCTCGGTCCGCGACGGCGACACGCTCCACGTGCCCCCGATCGGCAAGACGATCGGCGTGGCCGGCGACGTCCAGAGCCCGGCGATCTACGAGCTGCTCGACGAGAGCGCCACCGTTTCGAGCGCGCTCGAACTCGCCGGCGGGCTCACGCCCTTTGCGTTCACGGCTCGTGCACAGATCGAGCGCACCCGCGAGGGACGCGGACGCGAAGCGGTCGACGTCGAGCTCGACGTTTCCGGGATGAACGCCGCGCTCAGCGACGGTGACCTGCTCCTGATCGGTTCGGTCGATCGCTCGCTGAACCCGCGCATCGAGATCGTGGGGGCCGTGGTGCGTCCGGGCCGGTACCAGCACCGCGAGGGCCTGCGCCTCGCCGAGGTCATCGACCTCGCCGACGGGCTGACGGTGAGCGCATACCTGCCGCAGGCGCTCATCTCACGCCAGGTCGGGGAGACCGACAGCGTCGAGTCGGTCCACGATCGCACCGCGCTCGAGACGTCGCGGCGCGTGCTCGTGGTCGATCTCCGCCACGCCCTGATGGGACATCCGGACCACGACGTGATCATCGAGCCGCTCGATCGCATCGAGATCCGCACGATCCAGGACGCGATCGACCTGCCGGCCGTCACGATCATGGGCGCCGTGCGCCGCCCCGGCGACTACGAGCTCACCGCCGGCCAGCGTGTCAGCGACCTCGTGGCCATCGCCGGCAACCTCACGGCCGACGTGTTCTACGAAGAGGCCGAGCTCATCCGCAAGGTCTACAACCCGAGCACGCTGCAGCTCGAGGTCCGGCGCCACCGGTTCAACCTGGGCGCAGCGCTCGACGGCGACCCTGCCAACGACCCCGTCCTCGAACGCGAGGACCGCGTGGTCATCCGTCGCATGGGGCACATCGAGGTCCGCGCGCGGATCGAGGGGCAGGTCCGGTTCCCGGGGGAGTACGTGTTCCCCGCCGGGGCACGGATCTCCGACCTGATCGCGGCTGCCGGAGGCGTGCTCGGCTCGGCCGACATGCGCGCCGCCGAGTTCACACGCGTCAGCGTGCGGCGCCTGCAGCAGGAGCGCTACGAGCACCTCGAGGAGCAGACCCGCCGGGCCTACGAATCGGCGCTCGAGTCGATGGTCCAGACCGGGCAGACCCGCGAGGGCACGGCCGCGGGGATCGCGCTGGAGCAGACCGAGGACCTCATGCAGCGGATGGCCGAGATCGACGCCAACGGGCGAGTTGTCGTGCCGTTCCTCCGGCCCGACTTCCCGACGAGCGAGGCGAACCTCGCGCTGGAGACCGGCGACACGCTGACGGTCCCCCGGCGCCAGGAAACGGTTTCCATCGTGGGCCACGTCTTCAACCCGAGCAGCTTCGTCGCCTCGCCGGGCATCACCGTCGGCGACGTGCTCGACAACGCGGGGGGTCTGACCGAGAACGCCGACGACGAACGCATCTACGTGGTGCGCGCCGACGGGAGCGTCGAGTCCATGCAGCAGCGGCGCGGCCTGAAGATGTCAACGTCGCTGCTCGCCGGCGACGTCGTGCTCGTGCCCCGCGCTCCGCTCGAGCGGACGTTCGGGGCCAAGCTCAGCGACACGATCTTCATGGCCCGCCAGGCCGCAGAGGCGGCGCTGTTGTGGAGCCAGGTGCCGTCGTCGTCCAGCGGCAGCGTGGACGTGACGACGGTGCTCGAACCGTCGGGCCAGAGGTCGTCGAGCGGGTACGACCCCGCGGTGCTGCAGAAGATGATGCGCTCCGACGGCGATGGACGCTGAGCGGGAACGGAACGGAAGCCCGAGGGGCGTCTTGCTAGTCCGTGAATCGCCGCGTGCGCGTCTCGGCCCGCACGTAGAGCGGGTGACGCGGGTGCCCTTCGCTGGTGACGCCGAGGCAGCGGGCCTCTGAGCATCCCTTCAGGATCGCGAGCACATCCGTCGCCCGGCCGGATGCCTGAGCAAACCGGTCTGCGCCCCACGCGCAGACGACGCGATCGCTGCCGCTCGCGGCCTCCTCGATGAAGCGGTCGCTGTCCGCGCCGATCGGGTCGCCAGCGTCGCGCAGCGCGGCCGGGTTGGTGGCACGGAACGCGAAGAGGTTGACGACCTCAAGGCTGGAATAGCCCCAGCGCTGCGCGAAGCCGATGCAACGCCGGATCGTCGGGTCGTCGCGCTCGGCGTCGGCCGTGGAGGGGTTGAGCATCACGAAGCACGCGCGCCCCGCGCCGGCGTCCCAGCGCCGCCCGAGCCGATAGCGGTAGGCCCCGCAGAGGCTGAACGTTGCGTCTCGGATGACGGGGGCATCAGCGACGGCCACCCGCCCAGCCTACCCGAGCCAGCCCCCCTACCATCGCCCGCGATGACCACGAACCAGCCACCAGCAGCGCCGTCGGCCGCCAATCGCCTCGGCATCGACTACCGGGCCGAGGCCTCACGATTCCTGCCCATCGACGACCTCGGCGGGCCCATTGTCGACGTCCACAGCCATATCAACGGCGACAGGGCGGCGCGCATCTACGCCAAGGCACGCGAGTTGTACGGCGTCGGGCTCACGTACTCGATGTCGCAGTTCGACCACGCCGAGACGGTGCAGCGCAACCTCGGCGACACCATCCGGTTCATCGCGGTGCCCGACTTCGGCGCGGCCGATAAGGCCGACGCGTTCGCCGGGGGCTACATCACACGCATGACCGAGTGGCACGCGCTGGGCGCACGGATGTGCAAGTTTTGGGTGGCCCCGCGCGGGCGCGACTTCGGCAAGGAGATGGGCGACCCGCTGCTGATGACTCTCGAGAGCCCGTGGCGCCGCAAGCAGATGGATCACGGCGCGTCTCTCGGCATGATGTTCATGGCCCACGTCGCCGACCCCGACACGTGGTTCGGCACCAAGTACGCCGACTCCTCGTTCTACGGCACCAAGGCCGACCAGTACGAGCCGCTCGAGCGCCTCGTCGAGGAGTACCGCTCGATCCCGTGGATCCTCGCGCACATGGGCGGGTGGCCGGAAGACCTCGACTTTCTCTCCGGCCTGCTCGATCGGCACGCGAATCTCAACCTCGACACGAGCGCATGCAAGTGGATGGTGCGCGAGTTGAGCAAGCACCCCAGCCAGGAGTTCGTCGCGTTCCTCCGCAGGTACCAGGGACGCGTCCTTTTCGGATCGGACATCGTCTCCAGCGAGATCCATGTCGGGGGCGACGCGCCGACCGGCAGCCGGGCCCCGAACTCGGACGTCGCCAGCGAGGACGAGGCGTTCGATCTGTACGCGAGCCGGTACTGGGCCCTGCGCACGCTTTTCGAGACGGACTACGACGGCGAGTCGCCGATCGCCGACCCGGACCTCATGCTGGTCGACCCGGCGAAACACGACGAGATGTCGGCGCCCGCGCTGCGGGGCCACTCTGTGCCGTCCGACATCATGCGATCGGTGTACCGCGATGCCGCGGGCGACCTGCTCAACGCGTGGTACGAGGGGCGCTGGTCGGCGCCCGCCTAGCGGCTGCCCAGGAGGACCGCCATCCGCTCGCTGATTCGTCCGGCGAGGTTGTCGTCGCGCCGCGCGAACACGCGTCCCGAGACCTCGGTCGCCCCCAGCATGTCCTCGAACCCCTGCTCGGAATGCACCAGGCGCATCGTGCCCTCGCGCAGGCGGCCCTTGAACTTCGCGCGCCCCATAGCCGTGGAGGGCAGGCAGAACGCTCCGCCGGCGTAGATGCCCACGGACTCCCCGGTCATGACGACGGCGGTCATGCTTACGTTGCTCGCCGAGAACTCGATCGGCGTCCGCCCCGCCACTGGAGTCAGGAATACATGGATGTGGATCACGACACCGGGCGTCCCGGCGAGCCCGGACGCGGCGTTGGAGAGGCGTCCCTCGATCTGGTCGGCCGGCAGATCGCTCAGGAAGATGTCCGCCGTGTTCTCGTCGATCGCGCGATAGACGGCGGTGACGTATTCGGGGAGCAGGACCCGCTGCGTCTCGATGCCCTGCAATTGCAGCGTCGGTCGCGACGCGCACCCGAGGAGCGGCGCGAGTGCCAGCGCACAACACGCGAGGATGAACAGCGCCCGGAGCTTCACGCGTCGGGGCTTACTTCGAGCTGGCGCGACAGGCGCGTGATGCCTTCGGGTGTCTCGCGCTCGGCCCCGTCATGCTCGATTCCGATCAGCGCGAGCGAATCACGCTCGACGAGCGTGCGCAGGCGCTCGCGGGGGATGATCGTTGCGCCCGAGGCCACCACCGGGCCGCCTGCGAGCGTGTTCACGCTGTAGACCCTGGCGATCGCCCGCTCGGGCGACTCGTAGGGGAACCCGCTGGCGAACAGCAGCTTGTCGAGGACGTCGCGCTCGAACGCGTGCGTGAGGGCGTGCACCAGCATGCCCGGGCGGAGCACGACGGTCGAGATCTCCGCGAACACGCGCGGGTGCTTCCCGGCCATCGCCAGAGCCTCGTCGAGGAACACGCGCCCGAGGTCGCCGAAGACAATCGTCAGCTTGGGCAGCTGCCGCGCTGCTTCGTCGAAAAGCGCGGGCCGCGCGTACTCAAGCACACTCTGGCTCGTCATCAGGCCCGGGTTCGAGACGTGCACCGGCATCCCGCGCGCAGCGCACCACTCGAGCACCGCCATGGAGCGGTCGTCGGTCGGTCGGACTCCCTGATCTGCCGGCGCGATCGAGATCGCGGCCATGCCCTGCTCGCGCGCCGACTCGAGGTCGTCCATCGCGCTCGGCGCGCCGGGATCGATCCCGGCGAAGCCCACGCGATGGTCTGGATCCGCGTTCACCATCGCGGCCACCCGTTCGGTCGGGATGTGGCCCCCGACCCGCTCGCAGCGGTAGCCGGCGATCGCGGCGACATCGACACAGTGCATCGCGGAGTCGTGGGCGCCCGGCGACGAATCGCCCGCCCGGGGCCCGCTGGAGGTCGCCCCCCAGGGCTGGGCGCCGGTCCAGACTCTCGTACAGAGATCAACGGTCATGCATATCCCCTTGGGAGCCGCCGTCCTGGCGTCGTGCGCGTCGCATCCTGCCCCGTCTCCCTCGTGACGGCCCGACGCCGGTCGTGCCGCCCCCAAAACCGGGGTTGATCCTATCCCGGACGCCCGGGAGGCACAAAGCTGGCAGGGTCCTCCTCGATTCGCACCGGAAAGGCCCTCCCAGATGCCGAATCGGATATCCACGCCCCGAACCCCTAGGATTGCTGCGCGTCAGATACCCCGGACACGACCCAATGGCACGACCTGATCGCCATCCCCTGCTCGCTGCCGCGGCAATCGCCGGGGTGGTCGTGTTAGGTCCCGTGGGCCTGCAGCAGGCGGGCGCCCAGTCGATCTCGATCAGCGGCCCCAATCGGTCCATCTATCTCGGCAGCCCGGCGTTCCCGGGCAACTACTCGCGCATCACAGGCCACCCCGTGGTGCACACGCCCCTGCCCCCGATCGGCATCAACCTCGACGCGAGCCGCTCGGGGTCGTATTACCCCGCCGTGAACCCGCTCTATCGGCGCGGCGAAGAGGGCTGGTACTTCGGCTACCCGCCTTACTACGGCCCCGGCTATCGCGCCCGCTCCTACGGCGGATATCACAGCAACAACGGCGTCATCCAGCTCGACTACTCGGCGCAGCCGTTTTACTGGCCTCAGCAGTACGCCGGCCCTCCGCTGTTCGAAGTCGCGCGCCGCGTCGACCCGGCACTCCTCGACCTCCCTCCGAACACCGAGCCCGGAGCCGCACCGCAGGCTCCGGCGCAGCAGCCGGTTGATCTGGCGCTGCAGGCCTTCGACGAGGAGGAGTATCTCGTGGCCGCTCAGATCCTCGACCGGCGTCACTCGGAGCGGGTCGCACAGGAGATGCGGACCGGGTCGTCCGCACCGGACCGCTCGGAGCTCCGCGGCGCTGCGCTCGCGTACGCGGCCGCGGGCGAGTTCGCAGAGGCTGTCGACCGCTTCGATCGCGCCTACGAGGAGCAACCCTCCCTTAAGGACGATCCGCTCAATGGCCCCGGCCTCATCGGCTCGCGGTCATCGATGCGCGGGATCGTGACCCGGGCCGTCCGCGCCGCCAACGCGGAGCCGAGCCCCGAGGCGTGGCGCCTCGTGGGCTACCTGATGCTCTGCGAGGGGCGTCCCTCCTACGCCGAACGCATGTTCGAGCGGGCCAGCGCGCTCGAGCGCGTGCTGCAACGCCAGAACCCGGCGATTCCCGGCGGTCAGTCCCGCTGAGACAGACGGTTGCGCAGGGTCTCTGCTCCGCACCGCTATACTCGCGCGTTCGATTCAACCAACCCCGCGGAGAGGGAGTTTGCTGCAATGACCGAGAGTGGGCGCACCCCGTTTGTCGCCGGCAACTGGAAGATGAACACCGATCGCGCCGGCGCGATCGCGCTGATCGAGGGCCTCAAGCCGCTCGCGATGGAGCTGACCGGCTCGGTCGAGCTGGGCGTCTGCCCACCGTTCGTCTACCTCGACGCCGCCCGGGGCGCGCTGGAGGGCTCCGCCATCGCGCTGGGAGCGCAGGACGTCTACCACGCGGCCAACGGCGCGTTCACCGGAGAGGTCTCGCTGTCGATGCTCGCCGACCTCGGCGTGCGACATGTCCTGACGGGGCACTCGGAGCGTCGGCACGTCATCGGTGAAGACGATGGGCTGGTCGCAAGCAAGACCCGCGCGACCCTCAGCGCCGGGATCGGCTGCATTCTGTGTATCGGTGAGACGCTCGAGCAACGAAAGGCCGGCGAGACCGACGAGGTCAATCGGCGCCAGGTGCTCACGGCACTCGACGGCATCCCCCGCGCCGACCTCGACAAGCTGACCATCGCCTACGAGCCGGTGTGGGCGATCGGCACCGGCCTGGCCGCGACGCCCGACGATGCCCAGGACGCCCACGCCAAGATCCGCGCCCTGATCGCCGAGACCGTCGACGGCGCCCTGGCCTCGTCGATCCGCATCCTCTATGGAGGTTCGAT
>JANQQR010000021.1 GCA_028289195.1 Phycisphaerales bacterium | reverse complement strand
AGCAGCGCTCTGGGCGGGCACCGTCTACTACTCCGGCTGGGAGATCGGCATCATCGCGTGGCTTATCGGCGTCTTCGCCGGGGTCGGCGTGCGCTCGGTCGCGGGCCGGAGCGTCGGCGGGGGGCCGGCGGCCGTCGCGATGCTCTGCGCCGTCGTCTGCGTGCTGGCCGGCAAGCTCGGCTCCATCGCGCTGATGCTCTACGCCGACCAGCCGACGCAGGAAGACGCGCTGGTCGTCCTCAGCGACACCGTCGTGCGCCAGTACGAGCGTGAGGGACGCCAGATCAACTGGCGCTTCGGCACCAGCGTCGAGAACGCCTACAGCGAGAGCGACTACCCCACGGACATCTGGGCCCAGGCCCAGACGGCCTGGTACGACATCCCCGTCGCCGACCGCGAGCGCTACCTCACGAGCTACGTGCACCTCACGCTGCTCGATACCGAATACGTCGTCAGCTACATCGCCGACGAGATCGTCGACGAGCGCCTCATGGCCGGCGCCGTCGGCGGGCTCTCCAGCGGCGGCTTCGTGATGGAAGACTACGACCCCGGCGTGTGGTCCGAGGCGGTCAGCCGCTGGAACACGATGAGCCCCGACGAGCGCCGCTCGTTCGAGGGCTACGTCCTCCGCCAGGAGGGCGTCACCGCCGAGGGCGCGATCGACGAGTGGGTCGTCCTCGCCGTGGCGCTCGCGTCGCTGGGCATCTGGGACATCCTCTGGCTCGGCCTCGCCACGCTCAGCGCCTGGAAACTCGGCTACGGCGCCCCGATGTCCGACGCCGAGCAGCAGGCCGTCATGATGGCCAGCCCCAAGCAGGCGGCCAACGCCGGCTCCAAGGAGATGGCATTCGGCCGCCCGGTCGGCGGCGGCGAGAACGCCGCCGCGTCGACGAACTCGGCGCCGATGGGCGCACCAAAGCCCGAGACCACCAGCGAGGCCGCCGTCTTCAACCCCAGCGTGCGCGCCGGCATGGCCGACGAGGCCGAAGAGGAGATGCTCAACGAGCACCGCGCCCTGTTCGACGACGACCCCGAGAGCACGGTCATCGAACTCCCGCCCGAGGCCCCCAAGCCGATGACCGGCGACGCGGGTCAGCCGGACGCCGACGAAGGCGGGGCGTTCTTCAAGGCGCGCCGGGCGGGTTGACGGGCCGCGCACGCGCCGAATGGTGCTCACGTAACATGACGTGATGTTCAGGCGCGGTTGGACGCTGTTGCTTTGTGCCGGCCTGCTAACGGCCACGGCAGACGCCGACCCACCGGGTGGGCTGTCTCGATTCGCCGAGGAGTTCAACGAGCACATTGAGCGCATTCAGCTCGCGCCGCCTCGCAACGGCGATCCCGACGACTCGGAGATGATCGAGCGGATGGTTGAAATCGCTCACGTGCTGGAATTCGCGGTGGGAGACCGGCTGCGGGAACTGCCTCGCGCCAAGTTGATCCGAGAGCCCGACCAGCGCGACGAAGTTCTCGAGCACGCTGCACGCATTCAGCCGTGGATCGAGGATTTCGAAGAGTGTTCCCGGTTGGTCCAACCTCTCGTCCACGGCCCCGGCTACGAATCGGAACTCGAAGGCCTCGACGAGGCACGCTGGATCGCGCGAGCGATCATGGCGTTCGCAATAGATGCATGGTTGAACGGCGACGAAGAGTCTGCTCTGCTCTACTTCGAACGTTGCGGATTGCTGGCTTCAGCCAGCTCTCGGCGAGGCCTTTCGGTCAGCCCGATCATTGGATTCTTCATCGATCGGCTGTGCGCCGAAACGGCGATCGCAATCGCGGTCGACGAACGGTCGAGTCGTGAACTCGTCCTATCGTTGCTCGCGCAGATTCGCGCGTCACCTCCGCTCGTGGCGTATTCGGATGTCGTCGAATCCGAGCGTCTCTGGCTGCTTGACCTGATGCGATGGCTGCACACCGACGAGGGGATCGTGCACGTGGAACGCCTGGATGCGGTCGCCAACGGTTCGCCCAGGAGAGTCGATTCGATCGAAGGATCGCTCAGCCCTATCGGCCGGGCCGTTGGAGAGGTCCTTCCCCGGTTCGCAGACACAGAGCGATTGGTGAGCCAGTATTTTGCGGAGGTGCAGGAGTACATATCGCTGCCCCCGGCGGCACGGAAGGACTCCAAACTCGCGCGAGCCCCGATCGACGATCCTCGGTTCGCGGGCAATGGTGTCATGTCAGTGCTCACGCCTCCTTTTCAGGGGTTCTACCGACTCCACCTCGTGCGTGAGCGGGAATTGCTGTCCCTCGAGTTGGCCCTCGCTACCGAAGCCGCCAGGCGGCGCCTTGGGCGCCTCCCTCGATCCCAGGACGAGATGGTCGGCCACGAACTTTCCTGGGTGCTCTCAGACCCGCGCTCGGGTGACCCGTTGCCGGTGGTCGATCCGATACCTCTCCTGGAATAGCCCTAGACTGATCGATCGCCCGATCGGCCCTAGAATGGCCCCGATCGACCGCTCCCCCAGTTCCCAGAGGCTCCGCGACCGATGACCACCAGCTTCACCGGCCCCAACATCACCACGTCCACCTCAGGCACGCCCAAGGCCATCGATCCATCGCAGATCGATCCCCAGGCCGTGACCATCTCCGGGCTCGTGCTCGATCCCGTCTACGGGCCCGATGCCCCGCCCGACTCCCTCAAGCCCGGCAGCATCGACACCCAGGTGCCCGCCCCGGGGACCTACCCGTACACCCGGGGCCTGTTCCCCCAGGGCTACCGGTCGCGCCTCTGGACCATGCGCCAGTTCGCCGGCTTCGGATCGGCCGACGACACCAACCAGCGCTTCAAGTACCTGCTCGAAGCCGCCAAGACGAGCAAGACCAAGGCCAACACCGGCCTCTCGACCGCCTTCGACCTGCCAACACTCATGGGGCGCGACTCCGACGACCCCCTCAGCACCGGCGAGGTCGGGCGCTGCGGCGTCGCGATCGACACCATCGAGGACATGCACCGGCTCTACGCCGACATCCCCATCGACAAGGTCACCGTCAGCCAGACGATCAACGGCCCCGCGGCCGTCATCTGGGCCATGTACCTCGGCATGGCCAGGCAGCGCGACATCGGCTGGGACACCCTGGGCGGCACGCTGCAGAACGACATCCTCAAGGAGTTCCACTCCCAGAACGAGTTCATCTACCCGCCCGAGCCCAGCGTGAAGCTCGTGGTCGACACCATCGAGTTCCAGGCAAAGCACCTGCCTCGCTGGAACAGCGTCTCGATCAGCGGCTACCACATCCGCGAGGCCGGCTCGACGGCGGTGCAGGAGCTCGCCTTCACGCTCCGCGACGGCATGGAGTACGTCGAGGCCTGCCTCGAGCGCGGGCTCGACATCGACGAGTTCGCCCCTCGCCTCAGCTTCTTCTTCAACAGCCACAACGAGTTCTTCGAGGAGATCTGCAAGCTCCGCGCCGCCCGGCGCATCTGGGCCCGGATGATGCGCGAGCGCTACGGAGCCAAGAACGAGCGCTCGTGGTTCATGAAGACCCACGTGCAGACCGCCGGCTGCTCGCTCACCGAGCAGCAGCCCCTGAACAACATCGTGCGCGTGGCCTACCAAGCCATGGCCGCGGTGATGGGCGGCTGCCAGAGCCTCCACACCGATTCGATGGACGAGACCCTCGGCCTCCCGACCGAGGAGGCCGTGCGCGTCGCCCTGCGCACCCAGCAGATCCTCGCCCACGAGACCGGCGTCTCTCGCGTGGTCGACCCGCTGGGCGGCTCGTGGTTCGTCGAGAGCCTCACCGACCAGATGGAGGCGGGGGCCCTCGAACTGATCGGCGAGATCGACTCCATGGGCGGCGGCGCCTTCCCCAAGGGCCACGCCGGCGTCGTGCAGGGCATCCACAAGGGCTACTTCCGGCGCTCCATCGCCGAGGCGAGCTACCGCTTCAGCGAGGAGATGGAGGCCCACGACCGGATCATCGTCGGCGTCAACGAGTACACCGACGGCAACGAGGAGACGCAGATCCCCATCCTGGAGATCTCGCACCAGGTCGAGGTCGACCAGTGCGACCGCCTCGCCGACTTCAAGAAGCGCCGCGACGACGACGGCGTGTCCAGGGCGCTCGACGCCATCCGCGAGGCCGCCAAGAACGGCGACAACGTCATGCCCGCTCTCGTGGACGGCGCGCTCGCGAACTGCACACTCGGCGAGATGGTGCAGGCCCTGGCCGACATCTACGGGCGCTACTCGGGCGGCCCGGAGTGGTAGGCGGGCGCTGAGTTCACGCGAACGCCCGCAACAACTGTTGTTGCTGTTCCTCAATCGGTGCGCCCCAATGCGCCCCTATTTGAAATCCCTCGCGCGATTTCGTTGCTCGGGATCCGTTCGCTGAAACGCGCGTGGCGGAGCGCCATCGCGACCCGCGCATCATCGCAACCAATGATGCGCGCACGGTTTATTCGTGAACCGCTTGGCTACCGGAACCCGCGGCCCATACTGGCGTAGGGCTTGGAGACGGGGGCACCCCCGATCACGTGACCGAGGCATCCCGCTGGAGGAAGAGCGGAAGCGGTCCCGGAACCGAACCACGACGGAGCGAGCACGGCACCAGGAGGCAGAGGCAAAAAAAGTCGAGACAGATCCGCCGAGACGGAATCCGATTGGGGGCCCGCCCGAATCCACTGATGCGGGCGAGTTCCGCCGCGACGCTCCCAAATGAATTGGGGGTGATCACCCGGCGACGCATTTGTCCAAGGCGCCAAGGATCCGCCCTCTCGGGTGGCCGGCGCCGGGTCGCCCGCCCAGAACAGAATTCCGGGGCAATAAGCCTCTCTAGCCCTCCCTGGGCGTCTGCGCTGCTTTTGCGGCGCGGGCGCCCCTTTTCTTTTGCGTTCGCCGGAGCTGGTCGCCCGGCATCCATCGCGGTCACTCACGCGTACCATGCGCCGGAGCCAGACCCCGGAAGGACCAGCCCATGGCGTCGTTCAACCAACCGTCCCGCCCCAACGGCTACGCGATGATCCTCGGCGTGCTCGTCGTGCTGGCGATCGTCCTCGTCATGTACTTCGGCAACCTCACCGGCAGCGGGTCCTACGTGCAGAAGGTCCAGCAGACCAAGAAGGACTCGGAGGTCCTCAACCTCTCGATCCTCGCCCAGGACCTCGGGCGCGCTGTGGCCATCTACGCCATGAGCAACAACGATCGCATGCCCCAGACGTACGAGGACATGGGCCTGAGCGAGTCGAGCTACAGGGACCCGTGGGGCAACACGATGCGATTCGAGATCATCGACGGGCCCCCACGCCAGATCGCGCTGATCTCCAATGGCCCCGACGGCCAGCCCGACACGGGCGACGAGCAGCGGGGCACGGCGCCGCTGAACTTCTGAACTCGCTCACACCCGAACCGCGGTGAAAAAGAGAATCGCCCCGGGCGCTCGCGGCGACCGGGGCGATCGTGGAGATCTCGTTTCGTGCCCCGTCCCTGGTGTCAGCGGGACGGAGCGGATGCACGGGAGATCTGAGAGAGGAGTTATCTGTGCCTCCGAAGAGGCACGAGTGGATTGTGTGATCGAGGGTCGCTTGGGTTGATGGTTCCAGCTTTCCGCGTCGCACAAATCCGTGAGGATTCAGAAGGTCGCGCCTCCTTGGGTCGCCTCAGGCTCCTGGAGGAGTGAGAGAGCCTGGTGCGGGCTAGGTGTACCGGTCGGAGCGTGGCGGGTTCCGCGGGATTCTCACCCGTCGGGTGGGCATGCCTCAGGCGTCCGTCTGGCAGTGAGCGGAAGGCGTTCGGCGTGCGTCGGATCCGGGAAGAGCGGAACAGCACCGTCCTGGCGGCCCGCGCGGGGTCCGCCTCGTGGTCGTGCGCCTATGTCCTGTGAGGGGCGCCCCTCATCGGGGCTGGCCCGGCGGTTCTTCTTGCCCGCCGCTCATCGTCGCGTTCATCATCGGCAAGCCTCCGCGGTTCGAGAAAGGTCGAGTCCGTGCGGTAGCGCTCCGTCGCGATCGAACGATCAAGGGCAACCTACGCCCTTTCTTGGGCTGTTCAAGCCCAAAACAGTCCCTGGCGCGCTGTTATCCCCGAAATGCCCCATTCGGGGTGGGGCGATCGCGCAAGAACCGACGCTAGTTGTCAGGTTGTCCACCACAGCGCGGCCCACGCGCCCGCGTGAAGCAGCGCGATGGCCCACGTGACCAGGAAGAACTTTGCCTTGGCGTTCTTGTGACGCACCAGCTTCATCGCCAGCAGCGCCCCGGGCCACCCGCCGGCGAGCTCGAGCAGGTGCAGCGTCTTCTCGGCGGTCCGGTGCCGCCCCTTGATCGCGCGACGCTTGTCGTGCGCAAAGGCAACGAGTGTCACGAGGCTCAGCAGCGCGTACCACGCGCCGGCGACGGCGAGGACGGTCGTGTTCACGCCGGGATTGTTGCAAGCCGGGGCGTTCCCTGCTGCCCGGTTCGCTACATTTGATCCCGATGGATGCCCGCGAGCAGGACCGCGCGGGCGCGGAGGATCCGGGTTGGCGATCAAGACCAAGTCACTGTGCCTCCTCGTCGCGATGCAGGAAGAAGCATCGCCGCTCGTCGAGCGCCTCGGGCTCACCGAGATCGTTGCGCCGTTCGCCAAGGGCATCCCGATGCGCGCCTGGTCGGCCGCCGAGGTTGAAGGCCGCATCACGCTCGTGTCCTTCGGTGCGGACCCGCGATTCGAAGGCGTCAGCAACATCGGCACGCAGCCCGCAGTCCTCGCGGCCCATCTCGCGATCGAGCGCTTCGCGCCGGACCTCATGATCAACGCGGGCACCGCCGGGGGCTTCTCATCGCGCGGGGCCGAGGTCGGCCAGGTGTTCCTCTCCGCAGATCGCTTCGGCTACCACGATCGCATCGTGCCCCTCCCCGGCTACGACGAATCGGCGCGAGGCAACTACCGCGGGCTCGACGTCTCACGAATCGCCGCCGACCTCAACCTCAAGATCGGGCGCATCTCGACCGGCGACTCGCTGCGCACGCTTCAGACCGACGCCGAGGAATGGGAGCGCACCGAGCCGGCGCTCAAGGAGATGGAGGCGGCGGCGATCGCCTGGATCGCGTGGACCCGGCGCGTCCCGTTCTTCGCGATCAAGGCCGTCGCCGACCTGGTCGACACCGGCGATACTCCGACCGAGGTGCAGTTCACCGAGAACCTTGGCGCCGCAGTCGCGGCCCTGACAGAGGTAGTGCCCAGGGTCATCACCTACTGCCTCGGCGCCGTGGTCGACGACCTGGCGCTCTAGCGGGCGTAACGCCTACGCTTGGGCGTGTTCTTCCGATGGCTGAGAGAAAAGCGGCGCACCGAGGTGCGCGCACGCGCATTCCCCGACCGGTGGCGGAGCGTCCTCCGGCGCGCGATGCCGTACTACTCGTGCCTTCCCGACGCGCAGCGGGCCGAGCTGGAAGGCCACGTCAACGTCTTCCTCGACGAGAAGAACTTCGAGGGCGCCGGCGGCGTCGAAGTCACCGAGGAGATGCGCGTTTTGATCGCCGCCCAGGCCTGCGTGCTCCTGCTGGGCCGGGCGACGGACTACTACCACTCCCTCAAGTCCATCATCGTCTACCCGGACACGTTCAGCACCGACTACGACTCGCCGCTCGCCGGCGGGCTCGACAAGGCGGGCCCGCGTCGGACGCTCGGCGAGTGGAGCCCGACGGGTGCGATGGCGCTGAGCTGGGACAGCGTCGTCGACGGCGCGCGCGATCCCTGCGATGGCAACAACGTCGTGTTCCACGAATTCGCGCACCAACTCGACAGCGAGGACGGCTCGATGGACGGCGCCCCGGAACTCGAGACCCGGACCCGATACACGGCGTGGGCCTCGGTGCTGGGCGAGGAGTACCTCCGCCTCCAGCGCGACCTGCAGTTCAACATCCCAACGGTGATCGACGGCTACGGCGCCACGAACCCGCGAGAGTTCTTCGCCGTCGTCACCGAGGCATTCTTCGAGCGGCCGCGTGACCTCCAGCGCATGCACCCCGATCTCTACGAGCGCTTCGCGGATTTCTACAAGCAGGACCCGGCCGAGTGGACCTGCCGCAAGCCCGGTGATCGGGTAGCCTGAGCGCACGGTCCGGGAGTCGGGAAGGAGAATCCGGTGCGCACATTGCTGAGTTGTTTCGTGGCGTCCTTGTGTGTCCTGGCGGCGCTTGTCGGCGTGAGCGCCCAACCCGCTGCTCAGGCGGACGAGACCCGGGAGCGCTGGGTGATCGTCGCCTGCGGCCATCTGATGGCAGTGCCTGGCGTGGCGCCGATGACGGACGCCACGCTCGTCATCAAGGACGGCATCATCCACGCGGTCTCGACCGAACTCGATCCCGGCACATTCGTGCCCGGCGCCGCCGCAGACAACGCGATCATCGAGCGGGTCGACCTGTCCGAATCGTGGGTGCTCCCCGGGCTCATCGACTGCCACGTCCACATCACCAGCGAGACCTCCCGCGAGGGGCGCCTCCGCATGGTG
Source organism: Phycisphaerales bacterium (assembly GCA_028289195.1). GTDB lineage: Bacteria > Planctomycetota > Phycisphaerae > Phycisphaerales > UBA1924 > JANQQR01. Next base: position 42,864 of record JANQQR010000021.1, on the reverse strand, counting down.
ATCGACACCGATGCCGACAAGGCGATCGACGCGACCGTCTACGCCCAGCGCACGCTCGAGGCGGGGTTCACCACGGTCCGCGATGTGGGCTCGATGGGCGACGCCGCGTTCGCGCTCCGCGACGCCGTCCGCTCGGGCAAGGTGCTCGGGCCGCGGATCCTCGTCGCCGGCCGCGCCGTCACCCCGACCGGCGGGCACGGCGATCGCACGCACGGCTACAAGGACGGCATCTTCGACATCCCCGGACCGTTCCAGGGAGTCGCCGACGGAGTCGCCGAATGCCGCAAGGCCGTCCGCGAGCAGGTCAAGCGGGGGGCGGACTGCATCAAGCTGACAGCCACCGGCGGGGTGCTTTCCAACACAGCCGCGGGCACCGAGCAGCAGTTCTTCGAGGACGAACTCAAAGCGATCGTCGAGACCGCGCACCTCCTCGGCAGGCGCGTCTCTGCGCACGCGCACGGTGTGACGGGCATCAACGCCGCGCTCCGCGCCGGCGTCGATTCCATCGAGCACGGCACATACCTCGACGATGAGTCCATCGCGCTCTTCAAGGAGACCGGCGCCTACCTCGTGCCGACCATCACCGCCGGCAAGGCGGTCGCCGAATACGCGATGGTCCCGCGCTACTACCCGCCTCCCGTCGTCGAGAAGGCGCTGCGGGTCGGGCCGGTGATCCAGGGAGCGTTCGGCAAGGCCGCCGGCGCGGGTGTCAAGATCGCCTTCGGCACCGACGCCGGCGTGTTCCCCCACGGGCAGAACTCGCGGGAATTCGGATTCATGGTCGAAGCCGGGATGAGCCCGGAGGACGCGATCATCTCCGCCACCATCAATGCGGCAGACCTGTGCGACCTCTCGGACGAGATCGGGACGCTCGAGGTCGGGAAGGCCGCAGATCTGATCGCCGTCGGTGGCGACCCCCGGGCCGACGTCGCGCAACTCCAGACCGTTCCGTTCGTTATGCGTGCAGGCGTCGTTGCCAAAGGCCCATGAGAGCCTCCCGGCGCGAGATCGATCCAGCCGAGTCCTGAAGCGGATCGACCCGGAGGAGCGGGGCGCGGGGCGCCACCGCTGAGGCGGCTCCGGTGCGTCCCGGCGGGGGATTCCTTTACAGACCGCCCAGATTCACGGTATTCTCTTGCCCCAGCGGTCGGAGGGGCCGCGGCCGTTCGTTTGGAACCGCCGAGGGTCTGCTCGAGACCTCGCAGCCGGTTCGCTGGATCTGCTCCGCTCGAGCTCGCTGGAATCTTGCAATGCGGCTGTATGTCGGCAACCTGCCGTACAGTGTCAACGACGAGGAGCTTCGTCAGATCTTCGAAGCTCACGGCACCGTCACCGATGCATCCTGTGTCATGGACCGCGAAACCGGGCGTGCCCGGGGCTTCGGGTTCGTCGAGTTCGCCGATCCGGGCGACGCCCAGAAGGCGATCGAAGCCATGAACGGCCAAGACGTCGGCGGCCGAGCTCTGGTCGTCAACGAAGCCCGAGCCCGCGAAAGCCGCGGCGGCGGCGGCGGTGGCGGCGGATGGGGCGGCGGCGGCGGCGGTGGCCGCGGTCGTGGCGGCGGTGGCGGCGGCGGTGGTCGCGGCGGCTGGTAAGCCTCCGCCCCTCGCCCAGGCCCTCGCTCTCTGGAAATATCGACGCCCCGGCGATACCGTGCCCCCCTCACTCTGACGGAGGCGATCGCCCGGCCGGTATCTCATGGGAACTTCCCTCTCAGTTGCGACAACGGAATTCGAGAAGCTTGATCGCTGCGCCGAGCTCGATCATCGTCCGCGCGTCCTGCTCGGCAAGATGGGGCTGGACGGCCACGATCGAGGCGTAAAGGTCATCGCCCGCGCGCTGCGCGACTCGGGCGTCCACGTGATCTACTCCGGCCTCTGGCAGACCCCGCGCAGCCTCGCGATCTCGGCGCGTGACGAAGACTGCGACGTCATCGCCGCGTCGATGATGAGCAACAGCCACCTCGTCCTCGGCCCCAAGCTCGTCGAGGGCCTCGGGGCGATGGGACGCTCGGACATCCCGGTCCATATGGGTGGCATCATCCCGCAGGCCGACATCAAGACCCTGCTCGACAGCGGGGTCGGCGCGTGCTTCACGACAGGAACGAGCCTCATCGACATCGTCGAAGCGGTCAAGAGCACCGTCCGCCCGCTCGATCAGTCCCTGGCGACCGACCACCCGACGGCCCAGCTCGCCCGCGACCTCTCGCTCGCTCACAGCGAACGCGACGTCCGAGCCGACGCTCCCCGGCGCCGGCCCAAGCGCGTCATCGGCGTCACGGGTTCGCCCGGGGCCGGGAAGAGCACGCTGGTCGCGGCGCTCGCCGCCGAGCACACCCGCAGGGCCGAGGAAGATCCATCGCTCGGTCGCGTGGCCGTCGTGGCGTTCGACCCGATGTCGCCGATCACCAGCGGCGCCCTGCTCGGTGATCGCCTCCGCGTCGATTTCAACCGGCTCGAAGAGAAGGTCTTCTATCGCTCGCTGGCGATCCGCGGCGAGGACTACCACTCCCTCGACGCAATCATCGAGCTCATCGGCGGGTGCGACGGGGGCGACCTCGGCGCCTTCGACACGCTCTTCATCGAGACCGTCGGCGCTGGCCAGAACGAGACCCGCATCCGGGATCACGTCGATCGCACCGCCGTCGTTCTCGTTCCCGGAATGGGTGATGCCGTGCAGATGGACAAGGCGGGCATCCTCGAGATCGCCGACCTGTTCGTGTGCAACAAGGCCGATCACCACGGCCAGAACGAACTCATGCGCGATCTCCGCGACATCTCCGGCAAGCGCGAGGTCATCGAGACGATCGCCACGCACGGCAAGGGCGTCGGCGAGCTCTACGACGCCCTCATGGCCGGGGCCTCCGCCTGAGGCCAGCCGCCCATGCGCCTGCACACCCTGGTCACGGACCCCGACGCCATCCGCGTCGTGCTCGGCGAGCCCTGGTGGGGCGAGCCCGTGGGCGTGGTCATGCCGATCGGGGATGAGGAGCCCGCGGGGCCCGAGGCGATCGTCCTCGGAGACGACATCTTCGATGAAGAGTTCGCTCGCAGACTCGATCGGCTCCGCGACCTGCGCCTGGACCGGATCGTGCTCTACACCGGATCGCTCGCTCGTGAACCCTGGGCGCGAGACGTCGCCAACTGGGGTTCTGCGGGAATGAGAGCGTTCGATGAAGCGTCGGCGCGCATCCGTGATGCGCTCGCGGGCACGCCGAAGAGGGTCCTCTGGCGACCGCACGCCCGGCACATCATCAGCGATGCGCAGCGGGGCCTGGCGCTCATGCGTCAGCTCGCCGATGACGGCCTGTCCGACCGGTTCGGCCTCGCCCTCGATCCGTCAGCGCTGCTCGAGCCGACCATGCTCCCGACAGCCGAAGACCACCTGGCCCGCGCGTTCGAGGCGCTGGCCCCGCTGGCGGACCTGGTGTTCCTCACAGGGGCCCGGGGCCGGACGAATCCCGCGTCGCTGCCGGAGCCCGAGCAGTGGGAGGGCGGCCCGCCGGTGGAGCAGGTCCCGGCTCACCGGAGCGATATCGATCCCGCGCTCCTCGGGCGCCTGTTCCATGAGCACGCCCGGGGCGATCCCGTGATCTTCGCCGAGGACGCCGGAGCGCAACTCGAAGCGCTGGGGATGCTCGACGCCAAGCCGGGCTGCTAGACTCCTCCCCGACAAAGCCCCAGGAGCAGCCCGCGCATGCCAGCCCAGCAAGCAAAGCCCAATCTCGACCACCCGACCCTCAAGGTCGTCAAGGAAGCCTTCCCCGGCAAGACGCTCCGGGCGACCGAGTTCCGCGGGCAGACCACGCTCATCGTCGAGCCGGCCGATCTCCACGAGATCATGTCGTTCCTCAAGAGCGACGAGCGCTGCGACTACAACTTCCTCTCGGACGTCATCGGCGTCGACTACCTGGACTACCCCGCGCAGACGATCGGGCGCTTCGCGGTGATCTACAACCTCTGCAGCTACGCCCGCACGGACCGCCTGTTCGTGAAGGTGTTCCTCGACCCGTCGATCGATTCCTCGGGCACCGAGGAGGATCCAGCGCTGTGGCTCGATTCGGTCACCGACCTCTGGCCGGGGGCCGAGTGGACCGAGCGTGAGGTGTTCGACATGTTTGGGATCCGCTTCCGCAACCACCCCGATCTCCGCCGCATCCTGCTGTGGGAGAGCTACCCGGCCCATCCCCTCCGCAAGGACTACCCGCTCCGCGGGCGGGGCGAGCGCGAGAACTACAAGGTCGTCAGCCGCACCGACGCCTGATTCTCGGTCGTCGTCCGCGTCCTGACCTCCGGAACAATCTCGCCACGGGGGGCGTTTGCACGCTGTCCGAGGGCATCCCCTCCCCCGAGATCGTCGAAAACCACGGTCCCGCCGGCCTGTACCACCCGCTGCCCGCGCCGCAGGCGTCGGGCGCAGAGTCCACCCGAATCAGGATGAGCCAACGCATGACTCCCTCGATCCGCACCGCCGCCCTCGGAACCATCCTCGCCGGCGTCGCCCTCGGCGCGTCTCCCGCGCTGGCCGACGACCAGCGTCCGCACTCGCTGATGGTCGGAGACCCCGCGCCGGACCTCGGCTTCGACGAGTTCTTCAAGGGCGAGCCGGTCGAGGAATTCGAACCGGGCACCGCGTACGTCGTCGAATTCTGGGCGACATGGTGCGCCCCGTGTATCGCCGGCTTCCCGCATCTCAGCGATCTGCAGGACCAGCACGCCGACGACGGCATCGTGATCATCGGCGTCGGCAGCAAGGCCGCGCCCGACTCGAAGGCCAAGGGACGCAAGCTCATCAAGGACCAGGGCGAGAAGGTGCGCTACCGCGTTGCCTGGGACGACGAGAGCACGACGTGGAACAAGTACATGCGCGCCTCGGGCAGCAACGGTCTGCCCACGGCCTTCGTCGTCGATCGCCAGGGACGGATCGCATACGTCGGGCACCCCACAGGGATCGATCCGGTGCTCGAGAGCATCGCGTCGGGAACGTTCGATACAGACCAGGCCGCCTCGGACTACCTCATGCAGCTCGAGGCCACGAACCTCATGCGCACGTTCAACGTGATGCTCAGCCAGTCCCGGTATGGGCCCGCCTACGAGGCCGGGCGCGCCCTCATCGACCATCCCGGTGCGCAGCGCCTCAACATCATGGCCAGCATCGGATGGCAGATCGTCGACCCGAACGGAAACGTGCAGGACAAAGACCTCGACCTCGCCCTCGCCGCGTCCAAGAAGGCCGTCGAGTTGACCGATTGGGAAGACCCCGCCCAGATGGACACGCTGGCGTGGTGCTACCACTTGATGGGCGAACGCGATCGCGCGATCGACGTCCAGGAGCGCGCCCTCGCCCTCGTCCCCGACGACGACCCCGCCACGCGCGAAGCCCTCGAGGCATCGCTGGAGACCTTCAAGTCCGCGCCCAACTAACCCGCTCGTCCCCCGCGAGCCCGGAGAGAGACCCCAAGGAGTTCGTTCCATGCATCGAGTTGCTGTCATCGCGGCGTCCGCTCTGTTCCTCGGCACCGGCACCGGCGCCGCGCTCGCCCAGGACGCGCCGGCCACGCAGGAGAGCATCGAGCGGTCGTTCGACCTCATGATCGGCGACGACGCGCCGAAGCTCGAGATCGACACGTGGGTCAAGGGCGAGCCGATCACCGAGTTCGAGCCCGGCAAGGTGTACCTCGTCGAGTTCTGGGCGACATGGTGCGGCCCGTGCGTGCGCAACATCCCGCACCTCACCGAACTCCAGGAGAAGCACGGCCCGAGCGGCCTCACCGTCATCGGGCTCACCAGCCCCGACGCCCGGAACACGCTCGAACGCGTCTCGCAGTTCGTCGAAGACCAGGGCGAAGCGATCAACTACCACATCGCGATGGACGACGGCCGCAAGTCCGACGTCGCATGGATGGACGCCGCCGGGAAGACCACCATCCCGATCGCCTTCGTGGTCGATCGCAAGGGCAAGATCGCCTACATCGGGCATCCCTACTACATCGACGACGCGCTCGCCCAGATCATGGCAGGCAACTTCGATCTCGACTACGCCGCCCGCACCTACGCCAGCAGCTTCGTCGTTCAGGGCAAGTTCAACCGGTTCGTCGAGCTGATGAATGAGGGCGAACTCGAAGACGCCTACGACATCGGCTGGGAGCTCTACAACCAGTACGCCGAGCGCAACGCGGCGCTCCTCTCCTCGATGGCCTGGATGATCGTCAACCCCGACAACGACCTCGCGGAGCGCGACCTCGACCTGGCCCAGAAGGCCATCGACCGCGCCATCGGCCTCCAGCGCGGCAAAGACCCCAGCGCGCTCGACACCTCCGCCTGGGTGCATTTCCAGAGAGGCGACGTCGCCAGGGCCATCGAGATCAACGAGCGGGCGCTGACCATGGCCGAGGGGGACGTCAAGGAGTTCATCGAGCAGTCGCTCGCCACGTTCCGGGCCGCTCAATAGCAGCCGAACCGGTCAGGCGCCGACGGTCGCCGGAGAGTTCGCGTCCGCCGAACGCAGGCGCTCGACGCATTCAGGGATCACGCGGATCGCCTCGTCGACCTCCGCGTCGGTCGTCTCACGACAGAGGCTGAAGCGCACCGAGCCCTGGGCGTAGGCCACCGGAACACCCATGGCCTGCAGGATCGGAGACGGCTCGAGCGATCCCGAGCCGCACGCGGCTCCCGCGCTCGCGCACAGATCACGCTCGGACAGCATCAGCAGCAGCGCCTCGGACTCCACGCCAGCGAACCCGAGGTTGCTGGTGTTGTAGAGGCGGGCGCCGGGCTCGGTCGGCCCGTTCACACGCGTGTCCGGCACGCGCTCGAGGATCGACTGCTCGAACCGGTCGCGCCGGCGAGCGACCTCTTGGCGTGCTCCGGGATCCGCCAGCCACTCCATCGCGACTTCGGCTGCGACTCCCATGCCGACAACGCCCGCGGTGTTCTCCGTGCCGCCCCGGCGTCCCCGCTCCTGCGAGCCGTGGATGACGGTCTTGAGCGGGAGGCGCGGGCGTACGTACAGGGCGCCCGAGCCCTTGGGCCCGTGGAACTTGTGAGCGGACAGGCTCAGCAGGTCGATCGGCGCGGCGCTCACGTCGACAGGCATCTTGCCGACCCACTGCGTCGCGTCGGTGTGGAACACCACACCCTTCTCGCGGCACATCGCGCCGATCGGCTCGATCGGCTGGATCGCGCCCGTCTCGTTGTTCGCCCACTGCACGCTCACAAGCGCCACCGAGTCGTCGAGCAACGCGGGCAGATCGTCCGGGTTCACCACCCCGTTCGCGTCGACCGGCATCCGCCGGATCTCGATCGGCCGGTTCGCGTCGTGCTCCAGCGCGATCGCCAGGTCACGGATCGCCTCGTGCTCGACCGGGGTCGTGATGATCGTGCGCTTCTCGGGCGGCAGCGCCATGAGCATCCCGCGAAACGCGATCGAGATCGACTCCGTGGCGCCGGAGGTCAGGATCAGCGTGCGCGGGAGCGTGTTGATCAGCTTCGCCAGCGCATGCCGGGCCAGCTCGACCTTCTGGCGAGCCGCCTGGCCCTGGCGATGGATCGACGAAGGGTTGTGCCACTGCTCGGCGAGCATGCGGCCCATCGCGTCGACGACGCGCGGGTCGGGGCGCGTGGTCGCGTTGCTGTCGAGGTACACATTCACAACGGAGATTCTAAGCCCAGTTCGGCCAGACGCGAGCGCAGATCCGTCAGGAGGCCGTGTTCGGTCGCCACTAGGGTCAGGCCGACCCGGCGGGTTCGCTCGGCTCCGACGCCCTGTGCTGCTCTTCCTCTTCGAGGTGATCCACGGCCTTGTCGCCCAGCATCAGTCGCTGGATCAGGTCGCGGACCCGCACGCCGTCCTCGTCCTTGGCGTGCCCGGGGATCTCGAGCGGCGCGAGAATGCCGTACCCAAGACCCAGGTGGAGCAGTGTCCATGCCGTGACCTCGGGCGAGTACCGCTTCGAGACCCAGCCTTCATCCTGCGCCAGCGAGACCTCATGGCTCACAAACTTGTGCAGTCGCTCCACGTGCCGCTGGATGGCCGCGAGGATGTCGGGATCGACGATCTCGGTCATCGCCTGCACGATCACGCGATAGATGCCCTGGCCCCGGTCGCTCACCATGGGGTTCGCACCGATCAGCCGGCGCAGGCGCTGCGCAGGGTTGGCCGCGTTGCGGAGCTGACGCTCCCACGTCAGCGTGATCATGTCGCTGGTTCGATCGATCACCGCGATGAACAGGTCCTTCTTCGACCTGAAGTGGCGGTAGATGATCGGCTCGGTGACGCCCGCCGCGCGGGCCAGCTCAGCGGTCGTCGCGCCGCCGTAGCCTCGCTCGGCGAACAGGCCGACGGCGGTGTCCAGCAGCTGCTCCTTGCGTTGCGCCGCGGGGAGTCGGGTCATGGCGGTGGGGCTCCATCTCCTCGAATGCCGACCGTCACAGACAGCGGTGAATGTACACTAACTTCGGCCCAGGCGTACATCTCCTTGAGTTCTTGGTGGGTGCGATGCGCTACCCCCCTCTGGGGTCCCGCAGCGGGGGGGGACCGGGTCGATCCCCGACCCGCCCAGCGGGTGGCAGCGACCGATGCGACGCACCGTCAGCCACGTCGCCCGCACCGGTCCGTGCTCCCGATAGGCCCCCAGGGCGTACTCGCTGCAGGTCGGATGGAAGCGGCAGCGCCCGCCCATCAGCGGGCCGAGCGTGAACCGGTACGCCCAGATCAGGCCGATGAACGGCGCGCACGTGACCCGCTCGATTCGGTGGCGAGCGCTCATCCGGGCGCCTCTGCGCGTTTGCGCCATTCGTTGTCCAGCTTGGCCCAGCACTCGCCGAGCGCCTCGGCATAGTCGCTCATCCCCCTGACCGGATCGTGCGGCGCGACGTTCACAACCAGATCGTACGAACGCTCGTGCTCGTGCTGCAGGTGCCGGAACGCCTCGCGCAGGCGGCGCTTGATCGCGTGGCGCGTCACGGCGTTCCCGACCCGCCGGCCGACACTCAGGCCGAGTCGGGGGTGCCCGAGATCGTTGGGACGGGCGAACACCGTCAGCGGCCCGCAGCGCTTGCGCACCTTCGCCTCGTACACCGCGCCGAACTCCAGCGAGCCCGACAGGCGATGACGCCTCCTGAAATGCAGGGGCGGAGATGGGGCCACCGGCGTCTCCATGAGCCGGATCCTACGGGCCCGGACGCGCCGCGGGCGGCGAGCGACGCGTCCGCCGGGACCCCAATCCCACAACGACCACTCCGGCGGGGCTCAGCGCCCGGCTACGCGACTCCGGGCAGGTACTGCATGGCGCACAGCACGTTCCCCTCGGTGTCCTTGAACTTGATCAGGTCGCCGACGGTCGGGATCGTCGCCCGCGGCATGAGGATCGTTCCGCCGTGCTCCTCGACCGCCGCCGCGATGGCGTCCACGTCGTCGACGCCCACGGTGCACTCGAACCCGATCATCCCGTCGCCTTCAACCGGCGCCTGGCGCGCCTGGAGCGCTCCGCGGATGCCCGGCTCGGCCTCGGTGCCGGTCTGCACCAGGTAGAAGTCCGGCGGCCCCCAGGCCTCGAACCTCCACGAAAACACACGCTCGTAGAACTCCCGCGCGCGATCGACATCGTCGGCGTGGATGGCGAAGTGAACGACGTTGCTGGGCATGGCTGGCTGTCTCCGGGTGGTCCGCGGGCGGCGATGCGGGCTCCGGCCCGCCGAACAGGCGAGACTCTCGCCGGTCGGGCTGGCGGCGTCAATTCGATACAATGCCAAATAATGGCGAAAAAGCGACAACAGACGCCAACGGGCGATCCGTCGGTGCGCAGCCTGGAGCTCGTCTACTCGCAGGGCACGACGATCGACGCCCACGAGCACCGCTGGGCCCAGCTCATCTACGCCAGCGACGGCCTGCTCCAGGTCGTCGCCGGGCGCTCGAGCTGGCTGGTGCCGCCCACGCGCGCCGTGTGGGCGCCGGCCGGCGTCACCCACGAGCTGCGAACGCTCGCCCGCACGCGCCTGCGCACGCTCTACCTGCGCTCGCGCATCGCGCGCCGGATTGGGGCACGCGCCCGGGTCCTGAGTGTCGAGCCCTTGCTCCGCGAGCTCGTGCTGCACACTGTCGCGCTGGGAGTGCTCGATGACGCCGACCCCGAGCAGCGGCGCTTGCGCGCTGTGCTCGTCGATCGCATCGCCCGCAGCGCCGAGGCCCCGCTGCGCCTGGACTGGCCCTCCGATGCCCGCGCCGCCCGAGCCGCGCAGCGCGTGGTTGAGCGCCCGGGCGAGGGCGCGAGCGCCGCGGAGATCGCCCGGGGCGCCTCGATGAGCCTGCGCACGATGGAGCGGGTGTTCAGCGCCGAGACCGGGCTCAGCTTCGGCCGGTGGCGCCGCCAGGCGCGCCTGATGGAAGCAGCCCGCCTGCTGGGAGAGGGGGCCGACGTCGCCAGCGCCGCCCGCGCGAGCGGCTACCGCTCGGTGAGCACGTTCATCGGCGCGTTCCGTGACCTGTTCGGCGTCACGCCCGGCGACTACGGGCGCGCCTCGTGAGACTCGTCTATCGCCGGGCCATCGCCTGCGGGCGCAGGTAGGTGAGCGAGCGCCACAGCCACTCCATCGGCCCGAACCGGAACCTGCTCAGCCAGAGCGTGCTGAACACGATCTGGAACGCCCAGATGCCCAGCACGATCGGCACCAGCTGGCGCCGGGTCAGTTCGCCGAAGAGCCCGAAGCCCCACCCGAAGAAGATGATCGAGCAGATGAGCGTCTGCATCAGGTAGTTGGTGAACGCCATGCGCCCCACGTTGGCCAGGGCGCTCGTCAGCCAATCCATCGCGCCGTGCTTGCACAGCAGCATGATCAGGCCGACCCACGCGAATGCCACGCCCATCGACCCCGCGTAGTTGTAGCTCATACCCACCTGGAACTGATGGATCGTGTCGAAGCCCGAGGCGGTGTTCGACTGCACGCCGAGCAGGATGAGCGGGATGCCGGCGCCGAGGCCCGCGACGATGCTCACCAGGTACGCACCGGTCGACGATTTGCCCGCGAGGAACCCGGTCTTATAGAGCGCCATCCCCAGCGCCATGCACCCGCCCGAGCGCCAGATGCCCCACATGAAGAACAGGAACGTCTGCATGAAGAACACGTCGGGAGCGCGGTACGCCATGCGATCGACGAACGACCCGCGCAGCGCGTCGGCCTCCTTCTGGAGGTCTTCCGGCTCGGGGTAGAAGCCCTGCGAGAGGCCCTCTTCAACCAGTTCGCCGGTCTCCTCGTCGAAGGTGCCGTCCCACGCTTCGGCCATGCCCTCCACACTGGCGGGGACCGGTTCGCCGGCTTCGATCAGCCGTGCCCGCTCCTGGCTCTGCGACTGCATGTACTCGAACGCCTTGCCCTGCCCGTAATTCAGGCCGATCACCACCGAGATCATCACGATGCCGATCGGGATGAGCAGGCGCGCCGAGAGGAAGCGGAGCGGGTAGAGCACCATGCCGCACAGCGCGTACAGCACGAGGATGTCGCCCTCCCAGAACACGTAGGCGTGGATCATGCCGATCACCAGCAGCCACCACATGCGCCGGTAGTACAGCCCCGCGGCCCGCCCGGACTTGGCCACCGACCTCTCGGCGAACAGCACGATGCCGGCCCCGAAGAGCATCGCGAAGATGCTCATCATCTTCATGTCGAACGCCAGATGGCTCCCGAGCCACGTGGCGTAGTCGAGCCCCTCGAACCCGCCGGCGATGGGCGGGCTGAACCAGATCGCGCCGCTGAAGGCGAAGAACGGGATGTTCATCACCAGGATGCCCAGCAGCGCCAGACCCCGGAGCGAGTCGAGCGCCGAGATCCGCTGGGCCTCGGCCACGGGCGCCGTCCGCTCAGCCGACGGCGCCTCGTCGGGCGTCATCTCGGCGTGGACATCGCCCACAGAGCCGTTGGTCTGATCCTCCATCCGTCACCTCCCGCGCGAGCGCCGGTTCCTACCGGCTGGTTGGGGATCGAGTATCGCGGATTCCGGGGGCCGGGGCGAGGGGAGATCGGGATATGCTCATGAGTTGAGGTCGCGATCGGGCGGCAGATTAGTCGGGAGGGTGTTTCCATGAAGCGGATGAGGGCGGGCCGGATGAAGGTCGTTGCGGCGGCAGGAGCGATGCTCGTGTCGACGCCGGCTTGGGCCCAATTCGGCGATGCGGGTTGGCGCGTTCTCAGAGCAGCGGCCAAGCGGGCCGACGAGCAAGGGAAAATGCTCGTGGTCACCTTCAGTTCACCATTCTGCTCGGAGTGCCCCGAAATGGACCGCACAACGTGGTCCGACGAGCGGGTGAGGGCCTGGCTCAACGAACACGCCAAGACGATCCGTATCGACACCGCGACGATGCGCGGTCTCGATGAGAGGCTCAACGTCCGCTCGACGATCCCGGTCGTCTTGATCATGAAGGGCCAGAAGGAATTCGATCGATTCGCGGGCACCCCCGACGCGGACGATGTCCTTGAGTGGTTCGAGGCAGCGCTGGAAGGGAAGACGCGCCTCGATCTCGCGCGAGAAGCGTCTCTAGACGGGTCGGTGGCGGGACTGTCGAAGCGTTATGAAGTCGTGGATCAGCTCATCGAGGTAGGCCGATACCCCGAGGCGGCAGATGAACTGGTTTGGCTTTGGAACAAGATCGGGCGTGGCCAAATCCTGTCTCGGATCACGCTGGGAGCGGCTGTCAGTCGGACGGAGCGGTGGGTCCTCACGCGTCAGATGGAAGCGGTGGTGAAGAAGTACCCCGAGGCGGTAGAGCTCTTCGTGCCGATCAGGGACGAGCTCAGCGCGAGGCTGCGCGACCAGCCAACCGACGGCGACGCACGACACGAGTGGATCTTTCTGAACGATGTCCTCGGAGACGCCGAGATCACCGCCGAGTGGATTCGAGCCGCTTCGGAGGATCCGCTGCGGCAAGACGAGCTCAGAGCAGCAGGCACCTGGGTCTCCGGTTTCTTAAAGGAACAGCGGGAGTGGGCGCTTCTCGGTTCGTTGTCGGTCGACCCACTCGCCCGAGTGAGAAACCAGTTCGCCATGTTCGCCTCTGCTAGGACCCGATTGGCGAACGCCGCTGAAGGTGCGGGCCGTGAACGAAGGATGGTGGGTCAACGGCGGGGCGAAATCCTCGAAAGAGTCCCGCAGCTCTACGCTTCTCTCCTAGCCGCCGGGCGAGACCAAGACGCATCTAAGGTCGCCGCGTACACCCTCGAACACTATGACGAACCGGCCCGAATGAAGTTCGCGATCGCGCACGCTGCATGGATCGCAGAGTCCGTGCGCCCGATCCACATTCAGTGGGCCATCGAGGCCGGAGAAGCAGGCGAGACAACCGAAGGGCTGCTGGTGCGCCTGCGTCGTGCCTTGCCCGACGACCCTCCAGCCGACTAACCCGCCCGCCTACGGCTGATCCAAAACCCCCGCCTGCGTCTCCGTCAGCGCGTTCTGGTACCGGTCCATCAGGCGCGCACGCGTCAGCAGCCCCGTCACCTTCTTGCCGCTCGACGAGTCCGGGTCGATCAGCGCCAGGCTGTTCACCTCGTGGGTGCCGAACTTCTCGAGCACCTGGTCCAGCCCCTCGTCCGGACGCACCGTCGGCACATCGCGGCGCAGCAACTCTTCGACCAGCAGGTACGGGATCGCCTCGGATTCCACGATCGCCGTGCGCAGGTCGGCGCTCGTCACCATGCCGAGATACGTGTTGTCGCGATCGCAGATCGTGAAGTCGGTGATCCGGTACTTGTCGCGCATCTCCAGCAGGCGCGAGACCGGGTCGTCGGGATAGACCGGGATGAACGGCCCCGCCTGCACGTCGCCCGCGCTCATGCGCCGGAGCATCGCCAGGTCGCCCATCGTCCCGAGCAGCACGCCACGCCGGCGCAGCTTGAGCGTGTAGATGCTGTCGCGCATCAGATACTGGGCCACGACCACGGCCATCACAGCCGCGAGCATGATCGGCAGGAGCACGTACACGTCGCGCGTCAGCTCGAAGAGGATCAGGATCGCCGTCAGCGGCGCGTGCGTCGCCCCGGCAACGACAGCCGCCATGCCCACCAGCGCGTAGGCCGCCGGCGAGCCGCCGGCGGGGATCAGGCCCATCGTGTCCAGAAGCGCCCCGAAGAACGCCCCGGTGCCGGCCCCAAGGAAGAGCGACGGCGCGAACACGCCCCCCGAGCCGCCCGAACCGAGCGTCAGGCAGGTGGCGACCGCCTTGCACACGACCACCAGCCCCAGCATCCACAGCGCGGTCGAGAAGTCCAGGCCGTGGTGCGTGCTCGTCTCGGGCTCGATCTCTGCACTCGCGACGCCGATCAGCGAGGGGTCGTAGCTGACCGGCTCGAGCAGGCCGCGGATGGTCTCGTAGCCGTTGCCGAAGAACGCCGGCACCGCCGCGTCCTTGCCCGACGCCGAATTCAGCGACAGGAACGCGATCCCCAGCACGCCCATGAGCAGAGCGCCGGTCACCGGCTTGAGGATCGGGTGCAGCGGCACTTTCTTGTCGTAGACGTCCTCGGAGAAGTACAGCATGCGCAGGAACGCGACGGCCACGAACCCCGCCAGCAGCCCGAGCACCAGGTAGCTCGGCAGCTCGATGAAGCTGAACTCGTAGACCGCCAGCTGCCCGCTGACGGCGAAGATCGCCTCGTTCTCGCCGAGGATCGCCTGTGTGGTGGCCGTCGAGAACACGCTGGCCACCACGATCGGCGTGAACGTGCGCAGCGAGAAGTCGCGCAGCAGGATCTCGAGCACGAAGAACACGCCGGCGATGGGCGCGTTGAACACGCTGGCGATTCCCGCCGCGGCTCCGCAGCCCAGCAGCGTCGCCGCCTGGTCCCTCGGGATCCCCAGCAGCTGGCTGAACCCCGAGCCGATGGCGCTGCCGATCTGCACGATCGGCCCCTCGGCGCCCGCCGACCCGCCGGATCCGATCGTGCACGCCGAAGCGAGGCTCTTCACCACCGCCACGCGGGGCCGGATCACCGCCTTCTTGCGATACAGCGCGTCCATCACCTCCGGCACGCCGTGGCCCTTGGCCTCGCGCGCCAGGAAGTAGACCATCAGGCCGGTCGCCAGCGCGCCGGCCATCGGCAGCAGGGGCAGGGCCCACAGCGCCAGGTCGACCTGGATCTCGACGCCCAGCTCGGCGCCCCGGTCCAGCAGCCACTTGAACCCGATCGCGCCCATCGCCGTTACGGTGCCGATCGCCGCCCCCAGCGCGATCAGGTACCAGTCGGACCGGAACCCGAGGCGCTTGCCGATCGACTTGAGCTTGTTCGTCGCGCGACGGACGGGCATCGGACGGAGGATAATGCACGGCGCGGAGGCCGTGGATCGGCCGGCGCTCCTCCCGGTAACAAACGGGGTCGCCGAGCGAACCCGCCCGTGACCCCAGCCCCTGACTCGGCGCCCGCCAGCGGCGCACACCCCGAAGGAGCGTCCCCGGTGAAAGCCCTAGCCCGAGTGTTCGTCGCGTCCGTTTTCTGTGCATGCGCGGCGCTGTGCGCACCCGCCTTCGCCGATGACACGCTCTTCGCGCCGGGTCACGAGCGCGCCGCCGAGGCCGCCGGCGCGCAGGTCGAGGGGTTGATGGAAGAGCACACGATCCCGGGCATGTCCGTGGCCGTGTGGATGGGCGGGCCGGACGGCCGGATCGTGTGGTCCCAGGCCTTCGGCACCAGCAGCATCGAGCTGGGCGTCGACACCTCCCGCAAGACCCGCTTCCGCTACGCCAGCACGAGCAAGGTGATCACCGCCGCCATCGTCGCGCAGCTCGCCGGCGAGGGGGTGATCGATCTCGACGCCGACGTCCGCCGGTACGTGCCGGAGTTCCCCGAGAAAGAGGCGCCGATCACGCTCCGCCAGCTGCTGGGCCACCTCTCGGGCGTGCGCCACTACCAGCCCAAGGACTACGACCTCTCCCAGCCCGGCGGCATGATCGACCTGCGCCTCTATCGCAGCACGTCCGACGCGCTGGCCATCTTCGCCGGCGACCCGCTGGTGGCCGCCCCCGGCGAGCGTTACCAGTACTCGACCTTCGCGTTCACGCTCGTCCGCGCGGCGCTCGAGGGCGCATCGGGCGAGGGATTCCTCGCTCTGGTGCGCACGCGGGTGGCCGAACCGCTCGGGCTCGAATCCGTCGGACCCGACCTCGTGATGGAGATCGTCCCCGATCGCACCGACTACCACGACCCGCGCGAGGACGGCAGCATCGGCCTGGCGCCCCCGGCGAACGTCGCTTACAAGTGGGCCGGTGGCGGGCTGACCGGCACCGCCGACGACCTCGTGACCTTCGGCGCCGCGCACTTCGAGCCGGGGTTTATCCCCGAGTCGATCTACGCCCAGATGTTCGTGAGCCAGGCGGACGCTGCCGGTGAGGAAACCGGCGTCGGGCTGGCGTGGCGCATCGGGAGCGACCCCGCTGGCAACACCGTCTGGCACCACTCGGGCTCGATGGGCGGCACACGCTCGACGCTGCTCGTGTTCCCCGATCTCGGGATCGCCGTGTCGCTGCTGTCGAACCTCTCCGGCACCCCCGGCAACATCGCGCGCGAAGCCCGCCTCATCGCCTGGGAATTCCAGGGCATCGAAGCGCCGGAGGCGGAAGGCGAGTGATCCGGCTGCGCCCGGGAGGTGCGGGGTAGACTCTCGGGAGGTTCGCGGAAACCACCCACGCGGAGGATGCCATCATGGCGGGCAAAAAAGGCAACGCGGGCGGCGCTGGATCGCCGCTCCCGGCGGGCGCGAAGACGAAACTCGAGGGTTTGTTCGGGGCCGACTTCTCGGATGTGCGCATCCACAACAACTCGGCGCGCATGCCGGCCGGCGCTACGGCATACACAACGGGGAGCGACATCCACATCGCGTCCGGCAAGTACCACCCGGACACGAAAGCCGGGATGGAGATCCTGGGTCACGAGATGGCGCACGTCGTCCAGCAGCGCCAGGGGCGCGTCAAACTCGCTCCCGGCAGCCACGGCCTGAACATCAACGCCGACCCGGCGCTCGAAGCCGAGGCCGAAGCGATGGGCAAGAAGGCCGCCGAGCTCTAGGACTCCCTCTGGACGCAAGCTACGCCGCCTGCGAGGAGCCGCCCTTCTCGGGCGCCTGCGGGCCGTCGAACTGCTTGAGTTCGGCGTAGTCGTCGGGGTTCTGGATCAGCAGGTCGTCGACGGTCGGGGCATCCTTGAGCGGGTTGCCCTTTGAGTCGGTGAGCGGCGCGCCATCCAGAGTCTCGATCACGGGGATCGGGTTGGCCTCGAGGTTCTTCTCGAGCGCGAGCTTCAGTTCCGCCTTCTGCTTGTCCTCGAGCTCGGTCCACTTCCCGCGCCCGCGGCACTTGGGGAATCCCGAGCACCCGAGCCACGGCCCGCGCACGCCGTCGCGCAGGTTGAGCTTGTTGCCGCACTTCGAGCACTCGAGATCCGTCTCGACCGGCGGCGGCGCCGGAGCCTTCACGTAGCCCTTCTTGTCCAGGTTCAGGATCATCCCCGCGTCGTTCGACTCGCCCTCGTGGAGCAGCGTCGTGACGAACGGCCCGAAGCGCCCGGTCTTCTTGATCATCGGGCGCCCGGTCTTCGGGCAGCGGATGTTCACATAGTCGGCGACGCGCGGCTTGCCCTCGCGGTCGACAGGGCTCGCGTACGTGCAGTCCGGGTAGTCGCTGCACGAGAGGAATCGCCCGTTCTTGCCGAAGCGGTAGACGAGCCCCTTGCCGCACACCGGGCAGACGTAGTCGCTGGGCAGCGTCTCGGCCTTGGCGTGCGTGAGCTCTTCCATCGCGACCTCGAGACGGGCCGCGAAGGGGCCGTAGAACTGCTCGAGCACGTCGATCCAGTCCTTGTGCTCGTCCTCGATGTGGTCGAGCTCGGCCTCCATCTCGCGCGTGTACCCGACCTCCATGATGTCGGGGAACGCCTCGATGAGCTTGTCGGTGACGACCTCACCGAGATCCGTCGCATAGAACCGGCGCTGCACCTGCTCCACATAGTTCCGGTCCTGGATCACGCCGATGATCGACGCGTAGGTCGACGGGCGCCCGATGCCCTCGGCCTCAAGCGTCTTGATGAGCGAGGCCTCGGAGTAGCGGGGGCGCGGCGACGAGAACTTCTGCTCGGGCTCGATCGCGAACGGAGACGACTCGTCGCCCTCGGCGAGCGCCGGCAGCGTCTGCTCGTCACTCGCGGTGGGCACGCCGGCGACCCTGTAGAACCCGTCGAACGCGAGCACGCGCCCGGAGGCCTTGAAGGTCAACGGCGTCTGCGGGTCGGTGCCGCCGGTGAACAGCACGGTGGTCGAGTCCCACTCGGCGTGCGTCATCTGGCAGGCGACGAAACGCTCCCAGATCAGCTTGTAGAGCTTGAATTCATCGGGCTTGAGCACGCGCTCGAGCATCGAGGGGTGGAAATCAACGTTCGTCGGCCGGATCGCTTCGTGCGCCTCCTGCGCCGCCTTGTTCGAAGACGAAAAGAAGTTCGGCTTCTCCGGCAGGTACTCCTTGCCCAGGCGCCCGCCGATGTACGTCCGCGCCATCTCGAGCGCGGCGCCCGACAGGTGCGTGGAGTCGGTACGCATGTACGTGATCAGGCCGACCGACCCCTCGCCGGGGATGTCGATACCCTCGTACAGGCGCTGCGCAGCGCGCATCGTGCGCTGGGCGCCGAAGCCCAGGCGCGACGACGCGGCCTGCTGCATCGTCGACGTAATGAACGGCCCCGGCGGCCGGCTCCGCGTGCGCTTGGTTTCGATGGAGCTGATCCGGTAGCGCACCGAGGTGTCGGCGTCGCCGCTGATCGTGCGCACGAACCGTGCCGGGCCCTTGCCCGACTCGTCTTCGGTGGTCTCGGTCTTGATGTTCGTCAGCCCGGCGAGCGCCGCGATCCGCTCGGCCTTCGGGGTCAGATCTTCGACCTTTGCCTCGGCGGACCCCTGCTGAGTGATCTCGAACGACTCGCCCCCGATTTCAACCAGCTCGGCCCGCAGCGCCTTGTGCTGCGCAAGCCATGCGTTCTGGCTCTTGATGGTGGGGGCGTTGCCTTTGTCGTCGCGCTCGCTCATGAACGCGGACCAATCCCCCGCGAGCTTGGGCGCGTCGGCCGGGTCAAGCGCCAGCCTCGCCGACACCCTCCACGACTCATCCGGAATGAACGCGCGGATCTCGCGCTCGCGCTCGACGACCAGGCGGACCGCGATCGACTGCACGCGCCCGGCGCTCAGCCCGCGGGCGACCTTCTTCCAGAGCAGCGGGGACACCTGATAACCGACGATCCGGTCGAGGATCCGACGTGCCTGTTGGGCGTCGACCCGGTGCTGGTCGATCGGATGGGGGTTCTGGAACGCCCGCGCAACCTCGCTCTTGGTGATCGCGTTGAACACCACCCGCTTGGCGCCCGCCGGGTCGATCCCCAGTTCCTGGGCGATGTGCCATGCGATGGCCTCGCCCTCGCGATCGAGATCGGTCGCGAACCAGATCTCGGACGCCTGCCGCGCCGCCTTCTTCAGGTCGGACACCACCTTGCCCTTGCCGGGAAGCACCTCGTAGGTGGGCGTGAACCGTTTCTCCAGGTCGACGCCCGGCACCGGCTTCTTCTCGCCCTTGGGGCTCTTGGTGGGCAGATCGCGGACGTGCCCGACCGACGCCTTCACGACATAGTCCGAGCCCAGATAGCGATTGATCGTCCGCGCCTTGGCCGGCGACTCGACGATCACCAGCTTCTTCCCCGAAGCCGACCCGTTCTCGGAGCCCGCAGACGACGACCCCGCCTTCTTACGGGTCGTCTTCTTCTTGGTGGTCTTCTTCTTTGTCGTCGTCTTCTTCGCCATGCCTTGCCGGGCTGAGGGATCGGTCGGACGCCCCCTCTATCTCTACTCGCAGGTGCAAAGAGCAGCGGGGAACGCGCGGAGTTCAGGCGGGCAATACTGGCTTGTCAAGGCTGAGGTTCAGCCCGCGCCCAAGGGAAATGCCTATCAAATACCAAATATACATCGAAAACGCGGACCCGAGATCGCTGATCCGGTCCATGATGCGGAAATTCAGTTCGTCAGGGCGCTAAGTACCTTGTTGACAGGTGTTTGTGCTTGGTCGGGGCCATCGAGGGCATCCCCCGTAATCCACGCAGAGCCGGGGATGGCGCGCAGGCGCCGGAGCCAGGTGCGCTGATTTTTCGCCAGTCTGCGGGTTTCGATCTTCGTTCCCTCGACCGCGCTGTCCAGCGAGCAACCCCCCTCGAAGTGGTCCACCAGCTGCTTGTAGCCCAGGGCCTGGCCCGCCTGGGGCCCAAGGCGACCGGCCGACCACAGCGCGCGAACCTCATCCACGAGACCCCGCTCGACCATCTGGCGCACCCGCGCGTTGATCCGCTGGTTCACATTCTCGGCTTCCCGATCGATGCCGACGAGCAGCGCATCCGCCCGCGCAGGGCGCCCTTGCCACTCGCGCTGCCACTCGCTGATCGGGCGACCGGTGAGACGATGGACCTCCAGAGCCCGGATCGTCCTGCGTGAGTCGTTGGGGTGGATCCGCGCGGCCGCAGCCGGGTCGACGCGTTCGAGTTCGGCGCGAAGGTCGTCGATGCTCCTAGCGCCCAGCTCGGCGCGGAGCGCCTCGTCGGCCTCCGGCCCGTCGAACAGACCGAACAGCAGCGACTGGGCGTAGAGGTGAGTCCCGCCGACGACGATCGGCACGACCGAGCGCCCCCGCAGATCGTCGATGAGGGGTTCGGCGAGCCTCAGCCACCGGTCAACGCTGAAGGCCTCCTCGGGTTCGGCGATGTCGATCAGGTGATGCGGGACGAGCGCCTGTTCCTCGGCGCTGGGTTTGGCGGTGCCGATGTCCATCCCCCGGAACACCTGCATGGAGTCCGCCGAAACGATCGCCGCCCGCTCACCGATCGCCCCAGCCAGAGCGAGGGCCAGCGACGACTTGCCCCCGGCGGTGGGGCCCACGATGAGAGGGAACTTCTGTAGCATGAATCGCTCGCGCCGGGACCTGGCTCCGGCGCCGACACCCTAGCCATTCGGAGCAAGCAGGTGGCCAAACGGCGGATCGATCAAACCGACGTTCGCGGGCAGCGCGTCCTCATGCGGGTCGACTTCAACGTCCCCATGGACGGCGCCGAGATCACCGACGATCGGCGCATCCGGATGGCACTACCGTCGATCCAGAGCGTGCTCGAGCGCGGCGGCCGCCTCGTGCTCATGTCCCACCTCGGCAGGCCGAAGGGCGAAGGCTACGAGCCCAACTTCAGCCTCGAGGCGTGCTCCAAGCGCCTGTGCGAACTTCTCGGCGAGACCTGCCGGGGCGCCGTTCGCTTCCCGTCGCACGACTGCGTCGACGGCGCCGCTGTGGCAGCGGTCAACATGCTCGCCGATGGCGAGTGCCTTGTGCTCGAGAACCTCCGATTCAATCCCGGCGAGAAGAAGGGCGACGCCGCCTTCGGCGCCCAACTCGGCGCGATGGCCGACGTGTACTGCAACGACGCGTTCGGCACCTGCCACCGGTCCGACGCATCAATGGTCGCAGTCCCCGAGTCGATGGGCGCCAAGGCCAAGGTGTGCGGCTTCCTGGTCGAAAAGGAGATCCGGTTCCTCAAGCAGGCCATCGACGAGCCCGCCCGCCCGCTGGCCGTCGTCCTGGGCGGCGCCAAGGTGAGCGACAAGCTCCCCGCGATCGAGCACCTCCTGCCCCGCAGCGAGCACGTGCTCATCGGCGGCGCGATGGCGTACACCTTCCTCAAGGCGCGAGGCGACAGCGTCGGCTCCAGCCGCGTCGAGACCGAGCGCCTGGAAGACGCCAAGCGGATCCTGAAGATGGCCGAGGAGTCCGGCGCAACGCTGCACCTCCCCTCCGACCATATCTGCGCCGACCAGTTCAGCGAGTCCGCCGGCGGGCAGACCGTCAGCGGCCAGATCCCCGAAGGCCTCATGGGCCTGGACATCGGTCCCGACACCCGCCAGGACTACAGCGCCGTGCTCCACGAGGCGCGCACAATCGTGTGGAACGGGCCCATGGGCGTCTTCGAGTGGGCCAACTTCGGTGTCGGCACCCGCCAGGTCGCCGAGGCGATCGTCGAAGCGACCGAGAACTCCGGCGCTGTCTCGATCGTGGGAGGCGGAGATTCGGCCGCGGCTGCAGAGCAGTTCGGCCTCGCCGAGCGATTCAGCCATGTGTCGACCGGAGGCGGAGCGAGCCTGCAGATGCTCGCGGGAGCGGCTTTCCGCAGCGTCGACCTGCTCGATGAGGCCTGAGACGCACTCTGAAGCTTCGGCGGCGGGAAGCAACCGCCCGGTCCGCGCGATCGAATAGGCGGGCAGCACCATGGATGTTCTCAAGACACTGCCGAATATGGAGCAGCTCCTCCACGAGATGCGCTGGGCGGAAGCCTCGGATCTGCATCTGAAGATCGGCCTGCCCCCGGTGTTCCGGATCGCAGGGCGCCTCAAGCGCCCATTGAATCTGCCGACACTCACATCGGAGGACACCGAGCGTCTCCTCCGACAGGTCATGCCGCCCGAGGCGCAGGAAGCGATCGCCAACGGCGCCGCGGACCTGGATTTCTCGACGTTCCTCGTGCCGCCGGAAGACGAGGCGGGCGCCAAGAAGAAGTCGCCGCCGCTGAGAGAGCGCTTCCGGTGCAACGTCTTCAAGTCCGGCGGTGGGTGGCACGCCGCGATCCGGCGCGTGCAGCCCCAGATCCCGACGTTCGATCGCCTCCACCTGCCCGGTGTCTACAAGCAGGTGGCCGAGGACACCAACGAGGGCCTCGTGTTGGTCGTCGGCGTCACGGGCTCGGGCAAGTCCACCACGCTGGCCTGCATGCTCGAGCACCTCAACGGCAGCGAGGCGCTGAACATCGTCACGATCGAGGACCCGATCGAGTTTCAGATCAACCCCCGCAAGAGCGTGGTGTCGCAGCGCGAGATCGGCGTCGACGTCCCGGACTTCCCGACCGCGCTGAAGCACGTCGTGCGCCAGGACCCCGACGTGATCCTCATCGGCGAACTCCGAGATCGAGTGACCGTCCAGGCCGCGATCCAGGCCGCCGAGACTGGCCACATTGTGTACGGGTCTATGCACTCGCCCGACACGACGCAGTCGCTCTCGCGCATTCTCGAGTTCTTCCCGACGGACGAGCACGCGTTCATCAGGGGGGCGCTCTCCGCCTCGATCAAAGCGGTCCTCGCCCAGCGCCTGCTCCCGGCGCTCCCGGAGACCGGCTCGGACCTCATGCCCGCGACGGAGGTCGTGCTGACCAATCCGTCGGTGCGCGAGCTCATCCGCGACGGCGAGTACGCAAAGATCCCCTCGGTCATCGCGAGTTCGGCGAACGCCGGCATGCACACCTTCACCCAGAGCCTCGCCAATCTGGTCCAGAACGAGGCCGTCGCGATGAAGGTCGCCCTCGAGTTTGCCCCCAATCGAGACGCCCTGAGCAGCCTCATCAAGGGGGTCGAGGTGCGATCGAGCACGCTGACAGGCTCTTAGGACTGCCCGATCTGGCGTTCTGAGTCGGCGCAGACCGATCTCCGTGGAACGGATATCCTGTAGAGAGACCCGCGGAAGTGTTTTGTTCGGGTCTGCACCCAGTGCGCTCCGTTCGCGGTTCGCACAAACGGGTTCCTCCACATGCCCCGACCCCACGCGCCCCACGCCGCCACAACCAAGACTCAGGTCGCCCCCGGCCAGCGCTCCGGGGAGAGCACCTACGCGCTCAAGCGTCGCCTCGAGTCGCACCGTGTCGCGGACCGTTGGTTGGGCGTGGATCTGGTCAACAACGTGCCGGTGCTGCTCTATCAGGTCGACCCCCAGCGTCTGCCGCTCTCCCGCGCCGACGTCAGGGAGGCGCTCGACCTCAGCCAGACGGTGCCGATCCCCCACACGCTGCCGCTGGAACTCATGGACTCGCGAGAGTTCGCCGGGCTCTGGCTCGCGTCGCCCTACGCCGGCTCGACCGACGGGATCGTGACGCTCGGCGCCCTCCTCTCGTCCAAGGACGGCGGCCAGATGGAGTGCTGCGAGGCGAGGCGTGCCGTGAAGCAACTGCTCACCGGTCTGTGCCGCAGCCACTCGCTCGAGGTTGGCCACGGCCAGATCCGCATCGACGATGTGCTCATCGACCGGCGCGGGCGGACGTTCGTCGAGCTCTTCGGGCTCGAATCTTTCGCGTTCGGTTCCACCCGGCCCGACCCCCGGGCGGAGGTCCGATCCGTGGCCGAGATCGGGTACGAGTTGATCACCGGCATCCCCGCTTCGGCGAATCTGGACGACGGATTCCGGATGCGCCGCGACCTGTCCAAGGCGTGGCGGAAGTGGCTCCGCCATGGGCTGGGTGAACCCGGGTTCCCCAGCGCCCGCGCAGCGTTGTCCGAGTTGCCCGGACCGGACGGGAAGCCCCCGCGGTCCTAGGCGCCCGGCTCCGCAGAATCCGCCCTCTGGCCCGGTTCAACGTCCTCGGAATCCACCGCTCGATCGAAGCGCTCATCAATCGTGGCGCCCAGCCGAGCGCGGAGCGTTGCGACGACCGCCATCGCGGCAACGTCGTCCTCGATCGCGCCGACAAACTCAAGCCACACGGCGCGGATCGAGGCCGGAGTCGCTGCGCCGTCTCGCGCTGCGCTCTCGCTCAGGTCGATCGCGTCCTCCACTCGGCCCGCGCGAGCGAGCGACTCGATGCGCAGCACCTGCACGGCCGGGCCGTTCCAATCCGGCGACAGCGACTCGAGCCTGCGGAGCGCCCGATCGGGCGCTCCGCGAGCGAGCTCGGTGCGGGCCGCGAGCATCACGAGGCGCGCCCGAGAAAACTCGTCGCCCGGGTGCGCGACGTACTGCCGGTCGAGCACCGCGCCGAGCAGCAACGCCCGCCCGTCGAGATCGCCGAACGCCTGCGCGACGCTCATCAGCTGCCAGGGCGCAAGCGCCCGGGCGATGCGCACGACCTGCTCGAGCAGCCTCGGATCCGAGAGGTCCGCGATCGACATCGCGGTGCGCAACCCGTCGGGGTCGAGCGCTTCCGACTCGATTGCGCGCAGCGCAAGCGGCGCGAGATCGGGGTGGCGGGTTGAGGCCTCGGCGAGCGCATCGACGTGGCCGCCCGCATCGACGAGCGCCGACCCGGCCCGCTGCGCAACGACCCGGTCCAGCGCGTTGAGCAGGCCGACGAGACGGGCCCCGCGCCCGAGCGCCGTCAGCAGGTCGACGTCCTCCTCGCTCACACGCCCGTCCGGGATCGCGCCGAGGTAGTCATCGACGCGCTGGCGCTGGCCGGGGGATAGCTCGATGTTGCTCGCGATCGCCGAAGCGATGAGCGCGGCCGCCGCGGGGCGCGCGATCGTCTCGCCCTCGAGCCATGGCAGGGCCGCCGCGACCTGCGACGGATCGGGCCGGACCGCCCCGGCTCGCAGCAGCGCGTCGGCCCCCACGGGATCGGTTTCGACGGTCAGCGCGCTGGTGATCTGTGCAGAACCGTCCGCACGCCCGAGACGCGCGAGAATCCGAGCGGCCGAGGCCCGGCGATCGACGTCCGGATCGCCGATGAGTCCGACCAGCGCCCGGACGATCCCGTCATCGATCGGGCGGGCGTTCAGCAGCCGGCGCGTGGTCAGTTCCAGCCCGAGGTCCCTCACCCCGGGCTGCGGGTCGCCCAGCATCTCGGCGAGCAGTTCCGGACGCTCCTCCTCCGACGCCAGCCGATGCAGGCGACGGAACATCGACTCCAGCTTGAGGCGGGACACCTCGTTGGCGGCGTCGAGCGACCTCGCGCGTGCGCTCTGGGCCCGGGCGATCTGGCCGTTCCACTCGGCTTCGGTCAGGAATTGAGCGGTCTGCCACCAGGCGCTCCACGCCGCGCGGTCGGCCCCGTGGCCCTCGAGGCCCGTCTGCTCGATCAGCACCGACGTGAAATGGGCTCGCTCCGAGTCGGCGAGTGCCGGATCCGCCAGACGCTCGACGATCGGCCGGACCGCCGAGCGTGTGTTGTATGCGCCGATCGCATCGAGGGCTCCCAGGGCGAGCGCCGGATCAGGGTGGTCGAGCAGCGAGACGATCGCCGGCACCAGTTCCGCCGGCGGGCTCGAGCCCCGCGAGATGGCTCCGAGCAGCGGCAACGCCCCCTCCAACGCCCTCTCGAGGGTCTGGAATGCCTCCTGACGTGCGCTGACATCGGTCCTGGATCGCTCCAGCAGCGCCTCGGCACGCGCCCGCGCCGCCGAGACGCCCCCGTGGGAGCCATGGTTCGGCGATTCCTGCGCGACCTCGGGTTCGCCGAGCGCCTGCCCGGCGCTGCCGGGCATCCACGTCAGGCACGTGCTGACGAACGCGACCCGGAAAACCCGAACAAGGTGGTGTGCGAGGAGGGCTGCTGGTCTTGCACGATTCAACGGTCTGCCGCCTTGCCTTGCTGTTCCCGACGGACGATGATACCCCCGAGGATTCATCGGCAATCGCGCTCGTGGCTGTGAGGTGAGATGAACGACTGGTTCGAGGCCGAACAACACGTCGAGCGGGCGCACGAACTGTACGAAGCAGGCGCGTGGGATGAAGCCGAGTCCGAACTCCGGCGTGCGCTGTCGCTGAACCCGTACAAGGCCGAGTGGCACTTCAACCTCGGTCTGACTCTCGAAGCCGCCGGCAGGTTCGAGGAGGCGCTCGCCGCCTTCGGCGACGCCCAGGCGCTCGAGCCCGCGGATTTCCAGATCCTGCTCCTCCTCGGCGTCAGCTGCCTCCGGCTCGACCGTCTCGACCAGGCCATCGACTGGTTCGACAAGGCGCGCACCGCCGATCCGGCCCGCGTCGAGAGCTACGTCTACCTGATCGAAGCGTGCGCCCGGCGCGGCGACCACGAGCGTGCCGAAGAGATGTTCTACACCTCGCTGCAGTTCGAGGGCGAGCACGCGCTGGCCTACGCGAACATCGCCGAATCGCTCATGGACCGCGCCGAATACAAGCGCGCAATCCACTGCCTCAAGCAGGCCGCCTCTCTCGACCCGCAGCTCCCGCGCGTCCACGCACGACTCGCCAGCGCGTTCAGCGAGACCGGACGCCCCGAGCGCGCACGCCAGCTCTACCTGCGCGAGCTCCGCGAGGCTCCGGGCGACATCGAGACGCTGCTCGATCTCGGGTGCCTCCTCATCGACATGAACCGGCTGGCCGAAGCCAGCGAGAAGTTCCGGCGCGTCCTGGAGATCGAGAGCGATCACCCCGAAGCGCACTTCCAGCTCGGCGAGCTCTCGCTCCGCCAGCACCGCCTCAAAGAGGCCGCCGCTTCATTCCGGCTCGTGCTCCGCCTCGACCCCGAGCACCCCGAGGTCCGGCGCCGCCTGGCGCACATCTCTGTGAAGCTCGGCGAGCTCGGCGAGGCCCGCAAGCTCCTGCGCCGCGAGCTCAAGCTGCTCGGCGAGACGCCCGACGTGTTCGAGGCACGGGATCTCGAGGACCTCGGCGAGCTGCTGCTCGACGTGCGCCTCCCCCGCGACGCCGCCCGCGTGTTCCTCACGCTGCTCGAGACCAAGCCCGACGACCCGCACGCGCTCCACCTGCTGAGCGTCTCGTACTTCCGTATGGGCGAGCGGTTCAAGGGCATGGACGCGTGCCGCCGCGCCCTGCGCCACAATCCGCGCATGCTCTCGGCGCTCCACAACATGGCGCTGGCCTGCGTGCACGAGCGCCAGTGGGGCAAGGCACGCTTCTACCTCAAGCAGGCGCTCGAGATCGACCCCGAGGACCACGCCCTGCGTCGTCTTAAGCTCACGGTGCGCATCCACCGCGCAATCGAGTCCATGAGCTGGGTTGGGAGCCACTGGCGCCGGCGCGTGAAGGCACGCCGCAGCCAGGACCGCTCGTACTGATGCGCCGCTAGCGCGGCACAGGGACGTCGACGACCGTCGCGATCGTCTGCGCCGGCCCGCCCCGCGCGCGGAGCAGGCGGTCCGCCTCGTCAACGTCCTTGTCGCCACGCCCCGAGCAGTTCACCAGCACGTGCTGCGATTCGTCCATGCGCCCCGCACGCTCGATCGCCTCGGCGATGGCGTGCGCGGTCTCGAGCGCGGGGATGATCCCCTCGCTGCGGCAGAGGTCCACGAACGCATCCAGCGCCCGCTCATCGGAGACCGAGGAGTACGAGACTCGCCCCGCGTCCTTCCAGAACGCGTGCTCAGGGCCGACCCCGGGGTAATCGAGCCCCGCGCTGCACGAATGCACAGGGGCGGTCTGCCCCGAGTCGTCCTGGAGCACATACGAGAGCGATCCGTGGAGGATGCCCGGAGAGCCGTGCGTCAGCGGGGCCGCGTGGCTGCCCGCCGAAGCCCCGCGCCCGCCCGCCTCGACGCCCACGAGCTCGACGCCGGCGTCGTCGATAAATGGGTGGAAAATGCCCGCGGCATTCGAGCCGCCCCCGACGCACGCGACGACGCAGTCCGGCTCGCGCCCGAACGCCTCGCGGCACTGCTCTTTGGACTCGACCCCGATCACGCTCTGGAAGTCGCGCACGATGCGCGGGAAGGGGTGGGGGCCCACGACCGACCCGAGGATGTAGTGCGTCGACTCGACGCTCGCCATCCAGTCGCGCATCGCCTCGTTGGTGGCGTCCTTGAGCGTGCGCGAGCCGGAGTCCACCTCGATCACGTTCGCCCCCAGCAGCTTCATGCGTACGACGTTGATGTGCTGGCGCCGGACGTCCTCCGAGCCCATGTACACATCGCACTGAAGCCCGAAGTGGGCCGCCGCCGTCGCCGTCGCCACGCCGTGCTGGCCGGCGCCCGTCTCGGCGATCACGCGCTGCTTGCCCATCCGCTGTGTGAGCAGCGCCTGGCCCATCGTGTTGTTGATCTTGTGCGCGCCCGTGTGGGCAAGGTCTTCGCGCTTGAGCCAGATCGTCGCCGACTTGCCCGACGCGCTCTTCGACGCCGCGAGGCGCGTCAGGCCCCCGGCCTTGTAGAGGGCCGTCGGCCGGCCCACGAACGTGCTGAGGAGCCCGTCGAGCTCCCGTCGAAACTCGGGGTCACCCATCGCGCTCTCGAATTGCTCACTCAGATCGGCGAGCGCCGCCACGAGTGTTTCGGGGACGAACGTCCCGCCGAACTCTCCGAATCGGCCGAGGGCGTCTGGGGCGGCGGACAGCGGTGCGGTGCTGGCTGGTGCGGCGGTCATGGGCGGGAGTCTATGCCCGCTCGGGGTCGTTCTGTCCCGCGAGTTCTTCCTCAATCCGGCGCTCGGCGGCACGCGCCGTCTCGATGCCTTCACGCTCGTTCACCGGCAGCACGAGCGCGAGGCCGACCGCGAAGAACGACGCCAGGAGGATCATCGCGTTGGTGTCGCCCAGCGTCTCGCTCACGATCCCGAAGCTCAGCACCCCGATGGCCGCGGCGAGCTTGTACGACAGGCCCCACAGCCCGAAGAACTCGGCGCTCCGCTGGCGGGGCGTGAACTGGCAGACCATCGACCTGCTCGCGGTGCCGATCCCCCCCAGCCCGAAGCCCAGCCCGTTTCCGATGACCCAGATCGGCCAGTCCGGCGGGTCGTCGAGCGTCGTGAGGAACGCCAGAGACACGGCGCTCACCAGCCAGATCACCAGGTACGACACGACCGTCCGCTTGGCGCCGATGCGATCCTGGAAGAACGCCGTGGCGATCGCCGCGATCCCGGCGGTGAACGTCACCTGCAGCACGAAGAGCACCAGCTTGGCCTGACCGAACCCGAACCCCTCGGCGATGATCGACGTGAACCCGATGATCACCTGCACGCCGAACCCGTACACCAGGAACGCCACGAGGAAGAGCACGAGCTGCCGGTAGCGCCGCGCGTGCCGGAACGTGTCGGCCACGCGCAGCGCGCTCTCGACCGCGATGTTGGTGCGGATCGGCTTGTCCCGCTTCACCTCGCGCACGAACAGGGCGAGCGGCAGCATCCCCGCGAGGAACCACAGGCCGGCGAACACGAAGAACGGGCGCCACTCGGAGGTCTCCGACCAGCCCATCACCGACATCAGCATCGCCACGATGAGCAGCAGGAGCATCGCGCCCACGTAGCCCATCGCCCAGCCCGTGGCGCTGATGCGACCGAGCGTCTCCGGCGTAGAGACATCCGGCAGGAACGACGCCAGGAAGTTTTCGCCCACCTGGTAGCAGACGTTGGCCACGAAGTAGGCAATAGCCAGCAGCACGAGCATGCTCGGGGGCAGCACCCCCAGCAGCACCGTCAGGAACGCGCACAGCACGCCCGTCGTCAGCAGGATCTCCTTGCGCCAGTTCTTGGCGTCGCCCGCGGCTCCGAGGAAGGGCGAGATCGCCACCACCACGAGGTAGCTCGCCCCGTGCACCAGCGACCAGGCGAAGTCGCCGCGGTTGCTGGCGTCCCCCGGCGTCATCCCGCCGGCGACCGACGCGTCGACGACGAGGTTCTTGAAATAGAGCGAGAACAGCAGCGTGATGATCAGGAGCGTGAAGCTCTGGTTCGCCAGATCGAACATGCCCCACGCCCACACGCGGCGCGGCTCGGGGAGGCCCCGGAACGGGTTGAAGCGGCGGAGGTCGATGCCGCGTAGGGTACTGGCGCGGCGCGACGCTGTGCCGCTTGAGCGCGAAGCATCGGCCCCCGGATCGCCGACGCAATACCAGGAAGGTCCGTACCCAGGCGTTGGTGACCACACGGATGAGTGAGCACACATCGAAGTTGGAGGGCTCGTCGATCGATGACACCGGGCACCTGCATACCGCGCCCGAGGACTCGTCGACGCTCTCGGGCTCGTCGTCGGATCCCGACGAGATGCTCATCGACCTCGAGGGCATGGTCGACGAGGGCGACACCGACCGCTGGCTCGCCAGGCTGGTGCTCGATCACAAGCTCGCCACCCGCGACGAGGTCAAGAAGGCGATCAAGAAGGCCAGGGGCGGCCTGCTCTCGAGCAAGCGCCCCCTGGGCGAACTCCTGGTCCAGCTCCAGGCCGTCACGCCGAACCAGCTGTCGCGCATCATGCGCGAGATCGACGACGAGCGGGCGGGGCGCACCATCCCGGGATTCCGGATGCTCGGCGAACTCGGCAAGGGCACGAGCGCCACCGTCTATCGCGCCCGCCAGCTCAACCTCGATCGCGTCGTGGCGATCAAGGTGCTCCCGCCCAAGAGCCTGGGCAGTAAGCGGATAGTCGAGGCCTTCTACGAAGAGGGCCGCGCCGCCGCCCAGCTGAACCACCCCAACATGGTGCAGGCCTACGACGTCGGCTCGCACGGCGAGTTCCTCTACTTCGTCATGGAGTACGTCGAGGGGCGCAACGTCCACGAGCTGCTCCGCGA
Source organism: Phycisphaerales bacterium (assembly GCA_028289195.1). Taxonomy (GTDB): domain Bacteria; phylum Planctomycetota; class Phycisphaerae; order Phycisphaerales; family UBA1924; genus JANQQR01. The sequence continues at coordinate 11,586 of JANQQR010000021.1, read as the reverse complement.
TCGAGGCCCGTTCACCGAGCGCGAAGGCCTGGAATTCGTCCTCGGCATCGCCCAGGCGCTCGAGCACGCTCACTCCAAGGGCCTCGTGCACCGCGACGTCAAGCCCAAGAACATCATCATCGCCGGCGGCGACCCCGGCGCCGGCGGCAGCGAACTCGCCAAGCTCGCCGACCTCGGCCTGGCCCGCTTCATCAGCGACGAGGCAGCGCGCAAGCGCGACCTCGGGCGCACGCTCGGCACGCCGTACTACATCAGCCCGGAACAGGTGCGCGGCGACGCCGACGTCGGCGCCCCCAGCGACATCTACTCCCTCGGCGCAACCTGGCACCACATGGTCACCGGGCACCCGCTGTTCAACGGCACCTCCGCCCAGGAAGTCATGGACCAGCACCTGCAGGCCGAACCGCCCCGCGCCGACTCGATCGATCCCTCGCTCGATCCCGGGATCTGCGACGTCCTGATGAAGATGATCGCAAAGCAGCCGGAAGACCGGTACGCGGACTGCGCCACGCTCCTGACCGATCTGCGCGCATGGAAGAGCGTGCTGGTGCTCAAGGCCGGCGAACAGGAGCGGGGCCCGGACGGCCCGCGGCCCTAGCCCTCCACGCCCAGCAGATGACGCGCAAAGAACGCCGTCTGGATGTTCTTGGCGTCGTTCGAGACCTTCCCGAAGCCAGCGTGCTCCTGCCACGCGCCGGTCTCGGGCCACGTGACGATCTCGACGTCGTCCGGCTGGTCGAAGCGAGCGCGCACCGCGTCGACGAACGACCGGATCGAGCCAACCGGCACCCACTGGTCCTTGTCCGAATGCAGGGCCAGCAGGGGGATCGGTCGCCACCCGTCGAGGTGGCGCACGGGGTCGAGGCAGTCCGCCAGCGAGCAATCGGGGTCTCGCCCGCCGCAGGTGACGAACGCGTCGTGGTGCTTCATGAAGGAGAAGTCGCCCGCGGTCGCCTCGACACACGCGCACACGAACGGGTGCTCCGAGGCCAGGCGATGGAGGGTTGTCATCCCGCCGGCCGACATGCCGCCGATGGCGATCCGATCGAGATCGAACGCGCCGCGCCAACGCGGGTCCGAGAGCGCTCCCACCACCCGGTCGATCTCACGCGCCATCGCGTCGACCACCTCGAGCGTGTGATCGGGGCCCTGGTACGCCTCGATGAATCGCTCGCCGTGCCCGGGCAGGTCGAGCGCGCAGGTCGCGATGCCGCCTTCCGGCGCTCGCAGCCAGCGCAGGTACCGCCCTGGATCGATCTCCTTCTTCACCGACCTGCCGTGCATCCAGATCACGACCGGCCGGGGCGTGGGTTCGGGAGCGCCCGGCTCGCTCCACCCCTCGTCGGGGTGCGCGAGCAGCGCCGGCACGCCGCGATGGCCCTCGAACTCGACGTCGTCCGCCGCGAGGCGCGCAAAGACCGTGCGTTGCGCCAGAGCGTTGGGGAGTTTAGCCTGAAGATCGGGCATGGTCTCGGGTGGTCCGCGTTCAGGTCCGCCTGACGAACGGGTTCGTCTGCGCCTCGCGACCGATCGTCGTCTCGGGACCGTGGCCCGGGAACACCGTCGTGTCGTCCGGGAGCGAGTACAGATACTCGCGGATCGAGCGCTGCAGGTCGTCGAAGCTGCTGGTCGGGAAGTCGTGGCGCCCGATCGAGCCCGCGAAGAGCGTGTCGCCGACGAGCGCCTGCAGAGAGGCGTCGTTGTAGAGCGTGATGCCACCCGGAGAGTGCCCGGGAGTGAACAGCACCGACCAGCGTGTTCCGGCGAGTTCGAGTTCCTCGCCGCCCGAGAGGAGATCCTCCGGCGGGCGCGCCGTGATCATCTCGCCCCACCCGGCGCTCAGGTTCAGCACGGGGTTGGTCAGCCACTCGCGCTCGGCTTCGTGGATCGAGGTCGGCACGCCGGGGAAGGCGCGCCGGATCTCCTCGAGTCCGGCCATGTGGTCGACGTGGGCGTGGGTCAGGATGATGCGCTCCGGGGCGAGGTCCTCGCTGCGCACATGGTCGATCAGCGCGTCGGGCTGGAACCCCGCGTCGATGATCCAGCACGCGGGATCTCCGGGTGCCCGAACGACGTAGCAGTTCGTCTCGAACGGACCCAGCGGGAACCCCCGCACGATCGGGAGAGTCGAATGAGCAGATTCCGGCATGCCGGCATGGTAGATTGCAGGGCGCATCGCGACGAACAGGAGGCCCACTGTGCTGATCCGAAACGTTGACTCGACGCCGACGGCCCCGATCGACATGCCCGGATCGGACAAGATCGAGATGGCCATGATGGTCGGGCGGGCCGACGGGGCGCCGAATTTCGCGCTCCGCCAGTTCAAGGTCGCCGCCGGGGGCCACTCACCACGGCACTCGCACGACTACGAGCACGAGGTGATCGTCCTCGGGGGCTCGGGAGAGGTCCTGCTCGAGGGCGAGTACCGCCCGATCGGCCCCGGCGACGTGGTCTTCGTGCCGCCCGAGGAAGAGCACCAGTTTCGGGCGGGAGACCAGGGGCTCCGCTTCCTTTGTCTCGTCCCGGTGACACGAAACTGCGGCGAGGACACGCCCGGGTCGTAGAATATTGACAGGTCGGGCCAGGGCGATGGGGCATCGGATCCGTTGGGCCCGCAGAGGAGACGCCAAGATGGCAACCCAGAGCTCGAGCCAGGCAGGGACCAAGCGCAGACGCGAGAGGCAGCCCGCCAACGTGGCCTTCTGGCTGACCGCGGTGTGGATGCTCGCCCTGGTGGGAGCGGGCGTGGGGCTCACGATCGGCGGCTCGGTCCCCGACGCATTCCCCTTCTACGCGCTCGGGTCGATCGCGCTGCTGGCGCCGCTGACCCTTCTGGTCGCCTGGCGGGCGGGCCAGCCCAACCCCGCGGCGTCCTCGGCCCACCAGATCAAGCAACTGGTCGATTCGATCAACACCCTGGTCCAGGAGGGCGGCCTCTCCGAGGGCGCCAAGCGTGTGCTGCACCGGCGCGAGGAGCGTGAACTGCTCCGGCGCGCGATCGAGCAGGACATCGCCGACGAAGACTGGGACGCCGCGATGGTCCTCGTCAAGGAACTCGCCGAGCAGTTCGGCTACCGGGTCGACGCCGAGGAGTTCCGCGGACGGATCGAGCGGGCCCGCCTCCAGACGCTCGATCGCAACGTCGTCGACTCCCTCGGCGGGCTCGACGAACTCATCCGCCATCGCCACTGGCCCGAGGCCTACGCAGAGGCGGCGCGGATCAACAGGCTCTACCCCGAGTCGCACCGCGTCGAACGACTGCGCGAGAGGGTCGATCAGGCGCGCGTCCAGTACCGCCAGGAGCTCGAGCGCCAGTTCCTGATCGCAGCAGAGGGCGAAGAGCTCGATTCGGCTATGACGCTGCTGAAAGAACTCGATCACTATCTCACCCCCACCGAAGCCGCGCCGTTCCAGGAGGTCGCTCGGGGTGTGATCTCCAAGCAGCGCGACAACCTCGGAGTCCGCTTCAAGCTGGCGGTGCAGGACCACATGTGGCAGGAAGCGATCTCGGTCGGGGAGCGCATCATCGAGGAGTTCCCCAAGTCGAGGATGGCGCAGGAGGTCCGGGACCTCCTGCCGACGCTGCAGGACCGCGTCGCCGCGCGAACGACGCAGCGAGCCTGAGACGGATCCGCCTGAAGCGGGAGGGGGGTGCCTGGTGCTGGTCTACCTGGTCCGACACGGAAAAGCCGAGGTGTCCTCAGCGTCGGGCCTAGATCGCGACCGAGAGCTCCGCGGGCGCGGCAAGCGCCAGAGCCGATGGCTCGCCGACCATCTCTCGGAGGAAATGGCGTTCGGCGTCCCCTCGCTCATCCTCGCGAGCCCGTACGCCCGAGCGACCCAGACCGCCCAGATCATCGGCGAGATCACCGGCGCGGAGATCCGCTTCGAGGAGTCTCTCGAACTCGGCTGCCCCGCTGAAGACGTCATCGCGCTGATCGCCGAGGCCCACCGCGCCGGAGAGCCGGGCCCGCTTATGCTCGTCGGGCACAACCCGCAGATGGAGATCCTGCTCGCATCGCTCGCCTCCGGCGCCGCCGATGACGGCGAGATGCGCACCGGGATGGCCGCCGTTATCGAGATCGACGGGTCCGGGAGCGCGACCCTCATCACCAAGCTGCGCAGCGACGACTGATCAGCGCGACTGGCTGTCCGAGACCAGGGCCATCGACAGCTCCGTCGACGCCTCGATCTGCATCGTCCGTCCAGCGGCCTCCTGCGTGATCTGCATGAGCGTCGTGGACTCGGTCAGGGACTTGGAGATCAGCCCGCCGGAGATGTCATAGGTCAGCCGGCTGTTCTGCAATCCGCTCTGGAGCTCGAACACCAGCCCCTCTGGCGCGCCGGCGGCCGGGATCAGCGAGACATCCGCGCTCGCCCGCACCACCGCGAGCGTCGGGACGGGGTCACCCGCCGCAGAGTCGAGGCGCCACGTGTTCTCGAACTCCATCGTTCCCGCCCCCGGTGATTCGCGGCTGTCGGTGTTCTGCCACGTGTCGCCGATGTTGGTCGGGACGTTCGGGAGAATGCCGAACATGTGCTCGTAGGTGCGCGCGATGTCGGCGTCGCGGAAGAACGCCAGCAGGAAGCGGCCGATCGCGATGTTCGGTCCGTCGTCGGACGACTCCTCGATGATCGCGCTCCGCAGCGCATCACCACCAGCCACGCCGAGCACCTCGCCGGTCGGGTGGATACGGATCGAGAGCGGGTTCTCGCGCAGGGCCTGGCCGACCGTGGCGGCGTAGGGCCCGTCCGCGGAGTCGAACACGACCGGATCGGGCGCGTTGCTGGTTTCCATTTCCATGCGCAGGCTCGTCGTCCGCAGCTCCAGCTGGACCTGCCCCGAGTCCTCGATCCCAAAGGGCTCGAGATCGAACGCCCATCGCACCCGCTGCTCGGAGCGCATCACCTGGTCGGTGCCGACCACCGACTGGGTCAGGCTCACGTCGAGCTCCATCGAATAGGAGCGGGGCGCCCCGACGGTCCACGAGTGAGTCAGCAGTATCGGGGCCTGCGCCATCACGCCCGGGGCGATCGCGAGAGCCAGGGCGACGAATCGGACGCACGTGCGGATGGGCATCGGTGTCTCCATGAAAGGGCTGGAACGCGGTCGCAGCGCGGGACGGGAGTGTAGCAGCGGGCAATGAAAAAACGCGGGCCGGCGTGGGCGACCGGCACCGCGTGAAGTACAGAGGAGTGAGGGGATGCGTTGCGGCCTACGGCAGCGGATACGGACCGGTTGTCAGCCAGTCGCTCAGAACGCGGGTGACATCCGGGAACCCGACTGCGCCGCTGTTGTCGGCATCGCCGAGCGGCAGCGAGATCGATCCGAGATTCATCTCGCCGTCCTCCGGCAGATGGTGGATACCAAGATCGACGCCCGGCGAAGCCTGGCCGTAGAGCACTACCTGGTAGTCGCCTTCGGGAAGATCCGACTCGGCCTCGAAATCGCCGTTCTCATCGGGATCCACGTGGATCTCGTCGAGGAGCTCCTGCGAGATCGCGTCACGCAGCTCGAGACGGAGCACCGGCTTGATCGGGAACGGCGGCACGGAGATGACGATCCGGCGCGAGCGGAGCGTGAACGCCAGGTCGTCCGGGAGCATGTCGCAGGCGTCGAACAACGGGGAGTTGAACACTCCGAGAAGCAGATTCTGCTCGACCGCCGGGCAGTCCCGGATCGGGCGGTGCGCCGACCAGGCGAAATCAACCAGGCCGGGGTTGGGGCTCGAGATGCCGTTGGGGCTCAAGGGGTCCATGTCCGAATCGATCTCCGCGATCTCCAGCCAGTAGCGCTGATTTGCTACCACAGGGAATGGAGCCGAAAGCGTCGCGAAGAACCTGTAGACGCGAAGGCCCGTGCAGTCCTTGCCCTTCTTGCGCACCTTGGCGCGCACGCACTCCTGGTAGAGGGGCGCGATCGGGAAGCACTGCCCGTTGTCCTCCCAGATCCGGATCAGGAAGTTGCGCTGGGGTTGGCCCGGGGAAGTGGGATTGGTGCCCCACCAGCTGATGCGCTTCACCTGCGAGTTTTTCTCGCAGATAAAGTCGTCCAGACAGGTGTTGGCGAACTGCGCGTAGCTCCCCTGGCAGTCGCGCACGACCGAATCGTGCGAAGCGAGCGGACGCGTCCACGGCTGACGCCAAGTGCAAGGGAATTTGAGCGACGGCGGCGAGACCAGATTGACCTGCACATTCCGGAGTGCCGTCGCGTCGTCTTCGTAGTCCCCCGGTGTCCCGCCGGCGGTCACGGTGAACTCGATCGTATCGCCCGCCGCCAGAGGAATACCGGCGTTGGAATGCGTCACCGGGGCGGCAACACCCTTGGGGCCGTTCAGCGGCGCACTCGCCGCGATCACGCCGTTGACGATCGTGAACACCTGGCGCGTGCCGCCCACGGTGTCCGCCGCAGCGTACGTGCACGTGTAGGAGTAGGTCCCCGCGGCCGGAGCCGTGAAGCGCACGAACGGAGCCTGGTCGTTGATCCCCGGCCGGAGCACCAGCTGGCCCGGGTCCCATTCGTTGGCTGGAACGCCCTGGTTGACCGTCACAGCACCGAGGTTCTTGGAGACGAACGCCGAGTTGACGATCGTCCCGAACGGCTGGTGCCACAGATGCACGCTCGCCGGGAACGGCGCCCCGAGCGTATTCACGGGGTGCAGCTGCGTTGGACCGCCCGGGATCGCGCCCGAGGAGACGTACTCGCCGTAGCTCCAACCGCCCGCCGCTGCAGGGTTGCTCACCGTGTCGTACTGAGCCGTGGCGTCGGCGCCGAAGCTCGATCCGGCAGCGAGCACGCTCATCGAGCTGCCCACTGCACACGCGACAAGTCGCTTGCGCAACATAACCATTCCTCCCGACGCACCTGGGTGCGCCCGAATCCTTCAGCAACTCTTCGAGTGGGCGTCGAAGCGAGTCGCCAGTCCCCTGACGGCGCCGGTGAGCACGGTGCTCCCGGCGCGACTCTGCATTCACATCATCTTACAACATCTATCGCCGAATGAGCAAGCAAAGTCTGAGAAAACACGCTCTCTCTGAGCCACGCCGCCAAAGTTCTCGGGCTATGCGCGCCGCGCGTGCGCAACGCGTATTCCGGCCAACCACTTAGCGCTTCGGGAGCGCGTTCAGCAGGCGCCGAACCGCCCCGCGCAGGCGATCCGCCCGCGCCTCCCGGTCGGTGTCGAGGGTCGCGACGGCCTGCACGGCGCCGCGCCAGAACACCCTCGATTGCGAGGGCCCAGTGATCGCGATCACGAGCGTGCCCTTGGTTTCGTCGGGCGTTGTCTGCAGCCCGGGGTCGAGCCCGAACAGAGACACGAGCCGGTCGTCGGTCAGGTTGTTGTCGAACCCGAGCACGAAGGCCACCCGCCTGTCGGCGCTCGCCGCGTCGACGATCTGGTACCCGCGTTCGCTGAGGACCGCGCGGATCTCGGACTGGATGATCCCCCGCGCCCGCCCCGCGTCGTAGCGATCGTCGGGGAAGACCACCGTCGCGCCCGGCGCCCACGCGAAGGTCGCGGCGCCGGAGCCCGCGTCCCGCAGGCTCCCGGTGCTCACCGTCGCCAGCGCCGTGCCGGGCTCGGGGCTCGGGGTGCTCGTTGTGCATCCTCCCAGCATCGCGACGGAGACTGCCATAGCCACGAATCGAATCGTTCCGATCATGCCCCCAGCTTACCCGGCCCCGCGTGGAAGCTACATTGGCGTGCATGCCAGGCGAGGAGCCCACCGCGAGCTTGCAGCCGGAAGACCCCTCGGGTTCCTCACACGGATCGGCCGAGAGTACCGGGCGATTCCAGCCCGGCGAACAGATCGGCGAGCGCTACCGAGTCGTCTCGCTCCTGGGACGCGGCGGCATGGGCGAGGTCTACCGTGCCGACGATCTCACCCTCGGCCAGTCGGTCGCCCTCAAGCTGCTCCCGCCAGGCGTCTCGTCGGATCCGGTGCGCCTCGAGCGCCTCAAGGCCGAGGTGCGTCTGGCGCGCCAGGTGAGCCACCCGAGCGTCTGCCGCGTCTACGACATCGGCGAGGACGACGGGCGCCACTTCCTGGCGATGGAGTACATCGACGGCGAAGACCTCGCCGACCTGCTCCGGCGCATCGGGCGCGTGCCCGGTGAGCGTGCCGTCGAAATCGCCCGCCAGCTGTGCGCAGGCCTCGCCGCCGCCCACGACGCGGGCATCATCCACCGCGATCTCAAGCCGTCGAACATCATGATCGACGGGCGCGGGCGCGCCCGCATCACCGACTTCGGCGTCGCGGCGCTCGCCGACGACACCGTGGGCGCCGCCGGCTACGCGGGCACCCCGGCCTACATGGCGCCGGAGCAGCTCGAGCGCCGCGGGGCCACGCGCCAGAGCGACGTCTACGCGCTCGGCCTGGTTCTCTACGAGCTGTTCACCGGGCAGCGCGCTCATCCCGAGTCCAAGGCGAGGTCGCAAACCGGCACGAGCCCGACCGAGGCGCCGACCACGCCGTCGTCGATCGTGGCCGAGATCGACGAAGCGGTCGAAGCCGTCATCCTGCGCTGCCTCGAGCCCGATCCGGGCGACCGCCCCAAGGGCGTTCTTGCTGTCATGGCGGCGCTGCCCGGCGGGGACCCGCTCCAGTCGATGCTCGACGCCGGCGAGACGCCGTCTCCAGAGTTGGTGGCTGCTTCCGGCAAGGCCGGCGCGATCACGAAGCTCACGGCGCTCGTGCTGCTGCTGATCGGCGCATCCGGTGCGCTGTGGTGGTATTCGCTTCGCGCCACGGATCCGATCAGGACGCTCGCCGACCGCGCGCTGCCGGCGCCCGTGCTCGAGTTCCGCGCCCGCGAGGTGCTCTCCGATCTGGGCTATCAGAACCCGCCCGCCCAGATCGCATCCATGTTCGGAGCACGCTCGTTCCCGGGCGACGCAGGGCTCAGCCACGAGCTGCGCGTGGCACGGTTCGCCGACGATACCGCCGGCCGGTTCACGTTCCGCTATCGCGAGCACTCCAGCCATTTCCGTCCGGTCCGATCGACACTCCCTGCGGGGAGATTCGGCGAGCTCGTGACGGCGTCGGACCCGCCGGTCACCGAGCCCGGCATGCTGAGCGCCGAGCTCACCCCCCAGGGACGCTTGCTGTGGCTCAAGGCCGTGCTCGATGCGCAGTCCGTCGCCGACGGCGTCGGGGCGGAGCCGCCGGACTGGGCCGCGGTGCTGGAGGCGGCGGGATTCGAAGAGTTCACACTCGAGCCGGTCGAGCCGATCACGCGACCCCCGGTGGCGTGGGATGAACGCCGCGCCTGGGAGGCCGCCTACACCCAGGCCGACTGGCAACGGATCCGCATCGAGGCCGCGTCTCTCGGCGCGCTCGTGACGCACTTCTCGGTGAGCCACGCCGACGACCCGATCGCGACGCTGCCAGTGGGCGACGCGTCGCCACGTGGCAACTCTCCCAACCTCCAGGTCACGCTGATGACGATCTTGATCGGCATCCCGCTCGCGGTGCGCAATCTGCGACAGGGAAGGGGCGATCGCCGGGGCGCCGCCCGGCTCTTCGTCGTGTTCTTCATCCTGGGAATGAGCGCGTGGGTGATGTCGACCTCTCACACATCGGATTTCGAGACCGAGGTGATGCTGTTCATCTCCGGTGCGTCGTATGCGTTCACCCGCGCGACCCTGGCGTGCTTGGTCTTTATCGCGCTCGAGCCGCTCATCCGCCGGGCGTTCCCGCGCGCACTCATCGGATGGAGCCGCATGCTCGCCGGGCGTTGGCGGGACCCTCGCGTGGGGAGGGACGTACTCATCGGGTGCGCCGCCGCCGGCGTGTTCTTGATGCTGGGTGTGATTACCGGTGCGTCGGATCCCTCGCTCAACAGGGAGATGTTCGAGCTCGCTTCCAATCCCCGACTCCTGCTCACGACGCAGATCCTCGCACCCATGGTCTCAACGACCGTCGGCCTGACGTTCATGCTGCTCTTCGTCGGATTCAAGCTGGTGTTCACGCGTCCGACGTGGCTGGCCCCGGCGCTCATGCTGGCGGCCGCCTTGGCGTTGACCCTTGCCTCGAGCCGCTCGCAGATCCCGCTCGTCGCCGATCTCGCGCTCACCCTGACGGGTGCCTCGATCGTTGTTCTCCTGCTGTACCGGATCGGCCTGCTCGCGGTGGTGCTCTCGCTCGGCCTCATGGATCTGACGCCCAGTTCGCTCGTCAGCCTCGACCCGAGCCGGTGGTACTCGGCGCCGTCGATCGTCTTCTTCGGCGTGTTCGCGGCGCTGCTGGTCTACGGGTTCGTGGTCTCGTCGGCCAATGAGCCGTTCGTGCGCCGCGCAGAGACTCCCTAGCGCTCCCTGAGTTGTGTGAGTCGCGGTCAGTCGACGGTGCTTTCAGTCAGAAGAGGCTGCCCGCTCTACGCGAACCCGTTCTTCCGGATCACCTCATCGAGCGTCAGCTGCCCGGGCTTCGGCCACGCGTCCTTCGTGCCCCTGCCGATCGCCACCATCGGGCCGATGCAGTGGTCCTCCGGCAAGTTGATCAGCTTGGCCACAGCGTCGAGATCGAACCCGATCATCGGGCAGGACTCGTAGCCCATCGCCGCGGCGGCGAGCATCAGCGTCTGCATCGCCATGCCGATCGAGCGCTGCGCCTCGTCGCGCTGCAGCTGCTCGTTGCCGTCGTGGAACGGGCCCATCCAGTTCACCAGCAGCTCGGCCACGTCCTTCGGCGCGTTCTGCCAGTACCGGCCGGGGTCCTTCTGCCACGCCTTGACGTCGGCGGTCATCAGGATCAGCAGCGACGCGTCGGTGATCTGCGCCTGGTCGTTGCCCGCGTCCCGGATCCTCTGCCGGAGCTCCGGGTCGTCGATGACCACGAAGCGCCAGTGCTGGATGTTGAAGCTCGTCGGGCTTTGGATCGCCGCCTCGAGCAGCCGGGTGATCTCGTCCTGGCTCAGCCGGTGGTCCGGGTCGTAGTGCTTGACGGCGCGACGCTTGTAAATGGCTTCGAACGTGTCCACGAGAGGGGTCCTCCAGAATCTGCCTTGGGGTTGGGTCTCGGTACCGGGGTCAGGAAGATAACGCCCGCCGGAGCGGGGGGGTTCCGTCCCCGGAGGAGGCCCCGGAAGCCCCCGCGGGCCGAGTCGCTATACTGTCGACCCTGAAATCGGCCGCGATGGCGTTCTCAGCCCCGGCCTCGGTTCCCGACGCTTCTCTCTCGCCCGAGTTCAAGCAGCCGGTTCAACACACACTCACGGGCGAACACTGATGGAGACGTCGGAATGATCAAGCTTTACGTAGGCAACCTGCCCTTCCAGACCAGCGAGAACGAGCTGCGCGACATCTTCGCCGCCCACGGCGACGTCGCTTCGGCCAACCTGGTCATGGACCGCGAGACCGGCCGCCCCCGCGGCTTCGGCTTCGTCGAGTTCAGCGATGACACGCAGGGCAAGGCCGCTATCGATGCCCTCAACGGCACCGAGATCGGCGGCCGCAGCATCGTCGTCAACGAGGCCCGCCCGCGCGAAGACCGCGGCGGTCGCGGCGGCGGTGGCGGCGGCTGGGGCGGCGGCGGCGGTGGTCGCGGCGGCCGCGGTGGTGGCGGCGGCGGCGGGGGGCGCGGCGG
>JANQQR010000011.1 GCA_028289195.1 Phycisphaerales bacterium | reverse complement strand
CCCGACTCCTGGCAGCCTTCCCACGGGGCCCAGTGTCGCAAACCACTTACTGACAACGCTTTAGGTACGGATGCCCTGGCGCGGGCGTTGCACTGTTCCCGGCACACCGATGTCCCTGCGCGACCGACCCAACCCGGCACCCGCCTCAGCCCGACCCCACTCCGGGCCCGGGGCACGCCTCAACCTCCTCCTCTCGGCCCGCGGCAACGTCGCCTGGCGCGACGAGTCCTGGGCCGACAGCCTCCCCCGTCTCCTCGAGCCCATGGGAGTCCGCACGTGGCGGGTGTCTTCCGGCGCCGAAGCCGCGTCGCTGATCCGCCAGACCCCGGTGCACATCGCGCTGGTCGACCTCTCGCTCCCGCTGGACTCATCCGAGGGCGCCTCGCCGGCCAACGACGAGGGCGGCCCGCGCCTCCTCGAACTCCTGTCGCGCCTCGAGACGCCGCCCCCCACCGTCGTCGTGAAGCGCGAGCGCACGCAGCGCGAAGACGCGCGCACGCTCGCCAGCGCGTTGCAGGCCGGCGCCTACGCCGTGCTGGAGCGCCCCGTGCGCCTCGAGACTGCTCTCGAGGTGATGCGCCGCATCCTCTGTCGTCATTACTCCGGCCAGTGGCCCTCGTGCGAGGGCACCGCCAACTAGCCGGCAACCAATCTGTCACACCGTCCCGCGCCGGCTGACGCCGTCGCAGTTCAATCAGAGAGAACCGGAAACACCCGTCCATCCCAACAACGGGGAAGAGAAACAGGAGAGCCCAACCAATGGCCGCCACCGCAACCAAGCCCAAGAAGTCCGCCACGTCCGCCGCCGTCAAGCCCATCGGCGACAAGATCCTCGTCCAGCGCGACGAGGCCGAGACCATCACCGACAGCGGCATCTACCTCCCCGAGTCCGCCAAAGACAAGCCCAAGAGCGGCACCGTCATCTCCGTCGGCGACGGCAACATCAACACCGACACCGGCAAGCGCATCGCCCTGACCGTCAAGAAGGGCGACAAGGTCATCTTCAACAGCTACGCCGGCACCGAGGTCAAGCTCGGCACCGACGAGCTGCTCATCCTCAGCGAGAGCGAAGTCCTCGCCATCATCGACTGATCCCCCGACCGATGACCCACGACGCACTCCGACAGGCCCTCAAAGAGCTCAACGGCCAACGCGACGCCGTGTTCACCTTCGAGGGCGAGACCGACCGCTGCGTCGTCACCGACGCGATCCTCGTCCCCGACGAGGAGGACCACCTCATCAAGGTCTCAGACGGCAAGCACGTGTACATCATCGACGCCGAGCGCGTCGCATGGATCAGGATCGGCTGAGCACCCCCGCTCACCCCGCAGCACACCACACAAGCACAACGAACACTCGATAAGGAATCACACCACATGGCCGCGAAACAGATCGCATTCGACACCGACGCCCGCGAGCGGATCCTCAACGGCGTCCGCAAGCTCTCCAGCGCCGTCAAGGTCACCCTCGGCCCCTCCGGTCGCGTCGTCATCCTCGAGAAGTCCTTCGGCTCGCCCACCGTCACCAAGGACGGCGTCACCGTCGCCAAGGAGATCGAGCTCGAAGACGCCTACGAGAACATGGGCGCCCAGATGGTCAAGGAAGTCTCCGCCAAGTCCTCCAAGGACGCCGGCGACGGCACCACCACCGCCACCATCTACGCTGAGGCGATCTTCGCCGAGGGCCTCAAGAACATCACCGCCGGCGCCAACGCCAACGCCGTGAAGCGCGGCATCGACCAGGCCGTCTCCGCCGTCGTCACCGAGCTCGGCAAGATGAGCAAGCCCGTCAGCGGCTCCAAGGAGATCGCCCAGGTCGGCACCTGCAGCGCCAACCAGGACGAGACCATCGGCACCATCATCGCCGAGGCCATGGACAAGGTCGGCAAGGACGGCGTCATCACCGTCGAAGAGGGCAAGACCCTCGACACCGAGGTCGAGCTCCTCGAGGGCATGCAGTTCGACAAGGGCTACCTCTCCCCCCACTTCGTCACCGACACCGCCTCCATGGAGTGCGTGCTCGACGAGCCCTACGTCCTCATCCACGAGAAGAAGCTCACCAGCGCCAAGGACCTCCTCCCCGTCCTCTCCAAGATCGCCGAGACCGGCAAGAGCCTGCTCATCATCGCCGAGGACATCGAGTCCGAGGCCCTCGCCACCTTGGTCGTCAACCGCCTTCGCGGCGTTCTCAAGGTCTGCGCCGTCAAGGCCCCGGGCTTCGGCGACCGCCGCAAGGCCATGCTCGAAGACATCGCCATCCTCACCGGCGGCACCGCCGTGATGGAAGAGCTCGGCATCGACATGGAGAAGCTCTCGGTCGGCGAGCTCGGCCGCGCCAAGAAGGTCACCATCGCCAAGGACGCCACGACCATCGTCGAGGGCGCCGGCAAGACCAGCGACATCAAGGGCCGCATCGAGCAGATCAAGCACCAGATCGACGCCTCTTCGAGCGACTACGACAAGGAGAAGCTCCAGGAGCGCCTGGCCAAGCTGGCCGGCGGCGTCGCCCAGGTCAACGTCGGCGCCGCGACCGAGGTCGAGATGAAGGAGAAGAAGGCCCGCGTCGAAGACGCGCTCCACGCCTGCCGCGCGGCTGTCGAAGAGGGCATCCTCCCCGGCGGCGGCATCGCCGTCCTCCGCGCCCGCAAGGCCCTCGACACCCTGCGCAAGAAGCTCAAGGGCGACGAGCGCGTCGGCGTCGACATCATCGACCGCGCCGTGAGCGCACCGATCAAGCAGATCGCGGCCAACTGCGGCCTCGACGGCTCGGTCATCGCCCACAACGTCGAGCAGGAAACGGGCGCCGCCTACGGCTACAACGCCCTGACCCACGAGTACGGCGACCTGGTGAAGATGGGCGTGATCGTCCCGACCAAGGTCGAGCGCGTGGCCCTGCAGAACGCCGCGAGCATCGCCGGGCTGCTCCTCACGACCGACGCCGCCGTCGTCGAGATCAAGGAGAAGGCCAAGGCCGGCGCTGGCGCCGGCATGGACGGGATGGATGGGATGGATTACTGATCCGCACCCGTCTGCTCAACAAGTGAGTACACACGACAGCCCCGGTCGCTTCAGGCGGCCGGGGCTGTTTGTTTTGGCAACGGTCGCCTCACGTCCCCGCCTACCGTTTCGTGTACCACCATGACCCTCCGCGCCATGCTCATCTCGATCGGCGTTCTCGGCATCGCGATCACCGGCGTGATGCTCTTTTGGCGTCTGCATGACAACGGAGCGTTCGACGACGAGTGGTCCGACCACCCGACGTCGAACGGTGTCGACTGGCTCCTGGCCATCCACCTCGGATTCTGGACGCTCATCGTCCTGGGACTGGTCGGAGAGTACTGGCACGGCAGTTGGACCGTCGACCTCTAGCACCGCGCGGTGCCGCAAGCCCAGCGCGGGTGCAAGCCATGGCAAGCGGACGATCGCGGACTCCGAAAAGAGGGGGTGCGGGGGACACCTCCCCCGCGCAGCAGCCCATCGCCCATTCCTACACGTCCAGATTCGCCCACGGCCCCGCCGTCGTCGGGTTGGCCGAGACGCCCACGATGAAGACGAACCCCGTCGTGCAATTGCTCGCGACGTTTTTGAGCCAGTGCGAGTTCAGGGGGACGTCCCGGAAGCCCGTCGCGCACGCGCTCGCCTCGCAACCGATCACCGTCACGTTCACGCCGTTGAACGAGTTCTCGAAACCCGTGCCGCAGGCCGTCGCTCGGCAGTGGCGGATGAGCACATTGCTGCCGCCTGAATCCACGTAGAAGCCCGCGACGTTCGCCCCGGACACCGAGCAGTGTTCCAAGAGCACATCGGAACAGACTCCCAATTCGAACCCCCAGTTGGACCGGGTGACGTGCACGTTGGAGATGACGGTGCTGTTCCCCGGGCGCACGCCCCAACCAAAGAGCGGCGAGTCGATCCGAAGGTCGCGGATATCGAGCGCGGTCGCGCCGGTTGCGGCTACACCGCCGCGGACCCTGCGGATCGTGCCGTTCCTGATGCTGACCTCTCTCCTCCCGCTGACCACCGCCACGCCGATAGTGGCCTGGAACGCGTCCATATCCTCTCCGTCGATCGCAAAGCCCATGAGGTCCAGCGACACGCCGTCGGCGTCGATCGTGATGAAGGTGAACGACTGGGCCGCCGGGTTCGAGAGCGCCTCGGCGAGGTAGTACGAGCCGGACTGGGTGATCGTCAGGGGGATGTCGGCCTGGTGGATCGGCACGCGGGGTTCGACCTCGTCGAGAGTCTTCATCGTCGGCGACACCGGGCCAGCCGGCGGAGCCAGATCTCCGGCCCGCGCAGCACCGGGCGCCAGGGCGAAGGCGCCGAGCACAATCGAAAGACACAACACAGACACCGGACGACGACAGGTCATGGTCAGGATCCTCCTCGGCCTGAGTATGGTGCGAGACCGGGCAGGCCTCGATCGGAATCCGAGGAAAGGCGCGAGTTCCTGCAGAAACCGGGTGCCATGCCTTGAACCGAAGGGCAAGGCATGTCCGTTCGAGCGCCGAACATGCTCGCGCTCCGCGCGAGCATGCCACCCACCCAACCATCTGCCCTCCCCCTCCCTCGATCCCCCTCCGTGCGCTCCGCGCCCTCCGTGGTCAATCTCCCTCCCCATGCGCAACCTCACCCGCGCCTCCGCCCCCGTGCGCAACATCCCGAACTTCCCGCCCACCGCACTGGCCCCGCACCCGCCGCGCGTGAACACTCTCTTCCCAGAGAGCGGCCACCCGTGCAGCACCACCACCACCACCACCACGACATTCAAGACCACCTCGACCCCGCCACCGAGCGCACCGTCATCGCCCGCTTCGCAGAAGGCGCCGTCTCCTTCGAAGACATGGCGTACGGGCTGCGCCTCACCATCCCCCAGGTGCTCGACATCCTCGAGCGCCCGAGCGTGCGCCGCACCCTCGAGCGCATGGCCCGCGCCGCCCTCGAGCGCTCGCGACTCATCCTCGCCCTCGCCCAGCCCGAAGCCGCCCAGGCCCAGCGAGACCTCGCCCGCAACCCCGTCAGCCCCGACGCCGCCGCCTCACCCCTCGCCGCCCGCTCCAACGAGACCACCCGCCGCGCCAGCGCCCTGATTCTGCGCATGAGCGCCGCGTGCCGTGGTCTTGGATCCGTCCTCGGAGCCAAGGCCACGAACAACCGATCTCCCGAGCGAGGGGGTGCGGGGGACACCTCCCCCCCGCAGCAGCAACACGAACTCTCAAGGCGCGTAGTTGTCGATCCCGACCCCCAGCCCCAGGATCTGCAGGTTGGCCGTCGTGTTGTTGTACAGCACGCAGCCCCGCACCATGCCGTCGGACACAACGGCGCCCCGGTCGCAGTTGATCGCCTGGCTGTTGTGGATCAGCCCGCCCGCCACCGCGGCAAGCCCGTACCCGAAGCCCTCAGCGCGACAGGACTCGATCACCCCCCCGTCCGCCGTGATCCCGAACGAGGACACCAGGGGTATCAACGAAGCGGCCGATCGCTGGGCGAAGCAGTCGCGGATCAGCACGTTGCCCTGACGCATGTCGATGGCCTGGCGCCCGATCTCCACAGCGCCGACGCCGATCACCGTGTGTCCCGCGTCGTTCGGCCCGCCGTCGAACGCAACGACGCCGAACTCGAACCGGCGGATCACGCCGTTGCGCAGCGTGAAGGTGGCGTTGTCGGTCCCGACATCGGTCACCTGGATGCCGTAAAAGTCGTCCGGCGTCGAGCCGGTGATCGAGAAGCCCATCATGTCGATGGTCACGTCCGGCGCATCCACGAAGATGCCGAACGAAGCGGTCGTCAGGTTGCCCGTCAGGTAGTACGAGCCGGGCTGGGAGATCGTCAGCGGCAGCGAGTCGATCGGCGTGCGCGGCTCAACCTGCTCCAGCGTCTTCATCGTCGGAGCCACCGGCCCCGGCGGCGGCGTCAGATCCCCCCCGCTCGCGACAGCCCAGGTCACCACCAGCGGCGCAGCCGCGCCCGCGAATCGTGCGTGATTCATCATCCCGGATCCTCCTTTCTCTGAGTATGCCCCACGAGCGCGCCCCCACCAAGCCTGAACCCGCACCTTCTGCCCCTCTCCCGCGCGAAAGACCCCCGCCGGATTCCCGAACTACCATCCCACGAGCAGCACCACGAGCGCCAGAGGGCTGGGGGCACACACCATGAGCACGACGATGATGACCAGGATCCTCCCCGCGACCAGCGACGTCCTGAATCAGGCCGGCGCGCAGACAGCCGGGATATTCGCCAACGGCATCGGCATGTGGGAAGCCGTCACCGTCGCGTCGGCCGGCGCCTTCGCGGCGATCATCTTCGGCTCCTACGTCTACAAGACCACCGAGAAGGAGCGAGAGCGCACGAAGCGCGACGTCGCGGCGTACATGGCCGAGGGCTCGATCTCGACCGAAGACGCCGAGCGCGTCCTGAGCGCCCGCCCGCCGAAGAAGTAGCGCCCTAGGCGACTTCGCTGAATTCGATCGGGGGTCGCATCGCTTCCTGCGGTGCTGTGCCGTCGGGCCGGAAGCGCAGCAGTCGGCCCTCCCATGCGCCGAAGTTGAACCCGCCGGGCTGGTACCACTGGATCCGGTCGCCGGCGTAGACAGTTGCGCCGGTGTGGATGGCCAGGGCGCCCATGAGGTACTGGCCGTCTTCGGTCGTGCCCTCGGCGCCGGGCTCGGTGTTCGACGCGGCGCACGAGTACACGACGATGTTCCGCGTTGCGCCCTTCACCGCGTTCCAGATCTCCACGTTCGAGTGGAGCACATTCTCCTGCCCAAGCTGCAGCCCCTGGCCCCCGAAGTCACCGGAGGCCTGGAGCCGGTTGCTGGTGCCCGCGAAGCCGTGGCAGAGGATGAAGACCGAGTCGACCGGCCCCAGCGAGCCCTTGATCGCATTGAGCTGCGAGAACACGGAGTGGAGGCTGACGGTCTGGGACGTGGTGATCACGTTCACGTTGGGGCTGCTCTGCATCCAGAGGCCCGGGAGCGTTCCCGACAGACGCTGGTCTCGTATTGCGACGTAGCTGGGCATGGCGGTGTCCTCCGCGATTGGTGCGTCCGGGTGAATCCCGGTACTGCCAGGAGAGAGTCGCGGGGCCCGACGGTGCGCGCGGGGAAGAGAGAATTGCGGGTCGGCGGGCGAAGGGGCAACCCCGCCAGCTCGGCCCGGTTTGGATCAGTGCGTGCGGGGGCACACAGAGAGGAATCTCCGATGACACGATCGACTGCGACCCTCGCGCTGGGACTCCTGCTGGCGGGCACGGGCCCGGTTGTCTGCGCCCAGGACCCGTCCGAGATCCCGGAAACGATGCAGGCCGTGCGCATGCACGCCATGGGCGGGCCCGAGGTGCTCAGCCTCGACGACGATGCGCCGGTGCCCCAGCCGGCGCCGGGCGAGGTGCTCGTGCGCGTGCGGGCGGCGGGAGTGAACCCGGCGGACTGGAAGCTGCGCGAGGGGATGTTCGGGGATGTGTCGACGCTCGTGCCGCTGGTCGTGGGATGGGACATCTCGGGCGAGGTCGCGGCGCTGGGCGAGGGAGTCACCGGGTTCGAGATCGGCGACGAGGTGTTCGCGTACCTGCCGGGGAACAAGCCGGGCGCGTACGCGCAGTACTGCGCGACGCCGGCGGAAGTGCTGGCGCACAAGCCCGAGCGTCTGGATCACACCGAGGCTGCTGCCGTGCCGCTGGCGTGCCTGAGCGCGTGGCAGGCGCTCATCGACGGCGCCGATCTGCAGGAGGGCCAGACGGTGCTCATCCACGGCGGCGCGGGAGGCGTGGGCCACTTCGCGGTGCAGATCGCCAAGTGGCGGGGCGCGACGGTGATCACGACGGCCTCGGCGCGGAACCACGAGTTCCTGCGCTCGATCGGGGCTGATGAGTGCATCGACTATCGCTCGAAGAACTTCTGGGAGGTGGTGGACGATGTCGACGTCGTGCTCGACACGATCGGCGGCGAGGTGCGCACGAACTCGTACCGGGTGCTCAAGGAGGGCGGGTACATGATGTCGTGCGTGTTCCCCGAGCCCGACCCGGCGGACCTCGAGCGGTACAAGGTCCGGGGCTCCTCGCTGCGCTCTCAGGGGAACAGCGAGCAGCTCACGGAGCTGGCGGCGCTGATCGACCAGGGGGCGATCACGCCCCACGTCAGCATGGCCCTCGAGCTCGGCGAGGCGGCCAAGGCGCACGAGCACAGCGAATCCGGGCACACGCGCGGCAAGGTCGTGCTCGAGGTGCCGTAGATCGCTGATGCTCAGCCGGGCTCCAGCGCCTCGAACATCGAACCAGCGAGGTCCGACACCACCCATTCCTCGGCGACCTTTCCCTGCGTGTTGAATCGCGTGACGAGCATGTCGCACCACGTGATCTTCTTGCCGCTGGCGAGGATGCCCATGAGATCGCGTTTGTGGGTGCCCTTGAGCGTGCGGCGCCAGGCGACGCGATCACCTGATTCGAGGAGGATCTCGATGGATGCGACACGCACATCGGGCACGGCATGGTGGAGTTGCGTGATGAACCGGCGCACGAACGCGGGGCCCTTGCCTTCGAACCCGCCGAGACGGGCGACATATCTTGAAGCGAAGTAGTCGCCGACCGCCTCGGTGTTGCCCTTGGAGATCAGTTCCTTGTTGGCCCACCTGATGCGGGCCGCGTGTCCGGTCTGGGGCATCCTGGTTCTCCTCTCTGTCGGGCGCAGAGCGGGACGCGAGTATGACACCGGCCGGCTCCGGAGCACCCAGAACCCGGATAATCGCCTCCGAGAGGGGCTTTCCGGACGGATCGCCGGATCCGTGTACGATCTCCGGCCCGACGCGTCGCCGCAGCCGGCCCGCGCATGGAGGAGCGGATGACGCAGGCGGAACAGAGGATCGAACTCGAAGCCCCGGTGCGTGTCGACGTGCCGCCCCTCGCGGGCGCGGGCTCGTTGCAGGATGCGCTGATGCGCAAGCTCGTCGACGGGCTGACGCGCGTCGAGCGCGCAAACTACGACACGCTGCGCTACCCGGTTCGCTCGGCTTCTGATCGAGTCAAGCGGTTCGGTCGCGACTCACTGTTCGGTATCGCCCGCTCGCTCGGGACTGTGCCGACTCCGAGCGCCCGCAAGCGCGCTCGCCAGGAAGCCGTGCTGGGAGACGTGCTGGCGCGGATCGACGGGCTGGAGCGCCTGTACGCGCTGCTCGGCGATGAGCACTCCAAGTCGACGCTCGTCGATGTGCTGGCGTACCGGATCCTCGGCCACCGGCACGTGCGCCTGGCGCGCAACTGCCCGGCGTACCACGAGGCGCTGTCGCGCATCCACAGGGCGCCGATCACGAAGAAGAAGGGCGTGCGATTCGACCAGCGTCTCGGGCTGCGCCTCGATGAGTTCGACGTGCGCCCGCTGGGCTGCGAGCTGGACCTCGTGGCGAACTCGCTCGGGATCGCGGCGGTGTTCGAGTTCGAGCAGTACGCCTATCGGGCCGGTTCGACGCCCGTCGAGGTGCGGCCGGGCGACACAGTGCTCGACTGCGGCGGCTGCTGGGGCGACAGCGCGCTCTACTTTGCTCACCGGGCGGGGCGCGACGGCAAGGTGGTGTGCTTCGAGTTCTCGCCGGGCAACCTGCCGCTGCTGAAAGAGAATCTGGAGCGGAACCGGGGGGCGGTCGCGCCGGTCGAGATCTGCGAGCACCCGGTCTGGGATTCCTCCGGCGAGCGTCTGGTGTTCGAGGACCTCGGGCCGGCGACGCGCCCGAGCAGCCGCACGAGCCGCGGCGGGCCTTCGGCTTCGTCGTTCGAGGTGGAGACGATCGCGATCGACGATTTGGTTCAGCGCGAATCGCTGGATTCGGTCGGGTTCATCAAGATGGACATCGAGGGCGCCGAACTGAACGCGCTCGAGGGGGCCGAAAAAACGATCCGTCGCTTCAAGCCGCGTCTGGGGATCTCGCTGTACCACTCGCTGGACGACTTCGTGAGCATCCCGGCGTGGCTGGCGGACCTGGACCTGGGCTACCGCTTCTTCCTGGATCACTTCACGATCCACCAGGAGGAGACGGTGCTGTTCGCGATCCCGGCCGAATCCTGAGCGCGGGCCGGGCTCAGGTGGCGAACGCCGGCTCGGGCGCTTCGACCTGCCCCCGCGCCACGCGTTCGGCGCAGAGGAGCGAGGCGTAGATCACGTCGGTGACGGGTGTGGGCACGCCGAACTCGCGACCCTTGCGCATAACGACGCCTGTCTGGGCTTCGAGTTCGCTGGGGCGCCCGGCCATGATGTCGCGCTGCATGCTCATGGTTGCGCTGGGCGTGAGTCCGGTGATGAACTCCATGGTCTCCGCCACGGGGTCGCCGGCCCATTCGATGCCGGCGGCGCGTCCGACGGCTTCGATCTCGCGCATGAGCGCTTCGACCATGGCCCGGGTCTCGTCGACCTCGAAGAACACGCCCTTGGGCGCGCGGGTGATCGCGCCGACGCTGGACATGCTGGTGATGAACATCAGCTTGCGCCACATCTGGTGGTGGATGTCGGGGACGACCTTGGTGCCGATGCCGGCGCTCGTCATGGTGCGGGCGATCGATTTGGCGCGATCGCTCTGGGAGGCGTCGAACTCTGCGAGGTGCACGGCCGGGGGGAAGCCGGCGTCCTGCACGACGCCCGGTCCGCCCATCGCGGCGAGCACGCGGGCGATGCCCGGGAGGACGTGTTCGGCGCCGATCGTGCGCGCGAGCTGCTCGGGGGCTTCGACGCCGTTCTGCATCGTGACGACTCCGGTGCTCGGGCCGATGAGCGGGCCCATGCGCGCTCCGGCCTCCTCGACCTGCCACGCCTTCACGCACAGGAGCACGGCGTCGGCCTGGCCGAGGGCCGCGGGGTCGTCGCTGGCGGTGACCGGTCCGGTTTCGAAGGGGTCGTCCGGGCGCTGGACGCGTATGCCTCGGGTGGTGATCGCGTCGAGCTGTGCGCCGCGCGCGACGAAGGAGACATCGTTGCCCTCCCGGAGGAGGAGCGCACCGAACTCGGCGCCGACGGCGCCCGTTCCGAAGATCGCTACCCGCATGACCACCTCGATTCCGTCCCGCCCGATTGCCGCCCGGGGCTCTGGGGCGGGGTCCGTGAGCATAGGTCGGGTGGCCCGATCGTCGTGAACGCAGGGATTCCTTCTGGCCCGGGGTCCGGGCGCGGGGTACCTTGAAGGGGCCGGTGAGGCGCGGGGGCCCCTCTTCTGAGGGTCGCGCCGGGCCGGTGGGGATTGCTCCGGGGCGGGCAGAAGGAGGAAGCACGTCGATGGGACAGACCAGGACCTACGGACCCGCGCGCCGGCGCGCGAGCGTGTGTGTGTTGTGCGCGGCGGCTGTGGTGGCGAGCGCGGGTGCGCCGACGGCGCTGGCTCGCCCTCGGATCATCCCGTTCTATCACACTGCGGTGTTCCCGCTGAGCACCGATTCGGTGACCTTCCCGAACGCCGACCCGGCGACGGGTCTGGACGTCGAGTTGTTGTCGCTGTCGCTGACGCAGCCTCCGGGGAACGAGAGCGACATGTTCCCGGAGCCGGGGATGATCGTCGCGGTCTCGCTGGATTCGGTTGGTGATCTCACGCTGAAGCGCGGTGTCGACCCGGGGCGCCGTCACTCGGTGGCGATGACGCGCATGGAGTTCAACATGATGGGCGCCGTGGGCAATGGCGGGCCGACGACGATGCAGTCGTTTGACACCGAACTGGTGGCGCTGTCGCTCACGAGCCCGACGCTTCCCCAGGGCTGGATGCTCAGGGAGAGCCCGACGCTGGATTCGCTGGGGTGGAACACCATCGCGCCGGAGACGCTCGCGGACCGGACGGGGGGGTTCGTCATCGACAGCTTCTTCAGCATCTTCTTCGAGCTGTCGGTGGACGGCGGCCAGAATTGGATCCCCGCCGACGGCCCGATGACGGTCGTGGAGATCCCCGGGCCGGCTCCGATCTCGATGCTGGGGCTCTCGATGGCTGGCGCCTTCGCCTGGAGGCGTCGGAGGGCCGAGAATGCAGGGTGAAATCCCCCGGTGCCGATTCCTATGAATAGGTGAGACACCTGAATTGGAACCCAGAGACCGAGGGCGGAGCAATGATCGATAAGAGCCTCCAGGCAGTAGCAGATTGGGGCCCGAGCCTCGCCAACCTCGATATCAACGGCGAGTCGGGCAAGACGCTGATCGTCTTCATCTTCATCGGCGCCATCGCGATCACCGGCATCGTGGCCGGCACGGGGTCGTGGTACGCCGTGGAGAAGCAGAAGCAGAAGACCAAGCGCGACCTCGCGGCCTACATGGCCGAGGGGTCGATCTCTCCCGAGGATGCCGAGCGGATCATCCGCGCCGAGGATGCGACGGCGCTCTGAGCCCGCGACCCTCGAACGGAAAGCGAACCAGATCAACAGAACCGCCCCGCGACCGAGCATCGCGGGGCGGTTTGGGTTTCGGGCTGGAGCGCGCTCGGCACGCGGCTCCCGCGGAATGCCTGTAACACCTCGGAGTCTCGTCCATTCTTGTTGAGGGCGACCGGTTCGGGTCGCTGAACGACGGAGGATCGCCATGGGCTTTGGATGGAAACGGTGGACGAAGGCGCTCTGGATGGGCGTTGCGGCGGTGGGCAGCTGCCAGGGTCCCGGCGAGGATGCGCGCGGCGCGATCCTGGGCGGGGCGCTCGGTGATATCCGGATGGGCGACCCGGTCGATGACGTGCGAGAGGCGCTGGAACCCCTTTGCGGATCCGTGCGCCTCGTCGAGTCCGACAGCGCCCACCTGCCGTTCGCGTCCGCGACCGAGAGCCACCTGATCTGCAGCGATCTGCGGACCGGCGGCGGCGAGACGATCGAGGGAGCAGCGTTCTCATTCGGAGACGGCGAGCTGCATCTCGTGGAGGCGCACGGCGCCGGAGCGGTGGCGCTCGGCGCGATCGCGGGCGAGGCCGCGGGATCGTTCGCGGGGCGCACGCTGTATCCGGCGTCCGGGGTCGTGGTGCAGGCCGACGCCGAGCGAGCGTGGGTGCTCAGCGACGCATCGATGCACGCGAACCTGTTCCTGTGGTCGAACCCGCTGCTCGACACGAGCGCTCCCGAGCGATTTACAGAGTCGGCCGAACGCCCGGCGGTGCTCCGCTTCGGCGAGACGATCGAAGCACTGGAGCCCGAGCTGGAGTCTGCCAGCGCGTTCACGATGCGCCGCGAGATCAGCCCGGCGTGGCTGCCGACCCGGCCGGACTCGCAGGTGCAGATCGACTGCTTCGGGATCGAGTACGCGGGGATGGCGCGGAAGGTCGAAGCCGTCTTCGGTGACGGTCGCCTGGAGCTGGCGTGGATCCTCACAGGGAAGGGCGAGGAGGATCGGGTGCGCGCGGCGCTGGTCCGGGCGTTCGGCGAGCCGGTGCACGTGTCCGATGAGGTCGAGGCGTTCGACGGGTGGCGCGTCGCGCTGCGCAAGGACAAGCCCGAGGTGCTGATGGTCTCGGATCGTCTGGCGCCGATGATGCGCGCACAGTTCACGCAAGGAAACGAGTAGCGATCCGCTCAGGAACCGGCGCCGAGGTGCTCGGCGAGGAAGCGGTCGATGCGTTCGAGGAACCCGGGGGCGAGTTGGGGGAAGCGGAACGCCCCGTCGACCATGCCGGCGGGCACCTCGAGGCGGTGGTTCGCTTCATCGGCGATCCAGAGTTCGAGTGTGGCGCCCTCGCTGCTGCGGATCAGGTTCTCGTAGCGCAGGGCGTTGAGCTCGGGGGTCGCGACTGTGTCGTTCCAGCCGCACGCGAGAAACACGGGCATTGCGAGCTCGCTGATGTCGTCTGAGGGGTCGAGCACGCTGTGGCGCCCCCACCACTCGAAGTCGCTCGGATCGCTCGGCACGGGGACCTGCTCGATCCAGGGCGAGCCCTCCGCGTCGCGGGCGACTTCGATGAGCGCGTCGAACAGCTTGGGGTATCGAGATGCGGCGAAGTAGAGGCGGACGTAGGCCTTGGCGTCGGCGAGGTCGTCGCCCCGGATCCCGGCGCGCCGGAGCTGGTCGAAGAGCACGCGTGATTCGAGCGTGACGGGGTCGACGGCGGGCGCGGCGATGAGCACCAGCGCATCGATGCCCTCCAGGTCGCGGCAGGCGCGGGTGGCGGTCCATCCGAACTGGCTGTGGCCCAGCAGCGCGATGCGTTCGGGGTCGATGTGCGGGCTGTGCGCGCCGGCGTTCACTGCACTGACAAGATCGCGGGAGAGCTGCGCGATGTCGGCTGCATCGGGGTCGCCATCGGACTCGCCGAAGCCGCGTTTGTCGTAGAGCAGCGTGGCGTAGCCCAGGCGCGT
The DNA here is from genome assembly GCA_028289195.1 of Phycisphaerales bacterium. Taxonomy (GTDB): domain Bacteria; phylum Planctomycetota; class Phycisphaerae; order Phycisphaerales; family UBA1924; genus JANQQR01. The sequence goes on along the minus strand of JANQQR010000011.1, from coordinate 82,568 downwards.
GAGGTGGGCGGCCCAGAAGGCGTACTCGGGCTTGGTGCGCGTGTCGGGTCCGGCGCCGTGGCCGACGACGACCAGGGGAGGAAGGGGTTCGTCGCCCGACCGATGGGGCACGTACAGCGTGGCGCGGAGATCGACGCCGTCGCTGTCGAACGACATCGGGAACCCGGCGGGCGCGGGTGAGTGGTCGGGGTTGAGCACGACTGCGATGGCATCGGGGTCTTCCGGCGAGGCGGTCGTGCGGAAGGCGCCGGCGGACCATGCCAGCGTTTGCTCGCCGAGGCCGAACGGGAGCTCGACGATGAGCGCGCCGTCGGCCTCGCGCGCGGGCGCTTCGAGCCCGGCCAGGCCGAGGGCCGGGAAGTCGAGGGAGGCTCGCTCGATCGGAGGCTGGCCGGTCTGGACTCGGATCGGCCACGAGCCGTGCTTGTAGTGGACGTGGCCGCTCAGGCGGGCGGGCGCCGCTTGCTGTGCGCCTGCGGGCGCGGCAACGCCGAGAGCGAGGAGCGCGACGAGGACGGTGCGGCGTCGTGGCATGCGGGCCTCCTGCACCGTGCGGAACGTGGTGCAGCCCACAAGACGCGCGGGCTGGTAATTCCTGTCACCGGATGTGGAGAACGCGCGCAAACAACAACGGGCGTCCACGCTTTGTGGGCGCCCGTTGCTGCTCGGGAGATCGGGTTCTGCGTGGGCCGGCTAGATCGACCAGGCGCACATGGCGCTGCCGGCGGCGATGGCGAGCCAGGCGGAGCCCTTGACGACCAAGAGCGTGAGGCCGAGGTCGCCGGCGCGCCGGGCGGAGCGGGCGACGGGGGTCACAGGGCACCGCCTTTGGTGTCGGTCAGGTCGATGGCGCCCTCGGGGGCTTTCTTGGGGAGGGGGATGATGCCGCGGACCTGCTTTTTGTACTGGAGGTAGCGCTCGCCGAAGTGGCTGATGAGGTCGCGCTCTTCCATGTAGACGCCGAAGAAGATGTAGCCGGTGGTCATGGCGGCGAAGAAGAGGTGGCCGACGGTCATGGTGGGCGTCGTCCAGAAGGCGATGAGGAACCCGAGCATCAGCGGGTGGCGCACCATCTTGTAGATGCCTCGGATGCGGAATGGGATGTAGGAGTAGTCCTTGTTCTTGGCGGCGAGCCAGACCTGGCGCAGGCCGAAGAGATCGAAGTGGTTGATGAGGAAGCTGGAGTAGAGCACGATGCCGAATCCGGCGAGGCAGATCGCGGTGAGGCCGATGTTGAGCACGGGGATGTGGCTGACGTCCCAGACGATCTGGGGCTGGGGCTTCCAGAGCCAGAACAGCAGCGCGAGGCAGGCGCTGGCGGCGATGACAAAGGTGCTGCGCTCGACCGGCTTGGGGATGTAGCGGGTGATCCACTGCTTGAACGCCGGGCGGGCCATGATGGTGTGCTGCACGACGAACAGCACGAGCAGCACGGCGTTGATCCCGAGCGCGGGGAGGATCGGGAGGATGGGGCCGTCGTCGATCGCCTTGGGGACGATGGTGGAGCCCCCGGGCGCGACGAACGCGATCGCGTAGAGGAACACGAAGAAGAAGGCCAGGTAGGACACGGTGCCGTAGGCGAACACGGCGGCGCGGGCGATTGCGGAGTTGGCTTCTCCCGGGGTCGGCACTGGCTGGGCGATTGCAGACATCGCGGTCTCCTTGGCGTGGGCTGGTGCGTGGTCTTGGTTTCCGGGGGTTCATGCGTGAACGCCGGGCCGGGGATGACAGCCGGATCGCGGTTTTTTGCGGGTTTCTCGCGGGAGATCCGGGCCAGGAACCCGCTGGCGAGCCTGGGCGCTGCCACGCCGATCGACACACCTTGTGAGGGGGGTTGCTCGGCAGGATCCATCGGGAGATGGCGCGGAATCCGGGCGAACTGGGCGTCCGGGCGGGTGTCAGCCCAGGACGTCGGGGATCCAGCGGCGCTTGGCCATGCCCTTGGTGTCGTCGTAGGCGTGGCGCGTCTCGCGCTCGCCGAGGACGACTGCGGGCCTGGGGATGTTCTCGTAGGGGAAGTGCGAGAGCAGGTCGGCGATGCAGTTCAGGCGTGCGCGGCGCTTGTCGTTGGCGTGCACGAGGCGCCAGGGGCCGTGCTCGGTGTCCGTTTTGTCGAGCATCTCGTCGCGCGCGCGCGAGTATTCGTACCAGCGCCGGTACGACTCGACGTCCATGGGGCTGAGTTTCCAGGTCTTGCGCGGGTCCTTGATGCGGTCGCGGAATCGCTTCTCCTGCTCTTCCTTGTTGACGTCGAACCAGTACTTGATGAGACGGATCCCGGCGCGGACGATCATCCGCTCGAAGATCGGGCAGAACTCGAAGAAGTCCTTGACGTCCTGCTCGGTGCAGAAGCCCATGACGCGTTCGACGCCGACGCGGTTGTACCAGCTGCGATCGAACAGGACGACCTCTCCGGCGGCGGGGAAGTGCTGCATGTATCGCTGGGCGTACATCTGGCTCTTCTCGCGCTCTGTCGGTGTCGGGAGGGCGACGACGCGGAAGACCCGCGAGCTGACCCGCTCGGTGATGCGCTTGATGGCGCCGCCCTTGCCGGCGGCGTCTCGTCCTTCGAACACCACGATCGCCCGGGCGCCGGTGGTCTTCACCCACAATTGGAGCTGGACGAGTTCTCCCTGGAGGCGCTTGAGCTCTTTTTCATACTCGCGATCGTCGAGGGATTCGAGCTCGGCTTTCTTTTCGCTGGACGCCTTCGCCTTCTTGGCCATCGCTGTCGCTCTCCCTACCCCTCCGGAGACGCGGGGACATGCGCGCACGATACCGCGCGGGGCGGGGATGCATCGGGACAGTGCAGGCTCTGCACCTACGCGCGCCGGCGACGCGCGGCGATCAGTGCGAGGGCTGAGATGCCCATCGCGGCGGCGCTCGGGAGCGGGATGGGCTCGCCCTGGTCGACGTCGCCCAACTGCACGAGGCCGTCGCGCGGAGCGTCTTCCTCGAAGCCGAGGGTGATCGATCCGTTCCAGAATCCCTCGTTCTCGTCGAGGGCGTCGGCGAAGAACTCGTAGAACTCGACGACGAACTCGCCATCGAAGAGATTCAGATCGGGGAGACCGACATCGGCGAGGAGGATCTGCCCACCGCTCGAGTGGTCGGAGATGCCGGGGGAATTGAAGGCTGCGGCGGGGCGCACGGCGAACGCGTCGGTGATGGTCTGGGTGCTGTCGGTGAACAGCGCGATGAGGTCCGACCTCCAGCTCGGAGCGAATGCCTCGATGTTCATCTCCCAGCCGACCGACACAACCGTGAGGGGCGTGCCGGCGGAGAGGCCGAGCGCGCTGGCGGCGTCGACCTGGGCGACGAAGTTGTCGGGGTCGCCGGCGAAGTCCACCGACTGGACGTCGAACAACTGCAACTCGAGCTGGGCTCCGGCGTGGGCGCTGGGTGCCGCGGCACCGATCAGCGCTCCGAGGGCCACGGCCTTGCCAACACACGTCGATCTCTTCGGGCTCATAATTCTGGTGATCTCCCTCGGGCGGGGCGCGTCTGCGCACCGCCTATAGAGAGAACATAGCCCGGAAACCGCCCGGAGCAACGCGCAAGGCCGGATTCTCCGGCCCCGGATGGTAAACTGCGCGCTCCATGCGGATCGATCGTGTGCAGACTGGCGGGGGTCGAGAGGTGTTAGTGCTGCGCGCCGATGCTCGGCTGAACAAGGACCCCCCTGATCAGGTGGCCGACGATCTGCTCGCGCTCATCGGCGGGGGGCACAGCGCGGTGGTCGTGGAGTGCTCGGGGCTGGATTTCGTGTCGACGGTCGGCCTGTCCTTGCTGATACGGATCCACAAGCGGGCGAGGCAGGAGGGCGGGGAGCTGCACATCAGCGGGCTGCGCCCGTTGATCGTCGAGCTCCTGGAGATCACCCGGATCGACAAGATGCTGACGGTGCACGACGATGAGGAATCGGCCGTCGCGGCGGCGGGCGCGTGAGCGAGACTGGAGCGACGATGCGGATCGAGCGGTACCCCGGGCGAGATGACATCGCGCTGCTTCACGTCGACGGCGGGATCAACGGCGAGATCCCCGAGGATCTGATGGGCGATGTGCTCGGGATGATCGACACCGGCGTGAAGTGGATGGTGGTGGATTGCTCGGCGATGCCGTTCGTGTCCAGCGCTGGTCTGGGCGTGCTGCTGAAGTGGCACAAGCGCCTGAAGGAGCGCGGCGGGGAAGCCCGGCTGGCGTGCGTGGCCGAGCCGGTGCAGGACCTGCTGAAGATGACCTGCCTGGACAGCGTGTTCGCGGTGCACCCGGACATCGGGCACGCGGCGGACGCGTTCCCGGGGTAGACGGTTCGGGCCGAGCCGGAAGGACGGTGCGTCGATGCGGATAGCGCTGCATCCCAAGAGGTCGGACGTCGTCGTGGTCGAGGCCGACGAGAGCATCAACCACGAGGTGCCCGCCGGGTTCACCGACACGTTCCTTGATCTGCTCGAGGGCGGGGCGCGGTGGCTGATCGTCGACTGCGCAGAGCTCACGCTGCTCTCGAGCGCCGGGCTGGGCGTGCTGCTGACGTGGAACACGCAGCTGGATGAGTACAACGGCGAGACCCGCCTGGCGCGTGCGAGCGACTCGGTCCGCGACGTGCTGAGGATGACTACGCTTGACAACGTGTTCCCTGTGCACCAGGACATCGCCGAGGCGGCGAGTGCGTTTCCGAGGGATTGAGCGAGAGAGGGAGAGCGATGCCGAGAGCAGAATTCAACGGGCAGGTCGTGGCCGAGAGCGATGACACGGTCGTCGTGGACGGGAACCATTACTTTCCGGAGTCGTCGCTGAAGAGCGAGTTCTTCCGCGAGAGTGCCAAGTCCAGCGTGTGCCCGTGGAAGGGCACGGCGAGCTACCGGGACGTGGTTGTCGACGGCAAGGTCGCCGAGGCTGCGGCGTGGGTCTACCCGAGCACGAAGCCCGAAGCGAAGAACATCGAGGGCCGTTTCGCGTTCTGGAACGGCGTCGAGGTGACCGGTGGATAGCGGCGCGGGTCCGGGCGGGATGCTGCGCGTGCTTTTCCTGTGCACGGGCAACAGTTGCCGCAGCGCGATGGCCGAGGGGTGGGCGAACCACCTCAGGGGAGACGAGATCCGGGGGGTGAGCGCGGGCACGGCGCCCAAGGGGCTGGACCCTCTGGCCGTGGCGGTGATGCGTGAGGCCGGTGTCGACATTTCCGGCCAGACCTCGGATCATGTCGACGGGTTTGCCGGCGAGGCGCTGGATGTTGTCGTGACGGTGTGCGCCGGTGCGCACGAGGAGTGCCCTGTGTTCCCGGGGGGCACTCGGGTCGTGCACCACGGGTTCGACGATCCGCCCCGGCTGGCGGCTGCGGCGCGATCGGAGGACGAGGCGCTCGGCCACTACCGGCGCGTGCGCGACGAGATACGCGCGTTCGTCGAATCCATGCCGGGCAACCTGGGAGGGTGAACGCGGATGGCGACCTCGATCATCGGGTGCGTGATGGCGGCGGGCGCGGCGCTCGGCGTCGGCACCGGCAATGACCTGCTGCCGGATATCCCCGCGGGGCCGTCGATCGTCACACTGCGCGAGGTGGCCGATGTCAGCCCGTCGCGCGTGACGGATATCGCCAGCCCGGCCGACGGGAGCGGGCGGACGATGCTCGTGTCGCCCCAGGGCGTGATCCGGGTGCTGCAGGGCGGGAGCGTGCTGGCGGCGCCGTTCCTGGATGATCCGGCGTCGCCGCCGGACCGGGCGATGACGGGGCTGGCGTTCCACCCGGATTTCGCGACCAACGGGCGGTTCTACGTGATCACCGGCGAGGCGGTGCCGAACACCGGGACGCCGGACTACGTGCCGCCCCAGGATCCGGAGCTCTCGGCGTTCGACAGCGTGCTTGTGGAGTACACGGCGGTGCCGGCGGGAGCCGCGAGCGTGGATGCGCTGACGCGGCGGGAGTTGATGCGCATCGGGCAGTCGCAGCGATTCCACAACATGAACGATCTGCTGTTCGGCAACGACGGGCTCTTGTACGTGGCGATCGGCGACGGCGGCGATACGCGCACGGGTGTTCCGGCGCAGTACCAGGACAACGCGCGGGATCTGAGCAACCCGATGGGCGGGATCGTGCGCATCGACGTGGATGATCTGTCGTTCAACGGGCGCTACGGGATACCAACGGGGAACCCGTTCGCGATGGGCGGCGGCGCGCCGGAGTTGTACGCCTGGGGCCTGCGCAACCCCTGGCGCCTGAGCAAGGACGGGGTGACCGGCGACATCTACACCGGCGTGAACGGCGACTTCACGATCGAGTGGATCGTGCGCATCGAGCAGGGCGCTGATTACGGCTGGCCGCTGCGCGAGGGGGATTTTTTGTGGGATCCGGTGACGGGGAACGCGAGCGTCGCGCCGATGCCGGATCCGAGCCTGACGGCCCCGCTGGCGCAGTACGACCACAACGGGACGACCAAGGCGTGGGGCTCGATCATCCTGGGGCCTGTCGCGGGGGCGGGCCTGCCGGCGCTCGAGGGCAAGGTGCTCGGGCTCGATTACGTGGCCGGCGAGATCCTTGCGATGGACCAGCAGAGCGGCGCGCTGGAGATCGTTGGCGTCGATCCCTTCGGGTCTGCGTTGACGCCGTTCCGCGAGATCACGTGGGGAACGCGGGCGGACGGCGCGGCGCTCATCGGGCGTGCCGACGGAAAGGTGTACGAGGTGGCTCCGACGTGCGAGGGCGACGCCGACGGCGACGGGCAGATCGGGTTCGGGGACATCACCGAGGTGCTGGCGAACTGGCTTGTGGTGTATGAGGTGACCGGGCCGGGGGACGCGGACCGGGACGGGGTGGTGGGGTTCGGGGATGTGACGCGGGTGCTGGGCCGGTGGCTGGGGGCGTGCCCGTAGCGGGCCCGCGAGCGCGGAATCGTCCGAGAAATGTTGCGATCGCTGATTCTGATGGCACTCTTGGGGTGCCGGGGGCGCGGTTGGCGCGCGCGGAGCGTGGATCGGCATGGGAGGTCATGCCGGCCCGGGTGCGCCGGATCCACCGGGGATGGCGGAGGTTCGGCATGCATCTGTCTCGGAGGAATCGTGCGTGGTCGCGTCTCGCGGCGGCGGGTGTCATCGGGGCGCTGCTGATGAGCGCTCCGGGCGCTGCGATGGCTGCGGCCCCGGAGAACCTGTCCGATGGCGAGAAGACGAAGATCAAGCGGATCATCACGCTGATGGAAAAGGCGTGGAAAGACTGCAAGGACATGAAGCTGAAGGACGTGTTCGCCGGCGCGGGCGATCAGATGGAGTACGAGCAGATCGCCAAGGACGACGACGGCGTGAAGGACGACGATCCGACGATCGCCGATGCGCTCGAGCAGCTCAAGGACATGGTCGACAACAACCGGTTTAAGAAGAAAGCGATCCGCAGCCGCGCGACGGTTGACGTGAAGAACGGGGTCGACAACGACATCATCATCCTGCGCAAGAGCACGGTCGAGACGCTGTGCAGCGGGACGGCGTCGGGCGTGGACAAGCTCTCGACGAAGCTGCTGCTGGGCGCGAGCATCGCCAACGAGATGACGCACGTCTACCACAAGTGGCTCGGCAACACGAACAAGAAGAAGTGCGACGCCGAGAAGGACTCGGACTGCGCGAGCATCAAGTTCCTCGAGGCGATCAAGAAGGCGATCGAGGACGACGACAACGCCGGCATGCCCAACGGGACCGTCGCGGCGATCGACGGCGATGATCAGAAGGTGGACGGGCTGAAAAAGTGCTTCGACGACAACGGGGTGGCGAGCGCGGCGGACATCGGCAAGGTGTTCAAGAAGGTCTGCGACCGGCTCGGGAAGGTGAAGAGCGCCCCGACGGCGACCGATGGCACGGGCTACAAGGGTCGCAAGGAGCGGTTCGAGGGCGACATCTCGGCGACCACGTTCCGGAATTGGGCGATCTGGTACTACGCGGGATCGGACGCGTCGGAGAACCGAACGACGCACGTGGAAGACGAGACCGCGCGGGCCGGGACGAGCATGAGCCGCGGCGATCAGACGCTCACGCGATTCTTCCAGGTGCCCGCGGGCCACGAGTTGGTCTCGGCGCGGTCGTATCTGTCCGCGGACGGATTCGTGACGCTGGCGCAGCTGAGCAACAACTTCGCCGGCAACCGGTTCATCGAGTTCTACCAGGACCTCGACGACGATGGCGTGCCCGAACCCGGGGCGCTGGACGTCGTGGTGCTCGGCCCCGCGACTCCGGGTGGGGTTGATCTCTACTCGGAGGTGCTGCTCGAGGGCGTGCCCGAGACGTTTCACAGCGGGGGCACCGGCGACGGGCTGCTGTTCCACGACAAGAACCAGGGCGCGGTCGTGATGATCGAGCTGGATGTGACCGGGCTGCCGAACGGCGTGCCGCCCCAGCCGCTGTTCGTTGATCCGGGCGCGACTCTTGGTGGCGGGTTCCCGTTCCTCCAGAGGCAGTTCACGGTCGATGACCTGATCCCGATCGAGCGTTTCATCTTCGGGCAGGAGACGGGGCTGTACGGCGACGGGCAGGTGATCTTCATCGACATCGATTCGCCGGGCGGGCTGCCGTTGGTCGCGGGCCCGACCGCACCGGCGCAGGCGGTGGTCCCGATCGTCGAACCGGGCGTGCACCTGGCGAGCGTCGGGCTGCCGGATCTGGACGTGTCGTCGGCCCCGGGGTCTCAAGTCGACGCGATCTCGCTCGGGCGCGGTGCGTTCGCACCGATCGGCTTCGGGATCGCGGGCCCTGATGGGGAGGCGTTCGTCCCGCTGCTCAACCCGCTCGAGGCCAACGATCTGCTCCTGATCGAAGCGAACATCATCTTCCAGAGCATCGTCTACTCGGTGCCTCGGATCGGCGATCCCATCGGGCAAACAACCAACGACGAGGACGGCGACGGCAATCTCGATGTCGTCACCCTCAGTGAAAACCCGCCGAGGCTGCACTTCTACCAGGGCGACATTGCCGGCCACTTCGCGCACCTGGCTGAATTCGCGCTGACGAGCGGCGGCCCGGCGAACCTCGACGCGGGGTTCGACTACGGCGGGATGCTGCTGCCGTGGAGTGACCTGGACGGGCGCAGCCTCATCAGCGCCGAGGTCGACATCGAGATGGTGCAGCTCGACCTGGTCAGCAGCCAGCCGATCCAGGTGGACATCGGGTACCAGACGGTGTGGGACGTGTTCGTCGATCTCGACGACTCGCCGGGCGCGAACGAGACGGTGCTGATCCTCCGCCCGGACGCCGGGCCGGGGTTCGAGGCGTACTTCGTGACCGGCACTGATCAGCCGGTCTCGGACGTCGAGCAGATCATCGTGCTGGATCCGGCGCTCGAGCCATCATCGATCTTCTTCGAGGACGTGAACAACGACCTGCTCATCGACGTGCGGATCAACGACTTCAACGGCGGGCCGGGTCAGTGCCTGATCAACACGGGCGACCCGATCCTGCAGAACCGGTTCGTCGCGGGCGCCTGCCCGCCGCCGTTCTGCTTCGGCGATGCCGATGGCAACAACATCGTGAACTTCAACGACATCACCGTGATCCTGAGCAACTTCCTCAACGACTACACACCGGGCACGGGCCCGGGCGATTCCAACGGCGACGGTGTGGTGAACTTCGGGGACGTGACGGCGACGCTGAGCGCGTTCCTGAACACCTGCCCGTAGGAGACTGCGAAGGCGCCCGGGGCCGGATGGTGGGCCCCGGGTTGGTTGGTCGCGGGGGCTTTCACGAGGCGATCGCCGCCCGCGCGGTATCCTCTTCCCGGGGATAGCTCGGAAAGGGAGCCTCGACATGCTGCTGAAGACCGTTCGAACGATCGCGGGTGTGGGCGCTGGTGTCGCCCTCCTGGCCGGGACCGCTGTGACCTCGCTGGCGCAGGACGAGGGCGCAGACGAGAAGGCTCCGCCGACCGGGTGGACTCCGGAGCTTGCGCTCGACGTCAAGGACGTCTCGAACGTGCTGGTGAGCCCGGATGGGCGGCGGGTGGTGTTCCAGGTGTCCGAGGCGATCATGGAAGAAGAGACGAGCGAGTGGCGCTCGCACCTGTGGATCGCCAACGCTGACGGGTCGGGGCAGTTCCAGCTCACGCGGGGCGACAAGTCTTGCAGCGGCGCGGCGTGGTCGCCCGACGGGGAGTGGATCGCGTTCACCACGTCTCGCGGGGGCGAGAAGAGCAACATCTGGCGCATCCGCGTCGCCGGGGGCGAGGCGGAGCAGCTGACCGATCTGGAGTCGGGCGCATCATCGATCCAGTGGTCGCCGGACGGGTCGCGCATCGCGTTCACGATGATGGACGCTGAGACCGAGGACGAGAAGGCGGACAAGAAGCAGAAGAACGACCCGAAGCTCGTTGACAAGAACCTCAAGATGAACCGGCTCTACGTGCTCGATGTCGATGATGAGGACGCCGAGCCGCGCCTGCTGACCGACGGCGAGATGAGCGTGGGCGGGCGCTTCGGGGGCGGCGGGTTCGACTGGTCGCCCGACGGCACGACGATCGCCTTCGGGCACTCCCCCACCGCCAAGGTGGACGACTGGGTGAAGTCGGACGTGTCGCTCGTGGACGTCGAGACCGGATCGGTGCGCACGCTGGCGGCGACGAACGCGTCGGAGGGCAACCCGAGGTACTCGCCCGATGGCTCGTGGATCGCGCTGGGCGTGAGCGACGACCCACCGACGTGGGCGTTCCGCGCGACGGTGCACGTGGTGCCCTCGCAGGGCGGCACGCCGCGTGCGCTGGCGGTGACGCCGGATGAGCGCCCGGGGATCGTGGGCTGGAGCGCCAGCGGCGATCGCCTGTTCATCAGCGAGACGCATCGCACGGAGGGGCGCATCTACGCGCTCGGCACGGACGGCTCGATCGAGACGGTCTCGCCCGAGGGGATGCATGTCGGCGGCGTGAGCATGAACGACGTCTCGACGCACTTCGGGTTCACGGTCCAGCGGGCCGATGTGCCCGAGGAGGCCTACGCCAGCGCGGTCGACGGGTTCCGAGCGCGGAGGATCAGCTCGGTGCAGGATCTGCCGGACGTGCCCATCGGGCGCACCGAGACGTTCACGTGGGAGAGCACCGACGGGCTCGAGGTCGAGGGGATGCTGACGCTTCCCCCGGACTACGTGCAGGGCGAGCGCATCCCGATGGTGGTCGTGGTGCACGGCGGGCCGGCGGGCGTGTTCACGCAGCGCTTCATCGGGACGCGGGGCGCGTACCCGATCGCGTCGTTTGCAGAGAAGGGCATGGCGGTGCTGCGCGTGAACCCGCGCGGCAGCAGCGGCTACGGTGCCGACTTCCGCTACGCCAACTACCACGACTGGGGCGGGATGGACTACCAGGACATCATGACCGGCATCGACGAGGTCATCGATCGCGGCATCGCCGATCCCGACTCGCTGGGCATCATGGGCTGGAGCTACGGCGGCTACATGACCAGCTGGGTCGTGACGCAGACCGACCGGTTCAAGGCGGCGTCGATCGGCGCGGCGGTGACGAACCTGCTGAGCTTCACGGGCACCGCCGACATCCCGAGCTTCATCCCCGACTACTTCGAGGGCGAGAGCTGGGAGAACATGGAGGGATACCTCAAGCACTCGGCGATGGCGCACGTGCAGAACGCGACGACCCCGAGCCTCATCCAGCACGGCGAGAACGACCTGCGCGTGCCGGTGAGCCAGGGGTACGAGTTCTACAACGCGCTGCAGCGCCGCGGCGTGCCGGTGGAGATGGTTGTGTATCCGCGCCAGCCGCACGGCATCCGTGAGCCGAAGCTGCAGCTTCATGCGATGGAGCACAACCTGGAGTGGTTTGAGGCTCGGTTGATGAAGGACTGAGGGGCTCCGCGGAGCATCAGTCCTCGAGGTCGAAGTTCTTGTAGCCGGAGCGGATCTCGCTGCTATCGGCGGCGGGTGAGACGCTGTGCGTGAGCGCCTGGATCTCTGGCGTCGTCATGGGCTGAGCGTCCCGGCCCGCGAGTTTGCTCGCTCGGCGCCGGATTCGGTGCACCGAGTCTTGGTCGGCCTCGGCGGGGAGGTCATTGACCATCGGCCAGGTGTAGACCGAATGGTTGGTGACCCACTCAAAGCACGCGCAGGTGCTGCGCGGACGCTCGTCGCAACAGTGTTAATTCGGGCTGAATGGGTAAGGAAAGTTTGCCCGTTTTGGGGCTCTGGGGCATAATGAAGTTGGCAGTCCGAGAGCTTTGCTAGCGGTCTCTGAGGGGAGGCCCCTACATCTGAAAGGGAGAAAGATGAACAAGCTGCGATGCTTGTGCGCGGTCGGTGCGGCTGCGCTTGGAGCGATCGGACTGGCCACCGGTGTGCGCGCCCAGGAGGCGGGCGACGGGGATCGGGGCACGCCGTTCCTTGAACAACTGGCGATCAACATCGACTTCGAGATCAAGGGCGGGCCCGGCCAGGGGATCCCGGCGGCGACCTTCGGCGGGGCCGCGAACCAGCCCGGTGTTTGGAACCGGATCTTCGATTTCCAGAACCCCGCGTCGCTGAACGACATCCAGGGGAACCTGTCTCCGGTGGTGCTGACGCGCTTCAACATGCCGGCTTCACACGGCGGCATCGACGACACGAACACGACGGGCGATCATGAGGCGCTGCTCGACGACTTCTGGGCGATCGACCAGGACGGCGAGATGGTCTTCGAGAACCTGCCGTCGGGGTTCTACGAGGTGTTCACGTACGGGATCTTCCCGGCGAACCCGATCCTGACCTCGCTGATCACGATCGACGGGGCCGACCCGATCCCCAGCCAGCAGGCCGGCGGGCCGATGCCCCCCAACAACTTCCGGCTGGGCAACACGCACACGAAGCACCGGGTGCGCGTTGGGGAGGACGGCTTGTTGAACATCAAGCTGCGCGCGCTCGTGGATGGAGCCGCCATCGGTGGGCTGCAGATCCGGCCTGCCGAGCCCTGCCCCGTGGTCGAGATCACGAGCCCGGGCAACTTTGCGTGCATCTGCGAGTCCGAGCAGATCGAGGGCAACGTGACGATTGATGCGCCCGGCTCGGTGGCGTTCTGGTACCTCGAGTCGCGGGAGATCGGCGCACCCGGCGCGTGGGACCTGATCAATTTCGGGTTCAACTCCGGCCTGGCGCTGAACCTGGGCCTGTTCGACACGACCTTCCTGAGCGGCGGGTACTACTTCCTGCGTCTGACGGCGTGGAGCGCCGACGGGTGCATCGAGACGGACGAGATCATCGTCTACGTCGACAAGTTCTACGAGGTGCAGACGATCACCACGCCGGTGGCGGGCAACGTGTACGGCGGGAGCGTGTGCATCGGCGGGATCATCAACGACAACTGCTTCCAGTACTCGACGTTCCAGTGGGCGCCGCTGCCAGCGGGCACTCCGTTCACGGACGTCGATGGGTCGCAGGCGTTCTACTTCGGCCAGAGCATCAACCCGGTCGTGTTCGCGACGTGGGACACCGTCGGCCAGATGATCCCGGACGGTGAGTACCGGATCCGGTCGTACTCGCAGGACACCTGCGGGTTCTTCGCCGAGGACGAGCGCGACATCATCGTCGACAACACGCCCCCGACCGTGGAGATCACCAGCCCCGAGAACTGCTCGAGCGTGAGCTGCACGGCGGTCGAGATCCGCGGCACGGTGATGGATCCGAACCTCCAGGGGTGGACGCTGAGCGTGCTGGGCGGGCCGTTCAACACGTGGACGGTGATCGCCAGCGGCAACACCAACGTCGGCCCCGACGGTGTGCTCACGGTGTGGGACACGGACGGGCTGCCCCTGTGCTGCTACACGCTGCGTTTGCGGGCGACCGACACGGCGCTGATCAACTGCAACGGCGCGATCGCGCAGGCGTCGCAGGACTTCGTGTCGGTCGAGATCGGCCTGCCGGGCGACGGCAACGGCGACGGCGAGCTGAACTTCGCGGACATCACCTACATCCTGAACAACTGGCTGCAGAGCTGCTTCTGATTGCAGGAAGCTGAACAGTCATAAACGCTCGGAAACACGAGCACGGGCCGGGCGCCGCGCTGCTGGGGCGGCGTCCGGTCTTTTTTATGCGCGGACGCGGCGCCGGCGCATCGCGATAGGGAACGCGGCGGTTAGCAGGAGGGCTGATGCGGGGGGCGTGGGGACGAGGGTGGCGGTGAGGGTGGCGTCCGGGTACAGCAAGTCCTCGAACTCGACGTAGGAAGTGTTGAGATCGAGATCGAAATATGAGCCATCGGAGAGTATCGCTTCGAGCCTTGCGCCGGAGCGGTCCAAGATCTCGATCAATTGGTTGGGTCGCAGATCGATGGGTACGCCATCAATGGCAAGTTCCCGGACGAACAGATTCATCTCGCTCCGCTCGAACATCCGGATCTGCGCACCGACCACGCCGCCGCGGATGTTGATAGTGCCGCCGTACCTCACCCGCATGAAGTCCTCGATCACCCCTGACCGCACGTCAACCACTGCACCGTCGGTGATCGTGAACTGCTCGCCGATCGTGGCGCCCGCGACGGTCACGTCGGCCTCAAATACCTGGAAGAGGCTCCCGATCCGCCCGCCAAAGAGGGAGGCAGATGCACCCCCGGCGATGGACATCCGATCGAGGACCTCGCCGCCGAACATCTCGATGGCTCCGTCAGCAAATACACTGAGCCGCTCGCCGATTATCCCTCCATGGACTGTCATCGGTGCGAGGATCTGCGCGCCCTCGCCTATGGATCCACCTCGCATCGAAGCGCTTGCTCCGTGATGATTCCATACGTCAACCCGCGCCCCGTCAATCTCGACGTGCGCCTGATCCTCGGTCGATACCGATCGCAAGTACGCTTTGCCCCCCAGGAGGACCGATGAATCCCCGATCACATCTAGGGATTGCACAAAGGAAGAGCCCGCTACGTTGAACTCGCTTGAGTCCACGTCGGCGCTCCGGAGCAGCCCGCCCAGCATCTCTCCGGATGATGACGTCATGTTCAGTTGCTTGATATCGGCTTGCCCTGTAACAGCGATCTGCGACCCGCGCATTGCGGAGAGAGTGCTGCGCATGACTCCCCCACTCATACTGAAAGCACTCTCAAACACGCGAGCGCTGAAGAGCTCCCCGCCCTCGATGCGCACTTCGCTCCCAGCGTGAACGTCGAATCTGTGTCCGATCGATCCGGCGGTCACCTCCACGAGCGCGTCGGCGACCTCAAGCCCGCGGCCGATGGACCCGCCTTCGAGCCGCAGGGTCGCGGACACGACCGCGAAGAAGTCGCGGACCTCCGCCGACCCGCCAACGATGAGGGTCTCGCCGGGTCGTAGCCCCGTGGCGGGGCCGTCTCCTGAGAGCACGGTCTGCGGGAGCGGACTCAGCACCGGGGGCGCCGCGGGAACTAGCGTGAGCCCTCCCGCGCCGATCGAGTCGATCGACCGTTCCTGGAAACCTCCCGCACGAGATGAGAAAATGAACACAGATCCGTCTGCGAGAGTCCCGGTGAACACATCGTTCTCACTCAGTCCTTCGTCGAGGTTCGTGACGGGCACCCCGTTCAGCCGGAAGCCCGTCCCTTCCAGCGTCGCCGACGAATCGCCATGAACTACGAATCTGGAACCGAATGCACCGCCCGAGATGTGAACCTCGCCGCCACCAGCATTGAAGCGGTCGCCGATGATTCCACCGGCGATGATCAACCGGCTGTTGAAGTCCGCCCGAAGCCCGCTGCGGATCTTCCCGCCGGTGATGACTACATCGCTGCCTGGGTCTGCGGAGAAGCCGTGCACCGTTCCGCCAGAGATTCGGACGTCCCCTCGCGCGATCTGTAGAGCCACATCCCCTCCGGAGATGTCCACCACGCTGCCGGAGGCGGTGTCGAATCCAGCACCAACCGTGCCGCCGCTGATGCTGACCGAACTGCCCTCGCGGGCGTATGCGTTGGAGCCGATGGCCCCTGATGAGATGCGCAGGTCCGTTCCTGATTCGGCTCGCAGGAATCGCCCGATGTCGCCGCCCTCGACCTCGAGGACGCCCTCGCGCAGCCAGAAGATGTCGCCGATCGAGGCGCCGGTCATCACGCGGACCGAGGCACGAGAGAGGTAGGTCTGGGAGGGAGCCGAGGCACTGCCGGGGTTGAACAGGATGGCCGCGCCGCCGAAGTCGAACGGTTGATCGGACTCAAACGGATTTGTGGAGATCAACCCGATGGGCCCGAGCGCCCCCCCATCGTTCACCTCGAACACCGTGTCCGGTCCGAGCACGAACTCCTGGCCCTCGAACACTCCGGCGAGCAGGTCCGCCTCTGTCAGGACCTGGCCGGATTCGATGCTGACGGTCGTGATGGTCCCGGCGCCGGCGGGTGTGCCGGCCGCGGCGGCGATCGCGGCTGCGGCCAGGGCGCGGTTGGGTGAACGCATGGTCTGGATCTCTCTCTGGGAACTGACTCGGATTCCTGTGCGCCACCCCGGAAGGGCGGGCCGCTGTGCCGGCGGCTATGCAACGTTATAGCCGGTTGCATCACGATGCAAGCCCGGCGCCCGGGATGGCGAGCATCGGGCCGGATTGCCCGGGGGAGGTGTGAAGATGGGATGGTTCGCGGCAGGGCGTCCCGCGCCTATGCTCCGCTCTCATGAACGACTCTGATGCGAACACTTCCCCCACCGTGCTCCTGGTCGGCCATTGCGGGCCGGATTCGTGGGTGCTCAAGTCGACCGTGCGCCGGGCGCTGGACGGGGCTGACGTGCAGATGATCAACGGTGCGCGTGCGCTCGAGGACTCGCTGGACGGCGCGTCGCTGCTGCTGGTGAATCGCGTGCTCGATGGCGACTTCCCGACCGGCAGCGGGATCGAGCTCATCCGGCAGCTTGCAACACGCGACGGTCATTCGGCGGGCGTGATGCTCGTGAGCAACTTCGCCGAGGCGCAGGAAGAGGCCGAGGCGGCGGGCGCGTTGCCGGGCTTCGGGAAGGCCGATGCCGCGAGCGACGAGGCTGCGCGACGCATGCGGGATGCGGCGGGCGTGTCTCGGGCCTAGTCGCTGCGCTGCATGATCGCGGCGTGGAGTTCGTCCAGGCCGGTCATGAACACCGGGCCCTGGATCGCGCCGATGACGTGTCCCTCGTTTTCGTAGACCGTGAGCGTCGCGTCGATGCCAAAGTCCTGGAGCGGGCCGATGATCATCTGATTGGACTCGAGCCACGGCGTGTCGCCGTCGCCGACGTGCATGCGCACCGCCAGGCCTTCGAGACGCTCGAGGTCGGCCTGGCGCGCACGCGGTGGCGTCCCGGGGATCACGCTGATCGAGTGGAAGCGCTCGGGCATGTGGATGGCGAGCGCAAAGGCGCTGCGTCCCCCGTTCGAGCACCCGGCGATGTGGAACTTTCCGCCTTCGACGCTCACGCGCGTCTCGACATGGTCGAGCAGTTCGGCCATGAGCTGCTTGCCCTGATCGCTCGTCCAGCCGGTGTGGGGACGCGACGCGGCGACGACCGCCCACCCGCGCGTGATCGCTTGCTCTCCCCACACGGCGCGGAGCCCCCACTCGGCGGCGCCCTGCGACTCGGAGCCCGGGCCCATGCCGACGATGACCGGCGCGGGCTGCTCTGGATCAAAGTCGTCGGGGAGGTGCAGCGCGTAGGTGCAGGACTGGCCGTTGGTCCCGGTGAACTCGACGAACTCGATCGGGCGCGGCAGCTTGAAGCGCGCGTCGGCGCGGATCGAATCGAGGTCGGGGTCGCGCTGCGAGGGGTTGGCGTTGTGGAGCCAGCCGTAGCCGGATGCGCGGGCTCGCTGGAGGGTGTCCAGGGCCTCGGTCTTGTGACCCGCCAGCGCGTGCGCGCAGGCGAGGTTGTACAGGCTGACGGGCGCGAACTGGGGATTCCGTGAGGACTCCTCGTGCAGCGGGATCGCGCCCAGGTAGTCGCCAGAGGCGTGCGTCCCGTAGGCGAGAAAAAACTCGGCCACGGGGTCGTCCGGGGTCTCGCTCAGGAACGCGCGCGAGCCTTCGACGACGGCGGACCATTTCTGTGAATCGGCGAGTTGCTGGATCTCCTCGAGCGTGGGGGCTGCGTCGCCGCTTGATGCGAGGACGCCGAGTGTCAGGGCGCCGATCACGGCGAGGAGAGCGATAGTTGTGCGCATCGTCGTGGTGCTCCGGTTGGGTGGAATCCCCGTGGCACACCAGCAGACCGGCGCCGGCCGGAGAAGTTCCCGGAACTTGGGACGTGGGCCCGGGACCGAGACGTCGAAGTTGGGAATAGCGGGGTTTCGGCGCGGCTTGGTTAGGGGTTACCAACAACAACGGGAACTGCCCGCTGGTGATGCACAAAGGACTCCACCATGAGCGCGCTCGCAGCGATACAGCGGACTTCCGGGGCCAAGTGGGTGATTGCGGCGCGCCTGATCGCGGCGGTGCCGCTGGTCGGGATCGGCGTGATGCACCTGACGGGGTCGGCGCCGCTGAAGCCAATCCTGGAAGCCGCGGGGACCCCGCTGCCGGGGGTGAACGCGATCGTGGCGCCGCTGGTGCAGATTGCTGCCGGAGTGCTGCTTGCCACCGGTGCGTTCGCCCGCATGGGCGGGGCGCTGGCGATCGGCACGATGCTGGCGGCGCTGCACGCCCACCTGACGATCGAGGAGTGGCCGAATCCTGATGAACCCCCGCTGGCGCTGCCCATCGTTGTGCTGGCGAGCGCCCTGCTCGTGGTGATCGTGGGCGCGGGCGGGTTCAGTTTCGACCGGAGAGTGGCCCGGGAAGCGGCGGGGAGCAATCATTCTTCGTGACCGGTTCCCGCATCCGGGGTCGGCCAGCCGATCGAATTCATGGACGCATGCTCATGACGAACCGGAAACGAATCGTGGCCCTGGCGGCCCTGATGATCTGCTCGGGCGGTGCGCTCCTCGGGTGCGAAGGCGGCAGCCGGTCGGGCGATACGCGGAAGGTCGACGACCGGTCGCGTGACGTTGCGCGGGCCCAACCCGCGAGCGCTGATGACGAGCGCGATGAGACGACGGAGCTGGCGATGAACGACGAGCGGCCCGAGCAGGGCGCCGGCGAGTTGAGCGAGGCGGAGTGGCGCGAGCGCCTGACGCCCGAGCAGTACCACATCCTGCGCGAGAAAGGCACGGAGCGTGCGTTCACGGGCAAGTACTGGGACACCAAGACCGAGGGCATCTACAAGTGCGCCGGCTGCGGCGAGGTGCTGTTCGCGAGCCAGACGAAGTTCGACTCGGGCTGCGGCTGGCCGAGCTTCTACGCGCCCGAGGGCGAGTCGAAGATCGACGAGCACATGGACACCAGCTTCGGCATGGTGCGCACCGAGGTGACGTGCTCGAACTGCGGCGGGCACCTCGGCCACGTCTTCAACGACGGCCCCCGCGAGACCACAGGCCTGCGCTACTGCATCAACTCGGCGTCGATCGATCTCCAAGAGAAGGACGTCGACGGCGACGGCGAGGTGGCCTCGGACGGCACCAGCGGCATCCGTCAGTAGTCGTTCGTGCTCACCGGTCCGGGTCCCCCGCTATCCTCGGGCTCATGGCATCCGGACGCGAGTACTCCAGGCACCAGACGAAGATCATCAACCGGTACTACCAGCACCTGGACACGATCACCGTGGCCAGGCTCGGGGAGTTGGTGACCGAGCTGTACCTCGCCGAGAGCGAGGCGGCGAAGAAGCGCCTGTGGGGGCGGGTCGAGAAGGCCCTGGGCAAGACCGGCTCCAGCGAGTCTCGGGCTCGGAAGATCCTGGACGAGCGGGATGTCGAGGGGCTTGCCGCCCTGGTCGGTGAACTCAACGGGAAGTGAAACGCCGAGGCCCCGGCTCCGAAGGAGGGGATGGAGGGGCTGTGGCGGCGGGGCTGTCGCTTCGCCTTCGATGAGCTCGCGGACCCGTTGGGGCATGCAGGAGGACTCGGCGATGAACGGACGGAACAGTGGTTTGCGGCGGATGGGCATGGTCGCGGCGCTGGCGGGCGCGGCTTCGATGCTGGGCGGGTGCGTGTTCGTCGTCGGGGGCAAGGGCCGCCACGACTGGCGCTACGAGCACGACGACCACCAGCGGCGCCAGCGGATCGGCGTGTACACGTCGGGCGTGAGCGAGTCGCTGGCGAGCCAGCTGGGCATCCGGCGCCATCGCGCGACGCTGATCACGCGTGTGCTGCACGATCGCCCGGCCGACGAGGCGGGGATGCAGGAGTTCGACGTGGTCGTGGCGATCAACGGGCGCGATTCGGCGTCGCCCGAGCAGTTCCGGCGCTCGATCATCGACACGCCCTCGGGCGAGGCGCTGGACTTCGTGGTGCTCCGGCAGGGCGAAGAGGTGAACGTGACGGTGTTCCCCGAGCGGCGCTAGGGGTCCGCGCCGGTGTGACGCGCGGTCGCTAGAGTGGTGGCATCACCCTGCAACAGGAGAGCCAGGAATGCCCAAGGCCAGCGCACGCCACATCCTCGTCGGGACCGAAGACGAAGCCACCGAATTGAAGCAGCAGATCGAGGGCGGCGCCGATTTCGGCGACCTCGCCAAGCAGCACTCGCAGTGTCCCTCGGGGCAGCAGGGAGGCTCGCTCGGTGAGTTCAGCCAGGGGCAGATGGTGCCCGAGTTCGACCAGGTGGTGTTCGGCGACCTGCCGATCGGTACGGTCTCCGAGCCGGTGAAGACCCAGTTCGGGTTCCACCTCATCGAGGTCGAGAAGCGCCTCCAGTAGCGCTGGGGACCCCGGGTTTCAGCACGAACGTTCCCGCCTAGTCGTCGCCGAGGGTGTCGAGCAGCACCAGTGCGCGCCGGATGTGCGGGATGGTGATCGAGCCGCCGACGATCATGGCGACGTTGAGCGCGTCTTCGATCTGCTTCGTGGTGTAGCCGGCCTTGGCGGCCTTCTCGATGTGGTAGGTGATGCAGTCGTCGCAGCGCAGGACCGTCGAGGCGACGAGGCCGAGCAGTTCCTTCACGTCTGCGGGCAGGCCCCCGGCGTCCGAAGCGTCTCGGTAGGCGGCGCTGTCGAGCGAGCAGAAGCGCTTGATGCCCAGGTGATCGCACGATTCGAGGCGCTGCTGCCCTGCGGCGCGCGCGTCGTTGAACTGCTGGAATGAGTCGTAGGCCATGGCGGGACGATGATAGGGCGTGCGCCCAACCCGCCTCGGCCGCGCCGGGGGTCAGGTCGGCTCGGGGCTGGATTCGGGGCGCTTGGGGCCCGGAGCGGGCGGCGCCGGGGGCTCGGGCGATCCGGGAGCAGCGGGCGCCACGGGAGCGGAGCGCTGGGCGGCGGTCTCTTCGGCCAGTTGACGCCGGGCGACCTTGATGGCGATGACGCCGACGTAAGCGCCGACGATGAACGCGACGGTCATGACGACGCGCACGCGCCCGAAGGTCAGCCAGATGCCCAGGGCCGCGAAGACCGTCGCGATGCCGTAGAGCGCGAACACGGCGCCCTTGACGCCCAGGGCGCCCTTGAGCATGTGGTGGAGGTGCTGGTCGTCGGCGTCGCTCATCGATCGGCCGGCGAGCTTGCGCCGGACCATCGCCAGGGTGGTGTCGATGATCGGGATGGCGTAGATGATCAGGCCCGCGACGACGAGTTGCGTGCGCCCGGTGTCGCCGAGGCTGAGGACGATGGTGATCGTGAGGTAGCCCAGCAGGAGCGAACCCGCGTCGCCGAGGAATATGGTCGCCGGATTCAGGTTGTGCGGCAGGAACCCGAGCGTGGCGCCCAGGAGCGCGAGAGCGAGGACGACGCGGGCCGAATCGAGGCGCCCGTCGTCGACCGAGGCCAGCACGAGCGCGACGACGAGCAGCGCCGCGGCGGCGATCGCGGTCACCCCCGAGCACAGGCCGTCGAGTCCGTCGATGAGGTTGCTGGCGTTGCATGCGCCGAGCACGAACAGGGCGATGATGACGACACCGGCCCAGTAGATCAGGTCGAGGTGCACCTCGGTGCCGATCCCGAAGGGGAACTCCATCGGCAGCGGGATCTGGTAGGTGAGCGTGCTGTTGCCGAAGAGGCCGCCGATCGGCTGGAGGATCGCGGCGGCGACCTTGGTGCCGACGTCCTGCATGGCGAGCGCGGCGGCGGCGATCAGCTGGCCGCCGATCTTGAGGCGCGGCGAGAGGTGCCACACGTCATCGATCATGCCGGTGAACATGATGATGAACATGCCGATGAGGATCGACGAGGGGACCTGGACCTGGTCGTAGCGGGACTGCTGCGTCTCGAACATGTCGAACGGCAGCTTCAGGCTGATGTCGGGGGCGAGGTAGGAGAACCCGATGCCGAGCATCACGCCGAGCCAGACGGCGACGCCGCCGAGATAGGCGACGGGGATCTTGTGCACCTTGCGCGGGTCGGACGGGACATCGATGATCCCGTTGGAGACCGCCAGTCGGCGCATGAGGGGGGTGACCAGGAGCGTCGTGAGGAACGAAACGAACAGCACCCCGATCATCCCGTGGAGGATCCCCAGCGGGGTCGAGGGCTGGGCGACCTGTTCGAGCGCACCGGTGGCGAGGTCGAGCGGGGGAGCGGGGGTCGGGATGGGCGACAGCGACTCGACCATCAGGGATGAGCGTACCCTTCCCGCGCGCCCGAGGGGGCGGCGTCCGTGCGAAGATGCTGCGCGAGATCGAGGATCGTGCGCTCGATGGGGATCTTGGGCGCGAATCCGATCGCGTCGCGGACGCGGGCGAGATCGGGCTGGCGGCGGGCCAGATCCTCGAAGCCGGGGGAGTAGGCCTCGTCGTAGGGAACGAGCTCGGGCTCCAGGCCCCCGACCCCCTGCTCACCGGCGAGCGTGTCGATCACCAGGCGGGCGAGATCGAGGATGGAGATGGGCTGGTCCGAGCCGAGGTTGAAGACACGCCCGTGGCACCCGGGTGTGCTCAGGAGAGTCGGCAGCGCGGGGGTGATGTCGCGCACGTCGCAGAAGCAGCGCGACTGGGCGCCGGTGCCGAATACCTGCGGGGCCCGGGCGTCGAGCACACGGGTGACGAAGTTCGGCAGGACCATCCCGTAGTCGCCGATCTGGCGCGGGCCGACGGTGTTGAAGAACCGGACGACGACGGCGGGGAGCCCGTGCTCGGCGTGGTGCGCGAGGGCGAGGTACTCGTCGAGCGCCTTGGACGCGGCGTACGACCAGCGCAGAGCGGTCGTCGGGCCGTAGAGGCAATCATCCGATTCCTGGAACGGTGAGCTGACGCCCTTGCCGTAGACCTCGGAGCTGGACGCGACAAGGGTTGGCGGGAGCGGCGCGCCGCGCCGGCTGTGGCCGGATGCGAATCGGAGGAGGGCGGCGGTATCGAGGATGTTGGTCTCGATCGAGTCGATCGGGTTCTCGATGATCCGCTTGACCCCGACCGCCGCGGCGAGGTGGAACACGCGATCGAACGGGGCGTCGTCTTCGAGATCGGTCAGAGCGCCCTCGAGGTCGGCGTGGATGAAACTGAGGCCCGGGTGCTCGGCGGGGAGGTTCTCCCGCCGGCCCGTGGAGAGGTTGTCGATGACGGTTACGGTGTGGCCGCCACCCAGGAGGTGATCGACGAGATGCGAGCCGATGAACCCGGCGCCGCCGGTGACGAGGCAGCGGAGCGGCTCCCCGGTGGCGGCTGGGTGTTCGTCGTGTGGTGGCGTGGCTGCGCGTGGTTCCACGTCGAACTCCTGGTCCCCGTGCTCCGGTGCGGGAGCGCCTGACGCCGGCTTAGTCGATGTGGTCGGCGGTGCCGTTGGTCGACGGGTCGCGGGCGGGCTCGGCCTCGATGCGCGATGCGCCCTTGGCTTCGCGGCCGTACTCGTGGGTGACCTGGAAGTTCCGCTTGAAGTAGCCGCCGGCGCTCGGCTTCACGCCGTTGACGATCACGCCCATGAACTCGGCCCGTGCGTCGGCGAACTGGTGGCGGAGTCGGGAGACGAGGCCGCGCTTCTCGAGGTAGGCCTTGACGACCAGGATCGAGGCGTCGCAGTGCTGGGCGAGCGCCAGGGCGTCGCTGGCGACGACGGCGGGCGGCGCGTCGACGAGGACGATGTCGTAGCGCTGGCGGGCGTCTTCGAACAGTTCCCCGGTCGTCTCGGAAGAGAATCGTTCGTAGACCTTCGCGTCGCGGCTGCCGGCGGGGAGGATCGACGGGGAGGTGTCGTCGTCGCCGCTCTGGATGGCTTCGGCCAGCGGGATGCGGCCGGCGAGGACATCGGTGAGGCCCGGCTCGTTCTGGCCGCCGAGGATCTCGGCGACCTTGGGGCGCCGGACGTTGGCGTCGATGACGAGCACGCGGGCGCCGGTCTCGGAGAGGCTCAGCGCCAGGTTCGTGAGAAACGTTGTGGTGCCGGACTCGGGCATGCCCCCGAAGACCAGGACCGACTTGAGGTTCATCGAGCTGCAGTCCTTGAGCAGGCTCGTGCGGACCTGGCGGATGCACTCGGCGATGACGCCTCCCGGCGCGTCGCGCGAGGCGGTCTCGAGCACGTCGGGTCGCGATGGGTCCATCGACTCGTCGGGGATGACGCCGAGCACGCGGGTGCGGGGGATGATCGCGACATCCTGCGGGCCGCGGACGCGCTGCTCGCGCATCTCGCGGAGGACGATGAGGCCCGCGAAGAGGCCGGGCACGAACACGGCGATGAGGCCGATGACGGGGATGGGCTTGGGGAAGGCGAGCTGGTCGGGGCGCCGTGCGCGGTCGAGTTCGCGGACGCGGATGGGGCTGTTGATGACGGCCTGGACGTCGCGGAGGTAGCGGTCGGTCTCGTCGACGGCGACGAGCAGTCGGGTGCGCTCGGCCTGCAGGTCGTCGTGCTGCTTGAGCACGCGGGTGATGTCGTTCAGTCGCTGCTCGGCCTGCTCGAGCCGGCCCTGCGTGTCGGCGGCGCTGGCTTCCTGGGTGGCGATCTGATCGTCGAAGGCCTCGATGCGCGCGGTAAAGGTCGCCAGGAGGCGCTCGTTGACGAGATCGTCTCGCTCGGCCTGGAGGGCGCCGAGCCGGCTCTCGAGGTCTTTCACATCGCGGTGCGCGGTGCCGCGCTCGCGGAACATGCGGATCTGGGCCTTGAGGTTGGAGATGTCGGCGTCGAGGTTGACGATGATCGGCGTCGACTCGACTTCGGCGCGGATGGCCTCGGGGAACACGGCGCCGCCGGGCTCGTTGAGCATGGTTTCGTAGACGTCGCGGAGCGAGCGGAGCTCGGCGAGGTCGCTGTTGGTCTCGGCGAGGAGTGGGCGGAGCTCGCGCACCTCGAGGAGCTGGCTCGAGCCGGCCTGCTCGAGAGAGGTGATCCGGTTGCGCTGGAGGAGCGTCTCGATCTCTGCGTCGATGCCGTCGATGGATGCGCGGAGCTCGTTGAGCTGTCGCTCGAGGTCGCGCTTCTGATCGAGGCTGTACCCCTTTTCGCGGTCGCGGACGTCGTCCATGTACACCGACGATGCGACGTCCGCGACGACGAGGGCGTCGTCGCGATTACGCGTGCGTGCGCGGAGGACGATGATCTGCGTGTTGGCGATGCGCCTTGCCGAGACCACGTCTTTGATCTTGTCGTAGGCCTCGACGACGTCGAAGCCGGTCGGAGTCTGGTACGGGCGCGCCCAGGACGTTTCCTGCACCTCGCGCTGCTCGACGACGCGGCGCAAGATTTTCTCCGAGCCCATGACGAAGACCTGCGTCTCCATGTAGGACTCCATCTCCTGCTCGCCGCCGTCGGCGAGCGCCTCGACGCCGAAGTCGCCGACGCCGGTGCGCGGCGGGAAGACCTCGAATGTGGCGACCGACTCGTACCGGGGCATGACGATGCGGAGCCCGAGGTAGACGCCCACGCCGAGGCCCACCGAGACGATGCAGACCAGCGCGAGCCACTTCCAGTACTGCTGGAGCAGCTTCATGGGGTCGATCGCGACCATGTTGGCCGACGGGCCGCCGGAGGGTCGCTGCGGGGGCGCGGGGCGAGCCGGCGCCCTGGGGGGCTGCTGCGGGGAAGCTGGGGTGACGGATGGAGCGCTCACGGTCGTCTCGTTCAAATCGGCCTGTCCGGCCGCCTCCTCGACCCGGCTTGGGAAAGGGAGTGCCAGCGGCGTCGGGTTTGGACTATTCGGTTCGGGTCAACACGGGGTTCGGTGCGAAGTTTTGAATCGGGGGCCCCAATCCTGGGGGATGCGTCTGCGGGTCCGGAAACGGGGCCGGCGGCCCCGTTGATTTCTGTGTTCGAGCCGGCGTCAGCGGCAGAGTTCTCTGAGCTCCTCGAGTTCGCCCATGTAGCTGTCGCGGACCATGGTGGCTCTGTCGCCGTCGCTCTCGGCCTCGCGGAGGCTGCGCCTGGCCTCGGTGACCTGCCCGGCCTTGGCCTGGGCGAGGCCGAGGTGGAGGTTGGCGACGAACGAGGTTTCGGGGCTTCGGGCCGACGCCTTGGCCCGCTCGAAGATGGTGATGGCCTCGTCGTAGTCTGCCTTGAGGTAGTAGCCCCAGCCGAGCGTGTCGAGGGCGGCGGCGTTGGCGCTGGGGCCCTCGACGGCCCGCTGCGCGAACTCGATCCCTCGATCGACCTCGCCCAGATACTGCATGAGGATGAACGCCAGATCGTTGAGCATCTGGATGTCGTTGGGCTGGACCTCGATGGCCAACTCGTAGGACTGCGCTGCCCGCTCGTAGTTCTGGAGCGCGAAGCTGATCTGCGCGAGTGATCGGTAGTACTCGGATCTGGTGATGTCGTCGAAGGAGTCGGGGTCCATCGAGTCGAGCTCGGCGATCAGTTCGGTTGAGGGGCCGGAGACGCGGAAGCGCCCGTACACGCGGGCGACCCGCAGGAGCGGGTTCTGCAGGAGCGACTGGTCCTCGACCTCGTCGAGGAACAGGAGCACCTGCCCGATGTTCCCGCCCATCGCCAGCTGGAGCTGCTCGTTGAAGAACCGGCCCAGCACGCCGCTGTCGCCGAGGATCGCCATGGCGCTCTCGATGTAGCGCTTGGCTCGGGCGATCTCGTTGATCGCTGTCAGCGCGCGGGCCCGGAGCATGTAGTCGCCCAGCGACGGCTCGAATTCGTTCTCGAAGTCCCTCAGCACCTCGCTGATGAGGCGGAGGTCGCGGTTGACGGTTGAGCGGAGCATCGAATCCAGCAGCGCGCGGGCGACGTTGATGTCCTGGCGGAGCGTGTAGAGCTGCCGGAAGAGCTCGGCGGCTTCGTTCCAGCGCTGGAATCCGGCCATGACGCGCCCGGTGAGCTCGAGCCATGTGGCGTCATTCGGGCGTGAACGGGCGACGCGCAGGGCTTCTTCCTGCGCCTCTTCGATGCGTCCGGCCCGCGCGAGCTCGCGGAGCAGGTAGAGCCGGAAGTTGTCGTTGTCGGGGTTGGCGTCGACTCCCTGGCGGAGGACGCCGAGCGCCTCGTCCATGTCTCCGCCGTCCCGGACGAGCTCGTAGCGCTTGGACCAGGCCTCGATCAGCGACGGGCTGAGGTTGGTCGCCTGGGTGAGGTCCTGGATTGCGTCGGTGACGAGCGACGGCTCCTTGGCGTTGAACAGCGCCCTCTGGAAGAACAGGCGGGCGTCGTTGCGGTAGAGCTCGACGGCGCGGTTGAGCATGCTGCGCGCGGTGCGCCGGTCGCCCTCGGCCTCTGCGAGCATCGCCCGGAGCCCGAGGACCTGCTTGTCGTCCGGGGTGCGACTGACCAGCGGCGCGAGCGCCTGTTCGGCCTCTTCCACGCGCCCGAGCTTCAGGAGGGTCTCGACGGTCCGCTTGCGCACCCGCTGGGCGATCTCGTCGTCTTCGGGCATGCTCTGCAGGGCGTCGGAGTAGCTCTCGACCGCCTTCTCGTAGGCGGAGATCATCTGCTGCTCGAGCTCGGCGATCTGCTCGGGCTCGGCGGTTGCGCTCGATCCGGCGATCTGCTTCTGTCGTTCCGCGGCGGCGGCGGTGTCGAACCAGTGGTCGCCGAGGCGCCGATCGCCGAGGCGTGTCTCTGGGTCCTGGTAGTCGCGGGCCTTCCTGAGCGCGGCCACCCCCGACTCGGCCTCTTCATACCGGAACAAGAACTCGCCGAGGGCGATGTAGTAGTCGGGGCTGAGGCTGGCGTCGGGATCCGCCTCGACGTCGGCGATGCACTGGACGAGCACCTCGCGGCCCGCGTCGACATCTCCGCTCTCTGCGAGGATGCGCGCCCGGAGGATCGCTCCCGCGATGGGCTCGACCCCGTCGATCGCCTCGAAGGCGTCGATGACCTGGTTCGCGGCGTCGTAGTTCCCGTCCTCGATGTGGAGGCGCGCGAGGCCCAGGACGTTCTCGGCGTCTGTCGGATCCTGGCGGAGGCGGTTCGTGCGGGCCCGGATGGCGACGTCCCGATCCCCGTACTGGGCTTCGAGCTGCAGCCAGAGGCGGACGAGCGCCATGTTGGAGGGGTTGTAGCGGAGCCCGCCGGAATCGGGGCTGACCACCTCGAGCGCCTGGCGCCCGCGGTTGGCAGCCAGGAGCGCCCGGGCGTACTCGATGGCGTTGATCGGATCGGTGCGCCGGCCTTCGTACGCACGCTCGTAGGAGTCCAGGGCGTCGGCCACGCGGCCCACGCGCGAATAGGCGCGGCCCATCAGGCGGCGCAGATCCGGCGAGAACGGCAGGCGCTGCGCCGCCGATTCCAGCGTCTGCACGGCTTCGATGTTGCGCTCCTCGTGGAGCTGGATGCGGGCCTGGAAGAGCAGGCCGTCGCAGTTGTCGGCGTTCGTCGCGGCTGCGCGCTGCGCGACCTGGCGCGCTGTCGCGAGGTCATCGTCTTCGAGCGCGAGCACGAAGCTGGCGTCCAGGACTGAGGGATCGTCCGGCCACTGCTGCTCGAGCGAGGCGAGCTCGGCGCGGGCTTCCTGCTCCATCCCGAATCGCGTGTAGATCTTGAATCGCTCGATGCTCTTTTCCCGCTCGGCCAGATCGGACTGGTTGATGAGCTCGAGCTGCGCGACGGCGGGGTTGTTGGGGTCGCGGTTCTCGAGGAGGACGATGGACTGTTCGAAGTCCGGGCTGTCGGGGAATCGAGAGGCCGCGTCGCGGGCGATGGTCAACGCCTCGTCGATGCGCTCGGACTGGACGAGCGCCCTGATGAGCTCGCGCGGGA
Organism: Phycisphaerales bacterium; assembly: GCA_028289195.1. GTDB lineage: Bacteria > Planctomycetota > Phycisphaerae > Phycisphaerales > UBA1924 > JANQQR01. Next base: position 53,567 of record JANQQR010000011.1, on the reverse strand, counting down.
GGCGCGGGTCGTCCGGGTTGGCGTCGGCGCCGGCTTGCAGCGTGGCGATGGCGTCTTCGAACTGATCCTCCGAGCGCAGCTCTCGGGAGGTGATGATGGTCTGGATGACGGGGTCCTCTGAGGCGACGGCCTCGGAGTCGCCCTGGACGGCCTGCAGGTCTCTGATCTGCCGGTCGTAGTAGGCGGCGTTGGCCGGATCGAGCTCGCGGGCGATCGAGTACGAGGCGATGGCCTGATCGAATTCGGCGAGCCTCTTGCTGAGGTCGCCGAGCTTGCCGTGGGCCCAGCCGTTGGTCGGGGTCAGCTCGATGAGCTCCTCGACGATGCGCTTCGCTTCGCCGGCGTTGCCCTGGAGTTCGAGCGCCTGCACGAGGAGGCGCCGGACCTCGTTGGTCTGGCCCTCGGGGAGGTTGCGCAGGTCGGCGAGTTCGCGGACGGCGCGCCCGTACTCGCCCCTGGCCATGGCGATCTTCGCGTCGCGGATCAGGATGAGCTGGCGCTGCTGGACGTCGATTCGTTCGCTGAGTTTGTCGCGGTACTCCTCGACGAGGGCGAGGGCCTCGGAGGCCTCGTCAGAGCCGGCGGGCATGGTGGCCCACCTGCGGAGCGCCGTGTCGGTCTGGAAGGCCAGAGCCTGCTGGCGTCGCCCCTCGAGGAGGAGGCCGTCGAGACTGATGGGCCTGTCGGGCAACTGGATGATCACTTCGTATTGGGCCAGCGCTTCGTCGTAGCGCTGGGTCTCCTCGAAGACCTTGCCGCGGAGCAGGGCGAGGCGGGCGTTGTCGGGTTCGACCTCCAGGCTCCGCTCGAGCATCGCCAGCGTGGCCTCGACGGTCGGCTCGCCGCGCGAGCCGATCAGCACGGTTCCCGCGAGGCGCTCGAGGAAATCGGTGCGGAGCGCCTCGGGGGGAAGTTCCGAGACGCGCTCGACGACCCGGGCGACATCCTCGGCGAACTCGGCGGTGAGCTGCTGGCGTCCCTCGATGCCGACGACGGTGCGCGCCGACTCGTTGCGCTCGAACAGCGCCTGGAAGAGGAGCGTCTCGGGTTGGTCCGGGTTCTCGGCGAGGAGCGCGTCGAGTGCATCCCGCGTGGACTTGAGGGCGGAATCTGCCCGGAAGCTCTGGCCCTCGCGCCGGATGCGGTTGGCGTCGGCGAGCTGCCAGCGGACGAGGCCGAGCTTGCACTCCCAGTCCTCGGGGTCGACCTCGACGGCGCGCTGCAGGTCGGTGAGCGTCTGGTCTTGCTCGTCCTGCATGAGCGTCTCGGTGCCCATCCGCTCGACCATGGCCAGCCCGCGGTAGCGGAGTATCCGCGCCTCCTCGGGCGTGCCTTCGCTGAACCCTGAGGTGCGGTCTTCCGCCTGGTCAACGATGAACTCCAACCCGGCGCGGGATGTCTCTCCGGTGCGGACGAAGCGCCAGATCTCGTCGAGGTACTCGAGCTGGAGGTCGACGTCGGTGCGCTGGAGCAGCGCCATCTGCCTGAGGATGTTGCGATAGAAGTCGTACTGCCTGACGTAGGCGCGCTGGTCTTCGGGGACGAGCATCTCGAGGGAGGTGCGCCACTTGCGCAGCCACTCGATGTTGGTGCGATCACGCCCGACGGCGCGCTCGTAGAGGAGCGAAGCCTCCTCGATCTGGCCCTGGGCGAGCAGCTGGTCGGCCTTGGCGACCTCGCGCTCTCCGCGGCCCTGGTAGTGCATGTAGCCGCCGATCGCGACGCCCGCGAACACGACAACCAGCACTGAGCCGAGGATGATGATGAACTTTGTGTTGACCTTGGTGGCCATTGCCGGTGCTCCTGGGAGGCGTGATCAGCCCTGCGCTGCTTCGAGCGCGCGGGCGGGGTTGTCGGGTGGGTACTCGCCCCGCTCGACCTCGATCCAGTCGGGCAGGCGGAGCATGATCTCGGGGAACAGCTCGTCCAGCAGCTCGGCGGCGAGTTCGGCGAGCTGCTCGGGCGACTCGGCCGTCGGGCTGAGGAACTGGATCTTGGCGTAGTAGGCGTAGTCGGCGGTGAGGTCGAACGCGTAGAGGCGTACGTCGTTGGCGCTGGCCAGGACGCGTCCGTTGGCGATGAAGAAGTACCCGGCGACCAGCGTGCGGTCCTTGGCCTGGTCGCGGAACGGGGTGACGCGGAGGGTGAGATTGTCGACGCCGAGCGGGAGCCGGACCCGCGACTGGCGCTCGTTGCTGCGCCCCATCAGGGTGACGGTCTCGGTTTCGGGGTCCGCATCGGGGTCTTCGATGAGGCGCGACATGTCGATGGGGACGGGGACGAGTTCGGTCTCGCCGTTGTAGGTCAATCCGCCGCCGATCATGCATCTTTCGGGAACGTGCGGCACGGTGTCGACCATGCCGGTGTAGTAGGCGCAGTGGATCTGCAGGAGGTGCTCGGTGTCGCCCTCCTGCTCTGTGGTGCGGCGGAACCAGCGTGTGATGTAGTTGTCGGTGCCGAGTTCCTCGGCGGCTTCCTTGCTGAGGCGTTCGTCGGTGCCGGCCTGCTCCCAGGCGATCGCGTCGTCGGGGCCGGGGTACTGCCCGGGCAGCGTGTGGAACTTCAGGCCGTCGGGCGCCTCGATCGGGAGCTTGACTGTGTTGATGCCCTTGACGCGGATGAGCATCTGCAGCGCAGCGGTCGCGCCGAGGATCACGAGCGCGAAGCAGAGGTAGGCTGAGATGACGCCTCTGGTGCGCTTCATGGCGTCGTCCCTCCGGGTTCGGACTCGGGTTCGGGCGTGATCCGCTCGGCGGCCCAGACGACACCGAGGAACAGCGCGAGCGCCGGGATGAGGAGCAGCGTGCCGATGAAGGTGTGGGCGTCGCCGGCGGCGAGTTCGGGGTCGATGAGCGTGAGCACGCTGAGGACCGCGACGCGGATCATGTTCATGAAGATCGCGACCGGGATCGCGAGCATCAGGATGAAGATGCGCTGCCACCAGAGCCGGCCGTAGAGGAACGCGACGAACACCGCCAGCGCGATGAACGCGACGACCATGCGCATGCCGGAGCAGGCGTCGGCGACATTGAGCTCGTGGACCTCGGTGCCCTGGTAGATGTGCAGGACGTTGCCGAACAGGTCGTTGTCGACGCCGACGAGGTTCAGCAGCGCGTGCGAGCCGACCGAGGCGAAGAGCTTGAGCTGGAAGGTGACCCGCTCCATGAGCATCTGGGCGATGGTCACGCCGACGGCCAGGTACGCGATCGGGAAGCACAGCGAGCGGAACGCCCGCGCGCCCAGCAGGAACAGGACGGCGCCCGCGACCAGCAGCACGAGCGAGAAGCCCTGGAGCATGTGGTTGGAGAATCCGACGACGAAGTAGATGTACGTCGCGGCGCCGAGGGCGACGACGCCCAGGCCGGGCCAGAACACCCCGACGGGGACGCTGCTGAGACGTTCGCGGTTGCGCCAGATGTAGTAGATGCTGATCAGGGGCACGGCGTAGGAGTGGCCCCAGTCCGAGATGTAGACGCGGCTGAGCACGAAGAACTGGCGATAGAGCCACTCGTGCGCGAGAGCCAGAAGCACCAGCGCGACACCGGCGCCCAGGGCGACGATGGGCGCGGTCGGCCCGCTGGCGAGTTCGCCGAGCGTGCGCGGCGCTCGCCAACCACCGGGGTCCGAGGGACCCTTGGCTTCATTGAGATCGCCGCTGGCTGTCGCCGTGGACATGACGCTCCGAGGTCCGCTGCCGATGCATGCACCCGATCCGGCGGGCCCGCCGGGGGCGATGTTGTTCTCTCCCGCTCGGCCCGCACCCACACGCGGGCCTCGACTCTTCTCAGGGCTGCCCGCGACGCGCGCAGACCGGCCCTCCACCTGTTCCCTGGCTGTGGTACGACGCCCACGGCGAGGAGTTCGGCGTCCTGCCGGAGTCACCAGGAATCGATCCTTCGAGTCTGGAATCAGGCCCTGTGCGGCCCGAGGCCGATCGGCAATTCTAGCAGATCGGGTTGTTGATCACTGCCCGACCTGGTTCGTGGGCGGTGCACCGAAGACGTCGTTGCCGAAGTTGCGGTCCAGGAGGAAGCCGAAGCCGTAGCTGGCGCGGAACCCGCCGCGGATGATGGCCAGCGGCGTGGCCCAGAAGTTGGTGCCGAAGTTCACGAGGTCGTCGGGCTTGACCACGATGTCGGGGTGCGTGCCGGCGAAGATAGCCCGCATGTTGACGCGGATCGTGGCCTGGCGGCTGTCGCCGACCATCCTGGTCAGGTCGACGCGGTTGGGGATCGCGATGGCGCTGAAGCCGCCGGCGGAGAAGACGAGCCTCTGGAGCGTCAGCGTGCCGGTGGCCGGGATGTTGTAGACGCCGGGCCTGGCGATGCCCGGGCCCCCGACGTACACGAGGCCCGCGGCGGGGGCCGGCACGCTGACGACATCGCCCGGGCGGACGACGACGTTGTAGCGGGCGACGCCCTGGAGAAGGGGCTCGGTCGGGACCTCGATGATGCGCTGGGTGACCAGCGGCCCGTCGGACGCTTCGAGGGGGTCCTCGCCTTCGGGGAGGCCCTGCGGGCGGGAGCCGGTGCTGATGACCTGCACCCATTCGCCTCCGATGAACACCCAGCGTCCGGGCTGCTGGATTTCGTCGAGCGTCTGGGGGTTGGCCGGCTGGCCGGCGGGCTGCACGGGCTCGGCCGGCTCGAGATCGATCAGGTCGATGGGCGGCGGCGCGTTCTCGGGCTGGCCCTGGTCGTCGCCCTCCTGGAGGGACATCGACACGTTGGCGCCGAAGAGCGCCGGGCTCGGAGCCGCGCCGTCGTCGTCGGGGTCGGTGAGTTCGTCGATGAGGTCGAGGAGGTCCTGTCCCTGGTCCTCGCTGGCGGGCTGCCCCTGGTCCTGCGCCGGGGCGCGGGCCGGGCTGCGCGGATCGTCGAGCGAGATCTGGCGGATGATGAAGATCTTGGGGATGGCGGGGTTGACCCCGCCGGCATCGGTGATGGCCTCGAGCAGCGAGTAGTCCGGGCTCGGGATGGCGTAGCGCCCGACCTGGGGGACGGCGCCGAAGATGCTGAAGGTCGCCTGGCGCTGGCCGGGGACCTGCACGGTGACGAGCGGGTCGTCGATGAGCTGGGCGTCGATGATGGCGCGGGTGATCGCGACCTCGACCTCCTGGCGTGTGAGGCCCTGGACGTCGATATCACCGAGCTGCGGGATGTTGATGAAGCCGCGGGAGGTGACGGTTCGCACGTAGGGCGAGACGACGCCGACCGCGACGAAGTCGAGGATCTCGATCTCGATTAGGTCGCCGGGAGCGACGCGGTACTCGGTGGGCTCGGGGATCAGGTCCTCGGGGAGGACCGGGGTGACATCGACGAACTCGCCGGTGTCGCGCTCGATGACGTCGATCCGCTCGAGGATGGGCACGACGGTCGGGGTGTTCTCCCAGCGCCCGACGATCGAGGGGTCGAGGAACGAGTCCGAATCGAGGCAGCCTGTCAGGGGCGCGATCGCGAGGACCGAAAGGAGCCCGAGCGCGGCACGGCGCGGAGCGCGGATGGCTCGTCCGTGTGGCGCGTCGGCCGAACTGCTCTTGGATGCGTCTGGGCTCACTGCCGACTCCTCAACTCGCCCCACTCCCACGCCCGGTGCGTGGGACGGTTGCCCTGCGTCTCCGTGCCGAGGGCCCGGGGACGGATTCTCCACCAGCGAGGCATCGGCGAGATGGGCTCGCGGCTTTGAGCGGACACGCCGGAGAGCCCCTGAGGACCCGCGCGGCGGGGTACCGTACCAGCGCGCATGCGCGTGTCAACGTAGGGCTCATACGCCGACGGGGAGTCGGTCGGTTCGCCCAACTGCTGTATCGACAAGGCAATGCAGGAGGTTCAGCCGAGCGTCCGGGAAAGGCGCCTGGACGTGCCGGCGGGCCCGCGTCCGGATACCCGCCGATCGCGGAATCCGGCTTTGGCGGGTCTATACTCCGGTTCGATGACCCCCTCTGACATGGCTGAGCAACCCCAAACCCGACCCGCGCAGTCGAAGCGCGGGCTGGAGCGCCATCCCCGCCCCGCGGGCGGCGATCCGATGCGCCGCATCGACAAGCCTCTGCTGAGCCTGGGCTCGATGGTCCTGAATAACGGGCCGGAGGCGGTCCAGACGCTGGCGCCCAAGCGGAAGCCCAAGTGGCTCCGGGCCAAGCTCCCGGGCGGCCCCGGGTACCAGCAGCTCAAGGGGATCCTCGGCGAGCACCGGCTCCACACCGTCTGCGAGGAAGCGGGCTGCCCGAACATGGGCGAGTGCTGGGCCCGGGGTGTCGCGACGATCATGATCCTGGGCGACACGTGCACCCGGGCCTGCGGGTTCTGCAACGTGAAGACCGGGCGTCCCGCAGAGGTGGATCTCGACGAGCCGCGGCGGACGGCCGAGGCGCTCAAGCTGATGACCGAGGGCGGCGGGCTGCGCCACATCGTGATCACGAGCGTGAATCGCGACGAGCTGCCCGACGGCGGCGCGGGCATCTGGGCCGAGACGATCCGGCGCTCGCACGAGCTGTGCCCGGATCTGAGCGTCGAGGTGCTGATCCCCGACTTCGAGGGCGATGCCGATGCGCTGCAGAAGGTGATCGATGCGCGCCCCGAGATTCTGAACCACAACCTCGAGACGGTGAAGCGGATGTACCCAGCGGTGCGCCCGAGCGCGAAGTTCGATCGCTCGGTCGAGCTGCTGCGTCGGTGCAAGGACGCGGGCCTGGTGACCAAGACGGGCATCATGGTGGGCATCGGCGAGAAGGACGACGAGGTGCTGGCGCTGATGGACGAGGTGCGCGGGAACGCCGACACCGACATCCTGACGATCGGGCAGTACCTGCAGCCGACACCGAACCATCTTCCGATCGACCGGTGGGTGCACCCGGACACGTTCGAGATGTTTCGCGAGGCGGGGCTCGAGCGGGGGTTCAAGGTGGTCGAGAGCGGCCCGATGGTGCGCTCGAGCTATCACGCCGACATGCAGGCCGAGGCGCTGGCGGGCGACGCCCGGGCCAGGGCAAGCGTGGAGGCGGTCGAGAAGCTCATCGACGACTCGCGGGCCTGAAGCGCCTGTTGACCGGCCTCCCCCCGGCGGTATGTTCGGGCGCATGAATAGGCACATCGTTCTGCTGGCCCTGTGCGGCGCGGGAGCGCTGACGGGATGTGCTTCGGCGCCCGGGTCCGATGCCGATCGCGCCGCCATCAGCGGCGTGCTCGACGATTGGAACCAGGGGTGGCGCGTGGAGGACGCGTCGCTGGCGGCTGCGGGGTACAGCGATGATGCCGATTTCACCAACGCGTTCGGGTTCCATCGTGTGGGTCGCGAGGCGATCCGCGAGTATCTCGCCGAGGTGTTCGCGCTCGACTTCGTGATGGCGGGGGTCAGCGCCGATCGGAGCGTGGATGTCCGGTTCATCCGAGACGATGTCGCCCTGGTCCGGACGCGGCGCGAGCGGACCGGCCAGCGCATGCCCGACGGCTCTGAGATGCCCACGCGGGAGATCACGCACCTGCGTGTGTTCCGGTTGGAGGACGACGAGTGGCGGATCGTGAGCCACCTCATCTCCGACGCCCGCGAGACGCAGCGCCCGCGCGACTGAGACCGGACTGTCGCGCCGATCAGTCGGTGCGCTGCGACCGGTCGGTGCGTCCGTCGTCGTACATCCCCTCGATGTGCGCGATCTCGCCCCCCTCTTCGACGAAGCGCATCTTGAAGAAGTCGACGCCCTCGATCATGAAGGTGGAGTCGTCGAGCGCCACGAGCGGGCGCCGGGCGCCGCCGCCCCTGCTGTAGAGCAGCCTGCCATCCTCGTAGACCACCTGGCGCTCGCCGTACGCGCCCGCGTAGCGCTTGAGCAGCGACGGATCGACGTCGACCGGATCGAGGCGGGCGCGGAGCATCGACGACTGCCACTCGAGCGCCCGGGCGTGCCGGGGTGAGACGGGGTTCTCGGCGATTCGATCCATCGCGAGCAGGTGCGCCCGGTCGAGCGCCTCGTCGGCGGCGCACTGGATGTCGGGCGTGACACCGACGCCTTCCCAGTTCTGTTCGGTCACCGGGTTGATGGCGCGCCCCACGGGGATGAACGCGACGAATCCCTCGGCGATCGGTCGGGTGCCGCCGGGGTTGGCGCCGCCGCCGGTCGTCTCGCCGATGAGCGTGGCGCGCCCCTGTGTCTGCATGTTGTAGGCGAACTCCTCTGCGCCGGAGAACGAGTAGGAGCTCGTCAACAGGAAGAGCGGTGTGTCGGGCATGCGCTGGCCGGGCACGTGGGGCAGCGTCCAGAACTGCGTGGTGGAATCGTCCGGGCGGAAGTAGAGACTGTTGAGGTGCACGGGGCGCCCGGCGGGGAAGAAGTACGAGCAGAGGAACTGGACCATGGCCGGGTCCCCGCCGCCGTTCTGGCGCAGGTCGATGATGATTGCGTCGGTGTTGGCCAGGAACGCCATGGCCGCGGCGGCGGTCTCGGCGCCGAACTCTGGCGGCGTGAACCCACGGAGGTCCATGTAGCCGATGTTGCCGCTGAGGATCTCGAGCTTGCGGAAGGCGTAGTTGCGCGCCGCCATCGCGCGGCGCTGCTCTTGGCCGGGCCCGGCCTCGCCGGGGTCCCGGCCCGATGCCTCGATCGCGGTGAGACGCTCGTACATCGCGGGGTTGTACTGCACGCCGCAGTGCCGGTCGTTGGTGATCTCACGGACGTCCTCGGTGAGGCGCTCGGCGAGCGCCGCGAGCTCGATGTTCTCGTACGCCCCGTCTTCCAGGCGCCCTTCGAGGTATGCGCCGAGGCTCGCGGCGGTCTGGGGGAAGACGTAGAGCTCGTTCATCCGCTGAGAGAGCGAGGTGACGACATCGCGGGCGGTCTGCGCGTCGGCGAGGTCGCCGGGTGCGCCCAGGGCGCTCGCGACGCAGAAGACGACAGCAAGGAACGGTGCGCAACGCCTGGGGTGCATGGGGATCCTCCTCTGAATCGAGTCCGGCAGCGCCGGGACCCGGGGGTGTCGTACGCCCGGACCGGACCATGGATGCTCGACCGGGCCCGGGCTGTCACGAATCTGCGCATGGGAGCGGAGGATCGCGTCTCGGGGTTCCCTCCGATGAGCACCACCGGCGGGAACGAACCAAAGCCCGCGGGGCGGGCCGGCGTGCCGTGGATGTCGCGGAGCGGATCGGCGGCCTAGAGCGGGATGAAGTTCGACCAGGCGTTCGCGGCGGGGGCTGACGGATCGACGACGATCGGGCCGACGCGGTTGGCCGCGGCGATGTCGTAATCCGCTACGGAGTTGAATCCCGTCGTGTTGCGGACGATGAAGTTGAGATTGCCCTGGACCCGGACCCCGGTTCCGCCCCGTGTGCAGTGATTGCTGTCGATGCGGGCGAACTGGGTGGCTCCGATCGTGTCGATCCCGAACCCGTCGGAGGCGTAGTTGGAGACGTTGTTGTTGCGGATCACGGTCTGGCGCCAGGCGACGATGCCGGTGCTGCAACTGGCGACGCTGCAGCCCTCGACGACCGCGAGGTCCCGCGCGACGATGCCCGTCTCGAAGAAGCGAACGATGCTCCCTTCGACGCGCGTTCCGAAGTCGGCGAAGACCCCGATGCTCCCCATCAGCGTGTTGCCGGCTCCGTCGAAGACGCACCCGGTGACGAGGCTGCGCTCGCCCGCCCTGATGCCCTCGGCGCACTCTCCCGAGACGCAGCGGTCGAAGATGGAGCCGTTGCCGCCGTCGAACGCAACGGGGCAGTTCCGCGCGGCGCACTCGATGACCTGTGCGTTGTCCCCGGCTTTGATACCGCCCGCGGTCGTGTCGATCAGGCCGGCGAACGAGGCGTAGCACCGGTCGATCCGCGCGCCCTCGGCGGAGCTCAGGTCGATGCCCCAGGCTTCGGTCGCACCGATCTGGAGATCGACGGCCCGCAGCTCGTTGATGGGCTGCGAGGCGGCGACGCCGGTGTTCCATGAGAAGAGCATGCCGTTCTTGATGGTGATGTTCGACGATGTGCTCGCGCACAGGACGCCGGTCAGCGCGCCGGTGCCGCCGACGAGCCTGAAGCCGCACAGATCGAGCACGACGTTGGACGACACGATCTCGATGCCGTGCTTCCCGGGCTGGCCGACCAGCTCGGCCGAGAGGTAGTAGGAGCCGGGCTGGAGGATCTTGAACACGCTGTCGGCGTCGCCGGGCGTGTTCTGCTGGTTGAGTTCGATGCGCGGCCCGAATCGGCCCGTTGTATCGATCGGTCCGGCCGGCGGGTTGAGCGGGCCGGCATCGGCCATCGAGACAGCAGCGCCGAGCACACAGAGACAAACGAGCGCGGAACGGATCATGGCAAACCTCCCAGGCGCGTCCCGGTGCCCGATGTGGTGGGCCGAGACATGGCCAGGCAAAGCATGCCCCGGAACCCGAGGTGAGTAAAGGCGAGGCGCTGCGAATGCCGGTGATTAGATCCGATTCTGAACCGTGCTCGGCGGCGCCGGAGGCGGCATCGCCCCTCTTGGGTTCCCCTACACTGAGCGCGATGAGCGGGGCCGCGCGAAAGCCCGGGGGCAGACCCAGGAACGTGTTCCACGGTTCGGGCCTGCGCGCAGCGCTGCTGTTCTACGGCGGAGTCGGCATGCTCTTCGGGCCGGTCGGCGTGCTGATCGGCTCGAGTCTTGCGCAGGACCGCCCGCTGTGGAAGACGGCGTACTGGATCGGGATCGGCGCCGTCGTGGGCATCCTGTGGTCGATGGGCGGGACGCTGCACCCGCGCTGGTTCATCCCCGCGGTGCTCGCCTCGATGTTCTATGGGTGGTCGTGGGCGGTGGGGTTCCCGCGGGCGCTTGCGATCGAGACGGCCGCGCCGAACATGGGCATGCTGCTCTACGTGCTGCTGATGATCGGCAGCTACGTGCTGTTCTCGGTGTACATCAGCCTGGAGGGCGCCAAGCGCCTGCGTCTGCAGGCCGAGATCGACCTCGCCGGCGAGATCCATCGCACGCTCGTTCCGGAGATCGATCGCGAGATCGGGGGCGTGCGGGTGCTGGGGATGAGCAGCGCCTCGAGCGAGATGGGCGGCGACCTGATCGACATCGTCGAGGGCGGGGGCGGCGCGGTCGATCTGTACCTCGCGGATGTGAGCGGGCACGGGGTGAAGGCCGGCGTGGTGATGGGCATGGTCAAGAGCGCGCTGCGCATGCGCCTGCTGCGCGCGGCTCCGCTCGGAGAGGTGCTCGCGGACCTGAACACCACGCTGTGCGCCGTGACGAGCGGCGAGATGTTCTGCACGCTGGCGTGCCTGCGCCTGAACCCGGGCGAGGGCGAGGTGCGGTGCTCGCTGGCGGGGCACCTTCCGGTGATGGTCCGTCGCGCCGGCGACGGGCGCGTCGAGCGCGTGGACAACGACTCGCTCCCCTTGGGAGTGACTCCCATCGAGGGCTACGACGAGCAGCGGGTCGAGGCGGGCCCGGGCGACCTGCTGGTGCTGTACACCGACGGGTTCATCGAGGCGATGGACCGTGAGGGCGACATGTTCGGGCTCGAGCGCCTGGAGCGGGTGATCTCGGAGCACGGGGCGTCGGAACTGCGCGAGGTCGCGGCGCGCATCGGTGAGTCGGTGCGCGCTCATTCGGGGACCGATGCGCAGGCGGACGATGAGTCGCTGCTGCTGGTGAGGGTGGGCGCATGAGCGCCGAGACCGGGCCCAACGAGAGCCTCGAGCAGCGCGGCGAGCGCGCGCGGGACCAGCAGCCGATGGGGGCGCAGGTGTCGCTCGCCGAGGCGCTGCCGTGGGTGAAGGCGATCGAGCTGAAGGACTCCAGCACGGCGTCGCACACGTGGCGCGTTGTGCTGTACGCCCGGGCGCTGTCGGAGTGCTTCGGGATCGACCGAGCGCGCGTGGAGCGCATCAGCACGGCGGCGGCGCTGCACGACATCGGGAAGCTGCGCATCCCGGACGCGATCCTGCAGAAGCCGGGGAAGCTGACGGACGAGGAGTTCGGGATCATCAAGACGCACTCGGCGCACGGGCACGAGATGCTGCGGGAGATGGGCGTCGACGATCAGGTGGCGCTGAACCTGGTGCGCCATCACCACGAGCGCTGGGACGGGCTGGGCTACCCCGACGGGCTCAAGGGCGAGGACATCCCGCTGGGTGCGCGCTACTTCGCGGTGATCGACACGTTTGATGCGCTCACGAGCGTGCGCCCGTACCGGCGCGAGGTGGGCGAGGGGGCGGCGGAGCGGGCGCTGGAGGAACTCGAGCGCGGTGTAGGCACGCGCTACTGGGGAGAAGCGGTCGGGGCCTTTGCGCAGCTGTATCGCGAGGGCGCGCTGCAGTGGATCCTGCACTATTTCAACGACGAGGCGCCGGCGCGGGGGCTGGGCGAGCTGATGTCGCACGAGTCGTGGCCGGCGCGGCCTTCGTAGGGCGGGCTAGCGGTCCTTGCGATCGAGGAAGCCGCCCTTGCGCTCTTCGGGGGTCGGGACGTCGTCGAGGCCGGGCTGCATGGGCTGGGGCGTGTAGGGGGCGCGCCTCGGGAGAACGAAGCGGCGCGACAGCTCGGCGCCCGCGACCGAGGTCTCGCCCGGGCCGGGTGCGCCGGCGACGGATGCGAGGTTGACGACGGCGACGACCTCGTCGGCGCCGCGCTGCTGGAAGAACATCGAGCCGCGCACGTCGGTGAGGTTGGTGGTCTCGCCGGGGACCTCTTCCATGAGGAACGCGCGGGAGCCCTCGGCTTCGAGGTCGACGGGTGTGCCCAGGCTTGCGGAGCTGGGGATCTCGAGGATCCACGTGTGGCGCGCCATGTGGCGGCGCCGGTCGGGGTCGGTGGTGTAGTTCTCGATGACGATGAGGTCGGACGTGGTCGAGTGGGCGAGGGTGAACAACGCGCTGTCGTCGATGGTCGCGAAGCTCGCGCGGGCGCTGGGGACCCACACGCCCTTGGCGCTCTCGGTGTCGGCGACCGGGGCCGCGGGGCGCACGGGGCCGCTGTCCGGCTCGGGCGTGGCGCGCCCGGCGCATGACGCGAGGGCCAGCGGGATGGCGAGCAGGGCCGAGGCGGTGAGGAGTGCGGGGCGGGTGTGGGTGGTCATCGTTGGTCTCTTCGCTGGCGAATGGCTTGGCGGGAGGTGTCTCTGGGGCTTTCGAGGGGTGTACCGCTAGAGGCCCGCCATCGTTCGCAGGGCCTTGTCGATCTTCGCCGGGACCTCCATGACGCTGAGGCGCCCCTGCCTGACCAGCGCGAAGTCGGCGAAGCGCTTGTCGGCCTTGATCTCGGCGAGGGTGACGGGCGTGGCGGCGGGCTTGAGGTGCTTGATGTCGAAGACGAGGAGCTTGTCTTCATCTCTTTCGGGATCTGGGTAGGGATCGCTTGTGATCTTGGCGAGGCCGACGATGCGGCGCTCCTTGCCGGTGTGGTAGATGAAGGCCTCGTCGCCCCTGGCGATCCTGCGGATCTGGAGGAGGGCGGGGTTGGATGAGACGCCGTCCCAGACGGTGCTCTTGTCGCGCTTGAGGTCGTCGAAGGAGTAGTCCTCGGGCTCGGTCTTGAGGAGGAAGGTGGGCATTGGGGGGAGGGTATTCGAAGCCGCCGTTGGCGGGCGTGCTAGCCACGTATTGCTACCGCCGCGAAGAACTGGATCAAGATGAACCCGTTGAGCAGGACTGCCGAGACGTAAGCGATCACGGCGAGCGCCACGAGGCGGGCGAGGGCGGCTGGTGGTTCCTGCATCCGCAATCGGAACATTTCTCGGCTGCACCAGACACTCGCTCCGTAGATGAGCGTCGCGGCACCACATCCGCCGAGGTCTGTCAGCAGCAACTCTGCATCCGGTCCCCATGAAAACGCCAGCAGCGCGAACAGCACGAACGCGGGGAGCGAGAGGGGACCAAGCAGCGCAGCGGAAATGGACAAGAGGCCCGCCGGGATCAGCCATGAGGCATCGAACTCAAGAGCGAAGTCCCACACGAGGGCGAGACAGCCGACGAGGAAGCCTCCCGCCCAAGCCGAGGCCAGCGCCCGAGTACTGACGATCCGCCGGGTAGTGGGCTGAGCAGTGGTCACGGCATCACTGTAGATCTGCACGGGCGCGCGCATGAAAAACGCCCCGCCGGCGGGACGGGGCGTTTATTCGGTTCCCCCTGGGTCGATTGACCCGAGTGAGGGGGGAATCGTGGGGGTTCTATTCGATCGGATCGGTCCGCTTAGCGGCTGGCGATCTTCTCGTCGGCCTTGGCGGCCTTGTCGCACGACGAGGCCTTCGAGCACTCGCCTTCGATCGCGGCCTTGACCTTCTTGAGCTCGGCCTCGGCGCTGGCCTTGGACTTGGAGCAGCCCGAAGCGCAGGCGGCCTCGTAATCAAACTCGGCCTTGGCGAGCTTCGTCTTCATGACGTTCTCGTAGGCGACGGCCTTGCTCTTGTCGCAGCCCGACTCGCAGGCCATGTTGTACTTGAAGGTGGCGGCCTTGTACTGGACGTTGACCAGTTCGCCGTGGGCCTTCATCTTGCTCTCGCAGCAGCCGGACTCGGAGGCGGCGGCGTAGTTCGCCTTGGCGGCGTAGACCTTGGCGTCCATGAGGTCGGCCTTGGCCGTCATCTTGGACTTCGAGCAGCCCGACTCGCAGGCGGCGTCGTAGGCGGCCTTGGCCTTGACCATCTTGGTCTCGGCGGTCTTGGTGCAGTAGGACTCAGCCTTGCTGCAGGAACCGGCTTCCTTGGCGGCAACCTTGGTGGCGCCCTTCGAGCAGGAGCTGGCTTCCTTCGAGCAGCTGCCGGCTTCCTTGGCGGCGACCTTAGTCGCACCCTTGGAGCAGGACTTGGCGCACTCGCCGGAGTCCTTCGCGGCAACCTTGGTGGCGCCCTTCGAGCACGAGCTGGCTTCCTTCGAGCAGCTCGAGGCTTCCTTGGCGGCAACCTTCGTGGCGCCCTTGGAGCAGGAGCTGGCTTCCTTCGAGCACCTGCCGGCTTCCTTGGCGGCGACCTTCGTCGTGCCCTTCGAGCAGGACTTGGCGCACTCGCCGGACTCCTTGGCGGAGACCTTGGTGGCACCCTTGCTGCAGGAGCTGGCTTCCTTCGAGCAGCTGGAGGCTTCCTTGGCAGAAACCTTCGTGGCGCCCTTGGAGCAGGACTTGGCGCACTCACCGGACTCCTTGGCGGAGACCTTGGTGGCGCCCTTGCTGCAGGAGCTGGCTTCCTTCGAGCAGCTGCCGGCGGCCTTGGCGCTCACGTCCTTGGTGTTGGTCTTGGAGCAGGAGCCGGCGTCCTTGGAGCACGCTTCGGCTTCGGCCTTGACCTTGGTGAGGTTGGCCTTGGCGGCCTTGAGGGACTTGGAGCAGCCGCTGGCTTCGGCCTGCTCGACCTCGTAGGAAGCCTTGGAGACCTTGGCCTCGTTGAGGGCGGTGGTGTGGCTGTCGATGCAGAGGTTGCAGCCGTTGACCTTCGACGCGTGGACGAAGGACTTCTCGGCCTCGACCGAAGCCTTGAGGTACGCGGCCTTGGTAGCGGCCTTGGTGGCGCAGCAGTCGCCGGCCTTGGCTTCCTTGTAGGCGGCCTTGGCTTCGGCGAGCTTGGTCTTGTGGAGCTTGGCGCACGCGAGGGCGGCGTCGCGGTCGGCGACGCTCGACTTGGCGCACTCGAGCTTGGCCAGGGCGGCCTTCTTGGACTCGGAGCAACCGGCAGCGCTGGCCTCTTCGTAGGCAGCGGCGGCCTTCACGACGGCGGCATCCATCGCGTCGTGGTTGGCCTTCCAGGTGCACTCACCGGCGGCGACGCGCTCGGGGTTGTGGGAGTTGCAGGTGGCGCTGCAGCCGGCGGCTTCCTTGGAAGCGACCTTGGTGGCCTCGCCCTTGGAGCAGCTGCTCGCGCAGGAGCTGGCTTCCTTGGCGGCGACCTTCGTGGCGCCCTTGCTGCAGGACTTGGCGCACTCGCTGGAATCCTTGGCGGCGACCTTGGTGGCGCTCTTGCTGCAGGACTTGGCGCACTCGCCGGAGTCCTTGGCAGCGACCTTGGTGGTCTCGCTGCAGCTCTTGGCGCAGCTGCCTTCGTCCTTGGCGGCGACCTGGGTGACCTTCGTCTTCTCGCCGTCGCAGCCCATCAGGCTGCAAGCGGTGTGACCGGTGATGGCGGAGAAGCCGCCGATGCCCGTCGCGCTCAGGGCGGCGATGCCCAGGACGCACGAGATACAGGACGCTCCGAGTTTTCGACGCAGACTCATGTGATGTTGCTCCTCTAGCTCCAAGGGTGCTTGATGACCGGCCAAGCTCCGCCCGGGTCACCACCAGCGACCCAGCCTCACCTCATTCGCAGGACCCACCCGTGTGTGTTTTGGGTGGAATCACTCGATCGGATGTACCCGGAAACGATCCGGGGGGTTGCCCGCGAACCGGGCTTTGGAACGATTGGCCGAATGCTCTACACAAACGGCTTCGCAGTCACCTCCTCGCGGAGGGCCTGCGTAGACAGTGAAAGATAGCCCAAACCGGCTTATTCCCGAAATCTCGCCCGAAAATCGGGTGGATCAGGCGAATTCCACCCCCTGGGCGAGTGGGAGTTCGTCTCCATTGTTGATCGTGCAGGTCTGGCGTCGCATATAGGACTTCCAGGCGTCCGAGCCGGATTCGCGCCCGCCGCCGGTGTCCTTCTCGCCTCCGAACGCCCCGCCGATCTCCGCTCCGGAGGTGCCGA
The DNA here is from genome assembly GCA_028289195.1 of Phycisphaerales bacterium. Classification (GTDB taxonomy): domain Bacteria; phylum Planctomycetota; class Phycisphaerae; order Phycisphaerales; family UBA1924; genus JANQQR01. Next base: position 36,930 of record JANQQR010000011.1, on the reverse strand, counting down.
GGTTGACGTTGGCGATGCCGCAGTCGGACCCTGCGTGAGAGAGGAACCTGCCGGCGCTGCGGACGCTGTCTGTAAACACAGCAGAGGAAAGGCCTTGCGCGACATCGTTGTGCATGTCGATGGCCTCGTCGATCGAATCGACTTCGAAGACGTAGAGGACCGGAGCGAAGGTCTCCTCGAGGGTGATCGCCGGGATCTTGCCCTTGGGGACCTTGATGATTGTTGGCTCAACGAACGAGCCGGGCTGGTCGCTGAAGCGCTCGATCCCGGGCAGGCCTCCGGCGAGGACCTCGCAGCCTTCGGCCTGGGCCTGGCGGACGGCGTCGCCCATGCCGGCGACAGAATCTTTCGAAATGAGGGGTCCCATAAGCGTGGAACGGTCCATGGGGTCGCCGATCCGGACGGTTTCGTAAGCGCCGAGGATCTTGGGGAGGATGGCATCGGCCGACCCGCCGACGCAGAGAAGGCGCCGGGTGGAGGTGCAGCGCTGGCCGGCGGTGCCGACGGAGCCGAACACGACGGCGCGGGCTGCCATGTCCATGTCGGCGTCGGGCATGAGGATGATGGCGTTGTTGCCGCCGAGTTCGAGCAGGCACTTGCCCAGGCGGGCGGCGACCTTCTCGCCGACGATGCGCCCCATGCGGCAGGACCCGGTCGCGCTGATGAGCGGGAGCCTGCGATCGGCGGTCATCGCCTCCCCCACTTCGTCGTCGGCGCCGATGATGAGCGGGAAGACGTCGCGGGGATCGATGCCACCCGGGCGGAACAGGTCCTGCTCCTGCATCACGTCGTGGGCGATGCGGGTTGCGCCGATGGCGGTGAGGGGCGTGGCGAGGCTGGGCTTCCAGATCGTTGAGTCGCCGCAGACCGAGGCGATCATCGCGTTCCAGGCCCAGACGGCGACGGGGAAGTTGAACGCGGTGATGACGCCGATGGCGCCGAGCGGGTGCCACTGTTCGAACATGCGGTGGGCGGGGCGTTCGGATGGCATGGTGAGGCCGTAGAGCTGGCGCGAGAGGCCGACGGCGAAGTCGGCGATGTCGATGCACTCCTGCACCTCGCCCTCGCCCTCGGTGAGGATCTTGCCCATCTCGAGCGTCACCAGCGCGCCGAGGTCGGCCTTGCGCTGGCGGAACTTCTCGCCGATCCGTCGCACGATCTCGCCGCGCTGCGGCGCGGGGAGCATGCGCCACTGGCGGAAGGCGGCGCGTGCGCGTTCGACGGTGTCGTCGTAGTCGGCTCGGGACTGCAGTCGCACGGCGCCGAGGGGGGCGTCGGTCGCCGGGTTCACGGTCACGGCGATGCCGGCGCCACCCGCGGGGATCTCGGCGGGCGGGACGAACAGCGGGTGCTGGTCGACGCCGAGGCGCGAGAGGATCTGCGCGGCGCGCGAGTCGGTTGGTGCGCTCTGTGTCGTTGTCATGCCCCGATGATACGGACGGGGCGCGGGCGAGCGCTATGCGAAGGCGAAGAGCGAACCGGCCTTCCTAGCCGGCTCGCCGTGGTGTTCCCAGCGCCCGAGGAGCCCCGCCGTGGAGCGGCGGTGGCGGAGCCCGCAGGCACCGGCTGCATCGACGAGGGCCGGGAGGTCGATGGCCCTTCCGAAGCGTGGAGAGTCGAGGAGTCGCCAGAGGGCGACGGTGGTGTCGATGTCGTCGCCGATGAGGGCGCGGCGCGAGGCGCGCTGGGCCCGGACGAGCGACGCGAGCGCCTCGGACGCGGCGCGCTCGATGGCGCCGGCGAGGTCGGCGTCGATGTATCGGGGGGAGGCCTCGCCGGGGAGTGCGCTGAGCTGTGACTCGATGTCGTCGAGCGCCGCGAAGGCCAGGGCGGTGCACGCAGGGGCGCCGAACGTGCCGTCGGGCTTCTGGAACTCGAGCAGGCGCTCGGCCAGCCCGATCAGCACGGGCGTTGGCCGGTAGGTGAGTTCGCAGACCCGCTGGATGGCGAGCGAGAGGCCGGCGATCGGAGCGGCCTCGGGCTCGGAGAGGCGGAGCCTGATCTCGAGGGGGAGCGGGCGTCCGTTGCGGGTGACCTCTTCGAGGAGGTCCTCGAAGCGGCGTTCGCGGGCGAGCGAGTTGAGCTTGGGGAGGCTGATCATTGGTCGCGACTCCGTTGTGCTGTCCATGCGATCGGAGATCTGATCTGGTTCTGTTCGGTTGTATTGTGTTCGGGTATTGATCGGAAGTCAAGACACAAATTCGGATTCTTTTCGGGTTCCGTGCCGCACATGGAATCCTGTGGACCTGATCCCCATGAATGACAAGAATGCTTGACACCGAGTCAAGTGATCTAGTCACGGAGCACCGCAGCGGTGCTCCCAGCGGGAGACAGGGCCATGCTTCGAGACGGGTTGTCGTTTGAGGAAGAGAGCGTCTGGATCCAGTTGATCAGCACGGGCGTGATCCTGGGTGCCTACTTCTTTGTTGCCGGCGTGATGATGGCCCAGGGTGTGGATCACCTTGTGCCGTACATCCCGGTGTTCGCGGTCGCGGTGGTGCTGCTGGTGGTCGTGCTCACGCTCGGGCACATCCTGGCGGCGATCGCGGGGCGCCCGGGCCAGCGTGACGAGCGGGACCGGGTGATCGCCTGGCGGGCGGAGCACAACTCGTCGTGGTTGCTCGCGGTGGGTGTGTTCGTGGCGATCGGTGCGATGGTGGCCGGCGTCGAAACTGTCTGGATCGCCCACGGCCTGCTCGCGTCGGTGTACGCCAGCGAGCTGCTGCGCTTCGCGTTCCAGATCAAGTACTACCGCCTGGGGGTGTCCTGATGGGCGGCGCGAAGGGCCAGCCGGGGAAGGTGACGAACATGATCCGCGTGCTGCGCTTCTCCAGCGGCGAGATGACGCAGCAGGAGCTCGCTGATCGGGTGGGCGTGTCGCGCCAGACCTTGAACGCGATCGAGCTTGGGAAATACGCCCCTTCGCTCGACGTGGCGTTCAGGATCGCGCGCGAGTTCGATCGCCCGGTGGACGGGGTGTTCAGGCTGGAGGACGCGTAGCGCTTCAGCGCCTGCGACGACGGCTCACCAGGCCGATGCCCGCGAGGAGCGCAACACCGGCACCGGGCGTGGGGATGAGGAACACGTTGTCCTGGATGTTCTCGACCTCGCCGACGCCGCGGAGGATGTCCGAGAGCTTGATGGCCTCGAGGTCGCCGATGGTCATGCCCAGGGTGTCGAGGATGGCAGCCAGGCTGGTGGCGTCCATCATGTCGGTGTCCATTTCGTAGTAGAAGCGGTCGGCGGTGCGCAGGCGCCCGAATTGCTCGGCGATGCCGAGTTGGGTGAGCATGCCGAGTGCGGCGCCGGAGGCGTGGTCTTCGGAGAGCGCGCCGACCCAGAGGTCGATGTCGTCGACCGAGCCGTAGAGGCCCTCGAGTTCGGCGGCGAGCGCGGCGTCGCTGGTGATCTCGCTGAAGGAGGTCACGGCGGGGAGGCCGAACATGGTGCGCATGGTGTTGTAGTCGCACAGGCCGTGGTCGCGGCCGCGGTTGATGTTGAGCGAGGCGAGGTCGAGGCCGCCGGAGCCGCCTTCGAAGAGGAAGTTGCGCACGCCGTCGACGATCTTGGCGTCGATGTTCTGCATCTGCTGGGCGGCGAGGCCCTTGAGGACGGGCGAGATGCCGCCTTCGTCTTCGATGGCGGTGGGGTTGAAGAAGGCGTCCTGCAGGAGGATCGAGCCCTCGACGATGCTGTTGCCGTCGTTCTCGAGGCGCCGGAGCTCGGGCGAGAGCATCGTGTGGCCGATGCGGAACAGGGCGCTGGCGAACTCGTTGGAGACGTTGGGATTGACGCTGTCGTCGTAGCCCGTGTAGTCGAGCAGCGAGGCGACGGCGGGGTCGGCGGTGTTGATCAGCGAGGGCAGCCACTCGTTGTAGGTGATGATCTGCATCTGGGCGCCGATGATCTTGCGGGCGCCCTGGTAGAGCTGCTCGTCGCTCCAGCCGGGGTTGGCGGCGGCGAGCTGGTCGGCCCACTCGTTGTGCTGACGCGCGAAGAGGGTGTGGGACGAGGTGAGCCCGATCTGCTCGCCGGCGCGCTCGTCGCCCGCGAGGAACTGGCCGCCGCCGTCCTTGGGGAGCAGCTGGCCGGTGGAATGGTTCACCATGAAGAGGCGTCCGCCGCCCATCGGGTCGCGGAGGTCGGTGGCGAGGGTGGTGTCCGAGCCGTAGACGTTGGAGCCGTCGATCCACGACGTGATGTTGTTCATCTGCTGGCGCGGGTTGCTCATGTCCGAGCCGGTCGTCGGGTCTCCGAACGACCGGGTGAAGGGGATCATCGAGCCGGGCGCGAAGGTCGGGTCGCCGGGGGGCACGATGATCGGAGCGAACTCGCCGCCGACGGGTGTGAGGTCGATGTCGTGGTCGACGAACTGTCCCCACTGCCAGACCCAGTCGGTCAGCCCGTAGCTGTTGGTCATCGACCCGGACTGGGCGAAGATCGCGTTGGAGATGGTGCGCGGGTTGGGTCGCGAGGCGCCGCCCATCGTGTTCATGCCGTCGCCGTATTCCTCTGGGCCGAAGCGGAGGAGTTGCTGACTGGCGGATCCCCAGGGGGAAGCCGAGAGGTTGTTGCCGGTGCCGTCGATCGAGCGGGTCTCGGCGAGGGCGCCGGGCGCTGCAAGGGTGGCGACTGCGGCACCTGCGACGCAGCGCAGAACGCGGGGGGAACGCGGGTACTTCATCTCTCTGATTCCTCTCCTGAGGTCCGGGCGCGTCGGGTCGCGGCCGGACGGGAACACGTCTCCCCATAAGGGAGGCCCAAACGGCCCGGAAGTCAAGCTATCCCGGGAAAAAGCGGTCGCCCATATCTGCGACGGACCGTCACAGACGGATCGGGCGCCCGGCCCGAAATCCCCGCTGGCGTGGTAGGCTGGGCAGGCACGCAGCGGAAGCCGCTGCCGGGGCGACCCAACAAGTGGCTGGGCGGCCGGTCGTTGCCGGGTGCTCGAGGGCGGATCATGGAGCGATCAGCGTGAATCAGAACGACGACTTCGGACAGGGCGGGGGCAAGCCGAGCAACCCGATCGGCATCGTGGGATTCGTGCTGGCGTTCTGCCTGAGCCCCATCGGTCTGATCATCAGCATCGTGGGCCTGGCGAAGGAGCCCCGCGGGTTCGCGATCGCGGGCGTGTTCGTCGGGCTCATCGGCTCGGTGATCTGGGGCATCCTCGGGTTCGGCATCTGGATGGTCGGACCGATCGCGATGCAGATCGCGGAGGTCGTCACCGATCGCGAGGAGATCGGCGCGGCGATCGCTCGCTACCAGGCGAACAACGACGGCGCAATGCCGGACGACCTGGCGGCGCTCAACCTTCCGGCGGGCGTGGAGATGGATCCCTGGGGCACGGAGTACCGGTTCGAAGGCCGGGACGATGGCTCGTGGGCGCTGATCGTCGCCGGCCCGGACGGCGGGTTCGACGATGGCGAAGACGCGGTGCTCGAGAGTTCGATGGGGCCGAACGAGGCGGGGAACGTTCTCGGTGACACGTTCGGTGAGACGCTCGGCCGGGACCGCCTGGGCGGGCCCTGATCGCCTTGGTGCGCGGGAGGATTGAAGGATGAACCACGACGCAGGAAAACAAACGAATCCGCTCGGGACCGCCGGCTTCATCGTGTCGCTCGTCGGCTTCTGTGCCGGCGGGCTGCTGAGCCCGATCGGGCTGATCATGAGCCTGTTCGCGCTCAAGAACGAGCCGAAGGGCCTGGCGATCGCGGGCGTTGTGATCGGCGCGGTGGGGAGCTGCGGCATCATCATCTCGCTGCTGTTCCTCCCGTTCGCGATCCTTGGTGCGCTGCTCGCTGTCGGCGCGACGGGCGCGGCGCTCGGTCTGGCGGCGATGATCGGCGGGCCGGAGCTCGAGGCGCAGGTCGAGATGACCATCCTCGACGGCGCGATCCAGAAGTACGAGGACGACAACGGCAGCCTCCCCGATTCGCTGGCCGACGTGCAGGCGGCGCTCGACGCCAACCTCGCGGGCATCTTCACCGACCACTGGGGCGAGGCGTACTACTACGAGCCGACCGGCGCCGGTCGCGGCTATCGCCTGTTCAGCGCCGGCCCGGACGGGATCCCGGACACCGCTGACGACATCCGGTACCAGGGCTCGGTGGAGTGGAACACCTCGGGCTCGGGTTCCTCGTGGGCCCCAAGCGGCGCCGGCTCTGCGCCCGACGCGGACCTCGATCGGGAGATCCCGGCTGAGACGCCGGAGACCCCGGACGTGCCGACGGATGCGCCCGAAGATGCCCCCGCGGACATGCCGACCGAACCGCCGAGCGATCCGTCGAGCAACTGATCCTCGGGTCCCTGCCAAAGCGGCAGCGTGACAGGCATTGCAGGACCGATTGACGTACCGAACGCCGATTTCCGGCCCGTGGAGGCCGATTCTGCGCCGAATCGGCGCGATCCGGGTGGCACCGGCGTTGCAAAACCAGGGCGTGCGATGCGGGGCGCTGGCCGGTGGGGCCTGGCGCCCGGAATCGCAACAGATTGACCCTCTGGGCCCCTTGCGGGCCTTTGAACGATTCAGGAACGGAATCAGACCATGTCCAAGATCATCGGCATCGACCTCGGCACGACGAACTCCTGCGTGGCCATCATGGAAGGCGGGAGCCCCAAGGTTCTCATCAACTCCAGCGGCAATCGCGTGACGCCGTCTGTGGTCGGCTTCACCGACAAGGGCGAGCGCCTCGTCGGCCAGCCCGCCAAGCACCAGCAGGTGACGAACCCCAAGAACACCGTCTTCAGCGTGAAGCGGTTCATGGGGCGTCGGCACAGCGAGGTGGCGAGCGAAGAGAAGCTGGTGCCCTACGAGATCTCGGGCGGCGCTGAGGAGTTCGTGAAGGTCGGCGTGCGTGACAAGCAGTACACGCCGCAGGAGATCAGTGCGTTCATCCTGCAGGACCTCAAAAAGACCGCCGAGGACTACCTCGGCGAGAGCGTCGACCGGGCGGTGATCACGGTGCCGGCGTACTTCAACGACGCGCAGCGCCAGGCGACCAAGGACGCGGGCGAGATCGCCGGCCTGAAGGTTGAGCGCATCATCAACGAGCCGACGGCGGCGGCGCTCGCGTACGGGCTCGACAAGAAGACCAACGAGAAGATCGCGGTGTTCGACCTCGGCGGCGGCACGTTCGACGTGTCGATCCTCGACGTCGGCGACGGTGTGTTCGAGGTGCTGAGCACCAACGGCGACACCCACCTGGGCGGCGACGACTGGGACCAGAAGGTGATCGACTTCCTGGCGGACGAGTTCCAGAAGCAGGAAGGCATCGACATCCGCAACGACCCGATGGCGCTGCAGCGCCTCAAGGAGGCGGCTGAAAAGGCCAAGGTCGAGCTGTCGACGATGCAGCAGACGACGGTCAACCTGCCGTTCATCACGGCCGACGCCTCGGGCCCCAAGCACCTGCAGGTGAGCCTGACGCGGAGCAAGTTCGAGGACATCTGCGCCGAACTGTTCGGACGCCTGCGCAACCCGTGCGAGCAGGCGATCAAGGACGCCAAGCTCGACGCGAGCAAGATCGACGAGATCGTGCTCGTCGGCGGCTCGACGCGCATCCCCAAGGTGCAGGAGATCGCTCAGGAGATCTTCGGCAAGGAGCCGAACCGAAGCGTGAACCCCGACGAGGTCGTCGCCATCGGCGCCGCGATCCAGGGCGGCGTGCTGCAGGGCGAGGTCAAGGACGTGCTGCTGCTCGACGTGACGCCCCTGAGCCTGGGCGTCGAGACGCTCGGCGGCGTTATGACCAAGCTGATCGAGAAGAACACGACGATCCCGACCAGCAAGGCCGAGACGTTCTCGACCGCTGCCGACAGCCAGACGAGCGTGCAGATCCACGTGCTGCAGGGCGAGCGCGAGTTCGCCAAGGACAACCGCACGCTCGGGCAGTTCGAGCTCACCGGGATCGCCCCGGCGCCGCGAGGCATGCCTCAGATCGAGGTGGAATTCGCGATCGACGCCAACGGCATCCTCACGGTGAACGCCAAGGACAAGAGCACCGGCAAGAGCCAGGAGATCAAGATCACCAACACCGGTGGTCTCGACGACTCCGAGATCGAGCAGATGAAGCAGGACGCCGAAGCGCACGCGGAAGAGGATCAGAAGCGGCGCGAGGTTGTGGACCTGAAGAACCGCGGCGACGCGGTGGTCAGCCAGACGCGGCGTTCGCTCGAGGAGCACGGCGAGAAGGTCACGCCGGATGTGCGCGGCAAGATCGAGAGCGCGATCTCGAACCTCGAGGACAAGCTCAAGGGCGAAGACAAGGACGCGATCGAGTCGGCCATGAAGGAACTCGAGAACGCCTCGATGGAACTGGGCAAGGTCATCTACGAGGAAGCCGCGGCGGCGCAGCAGGCGCCCGGTGCGGCCCCCGAGGGCGACGAATCCGGGGCCTCGGCGGGCGACGATTCCGGGTCGGAAAGCGGCGATGACGACGTCGTAGACGCGGAATTCAAGGTCAAGGACGACTAAGACCCGCGGAATACAGAAACCTTCGGCGTGGTTCTCCGTAAGACTAGTTAGAGCAGTGACCTAGCGGAAAGCGGGCGTTGCTCGACGGATTGCTGAGAACCTCCTGGAGCACTCCTCCGCTCCAGCGACCGACATGGAGATCCTCACTCTCCAACACCTCCAGGCGCCCCTCGATCTTCCGGTCGAGGGGCGGCTTTGTTTTTGGTGGCTGCCAGGAAACTGGCCGCGATTTCGCGTTTTCGGTTGTGATCGGGCTGCTGCGTGTGACACTCTTTCTTAGCTACCGCCCTTGTGAGTTGAAGCGCGCCCGTTGTGCTTACTCCACACGGGTTGTGGCGGGACGCGCCTCGGGCGCCGCTCCCGGGAGGAGACGCCGTGATCACTCATCGAGATCTTGTTGGCGGGGCGGCGGCGGTTGTCGTTTCGGCCTTTGCGATCGGGTCGCCCGCCTTTGCGCAGACGCCTGCGGTTTGGCTCGGGACCACAGATGGTCTGTGGCAGGATCCCACGCGATGGAGCACGAATCCGAGTGTTCCGAACGATGGGACGCCGATGGGCGCGACGTATGCGGTCACGATCGATGCCGCCGGCATGCCATATGTCGTGCGACTCGATAGCCCCGATGTTGCGATTGATTCCCTGTTGATCGATTCCCCCGATGCGACGCTCTGGCAGCGCAGCGCGGAGCTGGCTGTCACCGGGATTGCGGAGGTACGACAGGGCACATTTCTGATCGATGAGGTGTTTACGGGCCCGAACATCCTCGTCGACCCGGGCGGCTTGTTGCGCGTGAACAATTCCGGCGAGCTTCGGGGAGTGACGATCGATGGCGACGTTGATCTGATCCGCGCACGGATCCGTGGTGGCCTGACACTCAATGGAACGGGTTTTATGAACGCGTTCGCCTGGCAGCTCATTTTCCTTGAGAATGACGTGCTCTCGGGCGGCACGATCGAGATGTCGAACGGCCAGGTGAAGCTCGATCAGGGAAACACCGTGACGTTCGACTCCACAGCCACGGTGCGGGGCTGGGGCTTTGTCGGCGAAAAGGAAAGCGGCCCGTTCAATCCGCAAGCAACTCTCGTCAACGAAGGGCTGATCCTCGCCGATTCACCGGGCCAGATCTTGCAGCTTGAGCCGCAGAATCTGGACAACGTCGGCACCCTCGAGGCACGAGACGGCGGGGTGCTCGAGATCCGGGATGCGAATTGGCAGTCCTCGGGCGTTCTCCGTGCAACCAACGGGGGCGTGCTCAACCTGCGTGGGACGTTCTTCACGCCAACTGGAACGCTGGACACTTCGGGAGGCACCACGAAGATCAACGGCGTGATGGACAACACCGGAACGATGCTCACGCTCGACGCGTCGACCGGGAGTTGGGTGCTGGACAGCGACGGCAGGATCGTGGGTGGGGTTGTCGAACTGCTCGATGGGACATCTCTCCGCGTAGACGACGGCAGATTCGCCGAACTGAGCGGCGTCGATGTGTTCGGGGACATCGTGATCGGAGCAGCCAATGACGGGGGCAATGGTCTGTCGATCGACTCCGGCCTCAATCTCACTGGCACCCTGACCATGCTCGGCGATGAGCCGATTCTGAGATTCCCGGGCGACCAGACCTTCGCCGGCGGGTCCATCGTCTTCTCGCCCGACCTCGCCAGCAGTTGCATCATCGAGATGGACCCGGGCGACACCCTGACGCTGGCAGCGGGTTCGGTCATCGAAGGCGGCAGAGCGACGGTCGCGAAGGATCCGGGCCAGACCGGGAGCCCTCCGCTCAATCGGCTCGTCAATCACGGCACCATCAGGGCGTCGGTTTCCGGGCGCACGATCGACATCGTGCCGGAGCAGTTCGACAACGGCGCGGCGGGCGTGTGCGAAGCGATCAACGGTGCCACGTTGAATCTCCTGGGCCCCGTCGCGGGCGACTCGTTCACCACCGTCCGCGATCTGACAAGCCTCGGTGTGCTTCGGGCCGGCGCCGGTTCCACCCTGCGGCTTGGAGGGCGTATGGTGAGTACCGCACTCGCCGGTCTCGAAAACCAGGGCGGTGTCGTCTTGCTCGCCGGGCAGGTCGACAACTCGGCGTCAACGCTCACTCTGGACGGCCCGCTCAACACCATCACTTTCGAACAGGCCGGGCTCAGCTCGGGCGTGCTTGGCGGCACCCTGATCGAAGGCGGAACGGTTGAGCTCGTGAACGGTGCTGAGATCGAAGTGCCGCCGGGCATGAGCGGCGCGCTGGACGGTCTCGTGCTGGATGGCTCAATGCATGTTGATGGTCGGCTCTATCTGCAGGATTCGTCGTTCTTGGGCACGCTCGAGGTGGATGGAGAGCTGAGTATCGATCCCGAGTCTGTCCCTGAATCGAGGCTCGAGATCGGCACGATCGAGCTTGATGGGAACATCGGCGCCGACAATCTGGTGATCGCGCCGAACTTCGTACTGCGTGCCGCGAGGGGGAACATCCTGCGACCGTTCGGTAGTTCGGGGCCGCGTGGTGACGTGCGAGTCGAAGGGCTGCTGGAAGTCGTCGGCCCGGTCGGGATTCTCGCGGTGAGCAAGAACCTCGAGAACCACGGCACGATCGAAGTCAAGACCGGCGGCACTCTCCGGCTTCAGCCCGACCCGCTGAATCCGACGGAAAACCTGGGCACCATCAGCGTTGACAGCGAGGGCACGCTGATCACATGGACGAACGACCTGCAGCAGGCTGCGATCGGAGTCATCGAACTCGCGGATGTTCACGCTGCGAGCGTTGCGAGAGTGGATAGCCCGATTCAGGTCGACGGGGAAGCGGCACTGGACGGGACGCTGCGGGTGGCGCTCCGGGCCGGGTACCTTCCGGTTGCGGGAGACAGCATCAACGTGCTGAGCGCTCAGTTCACGAGCGGAACATTTCAAACTCTGGATGCGCCCGATCTGCGCCCGATTGGCCTGACCTGGCAACCGGTCGTCCAGGCCCAGACAGTTCGGATCGATGTGATCGCATTCTGTGCGGGCGATGCCAACGGCGACTCGGCGGTCGATTTCGATGATGTGACAACGGTGCTCGCGAACTGGCTCGCTGATTACTCGCCGGGCACAGGGCCCGGAGATGCCAACGGCGATGGATTCGTCAACTTTGACGATCTGACCAGCGTGCTCAGCCGCTGGCTTGGCGCATGCCCTTGATCGAGCAGCACCTCACTCGCCCCGCGTTGTCCGTTCCCGCGATGGCTCGAGTTCGACACAGCCGGGGGGTTGGTCTCTTCGGGTTTGTTCTTACGAGGTGACCGTCAGGGCGCGACGTAGTTGGCCGCGGGGTTGCAGTTGCCGGCGACGGTGAGTTCGTCGATGAGCGGGCCGACGACGTTGCCGGGTGCGATGACGAACAGCGTCCCGCCGAAGTTGTTCGTGACACTGTTGGATCTGACCACGTGGTTGCTGCCGAGAACGTGCAGGCCGAGAAGACCGTTGTTCGAGAACACGCATTCGGAGACCTCGCCTCCGGTGGTCGCTTCGAGCGCCATGCCGCTCAGCCCGTTGCCGTCGCAGGTGACGCGCCGGGCCACGAGGCGCCCGTTGGGCAGGCCACTCAGAGAAACGAACGCGACGCCGGTGAGCCCGTTGGACGAGGCCGTGACGAGATCGAGGAGGCCGTCGCCGTTGAGGTCGCCCACGACTAGCCCATTGCCGGCGTTGCGTCTGGCGTGAACGTTCTGCACGGTCAGGCTCTCGTGGTTGTCGATGTGCACGCCGGACGCCGCCGGCATCGCGCCGAATCCGTTGTCATCGACGAGGCAGTCTTGGAGGACGACCTGGCCGCCGGCGCCGAGGGGGTTGGTGATGTGGATCCCCTGCTGCCCGTTGGCGCGCAGGGTGCCGCCGGTGATCTGGACCGATCCGGAGACGGCCAGGCGCACGCCGGCGCCCCCGCAGCGGTCGATATCGAGGTCGTCTTCGCAGGTCTCATCGCAATCGTTGCAGATGCCGTCGGCGGCGGCCCCCGAGATGCGGCACTTGCTGAAGGATGTCGAGCCGCCGCCCACGATGTGGATGCCGTGGACGCCGGCGTTGTTGCCGAAGGCATCGCGGACGGTGACGCGGGGGCGCACGCCCGGGGCGCCGAGCACCTCGATGCCGCTGCCGGTGCAGGAGTCGTCGCTCCACTCGTCGACTTCGAGGCTTGCGCCACCGGAGAAGCGCAGGCCGGCGCCGCCGGCATTCTCGACGTGGCATGCTCGCGCATCCATCGTTCCCGTGGACTCCATGGAGGAGTCCATGCTGCTGTCGCCGGAATCGAGGATGCTGACGGCATGGACCTCGAGCGAGGTGCCCTGGCCGGGGAGGCCGGTTGAGTCGTAGCTGATGCCGTTGAGCTGAGCGCTCACGCATTCGAGGTCGTGGACTGAGACGTGGGTGCAGTTGACGGCGCGGATGCCGTGACCACCGGGGTTGATGATGCGGTGGGTCTTGTTGCGGCGTTTCTTCTTCTTGCTGGTGGGCATTCCTGCGGCGCCGATGGCCATGGCGACGACGTCGGTGCCCTCGATGGCGGTGCCGCCGGTGTCGACGAACGAGCCCCCGAGCTGGGCGTAGAGCGCGTTCTGGATCACCACGCCGTTTCCGATGGGCGCGACGATGTCGAGGTTGGGGAGGATGATCTCGTCGCAGGCGACGGCGACGAGTCCGTGGCCGCCGGCATTGGCGACTCGCAAAAATGTACCGGCTCGCTCTTGGAAACGGAGCGGGCGGGACAATCTGATTTTCCCGACGCTCGTGGCCGTGATGCCGTTTCCAATTGGATTGAGGATCTCAGCGGAGACTTCGAGGCGATCGGCGTCGGTGACGTGGATGCCGTCGACACCGCTGCTCCTGATCGAGCAATTCGAGATCGCTATCCACTGGCACAATGACTTTCGGAGGCCAGAGAGCCCGGAGTTGGAAATGTCGCACAAGGCCACCTCCACGTCGACAACGCGCGTGATGTCGAGCCCGACACCGGTGATGTTCTCGAGCAGGCAATCTCCAACGCGGCACGACAGGCAGTCGGTGACCAGTGCACCGTTTCCCTGACAATCGCGGACGTGAATCCCGCCGATGCGCACGTGGGCGTGTCCGACGACGTGGACGCCGTGCTCGGCGAAGCCGCTGATGATGCTGCGGCCCCTGATGTTGCCGTTGATGCCGATGGTGAGGTGATGGCCGGGGCGCAAACCGACGGTGCGAAAGCCGCTGCCGGTGGCGCCGCCCTGGCCGGTGACGTCGAAGCCGTTGAGGTCGACGATGGTGTGGCCCTCGACGCCGACGGGGATATCGATGAGGATCGCGCTCTTGCCGGGGTCGGCGAGGACGGACGCAGTGAGGTAGTAGTTGCCGGGGCCGGGGATGACGTGCATCGCGTCGGGCGAGCCGGGGAGCTCGTTGATGCAGATGCGCGGCTCGATGGCGTCGAGCGGTTTCATCGTGGGCGTCACCGGGCCGGGGGGCGGGGCGAGCTGCCCGGCGAGGACGGACGAAGCGGACAGAACGACAGCCAGCACGCTCAGCGCGGCGCAGGGGCGCGGTACCACCATGTCGAAACTCCTCCCCTGGTCCTCCAGGGCGCAAGCCCGGAAACCGTCAGCGATCAGTCTAGTGTGATGCCGATCGGGGCCGGTGCAAGGCCGGCCGAGGAGGAGGGGGCGAGATTGATCGTGTGCGGCCGGGGCCCCCCGGGGAGGAGCGTGGGGCGGGCTCAGAAGCCGGAGATCAGCTGCTCGATCACCTCGATGATCTCTTCTTCGAGATCCTCGGGGTCGGGCAGGCCGCCTTCGAGCACCTCGAGGACGGCGTCGATCTGGAACTCGACCTCGTCGCGCGCCTCTTCGATCTCGTCGCAGAGGTCGCGGGCCTGGTCGGCGACCATGTCCATCATGTCGGGGTCGGCGCAGAGGCGCTCGAGCTTGTCGAGCGTCTTGGCTTCGTGCTTGCGCACCTTCTCGCACAGGGCCTCGGCCTGGCCGAAGAGCCTGTCTTCCATCGAATCCGCGAGGTCTTCGAGGATCTCCATGGGGGCGCCGCGCTCGGCGTAGCGCCCGGCCTTGCTCGCGAATCGGTCCTCGATCTTGTCCATCTTCTTCTCGACCTTCTCTTCGAGCTTGTCGAACTTGAGCATGGCCTTCTCGAGGGTGCGCTCGGCCTTGAGCTCCATCTTCTCGAGCTTCTCGGGCGAGAGCTCTTCGGTCGACGACGCGGCGGCCTGCGGCGTGGGCCACGCGAAGGCGGCGATGACGAGCAGGCAGAGGACGAGTCGGATCGAGATGGTGCGCGTGCGCATGGAGTCGGCTCCTGATGGCTGCGGGCGAGAACCCGTTCAGGACAGCGTCGAAATCAGGGCGGGCCGCGACCAACGGACAGCATGCGCGGCGCAGCGCGGGGGTGGGTCTGTAGGGGATGTGGCGCGTGGGCGGGCGCTAGCGGGAGGTGAGCCCGGCCTCGGCGCACAGGCGCGCGAGTTCGCGGGCGTCGCGCTCATCGAAGGCGCCGACGTCGAAGCTGTCGGCATCGAGCACGGCGTAGCAGCGCCCCGACTCGTCGAACAGCGGGATCACCACCTCGGACTGGTCGCGCGGGTCGCAGGCGACGTATCCCTCGCCGAGGTCCTTCACGTCGTGGACGACCAGCGGGGCGGCGTCGAGAAGGCTCTTGCCGCAGGCGCCGTGGAGGCCGATCGGCGAGCAGGCGGGTTTGTTGCGGCAGGGTCCGAGGAGCATTTCGGCGTCCCCCACTGTTCGGGCGTCTTCGAGCGTCCAGCCGGGCCCGAAGTAGAAGCCGATCCAGCTGACGTTCTGGGTGTGCAGCGCGTCCCACAGCGAATCGGTGAGCGCCCGCATGCGCGCCTCGATGGATCCGGCCTCGGGATCGGGCGGGGTGATGCTCGTGTAGTCGCGGGGTTGTCCGGGGGCTTCGGGCATGGCGGGACGATAGGGCGGCGCGCCGGCGTTGGGTACGATCGGTGTCATGCCGGCAGACGCCACGGATCGCGGAGGCCACACGACCGATGCCCGGGCGATCGGTCCCGGCGTGGTGAGCGCGAGCCTGTCGCTGGCGCGGCGGTTCTTCTGGCGGGGCGTGGCCTATTCGGCGGTGGTCGAGTTGCTCTCGGTCGTCGTGCTGGCGCCGCTGATCACGTGGTCGCTGTATCGGCTGCTGGCGGTCTCGGGCGATGGCGCGCGCGTGAACTACGACTTGGTGGACGTCTTCCTCAGTCCGCGCACGGCGCTGCTGCTGCTGTGGGCGCCCGTAGCGGCGGCGGCGGGCATCATCGTGGTCGGCGGGCTGGTCCTCCAGGCCGGAGCGGCACAGCGGGGCGAGCGTCTTGGTGTGCGTCCGGCGCTGAAGGAGGTCTTCGGTCGTCTCTATCTGCTGCGGGGCGCCGCTGTGCTGAAGGGCGCGTTGTACCTGGCGGTCGTTCTGCCGGTGGTCTTTGGCGTGGTGTCGGGCGTGGTGACGGGGAGTTTCGTTGCGCTGCCGCGGAGCGCCGTGTTCGAGATCCTGCCGGATGCGCCGGGCCTGCTGGCCGCGCTCGTGGTGGGATCGGTGCTGCTGGTGATCGTCGCGGCGTGGCTGACATCGCGGTGGCTGTTCGTCATCCCGCTGGTGTGCCTGGAGCATGCGCCGCTGCGCGAGGCGTTCGAGACCAGCGTGCGGATCTCGCGAGGCCAGCGCGGGACGATCCTGCGATGGGTCGCGATCTGTGCGCTCGGAGCGGCGCTGCTGGCACTCGTCGGCGGCGGTGCTGCCGGCGGCATCTCGGCGCTCGGAGTGACGCTTGCGTCGGGCGTCGGTGCGACGACGCTGGTGCTCGTCGGTGCCTTGCTCGTGGTGGTGAACACGCTGGTGCTCTCGGCGTGCGCGTGTATCGGGCTGATCTGGTTCGTGTCGATCAACTCCGTGCTGTTCTTCCGGGTTCGCGGGGAGGTCCGACGCGAGATGGAGGCGGATGACGGGACACTGAGCGGGCGCGTGCGCCGCGCCGGGCTTGCGCGGGCCGGCCTTGTTGCGGGCGTGCTGGTGGTCGCGACGGGGCTGACCATTCCCGGCGTGAGCGCCGAGATTGCGAGCATCGACCGGGGCTTCGAGATCACGGCGCATCGCGGCGCGGCGGCCCGCGCGCCGGAGAACACGCTCGCTGCGGTCAATACCGCGATCGAGGACAGGGCGGACTGGATCGAGATCGACGTGCAGCAGACCTCCGACGGCGGGATCGTGCTGCTGCACGACCTGACACTTACTCGCACAGCGGGACGCCCCGAGGGTGCGTGGGAACTCACGACGCGTGAGATCACCGGTGTCGATGTCGGGAGTTGGTTCGGGCCGGAGTTCGCGGGCGAGCTGCTCCCGACGCTGCAGCAGACGATCAACGCGGTGCGCAACCGGGCGAGGCTGAACATCGAGGTGAAGCTGCACGGGCGGGAGAGCGGCCTGGCGCAATCGCTCGTTGACCTGTTGCGCGCCGAGGACGCGATCGGATGGTGCGCCGTGACCTCGCTCGACGGTCCGTTCCTGCGCGAGATCCGGGAGATCGAGCCGGCGCTGCGCGTCGGGCTGATCGTCACGGCGTCGATCGGTGATCTGACCCGTCAGGATGTCGACATGCTCATCGTGCAGCCGCTGATCGCGTCGCCGGCGTTCATCGCGCGTGCGCACTCGCGCGGGCGATCGGTGCACGTGTGGAGCCTGAGCGACCCGGCGAACATCGGCTCGGTGATCGACCGGGGCGCGGCGGGCGTGCTGTCGCCGGATCCGGCGCTGGCGCGACGGGTGCTCGAAGCGCGCTCGCCGGCGGATGATGCGCGGGCGCTGCTGGTGCGTCTGTTCGGATCGGGTCGGCGCGCGACGGCGCCGCCGGAGGGGTGGGAGTAGGGACTGCTGAAACGCCGGGGGCTGTTCGGGGAATAAGCGATGCAACGGCGGGATGCGAGGGCCCAGAATGAAGCACATGACGAAGTGGCGCGGCGCGGGTGTTGTGGTGACGGTGGTGCTGGCGATCGGCGTCCCCGGCCTGGCGCAGGGCGAGCGGTACGACCTCACCAGCGACGACGGCGTGCTGGTCCCGATGCGGGACGGCGTCGGCCTGGCGACCGACGTCATCCGCCCGGACGCTGAGGGCCGGTTCCCCGTGGTGATGAGCCGCACGCCTTACGGGCGTCAGGAGATGCGCATGCTTGCCGGCGCGCTGGCGCCGATGGGGTACGCCTTCGTGCTGCAGGACGTGCGGGGCCGGTTCGACTCCGAGGGCGAGTGGGACCCGTTCGGCAACGAGGCGGAGGACGGGCACGACGCCGTTGAGTGGGCGGCGGCGCAGGAGTGGTCGACGGGGAGGGTCGTCCTGATCGGCGGGTCGTACGCGGCCGGCACCGCGTGGCTCGCGGCGCGGGACGGGAGCGAGCATGTCGCGGGTCTGGTGCCGTTCGTGAGCCCGGGCGACATCTACAGCCTGTGCTGGATCGACGGGGCGTTCAACCACGGCGCGCTGCTGATGTGGTCGTCGCTGATGACCCCGCCGCGCTTCACGATGGCGGAGTTCGGGTCGTTCCAGAACCACGCGTGGGATGAGATCTTCGCCAGCCTTCCGGTCGTCGACGCTCTGGGCCATCTCGGGCAGGACCCGGCGTTCTTCCGCGACTGGGTCGCGCACCCCACGCACGATGCGTACTGGGCGCGGAGCTCGTGGCGCGATCGGGCGCCGGACGTTCCGGTGCTGCACATCGCCGGCTGGTACGACGTGTTCCAGCGCGACACGATCGGGAACTACGTGACCATGCGCGAGGCGGGGCGCGAGGGTCAGCAGCTACTCGTCGGGCCGTGGCACCATCAGAACATCGGGTCGCGGACGACCGGCGAGGTCGACTTCGGCGACGCGGCCTCGATGAACTTCATCGGCGAGGCGGTCGTGCCGTTCCTGGCGCACTGCTTCGAAGGTGCGCCGCTGCCGCCCGAGCCCGTGCGCGTGTTCACGATGGGCGAGAACGCGTGGAACGACTATCAGGATTGGCCTGTGCCCGGCGCGCGGGAGGTGAGCTTCGCGCTCGGCTCCAGCGGCGGCGCCAACTCGAGTGCGGGCGATGGGTGGCTGTCGGTCGAGTCACGCGCCGGTGGCGAAGGGTCGGACGCCTTCACGTACGACCCGTCGGACCCCGTGCCCACCCGCGGCGGGGGCACGTGCTGCTGGCCGAAGGTCATGCCGTGGGGCGCGATGGACCAGTCGTCGGTTGCGCTGCGGGAGGACGTGCTCGTGTTCTCGACCGGGGTGCTGGAAGAGGACCTGCGTGTGACGGGGCCGGTGGAGGTGGTGCTGTTTGCTGACAGCTCTGCGCCGTCGACGGACTTCACGGCAAAGCTCGTCGATGTGAGCCCGGAGGGCTACGCGATGAATCTGACCGACGGGATCGTGCGCACCGAGATGGACGGCGAGCGAGAGATCCGGATCGACCTGGGCTACACGAGCAATCTGTTCAAGGCGGGGCACCGGATCCGGCTTGAGATCTCGAGCAGCAACTTCCCGCGATTCAGTCGCAATCTGAATACGGGCGAGCAGCCGGAGATCGGGACCGAGACGGCGATCGCGCAGCAGACGATCTTCCACGACGAGGGGCGCCCGTCGCGACTCGTTCTGCACGTGCTTGACTAGGGAAGGGAGCGCCGGCCCTAGAGCGTGGCGCTGGTGTAGGGCAGGAGGCCCATGTAGCGGGCCCGCTTGATGGCCTGGGCGATCTTGCGCTGGTCAGAGGCCGACACGCTGAGGCGCTTGCGCCCGTAGATCTTGCCGTTGGCGCTCATCATGCGGCGGAGGTTCTCGACGTCCTTGTAGTCGACGTACTTCTCGCCGGTGCCGGAGGTGACAACGACCTTGGCGCGGGGCTGACCGAATCGGTTGAACTGGCTCATGGGGATCCTCGTCGTGGGCTGTGGGCCCGGCCTCTGGGGGTCGGGCGACGGGGTTGGATTGGGCAAATTCGAGCCGGGGAGTGTATCGGAAGCGTGGATTTCGGGCAAGGAAGGCGGTTATCGGCCCGCCCGGGCCTAGAACGCCCGCGTGATCACGGCTGCGGCCATCGCCTCGAGCGAGGCCTTGGCGCCGGTGTCGGGCAGCGGGGCGAGCAGCGCGCGGGCCTCGGCGACGAGGCTGGAGGCGACGCCCCGGGCGTAGACGATCGAGCCGGTGCGCTCGAGGTCGGGGACGATGGAGAGCGACCCGGGCGTGGGGCTCTGGCCCCGGCTGAGCCTCGCTGCCGCTGCGGCGCGGGCGCCGGGCTCGAGGCTGGCGAGGTGGTGGATCACCGGGAGCGTGGCCTTGCCCTTGGCGAGGTCACGCCCGAGCGTCTTGCCGACGACGCGCTCGTCGCCGACCAGGTCGAGGAGGTCGTCCTGGATCTGGAAGGCGCTGCCGAGCTTGGCGCCGAAGTCGAAGAAGCGCCGGCTGGTGGCTTCGTCGGCGCCGGCGTGGTGGGCGCCGAGCTCGCAGGCGACGGCGATGAGCGCCGCGGTCTTGCGATGGATGATGTCGAAGTAGGTGTCCTCGGACAGCCCGAAATCGCCTGCTGATGCGTTCTGCAGCATCTCCCCTTCGCAGACGGTCGCGGTGATCTCACCGATCCGCATCGATGTGCGCTGCGATTCGAGTGTCGAGCACAAGTGGAAGGAGCGGGCGAACAGGTAATCGCCCAGCACGACGGCGGCGATGTTGCCCTGCTCGTGGTTGATCGTGGGGCCGCCGCGACGGGTGACGGCGTCGTCGAGGACGTCGTCGTGGACGAGTGTCGCCATGTGGATCATCTCGACGACGGCTCCGACGGTGATGTGGGCGTCGGTGGCGCTCAGCTTGCCGCAGGCCATGCCCGAGAGGGCGACGAGCATGGGGCGGAGCATCTTGCCCCGGTAGCGCTCGACGTGGGTGCAGAGGACGTCCATGGTTCTGACGTCCGACTTTGCATGCTCGGCGAAGCGCTGCTCGACGCGGGCGAGCGCGTCCTGGATCGCCGGGGCGACCTGGGCGTGCTGGGGCGACATCTCGAGCAGGGCGTGCATGGCTTGATGGATCGTACCCCCGGCGCACTGCCCATGCAATAGTTTCAGAAAATAATGAATATCCAGATTCGGGGTCCTCGGGACGGGCTGGCGGGCGCCCCCGGCGGAGGCGGCCTCTCGACCCGAACAGATTCCCTTCCAGACCCGCGCATCCCGCGTAAATCCGTTCAAAACCGTGAGATATCGGCGGTCAGCGGCTGGCCTTTGCCCGATTCGTGGGGCATGATAGTGGCGTCCCGGTCCGCACAACCGGGTCCTGGCCCTCGCCGAGGGCCATTGCACAGGGATGTAGAGAGAGACAGACAGGAGTCAGAAATGCTTTTCACCCCCCGGGGAAGTGGCCGCGCTGCTGTTGGCGTGCGCGCCGTGGCTGGAGGCCTCGGCATCGCGCTGATTGCGGGGAGCGCGAGCGCCGGCATGATGGGCACGATCGTGCTCGACACGTTTGATGATCCGAACGTGGGCGCGCTGGGTCAGGATCGCAATCTGAGCGACGCGGTTGTTTCGAACCCCTCGGGCACGTCGTTCCCGGTGTTCACCGAGGTGCTGACGGGTCCGACGGTCTACAGCTTCCAGTCCGGCCCGCAGGTCGAGGCGACGGGGACGATCGAGTACCCGTTCGAGAGCCTCAATGCCGCGGCTTTGGGGATCATCGGTTTCGAGTTCGACATCGAGTCGCTCGACCAGGCCTTTGAGTTCAGCATCACGCTGGTGTCGGGACCGGGCACGGGTTCGGCGAGCGCGTCGACGAGCGTTGGCTCGATCGGCACGGCGACGATCGGCCTCGGAGAGTTCGTGACCGATGGGATGTTCGCGCTCACCGACATCACGAGCGTGCAGCTTGATTTCAACACGGGCGACCCGGCCACGCCGGCGCTCGACTTCACGCTCGGCGAGTTCCGGGCGCAGATCCCCACGCCGGGCGCACTCGGCGTGCTTGGTGCGGGCGGCCTGCTGGCGGCTCGTCGCCGGCGTCGCTGCTGAGGCGCGTAGATAGACAAATCGACTCGTGGAGGCGCCGGCCCAATCTGTGAGGGCCGGCGTCTTTTGTTTTTGTGCTGCGGGGTTCCGCCTCGGGAATCAGTCGCAGGAGCTGCCCCAGTGGCGCAGGGTCATGGTGATGTCGGCGAAGTCGACGAAGCCGTCGCGGTTGGAGTCGCCCTCAGGGCCGAATCCCTGCCAGTTCTTCATCGTGGCGGAGATGTCCTTGAAGTCGACGCTGCCGCTCTGGTCGGCGTCGCCTCGGCAGGCGAGGGTGGGGATTTGGTAGACGGTCAGGGCTTCAGAGCCGTCGGGCGCGACACTCAGAACGAATTGCCCCCAGTCATTGAGAACAGACGATTGACCGTCCTGAAGTCCGGAAGCGAATCCTCTCGCCGATCGCGGATCCGCGGACTTGCTCCCGTCACCGGACTCAGCGGTCTCTGGTTGAATGCCCATCAACTGCTGGTGCGCACTGCTGACCGCGAACACCGTGCTGGAGTATCTGAGCACCGCATCACCCGCAGCATTCATCCACAGAAACGCTCGGACCAGACCCGGGGCCACTTCACCCCCGCCCGGGATCTCGTCACCCACCTTGGCGATAACTCGAGTATGGGGTGTCGGCTGGGCCTTGCGCAATGCCAGGACTTCGGTAGCTTGCTCAAGCTCCGAGGAATACACCCGCGCTGTGAACAGGAGATCCCCGACGGCGTTCAACACTGCGCTCGTTCTCAAATCCGAGAATACGAATCCGTCCATCCCTGGGACGTCATCTCCGGTACGGATCACATTCCGCAATCCGAGGGAATCTCTCGATGAGTACAGCCAGATTCCTGATTGCGGACCTTGCTCATCGAACAGAGCGATCAAAGCGATCTCTCCACGATTGTTGAATGCCAGATCGGGTGTCAGGATTGCCTCGAATCGCGATCCCGGGATATCGGGAATCTCGTCGTCGGACACCGCGATCGTGGTGAGTGCCCCATCGAGTTCGGCACACACAAAAGAACGCCTGGTCGCCAGGCCAGAAAACACGAACTCCCCGACGTGGTTCATCGCGTGTGCTTCGAATGATTCGAGAATGAGCTCGGGTCTGCCCGGCAGCGCCTCCCTCGCACGTATCACAAACTCTCCTCGCGATCCCGCGTCGCGACTGCACCGCCAAAGATGCGGAGTAAACGGGCCATCGGTGGTTGCACTTATGTCGCACAAGAGATCGCCTCGGTTGTTCCAACTGGGACGGGAAGTACCAGCGATGAGTACGCCGCCCAACTCTGGAGGAGTGGTGAAGTCGAGTAATCGCAGATCTAGCGCGCCATCCCGCGCCACCCAGAGGCCGGTGGGCTCTCCCTTTTGGCCACTCGTGGATTCAAGATCCGCGAGCACGGCGATATCTCCAGCGGCGTTCAGCCAGATGTCGAACTCGGCGCGAATCCGGTCGAATTCGAAGTCCGGCACTCCGGGAGCGGCTTCAGAAGTGATCGCGACAGGAACCGGGATTTCGTCCTCGAACCGCCAGATTCCAGCGATTCTTGGCTCGACACCCGGTCGTTCCGGCGCGATGGCCCATGCATAGAAGGCTATGTGACCCTGGTTGTTGATCGCCGCGCCGGGGCCGATCCCGCGGATCTCATAGCCCTCGGGCCCCGGGAGGGTCTCACCCACTTTCGCGAGCACACGGCTCTGCAGCTGCGCCCATCCAAACTGTGCGGCTGACGAGGCGCAAATGACTCCCGCCATCACTCTCCCCGGAACTGACCTCATAAGACGCATGATCAGAGATTACTCCGAGGCGGTTCCGGAGCAAGCGCTGCGTCATGCAATCAGCGGTCTCGGTTCGCGCCGACTCCGATATGAGACGGCGTCGCACGAGCGGGTGTAGGAGGAAGAGCCCTCACCCCGGCCCTCTCCCGGAGGGAGAGGGAGGCGGCGCTCAGGGCTCGGCGGTGATGTAGCAGATCCAGCCGGGGTCAGCGGTGCCCTCGTCGGCGGGTTCGAAGTTGCCGTCGCCCTCGCCGGTGTCTTCTTCGGTGCCTTCCCAGTAGACGGTGACGCGCTTGAAGCCGGCCTCGGTGAGGATCTCTCGGATCTCGGGGAGGGTCCAGAGGCGCCAATGGTAGATGAAGGCGTCCTTCATCTTGGAGCCGTCGGGAAACTTGAAGTGGATCTTGCAGGTGGCCTTGCCGGTGATGGGGTCGTAGGAGTGCTGGTCCCAGATGTAGGTGTAGTTGCCTTCTTCGATGTCTCTCGGCTCGGTGAGCTCGCGGAAGGCGTCGTAGCCTCCGAAGCAGTCGAGGAAGAAGATGCCGCCGGGGGCGAGGCTGGCGCGCACGGACTCGAAGTACTGGCGCATCACGGCGCGCTCGGTGAAGATGAAGTAGCTGAAGTTCATCGCGAGCACGCAGTCAACGGGCTCGGTGTTGACCGTGAGCACGTTCTCCTGGAGCAGCGTGAGGCGCTTGCGTGCTGCGGGCTTGAGCTTGCCGGCGTTGTGCTCGAGGCCCCAGTCGAGTGTGGGCTTGTCGAGGTCGACGCCGATGGCGCGGTTGGTGGGGCGCCGGCGGATGAACTCGCAGGAGGTGTTGGCGGTGCCGCAGAAGTCTTCGCGGATGATCGAGGCGCGCCGGCCCCGGAGTTCCTTGAAGGTGTCGTCGACGAAGTCGATCTCGGTGTCGACGGCCTGGACGGCGTTCTGGTAGAGGATGTGGCGGTCCTCGGTGGCGGCGCGGGGCGTCTTGCCCTTGGGGGTCTTCTTCGTCTTGGCGCGCTTGGCCTCGACGGTCGATCCGGCCTTGCGCTTCGAGGTCGACGAGGCTGCTTTGTTCTTGGGCTTGTCCATCGTGGCTGCTGGGGGCGGCGGTGTCACTGACTGGACCTCCGTGTCTGGTCCGTTGGGGGGGTTGGGTCGATCTTGAGCAGGGAGTGTATTGGGTTGCGGGCCGGTGCGCTCAGGCGTTCGCGCCGTTGATGCAGCCCAGGAAGGCCTCGCCGAACTCCTCGAGCTTGCGGGGGCCGATGCCCTTGACCTCGAGCATCTGGGAGCGGTCGGCGGGGCGGACGCGGGCGAGGTCGCGCAGGACCTGATCGCCGAAGACGATGTAGGCGGGGACGCCCCGCTGCTCGGCGATCTCGCGCCGGAGCGTGCGCAGGCGATCGAAGAGCTGCTCGTCGACGCCCTCCCAGCTGGCGCTCTCCGAGGCGCGGGGGGCCTTGGCGCGGGCGGCGGCTTTGGGGGTGAGCAGCGAGACCTCGCGCTCGGTGCGCAGGAACGCGAGGGAGTCGTCGGTGAGCTGGAGGAGCGGGTACTCCTCGCCGATGCGCTGGAGGGCGCCGGCGTCGATGAGCTGGTCGATGTAGCTGCGGAGCACCGGCGAAGGCGTGCCGGCGAGGATGCCGTGGACCGAGAGGGTGTCGTGCCCGAGCGTGCGGATGCGTTCCTTGGTGGAACCCAGGAGCACATCGGCGACGTGGGCGGCGCCGAAGCGCCCGTCGAGGCGGGCGACGCAGGAAATGATCTTCTGGGCGATGACCGGCGCATCGTCGGCGGCCTGGTTCTCGCCGAGGCAGACGTCGCAGGCGCCGCAGTTCTCCGAGTCGAGCGACTGGTCGAAGTATTCGGCCAGCGCCTGGTGGCGGCACTTCATGCGCGCACAGAACGAACGCATGTGGTCGAGCAGCTCGAGCTGGTGCTCGGGGAGTTCGTCCTGGCCGGTCTCCTGGGCGCTGCGCATCATGAGCTGGCGCCACTTCTCGGGGTCGTAGCTGGAATAGAGCAGGACGCACTCGGCGGGCAGGCCGTCGCGCCCGGCGCGCCCGGCCTCCTGCTGGTAGTGCTCGATGGACTTGGGCATGGCCATGTGCACGACGCATCGCACATCCGAGCGATCGACGCCCATACCGAAGGCGACGGTGGCGACGACGACGCTGAGCTTCTCGGCCATGAAATCACGCTGGACCCGGGCGCGGCGCTCGGCGGAGAGGCCGGCGTGGTAGGGCGCGGCGTTGACACCCTTTCCCTTGAGCCACTCGGCGGTGCGCTCGGTGTCCTTGCGGCTGATGCAGTAGACGATCGCGGCGTGGCCGTCGTGGCGCCGGATCGCTTCGAGGACCTGGTCGCGTGCGCTGGTGCGCGGGGCGACGCGGTAGGTGAGGTTGGGGCGGTCGCAGTCGCCGACGAGGATCTCGGGGTCACGCAGGCCGAGCTGGTGGGCGATGTCGTCGCGCACGCGCTGGGTGGCGGTGGCGGTGAAGGCGTGCCAGGTGGCGCTCGGGAAGCGCCGGCGGAGTTCGGTGAGGCGCCGGTACTCGGGGCGGAAGTCGTGGCCCCAGTGGCTGATGCAGTGGGCTTCGTCGACGACGATGGCGTTGATGTGCGCACCGTCGAGGAGCGAGAGGGTGCGCATCGAGAGCAGGCGCTCGGGTGCGGCGTAGATGAGGCTCGCTTCGCCTGCGCGGATCTGCTCTTCGGCGCGGGCGTTCTGCGCGGGGCTGGCGGCGCTGTTGAGGGCGACGGCGGGGTAGCCGCAGGTGCGGAGGGCCTCGACCTGGTCCTGCATGAGGGAGATGAGCGGGCTGACGACGATGTCGGCGCCGGTGCGCAGGGCGGCGGGGATCTGGAAGCAGAGGCTCTTGCCGCCGCCGGTGGGGAGGACGACGAGGGAGTCGCGCCCGTCGAGCGAGGCGTTGATCGCGGCTTCCTGGTGGGGGCGGAGTTCGTCGTAGCCCCAGTACTGGCCGAGGGCGCCGAGGATGCGCTCGCGGGCGTCGGCCGGGTGTTCCCCCTGGATGGTGCGGGCTTCCGTGCTCACGGGGGTGATGCTAACGGATGCGGAAGGGGCAAAGGGGCAGAGGGGCAGAGGGGCAGAGGGGCAAGAAAAAGAAGCGCGGCGCCGCGCTGACCCTTCCGGGGGACAGGCGGCGCCGCGTTCGACGGAACTGGCGGGTGGGTGTCAGTCGTTGGACTGCCCGGCCCAGAACGCGTCGGCCTTTCGCTGGACTTCGGACTGGGTTTCCTTGTCCCAGAGGGACCGGGCGTCGACCTCGTCGTTCTTGAGGAAGAGGTGAAGGCGCCCGTCGACGATCTTGAAGCTGTGAGGATCGGGGACGAAGTGGGAATCGACGGAGCAGCCGAAGGCGCAGTAGCCGCCGTAGGCGGGGAGGAAGGGCTCGGGGTTGCTGGTGAAGGTGTCGCGCTGTTGGGCTGAGGTGAAGAAGTAGGTGACGCCCTCGTGCTCGGCGCTGAACTCGGGGGAGCCGGGCTCGGCGCGCTGGTTCTGGATGTACGAGACTGGGCTGTAGCCGGCGAGGCCGAGGGCGATGGTGAAGCGGGTGCTCGCGCCGGTTCCGGCGTGATCGGTGTCGGCGCTGGCGTTCGAGGCTGCGAAGGCGATGACGGCGACGAGGGCGCAGAGCGCCAGGGCGGCCATCGTGGCCGCGTTCATGGGAAGGTGCATCGGTGTGCTCCTGTGTGTGTTCGTTGTTGTGTGGTGCGCTGCGCGCATAGGCAGCGCGGGACGGGCGCTGCGCGTGCGGCAGCGCCGGCGGCTTGCGCACCGGGGCCGGTGGTGCCGAATGCCCGGGTGCGTGTAGGGGTCGTGCTGATGGGGCGGGGAGCGCGATCAGAAGGGCGTGAGGCCCATGCCGTCGAGCGACGCCTGGAGGTATTCGCGCCGGTCGCGCCGGCGGGAGTGGGATGGCGTCGTGAACGGGTGCATCGTCGGTGTGAGAATCCCGGACGGGCCCCGGCTATTCCCGAAGAACGGGGGCTTTTCGGTGCGCGGCGCTCGCGTACACTGGTGAGCCGGTGGGACCAGCGATGAGAGGCAGGCGATGATCCGCAAGATTCTGGCGGGGCTGGTGGTGCTGGTGGCGGCGAGCGGAGTGTTCGGCGTGCTTGTCGTGCGCGGTACGTTCGGGATGGACCAGTGGGTCGTGCGCCAGGTCGTGACGATCTTCGAGACGTACATCCATCCGACGATCGACTTCGAGCGCTTCAACTTCAGCAGGCCCAAGACCGTCGAGCTGCTCGGCGCGACGCTGACTGCCGAGGACGGCACGCGCGTGATCGAGGCCCGCCGGCTGCTGGTGCAGCTCGCCAAGCGTCCCAAGCGCGGCGAGCCGATCGTCATGGAGCGGATCGAGATCGAGGGTGCGCGGGTGCTCATGGACGCGTACCTGAGCGAGGACGACGAGCTGAACCTGCGGGGGTTCGTGCCGTTCGTCAAGACTCAGAACGTGCAGAACCAGAGCGAGGTCGCGGAGAACGTGCGCCTGAGCGAGGTGCTCCAGATCCGCAAGCTCATGATCCGGGACTCGAGCATCGAGTACGACCCGGTGCTCGACCTGCCGAACATGGTGATCGACGGGCTCGAGCTCGACATGGACGTGCAGCCGGACAACGCCGACAACGGCCCCGGCTGGTATGCGCTGGGCTTCAAGATCGACCGGTCGCCGCTCTTGGACATCGACTTCCAGGGCGAGATCAACCTCGACACGCTGGAAGCGCACATCGAGGCGTTCAC
This sequence comes from Phycisphaerales bacterium, assembly GCA_028289195.1. Taxonomy (GTDB): domain Bacteria; phylum Planctomycetota; class Phycisphaerae; order Phycisphaerales; family UBA1924; genus JANQQR01. The sequence goes on along the minus strand of JANQQR010000011.1, from coordinate 8,895 downwards.
GCTCGATGTGGTCATGGGCGAGGAGGCGTATACGTCGCTGCCGCCCCGGATGCAGGAGCTGGCGCGGAACCACGAGATCCGGGGCAGGACCCACATCGTGACCAAGGGGTTCACCGATGCGGACGATCCGTCCAAGTCGGCGTTCACGACCTCGATACGGATCGAGGACGGCAACTTCGCGACCGGCGATCTGCGTTTCCCGCTGGAGGAGTTGGTGCTGGATGTGGAGGTGCACGACGGGCTCGTGCTGCTCGACCGGGCCGACGCCAAGCTGCTCTCGGGTGAACTGCACCTGCCGACGGGGATGTTCGAGATCGGCCCCGATCGCGACGAGATGCTCCTGGAGTGGGAAATCAGGGGCATCGATCTGCAGCGGCTGCTCCGGGAGCGGGCGCCGGAGGGGGAGCCGCCGTTCGTGGCGGGGATCTTCTCGTCGTTCGGGCAGGTCGGCGCTGACCCGCGTGACATCATGGACACGATCGAAGGGTCGGGCGAGATCCACGTGGTGGACGGTCGCCTGGTGAACAGCCCGTCGGTGCAGGCGCTGAGCCGGGCGATGAACATCGTCGGCAGGGTGACCGGGACGACGTACTCCGATTCGGCGGACGTGGTGTTCACGGCCGGGCCCGACGGGATCGACATGTCGACCTTCAAGGTCGCGACTACGGCGCTTGCCGCCGAGGGCCATGGCACGCTGACGTGGGGCTGGGTGATCGACGTGCTGTTCAGCGGTGGGCCGATCAAGAGCCTGGGCAACAAGCTGGGGCTCGTCGGCCAGGGCATCAACAATGTCGCGGGCCGGATCGTGAAGTACCGCGTCTACGGCCCTTTGGACGAAGAGTTGTCGGTCGAGGTGAAGCCGCTGGGGTTCTAGCCCACGCGGGTGTTCTCGATCTCCACCATCTTGGCGTACGCGCCGTCGGAGCCCTGGAACCACACCTCCCACGTGTAGCGGTCGTCCTCGATCCTGATGAGGAAGTAGTAGACCTCGGTGTGGTCGAGTTTGGGGTTGTAGGTCGTCCCCTCGAGGCGGATCGCGCCGAGTTCCTCGTCGTACTCGCCGACCGCGGAGACCGAGTAGGTGCCCTGGCTGTCGAATCCGGTGACGGTGTAGTGGTCGTGGCGCCGGTCGAAGCCGAGGATGTAGAGGCCCCCGACGGGCATGCCCATCATCTCGCCGTCGGCCTTGCTCTCGAGGAAGCGGTTGCCCAGGATCATCTGGTTGACGGCGCGGCCCTCGTACTTCATCCCGGTCATCTCGTCGGGGTAGTGGAACTTCACGGAGAAGTCCCACTCGCCGGCGAGGCGTTCGAGAGTCTTGTGCTCGGGGCCGGGCTGGGCCTGTGCCATCATCTCCTGCTGGAACGCGGCGATCTCTTCGGGGGTCATGTCGCCGGGGCCGTCGGGCGGCGCGCCGATCGAGGACGCGGCGATGCAGGATGCGATAGCGGTCGTTGCGAGTGTCTTCATGGGTGGTCTCCCTGGTGTGATTCGGGTGGGTCGGCCGGCTCGTCGGGGAGCGGCGGGTGGAACGAGACGGCTTTGGTCGCGAGGGGTTCGGTCTGGGCAAGCGGATCGTCCCCGTTGAGCACGGCGGGGAGCAGGCGGTCGAGCATCATGCCCCAGCCGTTGCCGAGCATGCCCAGGAGCTTCTCGGCGCCGGGGCCTGAGAATCGCGAGTGCTCGAGCACGAGTCTGGTGCGCCGGGGATCGTCGGCGGGTTCGAGGATCCACGTGACGATGGTGGGCTCGGGAAAGTCGGTCCACTCCCACGAATCTTCCCACGAGTAGCTGAGCCTGTGAGGTTCGTCGACTTCGAGCACCTTGCAGCGCACGACACCCCCCCACCCCTCGATCTTGTCCGGCCATGTAAAACTGAACTCGCGACCGACGACGAGCTTGAAGTCGTTGGGCATCAGCCAGCGAGCCATGAGCGCCGGATCGGTGAGCACGCGCCACACGTCAGCGATCGGGTGCGGGTACTCGGTCTCGATGCGGAGCAGGCGGCTCATGGGCGAGTGCTCCTGCGAGATTCCTCGTCGAGCACGTCGCCGATAGCGCTCAGGCGATCGGTCCAGAACCGTTCGTAGTGGCTCAGCCAGTCGTGCGGGGCCTTGAGCGCATCGGGCAGGAGGCTGTAGAGGCGCCGGCGCCCGATCTGACGCGACTGCACGAGCCCGGCGTCCGACAGTACGCGCAGGTGCTGGCTGATGGCCGGCTGCGACACACGGAAACGGCGCGCGATCTCGGTGACGGCGCGATCCTGCTCGGCGAGCATGTCGAGGATGCGCCGGCGGGCCGGCGAGGCGAGCGCGCTGAACACGTCCGGGCTGGGGGAGCGCGGGGGCACGGGTTCAATATATAAGCAACTGCTTATGCGTCAAGCGCTGGGCACGAAAAAACCGGCCCTTTCGGGCCGGTCTGTGGTGCGGGAGGCGCGGGGATCGTCAGTTGCGGGTGTAGACGATCTCCATGTGCTTGAACATGCCGTGGCCGGGGAAGTCCATCCACATCTCGAGCTTGCGCTTGTCGTCGCCCATGATGGTCACGATGCTCTTGTTCTTGATGTCCTTGCCGAACATCGGGTTGAACATCATGCCCTCGGTGACGATCTGGCCCTCGTCGTTCATGTTGCCGTGCTCGACGAGCGCGAAGGTCGAGAAGTTGTCGACCCAGTGCGAGAAGTAGTGGCCCTTGGCGTTGTCGTAGCCCATGAGCGCGTGGCCCTCGAACTCGACGGGGGGCATGCCGGGCATCTCCATCTCGCCCCAGACGCGCTCGACGAGGTAGCGCCCGCCGAGGATGACCTCGGCCTCGGACTGGTAGCTGGCGGTCTCGGCGGGTGCGCCGGGGGCCATCCAGTAGGTGCTCTCGAGGCTCCATGAACCGGCGAACTGGTGGAGCACCTTGTGGTGGTCGCTCGGGGTTCCGAGCTTGATCCAGGCCTCCATCATCGCGGACTCGTCCATCCCCTGTCCGTTGGCGCCGTCCTGGTCGGCGCTGGCCACGAGCGCCGGGGCGCCGGCGATACAGAGCGTGGTGATCCCGAGAGCCAGGGTCTTCTTGCGTGCGAACATTGCGATTTCCTTTCCCATCAACCGGGTCTTGTGCCGGCGCACGCGAAGCCGGTGCGCGCGGCGACGAATTGGAGCTCGCTTCGGTCGTGGAGAGCGAGCGGAAAAACGAGGTGCCGCGGTGTGGTTCCTCCCAACGCGGCGACGTCCAGCCACCCTCGGCCCGTCCTGGGCCTCGGGACCGCTCCCGGCTGCTGTCAAAAGTATAACCCTGGCGGGGATCATCGCAACGACAATCCCCCCTGTGTTGTGGCCCGGCTACGCCTGCTTGGAGCCGGCCGGCGAGACCCTGGCGCCGACGAGGCGCACGATGATCTGGGTGATCAGCAGGCCCGCGAGCAGGGCGCCGATGAGGATCAGCAGGCGCCAGAACGCCCGGTCGATGACCTGGTTGGCGCCGGTGGTGCCCTCGTCGACCACGGTGCGGAGCATGGCCGACTTCTCATCGGACGCGAGTGTGCTGAGGATCTGATCGGTGGACTCGAGGGCGACCTGCAATTCGCGCACGCCCTCGGTGAGCGAGTCGACGAGCGCCTCGTATTCGGTGACGTCGAAGGGGCGCGCGTCAGGGTTGGCGTTCCGTCTCTGTTCGTCGGTGATGCGCCCCGCCTCTGTGAGCGCGGCGCCCACGGAGTCGCTCAGCTCGCGAGAGGAGTCGACGATGCCGCGCAGCTGGGACATGGTCTCGTTGATGCGCGCGTTCTCGTCTTCGATGGTCTGGATGATCGCGGCGCGTTCCTGTGCGAGCAGATCGAAGAACTGCTCGATCGCCGCCTCGCGCTCGGCGGTGAGCTCTTCGGAGAGCTGGTTGATGGTTGCGTCGCGCTCGGTGCTCAGGTTTCTCGAGAGCTGCTCGATCGCGGCCTCGCGCTCGGGCGTCAGACGCTCTGCCAGGTCTTCGGCGACGGCGACGGCGCGCCCGGCGGCTTCGCTGGCGTCCTGCGACGACTGGATCACCCGCTGGATCTCCGGCTCGGCGACCGTATCGAGCAGCACGTCCTCGAGCTGCCAGTTCATGAGTGTCGGGGCGCGGGTGGCGTAGAAGAACGCGCGCTCTCCGAGGAGGCGAGACGCGGCGATCTGCTGGGTCGTCGGGTGGAGGCTCGCGACGGGGTCGAGGCCGAACAGCGCAAAGAGGCTGCCGCCGCCCGAGGAGCGGAGCGCCTGGGCGCGCCGCGATTTGGCGAACTCGCTGGCGCGGAGCGAGCTGACGTAGACCTGGTCGCTGAAGCGCTCGCGCATGTCTTGTATGAGCAGTCGCAAGGTGTCCTGTTCTTCCTGAGTCAGGACCGTGGCGACGAGTTCCCAGATGTCTCGCTCCGCTGCCGCGAGACGGGCGCTCAGGCTCTCGCCGTTGTCGTCGGGAAACTGGTTCGGGCGCCAGTGTTCCTCCCAGACCATGCGCTGGAGGGTGACCATGACGGTCATGTCGAGGAGCGCTGTGAGGGGGTTCTGGGAGGCGGCGACCTCGAAGGCGTTGCCCACGAACTCGATCTTCCCCCGCACCGCGAATCGGCGGGTGCTGAGCGTGTCGTCGGCGAGTTGGAGATCGTCGAAGCCCTGGGAGATGAGCGAGCTGTAGGTGTCGGCGAAGGACATGACAGCCGCCTGGATCTCGTCCGGGGTGAACATGCCCTGCCCGATCTGCACGGTCTCGGACCTGCGGCTGGCGCACCCGGCGACGAGCATCGAGCCCGCGAGCAGGGCAATTGCGATCGAGAGGGTCCTTCCGGCGGGTGTCCGGGGGCGTCGGCGCATGGCGGCGATTCTACCCGGATGACGCCCGATCGCAGGCGGGCGAATCCCCTCGGCGCTCTTGGTGCGATAGGCTTTTGGTGAACCGGTGCCCGCCGCGGGGGCGGGCCGGGCGAGCGGGATCCGGTACGTCGCGGGTATGCGTCTTCTCCGTCGCACCACAACGCTGATGTTTTGCCTGACGGCGATGGCCGCGTTGTCATCGGCGCCGGCTGTCGCGCAGGAGACCGGCGGAGAACCTCCTCCGCAGGCGGAGCCCGAAGCGCCCGGCGAGGAGACGCCGGAGCTGCTCGATGAAGGCGAGCCCGAATTCGACCTCGATGGGGCCGGCGACCGGCGCGAGCTGTGGTTCTTCCTCGGGCTGTACGGGTGGGTCTCGGCGATCGACGGGGACGTGTACGACAGGGGCCGGCGGATCGGCATCGACATCTCCATGGAGGAGGTGCTCGAGAGCGTGGACCGCGCGCTGTTCTTCTACTCCGAGGTGCACTACGGACGCTTCTTCGCGGCCTTCGATGGTTCGTTCGTCGACCTGAACGACGACGAGTCGAGCACGCTGACGGACGTGGAGATCGACATCGAGCAGGAGATCTACGAGCTGCGCTTCGGGTACGAGCTCATTCGCCGGGACCTCGGCGGCGAGTCGGAGGAGGGGTCGGACTGGACGCGGGAGTTGATCGTCGACGTGTTCGCGGGCACGCGCTACACGTCGCTGGAGATCGACATCGACACGACCGTTCTGGATGCGGGGACGATCCGTTTCGATGAGCGTGAGGACCGTTGGGACCCGATCATCGGCGCGAGAATAAAAGCGGACCTGAGCCGACGCTGGTTCGTCATGGCCGGGGGCGACGTCGGCGGGTTCGGGATCGGCGCGGCGGCGGAGTTCACGTGGCAGGCGCAGGGGGCCGTGGGGTTCCGCGTGTCGCCCAAGGCGGCGTTCCTGGCGGGCTATCGCGCGATCGGGACGGACACGGTCTCCGGCTCGCCCCGGGACGGGCTGGACTGGGTGCAGCACGGGGTGTTTTTCGGGTTCGGCCTCCGCTTCTAGAGGCCGGGGGGGCGATGCACGATAGTGATTCAGACCACGTGCACCCGCCACGGAACGCGGGCCGAGAGTCTGACTCCCCGGATCGGTGGGCATGCGATTGCTTCGTTCGACAACGCTTGGTCTGCTCCGCACCGGCATGACGGCTGGTCTCGCGCTGGCGCTCAGCGCTCCGCTCTTCGCGCAGGAGAGCGAACCCGATCCACCTTCCGAAGCACCCCAGGAAGCGACCACGGAAACCCAGCCCGATGCCGCGCCCGAGCAGGCTCCCGATCTCGGCGAGACGGACGAGCCTGAGTACAGGCTCGAAGACTCCGACGAGCGCCGCAAGCTGTGGTTCTACGTGGGTGTGTACGGATGGGTCTCGGCCATCGAGGGCGATGTCTACGAACTCGGCAGGAAGTTCGAGATCGACATCTCCATGGAAGAGGTGCTCGACTACCTGGACCGCGCGCTGTTCGTGTACACGGAGGCCCACTACGGGCGCTTCTTCGCGGCGTTCCAGGGATCATTCGTCGAACTCTCGGATGATGAATCCGGCAGGCTCCTCGACGTTGATGTCGACATCGAGCAGGAGATCTTCGAGCTGCGCTTCGGGTACGAGGTGTACCGCCAGACGCTGGGCTCGGGATCAGAGACTCGCGCGGGCTGGCCTCGCGAGCTGGTGTTCGATGTGTTCGCGGGCACGCGCTACACGTCTCTGGATGTCACGGTCGATACGCGGATCCTCGACGCCGGCACGCTGGAGGTGGATCTGGACGGGGACACCTGGGACGTGATCATCGGCGCGCGGGTGAAGGCCGACCTGAGCGATCGCTTGTTCCTGATAGTCAGCGGCGATGTCGGCGGGTTCGGGATCGATGGCGGATCGGAGTTCTCGTGGCAGGCCCAGGGCGCGTTCGGATACCGGTTGGCGCACTACGCGGAGCTGCTCCTAGGCTATCGCGCGATCGGGACGGACACCGTGTCGGGCTCGCCGCGCAAGGGCATCGACTGGGTGCAGCACGGGCTGTACATCGGTTTCGGGTTCCGCTTCTGACTGTGCGCCGGCGCGCACAGCCCCCCTACCACCCGCCGGCGTACTCGGCGGAGAAGCCCTCGGTGTCGCGGGCCGCGAGTTCGTAGAGGCGCTTGGCGATCTGGCGCAGGTGGAGCGTGTCGTGGGCGCCCCACGAGGCCATGAGGTCGCCGGCGCGGAGCGTGCCGATCTCCGGGTGCTCGTAGGCGAGCGTCCAATCCGGGTTGATGTGGCGGCGCAGCCAGCTCACGGACTCGGCCCGCTCTTCGGCGAATCGCGCGAGCTGCTCCTCGAGCTCGCGCTGGTTGTAGTGGTCGGCGACGGCCCAGCCCTCGGGGTCGATGGGCTCCCATGCTTTGGAAGGATCGTGCAGCGTGGAGTCGACGCGGGCGCGGAAGTCGCGCATCTCTTCGTCGACGAGGTGGCACACGATCTCCAGGATCGACCACGCGCCCGAGGGCGGCTTGAAGCGGTACTCGACCGGCGTGAGCGGCTCGCACAGGCGCGCGAGCACGCCGGGGAAGGCTTCCATGCGCGCGATGAGGGGGGGGAGGTTCATGGGCGGACGGGCAGAGGGATGGTACTGCGGGTGGGGCTCATGTTCGTGGCCTTGGCTTCGTCGCGCACAGGCGATGACACAACTGTCGCGTCTCGCGCGATGAGGCTTGGAAGAGGAAGTAGGAGGAAGAGCCCTCACCCGGCTCCGCTTCGCTGCGCCGACCTCTCCCTGGGGGAGAGGTAGGGATGGTGATCAGTCTCCGCCTTCGCGCATGCGGTCGAGGCCTTCGGGGAAGGGGTAGCTGGGGAAGACGCCGACGTTGCCCATCTGCCACATGCCGGGGGCGGGGTAGACGTCGCCTCGGAACCCGGCGGAGTACATCGTGCCCAGGACGGACTCGAAGCTGGGCTCGTGGGTCGCGGTCTCGCTCTGGATGAGGCGGTTGGAGCGGGCGCCGAGGAAGCTGACGGTGGCGACGGGCACGCGATCGCGCCGGCCGTCGAGCATCTTGACGACGGTCTGGAAGCCCCGGGCCATGTCGTCGAGGGTGAAGAAGTCGCGGCCCTTGGGGCGGAGCAGCGCGAGGATGAGGAGCGAGTCGAGGTCGTACTTGAGGATGTAGGGCTCGCGATCGTTGGCGGCGTGGATGCCGATCGCTTCGGAGAACATCTTGGCGTAGCTGGTGACGCTCTTTGCGGTCCACTGGCTGGTCTGCATGAGGTCGACGAGCTGGGCGACGATGCCGTGGGAGTTGTCTTCGGAGTTCACGCCGCAGACGACGGCGCGGTATCGCCCGGAGAGCAGGTCGGGGAGCATCTGCTGGCCCCAGAGGATGCGGATGCGCCCGGCCTTATCGACTGTCTGCGGGGCCTCGGGGAGCAGGGTGACGTGGTCGCCCTGGCCCATGGAGCCGGAGGACATGAGGGTGTCGCCGTCGCCTTCGTAGAGGCGGAGGGTGGACGCGGCGGAGGCGGGATCTGCTGGGGACATCGGGAGCGCTCCTTGGCTGGGCGTGCTCCTTCAGTATAGATGGTGGCGCGCCGGGTCCACGGCGCGAGCGGGGAATGCGTCCCGGATCAGCCCGCGAGGGCGAGGGGCGCGAGCTTGGTGCCCAGGGCGAGGGCCGCGTTGAGGAACTGCTCGGCGTTCTCGGCGGACTCGATCTTGTTGTGCATCTCCGAGATCGCGGCCTGTACGTCCTGCAGGCGGGGGGCCTCGGCGATGTCGAGCCCCCCCGCGATCTGCGCGAATCGCTGGAGCGACCCGACCCGCACGCGGCGCTGCTCGTAGGCGTCGGCGCCGCCGGCGATCATCAGTTCTTCCTGCAGATCGAGAATGGTGTCGGAGAGTTCGGCGATCGTGGTGAGGAGGTCCTCGACGGTCTTCTTGTGCGCCAGGCTCATGCCATCGGTCAGCTCTTGGAATGTCGGCACTGGTGATCCTCCGGTGTCAATCACGGACTGGTGGAATCCTGGGGCTTCTCGAGCGACTCGAGGAGCTT
>JANQQR010000027.1 GCA_028289195.1 Phycisphaerales bacterium | reverse complement strand
CGCCGCCGCCTCCTCCCCCTCCGCCGCCGCCGCCGCCGCCACCCCCTCCTCCTCCGCCACCGCCCCCTCCACCCCCACCTCCTCCGCCGCCCCCCCCTCCGGGGCCGCCGACGCCGGAGCCTTCGGACGGGTTGGCCGGGGCGTACCCGCAACCGCCGGAGTTCGTCGACTTCGTTCAGCCGGAGGTCTACGACCTCGGGTCGCTCACGCGATCGGGCGTGCTCGGACGCGGGGTCACATCCAGCGAGGCTCGTGGAGCACAGATCGGCCGGGCCATCTACAACGACCTCCCGGAGAACCGGGATCGCGCAGCAGATCCCCGGGTGTCATCGGCCACGCGCATGGACGTGCACGCCGTGCGTGAGATCTCGGCGGCCTACGACCGAGTGTTCGGCCCTCCGGGCGAGGAGCGCTTCGACGCGATCTCGATGGCTCTCGGCAGCGCGTTCGACGAGTACATGCGCCGCAACGACCTGGCCGACGCATCTCGTGTTGACCCGGCCGAGTTCCGGCTGTGGCTGCGATCCGAAGAGGCGTTGCTGCAGACCGCGATCTACTTCCAGGAACTGGCGGACATGCTCCGCCGGCTCCGAGCGGTCGGGCTGTCGGCTCAGGAATACGCCGAGGCGCGGGAGCGCGTGCTTGGCGCGATCGCACCGTCCGGCGGATTCGACGTCCCGCTTCTCATCGAGATCCTGGAGGTCGAGCTGCCGAGCGAGTCTGCGCCGGACCCGGAGCCCGACAGCGGCCTCGGAACGGCCGAATAGCAGAGGAGCGTCCCCGGTAGAATCTTCGCAAAGTCATCGAACAATGCCGGCTCCAACCTTGTTGGGGAGTCCATGTCCGAGTCGCTGGCGGAGATCCTTGTCCTCGCGTTTCTGGCGTACGCCGGGATCGGCATTCTCGTCGCGATTCCGTTCGTGTTCGTAGTCGTGAACCGCGTCGACGGTGCCGCCCGCGGGGCGCCCATCGGATTCCGCGTCCTGATCCTCCCAGGATGCGTCGGTTTGTGGCCGTTCATCGCGTTCCGGTGGCTCGGCCGGAGGCAGGCGCCGTGATTGGCGCACAGCGCAGGCGTCACGTGCTGGCCTGGGGCGTCCTCCCGGTTGCGCTGCTCGCGGCATTGGCCTGGGCTCTCACATCCCGGCCGGAGGCGTCCGCTCCCGAACCCGGCACTCCGGTCGGAGAGGTCGGGCCGTGACGAACCAGTACACCTGGGTGTCTTGGAACAGGCACAAGAAGGCCTACGACCTGGTGCTCGCTGGCGCGTGCATCGGGTTCCTTGCGATCTTCGTGGGGCTCGGCTTCCTCGCTTCCGGGCCGGATGCGCCGGACCCGATGGTGATGCTGATCCGCGCCACCGGCACGCTGTCGGTCGTCCTGCTCCATGTGATCCTGTGCATCGGGCCGCTCGCGCGCCTGAGCCCCCGCTGGCTCCCGCTGCTCTACAATCGCCGGCACCTGGGTGTCACGATGTTCCTGTTCGGGCTCGCGCACGCCGGGCTGGTCATCCTGTATTACCACGGATTCGGGATCACGAATCCCCTGGTATCGCCCCTAGTGAACACCAACCGGTCCGGCATCGGCTTCGAGATGTATGGCCTTGCGGCACTGGCCATTCTCTTCGTCATGGCGGCAACCAGCCACGACTTCTGGCTGCACACGCTGACTCCGCGCCTCTGGAAGACGCTGCACATGCTCGTGTACGCGGCCTACGGCCTTCTCGTGCTGCATGTGGCGTTCGGCGCGATGCAGAGCGAACTCCATATCGCGTACCCCACGCTGCTGGGGATCGGCATCGCCATCGTCTCGACGCTCCACCTTGTCGCCGGACTGAAAGAAACCGGGCGCGATCGTTCGGCCCTCGAAGCCAATGGCACCTGGGTGGACGTCGGTGAGATCGGTGAGATCGCAGAAGACCGCGCGAAGGTCGTCTGCGTGAAGGGCGACGAGCGGGTCGCCGTGTTCAAGCACGGGGGAAAGCTCAGCGCTGTATCCAACGTCTGCGAGCACCAGATGGGCCCGTTGGGCGAAGGCAAGATCGTCGACGGCTGCATCACCTGCCCGTGGCACGGATACCAATACCGCCCGGAAGATGGCTGCAGCCCCCCGCCGTTCACAGAGAAGATCGCGACGTACGAACTCCGCATCGAGAACGGCCGCGTGCTGCTGAACCCGGAAGCCAAGCCCAGGGGCACCCGCATCGAGCCCGCGCCGGTGCCGTCAGAGCCGGAGGCATCGAGTGGCTGATCGCGAGCGCGACGAGTTCTATGTCGGGTATCTCGGCCTGCCCGCCGGCCATCGTGCGTGGCTCCGCATGTCTGTCCCGGCCATCCTCTGGGGACTGTGCGCCGTGGCGGCCGTCATCTCGCTCGCCATGCGCCCGTCGGGCGGGGGCGTATGGGACACCTCGCAGACCGTCACGATAGAGGGCAACTTCGAGGCCTCGCCGTACCCGCTGGTGCGCACGCCGGATGGCCGGTCGTTCATCCTCGTCGAGCCTGGCAAGATCCCGCTGCGGAGCGGCTTGGAGTCTTTCGTCGGCAGCCGGGTGCGTGTCGAAGGTTTCGAGCTCCGGCGCGATGACCGGCGCATCATCGAGTTGCTGCCAGGTGAAAAAGGCATCACAGACGTTGGAGACAGCGACGCGGAGCCCGCCACGCTGCGAGCCCTGGGCGAGCGGACCCTGGCCGGCGAGATCGTCGACTACAAGTGTTTCCTCGGCGCCATGAAGCCGGGCGACGGCCTGACGCACCGCGCGTGCGCGGTTCTTTGCATCCAGGGGGGCATCCCGCCGGCGCTCGTCGAGAAGACACCGACCGGCGATCGCTACTACCTCCTTGTCGATCCCAGCGGTTCGCGGGCCAACGGCATCGTCCTCGAGCATGTCGGAGTGCCGGTCGAGGTCACAGGCGAGCTCTTCGAAGCCGGAGGGCTCCACTACCTGGCGATCGGGCGCGACTCGATCCGCTAGCCCTTCCTGCTACCTTCTCCGCCCCTGCCATGTCGACGGGCGATCTATCCATCTGGCGCATCTGGGCCGACACCGGCGGCACGTTCACGGATTGCATCGCGACGTCGCCGAGCGGCGATCGCCACCGTGTGAAGGTCCTGAGCTCGGGTGTCATCCGCGCGAGAGTGGCGCACGCGGACGGCGTGAACGCGGTCCTGGACGGGCTCGGGCCGATCTCGCACAGCCTGCTGGTGGGTTTCGGGGTGCGGCCCGCCGGTGAGCGTGACTTTGTGACCGAGGTCGTTTCTGCCGACACCGATAGCCTGGTGACGAGGGTGCCCCTCTCCGTGGGCACGCTCATCGAACTCGGCACCGGCGAGCCCGCGCCGATCATCGCGGCGCGCATCGCGACGGGCACTCCCGGATCTCGTGCGCTGCCGCCCGCGGCGCTCCGCCTGGCGACGACACGCTGCACGAACGCGCTCTTGACGCGCTCGGTCGATCGGACGGCGCTTTTCGTCACCGAGGGATTCCGCGACCTGCTGACGATCGGGGATCAGCGCCGGCCGGAGATCTTCGCTCTGGAGCTGCGGCGGCCCGATCCGTGGCATGAGGAGGTTGTGGAGGTGCCCGGTCGCATGGACGCCGCGGGGAGAGAACTGCAGCCAATCTCGTTGCCCTCCCTGCGCGAGCGCGCTGAGTCCGTGTTCGCCCGGGGAATCCGGAGTGCTGCGGTTGCACTCGTGCACGCCTGGAGCAACCCTGATCACGAACTCGAGGTCGCCCGAGTGCTGCGCGAGATCGGATTCGAGCGCATCACGGTGTCGAGTTCCGTCGCTCGACGCGTCAGGCTGCTGCCGAGAGCGCAGACGACCGTGGTCGATGCATGCCTCTCCGGAGTGACCGACACGTATCTGGCCGAGATCCGATCCGCCGTGAGTGCAGCCTCGGACGCATCGATCGAGGTGATGACGAGCGCCGGTGGCCTCGTTGACGCGGATCGATTCACCCCGAAGCAGAGCCTGCTGAGCGGGCCGGCCGGCGGTGTCGCCGGAGCGCTCGCGTCGGGGCTCGCATCCGGGTTCGACAGCGTGATCGCCTTCGACATGGGGGGAACTTCCACCGACGTCAGCAGGATCGATCGAGGGGAGTTCGAGTATGCGTTCACCCATCAGGTCGCCGGGGCGGAGGTGATGTCACCGGCGCTCGCGATCGAGAGCGTGGCGGCAGGCGGAGGATCGATTTGCGGAGTCGTCCACGGCGCACTGGCGGTCGGGCCCTCGAGCGCGGGAGCCACGCCTGGCCCTGCGTGCTACGGCGCGGGCGGGCCGCTCACCATTACCGACGTCAACATGCTCCTGGGGCGGATCGACCCATCACGATTCGGCATCCCGGTCGATGAGCGAGCCGCGCGTTCAGCGTTCGACGCGCTGCTCACCGAATCGGGCTCCGACGCTCCTGCGGACGGAGTCCTCGAGGGCTTGCTCGAGATCGCGAACGAGACGATGGCCGAAGCGATCCGTGGGATAAGCGTGCGCAAGGGCTACGACCCCGCCGAGTACGCGCTCGTGGCCTTCGGGGGCGCCGGTCCGCAGCACGCCTGCGCGATCGCGACGATTCTGGGGATGAACGAGATCGTGGTGCCGCCCGACGCGAGCCTGCTGAGCGCGACCGGGCTCGGCCGGGCCAGCGCCGAGCGCGTGCTCGAGCAGGAATTGATGGCACCGCTTTCGGAGCACATCCACGGCTTCGACAAGATCGCGGGCGCGATGCGCGCCGAGGCGCGGCGCCAGCTCAACATGAACCCGGAAGATCCGGATTCTGTGCGCACGATCGTGTCCCTCCGATTCGCCGGCCAGGACCACTCCGTCGAGATCGACTGGGCGGGGGAGGCGGATCGTCTCCGAGCAGGGTTCGAGGATCGCTGCCGCGCGATCTACGGCCATGTGCCCGAGGGACGGGAGATCGAGGTCGAATCGATCCGCGTCGTGGTCCGCAGGCTGGGCTCGCTGTCCCAAGACATCGATGCCCCGGCGGGTCGGGAAGACGCCGGCCCTACGGGCGAGGTGAGAGCCCGCTTCTCGGGCGAGTGGCGCAGCACCCCCGTGTATGACCGCGATGCGCTCGGAGGCTCTCAGCGGATCGCCGGCCCGGCTCTCATTCAGGAAGCGTCCAGCTGTTCCGTCGTCGAGCCCGGTTGGGAAGCGTCGGTCGATTCCTCCGGAGCCATCAGGATGAACCGCGTGCGCCGGGAGCCCGGAGCGCGTGTCGAGCGCCCGATCGCTGTTGCAGACGAACTGATCTCAGGCCGGCTCATGGCCATCGGGCACGAGATGGGCGAGATGCTCAGGCGGACGTCGGTGAGTGTGAACGTCAAAGATCGCCTGGACTTCTCGTGCGCCGTCCTCGACCACCACGGCTCGCTGATCGGAAGCGCCCCGCACATCCCCGTCCATCTCGGGGCGCTGGGAGAGTGCGTCCGGCTGGTGCGCAGTACCATCGATCTGGCCGAGGGCGACATCGTCGTCACCAACCACCCGAGATTCGGCGGCTCGCACCTGCCGGACATCACCGCGATCGCTCCTGTTTACTCCTCCGGCCAACTGGTGGCCCACGTCGCTTGCCGGGCGCACCATGCCGAGATCGGCGGGGCGGCTCCGGGCAGCATGCCTCCCGGAGCGACGGTGCTCGCCGAGGAAGGCGTCGTTTTGGAGCCCATGAAGCTCTTCGACGCTGGAACCCCGCGATGGAGCGCAATGAGAGAGTTGCTCGAGGCCGGCCCGCATCCGACCCGGGCGATCGGTGACAATCTCGCTGACCTCGCCGGCGCGGTCGCCGCGCTCCGCCGGGGGACGGAGCAGATCTCCGCGTTGTGCACGGATCAGGGCACGCCGAACGTGCATCGCGCCATGGGCGCGCTCAGCGTACGTGCCGAGAAGGCGGTGAGAGACGCACTGTTGGGTGTGTCGATCGACGGCAGCGCCGAAGAGCGTCTCGATGATGCCGAGGCCTCGGACTCCTGGATCCGGGTGCGTGCCAGGTCTGATCGCGACACGCTGACGATCGACCTCAGCGGCACCAGCCCGGTGCATCCCGGGAATCTGAACGCCCCGTTCAGCGTTACGCGCAGCGCGATCATGTACTGCGTCCGGCTGCTGCTGGGTGAAACGGGAGAAGGCGTGCCGCTGAACGAAGGGCTGCTGGCCCCGGTGAGGATCGTCGCCCCCGAATGCCTGCTGAATCCGGGATTCGCTGGCCCCGCCAACGCCCTCCCCGCGATCGCCGCCGGCAACGTCGAGGTGAGCCAGCGACTCGTGGGAGCCGTGCTCCGCGCCATGGGAGTCATGGCCTGCGGCCAGAGCACGATGAACAACCTGCTGTTCGGCAACGAGCGTTTCGGCTTCTACGAGACCATCTGCGGCGGCTCTGGCGCAGGCCCGGGATTCTCGGGCACCGGCGCGATCCACACCCACATGACGAACACCGCGATCACGGACATAGAGATAATCGAGCGACGCTACCCGGTGCGCGTACACAGATTCGGGGTGCGCGCAGGTTCCGGTGGGCGAGGTGCGTTCGATGGCGGCGACGGCGCGGTCAGGGAGATCGAGTTCCTCGAGTCCGTCGACCTCAGTGTGATCACCCAGAATCGGAATCAGGGCGCCAGCGGATGTGGAGGGGGCCGGCCGGGGCAGCCCGGGGTGCAGACGCTGATCCGCGCCGACGGTTCGCGTGTCGAACTCGGTCCGATCGACGGCCTCCGTGCACACCCAGGCGATCGGCTTGTCATCCTCACGCCCGGCGGCGGGGGATGGGGTCCCGCCCCCGCCTAGATGGCCATGCGCCGGTTGTAGAACCACCACTCCAGCATCATGAGCGCCAGTGCGCCCATGATGAGGTAGCGCCACACCTCCACCATCGATTCTCCCCCGCGTCTGGAGCGCTCACCAGTCAACGAGTTCGATGCGCCGACGTCACCGGACTGGAGCGACAGTGACTCGAGCGGCCGGGTGTCTGCCTCCACGGCATCGAGGAGGTTCACCGGCAGCAGGCGTGTCGCCCGAGACGCAACCAGCGCGTCGCGCGGCCCCGGATCGCCCTGCCAGTCGAGCGTGTACAGCCCCGTGCGCTCCAGCGGGCCGAAGGTCACACGCCCGTCCGGATCCGGCGAGGGACGCTGATCGAAGCCCTCCGGGCCACGCACGCGCACGTCCCGAGCGCTCGCCGGCAGTCGCTCGGCGACAGTCTCGCCCGGAGACCGACCCTCGCTGCCCAGCGAACCATCGATGTCGCCCAGGGCGCGCACGGCGTTCGCCATGAAGACCACGAACCCGACATCGAAGGGCCAGTTGGATTCTGAGACGTCAAAGCCGGCGACGATCGCCCGCACCGAACCGTGCGTGACCTCCGCGATGGCTGGGCCGGCGGATGACGTCGCCAGCGACGTCGCGCCCTCTCCAACCCTCAAGCCGATGTGGCGGGCGAGCACAAGGTTCTCGAGGCCCACGCTCCGCAGCGCGGGGTGCTCGCGCTCCCAGTCGAGCATGACGGCGACGCCCGGAGTGCCCTGACCCGCCGGCTCGCTCCATCCGAGCCCGCGAAGGTCCGGCACCGTCCCGAACACGAGGTAGTTTCCGGGCGGCAGGCCGGGGGCGCTATCGCCGGCCCTCGGTTCCCGCGGTGCCCGCGAGGGCGCCCATCCGTCGAGGATGACGACGTCGTACTCGTCGAGCGCACCGGATTCCGAAGCCGACGGGAACCCGTCCGGGTTGAACGAGTCGAGCTTCGAGAGCGCCAGCCCCTCGAGCGCGCTGGCGAGGAACAGGTTGCCCTCGGTGAACACCGCCACACTGAGGCGTCGCGCGGGGGGCAACACGATCCGCGCGGTGTTGTCGCTTGCCAGGTCATCATCGATGAGCACGTCAGCAGCCACGACGGCGCCCTCGGCCCGCGGCAACCGGAACACGACGCCCCCCGTCGCCGGCCCCGCGTCCGCCGATGCGCCGGCGAGATCAACGCTGCGCACTCCAGAGACGAACCCGTCGACTGACAGCTGCACATCCACGGAGGTTGCCTCTGGACGGTTCGACTGCAGCCCGATGTACACCGAAGCGTCCTCAGGTCGATCGTGCGCGCGGCTGGCGCGGATAGCCGTGATCGCGACGTTCTCTGAGTTGGCGTCGCCGGTCCTGAGGTACTCGATCTGCATACCCGGCGCAGGTCTTGCCATTGAGGCATCGCCGGCGCGCCCATCGGAAATCACATAAACCGGCGGCCCGTCTGTGTGCACGGAATCGGTGGCCGCGACCACATCCGATTGCACGAACGCGCCGGCCAGACTGAGCGCGGGGTCGAGGCGCGTCGGGGCATCGGACGGCCCGATCGACTCGATCGCTGAGCGCAGCGTGCCCTTGTTGGTCGTGAACGGCTGGACCACAGTGGCGGTGGAATCGAACGCGATGACCATCGCCTCGTCCGCCTCGGTCGCTCCCAGGAGCGTGGCGTCGCGCATGGACTCGACGATCCGGAACCCCTCGGCCTTCGCCGCATCGAGCCTCGTTTGGCCTGGGGCCCCGTCGTCGCTCGCGGACATTGAGGCGCTGCGATCGATCATGATCACAATCCGGCCCGCTGGCGGGAGATCCGAGCGCCACACCGGCTGAGCGAGCGCCAGGAGCGCGGCGAGGAGCACGAGGAGTTGGAGCAGCAAGAGGAGGTTCCGGCGCAGCTTCTGGAACGGGGCGTTGGCCTGGTAGTCTTGGATCGCCTTCTTCCACAAGAGCGTCGAGCTGATCTCCACGGTCCGGCGCCGGAGCTTCAGGAAGTACAGCAGCAGCAGCGCGGGCACCGCGATCGCCGCGGCGATTCCCGCGAGGGCCGGGGTGAGCCAGGTCAACGCAGCACCCCGCGTGTCCGGAGGTAGTCGAGCAGCAGCACATCGATATCAAGGTCCGACTGCACACGCAGGTACGCGATCTCGCGCCGCGCACAGAAAGAGGCGAGCCCGTCGCAGTAGGCCTGAAGGTTCGCCTTGTATCGCTTCAGTAGCGGCGCGGTGATCGTGACCTCGGCCCGATCCCCGTCTTCGACGTCGCGCAAGCGCAGGTCACCACCCAGAGAGGGCTCGACCTCCTGGGGCGAGAGCACCTGGATCAGCACGAGGTCGTATCCCCGCCCGACGAGGTAGCGCAGGCCCCGCTCGTAGCCCTCCTTAAACATGAAATCGCTCAGCACCACCATCACACCCTTGCCCTGGCGCGTGAGGGCGACCCGCTTGGCGTGCTCGCTGAAATCCGACGAGCCCGCAGCGTGCAGCCGGCAGAGCCACTCGCCCATCTCGGCCGCCCGGCGTTTGCCGCGCAGGTTCCGGAGCGTGTGGAGTTCCGGGCCGGTGGAACCGGGTTTCGGCTCGTCCTCGACAGGCGACTCCATCACGCCGCCGAGTGCCGAGAGGCTCACCCGGTTGTAGTTCACGAGCCCGATGTAGGCCAGCGCCGCCGCTGCGCGCTGGCTGAACACCAGCTTGCTGGGCTCTCCGCAGTCGCTCGATGCCGAGCCGTCGATCGCGACGTGGAGCGAGAGGTCCTCTTCCTCGAGGAACAGCTTCATGAACAGCCGATCAAGACGCCCGTAGATGTTCCAGTCGATGTGGCGCAGGTCATCGCCCACGACGTACGGCCGGTGATCGGCGAACTCGACCGACTCCCCCCGCTTCTTGCTGCGCCTCTCGCCCTTGAGCTTCCCGGAGAAGATCTTGCGCGACGCGACGTCGAGCTGCCCGATGCGCGAGATGAGGCGCGAGCCGAGGAGCTCGTCGAGGTTCGAGGGCCGCTTTGTCTGGGTCGATGGGAGCATGAATCCGGATCAACCAACCCCCGCCGGGACGGTCGGCGTGTGATCGAGGATGGTCTGGATCACCGAATCGGGATCTACCCGGTCCGCTTCCGCCTCGAAGTTGAGCACGAGCCGGTGGCGCAGCGCGGGCTTGGCCACCATTTCGATGTCCTTGTTGGCCACGTGGTACCGGCCATCGCACAGGGCCTTGACCTTGCCGCCGAGTATCAGCGACTGCGCGGCGCGCGGGCTCGCGCCCACGCGGACGTACCGGTTTGTGACCTCGGCGGCGTACTCGCCCTCGGGGTGCGTGCGGAGCACGAGCCGGGCGGCGTACTCCTTGACGTGTGGAGCGACTATGCAGTTGCGGACGAGGTCCTGCATCTCGAGGATCTTCGCGCCGTCGATCTGGGGGGTCACCTCGGGCGTCTCGGCGCCGGTCGTCCGGTCGATGATCGACATGAGGTCGTCGAGGGACGAGTAGCCGACCACGAGCTTGAACAGGAAGCGGTCGAGCTGCGCCTCGGGCAGCGGGTAGGTTCCCTCCTGCTCGATCGGGTTCTGGGTGGCCATCACGAAGAACGGCTGATCGAGCTTGTAGTGATTGCCCCCGACGGTCACGCTGCGCTCCTGCATCGCCTCGAGGAGCGCACTCTGGCTCTTGGGGGTCGCCCGGTTGATCTCGTCGGCGAGAACGACGTTGGCGAAGATCGGGCCGCGCTGGAACTCGAACCCGCGGTGCCCGGTCTCCGAGTTCTCGGTGATGATGTTCGTGCCGATGATGTCGGCGGGCATCAGGTCGGGCGTGAACTGGATGCGGCTAAAGTCGAGAGACAGCGCCTCGGCGAGCGTCCGGATGAGCATGGTCTTGCCCAGGCCCGGCACGCCCTCCAGCAGCAGGTTCCCGCCGGTGAAGAGCGCCGTGAGGACCCCGTCGATGATCTCGCTGTGGCCGACGATCACCTTGCCGATCTCGTCTTTCAGCCCGTCGTAGGTGCTCCGGAACTCGTCGCACGCCTGCTTCACGTCGTCGGGTGTCAGTTGCTCTGGGCTCGCCATGCTCTTGAAACTCCCATCGGTCATTGCTCGTCGCGGTTGGGCCCGTCCATGCCTTCGCGGGCTCTGCGCTTGGCCTTCATGAGGCGCGACATGCCGCCGGCCTCGTCGTCATCATCGTCTGTTTCAACCTGGGCACGCACGCGCTCGATCGGTGGCTTCTCCGCGTCGCCCACCCTGGTAATCGGAACCGGCGAGACTGCCGGGTCCGGGGCATCGAACTTCTGCGAAGCCGTCTCGGGATTGCCGGCGACCCGCGCCGCCGCCTTCTCCCTGGCGGTCTGCAGGGCACCCACGCCGGCGCCTTCCGGCGCGGCTTTCCGCTTTGCGCCGCGCCGGATCGCCGCGATCCCCGCGCGAACGTCCACGCGGACTCGGCGCACGCCCACGTCGACCAGGAAGAGCCCGAGCGCTGCGACGAGCGCCGCGAGCCAGATCGGACGCAGGGCGACGGGCATCGCGAGCCCGTCGCGGCTGAACAGCGCCGCGTTCTCGGGTTGATCCGGCGCGATCACGCGCCCGCCGGTGATGTCTGCAACCTGGCGGAGCAGGCCGGTGTTGTCCCTGAGGAATCGGTGCTCATCCGCGAACGGGCGGGAGTACGCCGCCTGGATAGTGCCGCGGTCGACGCCCGATCCGTCCGAGGCCGGCGTCTGGTAGCTCAGATTGGCCAGGTAGGTGCCCGAGCCGGCGGAGGGAAAGCTGGCCTCGTAGCGACCGGGCGCCGTCTGACGCAGGTCCAGCGAGTCGCTGGAGAGGTCTGGGTTGCTCAGTCGTCCGCGGAAGCGGGCGAAGTTGAGCGGATCGCCGTTCGCATCGAGCGCAGAGACCACGACCCGCGTCTCTGTGCCCGAGCTCCGCGTGAACACGTCCACACTTGCGGACCCGCTCGGACGCATCACCCATCGGATGTGCTGATCCCAGAACGCGCGGAACTGGCCCCACGACAGCCAGTCGGTGCACCACCGGCTCGTCGCGTCGCTCGTGAACGCCACGGCGCGACCCAGACCGTACTGCCATTGCGCACAGATCGGGTCGTCGTACGGACCGGTGATCGTCGCGAGCGCCAGGCCCTCGCGCTGGCCGGTGACGACGTACCCGGTCATCGGGGGCAGACCCGGTCCGATCCCCTGCATGGGCTCGGCGGCGAATCCGGTGATACCGACCTCGATCCGCTCTTCCTCCCAGATGAGCGAGCGACGCACGAGCTGCGCTTCCTTGATGAAGATCTGAGGCAGCTGCGCCAGCCCGTTGGCGGAGTTCACGGCGTACCAGGAACCCCCGGTGACTCGCGCGAGATTCTGCATCAGAGGGTCGTTGCTGCCGCTGCCGATCGACACGGTGGAGATCGTCACGCTCTGGCGCTGGCAGGTATCGATGATGCCGTTCAGCGAACCGTCGTCCATCGTCTGGCCGTCGGAGAGGACGATGATGTGCTTGGCGCCCGCGTTCGCGTCCTGGAGCTCCTCGAGGGCGCGACGGATCGCCGGGAACATGTCCGTGCCGCCGCCCGGCCCGATCGTTCGGATCCGGCGGGCGATCGCTTCGGGATCCGAATTCTCCGTCAGTGGCACGGCGACGCGCGGGGACGAATCGAACGAGATGGCGCACACGAGATCGAGCCGGCTCAGGCTGTTGATCGCGGCGATCGCGGCTTCATTGGCGGCCTCGCTCTGGTTGATCCCCGTGCCCTGCACCGGAGATGCCATGGAACCCGAAGCGTCGAGCACCACCGCCAGCGCGCCCTTGGGCATTTGGCGGCGCTGCGGCGGGTCCATCTCCACGGGGAGCGCCTCGGCGACGCGCGACCCGATCCAGCCTCCGGCGCCGAACGAATTCGGGCCGCCGACCATCACCAGGCCGCCGCCCGTGTCGTAGACGAATGCGTGGATCAACTCGTGCTGATCCAGCGTGAAATCCGCGGCTGCGACGTCGAAGAGCACGATCGCGTCGAACGCCTGGAGTTCGGTCAGGTCTTCGAACGCTTCGGAGGGATACCGCACCTCGACACCAACATCGGCGCCGACCATAGCGTCGCGGACCGGCACCGCGGCGTTGTGATCGTTGGCGAACAGGAGCACGCGTCCCTCACCCTGAACGAACGTCACCGCACGAGCCCGGTTGTTCTGCAGCAGCCTGTCGGCGTCCGGATCATCGGGCTCGAAGATCGCCTCGAACACCTGCGGGCCCGAGCGATCGAGGCGCATCGGGAGCGTGATGACGTTCTTCCCCACCTCCAGATCGATCCGGTCCGATGGACCGGACTCTTCAGGCGACAGATCCACCGGCACGCCGTTCGCCATGAGCGTGACCGTGCCGGACGTTGGCGCCAGCGCCGTCATCGCGAAGCGCACGTTGACGGTCTGCCCCTGGCGGGCCGTCGATGGCGCAACGATCGAATCGAAGATCACCTCGCGATCGAGGTCGTACGGGACAAGGAGGACGTCGATGGGGATTCCCGAAGCACGGGCTGTGCGGGCGGCTGCCAGCACGCTGGACTCGGTTTCGTTCCCGTCCGAGACGAGCAGGATCCGCGTCGCCGCGTCCTGGTTGCTGAGCGCCATGGCGAGCGTGACACCGTCTGCGAGGTTGGTGCCGTCGAGCCCCGCCCGTGTCCACCGATCAGGATCGAGCCCGGGCGCCACCACCCGGGCCGGGCGAAGGCTCGAAGGGATGAGTTCCGCCAGAGCGCGCTCCGCCGTGGTGACCACGCCGATCCGATCGGCCGGCTCGGATTCCGGGGCGACCGATCCGAGGAACTCCGCGAGTGCGCGTGGCGACCCGCTCGGCATCGAGCGGCTGACATCTGCAACGACCACGACGGACACGTCCTCCGCCTCCCGTCGCCAATTCGGCTGGGCGAGGACGCCCGCGAGCACGGCAAGCACGAGGCACCGGACGACCAACGCTCCGATTCGCATGCGGGCGTCGAGCCCGCTCAGGCTCTTGCGCGACAGCAGCACACTCGCGACCCAGAGGACGGGAGCGACGAGCAGCCAGGCCGGAGCATCGAACTGGAGTGGGCCGAGGATCATCCGTGAAATGCCGGCTCGCTGAACGGAGTGTCATGCCGTGCCGAATGCGTTCCCGGAATGGACAGCGCGAGCCCGTTCAGTTCTGGGGCCCGCCCGGCTGGGGCTTCGGCGCCGGTTCGTCTCGCGAGCGCTCCTCGAGCCGGCCGAAGTACCGCTTCACTGCGTCGTGGAGTTCGCGGGGTACTTGCTGGTTCTCGATCGACTCTGCGGCACTCTCGGAGCCGACCTGAACCGCTTCGGCGAATTCCCTCTGGCTCTCACCGACGACCTGATCACCCTGCACCATCGTGCTCCCGATCACCGGGCCCTTCGTGAATTTCGTGCTCGTCTTGACCTTGTTGAGATCCCCTGGTGATTGGGTCGGGTCACGCTCATTGACTCCGGAACCGAACCCGGCCTTGTCGCCACCGGGCAGGTCGGAGTCGTTCTGGGCCATGGAACTCGAGGATTGCCCCATCGATTGAGCGAGGCTCTGGAGCTCCTGCTGCAGCGCCATCCGGGCGGCATCGATCGAATCGAGCTGCTGCTGCATCATTTCCATCTCGCTGAGCGTCTCTTCCATCGACGACATGCCTCCGGACCCGTTCTGCATGTCCTCCGCCGCCGAGGACGCCGCTTGAGCCATCCCCTCGCACCGCTGGCAGGCACCCTGCGTTGACTCTGCCATCTGACGGAGCATCTCGCGCTGCTCGTTGCTCAGATCCTGAGACTGCTGGAGCGCGCGGCGAAGGCTGTCCATGTCCTGGGCCAGCTCCGGGTCCATGCCCGCCTCTCGGAGGGCTTCTTCGAGCGCGTCCCGCTGCTCGGCGAGCTCCTGTAGTTGCTGAGACAGCGCCTCGAGTTGCTGAGCGAGTGACTCGCGTTGGTCGTCGGAAAGCTCACCCGACTCCATCTGTTCCTGGATCGCTTCGAGGTCTTTCTTGGCCTGACTAAAGTCACCGGCTCGGAGCGACTCGACGAGTCGAGAGAGCTCTCCCGGCGAATCCATACGCAACCGGGTCATCTTGTCCTTGAGTTGCTTGAGCAGGTCCGATTCGGACTGCTCCGCGAGCGAGTCCAGCCGATCACTCGTCGACGTCAGCTTCTTCATGGCTGCCTGACGGACCTCGTTCGGCGATGTCGGCTCGAGCGGTTCGGGCTCGGTCGGTTCAGAGGCCGCCTCTCCCGCCGGGTCGACCGCGGACATGATCTCTTGCAATCGCTCGTCGAGTGCGTCGGATTCGGCCCTGGCCTGCGCGATCTCGATCTGCTGCTCCTGCTCGGCTTGCGCCTGAGCAACCCGGCCCAGCACGTCGTATTGCGGAATCAGGGCGGCAAGGAAGAACGCTCCCACCAGGACGAACGGAGCGGCCCAGTACCGAGGCACGCGGACAGGGAGGGTCGAGAGTACCGGAACGCCAGGAGCAAGTCGCGAGGCGTGGCTGACCGCCGCCAAACTCCACGGGTCGGAACGGTCATGCACGCACAGCGCGGTGCTCAGGGCCTCTCGCAGGCCCGCGCGATCATCGATGACCCGCGCGACAGCAACTTTGCTCCGCCATCCCAGGAGCACTCGGAGCATCGCCAGACCCGCCGAAGCCCCCACCGCGATGGCCCACGCGAGCGTCCAATTAACAGAGAGGCCGAGCGTGCGATCCGCGATGCGCAGAAGGACCATGATCAACGCGGCGAGCGTCAGGAACAGGAACCCCAGCTCGATAAAGCGGCGCATATGCAGCCACATCGATGCTCTGAAGATCAGTCTGTTCACGCTCTGCATCGGGTCCCTCCGGCGGTGCGTGGGGTCTCGGAGCAGTGTAGAGGCCTTGGTATGGGTATTCGACCGAAAAGCGCCCCCGTTGCGGTCGATCATCGGGCACGCCGCGGTTCAGGTGCTTTCGGCCAGACCCGATCGTCTCCACCGTTCCCACTCCCGATCGAGGCGTTTCTCGGACACCGGCTCGGGCACGCCGAGTTCCTGTGCGAAAAACGAGACCCGCAGTTCTTCGATACGCCAGCGGAGCGCCTCGAGCCCGGGATCCGGCCAGGGATCCGCGCTGCGGGCGCTGTGCTCTCGGACGTATTCGTTCCAGAACCGGCCGGCGACGCCCTGGAGTTCCGCGTCGCGCTGGACCGATTGCGGCGAGAGGCGTTCCATGCGCACCCGGGCGCCCGCCAGGTATCGAGGCAGATGCTCCAGCCTTTCGGGGGGCACCGTCCGCAGGAACGCAGGGTAGACGAGCTGAGAGAGTTGGTGCTGCACACAACCTCGGGCGAAGTCGCGGAACGTCCCCGCTTCGCGATCGAGTTCCGTCTCCAGGCTCGTGCGCTCGCGGAGGATCGTGTCGACCAGTTCGATCGCGCGCTCGCCCGCACTCCCCAGGCGGTGCCAGCCTTCGTCGAGGCGTCTCTCGAATCGCTGTTTCGTCCGCAGCACGGCAGGGTCTGGACTGAACGCGAACTCGGTGATGAGCGTCATGAGGCCGCGCTCGAGCTCTTCTCCGGCGCCGATCGGCGCGAATGCAAGCGCGAGGCGCTCGACCGACGGATGGTTGCGCACGAAGAAACGGATCTCGCCCTCGCTGCGCCGGAGGAGCAATCGACGCAGCCCCGCTCTGGAGGCATCGGCGGCGCGGACGCGGTCGGGCATCAGGCGCAGCGAGACGCCGGTCCATTCTCTTGGATCGGGCACGATCGCCGGGTGGCCCACGACGGTGCCGCCGGGCAGCTCCAGCTCGATCTGATCCGGGAGCTCGTCAATCTCGAAATCCGTCAGCCCGTCGCGGACCCACTCGTTCTCCGGGGCACTCAGGCGTGCGCTCTCGATCTCCTCGTGCAGGTCCTTCCGGAGCGCCGCGACATCGCGCCCCGACGCCAGGGCCTGACCGGACTCGGGCTCAACGACGTTCAGGTTCAGGCGGAGGTGATCGGGAAGGCCAGCGCCGTCCCAGGCGTCCGGCCTGATCGGGAGCCCGGTCATCGCGCTGAGCGCCCGCGACACCTGCTCGAACAGGGAGCCCTTGCCGTACTCGATCTGCTGCTCGCACTTCCGCGCGAACTCACTCGCGGGTGAGATATGCCTGCGCTGGTCCTTGGGGAGCGTCCGGATCATCGCGACGATCTTCTCGTGGAGGAGCCCGGGCACGAGCCACTCCACCCGCTCGGGCGCGAGGCTGCCCAGCACCGCAACGGGGACGTTCGCTGTCACCCCGTCCGACGATGAGCCCGGCTCGAATTCATAGCTCAGAGGGAGCGTGGCGCCGGCGATCTCGATCTCCTCGGGGAACGCCTCGGCATCGACATCTGGTGTCCCTTCCGGGAGCAGATCCTCGATGCTCATGCAGAGCACGTCGGGATCGCTCCGCTGCTCGTGGCGGATCCACTCGTCGAACTGCTTGCCCGTGTAGATCCACTTGGGAAGGCGTGACTCGTAAAAGTCGAAGCGAGACTCCAGCGACGCGAGCAGATCGTGGCGCCGCTCGCGTGCCTGCAACTCCCTGACCTCGTCGAGCAGATCGAGGTTGTGCCGGAAGAACCGTGCGCTGGACTCGAACTCGCCGTCGACCAGGGCCTTCTGGATGAAGATCTGTCGGGCGGCCTCGGGGTTGTGCGGGCCGAAGTGGCGGTGGCGCCTCGGCACCAGTTCCAGGCCGAACAGCGTGACGCGCTCGTAGCCCCAGACCTGGGCCGTGCGCTCGTTCCAGTGCGGCTCGGACCATGTCCGCTTGACCAGATGATCCGCGGCCTGCTCGATCCATCGGGGCTGCACGCGGGCGACCGTGCGACCGTACAGCTTCGTCGTCCGCACGAGTTCCGCACAAACAACCCACTTGGGAGTCTCCCCGAAGACGATCGAGCCGGGGAAAAGCGAGAACCGCCCCGAGCGGGGCCCGGCATATTCGTGACGCTCGCTGAGGACACCGATGTTCGAGAGCAGACCGGTCAGCAGCGCCCGGTGGATCGGTGCGTACAGGGGGTGGCGTGGATTCGCCCCTTCATCGCCGTCTGCAGAGTCGTCGCGCGAGAGAGACTGGTGTTCCGGCGCGATCGACAGCCCGATTTCCCGGCAGAGCTCCAGCAGCTGCCGGCGCGTCTCGACCCACTCGCGCATGCGGATCGCGGAGAGGAAGTTCGCCTTGCACCACTGGCGGAGTTTCCCGTGGGTGAGCTTCGCGGCCTGCTCGTGATACTCGTCCCAGATCGCCAGGAACGTCATGAAGTCCGACTCCTCGCACCCGGGCTTCACGAACCGCTCGTGCGCAGCGTCTGCTTCGGCGCGCACTTCCATCGGACGGTCCCTCGGGTCCTGCACCGAGAGGGCTGCGGCGATCGTCAGCATCTCGCGCACGACGCCCTGATCCTCCGCGGCGAGGATCATGCGGCCGACACGGGGATCGACTGGAAGCCTGGCGAGGCGGCGCCCGATCTCGGTGAGGCCGGCGTTCTCGTCGGCCGATTCCAGAGCACCGATCTCGTGGAGCGTCTCGTAGGCGTCCCGGATCATCCGCGGGTCGGGCTTCTCGATGAACGGGAAGTCCTCAATGCGACCGAGGCGGAGCGAAGTCATCTGCAAGATCACGGACGCGAGGTTGGTGCGCAGGATCTCGGGGTCCGTGAATTCGGAACGCTCGTCGTACGACTCTTTCGAATACAGCCTCACGCACACACCGGGGGCGACCCGGCCGCAGCGGCCCTTGCGCTGATCTGCACTGGCGCGGCTGACGGGCTCGATCGGCAGTCCCTGCACCTTGCGGCGAGCGCTGTAGCGGCTGATGCGCGCGAATCCAGGATCGATGACCCCGTGGATCCCGGGAACGGTCAACGACGTCTCGGCGACGTTCGTCGCGAGCACGATCCGCCGTCCCTTGTGCGCGGCGAACACCTTGTCCTGCTCCTCGACACTCAGGCGCGAATACAGCGGGAGGATCTCGGCCCCGCGCGGGCCGTGCTTTCGGAGCGTCTTGGCGGTCGCCCGGATCTCGCGCTCGCCCGAATGGAAGATCAGGATGTCCCCGCCTCCCGGGCGTGCCTTGACCACCTCGTCTACAGCGTCGCGGATCGCCCGCTGCATCTCGGGCGAGTCCTCGTCGGGATCGTCCTCCGATTCGATCGGGCGGTACCGGACCTCGACCGGGTAGGTGCGCCCGCTCACTTCGATCACGGGCGCCGGCGTTCCGTCCGCGCCGGCGAAGTGATTGCTGAAGCGCTGCGGGTCGATAGTCGCGGAGGTGATAATGAGCCGCAGATCCGGCCGGCGGGGAAGAAGCTGGCGCAGGTACCCCAGCAGGAAGTCGATGTTGAGCGATCGTTCGTGCGCCTCGTCGATGATGAGTGTGTCGTACTGGAACAGCGAGCGGTCCCGCTGCGTCTCGGCGAGCAGGATGCCGTCGGTCATCAGCTTCACGAGTGAGCGCTTGCTCGTCCGGTCGCCGAACCGGACCTTGAAGCCCACGGTCGACCCGATCGCCGATCCCAGCTCCTGGCTGACCCTCTTTGCGACCGTCCGCGCAGCAATGCGCCTCGGCTGCGTGTGGCCGATCATCCCCCCCGCTCCCCGCCCGAGATCGAGGCAGATCTTGGGCAGTTGCGTCGTCTTGCCCGATCCCGTCTCCCCGCAGACGACCACGACCTGGTGGTCACGGATCGCCGCCGCGATCTGTTCCCGCTTCTGCGCGATGGGGAGATCGTCGGGGAACGAGGGCGACGGTATCGAAGCGACTCTTGCCTCACGCTCGCGCGAGCTCTGCTCGAGCTTTTCAACGCAGTCGGCCAGCGCCTGGTCGTATGGCTTGCCAGAATCGGCCCGCGAGCGCATCGAGCGGAGGCGCGAGCGGAGGCGGTGCTGGTCGGACAGCATCGCTCGTTCGATGGACCGGGCGAACTCGCGGAGGTCCTCGGGTTCGGCGCGCCGCTGGCCGCGTCGCTTGGCGCGATTGCTGCTCACCGGCGCCTCAGCTCGGTTCGTAGTTGATCACCCGCCCGACGGTGTTGTCGGGATCCGGCACCACGACCTTCGGGGAGTGTCCGCGATACTCATCATCGTCCATGAACGCGTAGTGCAGCACGATCAGCTTGTCGCCCTCCTCGACCAGGTGCGCCGCGGCTCCGTTGACCTCGACCTTGCCCGAACCCGGCTCGCCGAGAAAGATGTAGGTCTCGAACCGCGATCCGTTCCGGCAGTTCGCCACGACGACCGCATCGCTGGCCCGCATGCCGACCGCGTCGAGCAGGTTCTTGTCGACGGTGAGGGAGCCGACGTAGTCCGGGCGCACCGCTGTCGTGGTCGCCATGTGGATCTTGCTGTGGAGCACCTTTCGCAGCATGGCCGGGATTGTAGGTCGTCGGCCCGGTGCGTCGAGCACCCACTGCTCAGTTGGCTGCGGCTTTCTCGAGCGTCACGCGGGCCGAGCGCACGGCCTCGGCTACACGACCGGGCGCCGTGCCCCCCAGGACGTCGCGCTTGGCCAGCAGCGTGTCGATGCTGAGCCAGTCCAGCACGTCCGCCTCGAACGCCGTCGAGAAATCCCGGAACGAATCGACGTCGAGAGCTTCCAGGGGAACGCCCCGCTCGATGGCGTGGCGCACGACGACGCCGACGATCTCGTGCGCCTCTCGGAACGGCACACCCTTGGAAACCAGGTAGTCCGCCAGATCGGTGGCGTTCGAGTACCCCCCCTGCGCGGCCCGCAGCATCTGCTCTGCGTCGATTTCGATGCTCTGGATGACCAGTGCGCTCGTGGAGAGGCAGAACGAGAGCGTCTCCATCGCGTCGAACAGGCCCTCCTTGTCCTCCTGCAGGTCCTTGTTGTACGCCAGCGGCAGGCCCTTGAGGGCGACCCCGAGCGCCGTGTACGCGCCCAGGACCCGCCCGCTCTTGGCCCGGATCAGTTCGAGAGCATCGGGATTCTTCTTCTGGGGCATCAGCGAAGAGCCGCTGGTCACGCTGTCGCCGAGCTTCACGAAGCCGAACTCACCTGAGCAATAGAGGATCAGGTCTTCGGCGAAGCGCGTCAGGTGGAGGGCGCACGCGCTCAGCGCATGGAGCGCGTCGAGCACGAAGTCGCGATCAGAGATCGAATCGAGCGAGTTCCGCGACGCTGCTGCGAATCCCAGGCCGTGCGCGAGCGCCTCGCGATCGATCCGGTAGGCGGTGCCCGCGAGCGCAGCGCTCCCGAGCGGGCATCTCGCCATCGCCTGGGTCGCGGCATGCGAAAGGCGCTCGATGTCGCGCTCGAGCATCTCGAAGTACGCCAGGCACCAGTGGGCGAACAGCACCGGCTGGGCCCGCTGCAGATGCGTGTACCCCGGGAGCACCGCCCCGCTTGAGCGCTCCGCGAGATCCACGAGCGCTCCCTGCACCCGCCGGGCCTCCCCGATTCTGGCGGACAGTTCCGCGCTTATGTAAAGCCGGAGATCCGTCGCCACCTGGTCGTTCCGGCTCCGGCCGGTGTGCAGCTTCTTGCCGAGTTCGCCCACGCGATTGATCAGCTCGCGCTCGACCCACGAGTGGATGTCTTCATCCAGGTCCGAGGCGATCGCTTCGGGAGCGGCCCCGGATTCCTTGGCGATAGCCTTGAGCGCGCCGACGAGCGACATCTGCTCGGCCTCTGTGACCACACCGGCTTCGAGCAGCGCGTCGGTCCACGCCGCCGACCCCCTCAGGTCGTGGATGAGCAGCCGGTAATCGAAGCGGAGCGAATCGTTGAACCGCTTGAAGAGTTCGTCGGGCTCGCCTTCGAACCGCCCGCCCCACAGCGCCATCGGATCACCCGCCCTTCTCGAGTTTCGCGGACTGTTTCAGCGCGCTGATGCGCGACGGCAGCGAGAATAGCCGGATGAACCCCTCGGCGTGCTTCTGGTCGTAGACCTCGTCGCGTCCGAAGGTGGCGAATTCCTCGGCGTAGAGAGAATTCGGGCTGCGACGCTGGATCGCGGTCGCGTGCCCTTTGTACAGTCGGACGACCACGTCTCCGGTGAGCGCCTCGGCGATCGACGCCGCGCTCGCCGACATCGCTTCACGGAGCGGCGTGAACCACTGGCCGTTGTAGACGAGCTCGGCGAAGCGGATCCCCATCTCCTGGTGGTAGTGGCGTGTGGCCCGATCCAGGCACAGCTCACGCAGGGCGTCGAGCGCCTCGACGATGATCGCACCGCCCGGAGTTTCGTAGCAGCCACGGGACTTCATGCCGACGAGGCGGTTCTCGACGATGTCGATGCGCCCAACTCCATAGCGCCCGCCGACCTCGTTGAGTTGCGCCACCAGTTCGTCGCCCGCGAGTGCCTCACCGTTGACGGCAACGGGGATGCCGCGTTCGAACGTCAGCTGCACGTCCTCGTGTGAATCCGGCGCCTGCTGGGGGCTGACGGACATCATCCAGCAGTCATCGGGCGGGGCCTTCCACGGGTCCTCGAGATCTCCGCCCTCGTGCGAGATGTGCCACAGGTTCCTGTCGCGCGAGTAGATCTTCTCTCGGGTGGCCGAGCACGGGATCTTGCGTTCTTCGAGGTACGCGATGAGGTCCTCGCGTGACCTGCTCCCCCACTCACGCCAGGGCGCGATCACTTCGAGATCCGGCGCGAGCGCCGCAAAGGTCGATTCGAATCGGACCTGGTCGTTCCCCTTCCCCGTGCACCCGTGGGCCAGCGCGTCGGCGCCTGTCTTGCGCGCGATCTCGACCTGCGCGCGGGCGATGATGGGGCGGGCCATAGAGGTCCCGAGCAGGTACCGCCCCTCGTAGACGACGCCGCTGAGCAGAGTGGGGAACACGAACTCCTCGATAAACGGGCGTTTGAGATCCAGCACGTAGCACTCGCTGGCGCCCGAGGCCTTGGCCTTCTCCTCGACACCCTCCAGTTCCTCGTCGCCCTGTCCGACATCCGCGACGGCCGCGACAACCTCGCAGCCGTAGGTATCGACCAGCCACGGCACGATCGCCGAGGTATCGAGGCCTCCGGAGTACGCGAGCACAACTTTCCTTGGCATTGCGGTTCTTCCTTCCGGTGTCACGCCGCCCCGGCGGGGAGGAGGTGCATGAGCAGCGCGTTCTGTGCGTGCATTCGGTTCTCGGCCTGGTCAAAGACGATCGAGTTGGGTGAATCGATGACCTCGTCGGTGACCTCCTCGCCGCGGTGAGCCGGGAGGCAGTGCATGAACAGCGGCGCGGTCCCGTTGGTCGTCGCGCGGTCCATCAGCTCGGCGTTGACCTGGTAGTCATTAAACTTCTGCTTGCGGAGCTGCCACTCGTGCTCCTGGCCCATGCTTGTCCAGGCGTCGGTGTAGATCGCGTCGTGGCCTGCGACCGCTCCGGGGTCGCTGGCGATGTCGAGCGTCGCGCCGGAGATCACCGAGGCCTCGCGGGCGGACTCCAGGACTCGCGCCGGAGGCTCAAAGCCGGACGGCGAGACGACCGTCAGACGCAGCCCGACGATCGAGCCGAGCAGGATCAGCGAATTGCACACGTTGTTACCGTCGCCGATGTACGCGAGCCGGCGCCCTTCCAGGCCGCCAAGCTTCTCGCGGAGGGTGAACAGATCGGCGAACGCCTGGCAGGGGTGGAAGTCGTCGCTGAGGGCGTTGACCACGGGCACGCGCGAGTACTGGGCGAGTTGCTCGAGCACCATGTGGCTGTAGGTCCGGGCGATGATGACGTCCGCCCAGCGCTCCAGGTTGCGCGCGTAGTCGTGAACCGTCTCCCGCTCCCCGATGCGCTCGAAGGCGTGGTCGAAGAACAGGCCGTAACCACCCAGCTTGGCTATCCCGATCTCGAATGACACCCGCGTGCGGAGCGAGGGCTTTTCGAACAGCATCACGGCGGACTTTCCGGCCAACCTCCTGGCGAAGGGCTGATAGCCGCGCTTGAGTTCCGACGCGAGATCCCAGATCGAACTCACGTGCTCGCGCGGCAGTTCCCCGCCTGTGAGAATCCCGTTGGTAGCGAGTGCAACTGTCGTCATGCCGATGCCGCCCCTTCAGGGCTTGATGCCAGGATCTTGGTGCGCGGGCCGGGTTCGCCCCGCACGATCGCCTCGAGCAGTTCGGGCCGCTTCCAAGAGGCGATCACAGTCTCCGCTCCCGCTGCATTCGCCGCTTCGAGAGCCGAGCGGGTCTTCTCGATCATGCCGCCGTGGATCGCACCGGAAGCGACGAGTCCGGCGACCGCTCTCTCATCGACCGTGTCGATGGTGTTCCCCGCAGCGTCTAAGACTCCGGGGACGTCGCTGAGCAGGAGCAACAGGCGAGCGGAGGCGATCGCTGCCAGCCCGCCGGCGCACGCGTCGGCGTTGATGTTAAGCAGCCGGCCCGCATCGTCGGCCCCGATCGAACAGACAACGGGGATGTAGCCGGCGTCCATCAGCACCCGGAGGACCGAAGCATCCCCGCCGGTGAGCGTCCCGACACGCCCCAAATCTACGTCGGGATGCTTCAGCGTCTCAGCATCGCCCAGCCCTCCGTCGGCGAGCGTGAGCCCGACGGCGGGGAAGCCCAGAGCGTTCAGGCGAGCCACGAGCGCCGCGTTGATGCGCCCCGCCAGGACCCCCACCACCTGCTCGAGGTGCGCCTCCGGCGTCGCGCGCACGCCGTTGACGACCCGGCTCTCGAGCCCCATGGCCTGGAGTTGCCGTGTGACCGCGCGCCCGCCGCCGTGGACGATGAACAGGCCGCCGGCTTCGGCACGCGCGAGCGCGCCGATGGCCTTGAGCAGCTGGTCTGCCTCCGCGGGCTCTTCGACGGCGAGGCCGCCGAGCTTGAGAGCGATCGGGCCGGCGGGCATCAGAGCGGCGCCTCGAGCGAAGCATCCGGGAGAAGCCCAAGCCCCTCGGGCATGCCGAAGCGCAGATTGAAGCACTGCAGCGCCTGACCGGCGGCTCCCTTGACGAGATTGTCGATGGCGCTGCACACGATCAGGTGCCGACTCTCCGGGTCGACCGCCAGCGCGATGTCACAGAAGTTGGTGCGCTCGACGCCCTTGACGCTCGGCCAGTCGCCGGCAGGAAGCAATCGCACGAACGAACGGTCCGCGTAGGCACGACGCAGGGTGTCCCGCACTCCCCCTTCGGTGGAATCGGCCGACAGCGTCGCGTGGATCGTCGAGATGATGCCGCGTTCGTACGGCGCGACGTGCGGCGTGAACACCACGGCGCGCCCGCAGTGCTCCGTGATTTCCGGTGTGTGCCGGTGGCCGAAGATGCCGTAGGGACGCAGCGACACCTCGCAGAACAGATTGGAAACGCTCGCCCCTCGCCCGGCACCGCTGACTCCGCTGACAGAGTTCACGATGACCTGCATCGATGCGTCGAGGAGGCCCTCGTCGACGAGCGGGCCGAGAGGCAGCACCGCGCTGGTGGGGTAGCAGCCGGGAACCGCGATCAGGTCCGCGGCCTCGATCTCCGGAGCATTCCGCTCGGCCAGGCCGTACACCGCGCTCTTGAGCAGGTCCGGTCGGGTGTGTTCGAACCCGTAGAAACGCGGGTACTCATCGCTGTCGGCGAGGCGGAACGCGCCGGACAGATCGAACACGGTCTTCCCTGCGTCCAGGAGCGCCGGCGCGAGCGCGAGGCTGGCCTCGTGGGGCGTGCAGAGGAAGACCGCTTCCGCCTCGCTCGCGGCGATGGCGGCCGGATCGGCTTGCTCGATCCGGAGTTCGGTCATCCCGCGCAATGCAGGGTGCATGTCGGCGACCGAACGATCGGCGCTCCCTCCGCTGGATCCGAACACACCAACGACGTCCAGACCGGGGTGCCCGAGAGCAAGGCGCAGCAATTCCGCGCCGCTGTAGCCGCTGACTCCAACGACGGCGACCGGCACCCGGAGCGATGCATCGTGGGTCACGGCTGGAACCCCGCGAGCGTGAGCATTTCGGATGCGAGGACCCGGGCCTGCTTCACGGAGTAGGTCGCCACGAAGATCGTGTCGTCGCCCGCGATGGTGCCGGCGCACCCCTCAGGAGGCGTCCGGTCGAGTTGGACCCCGAGCGCACCGGCGTTGCCCGGCTCTGTTTTGAGGACGACGAGCGAGCCCGCCACCTCGGCGCTCACCAGGAGCGCCTGGAGCGCCGAACGCAACGCGGTGCCGTTCGTCCCCACGGGGCGCTGCGGCATCTCGTATCCATCGGGACCCTTGACCACGCCCATCTCGCGGAGGTCCCGGCTGAGCGTGCCCTGAGTCGCGCGGATCCCCCTCTCGGAGAGACGCTCCTTGAGCTCTTCCTGGCTGAGGAGGCCGCCGCCGTCGACGAGTCGGGCGATTTGTCTGTGTCGTGCCAGTTTGTCCATTGCGCATGATTATGCGCAGCGTGAATATGCCTGTCAAGCCCCGGCCGTTGCCCCGGGACGCACCGTGATCTCCAGGTCGGCCTCGCCCGCGTCGACGACCACCGTCGAACCCGGCCCGGCCTCCCCGGCGAGGATCGACCGGCCCACCCGCGTCTCGACCTCGCGTTGAAGGAATCGCTTGAGCGGTCGCGCGCCGTAGACGGGGTCGTAGGCGGCGCTGGCGATGAAGTCCTGGGCGACATCGGTG
Organism: Phycisphaerales bacterium; assembly: GCA_028289195.1. Lineage (GTDB taxonomy): Bacteria > Planctomycetota > Phycisphaerae > Phycisphaerales > UBA1924 > JANQQR01. The sequence continues at coordinate 121,284 of JANQQR010000027.1, read as the reverse complement.
ATCTCCAGGCCGATCTCCCTGTCCGCCAGGCGCTCGCGCAGCTGCTCGGCCTGCAACACGACGATCCGCTTGATCTGCTCGAGGCTGAGCGGCTTGAACAGGACGGTCTCGTCGACGCGATTCAGGAACTCGGGACGGAAGTGGCTGCGGAGCTCCGCCATCACGCTGTTGCGGGCCTGGTCGGAGACCTCGCCGGACGCCATGGCATCCTCCAGCAGGTACGGCGATCCGATGTTGCTGGTCATGATGATCACGGTGTTCTTGAAATCGACCGTTCTGCCCTGCGAGTCGGTGACGCGGCCGTCGTCGAGAATCTGCAGCAGGACGTTGAACACGTCGTGATGCGCCTTCTCGATCTCGTCGAACAGGATCACGCAGTACGGCTTGCGCCGCACGGCTTCGGTCAGCTGGCCGCCCTCTTCGAACCCGACATAGCCGGGAGGGGCGCCGATCAGGCGGGACACGGAGTGCTTCTCCATGTACTCGCTCATGTCGATGCGGACGATGTTGTCCTCGCTGTCGAACAGCGACTCGGCGAGCGCCCGGGCGAGCTCGGTCTTCCCGACACCCGTCGGGCCGAGGAATATGAACGATCCGATCGGGCGCTTCGGGTCCTTGATGCCCGCTCGCGCGCGGATGACGGCGTCTGCGACAAGGCCCACGGCTTCGTCCTGGCCGACCACGCGTTCGTGCAGCACCTCGTCGAGCTTCAGCAGCTTCTCGCGTTCCCCCTCGACCAGTCGAGTCACCGGGATCCCCGTCCACTTGGCGACGATCTCGGCGATCTCTTCCTCGCTGACCTCTTCTCGCAGCATCTTCGCGCCGCCCGCCGCCGTTTGCTTGGTCTCGAGACGTGCTTCTTCTTCCTCGAGCTTCCGGAGGAGATCCGGGAGCCTCCCGTGCTGCAGTTCCGCGGCCCGGTTCAGATCGTGCTGGCGCTGGGCGAGTTCGATCTGGTGGCGGGTCTCGTCGATGGCGGACCGGAGCGTCTGCACGTCCCCGATCGCGCCCTTCTCGGCCTCCCACTGAGCGCGCATCGAAGACTCGGCCTCGCGCTGGTCGGCGAGTTCCTTTCGGAGGGACTCGAGACGGTCGCGGGATGCTTTGTCCTTCTCGTTCTTGAGGGCGGCCTCCTCGATCTCGAGCTGCATGACGCGGCGCGACACCTCGTCGAGCTCGGCGGGGAGCGAGTCGATGTCGGTGCGGATCATCGCGCACGCCTCATCGACCAGGTCGATCGCCTTGTCTGGGAGGAACCGGTCGGAGATATACCTGTTGGAGAGGACCGCGGCCGACACCAGGGCGTTGTCCTGGATCCGGACACCGTGGTGCAGCTCAAACCGCTCCCGCAGCCCGCGCAGGATCGAGACCGTGTCTTCCACGGTGGGCTGATCGACGAGCACCGGCTGGAACCGGCGTTCGAGCGCGGCGTCCTTCTCGATGTGCTTCCGGTACTCGTCGAGCGTGGTGGCGCCGATGCAGCGGAGTTCGCCGCGGGCGAGCATGGGCTTGAGCATGTTGCCAGCGTCGATCGCCCCTTCGGCCTTGCCGGCGCCCACGATCGTGTGCAGTTCGTCGATGAACAGCAGGATCCGGCCGTCGGATTCCTTCACTTCATTGAGGACCGCCTTGAGGCGCTCCTCGAACTCTCCCCGGAACTTGGCGCCGGCGAGCAGGGCGCCCATGTCGAGGCTGAACACGGTTTTGTCCTTCAGGCCCTCGGGCACGTCGCCGCGGAGGATGCGCTGCGCAAGCCCTTCCACGATGGCGGTCTTGCCGACGCCGGGCTCGCCCATCAGGACGGGGTTGTTCTTCGTCTTGCGCGAGAGGATCCGGATCACGCGCCGGATCTCGCTGTCCCGCCCGATGACCGGGTCGAGGCGTCCGAGTTCGGCTTCCTTGACCAGATCGCGGCCGTACCGGTCGAGCGCTTCGTAGGTGGCCTCGGGATTGGCGCTGGTCACGCGCTGGTTGCCGCGGACGCTGGTGAGCGCTTCCAGGAAGGCGTCGTAGGTCACGCCGAGGTCCGCCAGGGCGCGACCGGCCCCGGACCCGCCATTTCCCTTGAGGATGGCCAGCACCATGTGCTCGACGGAGATGTACTCGTCCTTCAGGCGCTTGGCTTCGTCTTCGGCGTTGACCAGCACCTCGCGGAGCTGCTGCGTCACCAGCACCTTCCCAGGCTCGGCGCCCGGGCCGGAGACGCTCGGGCGGCGCTCCAGGTCGGAGTGGATCCGCCCGCGCAGCGCTTCGACATCGACTTCCATCTTCGTCAGCACGCGCGGCAGTAGACCCTCTGCCTGATCGAGCAGCGCGAGCAGCACGTGCTCGGCGTCGAGTTCGCGGTGGCCGAACCGGACCGCGGTGGCCTGTGCGTCGTTGAACGCCTCCTGGCTGCGCTGCGTGAGTCGATTGAAGTCCATTCGATGCGTCTCCTTTCGTCGCGAGTTCGGCCCCGGGCCTGCCCTCGCGAGCAGAGATCTTGCAAACCCGATGCCTGTTTCGGGGCTGATGGACCCCCTTCCGCGACCCGTGGCGGCGTTTCGGACCACCCGATCTGCCACGCGCGGCAGCCGGATTGCCACTTTGGCAGAAGCGTGTCGATCTGAGTCGCACCACGTTGGCATCAACGTGGCACGAGTGTTGCATCAAGTGCGAAGGCCCCGCACCGATACACGCGGGGCGTCGCGTGTAACGAAAGGAGACTTGCAATGCTCGCCATGAGAACACCCAACCGATTCGTCCGTTCCCGTTCGATGTGGAACGAGATCGACCGGCTCTTCGAAGGCGTTCTCGGCTCGCCGAACGCCGCTCCCACATCAAACACCGCCTTTCCCGCCCTGCGCGGCTGGGAGACCGAAGACGCCTTCTTCCTCGAAGCCGAACTGCCCGGTGTTCGCAAAGAAGATCTCGACCTGACACTCGAAGGGTCCAGGCTCACCCTCAAGGGTGCCCGCCACATCGACTTCCCTGAAGACTCGGGCGCCGTTCGCCGCGAGCGGTGGAGCGGAGAATTCGAGCGCTCGCTGCAAGTGCCTTCAAACATCGACGGCGACGGACTGCAGGCGACGTTCACTGGCGGAGTCCTCCAGCTCACGCTTCCGAAAGCGGCAAGCGCTCGTCCCCGGCGGATCGAGATCAAGGGATAACGACGGCGCCTCCTGGCCCGAGATAGAACGAATGACAGAAGGAGTCTGAACGATGACTACTTGCACCACCGCCCAACGGTGTGACACCGATACCCGCACCTCGTCGAAGCATCCGACCGGATTCCGTCTGAGCGTCGATGTGCTCGAGAGCGCAAACGCGTTCACCATCCTCGCCGACCTGCCCGGAGCTTCGAAGGACACGGTCGACGTTGAATTCGACCAAGGCGAGTTGTCGATCCGCGCGAGTGCCCCTGACCGGATCCCAGGCGGCGCGGCCGTGATCGCCGACGAGTACGCGGTCGGCGACTACGAGAGAGTCTTCCGGCTCGGCGACGGGATCGACACCGATGCGATCCACGCCGCGCTCGAGAACGGCGTTCTCACCGTGACGCTCCCCAAGGCTCTGGGCGACTCCGGTCGTCGCATCGAGATCCACGAAGCCAACTGATTCCCCCTCCCTCCGATGGGCCCCGTTCGAGAGTTCGAGCGGGGCCTTTTTCACGCGCTTGACATGCAGTGCTGCCCAACTGAGACTGGGTCGCAATTAATGACGCCGGCGATCTGTCGAGTCCACGCCGTGGCCTCCGCCACCTCTTCCGAATTGGCTGCCACAGGCGCTCGTTCCCACCGCGGCAGTCCCATGGGGCACCGCGGGCTTCGCCCACCCGCCGACTCTCAACCGAGGATTCCGATCTGATGACCACGCAACCGACTGTCGAAGCCGCTACTCCGATCATGTCCCGCCTGAAAGAAGAGACAGCCGATCTCCATCACGAGGCTGAGAACCATCCGTTTCAGCAGGCCCTGGTTCGGGGCGAGCTTCCTCTGGAGGCGTACGGCAGCCACCTGGGCCAGCTCAGGCTGGTCTACGGCGCTCTGGAGCGGGCACTCGCTGGCTTGCGCGATTCTCGCCCGGATCTGGCGCCGATTATCGAAGATCGGCGATTCCACGAACAGAAGCTCGCCTCCGACGCTCGCTTCGTCGGTTCCGATGACAAGCCCGCACCGTCGGTCCCCACGCAGAAACTCATCGACGACATCGCCAAGGCAGCGAGGGAGAATCCCATCGCGTTGTTGGGGTTCTTCTACGTGCTTGAGGGCTCGACGAACGGCGGTCGCTTCATCGCTGGAGCCGTCCGCAAGGCCTACGGATTCGAGGGCATCGACGGCACACGCGCACTCGATCCGTATGGCGAGGATCAGCGCGGGCTGTGGGGCGAGTTTAAGCAAGGAATGGGGCGGCTCCCCTTCACCGAGGACGAACAGGATTCCATGATCAGGGCCGCCGACCGGATGTTCCGCGCGATCGCAGAAATCGGCGGCGCGAATCGGGCATAATGGTGGTGCACGCCGGCATCAAATATTTCGGCGATTCTTCAACCGTGTATCCGGGTGGACGGTAATTCCTATGCGGGACCGCGGTCCTGCGTTCGCTCCCCACATCTGCAACCAGACCAGAGGAGAATCAGGATGTCCCTTGGCAAACGACTCATTGCGTGCGCGATCGCTGGCAGCGTCGTCAGCGCCCCTGTTGCGTTCGCGCAGAACGACGTCCCCATGATCGATCGCGAGGTCCTGTTCGGGAATCCCGATCGGGCCAGCGTCCAGCTCAGCCCCGACGGCAAGTACCTCTCCTGGCTGGCCGCCAAGGACGGGGTCCTGAACGTCTGGGTCGCTCCAACCAACGATCTCGAGGCTGCCCGCTGCGTCACCGACGACGACTATCGCGGCATCCGGATCTACGGATGGGCGCACAACAACACGCACCTGTTCTACCTGCAGGACATCGGGGGCGACGAGAACTTCCACGTGTTCAGCACGAACATCGACACAGGGAAGACGATCGAGCTGACACCGTTCCCCGGCGCCCGTGCCATCCCGCAGCAGGTGAGCCACAAGTTCCCGAACGAGATGCTTGTCGGGGTCAACAACCGTGATCCGCGCTACTTCGACGTGTACAAGATCAACGTTGAGACCGGCGACCGCGAAGAGGTGTTCATGAACACCGACGGCTACACCGGTCTGCAGTTCGACGACGATTTCAATCTCCGCATGGGCAGCAAGCCTCAGCCGGACGCCAGCACCAACTGGTACACGTTCAACGAAGCGCATGAGTCGGAGCTCTGGCGTGAGGTGGAGTTCGAGGACACCCTGACCACCGGTTGGGGCGGATTCTCCAAGGACGGCTCGGTGGTGTACGGCGTCGACAGCACCGGACGGAACACCGGGGCGCTCACCGCCACGAACCTCGGAACCGGCGAGACCACCATCCTCGCCTCCGACACGCGCACCGATGCGGGCGGCACGATCTCGCACCCGACCGAGAACACCATCCAGGCGGTGCAGTTCAATTACGACCGGCGTCGCTGGGAGATCCTCGACGACTCGATCCGCGAGGACATGGCCTACCTCGCCACGGTCGCCGACGGCGACTTCAGCATCTCCAGCCGCACAACCGACGACGCCCACTGGATCGTCTCGTACGTCATGGATGACGGTCCTGTCCGTTACTACCTGTACGACAACGAGGCCAACAAGGCCAAGTTCCTGTTCACCAACCGCGAGAACCTTGAGGGGCTTCCCCTCGCGAAGATGCACCCGGTCGTGATCAAGTCTCGCGACGGTCTCGACCTCGTGAGCTACTACACCCTTCCCGTCTGGACCGACACCGACAAGGATGCCGTGCCGGACCAGCCGCTGCCGACCGTGCTGCTCGTGCACGGCGGCCCCTGGGGCCGTGACAGCTGGGGCTACAACAGCCGCCACCAGTGGCTCGCCAACCGCGGCTACGCGGTGCTGAGCGTGAACTTCCGCGCCTCGACCGGCTTCGGCAAGGACTTCGTGAACGCCGGCAATATGGCCTGGGGCACGACGATGCACGACGACCTGATCGACGCCGTCGACTGGGCGATCGAGGAAGGCATCGCGGATGCCAATCGTGTCGGCATCATGGGCGGCAGCTACGGCGGTTACGCGACCCTCGCGGGCCTGACGATGACCCCCGACAAGTTCGCGTGCGGCGTCGACATCGTCGGCCCGTCCAACCTCAACACCCTCCTCTCGTCGATCCCCCCCTACTGGGTCGCGGCCGTCGAGCGATTCAAGAAGTCGGTCGGAGACTGGACGACGCCCGAGGGCCAGGAGTTCCTCAAGAGCAGGTCGCCGCTGACCTACGCGGGGGACATCAAGAAGCCGCTGCTGATCGGCCAGGGCGCCAACGACCCGCGAGTGAAGCAGGCCGAGTCGGACCAGATCGTCGACGCGATGACCGAGAAGAACATCCCGGTGACCTACGTGCTGTTCCCAGATGAAGGCCACGGCTTCCGCCGGCCCGAGAACAGCAAGGCGTTCAACGCCGTCACCGAGGGATTCCTCCATCAGCATCTCGGGGGCCGCTACCAGCCCATCGATGACGACTTCGAGGGCTCGACCATCACCGTCCCGAACGGTGCAGACGAGGTGCCGGGCGTGAGCTCGGCGCTCGGCTCAAACTGAGCTGTTAAACGGGGGAAACCCCCACCCCATCGGATGACCACGCCGCCCCCTGGAGAGCCTCCGGGGGGCGGCTTTCGTTTCCGGCGGCCCGCGGAACGGATCCGAACGGAACCGGCCCCACCGCGCCGCTCGTACCATCAGTGGGCGATCACGGGGTGCGTCCTGCTGCCTGGCAGGGATGTGCGCCCGAACCACCGTCCCGACGCGCCCGCTCGGTGATCCGGAGCCGATGAGGGCCCCGCCCGTGACGAAGGAGAGATCGTGGGTTTCGACGCTTCCATTCTGCTGAGACCGATCTGGCTCGGCCTTGCGGCCCTGAGCGTGAGCGTTCCGGTCCTGGCCCAAACGCCGGTCCAGCTCGGGTCCGAGAAATCGGCGCGCACCGATTCGAAGACAGGAGCAGCGAGCGACCCCCGACCCTCTGCTGCCCTCCTCTTCGAGTCCCGGACTCCCACCGGCGCCCGGTCGCTCGGCGACGCGCCTCGCGAGAAGCTGCTCGTCGAGGAACTTCTCGACACCTTCAGCGCCGACAGAGGGGGGCCGCCTCCGGCGAACGACAACTGCGAGAACGCCGCGGTCATCATGGGAACGGGCATGTTCCCGTTCGACCTGGTCAACGCCACGACCGACGGACCGGCGCACCCCGCGTGCAACTTCCTGTTTGAGACGCAGATCGACCGGGACATCTGGTACCTGTGGACGGCACCGGCAAGCGCGAGCTACGTCGTTTCAACGTGCGGCGGCCAGACCGGCGCCGATACGCGCCTGGCGCTGTACAGCCCCGGATGCCCGGTGAGCGACGCCACGCTGCTTCAGTGCAGCGACGACGCCTGTTTCGTTCAGGCCGAGATCGTATTCGCCGCCACCATGGGCCAGCAGTTCCTGATCCGTTTGGGCGTCACACCCTTCACCGGTGGCGGAAGCGGGACATTCAGCATCGAACTGCAGCCCGGCCAGGATTTCTGTGGTCAGCCCGCTCCAAACTGCCAGGCCGGAGACAACACCGACGCGTTCGACTCGAGTGGATTCTTCGTGTTCGACGACTTTCGGGTCGACGCCGACGCCTCGGTGAGCTCGATCTGCTTCGCCGGGGCCATCACGGACACCTTGATGGACTGCGGCGGCACGGCGATGCCTGAGTTCACGGTCGCGTATTACCTCGACTTCTTCGGGCGCCCCTCCGAGGCCCCGTTCGCCACGTTCTTCTTCGACGAGAACTCGTACACCGGGCCGATCGACACCGGCGAGCGCATCCTGGACACGTTCCCCGTGTACGAATTCGTTGCCGATCACGCGCCGGTCAACCTGCTGGGAGGCCGGTGCTACTGGGTGCGGATCACCATGGACACCATGGCCGAGGGATGCAACTTCTTCTGGCGCAAGGGCTCCGGCGGCAACGACATCGCGTTCCAGGCGCTGGGTGAACCGCCGTTCGCGAACGAGTTGATCGCGACCGATCTCGACTTCTGCCTCGACATCGCGCTGGGCGATGTGACGCAGTGCCAGTCCGCTGAGCCCCCGGAGAACGACGACTGCGCCAACGCACTCGTGCTGAACAATGGCTTTGGGCGTTCGTTCTCGAACATTTTTGCGACGACAGTCAGCACCGACCCCGACATCAGTTGCCGCGCCGGAGGGCCGTTCCCGGCGTTCGGCTCGGTGTGGTACACCTTCCAGCCCGACGAAACGAGCGCTCGCATCAGCCTCTGCCGGAGCCTGGTGGGCGATACCGTCCTCGCGGTGTACGAGGGCACCTGCGGCTCGTTCGTCGAGATCGGGTGCAACGACGACTTCTGCAGCCTGCGGTCGCAGGTCACGCTCACCGGTCTGACCCCCGGCCAGACCTACTACGTCCAGGTCGGCGGGCTCAACTCGATCGACCAGAGCTTCTACGAGATCGTCGCCGACTGGCCCGCCCCGCAGCCTCCGGCGTTCGACGTCTGCTCCGGGGCAATCGAACTCACGGTGCCGCCCGGCGGTTTCGATCTTGACATCGAGACCAACGAGGACGCGACCCTGGACACGGATGCGCCTTCGTGCGGGTTCCTGGGGATCACGGCGCCCGGGATCTGGTACCGCGTGGAGGGCACCGGCGAGACGATGGAGGCATCCCTCTGCAACACGACCGGGGGGCTGGACACCAAGATCAACGTCTACTGCGGCTCCTGTGAAGCACCGATCTGCGTCGCGAGCAACGACGACGATTGCGGGCTCCGCTCGCGCGTCGAGTGGTGCTCGGAGATGGGGGCGGACTACTACATCCTCGTCTACGCCTTCGACGGACAGGTCGGGACCACCAACCTCGTGGTGTCGAGCGACGGCGTGGCGTGCGCCACCCCGCCCGATTGCTCGACCTGCACCGTCACCTGCCCACCGGGCGCCATCGTCGAGATGGAATCGTGCGGCATGCTCACCAACGACGGATGCAACGTCGACCCCCCCACTTTCGAGACCATCGCCTGCGGCCAAACCGTGTGCGGCACCACGGCGGGCGTCTCCAACGATCGGGACACCGATTTCTATCGGTTCGACCTTGGCTCTGTCAGCCGCGTGACGTGGAGCGCCGAAGCGGAGCTCCCGGTCCAGATCCTGCTGCTGAATGGCGACTGCGACTCTCCCGAGGTGTTCGCCGAAGCGATCATCGACCGATGCGGGTCGGGGCAGATCGAGGCGATCCTCCCGGCGGGGACGTACTTCGCGTTCATCGCCAACGAGCTCGACGGTTTCCCGTGCGGCACGTCCAACAATTACGTCGCGACTCTCAACTGCGAACCGCTGGGTGCCTGCTGCTCCGGGAACGACTGCGACACGACCACCGCGGCGGACTGCGCCGCTGCCGGCGGCACGTTCCTCGGCGCTGCGACCGGGTGCCCGATCGAGTACGTCTCGGTTCTCGGCGCGAGCCCGTTCCTCGACATAAGCATCAGCGGCACCCTGCTGCCGCTCAACGACGACGACGGCGCCTTCGTCGACATCGGATTCCCGTTCGAGTTCTACGGTGTGACGATCGATCGGATCGGGATCTCGTCGGAGGGCTACCTCTCCGCCGGCGCCCCGCTGGACGAAGCGGTGAACGCGCCCATCCCCACCGCGGCGCTCCCGAACGCACTGATCGCCGCTCTCTGGGACGACCTGTCCCTGCCCAGCGGCGGCGCGATCTACTACCAGACGATCGGTGTCAGCCCCAGCCGGCAGTTCATCGCGCAGTGGGACGCGATCCCCCAGCCGCTCGAGCCCGGCACGAACACGTTCCAAGCCGTGCTGTACGAGGCCGACGGCGCGATCGAGCTGCGCTATCTGACCATCAAGCCCGAGGCGAGCGCCGGCGACTACACCATCGGGATCGAGAACTTCGACGGCTCGGCCGGGACCTCGATCGACGCGGCAACGCTCGTGTCCGACACCGAGTACCGATTCGAACCCTCGCTGAATGCCGGGCTCTGCGTTCCGGCCGCCTGCAACGGCGCCGAGGTCTCCGGTGACGGCGAGGTGAACTTCGGCGACATCACCTACATCCTTCAGCGCTGGCTCAACCCGGGCCCGGACGGAGACGCCGACGGGAACGGGTCGGTCGGCTTCTCCGACATCACCCGGGTGCTGCAGAACTGGCTGTGCACGACGAGTTGAACGGAGCCGGCTCGTGCGCGATGAAGCTTCTGGGGTGATCTCATCGCTCGGATGAGGATCGGCCCGAAGCCGGCGCCGAGAGCGGCCGGTTCCACAGCACGCGGAGATGGCCGATCGCCTTCTCGATGCGCTCGGCGAGTGCGGGCTCGACGACGCGGTGGCGGTTCTTGCGATACGTCCCGAGCGATGAGATGTAGGCCGATGCCCGCTGTTCGTCTTCGTCGCGCCACTCGAACTGCAGCCGCTCGTAAATCGCGCGGAGCGTCGCGACTGGATCCGCATCGAGATCTTCATAGGCGACGTCGGCCCACTGATGGTCGCTCATCGAGGCCGCGTCGCTGTAGAACCGATCCTCCATCGACGCGTACATCGCCAGGAATCGCTCGGCGAACTGCTCCGGATCATCGTCCTGGAACTGAAAGAGAACGTGCGCCGTGTTCGCCAGGTGCAGGTTCGAGCGGTAGACGTCGTACGGATCGCGGTGGATGTGCACGAACCTGGCGCCGGGGAATGCCTCGAGGATCATCGAGGCCCGCCCGGTGTGGTACGGGTTCTTCACCAGCGGGACCCGCCCGTTGAAGCGGGTGAGCTTGCCGAGGAACCAGGAAAAACGCCGCTTCCACCGCTCGCGTTCGGCTTCGCTGAACCCTTCGGGCAGCACGTAGGCCTTGTAGCGTTCCGCTTCCTTCGGGAACCGGACACCCCAGTCCGGGCTCACGTGCTCCGAGTTGGCGATGGCGTATTCGTCCTCGTTCGGCGTGTTCCAGCTGAATCGCACCGCGTCCATCGGTCTTTGCAGCGGGAGCACGAGGTTGAGCAGAGGCCCGACAATCCGTCCCGACAGCCAGAAGCCGAACGGGTCCAGCACGTGGCGGGTTCGGGAGCAGGCGAATCGCGGGTCGAGCGCCAGAAGATTCTGGAGATGAGTCGTCCCGCTCCGATGGACGCCGACGATCACGACCGGATCGGAAGGACGCCAGTTTCGCAGGAGGAGCGGCGTCGCGAGCCGCTCGGGCAGCGTCAGCACGCCGTTGATCAGCGCGATCGCGAGCGTGCCGATCATCCGCGGCCAGTACGCGGCGCCCACGTGGGTCTTGGCGCGGAACATGATCCTGAGCCACACGTCGATCGGCGCAAACAGCCCCAGGTGAGAGAGCGGCTGCGACTTGCGGAACCACTCGACCTCGCGAGAAGACTCGGGTTGCTCGGCACGACCGGGCAGGACGAGAGCGAACAGCAGGATGATCCCGAGGCCGATCCAGATCACCGGGTGCGCGAGCACATCGACATCCATCTCGACACCCGAGACCTTCCGCGTCAATCGAAGCGCGATGAGCCAGCCGACGGCCACACCGCCCGAGACGACGATCGAGCCGGACTTCGCGCGGAGGACCCCGAGAACCGCGCAGACCAGCGCGAACGTGATGCCGCGTCTCCAGGCGGCGTCCGGTGCGATCTCACCCGGGGCTGACAGCAGGAACAGAACCGGCCCGATGACGGCAGTCGCGATGATGGTCCCGCGTGCTCGCATGGCCTCGGCGAGCACGCCGTACAACCAGCCGGAGATCAGGAACGCGACGGCCCCGCCAATGAGCAGGGCGCCCCCGACGGCGCCGAGCAGATCCTCCACCACGCGGAGGTCGATCCGCGGCCTGCCGGTGATCGCCCCCCTGCTCGCGAGGACCGCGAGCACCACGCCCGCGCTGGCGATGCCGAGCAGCAGGCCGCCGGCGAGACGGGGGAGCAGCTTCCTGCGTTCGACAGCGAGCCCGCTGGCGCGGAGCGGGGCGTCGGCCGTGCCCATGACCGCGACGGCCACGAGCACCGCCATCACGATGACGACCGACTGCCCTCCACCGCCCGACAGGATGCCGTTCTCGGATCCGAGTGCGCGGCTGAGCAACTCGATGGTGCCGCACGCGACGCCGGTCCGCCAGGCCCAGGCCCAGAGCGCACCGAGCACCCGACGCCGTGCGTCCGCACTCATGAAACGCGTCGATGGGAAGTGGTGGTGGGCACGAGAGGATCGCGCCGGCACGCCGGCGACCTGAATGGCGATGGGTGGATTCGAACCACCGACCTAGGGTTTATGAATCCCTCGCTCTAACCGACTGAGCTACATCGCCTGTGCACCGGCCGGAGGACCGGCCTGCGCGTGAGATCAGGCGGATACTGTACGCCTCCGCCCGCGGGCGTCAACGCCGGTCATGAGCCCTCGGGGAACGGCCGGAGCCGGAAGTTCGTCCGGTGCCGATCGGTCTGCGAGCCGTCGGCCTTCTCGCCTTTGAAATAGGTCTTCTCCCAGGCCGTCTTCCCGTCCTGGCTGCCGGACTGCTCCTGCACGAGCTCCAGCCGCTTCTTGCGGTTCTTCAGCACCGACTCCATGAGCTTCGGGTCCTCGCTGAGCATCTTGGCCCGCGGCTGGACCGTCTCGAGGAGATCGAGCGGGAACGGGGTGAGCAGGCACAGCGCGTCGCCCTTTTGGAAGTACACCGGGCTTCCGCGCCGCTGGATCTTCCAGTTCATCGTGAACGGAGACTCGATCCAGTCGGTTTCGACAAGCCCCTCGAGCGCCGTGAGATTGTCGCGGGGCTCGTTGGGCGGACCATGCACCCACAGTCCGACGCCGGGGGGAGTGCGGAACATCCACGGGAACTGGAACGTGATGATCCCCATACCGAAGTTCGAAACGGCGAAGGGCGGCCCCTTGTACGAGGGGTCTGTGAGCTTGATCTCGAGGCCGGAGGTGTCGACCTTCCCGTTCCAGCGTGCCGTCATTGTCGCCGGGGCGCGGATGAACCAGCCCGCCTGGTTGGCCATCACCATCGGGAGGCACCGGTACGGCGTTCGCCCGGGCGCCTTGTCCATCCAGTCACGCGTCGGCTTGGCCGGCTCGATCAGGAAGCCGGGGTTGGGCGTCAATTCGTAGGCGATAAGTTCGATGCCCCCGTCTGCGATGCGCACCGGCGGCGCGGCCTGCGTGTGGTCAGCTTGATCGGACATGTGTATTCATCCCGCGCGGGGGAACGTGACGCGTCCTCGGCAGACTCAGCCCGCGCTGAGCCGGGACGCGGGAACCTGGATCTTCGCCTCGGGGTACTTCCGCTGGAGGGCCGCCGAGACAAGCCCCATGAACATCGGTTCCGGGCACGTCGGGCGCCCGAGCAGCTCGGGATGGAACTGGCCCGCGATGAAATAGGGGTGCGTCGGCTTGCCGGCTTCGGCCCGCTCGTCACCGGGCCGGGGGAGTTCGAGGATCTGCATGATCGGATGGACGGGGTGACGCCCTGAGAACAGCAGCCCTCCGGCTTCGAGGCGTTCGATGTAGAGCGGGTCGACCTCGTAACGATGCCGGAAGCGCTCGCGCACCGAGGTCGAGCCGAACACTTGGTGGGCGAGGGAGCCCGGCGCGATCGCAACGTCCTGGCCGCCGAGACGCATCGTCCCGCCGAGTTGCTCGATCTTCTTCTGATCCGGCAGCTCACTGATCACCGGCTGAGAACCGCGGGGATCGAACTCGGTCGAGTTCGCATCGGTCAGCCCGACGACATTGCGCGCGAACTCGATGACAGCAGCCTGGAACCCCAGGCAGATGCCCAGATACGGAAGACCCGTGGTGCGGCAGTGCTTCACGCACGCGATCTTCCCCTCGACTCCCCTGCTGCCGAAACCTCCGGGCACGACGATCGCGTCGCACGATCCCAGCCGGTCCTCGACGTTCTGATCGGTAATGTCAGAAGACTCCAGCCAGTCGAGCGTGACGTCGCATTCCAGGTGCGTCGCGCAGTGCTCGATGCACTTGGCGATCGACGCGTAAGCGTCCCGTACCGAAGCGTACTTCCCGGTCAGGCCGATCCTGACATCCCGAGCCTTCGGGGACTCCATCTTGGTCACGTACTTCATCCAGCGCTCACGGGCCCTATCTTCGTGAGCGTGGTCGACCCGGTCGTGCAGGTTGAGCACGCTGAGGATCTCGCGATCCAGGCCCTCGCGGCGCATCGACTCAGGAATGGAGTAGACGCTCGAGCGATCGTGCATCGAAAACACACGCTTGAGCGGCACGTTCGTGAACATGGCGATCTTCTCGAGCACCGTGGGAGAGCACGGACGCGTCGCCCGGCAGGAGACGATGTGGGGCTGGATGCCCGCTTCCATCACTCGCTTGACGCCGAGCTGCGCCGCCTTGGACTTCTGCTCGCCGAGCGCGTGGGGCTCGATCACATAGGTGAGGGCAACAAAGCACACGGCGTCGGGCCCCTCTTCGAACGCGAGCTCACGCATCGCCTCGATGTAGAACCCGTTCTCGTAGTCGCCGACGGTGCCGCCGACCTCGACGAAGACGACGTCCGCCGGCTGACGCCCGTCGCCGTACATCGCCAGCTCGCGCACCTTCCGCTTCACCTCACCGGTCACGTGCGGGATCATCTGCACGTCCCGGCCCAGGTACTCCCCGTGGCGTTCGCGCTCCAGGATGTCGGAGTAGATCTGCCCGGCGGTCATGAAGTTCCGGCGGGAGAGGTCCTGGTCGAGCATCCGCTCGTAGGTGCCCAGATCCATGTCGCACTCGGTTCCGTCGTCGAGCACGAACACCTCGCCGTGCCGGAACGGGTTCAGCGTTCCCGCATCGATGTTGAGGTAGCCCTCGAGCTTCATCGGCGCGACCACGAGCCCCTTGTCCTTCAGCAGCTTGGCGGTGCTGGAGGCGAAGATGCCCTTGCCCAGGCCGCTCATCACGGTGCCGAGGACAACGACATAGCGATGTCGCCCCTTGCGATAGCCATCCGGCAGCGGGCTGTAGACCTCCGTGGTCGCCGAGGCATGGCCGGTGGCTGCAAGAAGATCCGCTCCCGCGGTCCGCTCGACCTCGGTCCAGTCGACTCCTCCCGAGGAGGACGGTCTCCGCTGATTTTCCGATTGGGGCATAGCGGATCGTACCACGCCCGGCCCAAGACTCAAAGCCCGTGGCGGAAAGCGTCAGGCGCCGGCTCGGCGGACGAACGCTTCGTATTGCTCCGGGGTATCGATGCCCGCCGGGGCGCGCACGCCTTGGACGACAGCGACCGCTATGTCGTGGCCGTGCTCCAGGATCCGGAGCTGCTCCAGCTTCTCGGTGGCTTCGAGGGGAGTGCTGCCCATCTCCGCATACTCCCGAAGGAACGAGCGCCGGTACGCGTAGAGACCGACATGGCGCAATGGGCCGGCCGGCACGCCTGCCTCGCCATCCCGATCGTGCGGGATGAGCGCCCGCGAGAAATACAGCGCCCTGCCGTCGACGCGCGCGACAACCTTGACCACGTGCGGGCTCCGCGCTTCGGATGCATCGGTGAGCGGCACAGCGCACGTAGCGACCGGAGTCCCGGCCTGTTCGAGTGTCTCGACGGCTCGGTCTATGACAAGCTCTTCGATCTCGGGCTCGTCGCCCTGCACGTTGACGACGATCTCTTCATCATCGAGGCCGAGCGCGTCGCACGCTTCAGCGAGGCGCGACGAGCCGTTGGGGTGGTCGGGTGAGGTCATGACCGCTTCGCCGCCGAACCGGGTCACGGTCTCGAGCACCCTCTGATCATCGGTGGCGACGACCACCCGCCGCACAGAGGGCGCCCGCGAAGCCGATTCGCACACATGCTGGATCAATGGCTTTCCGGTCGCGTCGGCCAGCACCTTGCCGGGGAAACGAGTCGAGCCGAGCCGGGCCGGGATGATGACTATTGCGCGGGCGCCAGACGCCACGGCACGGTTCCTTTCGCTGGCCTCACGCGCTCTTGAGCGTCTTGACGAGCTCCTGGATCGCGTTGCGCCGCTCTCGGATGTCCTTGTATCCGATCTGCTTGATGGCGATGCCCGAAGCGAGCTTGAAGGCTTCTTCGGCGCTCGACAACTCCTGGTTGTCTTCGGCCTTGCGTTGCAGCGCGAGCATCAGCCCGTACCTGAGCTGAGTTCCCAGGTCGTCCGAGTCGCTCTCGTGGTCATCGATCGCCTGGCGATAGGTGCTCTCGGCTTCGTCGAGCCAGCCCACGGCGACGAACGACTCGGCGAGACCCAGGCGGGCCTGCTGGGCGACCTGCTTCGAAGACTGCGCCTGCTGGAGGTGCTCGATCGCCGACTCGAAATCACCCGCCTTGAGACAGCGCCTGCCGAGCTCGTAGCGCATGCTCAGATCGGTCGGCATGTTCTCGACCCGTTCGGTGAACTCCGCGATCTCAGCGCTCAGGAGCTTCTTTTCGGCCTCCTCGAGCTTGGCCCGCAGCGCCTCGTCATCCGGGCTCTGGCGCACCTTCGCCCGGACCTGGGACACCTGCCGGCGCCCGACTCGCAGCTTGATATCTCCCGCCATGATCCGCAGGCGGAAGTTGGAAGTCGCCTCGTATCCTTTGCTCAGGACGCTGTACGCGAGCTTCTCGTCCTCGGGCTTGGCCCGCTCGAGCAGCACCTTCGCGAACTTTTGGATCGCGGCGAGGTCCGTCGGCCGCTGCTTGTAGTCGTCCTTGGCCCGCGCGATCACGCGTTCCTGCACATCCTCGGTCTTGACCAGGCGGTCCTCTTCCTCGAGCGCCTGCTGCTGCGATGAGTCGCGGATGTTCTCGCGGAAGCCGCCCTGCTCACCCGTCTTGCCGTAGCCACCCCGTGCCATGGTGGCCTGGGCCGACATGTTCTTGACCTCGGCGGCCAGCTTGCCGTCACTCGGGTCCTTGCGGATCGCGATCTCTCCGGCGGTGACCGAGAGGTCGAACGCGCCGATCACCTGGAACTGCCTCATGAGCGTCACAAACGCGTCTTTCTTGGCCTTGGGATCCTCCGCGGCGGTGCCCAGCGCCCGCTTGCCGATCTCGTAGGCGGGCTCGTTCGCCTCGACCTTCGCGGCCGCTTCGAGCGCCTTGATCGCGAGCGACCAGTCGAGCTGGCGCGGCCCCCAGTTCAGAAGCGCGGCAAGGTACTTTTCGACCGGCTGGCGACCCGAGAAGTTCTTCTTCTGGTCCGACGTCGGCCCCTTGATCTTCGGGTCAGCGCCGAACCGCGCCGACGACTCGAGGAACTTCTCGAACGCCATCATGTTCGACGGGTCCCATCGCAGTCCCTGCAGCCACAGGGTCATCGCGTACCCGTAGTTGCCGGTCTCGTGGACGGTCTGCGCATGCGTGAAGAACGTCTGTGCCTTCGCCGGGTTGGTTGCCGAGCTTTCCGACGGGCCCTCGTCCGGTGCTTCGGCGACACCTGCCTGCGACTTCTTCTTCTTGAAGCGATCGAGCGCCAAGAACAGCTCCTGTGTGCGTGGATTCGGGGCCGGCAGCCGGGGCGAGCCGGACCCACCAGCATACCCCACCCGCGGATCGGGCACCCGATCGCGCGTGGAGCCGGCGGTACCTGTCCGCACGGCGCACCCCGATGGTTTCCAGCGGTCTCAGAACGTAGACTCGGGGAGTGAGCGTTGAGGCGAATTCTCTGTACATCCGGCACTTCCCGGACCCGGTCCTTCGGCGCCGGGCGGAGCCTGTGGAGCAGGTGGACGAAGGCGTCCGCGCCGTGGCGGAGCGGATGATCGAGTTGATGCGTGCCGCCCCGGGGATCGGGCTGGCCGCTCCCCAGGTGGGCCTGCCGTGGCGCATGTTCGTCGTCGAGGTCGCCACCGACGACGAGGGCGCCGATCCCGGACGCGACGCCCGCGCCGACCCGCCCAGCGCGACGCTCGGTCCCGAGGTCTACATCAACCCGCTGCTCTCGGGCTACTCGCGCGACCTCGTGCCGATGAGCGAGGGGTGCCTCAGCCTCCCCGACATCGAGGGCGAGGTCCGGCGACCCTCCGGCGTCACCATCGAGGCAACCGGTCTGGACGGCCAGCGGTTCACGCGCGAAGGCGCCGGCCTGCTCGCCCGGGTGTGGCAGCACGAGTTCGACCACCTCGACGGGGTGCTGATCATCGACAAGATGACCCCTGCCGACAGGCGGAAGAACAAGTCGCTCGTGAAACAGCTCGAGGCGCAGGCGTCGTGAACATCGTTTTCTTCGGATCGGGCGCGTTCGGGCTCCCGAGCCTCGCGGCCATCGCGCGCCGGCACAACATCCTGGCTGTGGTCACGCAGCCGGACCGCCCCTCCGGCCGGGGCAAGAAGCTGACGCCAACCCCCATTGCTGCATGGTGCGGAGAAGCTCTCGATTCGGCCCCGGTGCTGAAGCCTGCGAACGTAAACGAGCAGGAGGCGTCCCGCCAGATCCTCGATCTGCCCGCCGACGCCTTCGTGGTCATCGCGTTCGGTCAGAAGATCGGGCCCGAGCTTCTCGAGTCGCGCCTCGCCATGAACCTCCATGGTTCGCGCCTGCCCCGCTGGCGCGGAGCGGCGCCGATCAACCACGCGATCCTCGCCGGCGACTCCGTCACCGGGAACTCGGTCATCGCGCTCGCGCAGAGAATGGACGCCGGCACCGTCTACGCGATGAGCGAGCGACCGATCGAGGCGCACCAGACCGCGGGCGATCTGCACGACCTTCTCGCCTCGGACGGACCGGACCTGCTGCTCGAAACGCTCAGCGCGGCGGAAGGTGGCAGGATCGCAGGCACAGAGCAGGACGAGTCGCTGGTCACGCTGGCTCCGAAGCTCTCCCGGGAGGACGCCTGGATCGATTTCACGCAGAGTTCGGAGGAGTGCAGACGGCGCATCAACGCCCTCTCGCCGTGGCCGGGGATCGGGGCTCTGCTCGACGGGAAGCGTGTGAAACTCCTCCGTGCGCTTCCGGAGCAAGGAGCGAACCCCGGGGAAGCCGGCACTCTCGCTGATGCCGGGCAGGGGGTCGTGCGGTGCGCGGGGGGTACTCTGGTGCGGATCGCGGAGGTCCAGCCGGACGGCAGGTCCGGAATGACTTGGGATGAGTTCGCCAGAGGACGCCGCCTGAAGGGCTCGATGGTGATTCAGGGAGAACGCGCGTGCGCACGCTCTGGGATCTGATCAAGCGCCACCCGGCGGATGAGCCCCGGGCCCAGGTGGCCGTCCGTCCGGCGCGAGTGCACACGCGCACCGCCTCGGGCAGGCCCAGCGCCGCCCAGCGATACGAGACGATGACGAGAGACGTGCTGAAGGAGCACGGTGTGCGCGTGCGCAAGTGGCGTTCGAGCATGTCGGGAGTCGCGTGGCAGGTGAAGTACTCGGACGGCTCGATCGCCCGCCTCATCGAAGCGCCGCGACCCAAGGGCCCGATGTCAGCGGCTGTCTTCCTGCACGAGATCGGGCACCACGCGATCGGGTTCAACCGGTATTCGCCCCGGTGCCTCGAGGAGTACCACGCCTGGGCCTGGAGCCTTCGCGAGATGGAGCGGCGCGGCCTGACGGTCACCGACCGAGTGCGCCAGCGAATGGCCGACTCGCTGGCCTACGCCGTCGCCAAAGCGCAACGGCGGGGGCTCAAGCGGGTGCCGGAAGAACTCAAGCCCTTCGAGCGTTCAAGGCCGCACCGCTGATCGATGGCACGCGGCTTGCGATCCGGTCATGCGAGAGGCTCGCAGACGCCTCGGACCGATCCCCCGTGCCAGGAGCAGCGCATGAGCAGCAACCCCGTCGGATCATCCCCGGATCTCGCCTCTTTGCTCTCCCGCGTCCGCGACCTCTCCGCTCGGACCCGTGAGATCCGCTCGCTCGCCCGCTCGCCCGAGGGCGTGACCCCGGCCGGGCGCAGCGCAGGAGCCGGCCCGGCATCGACGGGATTCGCCGAGTTCGTCGTGCTCAAGCGATCCGAACTGCAGCAACTGCGCCCGGGCGCAGAGCCTGCGCAGCCCGCTGGCAGCGCACCCCGGCCGGAGCCTTCCGGCGAACCAGGTCGGGCGAGCGATGAGGCCGCTGCACCGGCGCCGACCGACGCCAAGATCTACGACCAGGATGACCTCGACGCGATCGACGCGGCGTGGCAGAGCAAGCGGGGTGAAGCCGGCTACAACGCCCGCGCCGACGCCAATGATGACGGGGTCGTCGACTTCAAGGACAAGACCCATGTCCTCCGCCACTGGGGTTTGCAAACGCCCGAGCGGGCTTGGGAAGAGCCTCTAGAACGCCTCCCCGAGGTCTTCGGCCAGGAGCACATCGATGCCATCCAGAAGGCCATGGGCGCCACCAACGGCGACAGCCGGTTCAGCAACGCCCTGGATGTGAACCAGGACGGCAAGCTGTCCTTCGCCGACATCACTGCCGTGCTCGCCAACTGGGGCAAGCCGATCCCGCCGACGGGCTGACCCCTCCCTAGCAGATTCCGAACTCTGTTCTCGGACACGGGAGCGGCGTTTCGGGGAGCCATGAGCGACTGCAGTGGCCAGCGACCGATTCTTGTGGTCGATTCTGGCCGGAAATGGTCGCACTGGCCCGAACCGCAGGCCACCATGGTGCTTACAGTCGATCGGCTCGCGGGTCGCCGTGCGCCCGGGCCTTGGGGCCCGCGCCGGGGCGTCCGCTCAGTCCGAGAGAGGTCGGCATTGCAGGATTCGATGAGCGGGAGATCGGGACAAGTCGCGACGTGCGCAGCAGCTGTGCTGCTCGGGGCCTCGATGGCGCTTGCCGGCGGAGGCGGTGAGAGCACCGTCCAGCTCCGGACCGGTGTCGTGGATACCAGGGCAAGGCCGGACACCGGCCTGATGTCGCTGCGCGCGCTGTCGAATCGAGGCTGCGAGGTCTCGCGCGCGACGCGCGCGCTCATCCGCCTCGACGCCCCCATGAACCGGCAAACGAAAGCGGACCTCCAAGAGGCGGGGGTCGAGGTTGTCGGGTTCGCCGGCGGCGATCACTTCGTAGTGTCGCTCGCCAACGCGTCTATCGACGCGTGCCGCGGACTGGCGTCTGTCGAGTGGGCGAGCGACTTCCGTCCCGAATGGAAGCTCGACCCCTCGCTCGACGGACGAGAATTCCGGACCCAGGAGCGCCGGGCTCAGGAGCGGACCGGCCGTTCACCGATCATCATCACCCTGTTCCCCGGCGCATCGGCCGAGTCGGTGCGAGCCGCGCTGAACGGGTTGGGCACGATCCACTACGAAACAGAGGTCGCTCGCAGCACGGAGGTGAGCGCAACTGTCCCGCGCCGCCTCTTCATGCGCATCGCAGAGCTCCCCGAGGTGCAGCACATCGAGCCGCGTCCCGAGCTCTCGGATCGCAGCAACCTCGAGAGCAACTGGGTCGTCCAGAGCGGGCTGCCGGGGATCACGCCCCTGCACGATGCCGGTCTGACGGGTGGCAACCAGATCGTCGGGGTGCTCGACAGCTCGCTGCCCGGGCTGCGGACCGATCACTGCGCATTCTCGGACACCGAGCCGATCGGTCCGACGCACCGCAAGATCTTCTCGTATCAGGGCACTCCGGGATCGCGTCAGCATCCGACGCATGTGTCCGGAACGATCGCCGGGTATCGCGCCGACATGTTCGTCAACGACACTCGGGGCATCGCCTACGACGCCCGGATCGCCTATGGGCCGTATCCGAGCTTCGACGAGACCTCGGTGTTCGATGCGCTCCAGCTCCACCACGACCTGGGCGCGCGGATCCACACCAACAGCTGGGGTGACGATTCGGTGTTCTGGTACACGTCGATGTGCCGCGGCATCGACGCGTTCTGCTACCAGAACGAAGAGAGCTTTGTCGCGTTCGCTTCGACGAATCAGTCGCTGCTGCGTACCCCCGAGAACTCGAAGAATCTCGTGGCCGTCGGCGCCAGCGGGTTCCCAAACGATGGGATCGACGAGAACGAGATCTGCTCCGGCGGCGAGGGTCCGACGAACGACGGGAGAATGAAGCCCGAACTCTTCGCGCCGGGCTGTGGCGTTGTCTCCGCGAACGCGAACGACTTCCAGAACGGCTGCGGCGTGATCGGATTCACGGGCACGTCGATGGCATGCCCGGCGATCTCCGGCGCCGCGACGCTCGTGCGTCAGTACTACGTCGACGGGTTCTATCCGTCTGGCGTCGCAGCACCCATGGACGCGTTCCCGCCGACAGGGGCGCTGCTCAAGGCCACCCTGCTCAACGCCGGCGTCGACATGACCGGCGTCGCGGGCTATCCGAGCTTCGAAGAAGGCTGGGGGCGCCTGCTCACCGACCGCGCCCTGTTCTTCCCCGGTGACAGCCGCAAGAGCGTCATCCACGACCAATGGAACGCCACCGGGCTGAGCACCGACGAGACCTTCGCGATGTCGGTCTCCAACGCCTCGCCCGGCGAAGACCTCCGCATCACCCTGGTCTGGACCGATCCGCCGGCGATGGTGGGCACGCTCGAGGTCCTGGTCAACGATCTGGATCTCGAGGTCATCGGCCCAGGCGGCGAGATCTACCGAGGCAACAACATCATCGCGGGAGACACGACCCCGGGAGGCGTCCCGGACCGAATCAACAACGTCGAACAGGTGATGATCCAGGTTCCGGATGTTGGTGACTACATCATCCGTGTGAAGGCCCACGCGATCAACGTTGAAACCCAGGGCTTCGCGATCGTCGCTTCGGGCGACGTCACCCAAAGCCTCGACCCGCTGAGCATCGGGGGCGAATCGCTCCCCGAGCTGATTGAGCCGGGAATGGCGACAGAGGTCAAGGCGTGGATCGACACCGGCAGTGACGCACTGCTCCCGGGCTCGGTCACGCTGTGGTCCCGGATCGCCGGAGAACCCGGATTCCAGAGCCTCCCGATGCAGGATCTCGGGGGCGGTGAGTACAGAGGTGTGCTGGCACCGCTCGCGTGCGGTGAAACTGTTGAGTACTACGTCAGCGCCGAAGGTGCGGTCTCCGGCGTGCTGACCGACCCGGTCGATGCACCGCTGGGTGTGTTCAGCACCAGCGCCGGCGAAGAGACGCCTCTCTTCCAGTACGACTTCGAATCCCCGCAGGGCTGGACGGTGGGTGATGTCGGCGACAACGCCATCGCCGGTATCTGGGAGCGGGTCGATCCGGTTGGCGCAACGGTGCAGCCCGAAGACGACCACACACCGACGGGGACGATGGCCTGGATCACCGGCCAGCACACACCCGGAGCCGGCTCCACAACGAGCGACGTGGATGGAAGCGGCAGCAACGCGGGGATCACGACCGTCGTTTCGCCGGTCTGGGATCTCTCGGGCGCCGTGTCGCCGCGGATCTCCATGTGGCTCTGGTTCCTGACGACCGACACCTCGCTCGTTGACACGATGCGCGTGGAACTCTCGAACGACGGTGGATCAAACTACACGCTGGCGTTCGAGATCGGCTCGTCGAGCCTCGACGGAGCACAGGGCGGGTGGCGCGAGCGTGTGATCGACGTGCAGCAGTTACTACCCGTCACAGATCAGATGCGGATGCGGGTGAGAGTGGAGGATGCCCCGTTCAACACCGTCGTCGAGGGTGGGCTCGATGACGTCACGATCACCGATCGCTTCTGCCTGACCCCCGCCCCGTGCGTGGGCGACGCCAACGGCGACTTCATGATCGACTTCGGCGATCTGACCTCGGTCCTGGAGAACTGGGGCGCGGTGTACACGCCCGGCGAAGGCGGCGCAGGCGACGCCGACCTCAACGGGGTCGTCGAGTTCGCCGACATCACGTCGGTGCTCAATCTCTGGCTGACGGTCTGCCCCTAGCGAGGCTCGTTCGAGCGTTCGGCGCGCCAGGTCTCGATCTGCACGCCCCCACTCTCTAGCCAGGTTTCGTAGGCCCGGTGGGCCGACGGTCCCGGCGCGAACGCCGCGGGCTTCACCTCGAGGTGCCCGACGACACCTTGGCCGGGCGGTTGCGCACCGGCCCGCCCCTCTACTCGGTCCCTGTCGCTGCGATCACGCTCCTGCATGCTCGGCCCCTTTCCACCAATTCAGATCGGATCGGAGCGGCCGGACGCTCCAACCCTCCGCGGCGGCGACAGAAGAACGTCTAGAATCGGGCTTCCCGCAGCCGAAACCCCTTATCCGGCCGCCGGTTCCAGACGAATGGTCGATTCGGGCCTGGCCTCTTCAATCTCTTTCCGGGTGGGCGAGAGAACCAGAACAGGAATGTTGCACATGAAACTCGCTTGGTGGTGTCTGGCGGCTCTCGTTTCCCTCGTGATCAGCGGCCCTCTGGCGGCGGAGCCTCAATCGGAGGAGCTCTGGTCGATCTCGGGCTCGTTCAACGACTGGTCGACCGACGACCCGGATTGGGTCATGAACTCGCTGAACCCAGCCGTGCGCACCTACACGCTGGAGAGATATCTCGAGCCGGGTGAGTACGAATTCAAATTCGTCCGCACCGGCGCCCGGGAACTCGGCGAGTTGGGCGCCCTCGATGCTTCGGGCAGGCTCGCGGACCCCGGCGTCGAGATCGACCTCGTCATCAACCACCCGGCGACCTACACGATATTCCTGAACGCGTCTCAGCAGAACTGGATGCATGTCGTCACGAGCGCTGACGAGATCGTCATCGACATCGAGATGCTCGGGGTACCCACGGCCTTCGGTTCATTCGCCATCGACTTCGGCAAGTCGATCGTTCCGGGCGGCGCGGACCGGGCCAGCCTCATGTTCCGGTCCAATTGGAAGTCGCTCCAAGCCATGCCCCGCGACCCTCGCTCGACCATGCAGTGGTTCCGAGCGGTCGCCGAAGGGCCGACCGAGATCCATCTCGAGTTGCAGCATCAGGGCGAAACCACGACTCAGGTGCTGCCCATCCACATCGGCCCGGAGCTGTCCCTGAGGTACCGGGAGCTGAACTCTTTCGAACGCCCGATCGAGGTTCTCTTCGAGCACCAAGGAGGCGATCACCTCCGCGCGCTCGTGCACTTTCATCGCGACATGACTCTCGGCTTCTTCGCACTCGTGATCGGCGAAGACTCCGACTTGCGCTGGTCCACGACTCCCGTCGAAGCCGGCACATACGCGATCGACCTCCACGACTTCCAGCTCTCGAACGACAACCCGCGCGTGCTGAACGATCTTCTCGACCGGGGTGGCTGGCGCCGGTTCCGGTGGGATCCGACCTTCCCGGTGCGGACCGTGCACGTCTCGGGTGATTTCAATGATTGGGCGGCTCCCGGAGAACCGGGGTCGATCGAGCTCGTGCGCCAGGCCGATGGGGTCTACTCACGGATCGTCGACGTGCCCGCCGGCCGACAGCGGTACCAGCTGATCGTGAACGGCAGGTTCCCGGTGCTCGATCAGCTGAATCGCCAGACCGCGACCAAGGACGACGGCACAGTGGTGAACGTGCTGGAGTGATTCGTCCGAAGCGCCCGGGGCATCCGGGCACAGGCCCTCAGACGGGCCCGGGGTTCGGTCGAATGGGCAGACCCGGATTTGAACCGGGGACACCCGCATTTTCAATGCGGTGCTCTACCAGGCTGAGCTATCTGCCCCGAACTGAGCCGCAAAGCGTAGCAAACAGCCCGGCCGGGTCAATCCGCCGGATATCGGTCCCGCCCGATGTGCAATACGGCGGCCGGTCCGACCGTTCTCCCGATACATGTGGGCGGTGAACCAACCGACGCACAACCCGCCCGACCAGGACGCGGGAGACGCGGCACGCTCTGAACCCCAGATCGACCGGATCTTGCGCTCCGCCCAGGGAGGATCCGAGGACGCGTGGCGTCAGATCCTCGAGCAGTACTCGCGCCGGGTCTACGCCATGGTCCGTTCGCGCCTCAGTCGCCCCGATCTGGCCGAGGAGGTCACGCAGGACGTGTTTGTGACGGTGGCCACAAAGCTCGCCGAAGGCGCCTATTCGGAGAGGGGCCGGTTCGAATCCTGGCTGTTTCGGATCACGATGAACAGGGTCCGCGACGAGGCCCGCAGGCTCGCTCGGCACGCCCAGCCGACCGATCCCTTCCAGATCACCGAATCGGCAGGCACAAGCCACGATGCCCCTGCCGATGAAGGCGCCGATCCCCAGACCGTGGCGTTGCGGGAGGCGATCGACAGCCTCGGTCCCGAAGACCGCCTCATTGTTGAACTGCGCCACATGGCACAGATGAGCTTCAAGCAGATCGCGGCGCATCTCGACACGCCGCTCGGCACGATCCTGGCGAGGCACCACCGCGCACTCCGCAAGCTCCGAACGATTCTGGAGCACCCCCCAACCCCGAGCCCAACCGAGCACCCGTCATGACCAACGCCCCGAATCACGACGAATCGCTGCCTCCGGATCTCGAGGCGATCGAGGCAAGCCTTGCGGCTGAAGGCGAGCGCCTGCGTACCGAACCGTCGACCGGCTTCGAAGACCGTCTCTTCGAGGCGTGCCGCGAGGCCGTGAATCCGGCTCCGGCGTTGATCCCGTTCCCGGCCGGGAACACGTCGGGGCCGCTCCGCCTGGCTGCCGCCATCGCGATCCTTGCGGGCGCCTCGGCGTTCGTCGTCTGGACTCCCGGCGGAGGGCCGGGTCCGATGCAGCCCGGCGATGCGCTGTCGATCGAGGAACTCAGGGAAGACGTGGATGATTTCCTCGTCTTTACCGCCGGGTGGGAGAGCGCGGGCGCCGCTGTGGAGCGCGAGCGACCGGGCCCCGCCAGCCAATTCTGGGCTGAACCGAACGAGGACACGCTGCTCATCCTGGAGGACACCCTATGAGAGCCTCGCTCTTGTCCATTGCCATCCCCGCGCTGCTCTGCGTGACCGCGATCGGTTCTCCTCCACCGCAGGAGCGCAGCCCCGCGCCTTCTCAGCAGGGAGAGCCCGACGATCGGGCGTGGAGCGATCGCGGGACCGCTGCCGAGCACCTCCAGCGACGCCTCGAGACGGTCCGGCGCGAGGAAGAACGTGTGATCGAGGCGATCGCGATGCTGGATCACGGCGCGACGCCCGCGGAGGTCCACGAGTTCATGCGCCGAGATCGGCGCAGCGGGTTCCGCGAACGTTTCTCAGGCGACGCCCCGACCGCCGACGAGATCCTCGAAGTGCTGGCCGAACTGAACCCTCGCCTGCACGCCCGTCTCAGCGGCGCTCGTGAGGAGTTCCCGGAGGAGTTCGAGAATCAGGTCCGTCGCCTGACGCCGCGATTGCGCCATCTCGTCTACCTGCGAGAGCACGAGCCCGATCTGTGGTTGGAGCGGGTTCGAGAGATGCGCCTGGAGCACCAGGCCCGGCGCGCAGCTCGCATCGCGGTGAACGCCCCGACAGACGAAGCACGCCAGGAGGCGATCGAAACCCTTCGAGACTCCGTCTCGCAGCATGTCGACATCCGCATCGGCTTCCACGAGCGCCGCCTGGCCGGGGCCGAAGCGGAAATCGAAGAAGGCCGCCAGCGCCTCGAAGCACACAGGGCCCGCAGGACAGAACTGATCGAGGAGCGGGTCGCCACGATGCTCGAGGAAGCCGAAGCCCGGCCCGCCGGCCCGGATGGTCACGGCGACCAGATCCGGCCCAGGCGTCGCCGGGCGCATCCTGGTGACGGGTGATCGGTATGCTCGGGCCGTGGCACGCACGGCTCAACGCGGTGAAGACAGCGGGGGATCGATTCTTGCTGTCATGGCGCCCCAGCGCCGGCGTGACAACCCCTTGACACGGTCGGTGGCCGGCATGGCCGGCGCCATCGTGCTTGGCCTGCTCGTGCTCGTCTGTCTCGGCTCGCTCCCCTGGACGCTCGCGTCCCCGGGTGTCAGCGCGGACGGCCAGGCGCTCCCGGCCCGGTACAAGCTCGGGGACCTCGACGGATTCCTGCTGCCTCCCTTCTGGGTCGGTCTCGACGAGCGGGAGCGCGAGCGGCGCGACGCCGTGGCCCGGAATCGCGCGATCGAAATCGCCCGCGCGTCGGACCCGGCCCTCTCGGACGCCGAGGAGATCGAAGTCTCCGAAGAAGACATCGAGGCGAATCGGCCCGCGTTCGTGTTCGGGTCCGACAAGCTCGGGCGCAGCCTGTTCGTGCGCTGCATGACCGGAGGAGGCGTCTCGATTGGGATCGGGATTGCCGCCGCCGCGATCAGCGTCGTCATAGGGACGCTCTACGGCACGATCGCCGGCTACGCGGGCGGGCGCCTCGACAGCGCCATGATGCGGGTGGTCGACATCCTGTACGGCCTGCCGTACCTCTTGCTGGTCGTCCTGCTCGCCGTCGCCGGCGACGCGATGATCGACCGCTACGCCATCAACCTCGCGCTGGACTCGCAGAGCGCGCGCAAGACCTGGATGCTCTCAGAGTCGGCGGGTTCCGGGCCGATCGAGGTGGACCCCGCCACGCTTAGCGAGCCACTCCGAGCAGCGGCGTTGGCATACCTGGAGTCGGCGGCACGAACGCCCACCGACGCGGCCAATCTGGTGCGGGAGGCGCGACGCGCGATCGATGCCGGCGCGATCCAGGGGTTTGAGCCGGTGGATGTTGTGATCGACGCCCAGCTCGGGTTCGACGCCGCGGTGAGGGCCGCACTCGAAGCCCGGGCGACGTCGAACGCTGACCTCCCTTCGGGTGAGCTGTCTGCGGGAAAGCGCACTTTCCTCGAGGTGCTCATCCTCCTGCTGGCTATCGGGGGCCTGAGCTGGCTCACCATGGCCCGGGTGATCCGCGGCCAGGTGCTGTCGCTCAAGGCCCAGCCCTTCATGGAGGCCGCCCGCGCAACGGGTGTGCCCCTGCGCCGGCAGTTCTTCCGGCACCTGCTCCCGAACCTGCTTGGACCGATCATCGTGTACGCCACGCTCACGGTGCCGCAGGCGATCCTCCAGGAGTCGTTCCTGAGCTTCCTCGGGATCGGCGTGCGCCCACCGCTGCCGAGTTGGGGCAACCTCGCCGCGGACGGGTTAATCGAACTGAACACCGTGCACGTTCGTTGGTGGTTGCTGCTTTTCCCCTCGATTCTGCTGGGGATCACGCTGCTGGCGTTGAACTTTGTTGGCGAGGGCCTCCGCGAGGCCTTCGATCCGCGCCGGGCCCGCTGACGGTCCCCGGAGATTCTCCGTGACCGCGTCGCTCCGCTCGCTTAGGCTACGCGAGAATCCCTCTAAGCCGTGTGGGGCACAGGAGTCGCGCGATGGAAAGCCGGTTCGGGTTCAAGGATTTCGTCCTGTTCGCGATGATCGTGGGCATCGGCCTCATGGTCTTCCTGGTGATCTGGCAGCGTGATCGCCAGTTCACGCAGCTCCGATCGATCTCCGACCAGCTGTCGCAGCAGAGCACCGCGCTGGCCAGCCTGAACCGAACGCTCGAACGGGGACTGGTCGTCTCGGCGCCGACGGCCTCCGCTCAGGCCGCTCAGGCGAGCCCGTCCGGACGAGACGAGTCCTGGGCCCGCCCGGGCGTGCCGGTCACTTGGCCCGAGCCGTGGGGCCCGGCGAACGATCCCCGCGACGAGCCGGACTTCGCGATGGGAGGCACCCTGACGGAGATCTTCGAGGGCGTCCCCAGGAAGCTGACTCCGTTCACGCTCAACGAGGTGTACATCAACCGGATCGTGCAGGAAGTGATCTGCGAGAGCCTGGCGATGTTCGCGTCTGACACGCTCGACTACCACGGCTGGCTCGCCGAGGCCTGGCAGTACGACCCCAACGGGCTGTGGCTGAGGGTCAAGATCCATGACGACGCGCGATTCAGCGACGGCCAGCCGGTCACGGCCGAGGACGTCCGCTTCACCTACATGGACTACATCCATAACCCCGAGATCGAAGCGCAGGAGTTCGTCGCTCAGACCGAGAACGTGCAGGACGTCGTGGTCGTGAGCGAGAAGGTCTGCGATTTCCTGTTCAAGGACGCCGCGTTCGACAACCTCTACGCGGCGCTCCGATTCTCGATCCTGCCCAAGCACTACTACTCGCAGTTCACCCCGAGCCAACTCAACCAGTCGACCGGGCTCGCGATGGGCTCGGGCCCCTACCGGTTCGAGATCACACCCTCGCCCGCGAACCAGTGGGCGCCGGGCCAGCCGGTCGTGCTCGTGCGGAACGAGAACTACTGGCGCGACCCGCCGTTCGTCGACAGGCATCGGTACACGTTCATCCAGGACAACGTCGCCCGCCTGACGGCGTTCGACAACGGCGACGGCGACATCATGCGCTCGACGCCCAACCAGACCGCGCTCAAGCTCTCCGATCCGGAGTGGCTGGAGGGCCACACCGCTCGGGCATGGCCCAACATGCGCTCGGGCTACGCGATCGTGGCGTTCAACTGCGGCGAGCGCAACGGGCGTCCGACCCCGTTCTCAGACAAGCGCGTCCGCCTCGGGATGACCCATCTGATCGATCGCGATCGGGTCAACCGCGACTTCTACGAAGGACTCGGTGAGGTCGCGACGGGCCCGTTCCCGCCGGGGCAGGGCGACGACTCGATCGAAGCGTGGCCCTACGACGTGGAGCGGGCCGTCGAGCTCTTCGCCGAAGCCGGCTGGATCGATCGCGACGGCGACGGCTTCCTGGACAACGAGCGCGGGGACCGTTTCACGTTCGAGTTCATCTACACCACCGGCAGTTCGATCGGCCCGCGCCTGTCCCGCTATATGTCCGACCAGTGCGAGCGCGTCGGCATCGAGGTCACGATCCGCGTCGTCGACTGGTCGATGCTCGAGTCGATCCGGGACGCCCGCGACTTCGACACACTCATCCAGGCTTGGTCGTGGACCAGCCCCGAGTCTGATGTCTACCAGTTGTTCCACAGCTCCCAGATCGAGAACCAGGGCGACAACTGGATCCAGTACACGAACACCGAGGCCGACGCCCTGATGGAACGCGGCAAGCGCGAGGTCGATGCGAACGTGCGCAAGCAGATCTGGGCCGATCTCCACCGCGCGCTCCACGAGGACCAGCCGTACATGTTCATGATGCAGCTGCCGTGGCTGCGGTTCACGTCCAACCGCGTGAAGAACATCCACGAGTACCCGGTGGGCATCAACAAGATGGAGATGTACATCCCGCTGGAGAACCAGCGCTGAGGATCGCCCCGCGCTAAGCCGCCGCCATGACCGCCTACATCATCCGAAGGCTGCTGCTTGTCATCCCGACCCTGATCGGGATCAGCTTTCTGGTGTTCATGCTGATCGCGCTGTCGCCCGGCGGCATCGGCGCCGCCGTGCGGGCCCAGGCCGGCGCCCAATCGACCTCGAGCCTCGGCCTGCAGGAGGCGTACCTCGAGGACCGCTACGGCCTGGACGATCCCGTCATCGTCCAGTACCTCCGCTGGCTGGCGCGCATCAGCCCAATGAAGTTCGGGACGCCGGACCAGATCGATCCGACCGGCGCAGTCGTGCGGGCTCCCAAGACGCTGGACCTCCCGCCGCTGGCCGGCCTGTGGTACGCCGAGGGCGCGGTGCCCGGAGACCTTGCTCCTCCCGACGACATCGAGATCGGCGAGACCGATGAAGAGAAGAACCTGACGTATCGCGCCGCCGCGAACGAGTACGCGCGGGAGCGGATCGCCTACATCGGGGCGTCGGTCGAGGTCGAGCAGGCGCTGCGGTCCTACGCGATCGCCAACGGGATGCGTCACGCCCTCGAGGCGGACAACGATCTGAAGCTCGATGTGTTCAAGCGAGAGGGCTTCGACCCCGCGTTCCCCGAATACGCCGAGATCGTGTCCGCGGGCACGCTCTCGCTCGAGGCCCTCCAGCGGGCCCGCCAGAGCCGTGCGCACCTGCAGGCCGTCTTTGATGCCAGGCCATATCCGCGAGCGACGTGGACGATCCTGGGCATCCCCCTCAGGCTTGGCCCGGTTCACCTCGCGACGCCCGACTTCGGCGTCTCGTTCTCGACGAGCCGCCCGGTGGTCGACCTGCTGGCCGAGCGCCTCCCCGTCACCCTCCTGCTCAACCTGGTCGCCTTCCCGATTATCTATGTCATCGCGGTGCCGATGGGCATGCTCGCAGCGATACGCCAGGGCACGTGGATCGACACGCTGGGCGGTGCGCTGGTGGTCGCGCTCTGGTCGGTCCCCGTTGTCTGGGCCGGCGTCCTTGCGTTGGTGTTCCTGGCGAGCAACCAGAATCTCGGCCTGTTCCCGGTCTCCGGTCTCCAGGACCCCGATTCTTCGGCCATGACCATCCTGCCCTTCTTCAACGGTGAGGGAGTCTGGCAGCGCGGCGCCGTGCTCGATGTGTTCTGGCACGTGGCGCTCCCGGTCTCCTGCCTGGTCTACACGGGCTTTGCGATCCTCGCCAAACAGACGCGGGCCGCGATGCTGGACAACTTCAACGCGGACTACGTGCGCACGGCCAAGGCCAAGGGCGTCGCGTCGCGCGACATCGTCTTCCGGCACGTGTTCCGCAACAGCCTGCTGCCGCTCATCACGATCTTCGCCACGCTGTTCCCGGCGATGCTCTCGGGCTCGGTCGTGGTCGAATCGATCTTCTCGATCGACGGGATGGGCAAGCTGGTGCTCGAATCAATCAACCAGAGAGATCGAGAACTGCTCCTGGCCAACGTCCTGCTCGTCGGGGGCGTGAACCTCCTCGGGCTCCTGATCGCCGACATCCTCTACGCCCTCGCCGATCCGCGGATCAGCTACGAGTAACCCATGGCCGAACCCAACGGGCAGGCGCCCGAAACCATCTCCGGCGTGATCGCACACATCGGGGGTGGTGCGCACGCCGAAGCCAAGGGGTTCTGGGCCGACGCGTGGGGCCAGGTGATCAAGCGTCCCGGCGCGATCGTCGCGCTGGTCTGGATCGGGGTGGTCGCGTTCTTCGCCGTTGCAGCGCCGGTGATCGCCAGCGGCCACCCGCTGCTCCTCTGGCAACTGGATGACGAAGGAGCCCGTCAGTCGCTCACCTCGCCGCTGCTCCGCCACCTCTCCTCGGCGGACTGGATGCTCCTGCTGGGGTCGCTCGCGGGCGCCATCGTGTTCTACGCACCGATGGGCGTCCCCACCTCGCGCCGGCTCGGGCTCATTCTGGCGGGCTCTGTTCAGGCCGGAGCCATCGTGGTGCTCGCACGCGCGGTCTCCGGCTTCTTCGGCGCTCGCGACGTCTCCGATCGCGTGCGCGAGATCGAGCAGAGCGATCTGTTCATACCGGTCTCCTCGGCGCTCGTCGCGCTGCTCGTGACGCTCGTGTTTGGGTTCATCCCTTCGACCCGGCGCGTCTGGACCCGCCTCGTTCTCGTGGTGACAGTCGGCGTCGTGACGGGATTCGTGGTTGCCCAGACCTGGAGTCTGCCGCCCGACAACTTCGACTACTCCGAGAGGGCCCGGGCCGGCGAGATCGAAGCCCGCTACACGCTCGTGCCGTGGTCCCCGGCCGAGCGCCTGCTCGATCGCGACAGCAAGCTGCTCCCGCCCGGGGCGTCCGAGGACAGGCCGCTGGCCAGACGCATCGTCTCCGGGTTACCGCTCGCGGGAACGCTGGACGCGGAGCACCTTGATCGGATCCGCGAACAGATCGATGACATCCCGCTCCCCGAATCCAAGCGATCGAACGTTCGCTCCTCGTTCCAAGAGTGGGCCTCGTCGCTCGAGAGCCCGCCGACCCGCCTCGACGCGCAGAATGCTCTGGCGTCGGTGCTGCAGTCCTCCGGCCGGCGCTTCCTGCTCGGCAGCGACGAGAACGGCCAGGATGTCCTGAGCCAGATGATCCACGCCTGTCGCCTGGCGATCTCGATCGGCCTGGTGTCGACGAGCATCGCCACGCTCATCGGCGTGACCGTCGGCTCGCTGATGGGCTACTTCGGCGGGATCATCGACTTGGCGCTGTACCGGGTGGTCGAGATCTTCATGGCCGTGCCGTTGCTGTTCATCCTGATCGTCGCGGCGGGAGTGCTGCCGAGGAACACGTATGTGACCATGGCGATCATCGGCTGCTTTACATGGACAAACGCCGCCAGATATACGCGCGCCGAGTTCCTCAAGCTGCGCAGCCAAGACTTCGTGCAGTCGGCACGCGCCGTCGGGCTGCCGCTGCGATCGATCCTGTTCCGCCACATGCTCCCCAACGGCGTAACGCCGGTGCTGGTGGATGCGTCGTTCGCGATCGCGTTCGCGATCATCCTCGAGGCCACACTCAGCTACCTGGGGCTCGGGCCCGCCGACCAAGCGTCCTGGGGCAAGCTCCTGGCGAGCGCCACCAACGAGGTCGGCGACTTCAAGTGGTGGCTGGCGGTTCTGCCCGGCCTTGCCATTTTCGGCGCCGCTCTCAGCTATAACCTGATCGGCGAAGCGCTCCGCGACGCCATCGATCCCAAGCTCAAGAAGGCACGCGTGTGACCGATCCCGACCAGCCGCTCAAACGACCCGAATCGCCCCGAGCGCCGACGAAGCCTCTCATGGTCGTCGACGACCTCGCGGTCAGTTTCGACAACGCCGGCGGACCTCGCATCCAGGCCGTCGACGGCGTGCGCATGAGCGTGCATCCCCGGCAGACGCTCGCGGTCGTCGGCGAATCGGGCTGCGGCAAGAGCGTGACCGCAATGAGCTCGATGCAGCTCATCCCCAGGCCGCCGGGGAGGTTCGACCGGGGAGAGATCCGCTTTGCGCGGAAGGACGGCTCGCGCACCGACCTCCTGACGCTCAGCGAGAAGGAGATGCGCGAGGTGCGCGGCGCGGAGATCGCCATGATCTTCCAGGAGCCGATGACCTCCCTCAATCCCGTCTATACGATCGGCGACCAGATCGTCGAGGCGATCCGTCTCCACCAGGAGGTCAAGGTCACCGAAGCACGCGACATCGCCGTACGGGCCATGGACGACGTGGGCATCCCTGACCCGGCCGCGCGTCTGAGCGCATACCCCCACCAGTTCTCCGGCGGCATGCGCCAGCGCGTGATGATCGCCATGGCCCTCGCCTGCCAGCCCAGGCTGCTGCTCGCAGACGAGCCGACGACCGCGCTGGACGTGACGATCCAGGCACAGATCCTCGAGCTGCTCCGCGACCTTCAGGCGCAGCGTGACATGGGTGTGATGCTCATCACCCACGCGCTCGGAGTCGTCGCCGAGAACGCGGATGTCGTCTGCGTCATGTACGCCGGCAGAGTGGTCGAGTACGCGACGGTCCTCGAGCTCTTCGACAACCCGATGCACCCGTACACCCGCGGGCTCCTCCGGTCCATCCCCAAGCTCGGCGAGCGGGCCGACCGCCTCACCACGATCAAGCAGATCGTGGACAACGAGGATGAGTTCCGGCAGCTCCCGCGGGCGGATGACGGGGTGCGCCCGTGGTGGCCCTGGCACGATCCCCCGGAGGATCTGGTCCCGAACGAGGGCCCGGCCGGCGAGTACGCCCTGCACCGCGTGGCGAACGACCATTGGGTTGGTCTCTGGCGGACCGAGGCCGTCGGCTCGGAGCGCCAGGACGCGCCCGACCTCCAATACCGGCTCGCCGACGATCCCAACGCGCCGTCGCGCACCGCCACGGTCAAGACCGTCGCCTGAGGCGTCGTCGCTGGGCGATGGCTACCCTTCCACCATGCGAGTGCTCCTGCTGGCAGACGCATCTTTCGCAGCGCGTGAACACGCGATGCTGCGGAGGCTCGAGATCGGGCTGCTGGACGAAGGTGTGACGCTGGCCCGAGCGGTTCCCTCCGGCGCTGATCACGAGCCCTCGACGGGCATCGCAGCCAATGTCGCATTCAGGACCGGTGGGCTGAAGTGGCTGGCGGTCTCGCCCGCCCGCCAGATTCTCGGGGAGCTCTCCGGCGAACCGTCGCTCCGCAACGCCGATTCGCATTCGCCGATCGACGTCGTGCACGCGTGGGGCTGCGACGTGTGGCCAGCCGCCCTGGACATCGCTCGCGCGACAGGCGCGAGCCTCGCGTTGGAGGTGTGGTCGGCCGACGCGCTCGGGCGCGTCGCCCACATCGAACATCGCACCCACGATCTGGAAGCCGCGGGTTCGATGGGGATCTGGCTCGCGCCCGACCGATCGATGCTGCACGAACTGGGACGCGCCGCGAAGCGCTGGCCGGTCGCGTTGTCCGACTGGGGTATCCACCCCGCGACGATCGCCCGCGCGCCCGAGACCGGCGTGCGGCCGCTGTCGGTGTGCGTGGTGTCGTCGGGGATGGACTCCGAATCGTGCACGACCTGCCTCTCCGGCCTGGCCAGAGCCGCACGCGAGCGCGATGATGTGATCGTGTTCCTCGACGAGGCGGCGGTTGCCTCTGATCACGCGGTCTGGCGCCACGCCGAGGACCTCGGGCTCGCTTCGATCATGTCGGTCGTGCCTTCCGTCGAATCGCGACGCGATCCGATCCTCCGCTCCGATGTGCTGGTGCAGCCGGAGAACCGCGGCGAGCAACGCTCCATTGTGCTCGAAGCGATGGCTGCGGGGGTTGCCGTTGTCGCGCCCCAGGATCCGATGGTCGAGAGCATCAGCGGGGAGCGGGCGATGGTGGTCGGTGAGCCGACGGTCGCGGCATGGGAACGGGCGTTCCGGACGGTGCTGGGTGATGGATCGCTGCGTCGGACGCTGTGCGCGGCTGCACGCGAGTACGCGCTCAAAACCCGCCTGGTGCATCAGCAGATCGAGGCCACGCTCGGCGCCTACGAGTCACTGACTGCCGACGAACCTCTTTCGTTCCGCAGCGACTCGCGCTGAAGTCCGAGAATCGGGGTGATCTCGGCAAGTCAGGCTGGATAGCCGCCCGGTTGAGCGCAGAGTCGCGGAAAACCCGGCAACCTGTCCCTTTTGTGCTGGACGCGCGGGTTATGCCGGCGCAGAATTAACGCAAAGCCCTGCAGATAAACAACTTGCGTTCATCTGCATTATTGGGCCTCGCCAGAGTTGAGGAACGAGGAAGAACAACGATGAGTCTCACCATCACCCTGACGGCGGCGGTCATCTCGTCCGCCACCCTCGCCCAGGCCGGCGAGGTTATGACGTACTCCAACAGCATCGAACCGTCGCGCTCCGAGGGCCTGATCTCGGAGAGAGGCTTCACTCCCGCGGCCGACCCGCGCGCCCAGTTGCTGAACCCGGCCCCGTACCCCAATGCCCGGACCGATGGTCCGGCCCGCGTCGAGAACGGTCGCCTGTGGCACTCGCGCTCGCCGGTGGGGAATCGCACGCCGATCCGCGAGCTCCCGCGCGTCGCCAACGGCGGGCCCGCCGCGTTCGGTGCGCCGCCTGAACTCCTGGACGAAGTCATCTTCGTGCAGACCAGCATCCCGAATGTTGGCGTGATCGCGATCAGCCCGTGGGATGACCTCGACACGCGCACGATCGAGTCGATCCGGCGTGACGACCCGCGCCTGGGGCGTCGTGACCGTCCGACAGATTTCCGTGGAGAGCCGCTTCTGTATGAAGGCGAGACCCGGCGTCGCTCCGGGATCATTCTCCGCGAGCTCAAGGCTGCGCAGCGCTTGTGGCTCAAGGAGAATGGCTACATCCTCAAGGTGCGCACGCACGTGAACCCCTTGGCCGGCAATGGTGCGACCACCCGTCCGGCCGCGACGGGCCAGCCCCGTCTCGCGCCCACCGAGCCGCGCGGCGTGATCCGCGTGAAGCCCCAGGAGAATGAATCGGAGCGTCGCGCCGACGCGACCGAGTCGGAACGGCGGCCGCCGATCGTGGTCGTCCGCCCGGCATCGGGCGAGGACCGCGTCGACGCGTCCTCCGACTAAGCCACTTCTTACTCGTCGGGAATACGCATCCCTTCGAAGAGGCTCCTCCGCTTGGCGGGGGGGCCTTTTCGGTTTTCAGCCGCCTGCAGGATCGAGTTGCTCCACCAGAGCGATCGCCCCTTCGTGGCCCTGCTGCGCGGCGAGGCGCGCAAACAGCACCGCACGCTCCGAGTCGTCGGCGCGTTCGAGCCACACAGCGGCCTGGTAGGCGAGTTCAGGATTCTGTGAATCGTCGGCGCCGACCGCGGCGATGTACGCCTCGGCGGCGTCCGCCGGCCTCCCCAGCAACCCGTAGCAAGCCGCCAGTTCCTGGAGGAGACCGGGGTTCTCCCGACGCTCTTCCTCGGAGATCGCCGTGAGCAGAGCAGCCGCTTCGCGGGGCTGATTGTTGCGCCGGAGCGCCTGGGCTTCCATGACCCGCCACGCGAGGTTGTCCGGTTCGATCTCTCTGGCCCGAGCGATGTGCGTGAGCGCAATCGAGAGCTTGTTCTCCTCCAGCGCGATTGCCGCCAGGCTCCCCCACGCCTGAGCGAGGTCGGGAGCGATGCGTGTGGCGATCATCAGCTGCTTCTTTGCCTCGTCGGTGTCACCCGCCTTGCGGACGACCTGCGCGAGGTACAGCGGGTACTTCGGGTTCGACGGGGCCAGCTGCTGGGCCTGCCGGTAGTGCAGCTCGGCGTCGTCGAGCAGACCGAGCTGCGCGGCGATCGTCCCGGCGACGTGGCGGTACTCGGCGTGATCGGGACCGATCAGGATCCCCTGGTCGTAGGCGTTGTACGCCTCCTCTCCCCTGTCCTGCTGGAGGAGCGCCTCGCCCATGAGGAAGTACAGCTCCTGCTCTCGCGGGAAGCGGGCGATTGCGGCTTTCAGCACGGTCTCCGCACTGCCGGGCTTCTCCTGGTCGAGGTACACACGCGAAGCCTCGATTGCTGCGCGCACGGTCTCGTACTCCTGGGCGGCGGTCGGAGCCGGGGTCCCAGCGACCTGATCGACCGGAGCGGGGGCGCGCGCGATTGATGAGATCGCGAACACGCCGATCCCGACGACGCCGATCGCCACGACGGCGAGTGCGCCGATGGCGATGAGTCTGGCGGCTCCCTGGCTGTTCTTGTCCGAATTCGTCATGCTCAACAGTATCGACGCGTCGGCGCCCGGACCTGCATCCCGACGATTCGAGAACTTGCCCCGATCGGTTCCGGGGGACATCCCCTACCGCTTCCGGCGACGCCTCCCGAGGAGACCGAGCACACGCTCGGGGGCTCGGTTGAAGATGTGCTCGGTGAGGGTGTCCCGTCCTCCCCAGATCGGGAGGCGGCGTCCCATGGTTGTGCACCCGTCGTACACGAGGAATCGGGCGATGCGGTCGTCATCGACCGTGCTCGAATAGACGAACTGGAGCGGGAACGCCAGATTCCCCACGACCGGTGCGGTTCCCACTCCGAGCGCGACCCATGGCCGCTCGTGCCCGATCAGCGAACACTGCACGACCCTTCCCAGGGTGTAGAGCGTGCGTGCGATCCCGCCCCCGCCCACCAGGATCACTGCGAATGCAGTCGGCCCGATCAGTCCTCCGGCGAAGAGCGCGGGCGCCACGGCGAACTGACTGAATTTGACGATCGGCTTGATCGCGACGTGGACCCCGAAGTCGGTGATGTACGCGCCCGACTCCTCGTGAGCCAGCTGCGCGTGAAGCCGATCGGCTTCGACCCGACGCAGCTGTCCTCGGCGCTCCCACGACTCAATGCGTTGCGAGACCAGGCGCGCCGAGGAGTCGTACCTGAACGACTGCGACACGAGGAATCTCATCGCGTCGGCGGGCAGCCTTCGCCACGGGAAGTCGCGGACACGGCGCCAGACATCTCCGGCCACGCGGGTGGCAGCGCTCGACAGCACTCCGGGTGCGCGTCCCGCCTCTCGCGTGTACCAGCGGATCGGCCGGTTCCAGTAGCGCCGCACGAGAGAGGCGCTAACCTGACCGGCCGCTTCTCTGGCGCGCAACGAACGCTGGTGTCTGCGGAGTTGCTGCCAGCCTTCCGCGTGCCTGGAGATGATCGCGATATCGGCCAGCAGGTCCTCGTAGGCCTCGAGACCGTTTCGCTCGACGAGAGCCGACTGCTCGCGCTTTACATACATGCGCAGGCGCTCGACATTGATGTCGTCGAACAGCGGGCGCCGCCATCGCACCGACCTGGGGATGTAGAATCGGAACAGCTGCACCGGGCTCGCGGGGAACAGAGCGGGCACCCCGGATTCGAGGTCGATCCAGACCCACCGGACCGATCCGCCGTCGTTCACTCGCAAGAAGTTGGCAAGAGCAACGGGATTGCCGAGCCCGGCCTGCCAGACCGAACCGTCGAGACCCGCCTTGGCGAGATGCCGCTGCAGAGGACGCATGACGCGCTCGACGAGCTCGCGGACCTCCTCTCGACCCTCGCGATTCGTCGGATGGTCAAGAGCCGGCGCGCGGCCGTCGATGAATCGGGTTTGGAGGCTCCAGGACCGCTGCTCGGTGTTCCACGAACGCCCGTAGGCATCGGCGACCTCGACCTCGCCCTCGAACCAGAATCGCACGAGACGGGCGACGATATTGCGTCGCAGTTCGGCGCAGATAATCGCGTCTTCACTCCAGGCATAGGGGTTCGGGGCGCCGAGGAGGGCGTACTGGACGAGCCTCGTCAGCCCGTTCGACCCGAACACCTTGTCGGCGATCACGCGGCCCTCGGCATCAGCCCTCTTGAAGACCCTGCCCGACCGTCCGGCCCCGAGGAACTCAGGGGCCGGCGCAGCCTCGTCCCGCGCACCGTCTTCGAATCCCGGAGGGGCCGCACGCGGCGACACCTCGACGCGTACCGGCGCGGACACCAGCGATCTCGGGTTCGCGTTGGTTCTCGACGCCACGGTCCGCCTCCGTGCTCGCCAGAGCATCGGGTCCAACAGCGAGCATGACCGCTGCTCCGGTGCCTGGCCGGTGCTCGCGCTGCCTGTCCGGGGAATATCGACCGGTGTAGACTCAACGCTCGATCCATGACACAAACCGCCGAAACAACACAGAATCCCGGATCCGGCACGCCCTCGGGTGACCTGCCCGCCAAATTCCTGCCGGCCGATCACGAGCCCCGGATCCGCACCCGCTGGGACGAATCAGGGGCGTTCCACGCGGGTCCCGCTCGAGTGCTCTCAGAGGGCAAACGGCGCTTCTCGATGGTGATCCCGCCGCCGAACGTGACGGCCCGCCTCCACCTCGGCCATGCGCTGAACAACACCCTGCAGGACATCCTCGCTCGGGTGCACCGGATGAAGGGGTACGAGACGCTCTGGATGCCCGGCACCGACCACGCCGGGATCGCGACCCAGACCGTGGTGGAGCAGCGGATCCTCAAGGAAGAGGGCAAGCGTCGGACCGACTTCGAGCGCGACGCGTTCATCGCGCGCGTGCAGGCCTGGAAGGACGAGTACGAAGCCGCGATCTCGGATCAGCTCCGGCAGATGGGATGCTCCTGCGACTGGGATCGGCAGCGGTTCACCATGGATGAGATCTGCGCCCGCGCTGTGCGCGAGGCCTTTTTCCGCCTGTTCAAGGCCGGCCTCATCTATCGGGGCAAGCGACTCGTCAACTGGGACCCCGTGACCCAGACCGCCCTCGCCGACGACGAGGTCGAGATGGAGGAGATCGAGGGCAAGTTCTACTACCTGCGCTACCCGCTGGTCGACGGCGCGCAGCCGGTGACCTGGTCCCAGCTCGCCGCACGGGGCTATCCGGATGCCGGGGCGCACCCGAGTGATGAAGCGGCGTGGGTGACAGTCGCGACCACGCGTCCGGAGACCTACCTGGGCGATTCGGGAGTCGCCATCAACCCCAAGGATGCCCGGGCCGCAGCACTCGGGGGTCTCCACGTCTGCCTGCCGCTGGTGGGCCGTGTGATCCCGATCGTGGAGGACGAGTACGTCGTCATGCCCGATCCGGAGTCGAGCGACTCGAAGGCGAAATTCGCGACCGGGTTTCTCAAGGTCACCCCCGCGCACGATCCCAACGATTGGGAGATCGGCCAGCGCCACCAGCTCAATGTGATCAACGTCATGGCGCCCGACGCCAGCATCAGCGATCAGCACGGGTGGGAAGACGTCGGCGATGCGCGACTGTTCATCGGCCTCTCGCGCGAAGAGGCACGCGGGAAGGTCGTCGCGGAGTTCCAGGCGCGGGGACTCCTGGAGGACGCCAAGCCATACACCCACAGTGTGGGACACAGCTATCGCTCTCACGCCGCCATCGAGCCGTACCTGAGCGATCAGTGGTACTGCAAGGTGACGGACGAGCGCCTCCGTGGGTTCGCGCAGCGTGCGGTCGTGCCCGAGCAGCGAACGAGCGACACGAGCCCGGCCCGAGCGGGAGTCGAGGGCGACGGAGCCATGCGCTTCTTTCCGGCCCGCTACGCCCAGATGTACGAGAGCTGGCACGACAACCTGCGCGATTGGTGCATCAGCCGTCAGCTGTGGTGGGGCCACCGCATCCCGGTGTGGCGCGGGACG
The DNA here is from genome assembly GCA_028289195.1 of Phycisphaerales bacterium. Lineage (GTDB taxonomy): Bacteria > Planctomycetota > Phycisphaerae > Phycisphaerales > UBA1924 > JANQQR01. The sequence goes on along the minus strand of JANQQR010000027.1, from coordinate 79,077 downwards.
GGCGATCTCCTGCGGAGCGGGGACCTCAAGCTTCTCAGCGCTGTGACGGATCGGCTCATGGCATGGGTGGAGCAGGGCGAACTCTCCATCCAATACAAGGGAGAAGCAGCGGATATCGAGCGCCCGGATCTTGAGGAAGCGGACGAGTTGTCACCGTTCTTCCTGTGCGTGCGCGATCCGAACGGGACGGGCAGGGAGATCGTCGAGTATCTGGAGTCGAACGGTGCGAAGCGGGACGACGACGTCCTCGACACGTGGTTCTCCTCGGCGCTGTGGCCCATCTCCACGATGGGGTGGCCGGAGCCCGGGCAGTCGGATGAGACCCGGAATGTCCTTGAGGCGTTCAACCCGACATCGGTGCTCTCGACGGCCCGTGAGATCATCACGCTCTGGGTTTCGCGCATGGCGATGTTCAATCGGTTCTTCCGCTCCGAAGATGCTGGGGAGACGCCGGGCCCGATCCCGTTCGAGCACGTGTACATCCACCCGGTGGTGCAGGACGGTCACGGGCAGCGCATGAGCAAGTCGCTGGGCAACGGCGTGGACCCGCTGGACATCATCCATTCCCACGGCGCCGACGCGATGCGCTTCGTGCTGTGCCAGATGACGACGACCACGCAGGACGTGCGCCTCCCGGTCGACGTGGTCTGCCCGCACTGCGGGCACACGTTCGAGGCCAAGACGATGGTCGCCCCGGACTCGGGCCGCACCGTCGCCGAGCCTGTGCAGACCTGCCCGTCGTGCTCGAAGGAGATGGTCTCGACCTACGGCCTGAACAAGGGTCACTCCGCGACCGACGACCAGCCGGCGTCGAGGAACTCCTCGTCGAAATTTGACGCCGGACGGAACTTCGGGACCAAGCTCTGGAACGCCGCACGATTCACGATGATGAACCTGACGTGGGCGATCGAGGAGGGCGACACGACGCTGGAACCGGGCGACGTCGACCCGCGTTCCCTCTCGCTGATCGACCGCTGGATGCTCTCGAGACTGGCTCGGGCGATCGAATCGATCGACACGTCCCTGGCAGAGTACCGCTTCAGCGAATATGCCCAGACGATGTACGAGCTTGTCTGGTGGGACTTCTGCGATTGGTACCTCGAGGCGGTCAAGCCCACGGTCAAGACGAGCCCGACGCAGCAAGCGGTGCTCCGTTGCTCGCTGGAGACGATCCTGCGTCTCCTCCATCCCATCACGCCGTTCGTGACCGAGGTGCTCCACGAGCGGGTCCGCGCGTTTCGAGCGCATGCCGGAGGCCCGGGCGCGTCGGTGTCCGGCCTCGATCTCGATGATTGCGACCTGCTGTGCAGCGCAGGTTGGCCCTCCGCCGAACAGACGCTCGTCGACGCCGAGGCTGAGAGTCGATTCGAGCAGCTCAGGTCGATCGTCAGCGCGATCCGCGAGGCCCGGACGGCGAGCAACGTCCACCCGCGACAGCAGATCACCCTGCACGCCGACGCCCCGCTCACCGAACTGATCGCGACGGGCGAGGGGATCGTCGAGACGTTGGCGGGTCTGGAGCGGATCACGACCGAGCCCGCCCCGGATGGATCGATCACCCTTCTCATCGGCGCCAGCGAACACGCCCTGAGTGGGCTTGCCGACGCCGTCGATACGGAAGCAGAGAAGACCCGGCTCGCCGAGCAGATCGCCAAGCTGACCAAGGACGTTGAGAATCTCGAGAAGCGCCTGAACAACCCGGGCTACGTCAACAAGGCGCCGGCTCACCTCGTGGATGAGACCAGGGGCCAGCTCTCCCAGAAGCAGTCCGAACTTCAGGCCGCGAGCGCGAAGCTCGGAGCCCTTGGATGAGGGATCTCCGGGGCCTCGCGCTGCTGGCGCTGATCGGGTGTGCCGCGTGTTCGCAGCCGTCTCCGCCCGCGGCTGCCTCGAACGCGCCGGCGCTCCGGCCCGAGGCGTCGGGCGCCGAACGTCGCACCCGAACGATCACGCTCACTCCCGACAACGTGTCGGAAGAGCCATGGAGCCTCGGACACGCGCAGGGCGCCGTGGTGCGCACGGAGCACTACCGACTGTTCTCGACGATTGAATCTTCGCAGGCCAGAAGGCGGGTCGCGCTGTTCCTGGAACGAGCGCTGACGCACTATCGCGGGGCGATCGTCCGCCTGCCCCCACCGCCCATGCGCCTCGATACGTACTGCATGGCGAACCGGGAGCAGTGGGAGACGGTGACTCGCCGGCTTATGGATCCGGCCATCGCGTCCACAATCCTGCAGATCGGCCGAGGCGGTTTCGCCTCGCGCGGGATCGGCGTGTACTGGGACATCGGTCTCCGAGACACGCTCGCTCTGGCCGCGCACGAGGGGTGGCACCAGTACACGCAGCGGACGTTTGCTCACTCCATGCCGGCTTGGCTTGAAGAGGGCTTGGCCACATACATGGAGGGGCACCGCTGGAACGGCGCCGAGGTGGAGTTCCTGCCGTGGTCGAACCTGGAGCGATTCGACCGCTTGCGCAGCGCGGCGTCCTCCGGTTCCCTGCTGACGCTCGAGCGACTCCTCGATTCGTCGCCGGCCGAGTTCCTCAAATCCGGGAGCGAGTCGGGCCTGACCTACTACGCCCAAGTTTGGGCGCTGGTCCACTTTCTCGCCTCGCCACGAAGCGGCCACCGGGAAGAACTCGAGGGCCTCCTGCTCGACTCTGCGGGGGGGCTCTTCCGCCGACGGGTTGCGCTCGTCGCCGACAGCGCGCGTCTCGGCCTTGGCAAGTCGACGTATCTTGCCTATTTCAACTCTGATCTTGGAATCGAAGAGCGCCGATTCCGAGATTTCGTCTCTCAGATCGTCGCCACGGGCAGCCGAGAGCGCATCGCGGTCGGCCTTCCACCCTTGTAACCGGGTCGGACCTTGGCGTTGACGCGGCGTCCGATCGCCGAGCAACCGTCGCAAGGGCCGTGCGTATCGGACTTTCGATGTCGAAGATCGTGTGACGGATTCCTTGCAGAGGCCCCTAACGTGGAGTAAAATCAATCGGTTGACCGGCGAAATCACGCCATCCGTCCACCGGCAATTCACTGACCCTTACCCCGTCGATCGCCCCCAGGATCCGGAACGGTTGAACAGTTCCAGATTCCCGAGTGACGCGCGAACGACACTTACTGTGGCTTCCCTCTTACTCAACGCCCCGGGCTTGCAGCCATGCAGGCCTGGGGTTTTTCTTGCGCTCGCATCATTGGTTAGAGCAGCACAACCAGCAAGCCGATGACGGGGCCCACGAGATAGCCGGCGCCGAGCACCGCTTCATGCTTGCCGCCGGCGTCGACTTCGGCGCTCCCGACATCCATCGCGTAGTACAGCGCTCCCGTGTATGCGCCCCCGGCACCGATCCCGAAGAGCGCGAGGCCGAGCACGAGCATCGCGGGACCGGATGCCGCATACGCGAGCCCGAACCCTATGGCCAGCGCAAGGCAGCTCCACACCGGAGTCCGCCACCGCCCGTGCCAGCCGTGCCAACGCTCGAGCAGCACAAACATGCCGATGCGCACCAGCACCCAGGTGCTCACCAGCGGCGTGCGCCAACCGACCGGGATCCCCATGGATTCCATCGCGCCGGGCAACGCGGGGAGCAGCAGCGACACCAGCACATAGCTGCCCGCGTTCAGGACTCGGAACACGACGAGCAAGCGTGCGGCCGCGCGCCGGTCGGGGGCGTCGGGTCCGAGCTCCGGCTCCCCGTGCGGCGCGGGGGAGGGCGCGAACCCGCCGATGATCGGGACGCACACCAGGTGGATGATCGCCAGCGCGTAGAAGGTTGCCAGCGGACGCTGCTCGAGCGTTGGCGCCATCGCCCACAGCGAGACCGGGATGGCCGTGGCCCAGGCGATGTTGAACCGCCCCACCGCTCGGACGAGGTCGCGCCCGGACCGCCCCGAGGACACGTACGACTCCAGCAGTGGCCACATGCAGCCGGTCAGCAAGGCGTACAGCGTCATAAACAGCCAGAGCGTCCACTCCTTTGGAAGGGCGCCCGCGACGCCGGAGACCGCGCACGCCCCGATCTGCACACCGACCAGGAATCCGCGCTGTCTGACGCGAGCGTTCCGCATCAGGAGTCGCACCGCTCGGCCTGCCAGCAGAGCCGCGACGACGTACGCCGCCCCACCTGCGACCGCCAGCAGGTACCGGCGGGTTTCGTCGAACGCGTACTGCTCTCTGGCGATGAAGAACACGCCCTGCCACGCGACGGCCGTCCCGAGGCTGCAGAGCCAGACCACCGCGAGGATCGCTCCGCTTCCCCTGAGTTCCGGACCCCGCTCCGCCACGCAACGCTCCTCTCGCGACCGCCGATCGCGGGCGCAAGACTAGCAGTCGGTGGAAGAGGAGAGAGTGCGATCCGGGGCTAGAAGCCGCGGCGGCGAGTCACGGCGAGCCCAAGCCCGATCAGGGCGAGAGACACAGAGCCTGGTCCGGGCACCGAAGTACTTCCGAACGAGTCGACCCAGAAGTATGCGGGAGTGGTCGGATCGGTCGCTTCGAAGCGCACGATCACCGAATCGATGTCCGCCAGGTCCGCACCGGCAAAGCTCGCGAACATCGCTCGATTCGGCTCGGTCTCCGAGAGATTGAAGCTGACGAGAGCCGAGGTCTCGGCGCCTGAGCCGCGCGCGGACAGGAGGGTGATGCTTGTCAAGACCGAGGAAATCGGAGCAAACGACGAGCCGGCGGGAACCGCCACATCGAACTCAACGGCGACATCACCCGTAGCCGCCAGATCGAGATCAAGATCGGACTCGCGCCCGTATTCAAGTTCGATGCTCTGCCCGGGCGCGAGGTACACATAGCCCCGGCCATCGGTCGTGTACAGGTACGTCATGCTGGACGCGGCGGGTTGCGTGACCACGGTCGCCCGCTGGCCGCCAAGCGTCTCGGCGAGCCCGGTTTGCGAGATGTCCTGGGCAGGGTGAAGGGTGTTCCCGAGGGTCCCGGAAAAAGCCATTGCATAGTCGTAGTCGGTGCCGTTGACCGAGAGAAGCGTGTACTGCGGGAGCGGATCCGCGAACGAGTCGAACATCATCGCGGCGCTCGCGCCGGTTCCACATGAGGCGACGGCGACGGCGGTGAAGAGCGAGCGAGCGAGCATGTTCGGCGACCTCCCGAGCGTTTCGGCGGCGGCGTGCCCCAGATGGCATGCGCCACAGCCTCACCCAGAACGTCAAAACCGATATGCCTGAACGCAAGCGACGAGGGTCCCGAGCGGAGGTCGGGAGTCGGGATATGCGGCGTATGCGGGCTATCGGGCGAAGCGGCCGGCGCTGCTCGTCCGATACTTTGCCTCGCGCCCTCGGAAGCCGTAGCATCTGGGCCTCTCCCTCCGGGAGCATTCTGTGCGCGTAGCTCAATTGGATAGAGCGCTGGCCTCCGAAGCCAGAGGTTGCAGGTTCGATTCCTGCCGCGCACGTTCTGGCCCGCTACTCGGCGAGCCCGCGAGCCCATCCGAGGACATCGCCTTCGGGCAGGCGGCTCACGCCCAAAAGACGGAGCATGAACAGGATCTGCGCCCGGTGGTGCATGCTGTGGGTGATGACGTGACCCACCGTTGCCGAGTAGCTGCGCTGGACGGGCGGGCTGCAGGAACGGTCGGTCCAGAGTTCGTCCCACGCCCCTCGGTCCCTGATGGATCGGGCCGCGTCGGCGAATCCCCGGTAGGCGGCTCGGAGTCGCCGGGACAGTTGCGCGCCCGTCGTCTCGCCCTGGCCAGGCCGGCCGCGAACCGGATGTCCCACGAGCTGATCGCTCCACGCTTCGATGTTCCAGATCATGTGATCGAACGTGGCCCGGAGCGTTCTGTGACCGATGTCCACTTCCTGATCGAGCGACGACTCGCCAAGCCCTCGGGCGATGGAGAGGAGCTCTTCGCTGGCTGCCTGGTCGTGGCCGAGAAGGGTGTCAAGGAGATCCAACGGAGCACTCCTCAGCCCCCTACGCGGGGTTCCGTTTCAGCACGATCGCGGTGCGATCGTCCGCCTGAGGCTCACCCTGAGAGAACTCGTCCACGGCGCCGGTGATCGCTTCGATGATCCCCGACGCCGGCTCGTCGAGGACATCCAACACGGCCCGGGCGATGGGGTCCGGCCCGATCAGTTCGAGATCCGGGTTGCTCGCTTCATAGAACCCGTCGCTCAGCAACAGGAACACAGACCCGGGCTGGAATCGGAACGGTTCCGCTCCCGCGGTGCTCGCCTCCCCATCGAGCCCCAGCGGCAGCAGCGTCGCGTCACGCCGCTCCACCGAGCCGTCGGGGTGCACCGCGATGAGCGGGGCCTGCCCCGCAGAGACGTAGCGCAGCTCGTGGGACCCGGAGTCGAGTTCCCCGAGGAACGCCGTGATGAAGCGCCCCAGCGGCAGGTCATCGCAGAGCTGGATGTTCAACTTTCCCATTGCGTCATTGATCGAAACGCCCATGCGCATCGCCATGCGGACCATGGATACGGCGGTCGCCATCGAGAGGGCCGGCCCGACGCCGTGACCGGTGGCGTCGCCCATGAAGACCACGAATCCCGAGGACGCGTCGGCGCCGGCGCGCCGAAGGAGGTCGTACCCGTCGCCTCCGGTCTCGTCGCAGGGCTCGAACGAGCACGCGATGTCGTAGCCGGGGATGTCGGGCGTGCGAGAGGGCAGCGCCGCCTGCTGGATCTGGCGTGCGACGCGGAGGTCGGCCTCGAGCTTCTCCTTCTGCGCACGAGCCCGGAGAAGCGACGCTCTTTTGAGGGCCTCGGCGGCGTGACGAGCGAGGATCTCGGCTACTGCCTCGTCCGACTCGTCGAACGTCGCTCCATCTCCGCCGGTCTTGTTGAGGACCTGGGCGACGCCCACCAGCTCGTCTTCGAAATCGACGAGCGGGATCGTGAGCATGCAGCGGGTGCGATAGCCGGTCTGGTCGTCGACGCTCTTGTTGAAGCGCTCGTCGGCGTACGCATCGGGGATGTTGATGACCTGGCGGGAGCGGGCCGACTCGCCCACGAGGCCGGCGCTGGCGGGAAGACGGAGGTCCGTGGGGAGCCCGTGGGCCTGCGTGGCGAACAGCGTGTCGGTGGAGGCTTCGTACTGGAAGACGCTGGCTCGATCGGCCTGGAGCAGGTCACGGAGCGCGTCGATGATCCGGCCGAGCACCCGCTCGAGATCGGGCGACGTCGCCAGTTGCCTCGACACGTCGAGGATGCGCTCCAGAGCCGCTCGCGTGGGAGGCGAACCGGGAGCGTTCATCCCTCGTCCTCGCTGGCGAACAGGGCGTCGACGAACTGATCGGGATCGAATGGCTCGACGTCCTGCGGCGTCTCGCCGACTCCGATGAACTTCACCGGCACACCCGTTTCTCCCTGGATCGCGATCACGACGCCGCCCTTGGCCGTGCCGTCCAGCTTGGCGAGGAAGATCCCGCTGACGCCGATGGCCCGGGAGAACTCCTCCGCCTGCCGGACCGCGTTCTGTCCGGTCGTCGCGTCGAGGACGAGGAGCACCTCGTGCGGCGCGCCCGGGATCTTCCTGGCGACCACCTCGCGGATCTTCGTGAGCTGTCGCATGAGCGGATCCTGCGTGTGCAGGCGTCCCGCGGTGTCGATGACCAGGACATCGGCCTGCCGCGTGAGGGCCGCCTCGCAGGCGTCGAAGGCGACCGCGGCGGGGTCCCCGCCCTGCTGGCCCTTGACGACCTCGACCCCCAAGCGCTCGGACCAGATCTCCAGCTGGCGCACCGCGCCCGCGCGGAACGTGTCGCACGCTCCCAGGAGGACGCTCTTCCCCTCGGCGCGGAGGCTGGCGGTGATCTTGGCGATGCTCGTGGTCTTCCCCGCCCCGTTGACGCCGGCGACCAGGATCACGGTCGGCGTACCCGGCTCGGTCGAGAACTTGAGCCGCCGGTCTTCCTCCGGCCACAGCGCCTTGAGCTCGTGCTTGAGGTACTCCAGCACCTCGTCGCCGGTCTTCATCTTGCCCGCCCGGAAGTCGGTTCGGATGCCCTCGATCAGCCTGAGGGTGGTCTTCACTCCGACGTCGGCCTGGATGAGTCTCGCTTCGAGTTCCCCGATCAGCTCGTCGCTCAGCGAGCGCCCCACGAGCATCGAGCGGAGGCCGCCGAAAACAGCCTCGCGCGAGCGGGCGAGCCCGGACTTGACCTTCGAATAGACGGACTTGAGCAGGCTCATGGCGGGGTCGGGGATTCCTGTGCGGGCGCAGCTTCTGAAGCCGGTTCAGCTCCGGACTGGAGCACTCGCTTCAGCACCTTGTCGAGCACGCCGTTGATGAACGCGGGTGAACGGTCCGTGCTGAACTCCTTAGCGAGTTCGACCGCCTCGTTGACCACGATCTTCGGATTCACCTCGGCGTGATGCATCTCGAAGATCGCGAGCCGGAGGATGGCCCGGTCGACCGCGGGCTGCCGGTGCGCGGGCCACGTCGGGGCGAGTTCAGCCACGACCCGGTCGGCCTCGCGCCGGTGCTGGTAGCTGGCTAGCGCCGCGTCGAACGCCTTCTCGCGATCGGCGGGGCTGTACTGGATCGAGCCTTCTTCCGCGAAGGCATCCGCGCTGGCGCGGACGCTCTCGAGATCGCCGTCACCCCGGACATCGATCTGGAAAAGCGTCTGCAGAGCGAGCCGGCGGATGTCGCGTGGGCGGGCCATTTCAGATCGCGCTCCCCGCTGCCCGATGGATCGACACGATCGAGCGTGCCGTCTCGATCGCTGCGCTCATCGCCTCGGCGCCCTTGTTGCCGTGCTCCCCGCCTGCGCGGCTCTCGGCCTGCTGGGGAGTATCAACAGTCAGCACGCCGAAGGCGACCGGCACACCGGTGTCGACGCCGATCGCGGCGATGGCGTTCGCCACTGCGTGGGCGATGTGCTGATCGTGGGAGGTCTCACCCTTGATCACACACCCGAGGGCGACCACGGCATCGAAGCCGCCCGATCTCGCAGCGGCACCCGCGATACTTGGAAGCTCGAACGTGCCCGGGGCGCTGAACACCGCCGGCGTCGGAGCGCCGGGGAGCAGGCGGGCGTGCTCGCGCTGGGCGCCGTCGAGGAGCGCGTCGGTGATCCAGGCGTTGTAGCGGCTCACAGCGATTGCCACGCGGAAACCCGTTTCGTTGATTTGCCCTTGGGCGGTCATGAGCCGGGATGATAGACATCGCGGCTCAGACGGGTGCCGACGCCCGGAACGGGTAGCATCCGCCCGATGGACTCGGTCTTGCTCCGCCTGTCTCCGTGGCTGCACCTCTCCCGGATCACCACGGCGTTCGCCGCCGTCGGGAACGCGTGGTTTGTGGTGCTGTGGACCCGCTCCATGCCGCGGGAACTCGAATTCGCGCCCCGCGTGCTGCAGGACCAGAGTCTGGGCGTCCTCCTCGGCGGAGCCGCGCTGAACGCGGTTGGGCTGTTCATTTTCGCCAACGGCCTCAATGATGCCCTCGACCTGCGGCGCGACCGGACGCTCTATCCAGACCGCCCCCTCGCATCGGGACGCCTGTCCATGGAATCCGCGTCGCTCTTCATCGCGTTCAGCATGCTGGCGGCGATCACGGGTGCCCTGATCATGGGGCTGCCCGCCGTCCTCATGACGGTGCTCGCGGCTGGAGCGATCCTCTTCTTCCATGCTGCGGGGAAATACCTGCCCTCGGTGGGGCTGGTGCTGCTGGGGCTCATCTACGGCGCCCAGACGATGACCCCCAATGCCTATCTGGTGTTCATCTGGCCGGTGCTCCTGCTGCTCGCCCACGCGCTGTTCGCCGGAGCGCTCGTGTACTTCCTTGGTCGTAAGCGCCCGACGCTGACCCCGACGATGCTGTGCGCGACCGTGGCCGGGTGGGCGTTCTGGTCGGGGATCCTGCTGTACGTCGGATGGCTGCGGGCCGGATCGCTCTGGCCGGACTGGGTCCCGTTCCGAGCCGCGATCGCGCCGGCGGTTCTGTGCGCCGCGTTCGTGCTCTACGCGTGGCACAAGGGGCGTCGCACTCGCGACCGAGCCCGGGCGGCGGAGAAGATCCAGCGATACGGCGCGCTGTGGGCGCCGCTCTACGCGACGGCGTGGCTCATCGGCGTCGGGCGCCTGACCGAAGCGTCCTACCTCGCTCTGCTGGCGCTGGGAGGCCTTCTGGGAATGACGGTGCTGCGCGAGGTGTACGGGCTCATCGAGCAGCCGGTCGGGTACCGGCGCTAGACCAACCCCGCGGCGTAGAACACCGCCGTGAAGATCAGGTCGGCGAAGATCACCGCCACGACCGACTGCACGACCGTCTGGGTCGTCGCGTTGCCGACCCCGGCGGCCCCGCCGCGGACCCGGAGACCGTTGCCGCAGGCGATGAGCCCGATGAGCAGACCAAACACTCCGGCCTTGACGATGCCGGTCAGGAAGTCGATGGGATCCACCTGCGCCACGGTGGCGTCGTAGTACTGCGTGAACCCGATCCCGAGAACCATCTTGCTCATCACAGCCGCCGCCCCGACGGCGACCAGATCGGAGACCACCGCGAGGCAGATCAGGCTGATGACAGCGGCGATCACCCTCGGCACCACGAGGAACCTGACCGGGTTGAGCGCGTGAGCCTCGAGCGCCTCGATCTCCTCGCCCACGACCATCGTTCCGATCTCGGCGCTGATGGCGGCTCCGGCGAAACCGACCATGACAATCGCCGCCATGAGCGGGCCCAACTCCCGGAAGACCGCCACTGCGATGATGTTCGGCACGAGGTGGACCTGGCCGAGTGTGTCGAGCGGCGGGGCCATCTGGAGTCCGAGGATGAAGCCGATCGACGCGGACACCAGCGAGACGATGAAGATCGACTGGACCCCGATCCGACAGATCTGGGCAACGATGGCCACCCGCCCTAGCCGAGCGTTCCGCTGCGTGAAGCGCTTCCAGATCCAGCCGGAGGCTTCAAGGAGCAGGAACCAGATCGATCCGATCTGCTCGAGGATCTCCATCGACTTCACGCCGACACGATCAACGACGGGGATCGTCCTCCGCGCCTTGTTTGTGTGATCGGCAGACATTCAGGCGTCTGATCCCATGCACCAGCGGCCCTGCGACTCAGCCCGAGCAGCTATCCCCGGCCACTTCGACGTTCTCGGCGATCTCGAACACCCGATCGAGCCGCGCGATCTCGAACACCGATTTGACCCTCTGCTGCATCGAGCAGAGCACGAGGCGTGTTGATTGGCGACGCGAGATCTGCATTGCTTCGACGAGTGTCGCAACACCCGAACTGTCCATGTACGAAACCCGCGAGAGGTCGATGAGCACGCGGACCGGCTTTCCCTGCAGAGCCTGCTTGAGATGATGCTGCAGGTCCTTCGATGTTGAGAGGTCCACGTCCCCTTCGGGGCTGAGGACGACCGCGTCGCCTTCTTTCTGCACGCCGATATCCATTACTTCTGGCTCCCGTCGTGCTCGGAGGCGCTGCCCCGATTCTTGACCAGTATCAATCGCATTCCTTCGCCGTTCCTGTGCTCGTATCGGACATCGTCCATGACCTGCCGGATGATGTACACGCCGAGTCCGCCCGGGCGTATGTCGTCGAGCTCGCGCCCCTGGATTCGATCGGGATCGACCTTGCGGGCCTCGTCGTCGATGACGATCTGCATCCCGCCTGCGCGATTGGCGTCGCCGTCGGAGCCGTCGTTGACAGGCCAGATGCTGATCCAGATCTTCCCGTCGGGCCGCCGGTCGTAGCCGTGGCGGATGACGTTGCACAGCGCCTCGTCGACCGCCAGCGCGATCTGGCCGCACTCGGTCTCCCCGAACCCGAACCGCTTCGCGACGGCGGAGACCAGGTCGCGGGCCCCGGACAGATAGCGGGGCTGGCTCAGCAGTTGCACACGCAGATGGGCATCGCCCAGATCCTGGGGCGCGTCGCGAACGTCCGGCTGTTGGGTATTCGTCGTCACCTACGCCAGTCCTCCGAGGCGGGAGATCTCCTCACGATCCATCGGCCGATTCTAGTGGTTCACCTTCCCCGAGCGGATCCGTGGGCGCCGAAACCAACCCCTCGGCGACAGCCCAATCGGCCCATCGAGCCGCAGCGGCCCGACGATCGGGTTCCGGATCGGAATGCCGGTACCCCAGTGTCTGCCCGGTCCAGCGTTCGAGCGTCCGGATCGCGAGCATCCGGGCCGCGGGATCGTCTGCATCGAGCATGACGATGAGATCCGGGATCGACTCGCGATCGTTGGACGCGACCGCCTCAGAGAGCGCCGCCGTGCGGGCGTCGGGGGCGTCCGAATCGAATGACGCCTCCTTCGGAGGCATTGAGCACCCCCAGGAGACCGTTACCAAGCAGCACGCTCCGATCCGGACGAGCATTAGAGGATGGTATCTCATCCCCAACGGGGGTGCGGCGTTGACGGGTCTCGATGCGAGCCCCTACCGTGGGGCTTCCCCCACGATGACGCCCCAACCCCACACGACCCACACCGAAGCGACCGAGGAGACCGTCCTCGTTCTGGATTTCGGCTCGCAGACCGCGCAGCTCATCGCCCGCCGGATCAGGGAGACGGGTGTCCTGGCGTTGCTCGCGCCTCCCGGAATCCGGGCCGACGAGATCCGGGCCCGAAACATCAAGGGCATCGTCCTCTCAGGGGGGCCGATGAGCGTCTACGACGAGAACGCCCCCAAGTGTGACCCGGCGATCCTCGACCTGGGGATCCCGGTGCTCGGCATCTGCTACGGGATGCAACTCGCCTGCCAGATCATGGGCTCCGAGATCACCGCGGCAGAGCACAGGGAGTTCGGGCGGGCTTCTGTCGATGTCTCGGACCGGTCGGACCTGTTCACAGCGATCCCGGAGTCCATGACGGTCTGGATGTCCCACGGCGACCAGGTGACCGGCATCAACGGGACGTTCTCCACCCTGGCCTCGACACCGACATGCCCCCACGCGGCCGTTCGGCACAACGAGCGGCCTTTCTTCGGCGTGCAGTTCCATCCCGAAGTGACGCACACCCCGCATGGCGCCGGGATCCTGCGGAACTTCGTGTACGAGATCTGCAAGTGCCACGGCACGTGGACGATGGCGGACTTCCTGGAATCCGAGGTTGCGCGGGTCCGCGATGCCGTCGGAAACGGGCGCGTGATCTGCGGGCTCTCGGGAGGCGTCGACTCTTCGGTGGTCGCCGCGCTGCTGCACCGGGCCATCGGCGATCAGCTGACGTGCGTGTTCGTTGACAACGGCCTGCTCCGGAAGAACGAGCGCGAGCTCGTGGAATCGACGTTCCGCGACCACTTCTCGATCGACCTCCGCGTCGCCGACGCTCGCGCCGACTTCCTGAACGATCTCGACGGCGTCACGGATCCGCAATTGAAGCGCACGAGGATCGGGCACCGGTTCATCGAAGTCTTCAAGTCGGTCGCGGCCGGCATCCAAGACGCCAGATTCCTCGCCCAGGGAACGCTGTACCCGGATGTGATCGAATCGGGGCACGGCTACGCGGGCACGAGCGCCGGCATCAAGCTGCACCACAACGTGGGCGGCCTCCCCGAGGAGCTCGGGTTTGAGCTGGTCGAGCCGTTGCGCGAGCTCTTCAAGGACGAAGTCCGCAAGCTCGGAGAGGTCCTCGGCCTCCCCGAAGACCTCGTCTGGCGCCACCCGTTTCCCGGCCCCGGGCTCGCCGTCCGCGTGCTGGGAGACATCACGGAGCCCAAGCTCGACCTGCTCAGGGACTGCGACGAGATCCTCCTTGAAGAGATCGTCGCTGCCGATCTGTACCGGAAGACCAGCCAGGTGTTCGCGGTGCTGCTGCCGGTGCAGGCCGTCGGCGTCATGGGCGACGGGCGAACCTACGAGAGCGTCGTGGCGATTCGGGCCGTCGAGAGCCAAGACTTTATGACGGCGGACTGGGCTCGGCTGCCGCACGACGTGCTGGCGAGGATCTCGAGCAGGATCATCAACGAGGTGCGGGGCGTGAACAGGGTCGTCTACGACATCTCCAGCAAGCCTCCCGCGACGATCGAGTGGGAATGAGCGACGCGATGATCCGGTCGGTCATCCTCAATTTCGCTTCGGAAGACGCCTCGTCCCGCTCGTACGAGATCGTGATCGGCCCCGGTGTGATCGGGGGATTGGGCGGTCGCGCCGCGGGTCTGGTTCCGGGGCGACGCTCGCTGCTCGTCGTCGACGACAATCTTCCGCCGTCGCTGGTTGAGCATGCAGAGTCGTCGCTCGGGTCGGCCGGATTCTCGGTCGCCCGCGTCTCGGTGCACGCCTCGGAGCAGGACAAGTCGCTGCGGTCGGTCGAACGCGTGCTCCGCGCTGCCGATGAATCGGGCCTGGGACGAGCGGATCTGTTCGTCGCGCTGGGCGGCGGGATCGTCGGTGACATCGCGGGCTTCGCCGCCGCCAGCTATATGCGCGGGGTGAGCGTCATCCAGTGCCCCACCACGCTGCTCGCGATGGTCGACGCTTCGGTCGGCGGGAAGACCGGCGTCAATCTCGCGAGCGCAGACGTCGTCGGGATGCGAAAGAACCTGGTCGGCGCGTTCTGGCAGCCGAGGCTCGTGCTCGCCGACCTCCGATCTCTGGACTCGCTGGCAGCCAGGGAGTTCCACGCGGGCCTGGCCGAATGCGTGAAGCACACACTGCTATGCGGCGGCATCGATTCCAAGCTCGGGGACTGGACGACCGAGCGTCTTCGGGGTGTTGTTGAGAAAGACGACGTGTTCCTCGGCGAGTTGGTCGAGCGGAACGTCGGCATCAAAACAGCGTTCGTGGCTGGCGATGAACGCGAGACCGCAGGATCCGAGAGGGTGCTCCTGAATCTCGGCCACACGTTCGCCCACGCGATGGAGCCGCTCCCGGGACTCTCGCCCACGTCCGATCCGGCCCTCGCCCCGCTCCTGCACGGCGAAGCGGTCGCCCTCGGCCTGGTCGCCGCAGCGGACGCCTCCGTCGGTCTCGGCCTGCTCACGGACGCCGAGCGAGGGGCGCTGGTCGAGACTCTGGATCGAATGTCGCTGCCGACGACGGTGGCCGGGCTGACCCCGAACGAGCAACTCATCGATGCGATGCGCCACGACAAGAAGTCCGAAGGCGGCGGCCTGCGCCTTGTCTTGCCCTGCACGGGCGGGACTTGCCGAGTCGTGCGCGACCCGGATCTCCGCGTGGTGGAGGACGCGTGGGATTCGATCCGCGCATCGCGCTAGCGCCCCCAACCTCGGGGGCGGGCCGGCCGCGAATTCAACATGTTCAAGAGATCTCGGACCTTGGTTCGATGTTCTGCCTGTGGACGGTGTGTGGACGTGTCGGTGCCCCTGCGGACGCCACTCGTCGGCATGGTCACCACTACTCAGAGGCCGTGCGTGCGAACGATCGCGATCATCAATCAGAAAGGCGGCAGCGGGAAGACCACCACCGCCATAAACCTCGCGTCGGCACTCTCGCGCCTGTCGCAGCGCACCCTGCTTGTGGATATGGATCCGCAATCCCACTGTGCGCTGGGGGTCGCGATCCCCGAGACCCAGATCGAACTGCAGATCGGCGACGCCCTCACGGCGCGAGCCGGGCGCGCCGTCGATCATTCGAGGCTCGTGTGGCAGGTCAGCCGAGCGTTCGACCTGATCCCGTCATCGACCAAGCTGGCCGGCGTAGAAGCCGCGCGGGGCGGCCTGGCTGACTGCGAGGACCGCGACACCCGGCTCCGCTCGTTCCTCGGGCGGATGGAGGACTCGTACGAGTTCTGTCTGATCGACTGCCCGCCATCGATCGGCCTGCTGACGTTCAACGCGCTCCGGGCGGCCGACGAGGTGCTGATCCCCGTCGAGACGGGGTACTTCGCGCTGCAGGGCGCCACCAAGCAGACCGGCACGATCCGCGCGCTGGCCAGGCGATTCGGCTCCGCTATTCCATACCGGCTTGTCGCAACGATGCACGCCCCCGAGAGCACCGTTGCTCGCGACGTGCTCTCCGAGCTGCGCGAGCGCTTTCCGCGACAACTCCTCGACGAGGTCATCCGCTTCGATGCCCGGCTGAAGGAAGCGGCATCGCTCGGCCTCCCCGTCCACGAGCTCGATCATCGCTCACATGGTGCACAGGACTACGACGCGCTGGCCCGCGTCTTCGCGAACTCCGAATCGTGCCCGCGCTTCGAGGAGCCCGAGCCCGAGGCGGTCTCCGTGGGCGAGCCCTGCCAGAGATTCCAGGAGCAGTCCGGCTCCGGTCAGACCGAAGCACCGCTGACCCGGGCAGCGGAACTCGCGGCCAGAGCGCGACGCCTCCAGTCACGGAGCGCCGAATTGGCGCGCGGGATCGAGACGGATCCGGACCTGGCCGAAGCGCTCCGCCAGCCTCCTGCGACTCCCGCCGGCCCCGCGCGATCGCTGCAGATCGAAGCCAAGATGCCCGCGCCGGACCAGCGGTTCGGCGCCCGCAAGTCGGGGCGCGGGATCGAGTTCACCTACCCGGCGGGCCCGCACGTTGAAGTCTGCCTCGCCGGGGACCACAACGGTTGGTCCACCTCAGCGACTCGGCTGCGCTACAACGACGAACTCGGCCAGCACGAGGCGTGCATCGACCTTCCGCCAGGGCGCTATCGCTATCGCCTGATCGTCGACGGCCAGTGGATCACCGATCCCCACAACCCGCTGAGCGAACCGAACCCCTACGGCGGCTCCGACAGCGTGATCGTCGTCGAGCCGGCCGGGCCGCTCACCGAGCCCCAGCGCGACTCCGTGCCTCCGATCACGCGGAACGCTCCGCCAGCGCCCTCCAGCGAACTCGTCATTCCTCAGGGAGCCGATTGAGTCGCTCCGAGAGAGACCAGCCCATGTCCGATGCCACCGCACCCTCCGGCCCAGACATCCCGCACACGCTGAAGCTCACGCGGAGCGAATCGCACGACGAGTACGACGCGCTCGCGGAGCTTTTCCTCGGAGACGACGGGGAATCCGAATCCGGGCCCCCCGCCGCCGCGCAGCAGCACCCGCCGGTCAGCCGTGGAATACCCGATCACCAGTTCCATGTGGAGTTGCTCGTCCTGGGGCATCTCCCTGTCCGCGCGAGCGTTTGGGCTTCGCAGTACGCGCGACGTGTCGCCGAAACGTCGGGAGCCCCGGTGGCCCTGCTTCGTATCACGGGATCCGAAGCGAGCATCGACCTGATCGGAGCCGATGGCGTCGCCCTCGAGCCTGCATCTCTCGATGTCGCGATCCAGAACGCCAAGGCGATCGCTCCCACGTGGATCCTGAGGGTGGACGATCTGGACGAGCCTGCGCTGGCTACGGTCCCGGGGATTGGGCGCCTCACGCTGCTGACCGATCCGAGCGACGCCTCGATCGTCGCCGCGTATAGATCGCTGAAGAACCTCTCTCGTGCCCGTGCCGGTGACGCCGAACTGGCGGTCGGCATCGTGGGGGTCCCAGCTGAGGAAGCCAGCCATGCGTTCGTGAGAATCGACGATGCGATGCGCATGCACTCGGACATCCAGGTCCACGAGGCCCCGTTTGTTGATCGAATCGAGCCGGCCCACGCCAAGACACTCATCCGCGCCGATCGCCCTAGCAGCGACCTGAAGGAACTGGTTGCGAACCTGCACACGAGCACGGGGTCGGACATCGGCGCTGCTGTTCCGGAATCCCCCCGCCCTTCCCCGGTCGTGCGCGAGCCCGCCGGCGTCCACGCTCCGAGGACGCCGGCGCCCGCGCCTCAGGCGCCCGCTCGACGGGACGACGCATCGAGCCTCGTGCCGCATTTCGGTGACCTCCGTCCGATTGCGGCCCGCTGCCCGGATGATCCGGACGCCGAGCTCGCGCTCGATGCGTCGGGGACGCTCCACGTGCTGCGCCGTGGTCCCGAGAGTGTCGAACGTCTGGTGGCGGTCGGCGCGTGGGCTCAGCGTCATGCGAGCGTGCTGTCGCTCACCCTCCGCGACGGCGAACGACTGAACCACGGCGCTCCGCCGGTTCTGCACCTCGCGACCGATTCGCCGCGTGACGTGCGCCACCTGCTCGAGGGGCCCGTGCGCATCCACTTGATCGCCCGCGCCGAGACCCGCAGCGGCGAGGCGGCGTGGTGCTGCGTGGATCTGAACTGACGCCGGCTTGCTAGGCCGGGCTCGGTCCGGTCTGAGCCGACCGGGCCATCGCGGGCTCCAATTCGGGCTGCTTGATCGGCCTTGGTGTCGGCTTGGGAGCCGGGGACGGCTTGCCCCCGTCGCCCTCGGACTTGCTCGAGGCAGCACGCTTGGCCGAGCGAGCCAGGATCGCCTTGAAGCCGTCGCTCATCTGCAGCACCAGGCTGAACAACAGCGGCACCATGAACAACGTGAAGAACGCCGAGACGAAGAGCCCGCCGACGACCACGGCTCCCAACCCGCGGTACATCTCGGACCCGGCGCCCGGAGCGACGACGAGCGGGAGCCCGCCCCCGACAGTCGTGCATGTGGTCATGAAGATCGGGCGGCAGCGGGTGCGCACGGATTGAGCGATCGCCTTCAGTGGCTCGAGGGGCTCCTCGTGCTCAGCGCCGGCGACGCGCGACGGGTCCATGAAGTTCAGAGACTGCTGGACGATTAGGATCGCGTTGTTGACCACGACGCCGATCAGGATCACGAACCCGATCATCGTGAGGATGTCGAGCTGCTGGGGCGCGATCGTGGGGTTCTGCATCGTCCAGTCGTGGACGATCCGGAGCGCACCGAAGCCTCCGACCACCGCCAGCGGCACGCTGAACATGATGACAAGCGGGTACAGGAAGCTCTCGAACAGGGCCGCCATCAGCAGGAACGTGACCAGCAGCGCCCACACGAACCGGGCAGAGAGCAGCTGAGGCTGAAGCGCGATCGCCAGGAACGCCCCGCCCAGGATCAGTCCGAACATCACCGATCCGACCGCTCCGTAGAGGAACTGTGAGGCGCGGGCCCGCGACCCGATGCCCCGGATCACGCCGATGACGCCGCCGAGAAGACCGAGGCCCATGAGGAGTGCCGACAGCGCGACGAGCGCGATCCCGGCGGTGTCGAGCACACGCACTCGAGAGACGATGCCCTGCCCAGCCGGCCCCGCGGGTGCACCTGATGCACTCACGGGTTCTGCGCGCGGTGCGGCGGCGCCGAAGAGCGCGGTCTGCACTTCGTCGAGCTTTGCGGCGGTGCCCTCGAGGCGGACGAGCATGTTCTTGGAAATCAGCCCGGACTCGCGCACCGGACCGATGAGCTCACGCTCGATGTCCTGCATGACTTCCTGCAGAGCCGCGTTGTCGGGGGGCGTGATCTGGATGCTGACAGCGGGGAGTTCCTCGATCCGCTGGATGTCCTGCGGGGCGTTGACGAGTTCGATCTCGACGAGTGAATCGATCGGGACGCGCTTGCCGGCCGGCGTCATGACGGGGATCGAGGCGAGCTTCTCCTTGTATTCGAGGCGCCCGCCCTTGGGGAGCACGACGAGATCGATCTTGCGTCCGTCGAGGATATAGTCGCCCGCGAACGCGCCGTCGAACAAAGCTCGCACAGCGGTGCCGACGTCCGATGTCGTCAGGCCGAGTTCGCGACCGCTGTCGGTCAGGCGCACCTGGTATTCCTGGAGAGAGAGTGTGAAATTGGAGGGGTTCGAGCTGACCTTTCCGAAGCCGTATTGCCTCAGCGCGCGGTTGTAGACGACTTCGGCTGCGGCGTTCACGCGATCGAGATCGGGGCCCAGGATCTCGACGTCGATGGTGTTCCCCCCACCGACGCCTCGGCCGAAGATCCCCGACTGACCCGCCCCGCCGATGCCGGCCGGGATGCTGTTCATCGCGCCTGTCAGCAGATCGCCGATCGGAATCACGACCTCGGGGGTCTGGCTCGTCCCGCCGACGAACATGCCTCCGCCGAACGCCCCGATGAAGAAGTTCTCCACACCCACGGGGTCATACGGCTCGCCGCCCCCCCATGGTCGCCGGATAGGGGGCAGCTTGGCCAGTTCGTTCGGATCGCTCCCGTCGACGTCCAGGTACGGGCGGACGATCGCCTCCATGCGCTGGGCGTACTGATTGCGTTCCTGCACCGAGATCCCGGGAGGAACGCTCAGCCCGCCGAAGACGAGGTTGCGATTCCCCTTGGGCAAGTAGTCCAGGGGCGGCGCCAGATACATGGCGCCGAGGATGCTGGCGACCGTCAGCCCGATGATCGTCGCGGGGCGCAGTGTCCAGGCGCGCCATCCCGTCATCAGCCAGTAGATGAACGAGCCGAATGCGCTTACCAGCTTCGACGCCAACGGGACGATCCCGAACAGGTTCTTGATCGGGTGGCGCTTCCCGTCGTTCACGGGCCTGTTCCCGAACAGCAGGTTCGCGGCACTCGGGACGACTGTGATCGCCACGATCAGCGAGAGCGAGACGCTCGCGGCGAGTGCCAGAGTCAGGTCAAAGAACAACTGCCCGGCCTCTTCCTGGATGGTCAGGATGGGCACGAACACGGCGACCGTCGTGAGGGTTGCCGCCAGCACGGCGCCCCAGACTTCCTTTGCGCCGCGGTACACGGCCCGGAAGGGCTCGTCGCCCAGCGCGCGACGCCGGTCGATGTTCTCGAGCACCACGACGGCGTTGTCGACCACCATTCCGGTCGCGAACGCCAGGCCCGCGAGCGAGACGACGTTTAGTGTCCGCCCCGCGATGAGCATCGTCAGGAACGTCCCGATGAGCGAGATCGGGATCGCCATCGCGACGACGAGCGTCGATCGCATCGATCGGAGGAACACCAGCAGAGCCAGGATCGCGAGCCCGCCGCCCCGCCACAGATTGGTGAGCACAAGGCTGATCGCCGAGTCGATGTAGGTCGTCTCGTCGTACACCTGGCGCATCCGCAGGTACGGCCCGACCTCGGGGTCGATCCGTGGCAGGATGTCTGAGCGGACGACGTTCAGTTCCCGCTGCACGCCCTCCATGACGGTCTTCACGTTCGATCCGCTCTGGCGGAGGATGTTCATCGCGAGCACCGGCTGGCCGAGCGTGCGCACGAACCCGCGCTGCTTCTCGTAACCGATCTCGACATCGGCGATGTCGCGCACATACACCGGCACCGGAGCGCCGTTCGGTGTCAGCGGATCCGAGCGGTAGGAGACGATCACGTCGAGGATGTCCTCGGCGCTCTCGAACTGTCCGACCACTCGCACCCGGTAGTCGCGCTTGCCCTCGGCGATCGTGCCGCCGGAGATGTCGCGGTTCTCGTTGCGGAGGGCGCTGATGACCTCCTGGTAGCTCAGGCCACGCTGGGCAAGCGCCACCGGATCGACGAGCACACGCGCCTCGCGCTCGCGCCCGCCGAAGACATTGACCTGCGCCACGCCGTCGATGCGCTCCAGATAGGGCTTGACCTCCCTGTCCATGCCGAGGAACAGCGTGGTGATGTCGTAGTCCGGGAAGCGTTCCCGCATCTCGGGCGGCAGGTCGATGATGATCCAGGCGATCGCGTTCTCGGCGGCGCCCTCGGACTCAGTGATGACGGGTTCGTCGACGTCCTCGGGGTAGCTCGGCACCTGGCGCAGCGCGTCGGAAACGTCCTGCTTGGCTTCGGCCATGTCCGAGCCGACGTAGAACTCGAGAGTGATCTGCGAGCTGCCATCGCTGCAGGTGGCGCGCATCGACTTCAGGTTCGTGACGTTCTTGAGGCGCTCTTCCTGCTCCTTGACGATCTCGTCGGCCATCTCCTGCGGGCTGCGCCCCGGCCAGACCGTCGAGACGTTCAGGATCGGCCTGTCGATCGTTGGTGTCAGCTGGATGGGGATCTCGCCGAGGCCGATCAGCCCGAACATCACCACGAGGATCACGCCCACGGCGACTGCGACCGGTTTGGTGATCGCGGTGCGGATCGGGTCCATGTCAGTTGCCCCCTGCGCGCGCCTCGGCGGGCGCGTCGCGCTGGATTGTGAGCGGCTGGGTGGGGAACACCCGTTCGTTGCCCTCGATGATCAACTCCACGCCCGCCGCGAGAAGCGGCGATCGCACCACGATCCGCTCGCCCTGGGCGAAGAGCGGCTCGATGGGCGCGACCGCTGCGGCCCCTTCGTTGTTGAAGTACACGAACACGCCGACGTCGCTGCGCATGACCGCGTCCTTGTGCACGGTCAGCGCGACCATGGGCTCTCCGGTGGGCACCAGGCCCTGCACGCTCATGCCGGGTCGGATCGAGTGGGCCGGGTTTTCCAGTCGCACACGCACCGGGAATGTCCGCGCCAGACGATCGCCCTGCGCGATGACGGTGGCGACGGGCGCCTCGATCTCCTCTTCGAGCGCATCCATGCTGAGCTGGACCGGCCGGTTCGCCTGACGCAGCGGCTCGAGGAATCGCTCAGGGACATCGAGGAACACGTCCACGGTGTCGTAGGACAGCAACTCGACCACGGTGTCGCCCTCGCTGATCCACTGGCCGACCTCGGTCATTTTGCTGACCACCGAACCGGCGAACGGCGCCTCGATGACCATGTCGTCGAGGCGGGTTTCTGCGGTGCTCAATTCGACGCGGCTCGACTCCAGGTCGGCCTGCGCCTGCGCCTGCCTGGCCTGGGCTTCTGCGAGCGCGGTCTCGGCGTCGTCGACCTCGTTCTGCGATGCGCCGCTGCGGGAGCGGAGTTCGGCGAGGCGCTCGAGATCTCGCGCGGCCTTGCCGACCTGCGCCGCGCGTTCGGCCACGAGCGCTTCGTTGCTCGCAACAACAGCCTGCAGACGTGCGACGTCGAGCCGTCGCCGGTTATCCCTCAGGCGTGCGATGACGTGGCCGGCCTCGATCTCGTCGCCGATCTCGACATTGAGTTCGACGACAAGGCCCCTTTCCTGCGACGCCACGTCGGCCTGCTGGACCGCGCGGACCTCGCCCGTCACCTCTCGCATGCGCTCGACGGTCTCTTCGCGCACCGGATCGACGCGCACCGCGGCGGGCGGCGGCCCGCCCTGGGCAAGCGCTGAACTCGCGACAGCGATCCAACCCGCGAACACGGCGAGGCGGGCGCCAAGGCGCCGGTCGGCAATGCCGGTGATCGTTCCTCTCATTTCCCGTCACGCTCGCTTTCCGTGTTCAACTCCGCCTCGAACGCCTCGAGGTTGTTGATCATGCGTTCCAGCCTGTTCTCGGTCTCGCTGATGTCGGTCCCGTCCATGCCGCTGAGGAACGACTCGGAGAACCGCTTGGCTGCCTCCTCCGCCGCCGCGTGGATCTCGGCCCCGCGCTGCGTCATGCGGACGAACGTTGCGCGGCCCCGCCCCGGTAGAGTGAACCGTTCGACGAGCCCGTCGGATTCCATGCTCGCGACCATCCGGCTCACGTTTTGCAGGCTCAGCAGCGCATTGCCGCTGAGTTCGCTCAGCGTGGGCGGATCCTCGAATTGCTCGATCGCCCCGAGCAGCAGCCAGCGAGAGCTGGTGAGACCCAGATCACCGACGAGCCGGTCGCCGACCCGCATCATCAGGTTGTGCACGATGAACAGGCGCTGGGCCAGCGGCGCGTTGCGCCAGCGCCGGGGATCCATCGGATCCGGGGCGCACGCCCGAACGCGGGAAGGGGAACCGGGAGCAGGCAGGTCGATCGCCATCAGGCGATGACGCTAGGCCCCGCCCCTCGGCAAGTCAACATGTTGATTCACTGCCGCTGCTGGGGAAACGGCTCAGGCCGATTCCTTGTGGGCCACGCGGAGCTCGGAGAGCGGCTTGGGGTTCGCCACCGCCTCCTGATCGATGATGAATTCGCCGGCGTTCTCCCCGGCGACCTCGGGCAGCTCGTACATGAGCTCCATCATGATCTCGTCCATGACGGCTCGGAGTGCTCGGGCGCCCGTCTTGCGGGCCAGGGCCCTGTCGGCGATCTCGCGGAGCGCGGCGTCGGTGAACGTCAGCTTAGCGCTCTCGAGACTGAAGAGGTACTCGTACTGCTTCACCAGCGCGTTCTTGGGCTCGGTCAGCACGGAGACCATGGCCTCCTGCGTGAGCGGCATGAGGGGCGCGAGCATCGGAAGGCGGCCGATGAGCTCGGGGATCATGCCGAATTCGAGCACGTCGTCGGCGGTCACGCGCCCGAGGACCTCGGCGGTGTCGGCCTCGCCCTCGGCTGTCGCGATCTCGGTCGAGAACCCGATGCGGGCCCGCCCGAGTCGCCGGCGGATGATCTCTTCGAGACCGACGAACGTCCCGCCGCAGACGAAGAGGATCTGCGAGGTGTCGATCTGGATGTACTGCTGCTCGGGGTGCTTGCGTCCGCCCTGCGGGGGAACGTTGGCAACCGTGCCTTCGAGCATCTTGAGGAGCGACTGCTGCACACCCTCGCCGGACACATCGCGGGTGATCGAGACGTTGTTGCTCGTCTTGCCGATTTTGTCGATCTCGTCGATGTAGATGATGCCCTTCTGGGCGGCCTCGAGATCGTAATCGGCGGCCTGCAGCAGCTTGAGCAGCAGGTTCTCGACGTCTTCACCGACGTAGCCCGCCTCCGTGAGCGTGGTGGCATCGCCGATGGCGAACGGCACGTTGAGGATGCGCGCGAGCGTCTTGGCCAGGAGCGTCTTGCCGGATCCGGTCGGCCCGATCAGCAGGACGTTGCTCTTATCCAGCTCGACAGGGGCGTCTTCGCTCTCGAGCTGCTGCAGACGCTTGTAGTGGCTGTGCACCGCAACCGAGAGCGCCTTTTTGGCGGCCTCCTGGCCGATGACGTACTGATCGAGGAATTCGCGGAGCTGACGCGGCGAGGGGATGGCCCCGAGCATCTGGCGCCCGGCGCTGACTCGCCTGCGCTCCTGCTTGAAGATGTTCTGGCAGAGGTCGACGCAATTGCAGCAGATGTAGACGTCGTTGGGTCCCTCGACCATCGGGCCGACTTCCCTCGACGTCTTGCCGCAGAATGAGCAGGTTGTGACCTTGCGTCCTCGGAAACCGCTGTCGCCGCCGCCGTCTCCAGACCGCGCGCCGCCGTTCCCGCCCTGATCGTTGCCGTCCTGCCTGTTCTTGGCCATCAGCTCCTCACGTACCGCTGGGCGCCCCATATCCCGGGAGAACGAAGCGCAGTCCGACCCTCAGCGGCACACCGCCGCGTTGGACAGTGTATCGACCCGGTGAATGCGATTCTCCAAGACATAGGTGCACAATGCGGCCCTATCGTGGGCCGGACGTGGCAGGATGTCACCCCGCCAGAACCGGTGTGCATAGATAATCTGGGCGGACGGGAATCCGAGACCGCTTATCAGCGCGTGCCCGACTCTTCAGTGTCCGGCTCGCTGTCTCCGGGCAGCGGGTCTCCGGCGAGATCGAATCCAGGTTCGGCCTGCAGCACCTCGGCGTCGGGAGCCGGGAGTCCGAGGAGTGCCGCCTTGGCCGATTCGAACTCCGCGTCGCTCATCTCGCCGCTGGCGTGCATCTCGCGGAGGCTGTGCAGCGACAGGCCCTCGCCAGCGTCGGTCGCGGAGTCGCCGAGCATCCACTTGCGCAGCGCGTTGATCGCGAAGGCCCCGGCGAAGACGAGCACCATCAGGAGCACGGACCACAGCAGGATCGACCCGACGGAACTGCCGCCCTGGACCTGACCGGACTGGGCCAGCGCTGGCAGCACGATCACGCCCCTAGCTCTTCTTGGCGGTCTTCTTCTTGGTCTTCTTCTTCGTGGTCTTCTTCTTCGGAGCCGAGCCGGAGCCCGAGGACTCACCGCCGCGCGCGGCGTTGAACTCCTCGACGGAGACCTCCTTCACGCTGGCCTTGGCCAGCACCGCGTCCATCGTCTTGTGCTCACGGATCTGGGCTGCAAGGTTGCCAATCTGGTTGTGCTTGACCATCTCCTGGCGGAGCTTGTCCGGACGCTCGCCCCGCTCGGCCGCCATCTGCGCGATCCGGCCGAGGATCTCCTCGTCCGCGACGTCGACCGACAGCTCTTCCGCGGCTTTGTTCAGAATGAAGAACAGCTTGAGTTCGCGCGCAGCCCGGTCGCCTGAACCGGAACGGATGTCGGCCAGACGCTGCTCGATCTCGGACTCGTCGACGCCGCGATAGAGCATCTCCATGCGCGCTCGCTGGAGGTTGCGCTCGGCCTGCCGGGCGGTCACCTTCTCGGGAGCCTCGAACTCGCAGGCGTCGATCAGGTAGTCGGCGATCTGCTGGCGCATCGCGCTCTGCTGATCCACCATGGCCTTTTGGTTCAGCCTCAGCATGAGGGCTTCGCGGAGTTGCTGCTCGCTCTCCATCCCGAGGGCCGCGACGAGTTCGTCTGCGGACTTGGGGATGATCCGCTGCACTTGGTTGACCTTGAACGTGATCGTCAGGTCCTTGCCGCGGATGTCCTCGCGCTCGTGACCCTCGGGGCCCGTTGCCTTGATGGTCAGCTCGTCGCCTTCCTTCGGGCTGCCGACCTGCTTGGAGAAGTCGTCGACCTTGATGCCGAGGATCTGACCCTCGGGCGCCTGGTCCTCGGTCGGCACCTGGATGACGGCGCCCGGGACATTCAGGAGTTCCTCGCCGCCCGATTCCACCATGGCGCCGTCGCCGATGCAATAGTCGCCGGGCTCGGCGGCGTCGACGGACTCGAGTTCGCCTTCGTTCACACCCATCCGCTCGATCTGCGCGTCGACGTCCTCATCCTTCGGCTCGATGAGCGGCTTCATGACTTCGATCTTGTCGAAGTCCGGCAGCTCGAACTCCGGGATGACCTCGACGATCACCGTGAACGTAAGCGGCGTGCCCGGCTCCACCTCGAGCTCGTCGAGCTTCTCTTCGGGCTCGGGATCGCCAACGACCCGAAGCTTGTGCTCTTCGATCGCTTCGCTGAACGCCGTGGCGATGATCTGGCTCTTGGCCTCGCTCCTGACCGTGCTGCCGAACTTCCGCTCGACGAGCCTGCGGGGAGCTCGCCCGCGCCGGAACCCCGGGATCGTGGCTTCTTCCGACAGCGTGTCGAGCGCGCCACCGATCTGGTCGGCTACGGATTCGCCGGACACGGTGATGCTGAGCTTCTTCTGCGTGGGGCTGAGATCCTCGATGTCAACCGTGAGGTCGAGCCCCGCCTCGGCGCTTTGCGTAGTCATTCGATTCGTTCTCCGGGGACCAGGGCCTCGCAGCCGCGCGGCTGCGACACCCCCCTCCCGATGTGCTGAATCGCCCACGATACTGACGAATCGCCCGATCCGCCAAACTCGCCCCGGCATCTCGTTACAATCGTCGGCCCGTCGCCGAGGCTCGCTTCGGTGGCGAGCCGCCGGAGTGGCGGAATTGGCAGACGCGCTGGATTCAAAATCCTGTGCCCGCAAGGGCGTGAGGGTTCGACCCCCTCCTCCGGCATTGACACGATCGAACAAAGCACGCATTTGAGGCCGCCAGGCCCGCAGGAAGACCGCCCCCATGAACGAGCAGAGCAACCCCGGCCAGCAGCAGGTCCAGATCCGCCTCGACGAATCGAAGATGCAGACGACCTACGCGAACACCATCCGGACCACGACGACCCCGGATGAAATCGTGCTGGACTTCGGGCTCAATCTGCCCGCGCAGGGCCAAGACCAGTCCCCGGCGATGGTCTTCGCCGTCGGATCCCGCATCGTCATGAACTGGACCGCCGCCAAGCGCCTGGCGATCAGCCTGCAGCAGGCCGTCGGGGCCTACGAGGCCCGGTTCGGCCCAATCGAGGTCGTCCCGCCCCAGCAGCAGCCCGGGAACGGCTAATCCCGGCCCCTGAGCGGGCACGCAGCCCCTCCTAGCCCCCCACCTCTCCCTGGTTCGCGACTCAGCCGGCCCGGACCTGAAATCTGGGCAAGATCGCGGCAAACCGCGAGAATGCGTTTGCTCGACCGAGAATCGGGGGTAGTCTCTCCTCAGATGCTTCTGTAGGTCTCCGGTTTGCACGACCGGGAATCTCCGCATCTATGCACGGGAAGCCCGCACAGGGCACAGGTTAGGAGTCAGAGAGACATGCTTGTGTTCCGCCGCCCCTCTTCGGGGTTGTCATGCGCTGCGGCGTTGGCGCTCATCGCCACGTCGGGAGCCTCCGCTGGATTGATCCAGACGGAGATCTATCAGCTCAACAATCATCCGTTCGGTATCGAGGATCCGCCGCCCTACGGCCTCCGCCTCGATGAGTTGTTCGATGTCACGAGCGAGAAGGACATCTTCACGTTCGACTTCGAGCATCCCGAATCCTCCATGACGCTCACGTACGACGGTTCGTCGATCGTGATCGAGGGCACCGCTTTCGGCGGTCGGGACATCGGTTCCGAATACGCCGAAGAGGTGACGACCGGGGTGTACGAGATCTTCTTTGAGTACGACTTCGGCGTCGGCCCGGTGCCCGGCGACGAGGACGATCTCTGGGCCGTCGCTGACGGCCAGAACTCCGGCACGATCGCCCTGGTCCAGAGCGCTTTCCCGAACAAGGAAGCCCTCCCGGACCCGATCCCGTTGGTCGACAAGTCCAACGGCGAGTTCAGCTTCCGCTTCGGCGACGAGGACGACGACACCGGCCATCGGAACTTCGATGGCATCTCCGGCTGGGGTTGGTTGACCCACGGAGACGGCCCGCACGTGTTCGCCAGCGACTGGCTGTTTACCGCCGAGTTGATCCCGACGCCGGGCTCCCTGCTGCTCTTCGGGCTGGGGGCGCTGACCATCAGCCGCCGACGCCGGTAGAGCGTCTCGACACCGATCAGAGAATCCGCTGCGACCTCGGGTAGCTGCCGAGAACGATCAGGTGCGCGCAATGAGTGCGAGCCTGCTCGATCGCTCCGGCCATCACCGCGTCATCGCGATGCGCCAGCGCATCGACGAAGAAGGTGTACTGCCAGTTGGATCGACCGCTCGGACGCTTGTCGATGTGCGACAGGTTGATCCCAGCCTCATCGAACACACGCAGGACCCGGACGAGCGCGCCTGGCTTGTCGGCCGTGTCGAACATGAGCGATGTCTTGTCCTGGCCGCTGGGCTTGGCTCGCTGTTTCGAGATCACCGCGAACCGGGTGACGTTGTTCGGATCGTCCTCGATCCGCTCGAACAGGATCTCCACGCCGTAGAGCTTGCCGGCGAGCGCCGAAGCGATGGCGGCGGCACCGCATGCGGGGTCGGCGTCGTGCATGGTGTGGACCGTGCGCACTGCGTCGCTAGTGCTCGCAGCCGGGATGAGGTCGACTTTCGGAAACTGGGTGGCCAGCCAATGGCGGCACTGGCTGAACACTTCCGGCTTCGAGTAGATCCGGCGCACGTCCTTGGGCTCGCAGTTGGCAAGCAGCGCCTGGTGCACCTCGAGTTGCACCTCGGCGTAGATGTTCAGCTCGTCGCCGCTGCGACGGAACGCGTCGAGCGTTTCGACGATCCCGCCTCCGAGGGAGTTCTCGATCGGAGCCAGGCCGTAGTCCACGTGGCCACGGCGGACCTCGGTGAACACGCCCTCGATCTCGTGGAGGTCCTCGAAGCTTACGGACGACCCGAAGTGGCGCACCGCCGCCTGATGGCTGAAGCTACCCGGCGGGCCGAGGTAGCCGATGCGGAGCGGGTTCTCGAGCGCGAAGCTGCCGCTCATGATCTCGCGGTACACCGCCTCGATGGTCCGGGCGGGGAGCGGGCCGGGGCTGCGATCAAGCACACGCTTGAGGACCGCAGACTCCCTGTGCGGGGCGTAGATGGGCGTTCCGGTGTCGGACTTGCTCAGGCCGACCTCGACAACGAGGCGGGCCCGCTCGTTGAGGAGTTCGACGAGCCTCGAATCGACGTCATCGATGAGGTCGCGCAGCTCGTCGAGCGAGCGGATACTCGATCCCGCTGACTCCCGGCGTGGGTCATGGAATGCAGGCTGTTCCTCTGGCACGCTCTCTCCCGATACCCCTGAAAGGCAGGAATCCCGGAAGACCGCTCCGAGAATCTCCAACAACCTATCGTGCCATCGGAGGCCCGTCTGGACCACGGCACCGGAAGCGCTTCGGAGAAGCGATGCTGACCCTCGACCCGCTGTTTTCGGCCCCCCTGGACGCCCCGGCGCCGGAGGTGCTCGCCTCGCCCTGGATGGCCGCTGGCGTCCTGGCTGTGGCGTTTTCCGGCGGTCTCGTGCTGTGGTTGATGGGCCGGCGCCTTCTCAGGTTCGGCTTCGTGTTCCTGGGAATGCTCCTGGGAGCCGGAGCGGGCTACGTCGCGGCGATCGACCTCGCGCTGACACACGAGCCTCTGGCGGGCTCGCTGATCGGCTCGGTCGCGGGCGCTATGCTGGGGTTCGTTCTTTTCCGCGTTGCAGTCGCGTCTTCCCTGAGCGCGATTCTCGCGATTGCGATGACGCTGGCGACGTCCACAGCGATCCGCTTCGAGGGCGTGCCCCACAAGCAGGCCACGCCTCTCGCGACAGATCAACTCCTTCTCGACGGGGTGCTTCTGGAAGATCCGGACTCTCCGCTTATGGGACCAACGGATCCCGAAGCCGAGACCTCTCCGGCAGACGCCGACGACCCATCCGGCACCCTCCCGGGCACGGATGATCTCCTCGAAGAACTGCGCGATCGCGGGGCTGTGTTTGCCTCGACGCTGGTCGACGAGGCGCGGCATGTCTGGAACGCTCAGCCGACAAGCACGCGTCTGGCCCTCACGTTCGCGGCCGGGAGCGGGGTTCTTATCGGTCTGGTGATCGGACTCGCGGCCCCGAAGCGCGCAGCCGCGGCCACGACCGCCTTCATTGGGCCGGCAATCTGGCTTCCCAGCGGCGCGATGATCGTGCACCTGCTCGACCCCGGATTGTCCGAGGCGCTGCCGACCCGCCCGCTCACCTGGGTGGCGATCTGGGCGGGCACCTCGCTGTTCGGCCTGGGCGTCCAGTGGACGGGCTCGAAGCCGAAGACCGATACAGCTTGAGCCCCGTTCCATCGGGAGTTCGAGCCATGTCGAACCTGCTCACCACCGTGCTCGCTCAGGCGTACGACCGCCCGAGCCACCAGCCCGAAGCGGATTTCGGGCAGATCGCCCGCGCGCTTGTTTCCCACCTGGACATCTTCAGCCACTCCGAGGCGCTGACCTACCTGATCACCGAACTCCACCTCGTGTGGGCGGTGATTTTCATTCTGGTCGGCATCGCATGCGTCCTGAACGGCTACCGGTGGCACAAGATCGTCGTCATCCTGCTCGCGGGGATGTCCGGCGTACTCGCCGGGCGCATCCTCGGGGAGCAGATCGGAGACGGGCGCGTTGCGGCCGTGTGCTTCGCGGTGCTCTTCGGCGTCCTCGCCTGGCCCCTTCTCCGCTACGCGGTGGCCCTGTTCGGCGGTCTCGCCGGGGCGTTCGCCGGCGCCAACATCTGGTCGGCGCTCGACCTGGATCCCAGCCAGCACAAGATCGGGGCGCTCGTCGGCCTGATCGTCGTGGGCATGCTCACCTTCATGACCTTCCGCCTGGTGGTAATCCTCATGACCGCGGTCGGCGGGGCTTCGCTGCTCGTCTGCGGCGTGCTGGCCTCGATGGCGCACGTCGAGTCATGGCGCGAAGGCCTGCTGCGAGGCGTCGAGTCGAACCAGCTGCTCGTGCCGATCATCGCGGGCAGCGCAGCGGTGGTCGGCGCCGTGGTGCAATTCTCGGGTGGTTTCAAGGGCATGGCCGCCATGGCGGACAAGGCCGACCCGAGCAGCTCGTCAAACAAGAAGGCCGCCTGAAGAGGGCCCAGCGTCAGTTCTGTGGGCGCGACGGCGGCGTGACGCCTTGGCTGTTTTCCGGACGCAGCGGGAACTGCGTCGCGGCTGACTCGCCGGATCGCAGTTGGGTCGGTGCGGGACTCGGCCGGTAGGCACCCGCGTCAGCGCTGCGCTGGATCAGTGCATCTGACGCAAAGAACAGCACAATGACACTCGCCCCCGAGACGACGGTCGCGGCGATGCGCCCGAACGACGCGGTCCGCACGAGCGATCGCTGCACCTCGCCGGGCTCTTCGAGAACCGCCGCCCCCGCGATACGCAGGTAGTAGTAGGCGGCGATCGCGGAGTTGATGCCCATCACGACGACGAGCACAATCTCCTGTGCCCAGATCGCGCTGGAGAACAGAGCCACTTTGCCGGCGAAGCCGAGCAGCGGAGGCAGCCCGAGGAGCGACAGCGAGCACAGCACGAGCGGCCACCCGATCCACGGGTAGGTCGCGCACATGCCCTTCAGGTCGTCGACCGACTCGATCTCTTCCCCGCTCATGCGCTCGAGGCACGCCAGCGCGCCGAACGCGCCGAGGTTCATGAACCCGTAGCACAGGAGGTAGAAGAGCGCCGCGCCGATGCCGTTGGAGGGGATGTCGCCCGGGCTTCCAGGGCCGACGATCACGCCCACAAGCATGTAACCAGAGTGAGCGACAGACGAGTAGGCGAGGATCCGCTTCACGCTCGACTGGAGCAACGCCATCACGTTGCCCACGGTCATCGTGAGCGCCGCGACGACCCAGAGCATCACACGGATGGGCTCGGGGAGTGTCCCCCCGGACGCCAGCGGCTGGTTCGTCTCGCCGCCGAAGCCCCAGCCGACGACCGACGCCAGCAGGATGAGCGTGATGAACCCGGCGGCCTTGGGCACGAACGCGAGGAACGCCGCGACACTCGACGAAGCGCCCTCGTAGACGTCGGGCGTGTAGAAGTGCATCGGGACGGCCGCGATCTTGAACGACACCCCGACCATCGCCAGCACGAGCCCGACCGTGGCGATCGAGCCGATCGATCCGGTCTCCAGGATCCGCGTGGCCAGGATCTCGGCGATCCCGGGGCCGGCGGAGCCCGCCCAGAGCTGCGTGGTGCCGGTCGCTCCGTAGAGCAGCGCGAAGCCGTAGAGGAACATCGCGGCGCCGAGCGCGCCGAGGAAGAAGTACTTGATGCCCGCTTCCTGTGCCCGCGTACGCGAACTCGAGATGCTCACCATGACGTACGTCGGGAGGCTGGTGAGTTCGAGAGCCAGGAAGAGCCAGATCAGATCATCCGCCGTGGCGCAGAGCATCAGACCTGTGAGGCTGAAAAGGGCGAACGCGTAGAACTCGCCGCGGGTGGAGCGGAGCGGGTCCCACTTGGCGCCCTGCTTGATCGCCCGCTCGAATCCCTGGTCGACCGTGCCCGTCAGCATGAGGATCAACAGCACACCGACGGCGGCGATCAGCGGCTTGGCGTAGGCCATGAGGCCGGGCAGCAGCGAGTACTCAGGCGTCTTCGTGAACAGCGCGAGCACGAAGGCGACGCCGAGGCCGAGAACCGAAACCGCGGCGCAGCTCTTGCGGAACGCGCGGTTCGGCGAGAGACCGAGGACCATCACGACGCACGTCGTGATGAACAGCGTGATCTCCGGCCACAGATACGCCAGCTTGGCGACCATGGCGGGGGTCTCGGCGTCAGCCTGGGCGAGGAACGGGATCATTCGGCGTCCCTCCCCGCCAGGAGCACCGGGCCACCGGTCGTCGCGAGGGTCGACGCCGGATCATCGCCCGAAGCGGCCATCGAGACCACCGAGAGCGTCTGCTCGATCGGCGCCTCGATGTTATGGATGACCATCCGCGGGTAGACACCGAGGACGATGCAGCCGGCGGCGAGCACGCTGAGGACGCCGATCTCCCGCGCGTTCAGGTCCGTCGGGAGGACGTCGTGCTCGTGGTGTCCGGCGGGCTCGCGGAGCGGGCCGAACACGATCTTCCCGACCATGAACAGCAAGTACATCGCGGCGACGATCATGCCCGTGCCGGCGATCGCGGCGTACCAGGGCCCCAACGGGCCGGTGGTGCCGCCGGCGCCGATGTCAGCGGCGCCCGACTGGAACGCGCCCATGAGGCACATGATCTCGCTGACGAACCCGTTGAGACCGGGCAGGCCGACACTCGCCATCGTGAAGAAGCCCATGAAGAACGACCAGACGGGCATCTTGCTCGCCAGCCCCCCTACCTCATCCAGGCTGCGCGTGTGGTAACGCTCGTACATGAACCCGATGCAGAAGAACAACGCACCGGTCGAGAGACCGTGGTTGATCATGTAGAGCACGGATCCGGCGGCACCGACGTTGTTCAGCGCAAACATGCCGAGCATGCAGAACCCGAGGTGGGCGACCGATGAATAGGCGACCAGCTTCTTGACGTCGCGCTGGACCCAGCAGACCAGGCCGCCGTACAGGATGCCGACGATGCACACCCCGGCGATGATCGGGGCGTACTCGTTCACGGCTGCGGGCACGAAAGGCAGCACGAAGCGCCAGATCGCATACGTCCCGAGCTTGAGCAGCACGCCGGCCAGGATCACGCTGCCGGCGGTGGGCGCTTCGGTGTGCGCCAGGGGCAGCCAGGTGTGCAGCGGGAAGATCGGAACCTTAACCGCGAACCCGGCGAGCATCGCCAGCAGGACCCATGCCTGCTGCGAACGGCCCATCGTTCGCGCCTGCTGCTCGAGCGTCTCGATCGCGAACGTCCACTCGCCGGTCGTCTGCGCGGTGAACCACACGACGTACACGAGGCCCGCAAGGGCGATCATCGATCCGGTGAACGTGTAGAGGAAGAACTTGGTCGCGGCCTTGCGCCGGTTGGTCGAGCCGTACAGGCTGATGAGCACGTACATCGGCACGAGCGTGAACTCGAAGCTGATGTAGAAGAACAGCAGGTCGCGAGCGACGAACACGCCGATCATCGCCGCCTGCAGCGCCATGAGCCAGGCGTAGTAGGTCCGCACGCGCTCGGTGATCGCCGAGAACGAGCCGATCACGCACAGGGGCTGGAGCAGTTGCGTCAGCAGGACGAGCCACAGCGCGATCGAATCCACACCGAAGCTCAGGTTGATCCCGAGAGACTCGATCAGCGGGAACGAGGAGGTGAACTGGTACGCGGCGCCGTCGGCCCAATCGAACCGACCGGCGGCGATGAGGCCCAGCAGGACGCCCACCATGGACCCGAAGGTCGCCAGCACCTTGGCCATTCGTTCGGGCGCGAACACGATTGCACCGGTCGTCGCCAGCGGCACCGCCATGAGCCAGATGAGAAGGGAGCTTTCCATCAGCCGCCTCCTCCGCCCATGAACAGGAGCACCAGCACGATGACGAGCACGACGACCAGACCGCCGGCCATGCCGACGGCGTACCCGTGCAGGACGCCGCTCTGGCTGGGACGCAGCGACTGCGCGAGCCACCGCGGGAGCAGGCCGAACAGGTTCACCAGCCCGTCAACCAGGAGCTTGTCGATCGCGTGGAAGATGTTCGCGAGCACGTAGAGCGGGCGCACGAACAGGGCGTTGTAGAACTCGTCCACGTACCACTTGTTCTGCGCCCACCTCGCCACCGGACCCATGCGCGGCAGCAACGCGTCGGCGCGGCTGGTAGCGGCTTCGGTCCGGCTCCCCAGGCCGAGGCCCCAGGCGCCGGCCGGCCCGTGCAGGCGAGCGGCGACGAGGATGCCGATCAGGCCGACCACAGCCGAGATGAAGTACATCGCCTTGTGCGGGTCCTGGCCGAGGATCGTGCCCGCGACCAGATCGCCCTCGTGATGCGCATCGCCGGCGTGATCACCCGTGTGATCGTCATCGGCGTGGTGAAGCCATGGTGTGGCCTCGGATGGGACGTATGCCGAACTCTCGTGGATCAGGCCACCGACCCAGCCGTGGTGCTTGCCGACGAAGTAGGTCGGGATCGCGAGGAACGAGCACAGCGCCAGGATGAGCAGCACGCCGTTGATCGCCATCCGCGGCGGATGGGGATGGAACCCGTCGTGCGAACCGCCGTGGCCGTTGCTGTGCGCGTCGTCGTGGTCGTGCCCGTGGTCGTCGTCATCGCCGTGATGATCGTCGCCCGGCTCGAAGTGCTCGGGACCCACGAACACGCGGAAGAAAACGCGGAATGTGTAATAAGCCGTGAGACCGGCGGTGAACAGCAGGATCCAGCCGATCCAGCTCGAGCCGGCGATGACCTCGTTGGGCGTGACGAACGCCTCTGCCAGGATCATGTCCTTGGAGAAGTAGCCGCTGGTGATGAGCGGGACGCCCGCGAGGTTCAGGCAGCCGACGAGCATCGTGAGGCTGACGATGCCCCAGCCCTTCATGGAGAGGAGGCCGCTGAGCTTGCGCAGGTCGAGCTGTCCGGCGAACCCGTGCATCACGGCGCCGCAGGCCAGGAACAACAGGGCCTTGAAGAACGCGTGGGTGAAGACGTGGAACGCGGCGCCGGCACTGGTCAGCACGCCGAGGCCGGCGAACATGTACCCCAGCTGCGACACCGTCGAATAGGCCATGATCCGTTTGATGTCGAACTGGGCCATCCCGATCGTCGCTGCGAGAAGCGCCGTGAAGGCGCCGGTCCAGGCCACGATCGTGAGGGCCAGGTGCGTCTCGTCCGCTAGGAACAGCGGCATCATCCTCGCGATGAGGTAGACGCCGGCCGTCACCATGGTCGCGGCGTGGATCAGCGCGCTGACCGGTGTGGGGCCTTCCATGGCATCGGGCAGCCAGACGTAGAGCGGGAATTGGGCGCTCTTGCCGAACGCGCCGATCATCAGGCAGATCGGGATCAGCCAGCTCTGCCAGGTGCCCGAGTAGGCCTGACCGTTGGCCATCACACCCGAGCCGACAGAGGCAAACAGCTCGTCGTACTGGATGGTCTCGAACGTGACGAACGTGAGGAACAGACCCACTGCGAGCCCGAGGTCACCGATGCGATTGACGATGAACGCCTTTTTGGCGGCTGCCACGGCGCTCGGCTTCTTGTAGAAGTAGCCGATCAGCAGGTACGAGCAGAGGCCGACGCCCTCCCAGCCCAGGTAGAGCAGGAGGAGGTTGTCGCCCATCACGAGGCAGGCCATCGAAAACACGAACAGTGCGAACGCCGCGAAGAAGCGGGCGTAGCCCTTTCCGACGTCGTGCTCCATGTACTCGCTGGCGTAGAGCGCGATCAGCGTGGCCAGCCCGGTGACGAAGAGCATCCAGAGCCAGCTCAGGCCGTCCATGTAGAAACCGAAGAACCCGCTGAACGCCTCGCCGCCGCTGCCGGCGTTGGCCATGCCGATCCACTCGTATATCTGGATCAGCTGAGCGTGCAGATGGCCGGAGTCATCGGCCGTGCCCTGCCAGGCGAGGAAGCCCGTCAGCGTGACGATGAAGCTGATCCCCAGCGACACGACGACGATCCAGGCGGGGAGCTTCGACTTGACGCCAAGGAACAGTGCTCCGAGGCAGAGAACGCTCGCGAAGAGCGCCAGGAGCGGGACGCTCGCGATCCACGCCGGCCCGCCACCATCGCCGTGCGCAGACACCTCCTGGGCGAGCACGGGAACGAGATTGGCGAGCAGTTCAGTCAACGAGGGATCCCTTGATTCGAGGCCGCATCAGCCCTGGAGTTCCGCCCATGCCTCGGCGTCGAGAGTTTGCTTGCGCCGGTAGAGGAGCACGACGAGAGCGAGCGCGAGAGCCGCCTCGGCCGCCGCGATCGTGAGGACGAAGATCACGAAGACCTCGCCGGTGTGGTTCATATGGAAACGCCCGAATGCGATCAGTGCCAGGCCCGCCGCCTGGAACATCATCTCCGTGCAGAGGAACATGATGATCAGGTTGCGCCGGCTCAGGAAGCCAACGAGGCCGAGCGTGAACATCACCGCGCTCACGACCAGGAAGTGCGCGAGCGTCAGGCCGCCGATCGGCTCCGCGGTGCTCAGTTGCGCGAGGAACAAGCTCATCCCGCGCCCCCTTCCGAGGGATCGCCGGCGAGGGCCGATGCGCCGCCCGCCCCGTTGGACGGAGCCCGGTTCCGAGCCGCGGCTTCCTTCTCCGACTCACCGATCTCGATCTGCTTCCGTGCGAGCACGACTGCGCCGAGCATGGCCATCAGAAGGATGACGCCAGCGAGTTCAAGGGCCATCGGGTGGCCGGCGATGAGCTCGAACCCGACCTCGTCGATGTTCTCCTGGCGTAGGTCGTCCGGCAGGCGGATGGTGAGCTCGCGGCCCTCCTGAACGCCACCGCCGGCGATCTGTTCGAGCGCCCGCTCACCGATGACCAAGCGACCGAAGTCCGATCGTCCCGCGCTTTCCGCGAGAGCCGCGGGATCATCGACCACGAGCCGGATCGTTCGAGCCTGGAAATCGACCCGGTCGGCGACATCGGACAACTCGGGCTCGGCAAAGCCATCGAAGACCCCCCGGCGATCGAGCGACGCGATCACCTTCTTGGGCATCTGCGCCAGCACCGAGGACTGCCCCGAGGGATTCAAGGGCTGGATCTCTGACTCGCCGACGCCGCGGAGGAGCATGACGCTGAGGGCGGCCAGGAGCGCGAAGCCGACGCCCGACGCGATCGCGGGCTCCCGGCTGAAGCGGTCGTACGTGGCCATCCCCTCCAGGTCGTCCTCGCTCGGCCCCTGCTCGGCCAGCATGATCACGAACAGATAGGTGATCAGGATCGCGCCGGCGTAGATGATGATCAGCGCGAATGCCAGGAACTCGGCCTCGAGCATGAGATAGAGGGCCGCGCTCGAGAGGATCGTGATGATGAAGTAGAGCGCCGCGTACACCGGCCTGGGGTGAGAGATCACCCGGAGCCCGGAGCCGAGCGCGATCACGCTGAACACGTAGAAGTACGCCCCGGGAGACTGGTCGCCGGCTTTGAGCGCCATCGACACGAGCAGGCCCGCGAGCGCACCGATGCCCAGGACCGCACCGATCACCTGGGGGCTGACCCGCGGGCGTGGCAGCGCCAGAGCGACACCGAGGGCCCCGATCACCAGCGCCGCGTACAGGATTGCAGGATGGACGACGGCTCCCAAGCCCGCCTTCGCCTCTCTATTTACGAACACCGGGCGACGCTGCGCCTCCCGGCGAGACCGGCTGATCCCGCGGGCCCACGCCCGCCAATGGGCCCGGAGCATACGTCCACCCCGCACCACCAGCAACCGATCCGGAGGCCCCAGCAGTCATCCACACCGGATCTCGTGGTCCGGGTCCGCCCCGAGGCCCGATGACCCCAACAAGATGTGTATCGTCGGGGCGGCGCGAGCGGGTCTCCGAGTCCTTCCCGCGCCCGGAACACAGTCGTGAACGAAGCACCACCTCAATTCCGACGCCACATCCCAAACCTGCTCGTCATCGCGCGTTTGGCTATGGCCGCCGCGATGATCGCCGTTCTCTCGGTGTTCAGGTTCCCAGATCAGAATCCGTGGGCCTTGCCCGTGGCGACCGCGCTGTTCATAGTCGCGGCGATCACGGACTGGCTTGACGGGTTCCTCGCGAGGCGTTGGGACGCCGTCAGTGTGTTCGGGCGGATCATGGATCCGACCGCCGACAAGATCCTGGTTCTCGGAGCATTTGTGATGCTCGCCAGCCCGGCATTCACGGTCGAGTCTTCGGACGGCTCAGCAGCGCTCTCGGTCAGCGGCGTGGCTCCCTGGATGGTGATCGTGATCCTCTCTCGCGAGTTGCTCGTGACGGCGATGCGCGGGACGCTCGAATCGGAGGGCGTGGATTTCAGCGCCACGATGAGCGGCAAGCTCAAGATGGTAGCGCAGTCCATTGGAGCCCCGGCGATCATGCTGGTGCTGATTCTGGCCCGCCGCGACCCTGGAACTGGGTCAGATCTCCCAGACCCCCGCTTGGTGTCTTTGCCGGCGTGGGCTCTGCACACCGCCGCCGGCATCGCCTGGGCGATCACTCTGATCACGGCCATCTCGGCCATCCCCTATATCACCCGCGCCCGCAAGGCTCTGTCGACCGATGCTTGATGCAGCCAAGAACAAGCACCGGGCTCCGGTCACGCCGCTGTCGGCGCGAACCCTGTGCCTGACGACGTTCGGGCTTGGGTTCCTCCGCCCGGCTCCGGGCACCTGGGGCTCGATCCCCCCGCCGCTGCTCGCGGCGATCCTGGTCCTGTTGCATGCGAATCCCGCTTGGCACTACGCGCTGATGGGGATCATCTTCCTGTTCTTCTCAGCGGTCACAGTGTGGTTCGGCCGGTATGCCGAGGGACGATTCGGGCGAAAGGATGCGGCGGAAGTGGTCTCTGATGAGACAGCGGCTGTCGCGCTCGCCCTCGCGGGCGCCAACCCCGCGGTGTGGAACGCCGAGAGCGCGGCGCCGATCCTGGTCTACATCGCGTTGTGTTTCTTTGGATTCCGGGCGTTCGACATCGTCAAACCATGGCCTGCACGGAGCCTGGAGCGCCTCCCCAGGGGCTGGGGCGTTCTGGTCGACGACCTGGTCGCCGGGGTGTACACCGCGATCGGCGCGCAGATTGTCGTGGGCGTGGCATTCTGAGCGCGCCCTCCTGCTCGATATGATCACGGGATGCCCTGCCTCATCGCGGCCCTAGCGCTGCTCGCTCCTCGTGTGACGATGGTCCTCCTGGTCATCTTCAGCGACTACATCGGCAACGCGTACCAGACGTTCATCTGGCCGTTTCTCGGGTTCTTCTTCATGCCGTTTACGACGATCGCATACGCGTTCGGGATCAACTCCAACGGATCGATCAGCGGGTGGTACCTCGTGGTCGTCGTTCTGGCGGTTCTCATGGATCTGGGCGCTCTCGGAGGAGGCGCGCACTCCCGCAATGCCGCCTTCGGCGCGGGCAAGCGCTAGAGCCTCCGGTCGAGCAGGCGGTATTGGATCGCCTCGGCGACGTGCTGTGCGCCGAGGACGTCGGCACCCTCCAGATCGGCGACTGTGCGTGCGACACGCCGGATCTTGTCGTATGCGCGGGCGCTGAGCCCGAGCTCGGACATCGCCTGACCGGTCAGCGCCATCGCGCCGTCGTCCATCGTGGCGAGGCGGTCGAGATCGCGCCCGCGGAGGGTCGCGTTGAGCGTGACGCCCTGACGCAGCGACTGGCGATCCCGGGCCTCGAGCACGCGCTCGCGCATCTCTGCGGAGGTGGTCCGCGACTCGGGCCCCGGATCCTGGCGCGAGAGTTGACGCCACGGCACGGACGGCACCTCGACGTGAATATCGATGCGATCGATGAACGGGCCGCTCACGCGCGAGAGGTAGCGGTCCATCGCGCGCTGGCTGGTGTTGCTCTCGTCGACCGTTCCCTTGGGCGTCGGGTTCATCGCCGCGATGAGCATGAACGACGCCGGGAAGCGAACCGTTGAATGGGCTCTTGCGATCGTGATCCCGCCGTCCTCCAGCGGCTGGCGGAGGGTGTCGAGAACGCTCCGTGGGAATTCCGGGAGTTCGTCGAGGAACAGCACGCCCCGGTGGGCGAGGCTGATCTCCCCGGCACGCGGCACGATGCCGCCACCGATCACCGCTGAAGCGGATGCCGTGTGATGCGGAGCGCGCACCGGCCGGCGCGTCACCAACCCGCTCGTGTGCTGCCCCCCGGCAGCCGAACCCGTCGCCGAGTAGATGCGTGTGACTTCCAGCGCCTCGCCCGGTGTCATCGCGGGGAGGATCCCGGGCAGCGCGCGGGCCATCATCGTCTTGCCGGTGCCGGGAGGCCCGAGCATGAGAACGTTGTGCCCGCCTGCCGCGGCGACGGTCATCGCACGCTTGACGCTCTCCTGGCCCTTCACCTCGCCGAAATCGACGTCGGCAACTGTGCGCTGGATCAACGACTCCAGATCGACCGGCGGATGCGATTCGGCCGGCAGCGCGCCGTTCAACAGGCCGACGACTTCCGCCAGCGTGTGCACGCCCAGAACCTCGACGCCTTCGACCACCGCGGCTTCGCCCGCATTCGCCGCGGGGACGATGACTCCCCGCATGCCGAGGTCGCGGGCGAGGGTCGCCAGAGCGATCGCGCCCCGAACCGGACGCACACGCCCGTCGAGCGCCAACTCGCCCGCGTAGAGAAACCTCGCGGGGTCAACACCCTCCGGGAGCAGATCAGCGGGTTGCTCCACGTCGCCGGTGACTTGCGCAACAGGTACGGAGACCCGCTGCGCTGCGCGCTCGTCGACCACCCCGCTGGCGACAAGCATGCCGATCGCGATCGGCAGGTCGTAGACCGGCCCCTCCTTGCGCACGTCCGCGGGGGCGAGGTTCACCAGGAGCTTGCCGGCGGGCCACGGGTAGCCGGCGTTGCCAATCGCCGACCGGACGCGGTCGAGCGACTCCTTCACCGCGACGTCGGGCAGGCCGACGATGTCGACCTTGTCGAGGCCCCTCTGGTCGAGATCGATCTCGATCTCGCACGGAGCCGCTTCGATGCCCTGGAGAATGAAGCTCTGCACACGCGCTAACATGATACGTACAAACATACCCTTTCAAAATCCATACACAATGCCTATGCCTAAGAAAAACCGAAAATATTGAGTTTGCGGTAACCGCGACCCGCGGTATCATTACTACATCTGTAGTTAGGCGCGATCGCGCAACACAAAGAGGGCAGCCACGGAACACGGAAAGGTGCCTCATGATCAGATCATCCAGGACCGCAATCACTCTCGGGCTGCTCAGCGCCGCGATCGCTGGGATCGCCGTCGGCCAGAACAACGAGGGGGTCTTCGACAACTCAGGCTGGTGTGACGACGGACGCGAAACGTGGACCCGAAACGGGGAGACCTGGCACCGTGCGTGCGAGGTCAGGACGCTTTCGTTCGAACCCCAGGGCAACGCTGTGCGAGTCGACGCATCGCTGAACGGAGGCATCAGCGTGCGCGCAGGAGCGGACGAGGGCATCACGGTCCACGCCCGCATCGTCGCGGCGAGCAGGGAAGAGGGAGCGGCGCAGGACTTGCTCCAGGAGATCTCCGTGGAGCGGATCGACGGGGTGTTCGTCTCCAACGGGCCGGAGCTCGAGGGCGACGAGGCTTGGTGGAGCGTCTCGTTCCGAGTCGAAGCGCCGAAGTACTCCGACCTCGACCTCAAAAGCTTCAACGGCGGCATCACCATCGATGGGATCGAGGGCGAACTCAAGGCGTCGACCATGAACGGGGGCATCGAAGTTCGAGACTGCGCCGGCTCGATCATCGCCAGCACGGTGAACGGCGGCGTGTCCGCCATCGATGTTGTCGGCGCCGTCGCCGCGGAGTCTACGAACGGCGGTGTGAGCGTCGCGCTCTCGGAGGCGCCCACCGAGCCGGTCCTGGCCCGGAGCACGAACGGCTCCGTCAGCCTGAAACTGCCGGCCGGGACGCAGGGGGCCTTCAGCGTCTCGACTCGCATCGGGAACCTCTCGGTTGATGCGCCGGGCAATCGCCACTCGGAAACGGGGGGCGAAGTCTCCTTCGAGATCGGCGAGGGCGGCCCGAGCATCGAAGCGGCGACCGAGCACGGCCAGGTCAGCGTCCAAGTCGCGGGCCAGTAGGCGGGGTACCCTTCCCGTATGGCAACACGGAACGACTCACCGACGGCCCGGTTCACCGACCGGGCCGTTGTCTACGCGCGATCGCGCCCGACGTACCCCGACGAGTCCGTCGATGCGGTCCTGGAGGGTCTCGGCAGCCCCGACACGCTTCGGGGCGCTGATCTCGGGGCGGGCACCGGGATTTTCTCCCGGCTGCTGGCCGATCGGGGCGTCTCGGTCGTCGCGATGGAGCCGAACGCTGACATGCGCGAGACGGGCTTGAGCGTGGGCGAGAAGCTGATCTCCTGGGCCTCGGGCACCGCCGAGCAGACCGGGCTAGAGAGCGACGAGTTCGACCTCGTCACCGTCGCTCAGGCCTTCCACTGGTTCGAACCGGAACCGGCCCTCCAGGAGATCGGCCGCATCCTGAAGCCCGGAGGGCGGGTTGCTCTGATCTGGAACGTCCACGATCGCAGCGACCGAGTCACGACCGTCTACAGGGAGACGATTCTGCGCCACGCGACGGAACCGCCCCGCTCTCCGTCGTTCTATTCCTCAGCACCCCGGCCCCTGATCGGAGCGAGCGTCTTTCAAGATGCCCGATTGCTCTCGTTCCCGAATCAGCAGTCGCTTGATCGCGAGGGATTCATCGCACGAGCGACGAGCGCGTCGTACTTCCCCATGGAGGAGCCACAGAGGGGTGCCGCGGTGTCGGAACTGGGTGCGTTCTGGGATTCAGAAAGCGAGAACGGGGCGCTGACGCTGAAGTACGAAACCGAAGTCCATCTCGCCGAGTTGGGGGCCTGATCTGTGAGTCGGCGGGCGGCGCTCATTGTGTTTGCGGCACTCGCCGCTTTGCTCTC
Source organism: Phycisphaerales bacterium (assembly GCA_028289195.1). Classification (GTDB taxonomy): domain Bacteria; phylum Planctomycetota; class Phycisphaerae; order Phycisphaerales; family UBA1924; genus JANQQR01. The sequence goes on along the minus strand of JANQQR010000027.1, from coordinate 35,133 downwards.
TGGCAGCGGCGCTCAAGCGCAACCGCGACAGCGTCTCCTCGCCGAAGAAGACCCCCGCGTTCGGAGCCTCCGGCTGGCGGAAGAACGGCGAGACTGGCGCACCGCCATTCACCTGGCCAAGCAATTCCGCAACGAAGACGATTTCGAGGGGGCGATCGCCTACCGGATCGCGCAGAACTATTTGCGACTTGGCGAGTTCGACGATGCCGCGGAGTGGCTGGACACGGCGGTCGACGACGGCTTCAGCGATCTGCTCCGATTCGAAGGCGATCCCCTAATGGACTTGCTGCGGGACCACGGACGGTACGACGAACTCTCGCGGGCGATCGCTGTCGAACGCGAGCAGCGTTTCGACGAGTTCATCCTGCTTGCCGCGGAGCGAGACGTCCTGATCCATGAGCCGCCGGGCCTGGATATCGATGAACCGGCGTCGGTGCTGCTGGTGCTCCACGACGACGGCGGACGTCCGGACGAGGCCATGCGGGCCTGGCGGGACGCGGCCGAGGCGAGGAAAATGGTCATCGTTGCTCCGGCGGCGATACGGCGATTCGGATCCGGATTCGAATGGAGGCACGCCGACGAGAGCGACTGGGTGATCCTCGAGGCCCTCGCCGAGGTCGAACGCGACCGACCGATCGATCGCACACGCGTGTTCGTCGGCGGGTTCGAAGCCGGGGGCACGGCGGCGATGCGCCTGGCTTTGCAGGATCCCGATCTGTTCGCGGGCCTGGTGCTCGTGACTCCGTGGTGGGAAGAGAAGTTCGGCGATCCGGTGCTCGACGCCGATTCCGGGTTCCCCCCCATATTCATCACCGGCGGAGCTCGCGACCCTCGGATGGACGGCGCGGTCGAGGCCGGCGAGTCGCTGCGAGATGCAGGCGTCCGCGTGCGTGTCCGCGCTGTCCCGGGGGTCGGGTTCCGCCTGCCCCCCGAGTTCCGATCCGAGCTGCGGAACGCTCTGGGGTGGGTTATCCGACGTGCCGGATAGGACCGCAACGCAGGCCCCCCGATACGCCTACAACTAACTCCCAGAACGCGACCCCGGAGATCATTCCATGCGCAGCCCTGTTCCCCAATCCGATCCCTGCCGCACGGCCCTGCGAATCGTCGCAGCAGCGGCGGCCAGCGTTGCACTCCTGGCGTCGGCCGGATTTGGGCAGTCTGATCAGGCTCAGGACCTGCAGAAGATGTACGAGTACCGCCTGGAGCAGAAGCAGTGGCGCGAAGCGATCGACACCGCGATGGAGATGCAGCGGCGTGACCCTTCTGATGGAGTGGCCTCGTACAACTGCGCGCGGGCGTTCGCGCTGAGCGGCGACGTCGACAACGGCATCCGCTGGGTGTTCCAGGCGATCGAAGAGGGCTTCCACTCCTCCGAGATGATCCGCAACGACCCCGGGCTCGCGAATATCCGAGGGGAGGCCGAGTTCGTGGCATTGCTCGACGCAGCCGACGCGAAGCGATACGAGCAGTTTGAGGAACTCAAGCAGGAATGGGAGCAGAAGGAGATCCTGACACTCGTCCCCCCCGGGCTCGAGCCCGACGCGATCGTCCCACTCGTGATCTGCCTGCACGGGTTGCAGGTCGATGGGAAGGACATCCTCGAGGCGTGGGCGCACGCCGGCGTTCAGAACTCGTGCATCACGATGGCTCCCGACGCGCTGCGGCCGGCCAAGGGCGGGTTCTCGTGGCGGTTCCCCGACGAGAATGACTGGGTGATCCGGCGGACCGTCGAGCGGGCGCTCGCAGAGCACCCGATCGATGTCAGCCGCATCATCCTGGTCGGATTCAGCCAGGGCGCGCTGGCGGCGTTCGACTACATGACCGCCTACCCCCACGAGGTGTACGGCGTCGTCCTGTGCTCCGGCAACTACCCGGGGCGAGATGTCGTCCCGCCGACAGACCTCGAGAAGGATCTGTGGCCGCGTGTGTACATCACCGTGGGCGGGCTCGACGTTCTGGAAGATGCGAACAAGAACCTCAGGGGCCGGTTCGAGCGGGCCGGCTACACGGTCCGGATGAAGACGTACCGGGATCTGGGCCACTCCGTAGCGCCCAACCCGCTTGCAGACCTGCCTCCGATCCTCCAGACGCTGCTGAATCTCTGACGTGGCCAGGTGTGCCTGGGCGCGGACCGATCTCTCGATCGCGTATCACGACACGGAGTGGGGAGTTCCCCAGCGCGACGATCGTGTGCTGTTCGAGTTTCTGGTGCTCGAGGGCGCGCAGGCGGGCCTCAGCTGGGAGACGGTGCTGGCCAAACGTGATGCGTACCGGCGCGTGTTCGACGGTTTCGATCCGGAATTGGTTGCGCGGTACGACTCACGCAAGATCCAGCGCCTTCTCGAAGATCCGGGGATCATCCGCAACCGCCTGAAAGTCGAGAGCGCTGTCTCCAACGCGCAGGCGTTTCTCCGCGTGCAGCAGGCGCGGGGCTCGTTCGCCGATCTCCTTTGGGAATTCTGCGACGGACGGCCGATCGTCAATCACTGGCGAACACCGGAGCAGGTACCCGCAGAGACCGACATTTCTCGGGCGTTGAGCAAGGAACTGAAGCGACTCGGGTTTCGCTTCGTGGGCCCGACCATCATGTACGCGTTCATGCAGGCCGTCGGGATGGTCAACGACCATCTCGTCACGTGCCCTCGGCACGCCGATTGCACGTGACACTTTCTTGCCACGCGCCGAACTCGGGGTACCCTGAATCTGCCGGGGCAACTTGGGAGGTTCAACATGCGCACGACTGCCGCGATCGTTGCCGGCGGGCTCCTGGGTTCGGCCAGTACCTGTCTCCTGCTCGGTGTCTTCGGTGTGAGCGCCGTGGCGGCCGACCGGGGCATGGCGCCCCCCTGCCCCTGCCCGGGCGACGCCGATTGCTCCGGCGCCATCGACTTCAATGACATCACGACCGTCCTGAGCGCGTGGGGCCAGGCATGCCCCGTTGACAACGACATGGACGGATTCACGGACGACGTCGACTGCGACGACAACGATCCGAACGTCTTCCCCGGCGCACCCGAATTGTGCAACGGGAAGGATGACGACTGCGACATGCTGGTCGACGAGGACATCAACCTCAACACAGATCCGAACAACTGCGGCGGCTGCGGGCTCGTCTGCAGCGCCGGACCGAACCAGGTCGCCAGTTGTGTAAACGGCTCATGCATCATTGAGTGCCTCCCCGGCTGGATCGACATCGACATGAACCCCGTGAACGGGTGCGAAGACCGCGACGACGATCAGGACGGATGGCCGCTGAGCGTCGACTGCGACGACAACAATCCGAACATCAATCCGGCCGCTCAGGAAATCTGCGACTCGATCGACAACGACTGCGACGGGCAGACCGACGAAGGCTTCGACCTGCTCACCGATCCCCAGAACTGCGGCGGCTGCGGGCTGGTCTGCACCGCCGGACCGAACCAGGTATCGAACTGTGTTTTCGGCTCCTGCGTGATCGAGTGCCTCCCGGGCTGGATCGACTTCGACATGAATCCGGCCAACGGGTGCGAGGACCGCGACGACGACCTCGACGGATTCCCGCTGAGCATCGATTGCAACGACAACGACCCGAACATCTTCCCAGGCGCGGCGGAGATCTGCGGGAACTCGATCGACGACAATTGCGACGGCCAGATCGACGAGCCGGGGTGCGTTCCCTGACGACCGGACGAGGTTCGGGATCCCGTGGGATCAGGACTCGGATACCGGCCGCACGACAGGCCATGGCCCCTCCTGCCGGCTCCCCCCGGATCTGGCGTCCTGCGGGAGGATCGGTACAATCGGCAAAATGCGGCTCGGGCACCGGATTGCCCGAGCGTCACCGGATGACTCAAACGCCTCAACGGAGGAAGCCCGCAATGTCCGAAGCCAGCAATCAGAGCACCGTCATCGGCGCCGACACAACGATCAAGGGCGAGATCTCGTTCGACAAGACCGCCCAGATCCTCGGCACGATCGAGGGCAAGATCACCTCCAAGGGCGAGGTCCTCCTCGGCTCCGGAGCAACCTGCAACGCCTCGGTCGACGGCACGAAGGTGACGATCGAGGGCAACGTCGACGGCGACGTCACCGGCAAGGAGCAGGTCAAGCTCGCCAAGACCGCCGTGATGAGTGGCGATCTCATCGCCCAGAAGCTCGTTGTCGAGGAAGGCGCCGTCTTCGTCGGCCACTGCCAGGTTGGTGGTGACGCCGGCAAGATCGCCGCCGCCAAGGCCAACGGCGTTGCCGAAGCCAAGCCCGCGGGCGCCGCCCAGAAGGCCGAGCCGGCCGGCGCCAAGCGCTGATCGAACGTCTCCCCGCCGATTCTCCGATACACAGGCGGGGTGATCGCGCGCCATGGCGAAGGCTGCAGGCTCCAAAACGGTCCAGTGCTACCACTGCCGCCAGCAGTTCGATGTCGGTGCGCGAGCGATGACCGTGGCCTGCGCCAAGTGCGGCCAGCGGGTCATCGTGCACGATCTCGAGGTGAAGAACGCCCAAGGCGTGACCAAGCTGCGCACCTGCGGCAAGATCATCGTCGAGCGCAAGGGCAAGATCATCGCCCAGCTCGTCGAGGCCCACCAGGGTATCGAGGTGCACGGGACTGTTGATGCCAAGCGGGTGTGCGTCCGCGGCGGCGTCCTGATGGGCGCCAAAGCGACCTGGCGCGGCGACCTGCGCACCGAGCGCGTGCACATCGAGACGGGAGCGAAGATCCAGGGCGGTCGCTTCGAGATTGCGACCAACGCCAGCGCAGCGGACCTCGGTCTCGAGGACCTGCCCGGCGTCGAGGGCGAGCCCCTTCCCCCGCTCAACGGGACCGCGGAGAAACAGTCGATCGGCCAGCGTGCCGCCGCGGCCCGCGCATCCCGCGCGGCAGCCAAGGCGGCCGCCGCTTCCGCGAAAGCCGAGGCCAAGGCCAACGCTGCGCCGGGTACCAAGGCGGACGCGGCACGATCGGCTTCGACCGCGACGGCGTCCAAGAAGACCGCATCGAAGAAGAAGGTCGCGAAGAAGAAGGTCGCCAAGACGACCAAGAAGAAGGCCAAGAAGAAGGTCGTCCGCAAGAAGAAGACGGGCGGGTCCTGACGGATCGGCTCGCACACGGGCCGCGTCTTCTCAGCCGATAACGCGCGATCGCCTCGAGCGTCTCTTCGCTGCTCGGGACCACCACTACAGACTCCGGCACAACGGGCCGCCCCCACGATTCGGGGTTATCCGCGCGATTCGGATCTCCGACATCCGACTCAGGGCGTCGTGCGCGAGCGCGCTGAACCAGCACGGCGATACCCGATCGGACAGGCGTCTGAGTCGGCAACAGGGGTCGCGTGCGTGACGAATCGGTCGGATCCAAAACGGCTCCTCGGACTCCCCGCCTGGCTGACGCTGCCGCTCGCCGGTGCCTGCACCGCGTTTATTTGGTTGGAGCAGATCGGCGCCGCCCCATCGCTCCCCGAACCACTGCTGCTCTCCGGGCTTTGCGCGGGAGTGTGCGCGTGCCTGCTGGTGCAGGGCGCCGCTCGGAACGCGGGCAATGCCAGGGACCTCCGGCATCGGCTCGGCTTGGCGCAGCGTCAGAGATCCCTGGTCTCGAACTCGGACCGGGCCGAGTCGGTGCGCCCCGACCGGGCCCTGTGGTGGGCATCGATCGTCCTCGGGCTGATCGGCCCGGTTGCGGCCGGTATCCTGCGATTCGAGCCCATGGCCAGCGAATGGGCGCAGCGCGCCGACGGCCCAGTCCAGGTGAAGTTCGGGCTGACGGCTCTGATCTGGATCGCGGCGCTCACGGCCCTCCTGACCGGCGCCCGGAGACGGTCGCTCGCGATCGCACTCCACGGTGCATTGGGGGGCGCGCGCCTGCTCGAGGAGTCGCTGGAGTCCTTCCCTGTGATGGTCTCGGTGCTGCTGCCCGACGGCACGCGCTCGCACTTCAACGCCCGGTTCCGTGAAGTCACCGGTCGGGACGATTCGCAACTCCTGGGCCACGCGTGGTTGGACTGCGTGCACGCATCCGATCGAGCGCTGTTCGAGCAACTGGGAGCGCCGCTCCTCGAGTCCGGGCCATCGGTGCGCGAACTCGAATACGGCCTGGCGTGCACCAACGGCGCGAACCGGTGGATCCGCGAGCGCTTCGTCCCTCAACGCGATGACAACGACTCGCTCCTGGGCTACGTCGCGGTCGGTGTCGATATCACGGCCCAAGTCGAGCAGGATTCAAAGCGGGCGGACGAACTCGCCCGCGCGAACGGTGAACTCGAGCGTCTGCGCGACGAAGCCGGCTCCGCCGAGGCGCAGGTGGCCGGGCTCAAGAGTGAGCTGACATCCGCGAGCCGGTCGCGGGATCGGTACAAGCAGGTGGCCGAGGACGCCAAGCAGAAGGCGTCAGCGGCCAGCGAGCGCCTCGAGGAAGCCGAACTCGAAACCGTCCAGGCGAACGCGAAGGAGCGGGTTGCGCGGGACGACCTCCGGAAGTCGCGGGCCGAGGTGACGAAACTCAATCGAAAGCTCGCGCGCATCGAGAGCGACTCCGAGGCCCTTCGCCTGACCCTCCAGGAAAAGGAGGAGCAGGCTGAGGAGGCAGAGCGCCGCGTCGCCTCCGCACTCGCCGACGCCGCGGCGGATCGGGATGCAGCGTCTCAGCTTCGGCTCAAGGTCCGGCGACTGACGGAGCAGAATCAGGATCTCGGGCGAGACCTCGAAGCCGAGCGGGCAGAGCATGCCGGGGCTGTCGACGCTCTGCACGACAACGAGAACCAGATCCACGAGCGATCTCACGAACGCGCGCGTTCGCTCGCGCACGCCATGCGCCCTCAATGCGGGGGCCTCCGCGATCTGGTCGACCGGATCCGTCTGAGCGGGCTGGACGAACTCCAGCTGGATGCACTCGACAGCGTGCGGGCCAGCCTCGACTCCATGATCGTGCTGCTCGAAGGCGAGGGCGGGCTCCCTGGCGATGAGGCTGACCGATCGCCTTCCGGGAGCGCCCGAGCATTCGACATGCGCGCCGCCGTGCAGCAGACCATCGACCTCCTGGAGCCGGTTGCGCAGGCGAACGACATCGAGTTGAGCGCATCGATCGATCCCTCGTTCCCGACCCAGGTCTGCGCTGATTCTGCGCGGATCCGTGAGGTGCTGCTGCTGCTCGCGGCGCACACGCTGCACGCCGGCCGAGGGGGAACCTGCAACGTATCGCTCAGCTCCGAGGGGACCTCCGACTCGCAGGCGGCGCTCCGCCTGCAGATCGAGCGGACCGGCTGTGCCGAGGAGGCTGGAGACCTCCACACGCTCTTCGCGCTCACCGACGAAGCCGAGGCATCGCCGGCAGGCGGCGCGAGACGCGCCGCCCGGGCCTGGGCACTCCTTCGCGAGATGTCCGGCGAGTTCGGTCTGGAGCAGGCCGATCCCGAGACTTTCTCCGTCTGGCTCTCGCTCAACCTGTCGCGCCGGTCGCGCCCCGGACTAGAGACCTCGACCGCTCCGCCGGCTCCCGTGTCTTCCGAGCCGGAAGCGGGCGCCTCCGAAACGGCGCGGGAGAGCGGCCCTGTGTCGATGCTGACTCCCGCGATCAACTCGGACGGGCAGGGCATCGACTCGGGCATCCGGGTGCCTTCCGCCCGGCCCACGCGCTCGGGACCCCCGCGCCTGCCTCAGGAGCTTCACAAATGCAACCTCGGCGAGGTGCTCGAACTCGGGCCGCGCGGCGCCCGGGTACGCACCGGTAAGCACCTCAAGGGGTCGGTGACGCTCCGGCTGGTCTCGGCAGAGAACGAGCGGGTCGAGATCGACGCGAACGTAGCCTCGTGCGAGAAGAAGAGCGGGCGCCAGCACGAAGCGATGCTGGAGTTCCAGGGAGTGGACCCCCAGACGCACCGCACGATCCTCGAGATCGCGATGGCCTACCGCCCGCTGACGATGCGCCCGCTCAGCGACGATTGAGCGCCCGGGCCGCCAGCGCGATGCCAGTCCGCACTCGCACCGGCCGACGCGGCTAGTACACGAAGTTGGCCCAAACGTAATCCAGGAAGTTCGCGAAGTTGGGCTCTACGAGCGTCGGCCCGGACAGATCGCCCGGCCCTGTGACGATTGCCGTCAACGACTGGTCGGTAATCGCATTCTGCACGATCAAGCACCGGCCCGCGTTCGAGCGGATGCCGTTGTCGCAGCGGCTGATCTCGTTGCCCTGGACCCGGCACTGTGTGCCAACGATCTCGATCCCTGCGCCGTCCAGCATCGCCGGGCCGACGCTCACGAAGTCCATCCGGTTGTCCTTCGCTGTGCTCCCCCGCGCGAGAACGATTCCATGATCCCTGATGTTGTTCAGGATGCAGTTCGAGACGAGGCTGGACTCTCCAACGTCGATTCCATCACCTCGACAAGACTTGATTGTGCATCGATCGACGTTCGCGACGTTGTTGACCTCGATCCCCGTGCCGGAGTCCTGCACGGTGCACCCGGTGATCGTCACGTCGCTGGTCACACGAATCCCCGTCGTCGAGACATCTGAGATGACGCAGCTCTCGATGATCCCGTCGGTTCCCGCGGTGATCCCCGTGCCGTTTGCCTCGTTGATCAGGCAGTCCTTGACGAGAAAGTTGCTCCCGAGCTCGATCCCATCGCCGAGTGGGCTGAAGATGCTGCACCCGATCACACGGACGGTGTCGAGCCCGATGATGCCCTCGGCGCCCGAATCGGTCACCGTCACTCCTTCGACGAGCGCGTCGTTGCTCACGAACACTCCCTGGATCCCCGCGCCTTCGATCCGGCAGTCGCGGATCGTGGCGCCATCGTTGACGGCGATGCCGAACAGGCCCGCGCCCATGACCGCGCATTGCTCGATCCGGTTGTCGCCGTTGCCGGTGATCCCGACCGCCGTCGCGTTCCGGACGATGCACCCCACCGCCTCGGCATCAACGTCGAGTTCGAGAGCGTTGCCGTCCGCGCCGTTGATCCGGCAATCAACCACACGGGCTCCCTCGCCTCCGAGGAGCGTGGTGATGCCGAACTCGCAGCTCTCGACGTTGCAGCCCTCGGCGAGTTCGGTCACCGCGATGCCGATCTTCGTGGCCCCTGCGACGTCGCAGTTTCGGGCGATGCCGGCTTCGATCGCGTCTTGGCCGATGTTCAGGAGCGTGCAGTTCTCCACGAGGCGGGTGTTGCGGATTCCGTCGAGGCCGATGTCGCGGAGGATCGAGTTGCGGACGATGCCTCCGCTTGTGATCCCGTCACCATCCAGGAACTCGAGGATGCACCGATCCACGATGCCGCCGTTGACGAGACGGATCCCGCTGCCCTGACCCTGCGAGATCACGCAATCGGTGATCAGGCAGTTCGGGTTCGCGAAGATGGCATGGCCGGTGCCGTTGTTCAGGATCGCGCAGCGCTGCACCGCGACATCCGGGAACGCCTGGACGCCCGTGAAGCAGCCGTCGAACACGCAGTCCTGCACCCGGCTGCCGGCGCCGGCCTGGCAGCCGTAGGTGCTGACACCCGAAACCGTGCAACGGCTCACGAGAGATGTCTCCCCGACGTTGACCCCGTCGACCGAGCCGTCGAGCCCCCCAACCGAGACATCCGCAACCACGCAGTTCGCACCCGCCCCCAGCAGGCTCACGCCCCGCCGGCATCCTGTGATGCTCCCGTTGACCACCCTGATGCGCTTCTGATCCGTTGCCGTGACGCCGAACGTAGTGATCCCGACCCCACCGTTGCTGATCCCGGCGATCTTGAATCCCCTGAGGTCGAGCAACACATCCGATGCGATGATCGCGATCACGGGCTTGCTGAAGTCGCCGGACAGATTGCCGACGAGGTGGTACGCGCCCGGCTTGGTGATCTTGAATGTCGCGCTGGCGTCGCCAGGAGTGTTCGTCTGATCGACCGGCGTGGACGGCTCCACCTCGTTGAGCGTCTTGTTGCTCGGCGCTATTGGGCCCGCAGGAGGATTCAGCGGCCCCGCGCACGCCGCGGCGGCAAGCACCAGCGACGCTCCGACAGAAATGAGACTGTGACAATTCATGATCTTGTCTTTCCCTGTACCTAGTGAACGAAGTTCCCCTGGACCACATCGCCGCCCCCTTGCGAGATGCTCGTCGGGCAGTTGTGGGTGAAGTTCTGGATGATCACGGTCGCCCCCGCGCTGATGATCCCGGTGTCGGCTCGAGAGATCGAATTGCCCAGGAACACGTTGCCCGACCCCGTCCCAACGATGCCGCTACCGACGGCGACGCCGGGGCCGATGAAGTCGAGCCGGTTCCCGCGCACGGTGCTGTAACGAGAGACCGAGATCCCGTCGCCCTTGATGTTGTTGAGCGTGCAGTTCTCGATGAGGCTCGACTCGCCCCCAGCAATGCCCACGCCCTCGGTGGTCTTCACCACGCAGTTGCGGATCTCGTTGGAGTTGGTCGTCTCGATCCCAATCGTCCCGGCGTCGTTCACGACGCAGGAGTCGATGCGGGCGCTGGTCACCACCCGGATACCCGAGAGCCCCGGCCGGCGCACGAGGCAGTTTTCCACGACCGCCCGCGCATCGGCGAAGATCCCCTGCGCGCCCGCGTCGTCCACGGTCGAGTCCCGGATCACGCCGTCGGCTCCGACCAGGATCCCGACGCTCGCCGACGATTCCACGGTGCACGATTCGACCGTTGCCCCCGCTCCGAGTTCCATGCCCCGGACTCCCGCATCGGTGATCGTGCAGTCCGCGACGCGGCAGTTGGCGCTCCCGCTGATGCCCCGCCCCGTCGGGTTCCGGATGACGCAGTTGGAGACCACGCTGTCCGAACCCGCCCCGATCCCGTTCTCGGCGGGATCGAACACGACGCTGTTGTCGATCACGCATTGCCCCGAGGTCAGGATCCCGTCGATCCCCGCCGACGCCACGACGACACCCGACACACGCGCGTTGCTGCTCGCGACGACGCCGCTCCCGACCGGGTCCGCGACCACGCAATCCAGCACCTGAGAAAACGCCCCCACCGTGATCCCCGAGGAATCGCAGGAGTCGATCACGCAGCGCTGCACGATGGCCTCGTTGCCGGTGTTGATCCCGACGCCTCCGGCGAGCGTGATCTGGCAATCTCCGATGACGGCTCCTCCGGTGGATCCGATCACATTGATGCCGTCGCCGCCGCTCGCTGTCACGCGGCAGCCAGACACGGTCGCCCGCGCTGCCATGAAGATCCCGATCTCACCGACCTCGGCCACCAGGACGTTCTCCACGACCGATTCGACCGTGAAGGCGAGGTTGACGCCGTGCTCGTCCCAACCGCGGATCGATCCGTTCCGGACGACTGCGCTGCGCGTGATCATGGGTTCGGAGTTGTTCACACCGCTGATCGCGCTGTTGGGCTCGCCGCTGAATCCGCCGGCGCACCCGCTCTCGATGGTCCCGACCATCTCGAATCCCCGGAGATCGATGGTCACGTTCACCGTGTCGATCCTGATGCCGTCTTTGCACGGCTCTCCCAGCACGTTGCCGGTGAGGTGGTACGCCCCCGGCTCGGTGATGACGTACGTCGCCTTGGAGTCGCCGGGCGTGTTCGTCTGATTGATCGGAGTCGACGGCTCGACCTCGTTGAGCGTCTTGTTGCTCGGGGCGATGGGGCCGGCGGGCGGATTGAGCGGGCCGGCCACCACAGGCGCGGAGATCACCATCGCCGCCAGGAACACACGTAGGTCGAGTTGCATCAAATCTCTCCGTGGGGATCGTTGCTCGGGGACCGCTGTTCGTCAGTGCGTGAAGTTCGCCTGCGGATGGGGGGTGTTGAAGATCCCGTTGAAATCGAGCCACGGGCCCATCACGTTCGTCCCCATCACGTTGAAGGGCCCTTGGCTGGCCGTAGAGACGCTGTTGTTGATGATGACGTTGCCCCCTGCGCCCGTGCTGATGCCCCAGTCGCAGCGGCTGATGGAGTTGCCATCGATCCGGTTCCTGCTCCCCGTCGCCAGGATCGCCGAGTCGGTGGCGACGCCCGGTGTGATGAAGTCCAGCCGGTTTCCGACGACCGTGCTCTGGAACGTCACCACGATCCCGGCCTGGGCGCAGTTGTTGAGCGTACAGCCGCTGACCAGGCTCGTCTCGCCGGCGAAGATCCCGTCGAGTGTCGTGGACTTCACAACGCACTCCCGGATGTCCGCGACGTTCTGGACGCTGATCCCCGCGCCCCCGATGTCCTCGATCACGCATTGGGCGATCCGGCAGCTCGTGCGTGCCTGGATCGCGTTGGCGACGGAGTTGCGCACAGTGCAGTTCCAGATGTTGGCCCCGTCGTTGGCGAAGATCCCACGCGCGCCGGCGCCGTCCACAACGCAGTTGGAGATCTCGAGGCCGTCTCCACCCTGGATGCCCTCTTCTCCCGCGTTGCTGATGAGGCAGCCCGAGATTCGGCCCTTGTTGGCGACGAGGATCGCGTCGCCGACGGTGGAACTGACGCGGCACTCCTGGATCACGGCGCCGTCGAAGACCGCCCAGATCCCCACGTCGCACCCGTTGAACGAGGAGCCGCTTACGAACTGCGCCTGGTACGCACCGACCTCTCCGCCCGAGGCGGTGCAGTCGATGATGTGGGAGCAGTTGTACGCCCACCGTTCCGGATTCAGTACCCGGCAGCCCTTGACTGCCAGACCGGCGAAGCCATCGTCGCCGCAATCGCGCACCACGCAGCCCAGCGCGCTGGCTCCGGAACTGGAGAATCCTCCGCCCTGATCGCGGTACGACGTGCACCCGGTCAAAACGGTCCCATTCCCGGCGGAGAATCCCTCAGAGTCGTTGTCGTACGCCGCGCAGTTCTGCACGGAACAGGTTTGGCCTGTAGAGAATCCTCTGGAACCATTGAACGAACTCGAGCAGCCGATGGCGACCGATGCTTCGCCGAGGATGAACCCGCTGAACGAGTTGTCGGTCGACGTGCATCCCACGACCACACTCTCGCGCCCTGTGAAGATGCCCGTCGCGCTGCTGCTTTCCACGTTCACCGACTCGACGCGCGCGCGGGCGGTCGCTCCAAGTGAGAGCCCGACGTCGCCCCAGTCGGTGATCGAGCCGTTGAGCACCCGGATGTCTCTGCGAGACTGGAAGTCATCCGGGTCCTGATCGGCGATGCCGCGGAGTGATCCCGGCACGCCGCGGACCGAGAACCCGCGGAGGTCCAGCGTGACGCCGTCGGCGAGGATCTGGATGCCGTCCTTGCCCGCCTGGCCGGCCACGTCCGCCGTCAGGTGGTACGGGCCCGGCTGGCTGATGACAAAGACCGCGTCGTCATCGCCCGGCGTGTTCGTCGCGTTGACCGGCGTCGAGGGCTCGACTTCGTTCAGCGTCTTGAGCGTCGGCGACACAGGCCCGACGGGCGGCGCCAGCGGGCCGGCCGACAGCGATCCGGCGCTGGCGAGCAGCGCGCCGAGAGACCAACAGATCACACGCATGGGGCGTCCTCCTCTGCACTGAAATCTACCCCGATTCCCGGCGATCGGAAGCCGTTCGGGGCGGATTCGCCCCTCTCGGGCACGCAACCGAGAGGTTCTCGGGCGGTCTGAGGCTGGCATGAGCACGAATCGCGCCCTGACGGTTGCCTCAGTCGCCCTCGGAGTCTCTGCGTTCGCGTGCGCCGGTCCTTCCTTTGAGGAAGCCGCGGCACGATCCCTGGAGGCCATCGGCTCGCCGGCTGGTGGCCACACCGTTCGCTCCGTGCGCACGACAGCTTCGGGCCTGTCAGCCAACGGCGCCTACGCGATGACCGTCGAGGCCAGTGCCGACCTGTCGATGGTGCGATTCGTCTATCAGCGCGACGGAGGCGAGCCCTATCGCTTGCTCGTCAACGGCTCGACGGCGCATGTGCTGGACGAGTCCGGAGAGCCGATCGAAGAGGCGGGCCGGTTCAGCGCGTTCTTCGCCCGCGGCCACGCGTTCCACGCGATGGTGCTGTCGCCGGAGTCGTATTTCCTCGACGCATCATCGGCCGGAGAGCATCGCTTCGGCGCTGCGCAGTGCCACGCGTTCGACGCGCGCACGCCGGTGGGCGAACCGATCACGGCCTACTTCGACTCGGGCACCGGCCTGCTCTGCGGGCTGGAGTTCGACGACCCCGCTCCAAACGCCGAGGAGGGATCGACGGTGCGCGTGCGATTCATCGAATGGCAAGACGTGGACGGGCTGCTGCTGCCGAGGGTGATCCTGGCGCTGGACAGCGGCGGGTCGTATGTGCTGGAGTATCGGGAGGTTGATTTGATGCGCGAGTAGTGGGCCGGCAGTGACGCCGGACGTGACTGGAATCGCGTCACCCGTTCTCATTGAGCACGAGCAGCGTCTCCCGCGCGAACTGCGCGATCTGACTCCACTCGGGCAGCCGCAAACAGTCTTCGAGCGGCGGCAACGAATTGGGCAACGATGCCATGATCCGCGAGAATTCCCTGTCAAATCTGGCCATAGCCTGCAATTCCGGCTCCGAGAACGCTCCGCGGAACTGCGCATAGTCGGGCTGATAGAAGTCGTCCCACCAGCACGCGATCTCGTCCGGGACCGAAACCCACTCGACCCTTCGCTGATAGTCGCGCTGTCTCTCCTTGGAGATCCACATACCGAGCGCATCTGCGATGTTCTTGCGAATCAGATCGGGTGGTGTCTGTTGCGCCATGGCCGGGGCCTCGTCTAATGCGAGAGTCCCCTACTCACCCGAATCCAGCACCGCCATGAACGCCTCCTGCGGGATCTCCACCGAGCCGACGCTCTTCATCCGCTTCTTGCCCTTCTTCTGCTTCTCAAGCAGCTTGCGCTTGCGGCTGACATCGCCACCGTAGCACTTGGCCGTCACGTTCTTGCGCACGGCCTTGATGGTCTCGCGGGCGATGATCTTGCCGCCGATGGCGGCCTGGAGCGGGATCTCGAACTGGTGGCGGTCGATCTCCTTGCGGAGCTTGATGAGCAGCTGCCTCCCGCGCTGCTCGGCGTTCTCGCGATGGCAGATCAGGCTCAGGGCCTCGACGGGCTCGGCGTTGATCAGGATGTCGACCTTGGCGAGGTTACCCGGGCGGAAGCCGGTGATGGTGTAGTCCATCGTGCCGTAGCCCCGGGTGATCGACTTCAGCTTGTCGAAGAAGTCGTAGATGATCTCGCCCAGCGGGATCGTGAACGTCAGGATCTGGCGCACGTCCGAGACGTACTGCTGGTGCTTGAACTCGCCCCGGCGTCCGAGGCACAGGCTCATCACGTCGCCGATGCAGTCCTTGGGCACGATGATCTCGAGGTTGACGATCGGCTCGCGCAGCTCGCGCCACGTGCCGGTGTCGGGCAGGTCGGCGGGGTTGTGGATCTCGTGGACCACGCCGTCGGTCGTCTCGAGTTCGTAGGTGACGGTCGGGGCGGTCTGGATGATCTCGACGCCGCCTTCGCGCTCGAGGCGCTCCTGGATGATGTCCATGTGGAGCAGGCCGAGGAAGCCGCAGCGGAACCCGAAGCCAAGCGCATCAGAGTGGACCGGCGCGAAGGTGAAGCTGGCGTCATTGAGCGCGAGCTTCTCCATCGCCTCGCGCAGCTCCTCGAAGTCGTTGCGCTTGTTCTCTGAGCCGGACGAGGGGTAGAAGTCGCAGAACACCATCTGCTTGGGCTCTTCGTAGCCCGGCAGGGGTTCGGCGGCCGGATCGGCGTCTCGCGTCACGGTGTCGCCGACGCGCACGTCCTTGAGGGTCTTGATCGAGGCGATGAGGTAGCCGGTCTCGCCCGGGCCGACCGAGTCGACCTTCGTCGGCTTGGGCGTGTACTTGCCCAATTCCGTGATTGTGAACGTGCGCCCGGTGCCCATCATTCTGATCCGGTCGCCCACGCTCAGGCGCCCGTCGAACATGCGGACATAGACCACGACGCCCCGGTAGTCGTCGTAGTGGCTGTCGAAGATCAGCGCACGGGCCTTGTCGGTCTCCGGCTCCCGGGGCGGCGGGAGCTTCTCGCAGATGGACGCCAGCAGCTCGTTGATGCCGGCGCCGGTCTTGGCCGAGCACTGGATGCTGTCTTCGGCGGGCAGGCCGAGAACCTGCTCGATCTCGTCGGCGACGCGGAGCGGATCGGCCGCGGGGAGGTCGATCTTGTTGACGACCGGGATGAGCTCCAGGTCGTTCTCGACGGCGAGGTACGCGTTGGCCACGGTCTGGGCCTCGACGCCCTGGGTCGAATCGACGACCAGCACAGCGCCCTCGCAGGCCGTGAGGGCCCGGCTCACCTCGTAGGAGAAGTCGACGTGGCCGGGGGTGTCGATGAAGTTGAGCATGAACTGCTCGCCGTTGTGCTCGAAGGGCACGGTGACGGCCGAGGCCTTGATCGTGATGCCCCGCTCGCGCTCGAGCTCCATGGAGTCGAGCATCTGGTCGGTCGCCTCGCGGTCCGAGACGGCGTGGGTCTGCTGCAGCAGCCGGTCGGCGAGCGTGGACTTGCCGTGGTCGATGTGGGCGATGATGGAGAAGTTGCGGATCTGCATGGGGGCTGGGGGCCGTGGGGCTGGGGACCGTCCGTGGTGCGTGGGGAGAGGCGGAGATGATATGGCCACCCCACGCCCGCGTCGGCCCGAACCGGAAAACTCCGGACCCGGCAGATCCGCGACTCCCGGGTGCAGGCCTCGGTCACCCGGAGCCCTCCCCTCAACCCGGGAAGAGACAACGTGCCGCGTCAGCCACAGGCCGACGCGGCACGAGGGGTATCGCTGGATGGGCGTCCGGGTAGCGACGCGCGGGGGAGCTAGGGCACCATCACCGGCATGGTGAACCCGGACCCGTCGGCGGAGCGGACGCTGATCTCCACGGTCTCGCCGACCGTCTCCTCCGGCGCGACGACCCGGACCGCGGGCGCGTCGTCGCGCGGCCGGTCGAGGTTGTCGAAGATGCCCAGGTCGATGTCGTTGCCCATGATCCCGTCTTCCATGAGGTTCACGAGGAACTTCTCGAGGTTCCCCCGGACCCGCGCGAGCATCAGCTCGTTCCCCTCGCGATTCGCGACGATGATGCCGCGGAGTCGCTCGTTGCGTTCCTTGGCGAACACGCGGATCTCCTCGCCGCGCTTGGGGGCCGAGATCGTGACGACCGGGTCGTAGCCCTTGATCTCGAGGTCACGCAGGCGGAGGTCGGTGGGTGCCGAGCCGTAGGGCTCGATGTTGTACGAGCCGAACTGGACGTTCTTGATGCCCTTCATGCGGGGCAGCTTCTCATCGACGAAGGGCTGGGCGATGCCGCGGGCCAGCTTGAGGGTCAGGCCGTTGGTCCTGATGCCGAATTCCTGCTTGATCGTCGTATCGCTCTGGCGGGCGATCTTGCGCTTGATGTCGTTGGGGCCTCTGAGGCCGATGCAGCCCGGGAGGAGCATCGCGGCGAGCGCGAGGCCGACGAGTGCGCCGGTGATGGATCGTCTGGAGCGGATCACGCCTCCTCTCCTTCCTCGTTCACGTCGACCGGGTCGCGGGACGTGGGGACCTGCTCGATGCCCGGGATCTCCATGTACTCAGCGATCTCGGCGACCTGCTCGAGATCGATGTGCCCGACGAGATTCGAGAATACAAGCTCGTCCCGGTTCTGCATCAGCACGAGGAGGCCGTCGATCTCTTCGCGCCGATCGAGGTGGATGAACACGTAGATCAGTTCGTCACGCTTGCGGATCCTGACGACGCGTTCCCAGTCCTCGTCGAGGTCTTCTGCGATGTCGCGGATCAGATTGCGAGCGGGCTTGCTCGGGCCGTCCCAGTTCTGGAGCAGCACGGCGTTGACCGCCTCGAGGTTGCCGACGAGTTCGCCGATTTCGGGTGCCTCGTGCTTGACGATGTTGCCCGCGGCCCGCAGCATCGCGCCGCTGAGAGTGACCTCGATGATCTCGGTATCGTCGGTGGCGTACTCGATCAGGTCGGGCTCGGGCACGTAGGCGGGGTGGGATTCAACGCGATCGCGGCCGCGCTGACGCTCGGCGCTCGCCGTGGCCGGCGCGAGCAGCGCCAGCGTCGCGAGCAGCGCGACGAAGAGTTTCGGTGAGACAGTCCGTGGGTTCATGGCTGTTGGTCCTGTTGGGATTCGGGCGAGTCGGATTCCTGGGGTTCGATCGAGAGTGTCGTGCGACGCACCGCGGGGGCGACGGCGTCCGACAGCGTGTCGGAGATAGCCGTGGCCTTGGCGCGCCGGACAGCGGACGAGGTGCTTGCGAAGATCAGGCGGAGCTGCCGGGCCGCCTCTCGGGCCTCGGCATCGGTGGGCTGTGAAGAAACGCCGTGCTGCAGCGAGAGCAGAGCGATCCCGCCCGCGACAGCGAGCACCGCCGCGGCGGCGAGCCACGGCGTCGCTCGGGTGAACGAGAACAGCACGCCGCGGTCGTCCGGGCGGGACTGGTCTTCTTCGGCGAGAGCGAGCAGACGCTGCCGGGCGTGGTCGGGCATCTCCGGCGTGCGGCAGCGGGCGAGCATCTCCTTCAGTTCGTGCTCGGTCACGACACCACCCCCTCGCGTCGCGATTCGAGGCTCGCCTGCATGAGCGCCAGAAGCCTCTGGCGGGCACGGTGGACCGCAACCCGAACCGAGCCGCCCCGCATGCCCAGCGCGGCGCCGACGTCGGCGCCGCTGAGGCCCTGCACGTCGTGGAGGTGCAGCAGCGCCTGGTCGCGCTCGCTGAGCTGCGGGAAGCAGCGGGCCAGCGCGGCCTTGCGTTCGGCGGTCTCGGGCGTGTCTCCCTCGCCGGGTGCTGGGAGCACCTCGTCGAGGAGGACGCCGTGCTCCGGACGGGCGGCCCGGGACCGGGCCCGGTCGATGCACAGGCGCGACGCCGTCCGGAGCAGCCACGCGCGGGCGGCTCCGGGCTCGACCTTCGACTTGTGCTTCCAGAGTCTCATGAAGGCTTCCTGGGAGAGATCCTCGGCGGCGCTTCGGTCGCGCAGCATCCACAGGCCGTAGCTGAAGAGGCGATCACCGTGATCGCGAACGGCTTGGGCGTACTGCTGGGCGTCCATCGGGCACGCCATTAGAAACGAAGGCACTACCAGAGCGCTACAGGTGATCCCGAGAAAAGGGCCGGCTGCCCAGATCCACTCTGGAACGCCCCCGAAAAGAGGCACTCGTGGGTCCCCGGAGGGTTATTCGCCTTTCTGTAACGCGACCGCCCCGCCCGCGTAGAGCCCGCTGAAGGCAGCCGGCACCGCTCCCGAGAAGGATGGGATGGACGGCTGCCCGTGGAGCACCCCCAAGACGGAGCACCCCCCCGGATGAGCACTCGTAACAGATCGTTGGTCGGCGCCGCGGCGCTGGGAATGGGTATCACGGTCGCCGGTATCAATGCCGGTCCTCTCGATCCGTCGCACGTGCCCGAAGGCGCGACCTGGACGGTGCACGTCGATCTCGAATCGCTGCTCGAGTCGTCGCTCGGCGAGATGGTGATGGCCGAGGCCCAGGGCGACCTCGAGATCGAGGAGCTCGATCAGTTCGGGATCGATCCGTTCTCGGATCTCTTCGGGTTCACCGCGTACGGCACCGGCGAAGACGAGCGCTCAATCGTCGCGATCGTCGAAGGCTCGGACTCGCTCGAGAACATCATCGCGGCACTCGAGGAGGAAGCGGGCGACGCCTACAGCCGCATCCGCTCCGGCGGGCGCACGGTGCACGCGATCGAGGACGGCGACCAGTCGATCTTCGCGGTCTTCGAAGACGGCGCCGGCGGTCGGACGCGTGTGATCCTCTCGACCAATCTCGACAACATCGATGCCAGTGTTGCGCAGCTCGGCCAGCGCAACGGCGCGTCGTTCCTCGATGGCAAGGAGCCCAGAGCCGGCGCGTTCATCTACGTGTGCGCCGCGGAGATCCCGCACGCGGGCGAGGGCCATCCGGCGTCGAACCTTCTGAAGGACGCGGGCGGCATGATGCTGGAGATCGGTGAGCATCGCGGCGGCATGTTCATCGACGCCAGCCTGGAGACGGGGAACGCCGAGAACGCCAACATGCTCATGCAGGCGGTCCGCGGTGTGCAGGCCATGGCGGGCATGATGGCCGGCGGCGATCCCGAACTCCAGCAGTACGTCGGCGTGATCAACAACCTCAACCTGAACGTCCGCGATGACGTGGTCAGCGCGTCGCTGCAGATCGAAATGGATACGATTCACGCGTTGATGGAACAGGCCGCCGAGCACGGCCACGAACTCCACGGCGGCGAGGATCATCACCATGGAGACGAGCACGATCATGAGGACGGCGGAGATGACCGGCTCCGCGACCTCGAAGAACAGATCCAGAGGCTCGAGCGCCTGCTCCGCCGTCTCGATGACGATGGCTGATCGATGCTCGCGGCCGGTGTGCGAGAACGCGACGTGGCGTTGAACCCCTCAGTATCCGAGCTCGGGGCGCGTCCCACCCATGCAGGTGCGACGCGCCCTGCTCTTGCGCTCGTCGCAGACGAGGAACTCGCCCAGCGCGCTCAGGAAGGCTCCGCCGTGAGCTTCGGCGAGCTGGTCGACCGCTACGAGGCCCGGCTCAAGGGCTACCTCCGCAGGCGGGTGGGGTGCGGCGCGGACGTCGAGGATCTGGCCCAGGAGACACTGGTGCGGGCGTGGCGCTCGCTTTCCCGGTTCGATCCAGAACGACGGTTCTCGACGTGGCTCTTCACGATCGCCAATCGCATCGCCACCGACCACTTCCGCTCGTCCAAGCGGGAGCGGGCCAAGCGCGAAGCGGCGGCGTTCGAGGACGTCGGCCCCTCGCCCGAGCCCGGGCTCAAGGACGAGGACGTCGACCTGTGGCGGATCGCCGAAGCGGTGCTCAGCCAGGAGCAGCTCAGCGGCCTGTGGCTGCGATACGCCGCCGACATGCCGATCGAGGACATCGCCACGGTGCTCGGCAAGAGCAACGTGGCAGCGCGGGTCATGCTGTTCCGCGCCCGCGAACGTTTGGCACAGAGTCTGGAGCAGCGCGAAACGCGGGGGTCCGGACGAACGAATACCAATGGGGGCCCCGACGCATTCGCCACCGGCGAGCGCGCGGGCCAGATTCCGGGGAACGACGGGACTGACTCGGCCAGAGCGCCGGGAGGCGTCAGATGATCGGTTCTCTCACGAACAAATGGCGGCGATGGAGGGCCTGGTGCGCGCTGGACGACCCGCGCGGCCGGCGCCCCGACGGGCCGGAGAGCGACCTCGACGGCGCGCTCCGCAAGCAGGCACGCAGTGAGGTCGAAAGCCAAGAGCGATCCCTCCGCTGGTCGGTCCTCGCCCAGATCGAGGGAAGCGAACCGAACTCGGGCGCCGTAGCCGGCGAGCCGTTCCGGCTGCCGTGGGTCGGGATCGGTCTGGCGGCGGCAGCCGCGCTCGCGCTTTCAGCGGGAGCCTGGTTCGCCCTCCCCTCTGCACCCGCCCCGGTGAACGACGCAACACTCGCCGATGCAACCTCAGGCCCGCTGAACGAGCCGGCGCCCGAACAACTCGCGGATTCTCGCGAGCCGAGCCAACGAGAGCTCCTTTTCGACGATCTGCGCAGCACGTTCCGCTTCGTGCAGACGGGGCTGCCGATCCCGCGACTGGATCGATTCGTGGCGTCGTCCTCCAACGGCGGTGACGCCGCCGGCTGAAAGCGTGCCACTGAATCGGAACCCGAGGTCAGCCCGGCTTCCGAGCGATGAACTGGTACACGGGTGGAAGCGCCATGAACCCGCCGGGGTTGCGCTCGGCCGTCCGCCACGCATCGAAGAATGCATCGGCCTGGTCCTGGGTCAGATGGCCCGATGCCACCAGGCGCGGCACGAAATTGGGCCAGAACGTGTCTGCCCAGTGCCACATCGTCTCGCCCGGACGAGCCAGGCGCTGATCGACTTCGAGCGCCTGGATCTCCAGACCGGCGTCCAGGCACAGCCCGGGGAGCCTGCCCACGATGTCTGAGTCACCGCCCCGGTCGACCCAGGACTGCGCGATCGCGGCGATCCCCGCGCAGAACGCCTCGCTCCTCGGCGCGATGGTCATCGATCGGTAGTTGAAGTAGTCGTTGACGCACAGCCTCCCGCCGGGCTTCAGCAGGCGGGCGCAATGCCGGACGGCGGCCTCGGGGTCGGCGAGGAAGCAGAACACCCAGCGCGAGTAGATGACATCAATCGACGCGTTTTCGATTCCGATCTCGTCCAGGGACTCGGCGGAACACGAGTGCGCCTCGATCGTCGCCAGGCCGCGCTCGCGGGCCGCCTGACCGAGGCGCTCAACGAAGATCCTGGATTCATCGACCGCGATCACCCGCCCCGACTGACCCACGAACGCGGCGAGATCGAACGCCGCGTACCCGGGCCCGGAACCCAGATCCAGGACCCTTTGGCCCGGGCCGAGCCCGGCCGCCCGCCAGGTGCGGTGCGCGAGATCAGACCACAGCTGGTGCTGGAAGCCCAGGCGGGCGTATTCCGCCTCGTCGGTGCCCAGGACGTACTCGTTCGGCGTCGATGCGGGGGCTTTGGATGCCATCAGCCGATCATAGGGCGAATCCCCGTGGATCCGGGTGTGTTCAGATCGCGCATGGAGTGCCGACGGCGCGTCCCTGAGGGAATCCTCACCGGTACCATCTCCCGCCCTACGCCCGTCCGGCCCCTTACCCCCCCGGAGAGAGTCCCATGCGACGATCGATGCTCGCCGCCGCTGCAGTGCAGATTCTCGCCCTCGCCATCCCGTTCGGTGCGATGGCGGAAGAGATCACCGTTGAGCCGGGCGAGGGCACGCTGAGCGCCGCGCTGGCTCAGGCACAGCCCGGCGACCTGGTGACTCTCGAAGCCGGTGACTTCTTCGACGCTGTCAGCGTCCCTGCTGGGATCCAGGTCCGCGGAGCCGGAGCCGACCAGACACGCCTGATCCTCGCCGGCGACGGCTCTGCCATCGGGCTGTTCATCGATGGTCCCGGCTCGTCGATCGGTGACCTGTCGGTTGTCGGCCGACTGAGCGCCTCGCAGCGGGGATTGCTCTCGGAGCACCCCGTCCGCATCGAGCGGGCCCGGTTCTCGAATCTCCGCGTTGGCGTGCATCTCGAGGTCGCCCCGCTGTCTGATGTGATCGCCTGCGAGTTCATCGATTGCCGCACGGGTGTGCAGGCCGACATCACGTCTTCGCCGACGATCTGGGGTTGCCACTTCAAGCGCTGCCAGATCGGCGTGTTCGCCGCCGAGGGAGGGCCCTACATCCGCAATTGCCTGTTCCAGCAGTCGCTCATCGGGATCCAGCATTTCGTCGGGGCGGAGAAGTCGATGGGTATCTTCCGCAACAACATGTTCCATCAGGTGAGCCGCAACCCGATGGAGCTCCAGAGCCGCCAGCCCCTTCCCGAAGCTCCGTCGATCCGGAACACCGTCGTCCACCACTCCGGCTCGTTCGGCAACGGCACGTACCAGCTGTTCGAGCGCACAAGCCACGGATTGATCTGGAAGTGCCCTGAGCCCCTGTTCCGCAAATCCAGCGAAGGCGAGATCAACATCCTCTACTCCGACCGGGGCATGTTCGTGGGGATCGCCAACATCCAGGTGATGGACGACGGGCGTGTGATCGTCGGTAACCGGGCGCTGCTCGCGCGCCGGGGCATCCGGGCGGGCTGCGACGCACCGACCGCCAAGGGCGACGTCGGCATCGAGTCCGGCTGGCGGGCCACCGGCGTGAACGCCGGGCTCAACAAGCCGCAGCCCCCGGTGCGATTCGAAGAGCCGGTGCTCGTCTCGAACAACGAGCTCGAAGAGCGGGCTCATCTCGAACGACTGGGAATCAGCGTCGATGAGGGCGGTCGCGTCGTCGATGACGATGCGCGCACAGTCGACTACGTCGGCACCGACGCCAACGGCGAACCGGTGACGATCACGTTCGACATCAGCCGCTACTGGGGCGAGGCGAACCTGCCGGTGGAGTGGACGCTCTAGCGATCTGAGCCTGTCGCGCCACCGTCCAATTGGACCAATTGCTCATAGAGCTCGCGGCGTTCCCAGCGCTCGAGCTTGGCGTGCAATTGCTGGACCCGATGCGGATCGATCAATTCGGCATGGATGAGCTGCGCGAGGAACCCGATCTCGGCGTCGGGATCGCCGGACAGGTAGAGACCTTCACGAATGAACTGATCGCAGATCCAATCGCCCTGCGCCGAAGTCACGGTCTCGATCGCGATCTCGCTCCACAGGGTGATGTTCGCATTACCCGGCCGAGGAAGGAGAAGGAGCGTATGGTGCGTCCGCGATGGAGATAGCCTGAGAGCGGCCAATCGGACGAGCAAATCCTGAGGGATGTCTCCCGTAGATGTCTGGGCGATCACCCAATCGGCAGGACTTCGAAAGACCATCTCGCCAGGATTGTGCTTGGACAGAATATCCGTGGCGATCTTGCGCACGAGAGCCGGGTCAAGCTGCATTCGGCACAATTCCTGCCAAGCAGGATCGTCAGGCGGATGAAGAAAGACTCGATCGGAGAGCGCGTATACCTGCGCGCCGCTCAACAATCCGCTGCTCATCGCGTGTCGCAGCCACGCCTCTCCGTGGAAGATCCCTCCGCCGGGCGGAGAACTTTGAAGCTGGTATGCCACCAGTTCGTCGATCTGCGACTGAGCGAGTGTCCGGCTGATCAACTCGTTCCAAACGGGATCGGACGGAAACGGGTCCGAAACGGCGTACGCAACCAACCGGCCGGAAGGCAGCGCGGTCAGGAGCCCCGATGACGCGCCGCTGATCCTCACAAAGAACCCTGCGAAAGGGACCAACACGGCCAGCGCGAAGAGCCCGAGTCCGGCTGCAATCAACCGCCGATCCCCGCGCTTCGCTCCGCGCATGAGGCCTCCGGACTCACTCCAGTAGCAGCCGCACTCCGGACAAGGTTCTGGCACGGAGTCGCGCTCACCGGGCGCCCCGAGTTGGTGATCACACTTCGGGCAGCGAAAATCCTCACCCTCTCGAATCCCGATTCCGAGCATCACGAGCGGGTGGGCCAGAAGTAATGGCGCGAAGGCGAATTCCTCTCCGCCCGTAGCGATGGAAACCAGTCCGGACGACATCATCCGCATTGCGAGCAACGCCACGGCAGCCCCGATCGAGACCGCGACGACAAATCTGCGCGACTGCGGGCCGCGAAAGAACCTCTCTCGACGATCGACATTCCAGAACGCGGGGACGAGGGTGGATACGAGAATCGCCGATCCGACCAGCGTCGCTCCGACGCGCCCGGTTCCCGTTGCAATGGAAACCAGCGCCGAGCCTTCAATCACCGCAACACACCCGGCGAAGATCAGCGTTCTGTATGCCCCAAGAGTCACGGCGGGGCCGGACATTCGGGCGGCGAGAGTGGCGCCGAACCGCCGGACCAACCCGCCTCGCCCACTCAAGACCCAGGCGGACACGCCAACAAGCAAGGCGGCGGCCGACGGAGCGAGATCCGCCATGGTTTGGCCAGCCCAGAGATTCATGAACGCTGCAAAGCCGACAACGACCGCAAACATCCCCCACCCCACACATCGCCACGCGAATGTATCGAATGGGTCCTCCATGAGCTCATCTTAGACGCGCCAGATCACCATCTGCTATCGCCGCTCCCACACCTCAGGATCGTCACCCCGGAGCGGCGTCTCGAACGCCCACATGCGGATCTCCTGATCGCCCGCGGGCAGGAACTGGTCGAACGGCAGCCAGCCGTAGAACGCCGGCGCGCCCGCCACCGTCGTCACCGCCGTCGGCGGGTGCCAGTGGAAGGTGAACGGCGCGATGAAGTCGAACTCCTCGTTGTGCCCGAAGAACTGCCATCGCTGATCGAATGGCGGCGCACGGCTGCTGAAGGCCTCCTGGCTCGAGATGTCGACGGGGACCCACTGGCCGTCTCGATCGGTCACCGCGATCGGTCGATCGGGGTCGGCGGGATCCGGCTTCGGCTCGATCGGGAGGAAGAACTCGGTCCAAGCGCGCACGACGGGAAAACGGCTCTCGTTGGTCTTCTCGACGTCGAGGCCGACGACCAGTCGGGCGGGCAGGCCGGCGGCGCGATAGACCGCCGTGAGCAGGCACGCCATGTCCAGAGGCGAACCGACTCCCTCGCGAGCGGCGTACGCGGCGCCGCTGACGTTGTAGCCGGAGAGGAACGCGGTGGCCGGGGGCTGGATGCCCGTGATCGGGCTGCGCGAGGCGCTCAGGAAGATGTCGTCGGTGATGTTCATGTGGTCGACGACGCGACCAGCGAGGAACTTGGCGAGGTCGTAGGGCCGCGCCTTGCGCGGATCGCCCCGCGTCCAGCGCTCGACGAGACCGACGACGACCGGGTCCAGCGACTCCACGAACAGCTGCGGCTCGAGGCAGAGCACCATGCCGTTCGACCAGGGCGCCTCGGGCCACGCGTAGAGCCTGGCGACGCGCTCATCGATGCGCGTCTCGTAGCTCGTCATCGAGGTCTCGACAACGAGGTCGATCAGGCGTGTCTCGGCCGGCCCCATCCGCCAGAACGCCAGGTCTGTGTACGCCTGGTAGCCCGACTCGATATCGGGCTCCGAGTCGACCTCCCGGTTGCTGACCCGCAGACGCCCTTCGAATCGGCGCTGGTTCGCTCGGCTCATCGAGGTGTCGGGGATCAGCGGGAAGGCGAACGTCGCGCCGGCCGTGAGGATGAGCGGAGACGCGGCGAGGTCCACCGGCCGGCTCACGCGGATCTGGGGCGGCTTGATCCGGATCTCGTAGTGCACCGTCCAATGACGCTGGTTGGCGGTATCGATCGTGAGCGCCGGCGGCGGGTCGGGGCGCCGAGCCTGGTTGGGCTGTGCGCGCACCGTTCCGCTCATCGCGACGAGGGTGACAGCGAGCAGGATTCCGGCGATCGTGGTGAGGCGAGCGATTCGCATCGGAAGAGCCTAGCGCCCGCCGCGCCGGGGCGTGCCGGTCACGTTGTAGCGGATCTCCATGAACGCCTGCACGGGACCCCCCACTCCCTGCATCGCCACGATCGTCGCGGGCATCTCCCCCATGCCCTGCCCCTCGTTGGGCGGGAACCAGTGGTGGCTGAACGGCGCGAGCATCTCGGCGTCCTCGTGGTTGCCGAAGTAAGGCCAGCGTCGATTGATGTCCGGCGCTCGGCTGGCGAACTGCTTCTGGTACCAGACATCCACTGGGATCCACTCGCCTTGGGAATCCTCCACTGGGGCGGGGTCCCCGATGTCTGATTCCGCCCGGACTCTGTTCTCGGGAAGGAAGAATTCGACCCACGCGTGGACCGGGGGCAGGAGTTCCTTGGGCGCGAGTTCGACATCCACTCCGATCACCAGGCGAGCGGGGATGCCCGCGGCCCGGTAGACGGCAACGAGCAGGCAGGCCAAGTCGTACTGCGAGCCGGTGCCGCGGGCGGCGGCGTGCTCGGCGCCGTTGACGTTGAACTCCACCACCATCGACGCCCGCATCCCGGACTCGTCCATCGCCGGGGCGGCCTGCTCGAATCGCATCTCACCGACATTCACGTGTGAGATCACCTTCGACGCGAGGTATTTGGCCAGGTCGTACGGCTTGGCGCGCCGCGGGTTTCCGTTCGTCCACGCGTCCACCAATCGCCGCACGGCGTCCGAGTCCGATTCAACCCAGCGCTGCGGTTCGAGGCACGTGTTGAGCTCGTTGGACCACGGAGCGTCGGGCCACTCGCGCGAGCGGGCCTTCCGTTCGTCGATGCGGGTCTCGTAGGCGACGGATGAAACGTCGAGTTGCATGGTGAGCCCGCCGTCGCGGAGCGGCGAGAATTCGGCTTCGAGCACGGCCGCCTCGCTCATCACGGGGAGGTCCGGGACGATCTCAACGCTCGAATCCACCTGGCGGTTCATCACGCGCATCCAGCCGGTCAGCAATTCGGGCCGCGCTTCGCTCATCGCGGTGTTGCCGCACAGCGGAGTCGTGCAGCGCATGCCCCGCGACGCGGTGGACAGGTGGTGCAGCGAGTACTCGATGCGAACCGTCCATTCCTGGCGGGTGTTGTGGACCCGCTCGAGTGCCGGGCCGTCCGCCTTCCCGCGCCGCTGGGCGAAGGTCGGTTGGGGGCTCGCCAGACACAGGACGCCGGCACACGCCACCAGCGCGATCACGATGCTCCGATTCAGCCTCACAGAACGCCTCGCTCTCTAACGCCTCCCACGAGCGACCGATTCTGAGTACACGATGTACGTCCTTGCTCCCGGATCTGGTGTCCCTTCAGGAACGGTGATCTCCACGAGATCGCGCTCGCGCACCTCGCCCCGCTCGCCCTCGAAACCGAGCGAGAACGCGAACGGGATAAGGGTCTCGCCGTCGAGGTGGTTCCCGAAATACGGCCACGCCCGGCGAGACAGCGGCGCCTGGCTGGAGAACGCCATCTGCTTGACGATGTCCACCGGGACCCACTCCCCGTTCGCCTGGGTCACGACCCCGTCCGTGAGCGTGCCGTCGGGAACGAAGAACTCGGCCCACATGTGGATAGGCAGAAGGAACTCTTCTTGGGGCCGCTTTGTATCGATCCCCACGACGACCCGCGCGGGCAGGCCGCATGCGCGCATGACGGCGACGAGAAAGTAGTTCAGGTCGTAGGGCGATCCGCTCGACGTCCGGGCGACCTCGGCGGCGCCGTTGATGTTGTACCGATCTGCAACGAACCGCATGCCCGTCCGTGCCCCGGGCTCGTGCTTCGCGTCCTGAGACACTCGCTCCAGCCGGCCGTGGTACGGCAGATCGGCCTTGAAGTTGTCGATCGTCTCGCCGGTGAGGTACTTGGCCAGCAGGTACGGATTGACCCTCTTCGGGTCTCTCCGCGTCCACGTCATGGCAGCGTCGATAACGCCCGCGTCGTCCGATTCGATATTCGCACTCGGCTCGAGGCACGCCAGCAGATCGTCGCCCCACGGCGCCTCCGGCCACGCACGCTTGGCGGCGGCGTCTTCGTCGACCTTGGTTTCGTAGGTCGTGTGAGACTGCTCGATGCTCACGCGACGTGCGCCGTTCTGATCGATGACGGTCTCGACCGTCCGAGCGCCGAAGCCTACGGGCTCCCCGATCGACGGCTGCACGTCGCGTCCTTCGATGGTGGACCTGCTCGGCTCCGCCTGCGGCACGCTGAGCCCGGTCTCCGGCAGTAGGTAGGTGCGGATGACGTTGCCCCGGCCGAACCCGTCGGCGACGAGGTCGAGCCGGAACGTCCAGTTCTTCCGCGAGCTGTTCACCCGTTCAACGAGAGGTTGCTGCGCAATCGCCGGTGTGCAGACCGCACCCGCGATCAGCAACCATCCAAGCCCAATGATCAGATTCCGGAACCGGTGCATGCAGCATCTCCCGAGACGAGTCTGGATACGGAGTTGACGAGCGACGTGATGCAAGTATTCTTGCGTCGTCAGAGGTGCTCCGCAGCAAACGCTCGGGGCCCAAGAGGGAAGTGTGGTGAGATTCCACCGCGGACGCGCCGCCGTAACGGGCGCTGAAGCGGGCCGAACCTGAGCCACTGTCCGCTCGCCGGAGAGGCACGACGCCGCTCCAGCTAGTCCGGATGGGAAGGCCTGGCCCGTGGATGCCCGAAGCCGGAAGACCTGCCCCTGACGCGACAGCGTGGCGCCCTCGCGCAACGGGCCGCCGGCGCGACCCTTGCGCGCTCCCGGCAAGGACTCGCTCCCCGGCACAACAAGACCCGCGCGATGGCTTGGTCTTTCACCTCGGGAGACGTCCTGCGCGAATCGGGGCGACACTGAAGGGATTCCCTCCATGGGAAGCAACACATTCGGACCGGGCGCACGCACCGCGTGCGCGATCATGACCGCGATAGCCAGTCTCTCAGTTGGACAGGTATCTGAGGGGGCGGTTCCACCCTATTCACTGGTGGGGACCTACGAATTGCCCGCCAGCACCGACGCGTTTTCCGTTGCTCCCGACGGGCGCGTGCTGGCCATCTCGGGCGGCTCCATCCTGCTCCAGGATGCTGTGGGATCGGGTTCGTTCTCGCCGTTCGCATCGGTGGACCCGACAATCTTTGACGGCCCCTTCGGCAATTTCGGGGCCTCGTTCCTCGAACTGAGCCCCGATGGCTCCACCATCGCGATCGGGGACAACAACGCCCTGAATCGAGTCCACTTCCTCGACGTCGCCACGCTGCCCGCCAACCCGGCGCAGATTGCGTCAACGGCGTTCGTCGGCAACCTCCCGAACACTGCAGCGACCTGGTCGGAGTCATCGACGCTGTTCGTCACGGGCGGCGAGTTCGGCTCCCCGGCCTCGGTCACCCGCATCGACGCCGGACCGCTCACGGCGCAGACTGTCGTGAGCAACATCAACGGGTCGCCGGGCGGTGTCACCACCGACGGGACATTTCTCTACACCGGAAATGGCTTCGAGACCGACGATACCGGCTCGCGCACGGGCGAGGTCCGCGCGGTGCCCCTGGCAGACGTGCTCTCGAACATGGTCACGACCGTTGATTTCGAGGCGAGCGGAACACCTATCGCGCGTGCGCTCTCGGCGGCGTCTCTCGGGTTCGACCACCTCGGCAACATGCTCATCGGAGGGGGTGACTTCCTCGGCGAGAGCGGGTTCGTTGCCGTCGTCGATGAGAATGCGATCTCCGATGCCAGATCGGGCGCGGGTCTGGCGCCCGACAGCGCCGAACTGCGTCTGATTCCCGGCGCGCCCGACGACTTCACGAGCGTGCGCTTCAACCCGATCAGCGAAGAACTGCTCGTGACGGTGTTCGGCTCGGACACCGTGTACCGCTATGCGATCCCCGCACCCGGGGCTGGATCGGGTCTGCTCGTGGGCGGCGCGCTGATCGCTCGCAGGAGACGGCGTGATTCCTGAACGCGAATACTGCGGCTCGGGCCGGCGCGTGGCAGCGAGGAGGATGCTGTGCGCGCCGGCCTACGCCGCGATGTTCTGTTCGGCGACGCTCGGCCAGCCCGACTTTGCAACGCGGGTCGTCGACTACACGCCCGCGCCCGGGCAGTCGATCAACGACGCCTCGTTCAACGACCCGCTCGCCGCGATCGGCCCCCCGTCCGGCGGCGGGACACTCGCACCGAACAACTCGGATCTGGTTTCGCTTGGAGGATTCGGGGGATCGATCATCCTCGCGTTCGACCAGCGGGTCATTGACGATCCGCGCAATCGATTCGGGATCGACGCGATCGTGTTCGGCAACGCGTTCTACGTCTCGGGGAGCGGGCTGCGCCGGTGGGCGGACGCCGGCGTGCTGGAGATCAGCCTCGACGCCAACGGCAACGGGCTCGCCGACGATCCCTGGTTCGTCGTCGCGGGCCCGGCGATCGCGGGTGTCCCTGTCGACCAGCAACAGACCCAGTTCTGGGATGACGATCCGGTCTCGCCCGCGCCCCCGTCGAACCCGGCCTGGTATCCGAGCGAGGTGTTCTATCCGGGGCGCCCCGCGTCGTACTCCACCGAGACGTATCGCATGCCGCCCGGATTGGAAGCGCTGACCGTGGACCTTCCGGCAGGCACGATGCTGGAAGCCTGGCGAGGGCTCGCGGATTTCACCCCGGTCAGCGTCCTCGGCGATTCCGACGGCGACAACATCTCCGACGACCCCGGAGCCGCGCCGGAGGAGTTCTACACGCGTCCGGACAACCCGCTTATGGTCGGAGTCGATCATGGCAGTGCCGGGGGCGACGGGTTCGACATCGCCTGGGCCGTCGAGCCGCTGACCGGCACACCGGCCAAGCTCCCCGGATTCGACTTCCTGCGGATCTCCACCGGGGGGAACATCGTGCTCGGTATCTTCGGCGAGCAGTCGACCGAGATCGACGCGGCCTCCGACGTCCGCCCCGATGAGGCGTTCTACGACCTGACCGCGGACGGCGAGTGCGGGATCGAAGACCTCTACTCCTGGCACGCCGGGACTGGAGCGGACTTCTCAGGGGAGGGTGCCGTCACGCCGGCGGATTCACGCATGCTGCAACGATGCGCGAGGTGGCGCGAGCGCGAGGACCTGGCGGGAGCCGCATTCTGATGCGCGGGCAGGCGTTCACACTGATCGAGCTTCTCGTAGTGGTTGCGATCGTGGCTGTGCTCACGGGGATCCTGCTGCCTGCTTTGGGCTCTGCGAGATCGCGAGCGCAGCAGACAGGGTGCATGTCGAACATCCGGCAGCTCTCGCTGGTGGCCGAGCTCTACGCGGGCGACTTCGACGATCGCTACTTCCCGGGTGCCGCCGGATTCAGGACGGAGAACCTCGATCGTTGGCACGGATCGCGCGATCGAGTCGGCGAGGCCTTTGAGTCTTCGGGGTCGCCGATCGCGCGATATCTCGGTGACAGCCTGAGCGGGGCGCTCCGCGCCTGCCCTGCATTCGAGGGAGAACTGGAGGTTCTGCGGGAATCCGGGGCCGGATTCGAAGCCGGCTGCGGGGGCTACGGCTGCAACAACGCGTTCATGTGCACCGACCGTGACGAGACCTCACCGGGCGTCTGGACCGTTCGGACCGACCGAGCGGGCGCGATCCGCTCGCGGTTCAGAAGCCCGTCGCGGACCATCGCGTTCGCTGACAGCGCGTTCGCGACCGATCGACTCATCGAATACTCCTTCATCGAGCCCAACACCTGGCCCGACGCCCCGGGCTTCAGCCCGGATCCTTCGACCCACTTCAGGCATCGCCGGCAGGCGAGTGTGGCGTGGTTGGACGGCCATGTCTCCGGCGAGCCCATCGGGCAATCCGGATCCAGCGGGCTCTACCCGCTCGATCCGCGGGCAGAGGGGATCGGCTGGGTCGGTCAAGGACAAGGGAACGACCTGTATGACTACAAGTGACCAGGGCGCCCGGTCGCGGCCATCAGATGGACGGGCGCTCGTCGTCGACCGATGCGTCTGCATGGATATGACGTTCGCCGAACTCGGGAGGCTCGCCACATCCGAGGGGCTCGATGAGGCCGCGCTCACCGAGCGCACGGGCGTGTGCGGCAGCGGAGGGGGCTGCGGCACGTGCACGCCCTACGTCCGCCTCATGCTCCGCACCGGCGAGACCCTGTTCCCCGTGCTGACGCCCGATGAGATCGACTCGATCGGCCGCCGGGAACGCTAGGCCCCGGCGTGTATCCTTCGAGCACCATGCCCGACTCCACCGAACTCTCGTTCCGGTCGTTCCAATCGCTCATCCGGGATCGTTACTTCGAGACCGACAACGCGCGAGGCTCAGCGGGGACGTTCATGTGGCTGATCGAGGAGATCGGCGAACTCGCCACGGCCCTCCACAACAACGCGCCCGGGCGCACGCCGACCGACGATGAACGGGCAAACCTCCAAGAGGAGTTCGCCGATGTCCTGGCGTGGCTGGCCACACTGGCCAACATCAGCGGCGTCGATCTCGAGCAAGCGCTCGAGAAGTACACAGTGCGAGGCGTCGAGGGGGTGAAGGAGTGAGCGCCCAACCAACGACAGGTTCAGAGAATTCGGTCGGCCGGGCGTTCGCCCGTCTCCGCGAGGACGACGCCAGGGGCCTGATCCCGTTCGTGTGCGGTGGGTACCCGAGCCTCGAAGCGACCTCGGAGACGCTGGTTGCACTCGCCCGCGCGGGCTCCACGCTCATCGAAGTCGGGATCCCATTCAGCGATCCGATCGCCGACGGCCCCACGATCGCCTCCGCGATGCACCGCGCACTTTCCAACGGTGTCACGCCGGCGGACGTGTTCGGCGCTGTCGCCAGTGCACGGACCCACGACGCCCTCACCGGCGTTCCCGTCGTCGCCATGGTCACCGCCTCCATCGTGTGGCGCCTCGGGCCGGAGCGGTTTGCCCGAGAGGCCCGCGATGCCGGGCTCGACGGGGTCATTCTCCCCGACGTCCCGCTGGAGGGAGCCGACGATTTCACGCGGCCCCTGGCCGACGCCGGACTCACGTCAACGCTGCTGGTGGCCCCCACCACTCCCGACGAGCGGGCCGTTGAGATCGCCCGCGCCTGCACCGGTTTCGTCTACATGCTCGCCCGCGTGGGGATCACAGGGTCCGAGAGCCCGGGTGCAACGGGTCTCGACGCGTTGCGGCGCCGGGTCGAGATGATCCGGGCGGCCACCGACGTCCCGATCGCCGTGGGCTTCGGGATCTCCACTCCCCACGACGTGCGCGCCGTGGTCCGCGAGGCCGGAGCCGACGCCGCGATCGTCGGGTCCGAGTTGGTCAAACGGATGACCAAAGCGGGCGGGTCGACCGGGTCCGCCGCCGCGGCTGCCGAGTCGCTGGTCCGGTCTCTGCGGGTCGGCCTTCGCTGACCCGTCCGGATCTCCTGTCATTTCCTGTGGATAGGCGCATATGTGGCCCGATTCAGTGGACACACGCGACGCGGGCGCGAACGATATCCCTTTCCACCCCGGGGGGGCCGGGGTGGAGGCGGGCGGGCGACCACCCCCGCTCGGTTGATTCACCTGCGGCACTGCCGCAAGCACCTCCCACCACGGGATGAGAGGAATGGGATGAGCGAAGCGACGACACGGCTGGAGACGCTTCGATCCGTCGCCGAGTGGCACGAGAACGGCAAGGCCGGCCACTCCAGCAAACCGGATCCTGTAGAGGACTCGTTCGGGGTCGATGTTTTCGATGAGCGTTTGATGCGGGCACGGCTGCCCAAGCAGGTGTTCAAGAGCCTTCAACGCACGATCCACGAGGGCGCGCGCCTGGACCCGGATCTCGCCGAGACCATCGCCAACGCGATGAAGGACTGGGCGATCGAGAACGGCGCCACCCACTACACCCACTGGTTCCAGCCCCTCACCGGCCAGACCGCCGAGAAGCACGACAGCTTCATTGCGCCGGACGGCCACGGCGGCATCGTCGCCGAGTTCAGCGGATCATCGCTCGTGCAGGGCGAACCCGACGCCTCGAGTTTTCCGTCGGGTGGTGTGCGCGCGACCTTTGAGGCGCGGGGCTACACCGCATGGGACGCCACGAGCCCGGTGTTCCTGCTGCGCGGCACGAACAACGTCACGCTCTGCATCCCGACCGTGTTCGTGAGCTTCACCGGAGAGGCGCTCGACAAGAAGACGCCGCTGCTTCGCTCGATGGCGGCGGTGAGCGAGCAGGCACGGCGCGTGCTGGCGTTGTTCGGCACCGATGAGGGCGTCACCCAGGTGTTCTCGACGTGCGGTGCCGAGCAGGAGTACTTCCTGGTCGATCGCAAGTACTACCTCGCTCGCCCCGACCTGCTCATGTGCAACCGGACGCTGTTCGGCGGGCCGCCCCCGAAGCACCAGCAGATGGACG
>JANQQR010000008.1 GCA_028289195.1 Phycisphaerales bacterium | reverse complement strand
GGTCGATCGCGGGCTCGAAGCCGTCGCCGCCGACGGTGATGAACCAGTCGGCGTTCGTGATGCCAGCCATGTCGTTGGTGCGCGAGGGGCCGCCCTGGGTGTTGTTGTCCTGGGTGCCGCCGTAGACGTTGTAGAACGGCTCGGCGTTGTCGACGGCCACCTTGTAGAACTGCGTGATCGGCAGGTTCTGCATGAAGCGCCAGTTCTCGCCGCGGTCGTAGGTGTCGTAGATGCCGCCGTCGGAGCCGACGATGATGTGGTTGGTGTTGGTGGGGTTGATCCACAGGGCGTGGTCGTCGACGTGGCGGTACATGCGCGGGACGCGGTTGATGTTCTCGCCGCCGTCCTCGGTCGCGTGCATGAACGTGTCGAGGAAGTAGACCCGGTTTGGGTCGATCGGGTCGCAGAACAGCTCGTTGTAGTACTGCGGGCTCGAAGACATGTAGCCGTTGATCTTCTTCCAGGTCTCGCCCTTGTCGTCGGAGCGGAACACGCCGCCCTCGTCGTCCGCGGCCTCGACGATCGCGTACACCCGGTTGGGGTCGGCCGGGGAGATGTCCATGCCGATACGGCCCTTGTCGACGCTGGGGATGCCGCTGGTGACCTCTCTCCACGTCTCGCCGCCGTCGGTCGACTTGTAGATGCCCGACTCGGGGCCGCCGTTGATCAGCGTCCAGACCTTGCGCTGGCGCTGGTAGGCGCTGGCGTACATCACGTCGGGATCCGAAGGGTCGATGTGCACCTCGTTGACGCCGGTCTTCTCGCTGATCTCCAGGACTAGGTCCCAGGTCTCGCCGCCATCGGTGGTCCTGTAGAGGCCGCGCTCGCCGCCGTTGCGCCAGAGCGGTCCCTGGGCGGCAACGAAGACGGTGTCGGAGTCACGCGGGTCGATCGCGATCATGCCGATCTTCTCGGAGTCCTCGAGGCCGACGTTGGTCCAGCTCTTGCCGCCGTCGGTCGACTTGTAGACGCCGTCGCCAAACGAGACCGAGCGCTGCGAGTTGTTCTCGCCGGTGCCGACCCAGACAACGCTCGGGTTCTTCGGGTCGATCGTCACGCAGCCGATCGAGTACGACTTCTCGTTGTCGAAGATCGGCTCGAAGGTGATGCCGTTGTTCGTGGTCTTCCACACGTTGCCGGAGCAGACCGCGACGTACCACTCCGAGAAGTCGTGCGGGTTGACGGCGATGTCGCCGATGCGTCCCGACATCAGCGCCGGGCCGATGGAGCGGGCCTTGATCGCGCCGAGCGTGGAGGCCTTGAGCTTGGAGTCGTCTTCCTCGCCGGCGGCTTCCTCGGCGTCCTGGGCCCAGGCGGGGGCCGCGGCAACGGAGAGCAGGGCGGGGACGACGGCGGCGGCGAGCACATCACGAAGCTTCATCTCAGTACCTCCGAGATCGGGCGGGATATCGCTGCGCGGCGCGGAGCCGCGCGGGCCCTCAAGGGTACCGGATCCGGCGGATCGGGCCAGAGAACGGGGGTTCTTCGCGGGGAGTCAGCGGTGGGAGGGTGATTCTCCCATGCCTTGGTTGGTGATCGGTGACTGGCGCCCGCTGAGCGCGGCCGGCCGTGGGGATTCGGGATCCACGGGAGGATTGTCAATCGTTGTCCGGGTGTTCGAAGATCTGCACCAGCCCATCTTCCGCGTCGATTACGAAGATCCGATCGTTTGTGCGAACGACCAGCGTGTCGGCGTGATGGGGGACATCGTTGATCTCGCCGATCTGTGGCGGAGCATCATCTGTCTTCGACATGATCCAGAACGCAGACGGCCACGCATCGATCTGGACGGAGTCGTCACTGAGTTGAGGCCGCAGGGTCCAATCCCGATCACCTCGCGGCTCTATCAAGAAGACGCCCCGGCTAATCACCGATCGATCTCCGAAGCGCAAGGTGGATTGGACGCCAAATCGCAGGCCAAACTCATACAGGCGCGCCTCCATCTCGTTGTCGTCAGGCGTCGCCACGATGTGCTCGAGTTTCGCCCGGAGTGCAGCGAGTTGCTGGTCTCCGTTGGTCTGGCCGTGCGCGGGTCTCAGTCCAGATGCTCCAAGTGCTGTTCCGAGGAGCAGAGCTAGTGCGAGCGTCAACGCATGTGTGCGCGTCATGGAAACTCCCAGTGAGTACACAGCGGCCGAGGCCCATATTTATCTGCGACAGATCATACTTTAGAACACCAATTGCACCTGAATCCGCAGCGCCAGTTGCGTCTGCGACCCGGCGCTGTCGAGCAGCGCCCGCGCCGTCTGGCGCCCGACGAGGTCGTTGTCGGCCGTGTCGTCGAGCGCCCACTGCAGATCTGTTGTGAGCTTGGCGGCGTGGCCGTGCAGGTACCAGTTGGCGCCGACGGTCACGGTATTGAAGTTGTCGTTGCCCTCGCGATCGCGATCGGGGATCACGACGTCGTAGCGGGCGAACGGCTCCACGCGATCGGTCACGAGGTACGACGCTTGGGCGATCACGCCGTAGTCGTGGGCGCTCTTGCCGTCATTCCCTTCCGAATCCTGGTTGCCGATCAGCGCCGCCATCGCCTGCCAGCGATTGCCCTTGACGCTCGCATCGAGCGACCAGCCGAACCGGCGCCCCATGGGGTCGTCTCCGGGATCGTCGTCGTCGAACTCCTCGAAGTGGGCCGCGGCGCCGAGCATGGCGGTGATCGAGTCGCGCTCCTGAGCGGTGCCCGAGCGATAGGGGCGGAAGCTCACATCCGAGCCGAGCAGGAACTCGAGCCGGCCCGTGGCGCTGAAGCGGGCGGGGCCGTCCGGGAAGCTCTGGTTGGCGCCGTCCCCGCCGTTGGAGATCGCGATGGCCGTGCGGAGCCGTCCGGCCTCGTACGAGCCCTCGACGCCCATCGAGCGGCTCAGCGTGAACGCCGCGTTCGTGATTGAACGATCGACGGCCATCAGGCGCTTGGCGCTGGTGAGTTCTTCCCGCAGGAAGGGCAGTTTGAACTGCCCGGCCTTGACAGCCCAGCCGCCCTCCCAGGACTTGACGATGTAGCCGTCGGAGAGCCGCGCGTCGCCGCCGTTTCGGCTGAATGCGCTGGTCACCTTGTATTCGAGCGACGGGTCGAACACGTGGCCCTGGAACGTCAGTCGCGAACGCCTCGTCTGGAATCCGGACTCGAAATCGGACTCCCCGGGCTCATCGGTGTCGCGGAACACGGCGTCGTAGCGGAACTGCACGTAGCCGGTGAACTCGAGGCGGAAGTCGCCGTCGGGCGATGCGAGGAAGAAGCGCCCGTCGTGCCCGGAGGCCGGCGAATCTTGCAACAGGCTGGAGCGAGCGCTCGCGTCTGCGAGCGTCTCGGCGACGAGCGCACGGATGCGGTCTTCGTCGGCCTCGCCGGATGCGGGAACGCCCGTGAGGAGCGACGCCGTCGCGATGGAGCCGGCGATCGCCCTGTTCATACACCCGGACCGCTGCGATTGGCCGCGAACTCTGCGCGCCGTTTCGCGGCGTTGCGCTTGGCTCTGAACGGGAGGAGCCAGAGCCACATCCCGGTCAGCCAGAGGGCGAAGAGCACGATGCCGCTGGGGAGGAAGATCCAGAGCTTGGCGGCGTCGTGGAACCACGAGCCGTCGTGGATCTGCTCGATCAGATCGGAGCGCCGGTAGGTCGATGACAGCACCTCGCCGGAGTTGGTGTCGATCTGCACCTCCCAGCGATTGTTGCAGCGGACCTTCGCCACGCCCCTGCCGGGCCGGACGTCGAGGCGATCGACGTCGTCCCACGACTCGACCTCGGCCTCGGGCACGGTGCGCGTGACCTCGAGGATCTCCTCGAAGCTCATCGCGAGCGCCGGATCGGAGGACCGCTGGGTCGGGGGCTGCACCCAGGCGACGTCCTTCTTGAGCTGGAGAACGATGCCCGAGGCGATCACGATCGCCACCGGGAGCGCAATGAGGATCGAGCCCCACCGGTGCAGCTTGCGGGACCACTTGTTGACCTGCTTGCCGACCGGGTGACGGCTCATGGGGCGGAACTATACCGCGTCACCGGGCCTCGGATTCGGCCTCCGAACCCTCGCTCGCGTCGTCGTCCTCCTCGGCGCTCTCGAGGATGATCGCGGGCACCGTCTGGCGGGCGACGAGGTCGTTGAACGCCGGCACATCGGACTCGAGGATGTCGTCGAGCTTGGCGAGCTGTTCGTCCACGATCGCCTTGAGCATCTCGAACACGTCGTAGACCTGCGCCGTCGGGGCGTAGTCGTTCTCGGCGATGTTCTGGATGCTGCTGAGCTTGTCGTTGACCTTGATCGGGAAGTTCAGCGGGTCCTGGGGCGACTTGGAGCGGGTCTGGATGAGCTCCTCTTCGATCGCGGTCAGCGCGTCCTTGAGTTCCTTGGCCGGGCCGGTGAGGTCTTCTTCCATGCCGGCCTTCCGGGCGTGGGCGAGCGCGGCGTCGACCTGCTTGCGCACGTTGCGGATCGTGTTGATCGCGGTGTGGGTGCGATCGATCTCAGCGTTGACCGCCCGCATGAAGCGCTCCTGCTCGGCGTACTCGTCCTCGCTCGTCTCGATCCGCGGGTCGGCGTGGATCGTGAACGGAGCTTCGAGGTGCTCCTCGCCGTTGCAGATCTGCACGAGGTAGTCGCCGGGGCGCACGCGCGGGCCACGCGGGTCGGGGCCCCAGTACACGGCCCCGGGCACCTTGGCGGGATCGGAGTGGCGCATGTTCCACTCGAAGGTGTTGAGGCCCTCGTTGGTCGTCACCTGGGCCGGTCCGCCGGGGTCGAAGCCGAACATCGCTGCAAAGGGGTTGGGAGTGGCCATCTCGGGTTTGTCGGAGCGGAAGGTGCGGACGACCTCGCCGTCGGTGTTGCGGAAGGTGATCTCGAGCGGGCCCTCGAAGTCGTCGTCCAGGTGGTACTGCACGCGGACGCTGTCCCACCCTTCGCGATAGGCGTCGGCGGGCGTGAACAGGTGCCAGTGGGCGTCGGGGATGCCCTCGTCCCACTGGCGCATGGCCGAGATGTCGTCGAGGATCCAGAAGGAGCGCCCCTGGGTGGAGACGACGACGTCGTCTTCCTTGATCACGAGGTCGGTGATCGGGACGACCGGCAGGTTCAGCTGCAGCGCCTGCCAGCTCTCGCCGTCGTTCATCGAGTAGTAGACGCCGGTCTCGGTGCCGGCGAAGAGCAGGCCCTCGCGCTCCGGATCCTCGCGGACCACGCGGACGAACGCGTCCTGGGCGATGCCGGTGGTGATCTTTGTCCAGGTCTGGCCGCGATCGGTGGTCTTGTAGATGTACGGCGCGAAGTCGTTCATCTTGTAGCGGTTGACCGCGAGGTAGGCCTTGTCGGCGTCGTGATGCGAGGCGTCGATCTGGCTGATCATCGGCCAGTCGCCCATGCCCTCGGGAGTGATGTTCGTCCACTCGCCGCCCTCGTCGGAGGTGACGTGCACGAGGCCGTCGTCGCTGCCGGCCCAGAGCAGGCCCTGCTCGAGCGGGGACTCGGCCAGCGCGAACACGGTGCAGTAGTACTCGACGCCCGTGTTGTCCTTGGTGATCACGCCG
Organism: Phycisphaerales bacterium; assembly: GCA_028289195.1. Classification (GTDB taxonomy): domain Bacteria; phylum Planctomycetota; class Phycisphaerae; order Phycisphaerales; family UBA1924; genus JANQQR01. The sequence goes on along the minus strand of JANQQR010000008.1, from coordinate 153,978 downwards.
CCGCTGGAGCGCTGCTTGGACTTGTCGTTCGTCGTGAGGTCCGGGCTGATCGCATCGAACGACCCGCCCTCGTCTGTCGACTTGAACACGACGTTGCCGGCGGTGTAGAGCACGTCCGGGTCATGAACGGAAACGACGATCGGGAATGTCCACTGGAAGCGGTAGCGGAGCACGTCGGCGCCGCCGCCCATCGGGTTCTCCGGCCACACCGTGATGTTGCGGGTGACGCCCAGGTCGTGGTCGTACCGGGTCAGGAAGCCTGAGTAGGAGCCCGCGTAGACGATGTCGGGGTTGTCGTGGCGCGGGGCGATGTAGCCGCTCTCGCCTCCGCCGACCGGGTGGAAGCGGTCACGCCCCAGCCTGTTCTGGCTGGAGATCGACGCTGTTGAGTTGTCCTGCTGGGCACCGAGCACGCGGTAGGGGAAGTTGTTGTCGGTGATGACGTGGTAGAACTGCGCGGTCGGCTGGTTGTCCTGGCGTGACCAGGTGCGTCCGGCGTTGAAGCTGACGTTGGCGCCGCCGTCGTTGCCGTTGATGATGCGCTGGTTGTTGTGGGGATCGATCCACAGGTCGTGGTTGTCGACATGGGGCACGCGCACCGGGCGGAAGTTCCGCCCGCCGTCGGTGGACTTCAGGAAGAACACGTTCATCACGTAGACCGTGTTGACGTCCTGGGGGTCGGCGTAGATGTGCGTGTAGTACCAGGCTCTCTGGCGCAGATTCTGGTCGGCCGAGGTCTTGCGCCATGTCTCGCCGCCGTTGCTGGAGCGGAACACGCCGCCGTCCTCGGCTTCGATGATCGCGTAGACGACGCCGCGCTGGGCGCGGCTGGGGCTGACGCTGATCTTGCCCTTCACGCCCTCGGGCAGGCCGCCGCCGAGTTCCGTCCAGGTGTCGCCGCCGTCGGTGCTCTTGAAGAGCCCGCTGCCCGGCCCGCCGGACTCGAGGCTCCAGGGCGTGCGCCGCACCTGCCAGAACCCGGCGTAGATCACGCGCGGGTTCCACGGGTCGATGCGCACGTCGATCGCGCCCGTGCGATCGTCGACGTAGCACACGCGCTCCCAGCTGTCGCCGCCGTCGGTCGTCCGGAAGACGCCGCGCTGGGCGTTGGGCCCGAAGACGTGGCCCAGAGCCGCGACGAACGCGATGTCCGGGTTGGTCGGGTGGATCGCGATGCGCCCGATCTGGCGCGAGTCTTCGAGGCCGATGTGCTCCCAGGTGGCGCCCGCGTCTTCGGACTTGTAGACGCCGTCCCCGTGGGAGAAGTTGCCCCGGATGTCGGCCTCGCCCATGCCCACGTAGATGACGTTCGGGTCGGACTCGCTGACTGCGACGTCGCCGACCGAGCCGGTGCCAAGGAACCCGTCGGTGATGTTGCGCCACGAGCCGCCGGCGTCCTGGGTCTTCCAGACGCCGCCGCCGGTGGCGCCCATGTAGTAGGTGAACGGGTCGCCCACGACGCCGGAGACTGATTGCACGCGCCCGCCTCGCGAGGGACCGATGTTCCGCCACTCGAGGGTGTGGAATTGGTGCTTGTCGTCGTCCCGGGCACTCGCCTGCGGGGCGGCGCCGGACAGGAGCAGGGAAGACACCAGCGCGAGCCCCAGGGCGCGCGCGCTCATCGGCACGGTCGGCTTGATCACAGCTCTCTCCTCGAACAAATCGGCTTCACAGGGGTGTGCCCGGGGAGGCGCACCGGTTGGATAGTACAGGCGCTCGCGAGCGGGGCGAAGCTGGAGGCTCCAAATACACCGCGGAATGATGGGTCGGTCCTCGGATCTGGCGTGGGAACACTCCAGCCGATAACGTCGGGCAAACCTCGGGGAGGCTTTGGCAAATGCCCCATCTTCTCGCGCTCGATCAGGGGACGACCAGCTCGCGGGCGATCGTTTTCGACGGGAGCGGCAGCGCCCAGGAGATCGCGCAGCGGGAGTTCACCCAGCATTTTCCGAGACCAGGCTGGGTTGAGCACGATCCGGCGGAGATCTGGGACTCTCAGCTGGCCACGGCTCGCGATGTGCTGGGACGAGGCGCTGCGGTCGAGGCGATCGGCATCACCAACCAGCGCGAGACAGTCGTGGTCTGGGATCGCGCGACGGGGACGCCGGTTCACAACGCGATCGTGTGGCAGGACCGGCGAACGTCTGCTCGTTGTGACGCGCTGCGCCGAGATGGTGCCGCGGACCTCATCTCCCGCAAGACCGGCCTTGAAGTCGACGCCTACTTCTCGGGCACCAAAATCGAGTGGATCCTCGACAACGTGAACGGCGCCCGGCCGCGCGCCGAGCGGGGCGAATTGTGCGCAGGGACGATCGATTCGTGGCTGGTGTGGAATCTCACCGGCGGCGCGGTGCACGCCACGGATGCTTCGAACGCGTCGCGCACGATGCTGCTCGACATCCACTCGGGCGAGTGGGATCCAGAACTCTGCGATCTGTTGCGCGTGCCGATCGGAATACTGCCGGAGGTGCGCGACTCCAGCGGCTCGTTCGGTCGCACCGACGCCTCACTCGGGCTGGGAGACCTGGAGATCCTTGGCGTGCTCGGCGATCAGCAGGCAGCGCTCGCCGGGCAGGCGTGCCTCGAGCCGGGGATGGCCAAGAACACCTACGGCACCGGCTGCTTCATGCTGATGAACACGGGCCCAGAGGCACGCTGTTCTTCGAATCGCCTGCTGACGACGATCGCGTGGCGCCTGGGCGGGCGCATCGACTACGCGCTCGAGGGCAGCGTGTTCATCGGGGGCGCTGCCGTGCAGTGGCTGCGCGACGGCCTCGGGATCATCGAGAATGCCCCCCAGATCGAGGCGCTCGCGTCCAGCGTGGATGACTCGGGCGGGGTGCACGTCGTGCCCGCGTTCGTAGGCCTTGGGGCGCCCTACTGGGACCAGGACGCGCGCGGCACGATCGTCGGCATCACCCGAGGCACGAGCGCCGCGCACATCGCCCGCGCGACCCTCGAGGGGATCGCGCACCAGGTGTGCGATCTCCATGAGGCGATGACCAACGACGCCGGGAGCGCGACTAGCGAGTTGCGGGTCGATGGCGGCGCGTCGGCCAACGATCTGCTCATGCAGATGCAAGCGGACCTCCTCCAGGCCCCGCTGGTGAGGCCGCGTGTCACCGAAACCACGGCGCTCGGCGCGGCGTTCGCGGCCGGGATGGCGGCGGGGGTGTGGGAGAGCAACGCGGAAGTCGAGGCGATCTGGGCCGCCGACGCCCGATTCGAGCCACGCATGAGCGCGGACGACGCCCGCGCGGCCAGAGCATCCTGGAAGCGAGCCGTCGAGCGTTCTCGCGGTTGGGCGGTCGAGTCATGAATCGTGCGGACCAGATCGATCGTCTTCGGGCCGGCGGAGATCCGTGGGACATGCTCGTGATCGGGGGCGGCGCGACTGGGCTCGGTGTCGCGGTCGATGCTGCTTCTCGGGGCTACCGGGTGGCGCTCGTCGAGCAGAGCGACTTCGCCAAGGGCACGAGCAGCCGATCGACGAAGCTGGTGCACGGGGGCGTGCGCTACCTGCAGCAGGGGAACATCTCGCTGGTGATCGAGGCGCTCAAGGAGCGCGGGCTCCTCCGGCGGAATGCACCGCACCTCGTGAACGATCTGGCGTTCATCGTGCCCAGCTACCAGTGGTGGGAGTCGCCGTTCTACGGGATCGGGCTCAAGGTCTACGACGCGCTGGCGGGCAAGTACGGCTTCGGGCGCTCGCGCCACTTCGATCGCGATGAGATCATCGAGCGGATTCCCACGATCGAGACGGAGGGGCTGCGGGGGGGGACGCTGTATTACGACGGGCAGTTCGACGACGCCCGCCTGGCGATCAACCTCGCGCAGACGGCGGTCGAGCAGGGCGCGTGCTGCTGCAACTACGTCCGGTGCGCGGGCCTGGTGAAGGACGACGCCGGGCAGATCGAGGGCGTCGAGCTGATCGACGAGGAGACGGGCGAGGGGTTCGAGGTTCGAGCGAGGGTCGTCATCAACGCCACGGGACCGTTCGCCGATGGCGTGCGCCGGATGGACGATCCCGAGGCTCCGGCGATGATCGCGCCCAGCCAGGGCGCCCACGTGGTGCTCCCCGAGCGCTTCGTGCCGCACGAGCACGCGATCATGGTGCCGCACACGAGCGACGGGCGGGTGATGTTCGCCATCCCGTGGCACGACGTCTGCGTCGTGGGCACGACCGACGTGCCGATCGAGAACGCGTCGCTGGAGCCCCGCCCGATGGACGAGGAGATCGATTTCATCCTCGAGACCGCGGCTCGGTACCTTGGGACAGACGCGACTCGCGCGGATGTGCTCAGCGTGTTCGCCGGCATCCGCCCGCTCGTGCGCACCGGTGACGGCAAGAAGACAGCAAGCCTCTCGCGGGACCACACGATCACGATCGACCCCGTGTCAGGGCTGCTGACGGTCGCGGGCGGCAAGTGGACGACGTATCGGAAGATGGCGGAGGACGTGGTCGATCACGCTGCCCCGCTCGCGGGGCTGGATCCGGTGCAGTGCGCCACGGGCGCCCTGGCAATCCACGGGTCAATGGAATCCGAGGTCCAGAGCGGGCGTCTGGGGTTCTACGGCTCCGACGCGCATGCTGTGCGTGCGTGTGAAGAGGATTCGCCGGACGGCAGCGAGCCCGTGCACGCACGCCTCCCGATCACGCGGGGCCAGGTCCGATTCAGCGCACGCCGCGAGATGGCTCGCACCGTCGATGATGTGCTCGCGCGCCGGACGCGCGCGCTGTTGTTCGATGCTCGGGCGGCGAAGGAAGCGGCGCGCACGGTTGCGGAGATCTTGGCGGAGGAATCCGCTCAGGACTCCAGCTGGGTCAATGCGCAGAACCAAGCGTTCGGGTCCATCGCCGATCGTTACGTGCTAGAATTCTGATCTAGATCTCCGGGCGTCTGTCCCAGACGCCGAGCTCATTCTCGAGCGCCATGCCGATGCGGCAGAGCGTGCCCTCGTCGAAGTGGTGGCCCCAGAACGACACGCCGCGGGGGGTGCCGTCGTCGTTGAAGCCCGCGCGGAGGCAGAGCTGGGGGTGGCCGGTGAAGTTGGTCATCAGCAGCAGGCTTGCGGCGAAGCTGGGGCCGAAGAGCACGTCGACGTCCGAGATCACGTCCTCGAGCATGTTGGCCACCTTGCGCCGGAAGCGCTCGGCCTGCATGAACTCGATCGCGGGGATGAACCACGCCGAGCGGAACGTGTTGGGCCAGGCGCGGGCCTCCTGCCAGGTGAGTTGGTCGTCGACATCGTCGAGCGTCATGCGCTCGAACGCGGCGGCGGCCTCGGTGATCAGGATCGAGTAGAGGGCGCCGTAGGGCCAGTCGGGCAGTTCCACCTCGACCAGTTCCACGCCGGTGTGCTTGAGCGCTTCCAGGGCGTTGCGGTCGACGTCGGTCGTCCCGGGACCCTCGAACCACGCCGGGTTGTAGCCCACCCGGTACGCATCGACCGGGGCGTCGGCCACGAAGGCGATGGGAGCGTCGACCGAACCGGGATCGCCGCTCGTCGAGCCGTTCATCGCGTTGAGCACCGCGATGCAGTCCTCGACCCGGCGGCAGATCGGCCCGACCTTGTCCAGACTCCAGCACAGGGCCATCGCGCCCTCGCGGGACACGCGTCCGAAGGTGGGCCGGAGGCCGGTTGTGCCGCAGCGCATCGACGGCGAGACAATCGAGCCCAGCGTCTCGGTTCCGATTGAGAAGCCGTAGAGGCCCGCGGCGGTACCGGACGCCGAACCCGCGCTCGACCCGCTGGAGCCCTGCTCGAGGTTCCAGGGGTTGTTGGTCCGCCCGCCGAACCAGATGTCGCCGTAGGCGAGCGCGCCGAGCGTCGTCTTGGCGACGAGCACGGCCCCGGCGTCGCGGAGCTTGCGCGTGACTGCGGAATCCGATGTTGGAAGGCGGTCCTTCCAAGGCTCGGCGCCCCAGGTGGTCTTGATCGTCGAGGTGTCGAACAGGTCTTTCAGCCCGTAGGGGATGCCGTGCAGCGGGCCGCGATACTGGCCGTTGGAGCGCTCGCGGTCGGCGGCCTGGGCCTGCTCCATCGCGAGTTCTTCCGTGACCGTAACGACGCATTCGAGCGTGGGGCCGAGGGCCTTGATGCGATCGAGGTAGACCTCGGTCAGCGTTTCGCTCGTGAGCTGGCGGCTGTTGATCCAGCGGGCGAGCTGACCGAGCGGGGCGTAGGCGATGTCCTCGTCCTGCGCCGGGACCTGCGGGGCCGCCTCGCGGGCGCCCTGGAACACCTCGGACATGGGCGTGCGCAGGGCGTCCCGGGGATCGAGTTTGAACGAGCTCAGCGGGCCGAGCTCGTTTGGGAGGTCCACCTTGCGGCGCTCGACATAGGTCCCGATGTTCTCGGCGACGGTCTCTGCGATCATCGCGCGCTCTTCGGGGGTGAACTCGACGCCGATGAGCTTCTCGGCCTCGGCGATGGTGTCCGGCGAGATCTCGGGGCGCGACGGGGTGGCGGCGTCTCCCTCCTGGCGGGCGATGGCCTTCGCGGCCGGCAGGAGAGAGGCGGCGATCATCATCCCGGCGCTGTGGACGAAGAAATCCCGGCGATTGGCGCGGTTCAGCAGGGTCTGCTCGCTCATCTCTGCTCTCCTGGAGGGTTCGTCGCCTCGTGCACAAGCCTGGCCGGCCACAGGGTACCGCCGGCGCGAGGCCGCGGCCCGGATGGGTGTGTAGGCTGGAGCGGTAAAGAAGTCTGTCAAGGGAGCGTGAAGAGCGATGCCCTACATCCGCATCGTTGAAGAGCACGAAGCCGAGGGCCGCGTCAAGGCGGCCTATGACGCCGGGCGCCAGCGGGCCGGCGGCGTGGCGAACATCATCAAGATGATGAGCCTCGACGCCCGGTCCATGCAGGCGTCGATGCAGTTCTACGTGAGCCTGATGAAAAGCCCGAACGCGCTCGCGCCCGACAAGCGGGAGATGCTCGCGACCGTCGTCAGCGGCGTGAACGGCTGCTACTACTGAACGCTGAGCCACGCGCGGGACTTCGGTTCGGAGTCCGGGGATGACGAGACTGCCGAGCGCTTGGTGTTCGACTTCACGTCGGCCGGCCTGCCGGCTGAGGACGACGCCCTGTGCAGGTTCGCGGTGAAGATTACTCTCGACCCGGGCTCGATGGGCCAGGGTGATGTGGACGCGTTGCGCCAGCGGGGGTGGTCCGATGAGCAGATCTCACTGGCCACCCAGGTGATTGCGTACTTCAACTACATCAACCGGATCGCCGACGCGCTGGGTGTCGCGCCCGAGGACTGGATGGCACCTGGGCACGACGAGTGGGAGCAGCGGCGCCTTCGTGACTACAGCGGCGTCCTCCGGGACTGGGACGCCGAGCGGGCGGGAAGCTGACCGGCGTATGCTTGGTCCATGTCCGAGACGGAACCAAGGGCGACGACCGGGAAAGAGATCCGGCTGACGGCCTACAGCAACTGCGCCGGGTGAGCGGGCAAGCTCTCGGCTGACGCCGTCGCACAGGTTGTGCGATCTCTCCCGGCAGTGACCGATCCGTCGGTGCTCGTCGGCGCGGAGCACTTCTCCGATGCCGCGGTCTATCGCCTGCGCGACGATCTGGCGATCGTGCAGACGGTCGACTTCTTCTCGCCGATCGTCGACGATCCGTTCACGTTCGGGCAGATCGCGGCGGCCAACGCCTTGAGCGACTGCTTCGCGATGGGGGCCGACGCGCGGACGTGCCTCAACATCGTCGGGTATCCGGACAACGTCCTGCCCATGGACGTGCTGGCCGAGATTCTCGCGGGCGGCGCCGAGCGGGTCGGGTTCGCGGGCGCGACCGTAGTGGGGGGGCATTCCGTTCGCGACCAGGAGATCAAATATGGGCTCGCGGTTACGGGCACCGTCGACCCCGCGCGTATGCTGACCAATGCTGGGGCGCGCCCGGGCGATGTGCTCGTGCTGACGAAGCCGCTCGGGACCGGTCTCGTGACGACCGCTCGGAAGAAGGGCAACTGCCCGGATCCTGTCTTGCAGGGCGCCGTCGACTCGATGCGGGCGCTCAACCTGAGTGCCGGCGACGGCGCCCGCGAACTGGGAGCGTCGGGGGCGACCGACATCACCGGCTTCGGACTGGCAGTCCATGCAGGGGAGATGGCTGCAGCCAGCGGAGCGACGCTGGCGATCGAGTTGGCGCGCTTGCCGCTTCTGGATGGGGCTCTGGGGTTGGCGACGTCCGAGCACCACTCCCGCGCGAGCAAGACGAACCGCGAGCACGCGTCGGCGCTGATCCAGCATTCCAGCGAGCCGGAGACGCCCCTGCTCGAGTTCCTCTTCGACCCGCAGACGTCCGGCGGGTTGCTGGTCGCGATCGAGGGATCGCGCGCCGATGCCCTGATCGCCCGGTGCGCTGATGCCGGGCTTGGTCAGGCCGCGGTTATCGGTGAGGTGATGGCGCCGGGGAGCGCGTCGCTTGTGATCCGCTGAAGCGGAGCAGGCGTTCCTACCATCTGCCCGTGTCCGGACGCAGCGCGCTCACCATCGGGACGGCGGGTCACATCGACCACGGGAAGACGTCGCTCGTGCGCGCGCTGACCGGGATCGATACGGACAGACTCCCGCAGGAGAAAGACCGGGGCATCACGATCGACCTGGGCTTTGCCCACCTGGACATGGACGGGGTGCGGGTCGGGATCGTCGACGTGCCGGGGCACGAACGGTTCATCCGCAACATGCTGGCTGGAGCCTCTGGCATTGGGGCGGGGCTGCTGGTCGTGGCCGCCGATGATTCGGTGATGCCCCAGACCCGGGAGCACCTGGCGATCCTCGAGGCGCTGCGCGTGCCCGCGGGGCTCATCGCGATTACGAAATGCGACGTGGCGGAGCCGGACTGGCTGGACATGGTCGAGCAGGATGTGCGAGCGCTCGTGCGCGATACGTTCCTCGAGGGCTCCCCGATCGTGCGCACGAGCGCATCGTCCGGAGAGGGCATCGACGCGCTCCGAGAGGGAATCCGTGTTCTCGCGCGGGAGCACGAGTCGCGTGCTTCGAGCGATGTCGTGCGTCTGCCCGTCGATCGGTCGTTTGTTGTGCAGGGGATCGGCACCGTCGTGACGGGAACGCTGTGGTCGGGTCGGATCGACGAGGGCATGGAGCTCGAGTGGCTCCCTGCCGGACGCCCGGTCCGGGTGCGCGGCATCCACAGCCACGGCGAGAAGCTGGAATCCGTCAGCGCTGGGCAGCGCGTCGCTCTGAATCTCCCGGACCTCCACCATTCGGAGATCGAGCGCGGCCAGGAGCTCGCGACGACCGGTGTGTTCCGTCCGTCGCGACGCCTCACCGTCGGCGTGCGCGCCCTGAAGGACTGCCCATGGGCGATCAGGAACCGATCACGTGTCCGCCTGCACATCGGGACGGCAGAGGTCATGGCTGGCGTCAAGCTGCTCGATCGTGAGTCGCTCGAACCGGGCGAGTCGGGCGTCGCGCAGCTCTTGTGCGCTCAGCCGGTCGTGGCACGGGGGCGACAGCCGATCGTGCTGCGCTCGGAATCCCCCCTTGTGACGATCGCGAGCGGGGTCGTGGTCGACCCTGACGCGCCGCCTCTCAAGCGTCCCTCGGGGACGGTGCTGGAGCGTCTGGGGCGAGTTGATTCCGATGAGTGCGCCGGTGCGGGCGCCTGGGTCTCGGTCAATCGAACGGTCGATGCGCGGGAACTGGTTCGGAACGCCGGGCTCGCCCCCGGGAGCGCCGAGGCAGCGCTGGCCGGCCTGATCGATCGCGGTGAAGTCGTTCGCCTCGGTGGCGACGTTGCAGTTCACAGCGAACGACTCGCGGATCTGAGCGCCAGGATCGAGTCGTGGCTTGCGGCATTCCACGAGAACAACCCGTTGGAAACCTCAGCGCCGCGCGAGCGCCTCGAGCGCGTGTTCCCGAGGGTTGAGAGCGGGCTGTTTGAGGCCGTGCTCGTCCACATGGTGGAGAAGGGCACGCTCATCGACCGGTCAGGCGGGATCGGGCTCGCCAGCGCCGGGCCGCAGTTGACCAAGAGCCAGGAATCGCTGCTGGCACAGATCGAGCAGGAACTGGGCGCAGCGGGGTTCCAGCCCCCGATGCCTCCGGCGCTCGCGCAGTCGTGCGGGTGGCATCAGAGGGATATCGATGCCATCCTGAAGCTCGCGGTCGGTCTGGGTCGCGCGGTGCACGTGGGCTCGGGTGTGCACGTCACGCCCGGCGTCGAGGCGGACATGCGCGAGCGGGTGACGGGGCATCTCGAGCGATCGGGATCGATGACGATGGCGGATCTGCGGGACCTTTTCGGGACCAGCCGCAAGTACGCGGTTCCGTTCGGGGAGTATCTCGACCGGATCGGTCTCACGAAGCGTCGCGGCGATGCGCGGGTGCTGGCCAAGGCGCCGGCGGTGGTGACGGGAGGAGCGGATGGCTGAGGGAGTGTCGGATCAGGTGCGCGAGAGACTCCGATCGCTCCCCAGCGTGCAGACGCTGTCGGACTCGCTCGGAGACGTCGGCGAAGCATCGGTTGTGACGTCATGCGTGCGCCGAGCGATCGAGGAGGCCCGCATCGAGATCCTCGCGGGGCGTTCCGGGACGGACGTCGTCGCGCGAGCGCGAGAATTGATCGGTGCAGAGCATCGCCAGGCGATGGCGCCGGTCATCAATGCCACGGGGATCGTGCTGCACACCGGGCTGGGACGCGCGCCGATGGCCCCGGAAGCCGTTTGGGCGCTGGCGGGCGTCGCCTCCGGCTACGCCCCCGTCGAGATCGACATCGAGAGCGGCAAACGCAACAAGCGCAGCGACTCCGTGCGTGGCCTGCTGCGGAGCCTGACCGGCGCGGAGTCGGCGACGGTTGTGAACAACAACGCCGGCGCGCTCGTGCTCACGCTCTCCACGCTTGCCAAGGGCCGGGACGTCGTCGTCTCTCGCGGGGAGCTCATCGAGATCGGCGGGAGCTTCCGCCTGCCGGACGTGATTGAATCGGGCGGAGCGGTGCTTCGGGGTGTTGGGACCACGAACAAGACCAGGCTGGCCGACTACGAACGCGCGATCGGCGACGGCAGCGGCGCGATCCTGAAGATGCACACCTCGAATTACAGGATCGAGGGTTTCACGCAGAGCGCGTCGATCGATGAGCTCGCGAGCCTTGGGTCTGCCCACGGTGTGCCGGTAATCCACGACACCGGCTCCGGTCTGCTGTCTGAGTCGGGGCATCCGGCCATCAGCGACGACGAGCCCGATGCCGCTGCCTCGATCGCTGCGGGGGCCGACCTCGTGATCTTCAGCGGTGACAAGCTGCTGGGCGGCCCGCAGGCCGGAGTTATCGCGGGGAGACGGGAGTTGATCGAGCGGATCGAAGCGAACCCCTTGGCGCGGGCGCTGCGGGTGGACAAGCTCGTGCTCGCGGCGCTCGAAGCGACGCTCCGGCTGTACCGAGATCACCCGGGAGAGATCGATCGCCGGATACCGGTTCGCGCGATGTTGCGGACGCCGGTGCACGAGCTCGAGCGGCGCGCGCGGTCGATCGCGGAGCGGCTGATTGTCCCTGATCACGCACGCGCAGAGGTCCTCGTTGGCATCGATGGCTTCGTCGGTGGCGGTTCGGCGCCCGCCGATGCGATCGAGAGCGCCGGGTTGCGCATCCGCTCGACATCGATCAGCGAGAGTGAGATCGGGCGCAGGCTTCGCCTCGGGCAACCGAGAGTGGTGGGGCGCGTGGTCGACAACTCGGTTGTTCTGGATCTCCGCGCCGTGCTGCCGGATCAGGACGAGGGGATTATCCGGGCGCTCGAGGCATCGCTGGAGAGTGCGTAAAGAAGGATGGCCAGCTGGCGTTACCGGACGGCGCGGGCGGGGCACAGCCCTGTGGGGTATTGTGTTGCTCGACTGGGAGTGTCAGCACGCCTGGTGGCGGCCGCGGGCTTCAAACCCGTTGGAGGCGCCGCATAGCAGCGCCTCGGTGGGTTCGATTCCCATCCACTCCCGTTTTGAAGCCGGCGCGAATCCGGCATGGTGCGAGGAAGCGTGTCCGGTGCGGAAGGCGCCGGGCTCGGCAGCGGAGGCCGGATGATGAGATTCTCAGCGGCAGCGGTGCTCGGGGCGATGGTGGTCTGCGGCGGCGTTTCGACGGCGCCCGCGCAGCCCGAAGCCAAGCCCGAGGTGACCGATGAGTGGTGGGGCCCCAACTTCCCCGAAGCCGGGCAGCAGATGCCCGATGTCGAGGTGTTCGACGAGTCGGGGGATGCCTTCCGGACGAGTCTTCTGGAGGGCAAGTACACCGTCCTGATCTTCGGCTGCCTCACATGACCGCCGTTCCTCCGCAACGTCTCCAGTTTGGAGCCGACAGTCAGGGACTATCAGGAGAAGGGCGTACGTTTCATCTACGTCTACAAGACGCTGGCGCACCCCGACTGGAACAACTACATCGCACCGTTCTCGATCGAAGAGCGTCTGATGCACATCGCCGAGGCGAAGCGCACGCTCGGGACCAAGGCCGAGTGGCTGTGCGACACGATGGACAACGAGCTCGCGCAGGCGCTCGGGAGCGCCCCGAACAGCGAGTTCATTATTGATCCGGACGGGGTAATCGTCCGGGCGCACGGTTGGAGCAACCCGTACCGCCTCCGGCGCGAGCTCGAGGAGCTCATCGGCCCGGTCGAGAACCCGACGCGCCTTGAAGACCTCAATATGCCCGAGCCCGAACCGCTCGCTGCGGCTCCGGAGGGCGTGCTCGATCCGATCGAGCGCCCCGAGTTCATGCAGGCGATCGGCACAACGCCGCTCGTCGGCGAGGACAACCAGCCGTTCTACGTCAAGCTCCGCGCTGAGGTGACGCGCGACGTGCTCGGTTCGGGTGCGGGCAAGCTCTACCTGGGCTTCCTACTCGACCCGCTGTACCACGTGCACTGGAACAACGACGTGGCGCCGATCCACGTCGAGGTGTCCGCGCCCGAGGGCGTTGCGGTCTCACCGGCTTCCATGGACGCCCCGGAGGTCGATGCCGCCTCAGACGCCGATCCGCGGGAGTTCCTCGTTGATGTCGAGGGCTGGGCCGAAGATGCAGAGTTGACGGTGAGCGTGTTCTACTTCGCGTGCAACGATGCCGAGGGCTGGTGCAGGCCCGTGCGCCAGGAGTACACCCTCGCGAGGCGCCCGGCGCGCGGCGCGGGGTTCACCTTCCGTCAGCAGTATGAGCAGCGGATGCTCGACGGGCTCGATTGGCAGCACGGCGAGATCCCCGAGCCGGAGGTGACGGCGAGCGACGAGCAGATCGCGGCTCTGTGCGGCAACTGGACCATGAACATGGCGATGGCACAGGAGCCGTACACACTGAGCCTGTACGTCGAGGACGGCGTGCTGACCGGCTGGTCGGGGATGGAGGGGCTGAACCCGGACATCTCCGTGGTCTCGTTCGACGGCTCGATGCTCCGCTACCTCCAGCCCTACGGCCCCAACCCGGAACTCGTCGAGGTGGAATTCGAGGGCGACTCGCTGCGGGGGTTCCATCGCAGCACGTTCGGCGATTTCCCGATTAGCGGGACCCGCTCGGAATAGGACGCGGGCTCGGAGGCTTGGTCCGGCGGACCGAGGAGCCGGCTATCGATCGCGCCCTGCTCATCCTGATGATCGTCGTCGCGGCGCTTTGCGTCGTTCGGGCCGCTCCCGCCCAGACGCGGTCGCCTCGGGATCTCGGGCGTGAGTTCATCGCCGAAGGGACGGCGTTCCCCGCGTTGCGCCTCCCTGATCTGCGCACGGGCGAGATGACCTCGCTCGAATCGCTGATCGACGGGCGCCGGACGGTGCTGCACGTCTTCGCCTCGTGGTGAGCGGGCTGCAGGGTGCACGTGCCAGGTTGGTACACCAAGACTCTGGAATCGCAGCGGGCCGGTGAGATCAACGTCATCGGGGTGATCCTCGAGCAGCACCCGGATCGCTGCCGGCTGTTCATGCAGTGGAAGCAGATGGACTTCCCGATCCTCGTTGATTCGTTCAACCTGATCGGAGCACCGCTCGTTCCGCTGACCTACCTGATCGACGAGAGCGGTGTGGTCGTGAAGCTGTGGCCCGGTGACGAGGACCTGCAGGCGTTCCTCGATGCGGGGCCCGCCAACGGGGAGGCGGAGGCCCCAGGCTACGCGACGGAGGGGCCGGGATACGAGGCCCTGCGCCTGGTCTCCGGCGAGGACCCCGACTACGAGGGAGCGATCTCCGTGCTCACTGGCGAGCATTCGGACGGCGCGCTGGCGTTTCAGCGTGGTGTCGCCTACCGGATGCGCTACGACTCTCAAGAACGCCACACGACGGACTTCGGCGAAGCGGTCGAAGCGTGGTCCGCTGCGCTCGAGACCGATCCCAACCAGTACATCTGGCGCCGGCGTATCCAGCAGTTCGGGCCCCGGCTGGACAAGCCGTACCCGTTCTACTCCTGGGTGGACGAAGCCCGAGCCGAAATCCGGGCCCGCGGCGAGACGCCGGTCGCTCTGAGCGTGGAGCCGCGTGGGGCGGAATTGACGTCGCCCGAGCGGGCGTTCTCCGCGTCGCAGCGATCTGCAGAGCAGCCGGATGCAGGAGGCGCGATTCTCGCGGATTCGCAGGGGCTCATCAGCCTGAGTTCCGTCGTGGTGCCGCACACGTCGGGGGATGCACCAGCGGCTCGGGTGCACCTATCGCTCATGCCGAACGACGACCTGCGTGCGCACTGGAACAACGAGGGCGGCGGCCTCGTCGTGTGGGTGGACACCGGTGACGGCTGGCGCACGGACGCTGAGCTGTTCGAAGTCGCGAATCTCGAGGCGCCGGTGAGCGATGAAACGCGGACCATCGAATTCGAGGTGCACGCGCCCGAGGGCGGGCGAATGGATGATCTCAGGGTGCGGGGATACGCCCTGTACTATGTGTGCGAAGGGGCGGACGGCGTCTGCCTCTATCTGCGGCAAGACTTCAACGTGCTCGGAAAGTGAGGCGCGGTTCGATGGGAAACAAGCCAATCATGGGGCGGGCGAGCGCAGCGTTGTCGGTGCTGCTGATCGCCGGATCGGCGCTCGGAGGCCCGCCGGGTGACGGGGTCGTGCTCGAGGCGCGGATGCCCGATGCGATCCAATCCGGTCAGGAGCTCGAGTTGATCGTCGGTCTCCGCGTCGCCGACGGCTGGAGCGCATCGATCGAGGGCAGCCCCGGCGTGCTCATCCAGATCGATACTCCCGACGGAGTCGAGCTGCTCGGTGACCGGGTGACCGAGTTCGGGCAGCTGGCGCGGGCGAACTTCCTCGAGCTTCCCTGGGAGCGCGAGGTCGAGGCCGGGGAGACCGTTGTTCCGTTTTCGATCGGCGGTGATGTCGCGTCCGGAGCAACGCTCGGGATCAGCGCGGTCGTCTACCTCGCGGATGCCGATGGCGAGAACTGGTTCGTCCGGCGGCGTGTGGAGCTGCCGATCAGCGCCGGGGCCTCGGAGAGCGCCGATTCGCAGGCGTCAGCCTCCGACTGGGGCGAGAACGGCACGCTCGCTGTGGGCGATGAAGCTCAGGCGTTCGTCCTGCCGCGGGCAGACGGCTCGGAGGTCGATCTCAGCGAGCACCTCGGCAAGAACAACGTCATCGTGACGACCTACCGCGCGTTCTGGTGACCGTACTGCGCGACGCAGCTGGTTCAGCTGCAGGACATGTGGGGCGGGTTTGCCGAGCGGGACTTTGTCGCGATCGCCATCGCCCAAGAGGACAAGGACCTCGAATCGCACGGGAGGTTCCTCGGGCGATTCAAAGAGCCGCCGCCCTTCGAGATCGTCGCGGATGTCGATCGCGGGGTCACGACAGGGTACGACCGCGCGACGACCTACCTGATCGACAAGGAAGGGGTCGTGCGCCAGGTGTTCCCGCAGATGGTCACAAAGCGCGTCCAGTGGGACGCGGTGCTCCGGGAGGCGGAGCGCCTGGGCCTCGAGTAGGTATGCGCGAAGGGAGAGCCCTAGGCTGTGGCTATGAACGCCACGCTTGAACTGCTCAACAGTCATCGGTCCGTCCGTACCTACACACCCGATCCCATCCCCGAGGAGCACATCCTCCGCGCCGTTGAGGCAGGGCAGGCGGCGTCGACGAGCTCGGCCGTGCAGGCCTACTGCGTAATCCGGGTGCGCGACGAGGGAGAGCGGCGCTCGCTCGCCGAGTTGGCGGGCCCGCAGGAGAAGGTGGCGGTGGCGCCCGAGTTCTTCGTGATCTGCGGCGATACGCGCCGGCACCGGCTCATGACCCGGCGGGCCGGGCTCGAGTACTCGGGCAACCTCGAGGCGTTCTTGCTGGCGGTGATCGATGCCAGCCTCTTTGCCCAGAATCTCTGCGTCGCGTTCGAGTCGATGGGCTACGGCATCTGCTACATCGGGGGCCTCCGGAACGATCTGGCGCGGGTCGACGAAGTGCTGGAGATCCCCGAAGGTGTGTACCCGCTCTACGGCCTGTGTGTGGGTGTGCCCGCCGAGGAGCCGTCGCACAGGCCCCGGCTGCCTGCGTCGAGCGTTCTGTTCGACGACAGGTACCCCGACGACCAGGCCATGCTGGAGGAGATCGATCGATACGACGAGGGCTACTCGGCGTACCGGGTGGCCCGGGGGGCCTCGCCGGGGACCTGGTCGGGAATCATGGGTTCGAAATTCGCGAGCCCCCAGCGCGGCGACCTGGGGCCGTACTATCGGGGGAAGGGGGCGGACCTTTCCTGAGGGCCGTCACGACCGACCGATGGCCTCTCGGAGCCGCCCATGAGCCAGCCGTTTCCGTACGAGTTCCCGTACACCAGCCAGCGCATGCCCGTCCTGGCGGGAAATTGCGTTGCGACCAGCCAGCCGCTGGCGGCGCAGGCCGGGCTCGAGATGCTGAAGCGGGGGGGCAACGCGATCGACGCGGCCGTGGCGACGGCGATCGCACTGACCGTCGTCGAGCCCACGAGCAACGGGATCGGCGCCGACGGGTTCGCCCTCATCTGGACCGGCGGAGGCCTGCACGGCATGAACGCCTCGGGGCGTTCTCCGGCGGGGTTCAACCTCGCGGACCATGAGGGGAAGGACTCGCTCGACCTCGTCGGTTGGGACGGGGTGACGACTCCCGGCGCACCGTCGGGGTGGAAGGCGGCGCACGATCAGTTCGGGGCGCTGCCGTTCGACGTTCTTTTCGAGCCAGCGATCCGCTACGCGCGGGAGGGGTTCCTCGTGTCGCCGCTGACCGCGGTGTACTGGGATCGCGGCGTCAGCCGGTACACGGGAGACGCGTGCCGGGCTTGGCACGAGACCTTTGCTCCGTCGGGCGCTGCGCCGAAGGCTGGCGAGTTCACTCGCCTTCCAGATCACGCGACGACGCTGGAGTCGATCGCGTCGACCGGCGCCGAGAGCTTCTACCAGGGTGATCTGGCGGACAAGATGGACGCGGCTGCGCGGGCCGGCGGCGGGGCGCTCCGGAAGGTCGATCTGACGAGCCACTCGGCGCAGATGGTCCGGCCGCTCAGCCTCGACTACAAGGGCTGGCGCCTGCACGAGATCCCGCCGAACGGACAGGGCATCGCGGCGCTCATCATGCTGGGCATCCTCCGACACCTGGACGTCGATGCAGAAGCGGTCGATTCACCCGAGAGCCTCCACCTCCAGATCGAGGCGATGAAACTCGCGTTCGCCGACGGGCACCGGTACATCGCGGACCCGGCGTTCATGGACGTCAATCCGGAGGACCTGCTCGACGACGGCTATCTCCGTTCGCGCGCGCAACTCGTCGATCGCAAGCGCGCCCAGGACTTCGATCACGGTGTCCCCAAGCCGGGCGGGACCGTGTTGCTCTCGGCGGCCGACAGCCAGGGCAACATGGTGAGCTACATCCAGTCGTGCTACACGGGATTCGGTTCGGGCGTGGTCATCCCGGGGACCGGCATCAGCATGCAGAATCGCGGCTGCTGCTTCACGCTCGAGGAGGGCCATCCCAATCAGGCCGGGCCCGGCAAGCTCCCCTATCACACGATCATCCCCGGGTTCGTGACCCGCGAGGGAGAGGGCGGCACCGAGGAGTCGGTGATGGCGTTCGGGGTGATGGGCGGGTACATGCAGCCCCAGGGCCACGCGCAGGTACTCATCCGCATGGCCGACTACAACCAGAACCCTCAGGCGGTGCTCGATGCCCCGCGATGGCGCGTGGAATCGGGACTGGAGGTCTCGATCGAGCCAGGGTTCGACGCAAGCGTCTACGAGGCGCTTAGCGACATGGGCCACCAGGTCGAGCGCACGGAGAACCGCACCGTCTCGTTCGGGCGCGGCCAGATCATCTACAAGCTCGAGGGCGGCTACCTCGCGGCCAGCGACCTGCGGGCCGACGGACAGGCCGTGGGCTTCTAGCGACAGTCACGCGCGTCGGATTTTGATCACTGCAGCAACCCGAGGGCGACGGAGAGCTAGGCTCGTTCATGGACATCGCGAACACGCGAGCATCGCCCGAGGCCCCGTCTGCGCCCATTGATTCACGCTTCCAGGTTGGATTCGTGCATCGGCTGCGCCGGACGAGCGGCGTGTTCGACGACGGGAATCCGGTCCTCGCCGAGATCATCCGTGATGAGCCCGGGGCCACCGGGCGCGTGTGCGCGTTCATCGATTCCGGTGTGGCGGACGCGCACCCAGGGGTCGCGGGCAGCGTGGAGTCGTACGCCGGCGCGTGGGGGTTCGAACTCGCCGGGCCGGCCGTTGTCGTCCCGGGAGGAGAGCGCATCAAGGACGGGCTGGGCGAGGTCGAGCGCGTGATCAGAGAGATCGATGCGCTGCGTATCTGTCGTAAGTCGACTGTGATCATCGTGGGGGGTGGGGCGGTGCTCGACGCGGTCGGGCTTGCCTGCGCTCTGGCACACCGGGGCGTGCGCGTCGTCCGTGTGCCGACGACAACCCTCAGCCAGTGCGACTCCGGCGTCGGCGTGAAGTGCGGCGTGAATATGGCCGGCAAGAAGAATCTCGCCGGCTGCTTCGCGCCGCCCGCGGGAGTCGTGAACGGGACTGAGTTCCTCGCGACGCTCGAGGACCGCGATTGGCGGAGCGGGTTCAGCGAGGCGGTCAAGGTTGCTCTGATCAAGGATGCCGCGTTTTTCGAGCAGATCGAGGGGGCTGCGGCCGCGATCGCGGTGCGGGACATCCCATCGGCGATCCCGATCCTGGACCGGTCTGCGGAAATCCACCTGCGACACATCACCGAAGGCGGCGACCCGTTCGAGACGGAGAGTGCGAGGCCGCTCGACTTCGGTCACTGGTCGGCGCACCGGCTCGAAACGATGTCGGGATACAGGCTCCGGCACGGCGAGGCGGTGGCGATCGGGATCGCGATCGATGCGCTCTACAGCGCGGAGGCCGGCTGGCTGGAGGCTGCCGAGTGCGAACGCATCCTTGTGCTGCTGGAGCGCCTCGGATTCGAACTGCGGGCGCGTGAAATCGCTGAGCGGGCGGGTTTGCTGCGCGGAGTCGATGAATTCAGGGAGCATCTCGGCGGGCGCTTGGCGCTCTCGTTTCTTGGCGCAATAGGTGTTGAGCGTCGGGCGGATCGATTCGACAAGGAGATCGCCGATCGTGCCATCGCTCGTTTGGAGGCCAGCCCATGAGCGGGCGTGAGCACGGATCTCCTCCGGTCGAAGCGGCCCGGCTTGTGGATCTCTATTTCATGGAGCACCGCGCCAAGCTGATCGATATCGCTGCGTATCTCGATCGCGTTGATCGGGCCGGGGGTTCGACCGACTTCCGGCACGAGGCTCTTCGCGCAGCGCTCACGATACTCAGCGACGGCGGGCCGGACAGGGCCCGGCGGGTGCTCGAAGCCCTGAGCGACCACTCCTCCGAGCCGATCGATCGAGCGCCGATGCAGGGCGCGCACGGCGCGCCGGAGCCCGATCCGAGCGAGGGTGGTGGTGCAACGTGAAGTACATCGACCCCCATATCCACATGGTCTCGCGCACCACCGACGACTACGAACGGATGGCGCAAGCCGGCTGCGTCGCGATCACCGAGCCGGCGTTCTGGGCGGGGTTCGATCGATCGTCGCCGCAGGGCTTCTACGACTACTTCCGGCACCTGACCGAGCAGGAGCCCGCGCGAGCCGCTCAATACGGCATCAAGCACCACTCGTGGATCTGCATCAACCCGAAAGAAGCCGAGGACGTCGGCTTCGCGAGGGAGGTGGTGCAGATGATCCCCGAGTTCCTTCAGCGTGAGAGCGTGCTGGGGGTAGGAGAGATCGGCCTCAACAAGAACTCAAGAAACGAACTGACAATCCTCGAAGAGCAGATCGGCGTCGCGGCGCAGCACGGCCAGCTGATCCTCGTGCACACGCCGCACCTTGAGGACAAGCTCAAGGGCACCAAGCTGATCATGGACGCGATCCGGCGCAACGGGGATATCGACCCTGGGCGCGTGCTGATCGATCACGTGGAAGAGCACACCGTCGAGCACGTTCTGGACCGGGGATTCTGGGCGGGCATGACGCTCTACCCGGACACCAAGTGCACCCCCCAGCGGGCGACCGACATCATCGAGATGTACGGCGCCGAACGCCTCTGGATCAATTCGGCTGGCGACTGGGGGCCGTCGGATCCGCTCGCTGTGCCCAAGTGCAGGCTCGAGATGGCTCGGCGCGGGCACGATCACGAGACGATCGAGCGGATCAGCTTCGGGAACCCGCTCGAGTTTCTCAGCCAGTCGGGCAAATTTGCGATCTGAGATGACGCCGATCGAACATCAAGTGTGCTACTGCACGAACGTCCATAGCGGGCGGACGATCGACGACATACTGGCGAGGCTGGACGAGCACGCGGTCGCCGTTCGTGACTCCGTGCGCCCGGGAGCGGAGCTTGGTATCGGTCTGTGGCTGAGCGATGCCTGCGCCCGAGAGCTGCTCCATGAACGGGGGGGCGTTGAACGGTTCGCGCGCGAGATCGAGTCGCGTCGCCTCCGTGTCATCACCATGAACGGTTTCCCGCAGAAGGACTTCCATGCGCCGGTTGTCAAACACGACGTGTACCGGCCAAGCTGGGCCGATCCGGCCCGGCTCGTGTACTCGCTCGATCTGGCCCACGTGCTGTCGGAGATCCTCGAGGAGGGTGCCCAAGGGAGCATCTCGACGCTGCCTCTTGGCTGGCGGGGAGACGGCGTTGATCGCCGGGCGTGCGCAGAGCATCTGGCGGCGCTCGCGGATCACCTCGCGGCGATCCTCCGCGAGACCGGGAGGCATATCACCGTCGATCTCGAACCGGAGCCGGGATGCGAGCTCGATCTGAGCGAACACGTCGTTGCGTTCATGGAGGACGACCTCATCCCGGCGGGCGACGAAGCAGCGATCCGTGCGCACATCGGTGTGTGCCACGATGTCTGCCATGCGGCTGTCATGCGGGAGGGGCAGCGTGAGTCACTCGAGCGATACGAGGCAGCCGGCATTTCCGTGAACAAGGTCCAGGTCTCGAGTGCGCTGCGCGTGGCCCCGGGCGGCCATGGAGCGCTCCGGTCGTTTGCGGAGGAGCGGTACCTGCACCAGACAACCGTGGCAGCGGGCGGTGAAGTCGCGTTCTACGAGGATCTGGCGCCGGCGATGGAAGCGATCCAGCACGCGCCCGCGTTCGAGGAGGCGCGGGTCCACTTTCACGTCCCGATCGATCGCGCTGTGATCGATCGCGACAACGGCTTGGTGACAACCTCCGAGGAGATCCCTCAGGCGATCCGGGCGGCGCGCGACCTCTTCCCGTTGGCGGTGTTCGAGGTCGAGACCTATACGTGGGGTGTCCTGGATCCGACGCTACGCCCGGCGAGTCTGGCGGAGGGCATCGCGTCGGAGATCGCGTTTCTCGACGCTGTACTGGAGGAGGTCACCTCTTGAAGACGAGGGCGCTCGGAAATCTGACGCGTATCAGCAACCTGCCCACGGTCGTGACCAACGCCCTGGTGGGCGTTGCGCTCGGCGGTGGCGGCGCCGGTTGGGGCGACTGGGCTCTCGCGTTGGGGGCCGTGACGCTGTTCTACTGCGGTGGCATGGCGCTCAACGATGTCGTGGACGCGGCGTGGGATCGGGAGCACAAACGAGAGCGCCCGATCGCGCGCGGGGATCTCTCCCTCAATACGGGGCTCACGGTGTCGGCTGTGTGTCTGTTCGGGGGAGCGGCGCTGGCGGTTGTTCCGGGGTTCGAATCATCGGCCCTCGGGCTCGGGCTGCTGCTGTCGATCGTGCTGTACAACGCGCTGCACAAGCGGTTCGTGTTCTCTGTCGTGTTCATGGGGTGCTGCCGCCTGCTGGCGGTCGGGCTCCCGTGCGTGATGGTGGGGGGGTGGCCGGGGGATCCCCGGGCCTGGTGGTACGGAGCGCTGCTCGGCGCGTACACGGTGCTGCTCACGCTGGCGGCGAGAGGCGAGGACGGGGGGACGCGATCGTTCCCCCGATTGCTCGGCTGGCTGACAATGCTCGCGCCCCTGGGCGCGGCGGCTCTGTTCGCGATTCCCGTCCCAGAGGCGTTGGCCCCCGCGGGCGTTGCGTTGGTGCTCGTCGCGCTGGTGAGTGCGGCGTTGTGGACGGCCCGATGCGCCTCGTGTGCTTCCCGGGGCGGGCCGCTCATCAAAGCAGGCGTGCTCGGCTGGCTGGCGGGATTCTGCCTCATCGACGCCGTCGTGCTCGCGTCGATCGGTGAGGCGGCGCTCGCCGGGGCCGCGATCGCGTGCTTCGTATTGACGACCCTCGGGCATCGCGTGATCCTCGGCACCTAGGCCATGGCCCATCGAACGGCGCTCATTTTGGTGGTGGGTCTGACGGAGCGCGTGCTCGGCGCGCACACCCCGAACCTCAGCGGGTTCGCCCGCGCAGGCGCCGTCACACGGCTCGAGCCGTGCCTCCCGGCGGTGACCTGCAGCGTGCAGAGCTCGATGCTCACCGGGCTGAGCCCGGCGCAGCACGGGGTTGTCGGCAATGGATGGTTCGACCGGGACTCGGCCGAGATCCGGTTCTGGAAGCAGTCGAACCGGCTTGTGCACGCCGAGAAGGTGTGGGAGACCGCGCAGGAGCGCGATCCTTCGGTCACGTGCGCCACGATGTTCTGGTGGTTCAATATGTACTCGTCGGCGCACTGGTCGGTGACGCCTCGGCCGCAGTACAGGGCGGATGGGAGAAAGGTCCCGGATTGCTACTCCAGCCCCGCCGGTCTCCGTGACGATCTGCAGGCGGATCTCGGGCGGTTCCCGCTGTTCCGCTTCTGGGGGCCGGCGTCGGGGATCGCTTCGAGCGAGTGGATCGCGCGGGCCTCGGCGATCGTTGACGATCGCCATGAGCCGACGCTCTCGCTCGTGTACCTGCCCCATCTGGATTATGCGCACCAGAAGTACGGACCCGATGCTCCCGAGAGCGTCGAGGCGGCAAGGGAGATCGACGGCGTCGTGGGCCCGCTGATCGACGGGTACCGGGCCCGGGGCGCCAGAGTGATGGTGCTGAGCGAGTACGCCATCGAGCCAGTCAATTCACCGGTGCACATCAATCGGGCCCTGCGCGAGGCGGGTCTGCTCGAGGTCCGAGTGGAGGACGGGCGGGAGCACCTCGACGCCGGGGCGAGCGCCGCGTTCGCTGTCGCGGACCATCAGGTGGCGCACGTCTACGTACGTGCTCCGGAAGACGTCTCGCGCGTCCGATCGATGTGCGAGTCGCTCGAAGGGGTCGGTTCGGTGCTCGATGGAGCGGGGCAGCGGGAGGCCGGTATCTCTCACGAGAGGGCCGGCGAGATCGTTCTTGTCGCAGCGCCGGGTTCGTGGTTCACGTACTACTACTGGCTCGACGACTCTCGTGCGCCCGACTTTGCGCGCACCGTCGACATCCATCGCAAGCCGGGGTACGACCCGTGCGAGCTGTTCATCGATCCGGAGATCGCCGCGCCGAAGCTCGCGCTGGCCCGGAAGCTGATCCGGAAGAAGCTGGGGTTCCGCACGCTGATGGACCTGATCCCGCTGGACGCATCACTTGTGCGGGGGAGTCACGGGCGAGTGTCCGCGTCTGCGGATCGGGCGCCGGTGCTGATCTCGGACGCCGCGTTCTCTCCTGGGTCGGAGCTTCCGTGCGCCGGGGTTCGGGATGTCATCCTGGACCACCTGTTCAGCGCGGGAGGCTAGTCGCTGGAGCCTCGCGGACCAGGGTTGACCCCCCATGCTCGTGTCGTCGGCGGTGGGGCGCCCTCGTCGCGGACGGCGAGCCAGGCCTCGTGCAGTCCGGGCTGGTCGGAACGCTCGTAGAGCAGCACGAGATTCTCGGTTGTCGCGTCCACGTACGGGTGCTCCGGACCCAGGGATTCGATGAAAGCGGCGCGGGCGCTGAGGACCAGAGACTCGGACTCTGCGAATTCACCGGTTTCGATCAGCATCCGCCCGAGAGTGCCTCGAGAGACCGCGATGTCGGGGTCGGTCGGTGCGAGGACCCGCTCGCGGATGGCGAGCACGTCGCGGTAGATCTGTTCCGCCTCCTCGTAGCGCTCCATCCGGCTCAGCAGCAGCGCCAGATTGTTCCGAGATACGAGCGTGCCCGGATGCTCCGGACCGAGCGTGCGCACCGAGGCGTCGATGACCTCGGGGTAGAGATCGGCGGCGTCTTCAAACCGGTTCAGGCGCTGATAGAGGAGTGCGAGGTTGCCCTTGTTAGTCACGGTCTCGGGGTCAAGCTCACCCTGCGAGATCGTGAGGACCTCGACCAGCTGCTCGAAGATGGCCGCGGACTCTTCGTAGTTGCCGGTGCGATAGTGCAGGCCGGCGAGATGCCCGAGGAGGGCGAGCGTCAGCGAATCGGAGTCCCCGAAGAGTGCGCGGGCGCGAGGGATGTCGCGTTCGAGGAGCGCCCGGGCGTCGTCGTACCGGGCCATGTACGTGAGCGCGAGGGCGTATTGCCCTTCCGCGTCGATCGTCTCGCGCGCATCGGGTCCGACGGCCGTATTCCAGCGCGGCACGACGTCTTCGAAGATCTCAACGGCCTGATCCGTGTTTCCTTCGTCGTCGAGCGTGCCCGCGAGCGCTGTTCGCGCGCTGAGAACGAGGGGGTGATCGGGGCCGTAGACCTGCGTGCCGAGTTCCGCTGCGCGCCCGAGATTCGATTTGGCGGGCTCGTAGGCGCCGAGGCTGCGATAGGTGTGGCCGAGCGTGCTCCGGATCTCCGCCTCGATCGCGGGGAGGCCCGCGAATTTTTCCTCGATCGTGTCGGCGGCCTGGTCGATCGCTTCCCGCACCGTCAGGTCTTCTCCGCCGGTCGCGTAGGGGTCTGCCTGCGCGAGCAGATCGTCGTTCAGGAAGTTGCTGACCGTCTCGGCGATCGCCGCCTGGCGGACCGCGTCGTTCCGCGCGCGTGTCGCCTGGATCGCCAGCGCCGTCGACGCGACCGTGCCGGCGACGAGCATGAGGGCGGCGACGGCCAGGCCGGCGACCAGTCCCTTGTTGCGCTTGGCGAATTTGCTGAACTGGTACCACGTGCTCGGGCGCCGGGCGGCGATGGGCTCGTCTGCCAGGAACCGGTGGATGTCGTCGGCGAGCGCCTGGGCGCTCGGGTAGCGACGCACGGGTTCTTTCTCGAGCGCCATGCCGATGATCGTCTGCACGTCGGAGGGCAGGCCCCGGACGCTCGTGGTCAGCGGGGTGGGCTCGTCCTGCTGGATGGCGCGCACTGCCTCGTGGATCATCTTGCCGTCGACGTCGAGGGGCAGGCGTCCGGCGAGCAACTCGTAGGCGATAGCGCCCAGGGAGTAGACGTCGGATCTGGCTTCGATCAGCCCGGGATCTCCGGCGGCTTGTTCCGGGCTCATATAGGCGACGGTGCCGATGAGCTGGCCGGCGCTGGTGTGCATCGTGGTCGTGCGCACGTCGGCGTCGGTGACCCGGGCGACCCCGAAGTCGAGGATCTTTGGCTGGCCGTCGCGGGTGACGAGCACGTTGGCGGGCTTGAGATCGCGATGGACGATGCCGCGCTCGTGGGCGTGGTGGATGGCCTCGGCGATCTGGGCGACGAGGGCCATGATCTTGCGCGCCGAGAGGCGATTGGCCTCGACGTACGCGCCGAGGGGCACCCCGTCGACGAGTTCCATCGCGAAGAACGGCTGGGCCGACCCGGCGTGCTCGAACGTGCCCGCCTCGTAGACCTGCGCGATGCCGGGGTGAGTGAGGCGCCCAAGGACCTCGGCCTCCTGTTCGAATCGCCGGAGCAGGTCGCTCGAGAGCATGGACTGTCCGATGATCTTCAGGGCGACGGTGCGCCGGGGCGAGTCCTGCTCGGCTTCGTAGACGACGCCCATCCCGCCCTTGCCGATGACGCGCCGGATCGTGTAGCGCCCCATCCGGTCGGGGAATCCGTCGCCGACCGGCGCGCGCGCCTCGATGACCTCGGCAATCATCGCGCTCGGGCCGGACTCCATGAACCCGTCATTCGTTTCTGCTGAGCCGAGGAGGTCTTCCACCTCGGAACGCAGCGCTGCATCGTCGCAGTTGGCATCCAGGAACGCAGCGCGATCGGCTCCCTGGAGAGCCGAGGCCTGCCTGAACAACTCCTCGACACGCCGGAAGCGGTCGGCGCCGCTCACTTGGGCTCTCCGGAGAGCTCGCGCCTGAGCCACGCCTTGGCGAAGCGCCAATCTTCGGCGACCGTCGACCGGGCGATGCCGAGCACATCGGCGGTCTCCTCGGAACTCAACCCCCCGAAGAACCGGAGCTCGACGAGCGTCGCCTTGCGTGCATCGAGGGTCTCGAGTCGCCCGAGGGCGTCGTCGAGGGCGACAAGGTCGGGGATGGAGAGCTGGGTCGGGGTGGGCTGGTCGTCGGCGAGCGGCATGCGGACACCGTCGCCGCCTCGCTTGAGCCGAGCCTTGGCCCGGGCGTGGTCGACCAGGATCTGGCGCATCGCTTTCGACGCCAGGGCGAAAAAGTGCTTCCGCCCCCCGATCTCGGCTCCCTGCTGACCGACGAGCTTCATGTAGGCCTCGTGCACGAGGGCGGTGGGTTGCAGCGTGTGGTCGGCGCGCTCCGAGCGAAACTGGGCCGAGGCGAGCTGGCGGAGCTCGTCGTAGACCAGCGGCAGCAGCTCCGCCTCGGCGCCGTCCTGGCCGCCCTCAGCGATCCGGCCGAGGAGCCGGGTCACGGTTTGTTGCAGATCTTCGCCCACGGACGGGGTTGCTCCCTCTCACGCGGCTGTGGAGAAGCCGCCTGGCGTCATTCTAAGCCGGGATCCGTGCCGGGCGAGGAAATTCGGATATGCGATCGGGCGCGCAAGTCCCTGACGTCGCGTGTGTTGGTGGGAAGCGGCCGAGAGCCGCTCCCGATCGACAGCACCCCTCTGCCAATCGGCCCGGGGTGACCAAGGGAGACGAGCAATGCCGAAGAGAAATCGAATCGTGTGGGCGGCTGGATTCGCCCTCGGGGCTACGGGTGTCTGCGAGGCGGACGTCAAGAACGTGCCTGCCGACGGGCCTCTGAGCGTGGTGATCGCCCAGGCCGTCAGCGGGGACGAGATCGTGATCTCCGACTCCGGATCGCCGTACCAGCTGTTCCCGGGGATCACATTCACAAACAAGCAACTGCTCATCCGGGGCTCGACCGGCAACCGGGACGACGTCGTGATCGACGGTGCGGGCCTCTCGGTCGTGTTCACGGTCCTCGGTTCGGGTTCCGACGGCACGGTCTTCCAGGACCTGACTATCACCAACGGGTTCGTCGCCAGCAGCGAGCCCTCGAATAGCGACGCGGCGGGGCTGAGGGTTGACGGGGCGAATGTCACGCTGATGAACGTCGCGATGGTTGGGAACCGGAACGAGTCGTCCGATGGCGATGGCGCCGCGATCTCAGCCTTCGTCTGCGATCTGACGCTCGTCGACTGCCTTATCGCCAACAACACGCTTTCGAGCGCATCGGCAGATTCGCCGGCGGTGTTCGGCTCTGGGTGCAACCTGACCCTCGTTGACACGCTGGTCAGCGGCAACCGGTGGGACATGGGTGTGACCCAGACGACTGGGGCGGCCGCGACCGTTCTCGCGACGAACGGCACGCTGCAGGCGCTCCGGTGCGTATTCGAGCGGAACCAGGGCGGCGCCGGGGGCGCGATCCACGTCTCCAATGCGACGGTCTCGGTGATCGACGCGTGCCGATTCAATGGCAACATCGCTTCGACCTGGGGCGCCGGGCTGTATGCGAGGGACGACGCAGGGCTTACCACGATCCGGAATACGACGTTCGTGGGAAACCGCTCGCTCGGCAACGACGCGGCGATCTTCACGAGCGCCCCGCTGGAGGCGGAGAACTGCGTGTTCGTGGCGAATCAGGCCTCGGGCACCTACGTGATCGGTGGCTCGCCGGCCAACCGATCCGTCGTCAAGCTCGACAACTGCATCCTCTGGGGCAACGATGCGACCGATCTGGTTCCCGGCCTCCCGAGCAACGCGCCGGTGCTGCGGAGTTGCGTCGTCCAGGGCGGCTACGCGCCGCCGAACGCCAGCACCGGCAACATCGACGTCGATCCGCTGCTCACATCGATGCCCTCCAGCGGCATGGACGCGGAATGGGGGACCGACGACGACGACTACGGCGACCTCCGTCCGATGGACATGAGCCCGTGCATCGACGCGGGGAACTCGGACCTGTACGCGGGGCCATTCGTCGACCTCGACGGCAACGATCGCGCTGTCGACGACCCGGCGACGGCTGACACGGGATTTGCGATCGACGGGCCGGTGATCGACATCGGTGCGTTCGAGACTGCAGGCGACCTGGTGCAGGCCTGCCCGGGCGACGCGGACAACTCCGGCCTCGTCGACTTCGGTGACATCACCAACGTTCTGAACAACTGGCTGAGCGTGTGCCCGAACTGACGGGCGCGGCAGCGATGGGCACGAAAGAGAGGATTCCGATGGCACACAAGAGAGCATTCATCACGGCGGCGGCGCTCCTTGCGAGCGCGGCCCACGGCGGGGCGAACGTCTTCAACATCACCCCGGCCAACAGCATCCAGGCGACGGTGAACGCGGCGAGTTCAGGTGACACGATCAACCTCGCCGCCGGGATCTACAACCAGGTGTTCGACGTGGGATCCAAGCAGCTCACGTTCCAGGGCGCGGGGGCGGGCTCGACAACGCTCACAGGGGAGTTCCTGAACGACACCGTAATGCGCGGTTCGGGCATCGGGTCGGACATGGGCGGGCTGGTCGTCAGAGACCTGACGATCACCAAGGGCGATTCCCCGGGGTCCTCGGGAACGAACTACCCGCACGACGGGGGGGGGATGAGCTTCACGTCGTCGAACGTCCTTGTCGAGGACGTCTGGTTCATCGACAACGAGGCGGCCGAGAGCGGCGGCGGGGCGTACTTCAACGACAGCAACGTCGTCGTCCGCAACTGCCGGTTCGAGATGAATTCTTGCGTCTCGGGAGGCGGGCTGATCATCCTCGATAACACCGCGGTGGTGGAGGATTGCGAGTTCATCGAGAACACCACCACCGGCGTCGGGGCCGGTCTGTACCTGGCCGACCTGGACTCGGACTACGTCGTTTCCGGGTGCATGTTCATGGGCAACATGAGCTCGTTCGCGGGCGGCATGCAGACCGTCCGCACCACCGGGACGATCAGTGCCTGCTCGTTCATCGGGAACATGGCGACGGCGAACGATGGCGGCGGCTTGCGAGCGTCTACTTCCGGCACCGCAAACGTCGTCGATTGCATGTTCACCGAGAACTCGGCGGCGGATGAGGGCGGCGCCATCGAGGGTGTCGGCGCCAGCCTGAACGTCCTGCGGACGGTGTTCACGCGCAACGTCGCGACGGCCATCGCCGGCGGGGCCATCCGGATGCAGAACAACGGCGGCACCTTGACGATCGATGAGAGCGAGTTCTACGGGAACTCCTCGGTCCGGGGCGGGGGATTCCGATCGGATCGGCTGACGTTCGTGACCAACAGCCTCTTCGTCGGCAACTCCTGTAGCGCGTTCGGCGGCGCGATGTACACGGTCACCCCGAATTCGCGGGCCCTCAACTGCACCTTCGTCGCCAATCAGGGCTCGCAACCGATCGTCGGGGGCAGCACCGGCTCGCCCGGCTCCGACATGCTGAACTGCATCGGCTACCTGAACATCCCGACCGACGGCTCCTTCGGCAATGGCTGGGACATCCGGTATTGCAACATCGAGCGCTCGGATCCGATGGCTGTGGTCGGGGGCACCGGCAACATCAACGAGATGCCGCTGTTCGAGCGGATCCCGTCGCCGGGGATGGACATGACCTGGGGCACTCCCGACGACGACTACGGGGACCTGCGGATCCTGGCTGGGTCTCCGGGTATCGACGCCGGCGATTCCATCGTCGCCCTCGATCTCGGCGTCCTGACCGATTTCGATGAGAACGACCGCTGCGTCGACGACCCGACCATCGCGAACACCGGCGTCAGCGCCTTTGCGCTGTGCATCGACATGGGCGCGTTCGAGTTCCAGCCCGAAGCGCCGGCCAACTTCTGCGAGGGCGACGCGGACGGGTCGGGCTCGGTCGACTTCGGGGACATCACCAACGTTCTGAACAACTGGCTGGCGGTCTGCCCGAACTGATCGCGGACCTTCCGTCGGGGGAGGTTTCAGCAGGAACGACGGCGCGGGGCTTCGGAGCCCGCGCCGTTGTTCTCTGCGCCGCTAGGGGGTGTTTCCGTGGCGGCCCGCGAGGTCGATCGACGCGGGGGTCACCCCGAACGCCTGCTTGAACGTTCGGGTGAAGTGGCTGTGGCTTGAGAACCCGAGGTCGAGGGCGAGGTTCGTCATGTCGCCGGCGGCGCGCGGGAGATGCTCGAGCGCGAACCGGACTCGCATCTCGTTGCGATAGGCGTTCATGGTCATGCCGGTCTGGGCCCGGAACACCCTGCAGAGGTGGTGGGGGGAGGCATGAACCTCGCGGGCGATCTCGTCCAGGCCGACGGGGGACGCGAGCGTGCGCACCAGGACGGACTTTGCGTGCTGGGCGAGGTCGCGGTGGGCTGCCGCGGTATCGGTCCGGGTTGAACGGGCCGGGCGCCGATCGCTCCACGCGGCGTACGCCAGGCGGACCGACTGTCGCAGGATGTCGAACGCCTCTTCCTCGACGGCGAGCGCATCGGGGTTCGGCGTGCGCCTGAGGAACTCCACGAGCATGCGCTGGCGGAGGTAGAGCCGGTTGGCCGCCGGGCCGTGCGTGAAGCGGAACGGAGACTCGGGGCGGTCCTTCACGTGCGGGTCGACCTCGCTCATCGCTTCCACGAGCGCGTCATCGCCGAATCCGATCCAGTCCGAGATGTCGCCCCGCTCGTGGAGGCGCCCACGCCGGTAGAGCTGGCCCCGGTTGTAGAGCATGGCCGTGCTGGGATCGGCGACGACCGGCTCCTGGCCTTCATGCGTGATGGTCACGGCCGTGCGCGGGAACACGATGACATGACCCGCGATCGGGCCGGTGTCCTCGAAGCTCGGGTCGTTCGTCGGGCATCGGAAGTGCCCGATCGTCATCGAGTCGGATTCGAAGAGGATGTTCTCGCGCGCCGGTGGTTGTTGTCTCGGCCAGATGTCGCGTGAGCGTTGCGCCATGATCGCTTCCCCTTCGGGGGACGGGGTCCCGAGCCGATACGGGTGGTTCGGTGGGGGGGTTGCGATCGGTTCAGCGCCAAGCGGCGCTGGTGCTACCTCTCTGAGCGCTCGAAGCGGACGTCGCGCGTGCGCCCGTTGCCAACGAGGAGGGCAGAGGGTGCGCCGTCGTCGCCGATTTCGAACACCGCGGACGCGACGGGGAAGCCACCCGTGAAGGTGTTCTCCTTGCTGGGCGTCAGCGTGACGTCGTCGAAGCGCCGGTGCGAGAGCACGAGTTCGCCTTCGTCGTTGATGCTCAGGGTGTAGAACGTCTCGAGTTCCTCGCTGAAGTACCTGCCGGCGAAGGCGCCGAGTTCCTCCTCGGTGGGGGCCCAGGGCTCGTCGGCGAGGCGGTTGGCGGGGTGGTCGCCGCCCTGGTGGAGCGTGAGAGTGTCGTAGGCGCCGTCGTCTCCGCGATGGAACGTGACCGCGGCTTCGACCACCCGCAGCTCGAACTTCTCGTGCCCGATCGGGAAGATCTCGAACTTCGGCTGGCCCGTGGCCTGAAGAAACAGCTGATCGTCTTCGCGGGTGAACGTGATGATGAATCCCTCGACCTCTTCCATCTCGTAGCGTCCGGCCATCGCGTCGAATGACTCGGGGTCGAAGGACTCGGCGTCGAAGGAGCTGTCGTCGACAGAGTCCTCCTCGGCTTCGGGTTCGTCGTCCCGGAAGTAGTCCTCGAAGAACAGATCGGCGACCTCGTTCGACATCGCGCCGGGGAAGTTGGCGTTGTTGCTCTGGGTGATGACGACGCCGTCGATCTCCGGGTACCACGCGATCATGGAGCGGTGGGCCACGTCAGCGCCGCCGTGGTGGATCCGCTGCAGGCCGCGGTACTCGTCGATGAAAAGGCCAAACCCGTAGCCGGTGTCCGGGTCGCCGTCGGCGTCCTCGGTGAGTTGGAAGGGGGTGGTCATCTGCTCCCAGGTTTCGTCCGTGCCCAACGCGTGCGCGCGGTAGTTGCGGGCCCACTTGGTCAGGTCGTCGATGGAGGTGTAGATGCCGCCGGCGCCCATTGAAGCGCCGAGATCTGCCGCGGACAGGTAGGCGCCCGTGTCGCTTCGGACGTATCCCTGGGCCTTGTTCTTGATCACGGTGTTCCGGTCGGTCATCACGAACGAATCGTGCATCTCGAGGGGCGTGAAGATGTTGGCATCGACCCACTCGGCGTAGTCCTCGCCGGTGACGCGCTCGACGATGGTCGTGAGCAGGCTGTAGGCGGTGTTGTTGTAGTTCCACTCGGCGCCGGGCAGGTTCTGGAGCTCGGGCTGGCGTTGGACGAGTTCGAGGATCCACTCGCCGTCGATGAAGTCGCCCTGGTCGAGGCGCGTGCCGGAGAGGGCGTACGCGTTGAGGAACTCGCGGTACCCGCTGGTGTGGGTCATCAGGTTCCGGATCGTGACCGGCTGCGAAAACTCGGGAAGTTCGGGGATGTGCGTGCGGACGTCGTCATCGACCGACAGTTTCCCCTGCTCAACGAGCAGCATGATGGCCATGCACGTGAACTGCTTGGTGGTCGAGCCGATGTTGGTGCGCGTCTGCGCCGAGAAAGGGATGTCGTATGACAGGTTGGCACTGCCGAACGCCTTCTGGAACACGACGGCGCCGTCGCGCATCACGCAGATGGCCCCGCCCGGCGTGTCCAAGCCCGTGTACCCCGTCAGGAGCTGGTCGATCCGCTCGGCCGGCTCGGTGGCGATGGGCTCGGATGTCGTGAGCGTGATCGAGTAGTCGCCCGTGGCTCCGGAGAAACCTGTCACCTCGATGGTGTAGGCCCCGGCGTCTTCGGTTTCGAAGCGGAACACCTCGGGACCTGTGGCGGGGCCGTCGAAGTTCCCGACGGGGTCGCCCGACGGATTCCTGATCGTCACGACCACGTCAACCGAGAGCTGGTTTGCCTCGCCGACGATGAACGACTCGGCGGGCAGATCCACGGTGTACGCGTCAGTCTCTTCAGCCCCTCCGATCGAGGCCTCGATCGTCTGGCCCTTGGAGAGCGTGAGCGGCTCGGGTCCTTCGGCAAATGCAGGGACAGCGGCGAGCAACAGCGCGAGTGCGATCACGATCAGCGGATTCCGCATGGTCTGGAGTCTCCTTCGTCTCCCGGACACTCAGTCGAGAGCCGTGAGATTGTGCCTCGATCGAGCCGCGCGTGCGCGAGGCCCGGTACCCTCAGGGTCTTACGGATTCCCGGTGCTGGCGATTCCTCGGCGGTCGCCACCTGCCCTGTTTTACATAACAGTCATTATCAGACCTTGGATCCAGGATCCGGGCCAGGGGGCTCAGAACGCGGATCCGGGGCCGGCGAGGCGGATCAGCCCTGTGCGAGCGCCAAGAACACGCCCGCGGGATCCTGGATCACCGCGATGCCCCCAGATTCGCTGACCACCTTCCCGCCTCCGTCGCGAACTCGACTGAGGCTCTCGGAAAGGTCGCCGACGGGCAAGTAGATCAGCCAGACGGGCGGCAGGCTCGAGTTCACGCCGCGGGCGTGGCAGACGCCTGCCGCGGGTTTCCCATCGGCGCCGAGCATGTTGTAGTCGGCGTAGTCGTCGGCGCCGTCGGTCATCGCGACGTCCTGGGGCGTCCAGCCGACGACCTGCTGATAGAAATCGCGCGTGGACGCGGCGTCGGGGACGGTGAGGTCGACCCAGGCGATGCGCCCGGCCTTGGCCAAGTCGCCCTCGAACTTGGGCATCGCCTCGGCGGGGACGACGGGCATGATCCCGAACGCGGCCCCGTTGGGATCGGCCAGGCCGGCCCATTGGCTGTTCCCGTCGTCGTCCTTGCCGTGCAGGAGTTCCCGCCCGCCGAGGGCGACGGCCCGCTCGACGCTGGTCGCGACGTCGGCGACCTGGATGTGCACCATCCACTGGCGCGGGAGGTGCTCGTACTCCGGGCTCATCGGGCCCAGGCCGATGATGGGCATTCCCAGGTTGTTCATCAGGTCTTCGCCCCACAGGGGGTTGTCGCCCGTGGTGAGCACCCGTGAGTAGAACCGGACCTCGCCCTCGTGGTCGGGAACGGCCATGTCGGCGCTGATGATGCCGCCGATGCGTGAGACGTATCCGTCAATCATGGTGCGCGTCCTGGGTTGGAGCCGTATTCGCGATCGCGACTGGGAGAGCTTAGTGGGAACCGAGGCTCTCGGAGAGCTCCTGGGCCGGCTTCGCCCAGCCCCCCCGGCTCGGCTACCCTCAGGCCATGTTCGAGCGACTCTCAGACGGATTCAACAGCGCGATGAAGCGCTTCAGCGGGCGCGGCAAGATCTCCGAGGCCAACGTGCGAGAAGCCATGGGCGACGTGCGCACGGCGCTCCTCGAGGCCGACGTGCACTACGAGATCGTCGGCGAATTCTGCGACGAGGTCGTCGAGAGGGCGGTCGGGCAGCAGGTGACCGAGAGCCTTAAGCCCGGTCAGGAGATGATCGGGATCGTCCACAAGTCGCTGGTCGAGCTGATCGGGGGATCGGAGGACGAGCAGCCGATCCCCGGGGTGATGCGCGTCAGCCCCGCGCCGACGGTCGTGATGATGTGCGGGCTCCAGGGCTCCGGAAAGACGACCACCTGCGGCAAGCTCGCCGCCTACCTGAAGAAGCGCGGACGCAGCGTGATGCTCGCCGCGGCGGACCTGCAGCGCCCCGCGGCTGTCGAACAGCTGCGAACGGTCGCCGAGCAGGTGGCGGCGGACGCTCCCGGAGGGGCGACCGTCGAGTTCTATGGCGAGCCGGAACGGGTGGCGGAGTACGGCAAGGCGGTCGGAGTTGCGGTGAGCGTCTGCCAGAACGCGTTCAAGGCCGCTCAGAAGGCGGGCATCGACACGCTCATCCTGGACACCGCCGGTCGCCTGCACATCAACGACGAGCTCATGCAGGAACTGCGGGCCGTCAACAAGGCGCTGACCCCCCACCAGATCTTCCTGGTCACCGACGCCATGACCGGCCAGGACGCGGTGAACTCGGCCAAGAGCTTCCACGAACAGCTCGAGGTCGACGGTGTCATCCTGACGAAGTTCGATTCCGACACCCGAGGCGGTGCGGCGCTGACGGTGCGAAGGGTGACCGGGGCCCCCATCAAGTTCATCGGCGTTGGCGAGAAGATGGACGCTCTCGAGGAGTTCCACGCCGAGCGCATCGCCGGTCGGATCCTTGGCATGGGCGATGTCGTGTCGCTCGTCGAGAAGGCGCAGGAGCAGGTGAGCGAGGAAGAAGCCGAAGCCATGGCTGAGAAGATGGCCAAGGGCCAGCTCACCATGGACGATTTCCTCAGCCAGTTGCGCTCGCTGCGGAAGATGGGCCCGATGAAGCAGGTCATGGGGATGCTGCCGGGCGTCGGCTCCATGCTGAAAGACGCGCAGGTCGACGAGAAACAACTCGATCGGATCGAGGGCATGGTCAACTCCATGACCCAGGAAGAGCGCACCGATCCGGCGAAACTCAACCCCTCTCGGCGCAAGCGCGTCGCGAAGGGCTCGGGCACCCAGGTCAACGAGGTCGGGCAGATGGTCAAGCAGTTCCAGACCATCAGCAAGCTGACCAAGCAGATGGCCGGCATGGGCATGCGGGGCAAGCTCAGCGCGATGCGGGACCTCCAGGCCGCCGGTGGCGTCCCGGGAATGAGCGGGCTGCCGCAGATTGGCGGGCGCAAGAGCACGCGGAGTTCGAGCCCGAAGTCTCGCTTCAAGCAGAAGAAGCGGAAGCGCTAAGCGCCGCTTCAGGGCGCGACCCCCCCACCGGGATCATTCCTTGGGCGCAGCTTCTTCCGCTCGCTTCTTGTTGCCGAACGGGAGCGGGTCGTCGGCGTTGCCCTCGGCCCAGTCCTTGAAGCGGGGCCAGAAGAGTTCCTGGAGCAGGATCTTGATGCATGCGGCGACGGGGATGGCCAGGAGCAGGCCGTAGAACCCGGCGAGGATGCCGCCCGCGATCGCGGCGAACAGGACGGTGGGCGTGTCCATGCCGGTCGCCTCGCCCTGGATGAGCGGGGTCCAGATGTAGTCGTCGAGGGCCTGGCCCACGAAATAGACGACCAGCGGGGCGCCGACGATCCACCACCACTCTCCCCTCAGCCCTTCGGGTGGCTCGAGGCCGAGCATGATGATCGAGGCCACCAAACCGAGGCTCGCGAGGTACGGGACGATCGAGAGGAACCCGACGATCACGCCGAGCAGCAGCGCGGCCGGCACGCCGATCGCGAAGTAGGCGATCGCGAAGATCACCGACTGGATCGCCGCGATGGTCAGGCGCCCGCGGATGAACCCGGCGACGACCCGGTCCATTTTCTGGATGAGGTCGAGCGTGTGTTCCTTGTTCCGCTCGGGGATGAGGTTCGCGAGGAAGTCGAGTACGCCCTGGTAGCCGCTGCTGAAGAAGAAGAAAAAGAACGCGGTGAGGAAGGCCCCGAAGATCAGCATCCCGAATCCGAACAGGCGTTCGACGACTGCGCCGACGGTCTGGATCGCCTCGCTTCCCGTCCCGACGCCGACGCGGAGGAGCGACTCGGCGTTCTGGCGGACGAGCCCGAGCACCCACTCGACCTGGGTGCCCGGCAGGAGCGCGGCGATGAACGCCGTGAGGTCCCGCCAGTTTCCTCCCGAGAGCTCCCGCCACGCGCGGAGGGTCTCGGGCTCGGCGTCGGTGTCGATCCAGGTGTGGAAGCGCTCCACGCTGGCCTGCCAGCCGTCGAGGAATGCGAGGCCCATGAGACCCCCGCCGCCGTCGTCGATCTGTTCCTCGCCGAGTTCAGAATCGGGCGCCGGTTCGGCGGCATCGACGGGCGCGACCAGTTCCTCTGCGACGGCCTCCGTCGAACCCGAACCCGCAGCTTCCTCCGACTCGGGCTGGAGCGCCTCATCTCCCGGGTAGTCGCGGATCACCCGGACCGAACGCCCGACGTTTTCCGACAGGCGCTCGACGAATCCGACGCCTTCAACGACTGCGAATGCCGCGCCGATCGAGACCGGGATGACGACTGTCAGCGTGACCGCGGCGATGATGGCGCCGGCGGCGACGCGCCTGCTCGTATTCAGCCTTCGGGTGATGAGGCGGACGACCGGCTCGAAGAGGTAGGCAAACGTCAGCGCCAGCAGGATCGGGACGGTGACGAAGCGGAGCACGTAGCCGAGGTAGAGGATGCCGAAGATCCCCGCGAACACCAGGATGTCGCGGACCGGCTGGATCTGCCAGAGGTGCTTGTTGAGCCAACCTGGATCACGTCCACCGCCCTCGGCCATGGGCAGAACGGTACCCCGAACGGCTCACGGATGCACGCAGGGTTGTTCAGGAGGCGGCTGTCGACTCGAGTTCGCGTCCGAACACCTCATCGAAGTCGAAGACGTCTTCGAAATCCACAAGGCTGTCCTCGTCGGTCTTCCGCATGAGGCCGGCTTCGACCATCGCGAAGACGATCCGGCCGAAGTCCTCGGTGCGCCGCACCGCAAGAGACTCGAGGACCGTGCGGGCCAGGAGGCCGTACTCCTGCTGGGCGTAGTCCCGCAGCCCCATGCAGAGCTGCTGCCCGGAGACGTGGCGCTCACCCTCGAGCGAGCCGAGATCCGGCTCGTCGTCCGAAGACTCGCCGAAGATCGTTGAGACGGTGTGCCGGAGCCCCTCCTGAACGAAGACGAACGCCTGCGGCGGGTACGGCCCGGCGTGGTCCTTGATCAGTTCCCAGAATGTGTCGGCGGAGGCGCTCATCGAGTATGGCTCTCACGATCGGCTTCGAGGGACAGGCCGCATTAGATGCTGCGCGTGCGGGGAAGTCGAGGCAAGCGGCTTGCCGAAATTCGGCTCGAATCTGGTGCAAACATCTCATCGGCTGACGTGGGCGTTTCCCCTCAGCCAGAATCGCAGGGGGCGTTTCACCCATTCGTGGCTTCCGCTCAATCCGATCCGCGAGCCGACCTCGATCGGTCCCCCACCACCCGGGGGGCCGAGCTCGATGAAAATGGTGGCACCCGGCTCGGTCATATCGATCCCGCTGAGGGCCCGGTCGATGCGCAGGGCCTGGCATAGCTTGGCCGGTCCGGAGCACAGTTCGCGTTCGACCCTCGCGTGTGGGCGGTCGCGCTGCATTGCCTCGAGACCCTCCGCGGGCTCGAGCGCACGGATCAGAACCGCTTCGGGCACATCCCGCGAGTGCGCGCTGACGTTCATGCAGTGGTGCATGCCGTAGGTGAAATACACATACGACGTGCCCGGCGCGGCGTACATGGGCTCGGTGCGCGCCGTGCGCCGACCCCCGGCGGCGTGCGACGACAGATCCCGCTCGCCGAGGTACGCCTCGGTTTCGACGATCACTCCAGCCCGACGCTTCCCCCGGAACACGCGAACGAGCGTGCACCCCAGGAGCGATCGCGCGAGTTCTTGGGCCGGGAGTTCATAGTCGGCGCGCTGCAAACACCTCATTGTTTGCGCTCAGACGGGCGCGCGCCTGCGAGCAGGCGGGGGACGAGATCTCGTTCGAGGCCCTCTCGGAGTGATGGCGCGTCGAGCACCGCCACTCCGGCGACTTCGTGAGGATCGCCGGCGAGCGTCACGCACGATTCATCGAATCGGAGGGCGCATGCGCCGTTGACGGTCGCCATGCGCAGCAGGTCGGTTGGGTCCTGCCGATCACGACGGAACAGGAGGCGCATCTCGTCGAAAGTGGACAGTCGGTCCGCTTGGTCGGGCGGCACGTTGATGATCGAATCGGTCCCGAGCGCCACGTTGACACCGTCGCGCATGAGTTCGCGGTACGGATGCGGGCCCAGATCATGCTCGTGGCCGAAGTACTCATGCGCACGGGGGCAATAGACGACGCTCGCCCCCGCTCCGGCGAGGGCCCGGCGATCGTTCGATCCGCAGGTATTGACATGCGCGCAGCAGAACGGGGCTTTGGCGAACGCGGCACTGAGATGATCGACGGGCGACCGGCCCGACACGAGAGACTCG
Organism: Phycisphaerales bacterium; assembly: GCA_028289195.1. Taxonomy (GTDB): domain Bacteria; phylum Planctomycetota; class Phycisphaerae; order Phycisphaerales; family UBA1924; genus JANQQR01. The sequence goes on along the minus strand of JANQQR010000008.1, from coordinate 114,466 downwards.
GCGCACGAGTCGTTCCAGAGCCCGAACGAGGCGAGCATCTCGGCCAGAGGCCCCTTCCCCGAGGCGAGCAGTTCCGACTCTGCGCGGGTCTCGGCCAGATGAGTCGCGATGGGCAGGCCTTTCGCGGCCGCGAGATCAGCGGCTGCCGCGAACAGGCCGGGCCCGGCCGAGTAGGGAGCATGGGGCTGGATTCCGGGCTTCACGCGCTCGTGCCGCCTGCAGAACCCCCCCACCATCTCCGTGAGCCGGTCGATCGAGGCGGCCTCCCGCTCGCCGAGGCCGAACACTTCGAGAAAGCTGACTCCCCACATCCCGGAACGGCGGAGGGCATCCCCTGGCTCGCCCGTCCAGTCCCCCGCGATGTCGCCCACCATCGCCACGCCGCCCGCCCGCGACAACCCGCACGCCCGGAGCACAGCATCCTGGATCGCGCCCGGATCTCTGGGGCGGCTCTCGCGCACCATCGAGATCCAGCTCGCAAAGCCCTCTTCCGGCTCGTAGGGGCGGGGGCCGACGGACGTGAGGTCCAGATGGGTGTGCGCGTTTACGAGCGCTGGCAGCAGCGTGCGGCCCGGGAGGTTGATGTACTCCGCGTTCTCGGCGAGTGGGTGCTGATCGACATCGGTGCGCTCCCCCGCTGCCAGCACTCGGACTCGCTCGAACGACAGGTTGTCCACAACGGTCTCGTCAGTTTCGATGAGCACCGCAGCGCGACCGATTTCGCCGAGGACGGGGTCCGCCAGCGAGTCGGCGCGCAAAAGTTGCCTTCGGATGCTCACGATTTGCGTCCTTCTGCGCCGATACCACCAGATGTGGCGTGGCGAACCTGCCTGACCACGGTATTCTGAGCGTGAGATATCGGCGAGCGACGGAGGCCGCCGCGAGCAACGGACCATGTTGAAGGATCGACAGACATGACTAGCCGCAGACGCGTGCTCTCGGTCGCCGCCTTGACGGTGATCGGAGCGGGGTTCGGAGGATGCCAGAACCAGCGGATCGACAGGCTCGAGCAGCTCAATCAGACGAGTGCCGCCAGGATCGAGCAGCTGAACCAGGAAGTCAGCACCCTCGAGACAACTGTTAGCCGCAAGCAGGGCCGGATCAATGAGCTCGAGGCCGAGGTCTCTGGCCTTCGCGGCGTGCGCACGGATCTGGAAGCCGAGATCGGCGACGTGCGGGCCCAGCAAAGCTCGATCCAGGACCGGCTGGGCAACCTCCGGCTGGTGACGCTGGATCCGGAGACGGATCGGGCCCTTCAGCAGCTTGCCGCCGACAACAGCAACCTGATCCGGTACGACCCGGCGCAGGGCATGATCATGTTCACGAGCGACCTGACGTTCTCGTCGGGTTCCGATGAGGTGCAGAGCCAGGCCCGCGAGGGTCTGACGAAGCTCGCCCAGATCATGACCAACTCGCGGGCGACCGGCTACGACCTCCGCATCGTCGGGCACACCGACAACCAGCGGATGAGCAACCCGGCGACGATCCAGCGCTTCCACTCCAACCGGCACCTCTCGTTCTTCCGCGCGGCTGCCGTGGAGCGGATCCTCCGCCAGTCCGGCATGCCGGGCGACCGGCTCGAGACGGTTGGCTGGGGCGAGTACCGCCCGGTCATGGCCAACAACGCCCGGGGCGGCACGTCCGCCAACCGTCGTGTCGAGATCTTCGTCGTGCCGACGAGCGCGACGATGGGCGGCTCGATGCAGGCCGATGTCGATCCCGCCAGCGAGGACACGACCACCGGTCGCATGCCTATGAAGTAAGCGGTCCGATCCCGGACCAGTGATTCACAGACGCGGGACCCTCTCGGGGGTCCCGCGTTTCGTTTTGAAACGCGACCGCCGGCGCTGGCGTAGTCTCTCTCCGTCATGATCGGGGCCCTCGGCAACCAGATCTTTCAGGTGTTCGCGCGGTTCGGCGCGTTCGTCGTGTTTTCCCTTTTGACGGCGCGTGCGCTGTTCGGCGGAGTTCGGAGCTGGGCCAGGTGGTCGCGCCTAGGAACGCAGTTCTACCTCGTCGGCACGCGTTCGACGCCGGTGCTTGCGCTGACCGGGCTGTTCATCGGCGCGATCCTCGCGGTGGAGCTGTTCGACCAATTCGACCTGTTCGGGCAGGCATTCCGTATCGGCGGCGTGGTCAACATCTCGATGCTCAAGCAGATCGGCCCGGTGCTCGCGGCGGTCATGCTGGCTGGACGGGTGGGCTGCTCGCTGACGGCCGAACTGGGCTCGATGCGCGTCACCGATCAGATCGACGCCATGCGCGTGATGGCGGCGGATCCGATCGCGGTGCTGGTCGTGCCCCGCGTGATCGCGTGCGTCGTGATGATCCCCATCCTCACGGTCGTGAGTAACTTCTGCGGCGTTGCGGGCGCCTGGATCCTGACGGTCGGGCTCATGGGTGTGAACAACGATCAGTACTGGGAATTCAGCCAGTACTTCATCGACTGGTTCGACATCACCAACGGGCTGGCCAAGTCGGTGGTCTTCGGGACGGTCATCGCCCTGATCGCATGCTTCAAGGGATTCACGTGCAAGCCGGGGGCCCAGGGAGTGGGTCGGGCCACGACCGACGCGTTCGTCGCGAGCTTCGTTGCGATCGTGGTGCTCAATCTCGTGCTCGCGACGCTTCTGAACAACATCGCCGACATCGTGCGGGGCCAGATCTAGCGCCCGTGGTCAGTCGATGAAGTAGGCGCTGGCCTGGCGGCGCCGGTCGATCGCGAGTTCCAGCACGTCCGGGCGGGCGTAGTGCCCGGACGGGTCGAAGTTCTGTCGCTCCTCGTTGACCCGCGCGCGGTCGAGGTCGCAGAAGATGAGCTCCTCGCGCCCGACCACCGGTTCGACGAGCCAGGAGCCGTCGGGCGCTGCGACGCACGAGCCGCCGTCGTAGTAGACGTCCTCGCGATCGAGGATCTCCTTGCCGGGCATGTCTGCGGGCAGGTCCTCGCGCCGGATGATCGACGAGGCGCTGATCACGAACGAACGCGACTCGAGGGCGATGAACCGGGTGATGTCGCGGGTCAGGCGTTCGCACCCCGGCCAGATCGCCACGTGGAGGTTCTCGCCCTGAGCGTAGAGCGACGCCCGGGCCAGGGGCATCCAGTTCTCCCAGCAGTTCAGGGCGCCGACGGTGAACTCCCCGACCGAGTGGGTCCGAAGGCCCGCGCCGTCGCCGGCTCCCCAGCTGAGGCGCTCTTCGAACGTGGGCATGAGCTTGCGGTGCACCGAGGCGATCTTCCCGGAGGCGTCGATGACGACGCACGAGCAGTAGATCGTGTGCCCGGCCCGCTCGCCGGGTCGCTCGGCCACCCCGACCACTACGGTGATCCCCGCGTCCCGGGCGGCGTCCTGGAGGGGCTCCAGATCGCCCCGCTCAATGTCGACCCCGCTCTCGAGGTACCGCGCGTGCAATTGCTTCTGATCGGCGGCGTCGAACCGGGCGCCGTCCGTGCGGCACGTCCACAGCGGGTAGGCGGGGATGAACGTCTCGCCGAACGCCACGAGCTTCGCGCCCTCGGCGCCGGCCCTCGTCGCGTGTTCGGCGGCCTTCTCGGTGGTGCGCTGCCGGTCGAAGAACACGGGGGCGGTCTGGGCGATGGCGATCTTCATCGTGCGATCCTAACCCGCCCGGCGGGTAGGATGTTCCGCGATGCACAGGCCCGGCGCCGATCCGGCGAACATGCAGATCTCCGATTTCCTCTGCGACTTCTCGGGCAGGGAATGGGACGGCGCGTTCCCGATGGTCGAGGGCCACCAGGGCAGCCTGATCAGCGGCGACTGCCTGACCGTCGCGTACACCGAGGTCGTCCTCCAGGGGGCCTCATCGGCCGAGCCCCCCTACCGCTGCACGATGTGCCTCGAAGAGAAAGAGGACCCGGGCTGGCAGAGCCCCGCGCGTCCCGAAGCGATGATCTGCAAGCGCTGCATCAAGCAGAGCGCGGGCAGGCTGCACAAGGATCAGGACTGGGAGTGGCGGAAGCCGGAGGCGGACGCCGCTGGCTGACCGTTCGGGCCGTCCCACCGGAACTCCGGGGCCAGATCGAAGGCACGTTCGAACAGGCGGCTCTTGCTCTGTGCACCCCAGATGTCGACCTCCGGGCGCGCCTGGGAATCGAGCTCGAACACGGCTCTGCCGTCGGCGATCCCGAGCCGAGCCCCGGTGACGGTCTGCGTGTGCGTGCGATCGAGGCCCACGGCGATGCGCAGGATGCCGGCGAGCTTGCGGACGATCTCGCGCTCCGTCGGCGTGAGCTTGGCGAAGTTTTTGTGCCCTCGCTTTGGCTCGGCGCGCCGGTGGTAGCGCGCGATGTTGGCGATGAGCTCGAGGTCGCGATGATCGAACCCGTTGATCTCGCTGTGCACGATCAGGTGGTACGTGTGCTTGTGGTGCTTGGAGTAGTTCACGAAGTAGCCGACGTCGTGCAGGATCGCGGCGGCCTTGAGGAGGTCGCGCTGTTCGAGCAGGACGCGCCCCTCGAACAACTCCGGAACTTGTGCCGCCAGTTGGTCGAAGATCGATGTCGACAACTCGGCGACGTGGTGCGAGTGGTGCTCCTCGTAGCGGCACCGGGCCGCGAAGGCTCGCACCGATTGCCAGCGGTCGACCGGCTGGCTGGCGCGGGCGCTGAGCACCGGGAAGGCCTCGTCGATCATCTCCAGCACGAGCCCGTCGCGGATGCCCCGGTCGTGGATGCGGGCGGTGTTCACGCCGAGGCGCTTCATCACGGCGTCGATGATCGCCACGCCAGCGACGATGATCTCCGCCCGGTCGGCGCTCAGCCCGGGCACGCGCGTGCGCGCCTTGACGCTGAGCTTGCGCAGGTGCTCGAGGATGTGGCGGATCTCGGAGCGCTGCATCTCGTAGCCGCGCAGGGCGAAAGGCAGGAACTCGCCCTGGTTGTCGGGACGGTCCGTCTTGTGGGCGGAGATGCCGGCGAGGGTGGTGAACGTCCCGCCGGTGCCGATGATCTCCTGGGGCGACACCGGCGGTCTGCCGAGGTGCTCTCGGACGATCCGGCGGAGGCCGGCGCGGAGTTCCTCGAACCGGCGGCTGTTCTCGGGGTGCTCGACCCCGTGGTATCGCTCGGTGAGCCGCACGGCGCCGATGGGCAGGGTGTACACCTGCTCGATGACCCCGTTCGACGCCACGACGATCTCGGTGCTCCCGCCGCCGATGTCGACGATCGCGACCGACCGTTGGCTGATGTCGAACGCGTGCGAGGCGCTCCGGTAGGCGAGCCGGGCCTCCTCGCGAGCGGAGATCACCTCGAGTTCGACGCCCGCGACCTCGCGGACGAGATCGACGAACTCCTGGCCGTTGTCTGCCTCGCGCACCGCTGCGGTGGCTATGGCGCGGATGCTCTGGCAATGGAAGCCCTCGGCGATCTCGCGCATGCGCCCGATGACTGTCGCGCTCCGCTGCATGCTCTCCTCACCCAGCAATCCGGTCGCGCCGAGCCCGGCGCCCAGGCGCGTGATCTCCTTCTCGTCGTCGAGGACGCGGTAGTTGCCGTCGGGAGTGGCCGATGCGATCACGAGGCGCAGGCTGTTGGTGCCGACATCGATCGCGCCGAGCCGTTTGGAGTCCTGAGCGTTCTCGGCGGCGCCGTTGCCCTCGGTCATGGTGCGCCCGCGCCGGCGATTTGAGATTCGTCGCTCGGGGCCCGCGATTGCTGCTCACGGATCGCGGCGTCGAGCAGGCGCCCGAGTTCAGCGCCGGTGCCGCCGGTCCACTCGTCAAGGAAGCGCTGGCGCATCCTGTCGCGTTCGTCCTGGAGGCGGAGCTCCAGCTCGACGAACCCTTCAAGCGTGCGGATGTGCTTGGCCTTGCCGTTCTCGGCCCGCCCCCGGGCGTGATCCCGGTGGTCCGACGCCCGCTCGGCGAGTTCCCCGAAGTCGTTGATGAGCCCGAGGTGTTCCTGCAGGCGAACGCATGCGTTCTGGATGCCCTCGAGAATTCCCAGCGAGAAGCAGTGCTTGAAGACCTCGCTCGTGTAACGGATCCGCTTGACGGTGATCCGGAGCTCGTGGAGCTGCTCGAGTGTGTCGATCGGCACCGCCGAATGCGATTCGAGATCGAGCTTGAGGTTGACCAGCGTCACCCGGACCGCGCCGCTCAATGAGAATGGGCCGGTCTTGGACCTGCTGGTCCGTTCGATCGCCCGCTGCACGTCGGAGCCCCAGGTCTGGACGTCCCGTGGGGTCACGCTCTTGGGCAGGCGCCGGAGCCCGATACGGGCCCGCTTGGCTCTGGCCCGGCTCGACTCGATCAACTCCGAGCAGGCCTCACGCCCCAGCGTCGAGAGCGAGGGGCTGAACGAACTGAGCAGATCGGTGTGAACGTCGGCGGCTCGGGCATCACCGGCGGCACGCCTGATGAGCTTGAGCTGTTTCTGCGCCCGCTTGACGACCGTCGAGCCGATCTGGGGCTCGAACGCCGCGAGCGCCGCCCCCGCCCTCCTGGTGGCGACCCGCAGGCGGTGAACGTCCCGCTTGGGAGCCTTCTTCGAGTCGTACAGACGTCCGAGCGCCTTCGAGACCGCGCCGTAGCGAGACGCGACTGCGTCCCTGGCGGCATCCGCGGCGCTGGCCGGCTGCGGAGCAAATTCTTGGCTGCGCGGTGCTGTGGTCATGGCCGAACGTCCACGGGATGACGTATCCACTCAACAGATGCTAGTCAGGCGCGGGGTCTGGTCGCCAAAGCGTCGCGGCACATCGTCTCGAAGGTGCCGAGGAGGCTGGGTGAATCGGGGTCGGCCCCGGCGTCCGGCTGCAGTCGGACGTACGACCCGTCCGGTCGGAGTTCCCAAGCCCGGAGCCGGTCGGCAAGGCCTACCTCGCGGATCCGCTGGAGTCGAGCGCGGGCGTCGCGATCGGTCACCGGGCAGGCGACCTCGACCCGGTCGTTCAGGTTGCGGCTCATCCAGTCCGCCGAGCCGATGAACCACTCGCCGTCGAGCGGGTCCTCGCGACCGGCGCCGAAGAAGAAAATCCGGGAGTGCTCGAGGAATCGGCCCACGATCGACAGCACGCGGATGTTCTCGCTCATCCCCGGCACTCCGGGACGGAGGCAGCAGAAGCCGCGGACGATGAGGGTGATCTCCACACCCGCGTTCGATGCCTCGTACAGCTTCCGGATGATGCCGACGTCCTCGAGCTGGTTCATCTTCGCGAAGATCTGCGCCGGCTTCCCCGCACGCGCGAACTCGATCTCGCGGTCGATCAGATCGTACATCTTCCGACGCATGGCCGAGGGGGCCACGATGAGCGAGTCGTAGTGCCGGTTCATCGAGCGGCCGGTGAGATAGTTAAAGAGGTTGACCACTTCTGTGGTGATGGCCGGGTCACACGTCAGCAGGCCGCAGTCCGTGTAGAGCTGCGCCGTGCCCGGGTGGTAGTTTCCGGTGCCGATGTGCACGTAGCTTCGGAGCCCGTCGCCTTCGCGCCGGACGACGAGCGAACACTTGCAATGGGTCTTGAGCCCGATCATCCCGTAGGCGACGTGCACACCGTGTTTCTCGAGTTGCCGGGCGAAGCGGACGTTCTTGTCTTCGTCGAACCGGGCCCGGAGCTCGACCATGCACGCGATGGCTTTCCCATCCTCGGCGGCCCGGATGAGGCTGCTGATGAACGGCGAGTCGCGAGAGGTGCGGTACAGCGTCTGCTTGATCGCCAGCACGTTTGGATCCGACGCGGCGGCCGCGATAAACCACTCGACGGACTTCTGGAACGACTCGTACGGATGGTGCACGAAGATGTCGCGCTCGCGGATGACCGAGAAGATGTCGGTGTCTTCCGGGCGCAAACGCGCGGGGATGACGGACACCCACGTGTCCTGTTTCAGATCCGGGCGGTCGAGCTTGTAGAGCTCGTCCAGATCCGCGTACTCGAGTGGGCCGGAGCGGCTATAGACGCTGTCGGCGTCGAGCTCCAGCTCTTCGACGAGGAGTTCGAGCATCGCCGGAGACGCGTCCGAGGGGGTCTCGAGCCGGACAGCCTCGGCGAACCGGCGCTGGCGGACCTCGTCCTCGACGTGCTGGAGCAGGTTCTCGAATTCCTCCTCCTCTGCCTCGACTCCCGTCGAGCGGGTGACACGGAACGGCATGACCTCCTCGACCTGCATCCCGGGGAACACGTCGTCGAGGTTGTGCATCACGATCTGTTCGAGCGGCACGAACCGGACGTTGTGCGGGTCCGAGATCACGCCGACCTCTCCCTCGGGGCACAACGCGGCGAGTCGCGGGATTCCGTCGGGGATCTTCAAGCGGGCGAACACGCGGTCGCCGGATCCCGGAGTTCGCAGCGTCACGCCAAGATTCTCGGAGAGGTTGGAGATGAAGGGGAAGCGGTGGCCGGGATCCACGGCGAGCGGTGTCAGGATCGGGAAGACGTTCGAGTGGAACCACTCCTGCAGCCGCGCCTGATCCTGTGCACTGAGGTCGTTGTAGTCGGTGAGGTGGACCCCCTGCTCGGCGAGCGCCGGGACGAGCTGGCTCGCCAGGCAGTCTGCCGCGGAGTCCTGCAGATCCCGCACAAGATCGCGGAGTTCGGCGAGGTTCTGCGCGAGCGATCGGCCGTCGTGCGTCCGGTGCTGCAGCCCGGCGGCTTGGCGCCGCTTGTGCCGCGCGATCCGCTTCATGAAGAACTCGTCGAGATTCGAAGCGACGATCGTCAGGAACTTCACGCGCTCGAGGAGCGGGTGCGTGGCGTCCCCGGCCTGGGCGAGGACGCGCCGGTTGAACGCCAGGAGCGACGGGTCACGCCCGATGAACTCCCCGAGCTGGTCTGTCGGCGCGCTGCTCGGCCCCCCCTCTTGTGAGGAGGCTGCCGGTTCGGTCGAGGCGGGCGTGCTCATCGATTCCCCTGAGAAACTGCCGTTCACCGAGTACCCGACGAAGTATAGGTTTGGCCCGAATCCCGGGGCGTGGCGTCGCGGCAGGTTGCGGTGGTATACAGTCCGATCCTCAGACCCGGCTGATGGTCCGATTGCATGCTCTGGATGTGTCGTTCTCAGGCGAGCGTCGCTCGCATGGTGTTTCTCTCGCTCGCGCTCCTTGGTCAGGGCGCGCTGGCCCAGAGTCCGGATGCGCCCGCCGCCCCGGAGACTGAGACCGATCAACCCTCGTCGGACGCCCTGAGTCGCCGGCCCGTCGTGAGTGTGAACCGGCTCGAGCAGGCCCCGGTCATCGATGGCGTGATCAACCCCGACGAATGGGCGGGGGCGGCGACCATCACCGACTTCACGCAGGTCGACCCCATCGAGGGCGGGGAACCGTCCGAGCGGACCATCGCGTACGTGGCGTTCGATTCGGACCGGCTTTTCGTTGCGATCCGCGCCGAGGACTCCGACGCCTCGGGCATCCGCGCGACGCAGATGAAGCGTGACGGCGACTTCGCATTCGACGACGTGCTGAGTATCAGCATCGATCCGTTTTTCAATTCGCGCGACGGGTACCTGTTCGAGATGACGCCGCCAGGCGCCAAGCGTGATGCGCTGCTCGAGAACAACCGGAATCGTCGCTTCGACTGGGACGGGATCTGGCGCGGGCGCACGTCGATGGACGCGGGCGGGTGGAGCGCCGAGTTTTCCATCCCGTATAAGACGATCGGATTCAATCCGAATTCCGACCGGTGGGGCCTGAACATCGAGCGGCGGATCCGGCGGAAGCAGGAGACGATCCGATGGGCCGGCCCGCAGCGGACGCGCGGCCTGGCGTCGGTGAGTTCGGCAGGGATCATCGAGGGTCTCGAGGACCTCGAGAAGGGGATCGGCCTCGACATCAAGCCGTTCATCACGTTCAAGTACGCGGATCGAGACGGCGACCGGCCCGATACCGATTTCGAGGTCGAAGGCGGCGTCGACCTGTTCTACAAGATCACCCCCGACCTCACGTTCGCAGTGACGGTGAACACCGATTTCGCCGAGACGGAGGTCGATGAGCGGCGGGTGAATCTGACGCGGTTCAGCCTCTTCTTCCCCGAGAAGCGGGACTTCTTCCTCCAAGACGCGGGGCTGTTCGAGTTCGGCGGGATCCGGCGGAACCCGCTCCCCTACTTCTCGCGGCGGATCGGCATCGGCCCTGACGGCAAACCGATCGACATCATCGCGGGCCTCAAGCTCACCGGTCGAATTGGTGACCTGAACGTCGGCCTGCTCAACGTGCAGCTCGATGAGGGGCCCGACGGCCTTGACGCCAAGAACGTCACGGTCGGGCGCTTCTCGTACAACGTGCTCGAGGAATCACAGATCGGGATCATCACGACCATCGGTGATCCGCAGACCAACGGTGACAACTTCCTCATCGGGACCGATTTCAACTACCGCAACAGCACCGACTTCGGCGACGACGTGCTGACGGCCAACGCGTTCTTCATGCACACCGAGACGTCGGGTGTGAGCGGGCCGCAGAACGCGTTCGGCGGGCGTGTCCGGATGGCAAGCGACAACGTCGAGTGGTTCGCTGCCTTCACGCAGATCGACGACACGTTCAACCCGGCTCTCGGGTTTTCGAATCGCCGGGGCATCCGCGAGTACATCGCCAACGCCCGCAAGCGATGGCGCCCGACCGGTTGGATCGATCGCGTGGATATCCGAGGCAGCACCGATTTCATCACAGACACCGCGGGGAATCTGGAGACCTACGAGCTCGAGGCTCGATTCGAAATGGAGAATCGGGCAGGCGACGAGATGTCGCTCGAGGTGACGAACAACTTCGAGGATCTCGACGAGGACTTCGAGATCCAGCCCGGCGTCGTTATCCCCGACGACGACTACACGTTCACTCGCGGCCGCTTCGCTGCTTTCTCGAGCTCATCCCGCCCGCTGCGCGTCGGCGGCTCGGTGGAGTTCGGCGAGTTCTTCGACGGCGACCGGCTCGACCTCGTCGGGGAGTTCGAGTGGCGACCGAATCGCTTCTTTGCGATCGATGCGGAGTACGAAGAGAACCATGTGGACCTGCCGGACGGCGACTTCGTCGTCCGGATCGCGAGGTCGGGCGTAGACATCAACTTCACGCCGTTCGTCTCGTGGGACTCAACGATCCAGTGGGACAACATCTCCGAGCTCCTGGGCATCAACAGCCGGGTGAAGTGGATCATCGATCCGGGGCAAGAGGTGTTCTTCGTCGTGAACCAGGGATTCACCACGGAGGGCAGCGAGTTCGAATCGCTCGCGACCGAGGTCACTCTCAAGGTCGGGCTGACCATCCGGTTCTAGGACGCTGCGGGCCCGCTCCCCGGGACCGGGTTGAACCCCTGCGGGCTGTCACGCCCGGAAACACCGGCGATCCGAATGCCGAGAGATGGCGTCGGGCCGATCCTGCGCGCATATGGAAGAGTCGTGTTCGAGGGATCGGATCCCCGCGGACACGCTCGTCCAAGGAGGTGCGCTGTGAGCCAGTTCTCGGTGAACACCAACGTCTCGTCGCTGATCGCCCAGAACATTCTCGGCAACACGCTCGGAGCGCAGGCCTCCAGCTTCCAGCGTCTGGCGACCGGGCTGTCGGTCAATCGCGGCTCTGACGGACCGGCGGCGCTCATCGCCTCCGAGCAGCTGCGGGCGCAGCTCCGCGTGCTGGAGGCGGAGTCTCGGAGCCTGCAGCGCACCAACAGCGTGATCAGCGTCGCCGATGCTTCGCTCGGCGAGGTGTCGGACCTGCTCGTCGAGGCCGAGGCGCTCGCTGTCGCCAGCGCGAACAGCGCGGGGCTCAGCGAAGGTGAACTGGAGGCCAACCAGGCGCAGCTCGATTCGATCCTGCGCACGGTCGATAGGGTCGCGGTCTCGAGCTCGTTCAACGGCCAGCAGCTCTTCACCGGTGATGTCGATCTCGACGTCGGGGGCGGAGACTCGATCACGATCGTCGACGCCCGCACCAGCGCGCTCGGCGAGACGGAGATCGACGGCCAGACCTTCACGCTCGCCGATGCCGCTTCGGGTGGTGATCTCAATCTCATCACGGGCGACCCCGGGTCGGCGCAGGCAGTCATACGAGCAGCGCGCACGCAGGTGGACATCCACCGGGGCGAACTCGGGGCGGCGGCTCGTTTCTCTCTGGAACCGCGCCTCCGCGGGACGGCCGTTGCGATCGCGAACACCGCGGCCGCCAACAGCCTGATCCGGGACACCGACTTCGCTCGCGAGACGGCCAACCTCTCTCGCCTGCAGGTGCTGGCGGAATCGGCCTTCCTCGTCAACGGGCTGGCGGGTACCGCTCCGCAGAGGGTGCTGAACCTTCTGACACCCGTAGCGCGTTTCTAGAGCTCGCGGAGCACGCGCGGCCTGATCTGTTCGATCGAGACCGTTCCGCACAACGCCATCGCCATGGTCAGTTCTCGGTGCAGCATCCGGACGCAGCGTTCGACACCGCTCTGTCCGTCGGCGGCGAGGGCGTAGACGTACGGCCGGCCGATCAGCACAGCACGCGCTCCGAGTGCAAGGGCCTTCAACACGTCTTCGCCGCGCCGGAGACCACCATCGATGAGCACTGGAATGGAGCGATCGATGGCGGCCGCCCGGCGCACGATCCCGGGTAGCGCGTGAGCGGTCGCCGGAGCGCTGTCGAGGTTCCGGCCTCCGTGGTTCGAAACGATGATGCCAGACGCTCCCGATCGGATCGCGTGCTCCGCGTCATCCGGGTGCATGATCCCCTTGAGCAGGACCGGCAGGGGCGCGTCATTGATGATGCCCGCGAGGTCGTCCCAATCGACAGAGGCGTCATGGACATCGCTGTACAGAGCCCCCTCGCCGGTCCGGTGAGCGCCGCTTGTTTCAATTCCCTCGAGGCCGTCGAGATTCGGCCGGCGGAGGTCGGGGCGCTCGCCGAACGTTCGGCTCTCTCGGTCCCTGGGGCCGAGCAGCGGAGTGTCGACCGTGATCACGAGCGCCGAGCAGCCCGCGCTCGCGACGCGCTCGATGAGATGCCGCGTGAACGAGCGGTCCTTCTGGATGTAGAGCTGGAACCAGGTCTGCCCGGCTCCGGCCGCGCCCCGGATCTCCTCGATGGGGAGCGACGCGAAGGAGCTGGCGACGTGGACGGCGGCGGTGTTCGAGGCCGCCCGCGCGACCGGAGCTTCGGCATCGGGGTGCGCGAGGCTGGCGTAGGCCGTTGGTGCCAGGATGATCGGGTGGTCGAGGTCGTGTCCGAGCAGGGATGTCGTGGTCTTGATATTCGAGACGTCGACGCCGGCGCGGGGCCACAGCTCGATCTCCCGCCACGCGGAGTGGTTCCGCTGGATAGACAATTCATCACCGGCACCTCCGGCGACATAGTCAAACGCTCCGCGGTCCATGCGCTGGCGTGCCGCGTGCTCGAAATCGGCAAGATTGACGATCTGCGGTCCGTGTGTCTGAGCCCGGTCGTTCACCCGCGCATCATCGCATCACTCCGCTCCACCTGCACGCTCGGCCTACCCTAGCTCTCGACGCATGGCCGACCTTCCCGTCATCAATCTCGAGGGGCAACCCGCGGATGCGGGTCGCGCGCACGCACGCGTGCTGGGTGACATTCTGGATCATTCGTTTCGGGAGGCCTACCTGCTAGACCTGGGCGCCATCACGCGTACGGGCCGCGAGGATCTGCGTCGGCAGGCCGAACGCTGGCTCGGGCGCCTTCCGGACGAGTTTCGTCTGGAGATCGAAGGGATGGCCTGCGGGTCGTCCTGCGATGCAATCGAGGTCGCCGAGTTCCTGTACGCGGATATCGCCGCTCCGACGCGAACCGCGGGGGCGCCGAGATCGGTGGAACAGGAAATCGCGGGCCCGATGTGCAGCGCCGCGACTGTCACCCTCGGGCAGCGGCGTCAGCTCGTGGCGCGCAACTGCGATTGGCTCAGCGCGACGCTCCGCCGGGGGGCCGCCGTGACGGTGCACAGCGTGCCCCATCGGATCCCGGTCATGGCCCTGGGAATCCGGGGCGACATCGATGTCGACACCGGGATCAACGCCGAGGGGCTCTGGCTCCACCTCCACACGATGCCGGCGCTCGACGACCCGCCGCAGGATCGCACGATCATCTCGTGGCTCTTCTGGGCGCGCCAGGCACTGGAGACATGCGCGTCGATCGACGAACTCGAGCGGTTCATCGCCTCCACCGGGCGAGATCGCGGCGTGATCGTGGTGGCGTGCGAAGGCGGTACGGGGCACGGCGCGGTCTTCGAGTGCGGACGCGCCACGCACGAACGCCATGATCGAGACGGCCCGTGGCAGATCGCGACGAACCACAAGCTCTCTCTCGAGATCGACGAAGCCCGGGAGAGCCGCTCCCGGTGCGGATCGACGATCGCGCGGTACTGCGGCCTGCGCCGTGCAATGAGAGACGGCGCAGCCGACGACGCGACGCTGATGGGCATGCTGGGGCGCGAGGACGTCGAGATGCGGACACCCGAGCACCTGCGGACGATCTACTCGGCCGTCTTCGACCCGGCACGCGCCGAGGGGTGGTTCGCGTGGGGCGACGAATCAGGCCGGCCGGCGGCGAGCAGAGGTTCGTGGACGCGAGTGCGGGCTCCGTTCTAGCCGCCCCTCCGCGGGGTACGATCCGGACATGTGCGGGCGCTTCACTCGCGAATACACGTGGAAGGACGTTCACGACTTCCTCGATCTGCGATTCCCCGAGGGCCTCGACAAGCCGGACTCGGATGTTCCCGCACTCGGGCAGAGCTGGAACGTCGCCCCGACCCAAATGTCGCTGGTCGTGCGCTCGGACGACGGGCGCATCGGGCTCGCCGAATCGCAGATCTGGGGGTTCTCGCCTTCGTGGATGACCAAGCGCGACGGCGCTGCGCCCGGAACCGGACCGATCAACGCCCGCGGCGAGACAGTCGCGACGAACGGGATGTTCCGAGAGTCGTTCGGCGAGCGGCGCTGCGTCGTGCCGCTGAGCTCGTTCTACGAATGGCAGAAGATCGAGGGCCAGAAAGCGAAGCAGCCTTGGCGCATCCACCGGGCAGACGGGGCGCCGATCCTCGCCGCCGGCATCTGGACGCCGTCGGAGGGGGGAGGCACCTTCGCGATCATCACAACGACTCCCAACGACCTGGTGCGCGAGATCCACGATCGCATGCCGGTGATTCTCGAGCCCGAGGACGCGAGCGTGTGGTGCGACCCGGGGTTCGATTCGGAGGAGGCGACGGGTTTCATCAAACCGGCCGCCGAAGGCGTGCTCGATGCGCATCATGTGAGCACACGGGTGAACAGCCCGAAGAACAACGACGCGGGGCTCATCGTGCGGGAGGATCTGGGAGGCGGTCTGTTCGGGTGATCCGCGGCGGTTGGGGTTGAGGCGAGCGTGACCAACCGCCGCCGCGCCTTCGAGTCCGGTCAGGGCTGTTTCGCCGAGCGGGCCTGCATCCGTTCAAGAAAGGCGATGCTGGCGATCGCTGTGATAGCACCCGCTGATTCTCCGGAGAATCGTTCGAGAGCGGTCATCGCGAACACGTCGGATTGCAGACTGTGCCAGCCGATCGACACGAAGATCATGAAGAAGAACATCCAGGCCCCGGGGTGCATGGCCATCGCCCCGAAGCTCAGCCCGCAAGCCAGAATCGCTATGCCATCGAGCACCAAGCCGGGACCGATCAGGTGGGCGAGCCCGAGGCCCGCAGCAACTCCGGCGGCGAGGCCGATCAGCCGGCCCACTCCGGCCGCGAGTGTCTTCTGAACGTCAAACCCTATCACGAAGAACGCGCCGGCCGTGACGATCGTTGGATCGGTCTCAAGCCATGTCCATCCGGCGTATGTCGTTGCTGCGAGGACGATCGCGACGGAGGATGCGTAGGCCAGCACGAAGCTCGCGGGAGGACGCGACGCCGCCTGCGCATCGTCGGACAGCTCCGAAGAGTCCGCCCGTTCACCCCGTCCCTCGCGGAAAGCGTCGCTTGCCACATTCAGCACCACGACGATTCCTGTTCCGGCCATAACGGCGAGCAGACAATTCGCGGTGCTGGAATTCTCGATCAGCAGGGGTGCGTAGATCGCCCAGGTAACCAGTGAGAATCCGACCATGAACGGGCGCGTTCCACGAGCGAGCAGGCTGGTGCCGAAGAAGCCGACGATCGCGATCAACGCGATGTTGGGCCCGAGCGCGAGGCCCACCTGGCCCGCGATGGCGGTCGCTGCCAACGCGCCGACGCCGAAGCAAGTCATACCAGCCACGCGGAAGCGTGTGGCGCCCGGCACGTTCGTGAGCCATGCGCACATCGCCGCGAGAGCAGTGGCGAGCCACGTTTCTCCCGTGACTCCCTCCAGGGCGAGCATGATCACGAGTCCGACTGCGACCTTGATCGTCGCTCTCGTGTCGTGAGCGCTCCAATTGATTCGGAGCAGGGTGTTCATGGGAAGAGGCGAGCGAAACCCAGTCGATGGGAGATGCAGCGGGCGGCTCGCGTTCTCCTCCGCAAGCCGAGCGAACTCGTTCCGATCGGAGTTGGTCGATCAATGCGAGGAAGGAACGCCGAACAGCGCAGGCTTCAGTCGCAGTGCGGAGCATGAGCGGAGCGACGCGCTGCGAGAAAGCGGGCGACCGGACTCGAACCGGCAACATTCAGCTTGGAAGGCTGACACTCTACCATTGAGTTACGCCCGCGAGACGGGGACTGTAGCACGGGCGAATCGGTCGGCCAAGCATCCGGGCGCCGCCGCCCTACTCCCACGGTCCGGATCGCTTCACGTTCACGAACACGACGCCGTTGTGCCTGAACAGGCCACCGTATCCGCCCACCAGGAGGCGGCCCCGGGCGTCTTCGCCGAAGCTCTGCATCGCTCGGGGCAGGCCCACCTCCCAGTGGAGGTTCGTGAACGACTCGCCGTCGAAGCGGTAGACACCATGCCCCTCGATCGTGAACCAGATGTGTCCGTGGCGGTCCTCGAAGATGCTCCACGCCTCGATGCCGCGAACGCCGTCTGCGGCCGTCACGGGTGTGACGGTCGCTCCGTCGTAGCGGCAGACGCCGCCGTGGTGGGTCGCGATCCAGATCGTCCCGTTCCGGTCCTCGAGCACGCAGTTCACGAAGTCCGAGGTGAGCCCGTCGGCGCTCGAGAGGTTTGTGAGCGATTCGCCGTCGTATGAAAACACCCCGGCGCCCTCGGTCGCGAACCACAGGGTGCCGTCGCGCGTCTCGGTGATATCGAGGATGCGGCTCCTGCTCGAGACCCCCCGGGTCTGGTCGCGATGCGGGGCTTCCGGGAGATCGAATCTGGAGAAACGCTCGCCGTCGAAGCGGTACGCGCCGCCGAGGGTGCCGACCCAGATCGTGCCGTCGGACTGCTCCACGATCGTCCACGCATAGGGCTCGTTGAGGCCCGATTGCTCGGCGTAATTGGTGAAGCCGGCTCCGTCGAATCGCGAGACGCCGCCGTTGGTCGCGATCCAGACGTCGCCTTGCCGGTCCTGGATGATCCCGGTTACCTGGTGCCCCGCCAGTCCTTCCCTGGGCCCGAAGCAGGCCAGTTCCTCGCCATCGAATCTGCAGACCCCGTAGCCGTTCGTGCCGAACCAGAGGTGGTCGTCGGCATCCAGGAAGATCCGGCGCACGTACTCACCGATCTGCTCGGCCATGTCGTGGTCGTAGGGCGGCCCGAGCGGGTCGTGGCCCTGGCCGAGCGTGGATGCTGCGATCGCGGGGCCCAGGATGATCGGGAGCACGATTTGCATCCAAGACTGTTTCATCGCATTCACCGCCCCACCGCTGCGCTGCCTGACTCGCATGGGGCGGTATATCGCCGAGTCCGCGCGGGGATGCTCCGGAAATCTCGCGACTAGCGCCGGTCATCGAGATGCAGGAGCAGGATTCGGCGCACCTCTCTGATCGCGCGTGCATGGGTGTGGGCGTTGTGCCCGGCGTCGACGATGATGGCCGAATCAGCGCCCTCGAGCATCGAACTGTCCAGGGGCACGATCGAGTCCTGCCCGCCCGCGATCACGTGGAAGGGCAGGCCTGTGCGCATCGGTATCGACGAGTACGCCCGCAGGTGCGGCGCTCCGGGGCGCAGATCATCGATACTGGATGGGACGCCGCTTGTGAGCTGGTATTCCTCGCTCGGGTCCAGGCGCTGGCGTTCGCTGGCGAACCACTCGTCGACATCGTCGAACTCGTCAGGCAGATCGACGAGGGAGTCCCCGAGGCGTCCGATCCAGGAGGTCGCCATGGTGCTGCCGGCGTGGGGCGTGGCGATGAAAACGACGCGTGCGATGCCCTCGTCGGCGTCGTAGAAGAACACCTCACGGATGTGGTCGCGCACGCCCGGCGGCATGTCGATCTCATCGAACGGTTCCGGGTGCAACGAGTGCCACAGAGCGTCGCCGCTGGACTGCACGTTCGCCTTGGTGAGGAGCCCGCCCATGCTGTGCCCGACGACGACCATCTCGGACATCCGCGGATTCAATCCGTTCGGGTCGAACAGCGAGCGGATCTCAGCGAGTTCGCGGCGCAGGTAGGCCGCCGAACGGGGCACCGGCAGCCCGGTCGGGTAGTAGAACATCCAGAACTGGAATCGCTCCCGGAGTACGTGGTCGGCGCGCAGGTCGTTGAGCATGTCGCGCCAGGTCACAGGGCTGGAGCGCAGCCCGTGGACGAGCAGGACCGGGATTTTCTGTGGATCGAACGGCTCGTGGAGGTAGATGCCGATCCTGCTGACGTACTCCCCGACATCCGTCATGCCCCGGGCACCCGTGCGGGCCAGTTCCGCGCGGGAGAACAACTCAGCGATCGGCGCGGTCGTGTCTGTCGAGAGTCGGAGCGGCGCGCCGTGACGCTCGATCGCGCGCACCCGGTCGGGGTTCCAGAGTTCGATCGCTACATCCGACGGCGAGTCGAACCGGAGCGTCACTGTCGCAGGAACAATCAGCCCCTCGGGCGGGATGAACGCCTCGCTCCTCGGCGGCTGGGCATCGGCCTGTTCGCGGATCGCGACGACCGGCACACCGTAGGCATCGAGGCGGTGGTGCGTCCGCATCCCCAGCACCCGGAGCTGATCGGCCGGCACGAGCGAGTCAAAGTCGCCGACGGCGAAGGACGAGGACGATGGCGAACCGTCGAATGCGAGAGAGAAGGTCCCGCCGACGCCGTCCACCGACTCTGCGACGTCATCCCGGAGCCACACCTGCGAGCTCAGCGACAGCCAGCGGGAGATCGCCCGGTGGTACAGGTCGGCAGCAAACTCTGTGCGTTCATCGAGGAGGCCCCCGCCCTGCGCGACCGCGCGTCGAACCTCGAGATCGGCCTCGAATGCCGACGCGAGATACAGCGACGCATCGGGAGGGGAAGCGTCCTCGGCAGCGTCGAGCAGCAGTTCCGAGGCCGCCAGACGCCAGGCCGCGTCGGGCTCGGACTTCGCGAGTTCCCTCAGGCGGTCGATCGCTTCGAGAGGCTCTTCGCGGGCGAGCCGGTCGAGCGATGCCATCGCGAGCGCGTCGCGGGTCAGGCCGCTCAAACGTTCGGATGTGAGTCGCGTCGTGAGCTGCTCTCGCAGCGTCGACGAAGGGTCGGCGCGCTGCACGCGGACGTCCCGAGCGCAGCCGCCACCTGTGAAGCCCACAAGCAACACCACGCCCGACAGCGCGCCGAAGAGAAGGTGCCGATGTCTCACGGAATGATCGGGTGGCTCGCCCCCATCCCGGGGCCGAACACGATGGCGTTCAGGAAAAACCGCTGTGTCGCGAGCGTCGCGCCGCGGAAGTTCGGCTCGCTGGCGAACAGGATCACCTGGCCGTTGCCATGGCGCTCCCGGGTGATTGCCGCTGCGTTCGCGAGTCGCTCGGCGGCTTCCGGCCACAGCAGGCCGCTCATGCGCACGAGCAGTCGCTGCCCCTCGGGCATGACCGCCCACCCGACCCGCCGCGCGGCGAGATCGTCTTCGGGGATCAGCATCCCGACCCGGACGGCCGCGTCGACGGGCGGCTTGGTCATCAGCACCCCGTTGTTGCCCATCAGCAGCGGGATCATGTGCTCGTCGCCGAATGTCAGCCAGTGGCGATCGTCGATACGCCCAGCCAGCATCACGCCCGCTGGCATGAAGACGCTCTGCCACTCGTCGCGCCGCTCGAGTTCGTCCGTCGCGGGCAGGCTGAGATCCGGCGCAGATTCTTCGTCCTCGCCCGGTTCGTGGTCCCATGGGAATGCGACGTCGCCGGCAGCATCGCGGTCCCAGATCGCGTCGGTGTCGACCTGCTCGGTCCGGGCCGTGATTTCGCGAAGGAGCGTGATCTCGTAGTCGTGCAGATTGTCGAGCACATCGGGGAGCTGGCGGACGCGGCTGAGCCCGGACTCTTCGCTCGCCAGTTGGCGTGCGCTGTTGTCCATCGCGACCAGCGTCCCGCCCGACTCGACCCATTCGCTGATCTTCGCCTGATGCTCACGCAGAAACGGGCCCCAGGTGCTCGGGATGATCAGCGTGTTGTATCTGCGCAGGTCCACACCTCCGAATCCCGTGGAGGTCAGCAGTGCTACCGGCACGCCGAGGCGCTGGTCGATGGCGTGCCACGCCGTTCCGTAGCCGTATGAGCTGACATCGGGGCCGCCGACGAGGGCGATGCGCGGGCGCTCGAGCAGCTCGAAGTGCTCGCCGCCCAGATCGGGATTCTCCACGCCGATACCGAGGCTTGAGTCGATCCCGATTGCCCTGACCGCGAGGTCTTGCGCGATGCGGTCGATCGTCCGTATCAGCTCGTCATCGCTTCCGGGGAGCAGCTGGTTGTCGTTGCGGGTGACGACGACCGAGCCCCGAGCGAACGTGGTGCCGCCGATCTCGAAGGCCTTGTTGGCGGCGCGGACCTCGACGCCGGCTTCCATCAGGCGTGCGGCAGCGATCGCGGCGTTGTCGTCAACGCCGTCGATCACCCACGCGACGAGCGCTTCGGCGTTCTCGACTCCCCCGCTCGCGTCTCCGAGCTCGAGCGGCGACGTCGCGGGGACGTCTGAGGCGCTGATGACGCTGGCGGGCACGCCGTGCATCATCGTGAGATTCCAGGAGGTCACGTCGTAGAGCTTGGGATCGTCGGCACGCAGGATCTCTCGGCGCGACCACCGGAGGAACTCCTCGCTCATGCGCGGGTCGAACTCGAGCATCGCGCTCACCAGCGGCGCCTCAGGCTGGCGGTTGGGGATCAGTAACGTGCCGGCCGGAAATTCGGCGTTCTCGCTCACGATCCCGAGCTGGTTCTCGGCGCGGGCGGCGCTGAAGGCCTCGTCGGCAACGAACACATCGAAGCCCTGCACCTGCATGAGTTCGAGGAAGATGCGCATCCGGCCGTGGTTGTTCCAGGGGCGGATAGCAAACACGCGGTCGGCGTGCGGCGCATCGGCGCTGACATTCTGGCGGCGCTCGGCGAGGAACTCCTCGTAGAGTTCGGCCCTGTTGGCCTGGAGCGTGTCGAGGTTCGCCATCGTGCTGACAACCTGGTGGTGCACCGATTCCCGGTATGTGAGCACGGTGCCCTCGGGTCGCTTGATGCCATCGGGGGCGACCCGGGCCTGTTCGTACAGGATGCCCACCGCTCCGCGGAACCCGGCCCACGAGCTCGTGTAGCCCGGGTACCACTCCTCGTTCCATTCGCCGGTGTAGTAGCGCCAGCCGAACGCATCGAACGCCGCACCCTGGTCGAGCGCGAAGACGTCCCACCAGTGCTTGCGTCGCTGGGGGAGGTTGGGGTTCACCGGTTCGCGCGACGGGCTGAAGAGGTATGTGTCGAGGCTGCCCATCTCGTGCGCGTCGACGAGCAGGAGCGGGTGCCACTCGTCGATGGCTTCGATGCGCCCGCGTGTCTCGGGGTGGACGCCCAGGATCCAGTCGCGGTTGAGATCAAAGAGGTAGTGATTGGTCCGACCAGATGGCCACTGGCCTCGGTGCGCCATCGACTGGTTGTCGTGGGCCGGCTGGGTCGAGCGCGATTCATCCAGACGATTGATGTAGCGGTCGCGCCCGTCGGGGTTCATCAGCGGGTCGATGACAACAACCAGATCTTCAAGCATCTGTGCGGTCTCGGCGCTCGTCGAGGCCGTGAGGTGGTAGGCCGCGGCAAGCGCCGCATCGGCGCCCGAGCATTCGTTGCCGTGGATCGCGTATGCCATCCAGGCCACGGCCGGCAGTTGCCCGGCGAGGCGCTCGGCGTCTGCTGCATCCGTCGAACGAGGATCGGCAACGCTCCGCAGATCGCGCTTGAGATCGGCGAACGGGTCGTCGCCATCGCCGACGCGGGAAGGATCGGTGATCACCAGGTAGTAGAGCGACCGGCCCTCGTACGAGGTCGCGTACTCGACGAGGGTCGCGCGATCGCTGGACTCGGCCAGAGCTTCGAACGCCGCCTTGAGCTGCGTGTAGGTCGCCGGGCGCTCACCGAGTGTGAACCCCATGACATTGTCGGGCGTGGGGATGCCCGCGTCGTACGCGGCCCCGGGGAAGAACGCCGCCGGATAGGCGAGCGCCGCGTCCGGCCCGGAGAGCCCGGGAACCCGAACGCCCTCGGCCCCGCCGGCTGCGCCCTGGCGAGCAGCGACCGGGGAGTTCGCGCAGGAGACCATCGCGGCAGCCGCGAGCGCGGCGGATGTCAAACGCATCGTCGTCATGAGCACGGACCTCGCTGTCATCGTGGTGGTTGACTCGGGCCAAGAGGATACCAGCGGCGCACCCCGGCATCGGTGCGCACCTAGACTGGGGCTATGGAACTCGTGATCAACGGCAAGAAGGAATCGCGGACCGACGAATTGAGCGTGCAGGGCCTGCTGGCTGACCTCGGGCTCGACGGATCGCCCTGCGCCGTGGAGGTGAATCGGGAGGTCGTCCCCAAGGCACGCCACGCCGAGACGATGCTCCGCGACGGCGACCGGGTCGAACTCATGACCCTCGTCGGTGGCGGCTGAGCGCTCCTGCGTACACTGGAGCCATGACGACCCAGCAGATCACGGAGCCCGGCCTGGAGCCTTTCACCCTCGGGACGCGGACGTTCTCGAGCCGCCTGGTGGTGGGCACGGGCAAGTACGCCGACTTCCCCACGATGCAGCAGGCACTCGACGCCTCGGGCGCCGAGGTGGTGACGGTCGCCGTGCGGCGCGAGCGCCTCTACAACGAGCAGGGCCAGTCGCTGCTGGAGTTCATCGATCTCGATCGGTACACGATCCTGCCCAATACGGCGGGCTGCTTCAGCGCCGACGACGCGGTCCGCGTCGCGCGCCTCGGACGCGAGCTGCTTGATCAGCTCGGGAACCCGGGCGCCTCGTGGGTCAAGCTCGAGGTCCTGGGCGACAAGAAGACGCTGCTGCCCGATCCCCTCGGCACGCTCGAGGCGTGCAAGACGCTCGTCGACGACGGGTTCGAGGTGCTCTGCTACACCTCGGACGACCCGATCATGGCGCAGCGCATCAAAGATGCCGGCGCCACGAGCGTCATGCCCGCCGGCTCTCCGATCGGCTCCGGGCAGGGCGTGCTCAACGCCAGCGCGATCACGCTGATCCTGCGGGCGCTCAAAGAGAACGACCCCCGCTACCCGGTGATCGTCGACGCCGGCGTGGGGTGCGCGAGCGACGTCTCCACAGCGATGGAACTCGGCGCCGACGGTGTGCTGCTGAACACGGCGATCGCGCACGCGCAGGAGCCGGTGATGATGGCCCACGCCATGCGCCACGCGTGCATCGCCGGCCGGCAATCACATCTCTCAGGGCGGATCCCGCGCAAGCTCTACGCGAGCGCCAGCAGCCCCTGGGAAGGCGCGATCAGCACGATCCCGGGCGAGTGAGCCTCACTCGTCGTCGTCGAACATGCTGGCGGGCCGGTAGTCGAATCCCTGGCCCCCCACCGACGCCTCGAACATCAGTCCGCCGCTCGCCATGGTGAAGATCGCGACGCCCTCCGAATAATCGGCGTCGGCCGAGGCCCCGGAGGCCGCGGCGACGGCGGATGCCTGAGCCGAGAGTTTCACCGTGCCGGACTTGAAGGCCGAGATCGCCTGATCGTTGCGGAAGAAGATGATCTCGGAGTAGCTCTGGCCGCCGAGTTGGAATCCGATGGAGCCCTGCGAGAGATCGCAGTATCCGACGACCTCGCCGCCCTGATACAGCACGCCCTTGCCGTAGGCGCCGCCGACGCCGACAGCGCCCTTGCCGACGGTCGGGAACACGGCCCATCCCACGGCGTTGTCGAAGAACGTCTGCATGCTCGGGTCGGCTTCGAGGAACTGCTCGACGGTGTAGTCGGCCTGGCGGACCAGCGAGCGGCGCTCGGAGGCGGTCTCGGGTGCTGTCGCGCACGCGCACAGAGTGAAGGCGAGGGCGGCAATCAGCGGAATCGTCGTCAGTGTGCGGATCAAGGGTCTCTCCCGTGAATGCGAGTGGCGGATGGTTGATGGGTGCGATGATATCCACCAACGCCCTCGTGTCCGACCCGTCAGACGGATCTGGTAGTGTCCCGCTCCAGCATGGACGTCGTCGGCATCTCCTTCGCGCTGTACACGCTGCTCATCGTCGGGCTCGGGATCTACTCGACCCGGTTCGGCAAGGCGGATGAAGAGGACTACTTCCTCGCCGGGCGCCGGCTCGGGCCGTGGATGGCGTCGCTCTCGGCGTCCGCGTCGGGGTCCTCCGGCTGGGTGACCATGGGACTGGTCGGCTTCGCGTTCACCAACGGCGTGCGCGCCTATTGGCTGCTGCCCGGGGTGGCATTCGGGATCCTGTTCAACTGGTTCGTCCTCGCGGGTCCGCTCGGACGCCGGGCGCGGGAACTCGGGGCGGTGACGATCCCCGACGTCTTCAGCCTCCACTTCGGCGAGCGGGCCCCGCTGCTGCGGATCCTGAGCGTGATCGTGATCCTCAGCGCGATGTTCCTCTACGTCGCGGCCCAGATGGCCGCGGCAGGGAAGGCGTTTGAGCTCGGGTTCGGCGGCGTCGACTATCGCCTCGGCGTGGTCATCGGGATGGTCGTGGTGCTCGCCTACACCGTCGTCGGCGGTTTCCGGGCGGCGTGCTGGACCGACTTCGCCCAGTCTCTGCTCATGCTCGCGGCTCTGGTCGGGCTGCCGGTGGCGCTGCTCATCACGAGAGGCGGCTACGGGTTCGTGCTCGACGGGCTCGAGTCCGCCGATCCGGACCTGGTGCGATTCGTGCCCGACATCGGGGGCCTGGCGCTCATCGGGTTCGTTCTGGGGTCCGGTGCTCTCGGCGTGAACTTCGGCTACCCGGGGCAGCCCCACGTGCTCGTCCGCTACATGGCGCTGGAGAACAGCAAGGACGTCTACCAGGGCGGGGCCATCGCGGTGACATGGGCGATGCTCATCTACTGGGGCGCCGTGACGATCGGCCTGCTCAGCCGCGCGATGGCGAGCGCCGGCGATGAGTGGGCCACCACCCTGCTGCCGGGAGGCGGGACGGACTCGGAGCTCGCCCTGATCGTCAGCGCACAGAACCTGATGCCCGGCGTGATCGCGGGCATGGCCCTGGCGGCGATCCTCGCTGCGATCGCATCGACTGCCGACAGCCAGCTGGTGGTCGCCGCGAGCAGCGTGGCCAGCGATATCGTTGGGAAGGTGACCAAGGCCCCCGCCGCGCGCATCCGGTGGCTGATCGACCGCGGGGTGGTACTGGCGCTGGGCGTGGGCGCGGCGCTGCTGGTGATCGACCAGGACGTGAAGGTCTACAACTACGTGCTCACCTACGGCTGGGCGATGCTCGGCGCAGCGTTCGGGCCCCAACTCGCCCTGCTGCTGCTCTGGAAGCGCGCGACCTACGCCGGCTGCCTGGCCGGCATGGCGACGGGCTTCGTCGTCACGATCGTGTGGCCGGAGGTGTATTCGGGCTCGGTCGAGATGTACAACCTGACGGTGGCGTTCATCGCGGCGCTGGTGGTCAACGTTGGCGTGAGCCTGATTGCGACACAGAGCGATCAGGAACCCTGAGTTTCGATATCGCGGCGTCGGGATCGTTCACTCAACCCTGAAATGCCTGTGAGTCAGCGCGATTGGGCCCCGCAATTCACCGCTCGACTCCATGGCCCTGGGGCGGCCGATCGCCCACTGCCGAGCGGAATGGCGTCCGTGCTTGACTCCAACTCCCGTTGTGCCGAATCAGTCAGTCGAATCGACTGTACTTCGTGATTGGCGCTTCATGAGTGCGAGCGGGAGAAACGCAAAAAGGACGCCGGGGGCTGGGATGACCTGAAACCACAGGTCAAATGTATCTCCCGCGGGTCCGTCGTCGATCACGAGATACGAGCGGAGAGCGAACATCTGGTCGCCGATCAGAACGGGTGCGCCGTCCAGTTCCACGATCGCGGGATTCGCTCCTTCGACATCGAAGAGCGCATCTCCGGAGACCGATGCCCCGTCCTCCACGGTCGCGCGTCCTATGAACACGCCGTCGAGTGTGCTGCGTCCTCCGCTGGGATTTGGCGCCATTCCTGAGAACGGCCCCCCAGGCGGCAGCAATTTGAAGGCGAAGAATGCGCGTTCTCCTGACACCGCACTGCCAGGAGTCACCGACAAGGCGAAAGGAGTTGTCGTAGTCGTTGTCTGGTAGGTGCCCTCCGGATAGTTGCCGTAGAAGTCTCGTGTTGCATGATTGGAATCTGGCGCCACGTTCGGGCCAAACGGATCAATCGTCCAGGAACTATCCTGCTCGAGATTGAGGATCGGCACCCCATGAAACGCGGCGGAAGTTGGGAATACGGCGGGATTGGCTACATCCTTGTAGAACTCTCCCGAGCTAGCCGTGAAGCCCGCGCCGGAGACGTCTGGGAGCTCGCCGCCAGACTCAATGCCTCGAAGTCGGAACGGTGCAGCATCAGCTTGCATATGCGGTATCAGCAAGCAGACCGCAGCAAATGCGACGCGGGTCGCCGCTCGTTGAATCATCGTGTCTTCCCTTCCTCGACTATCCCGGTCCGCTGGTGAGCCGACCGTTTCAATCTCATGATAGCCGAAGTATTACAGTTGCCAGAGGGCTGGCTCATCCGCCGGAGATTGCGGTCAATGCCACAATCCGACGACTGGTCCTCATCGCCAAGACTCGTACTTCGCAGCGTGCGCCATCCGCGCACGACGAAGAACTGACAGCGCCCGATGCGGTTCTGTCATCGCGTTGACGCCTGCCCCCCGCCCGACCCCCTACGCCGGCCTCACACCCCGATAGAACATCTGCACCCGGTCCGATTGCTGCTTGCGCACCGTTTCGAGGATCAGCCTGGGGATCTGCCAGGCCTCCTGCTCTTCGGTGACGTTCGAGCAGTGCTCGGCGATGCACTGGTAGATCAGCTTGAAGGCGTCGCGGGGTTGGTGCATCTGGTCGAGGGCGTCGACGATGTCCTGGCGTCCGACGTCCTCGTCGAAGAGGTCTTTGAGCGTCAGCTGACTCGAGGAGCTCGGGCGGCATGCGTTGAGGCGGGCGTTGCACAGGTCGTAGAGCGTGGCGCCGGTCCACAGGAGGCGCTCGATCATGTTCTGCTTGTCGAGTCGGGCCTCCTGGAAGAATGCGCTGTTCTCTCGGAACAGCTCGTGGCGCAGCTCGATCGGCAGCAGCAGCTTGAAGCCTACGCCCTCCTGCTGCAGGAATTTGTTGTTCATCAGGGGCCAGACGACCGTGCGCATGCGATCCGGGTCGCCGCTGATGAGCGTTGGCTCGTCGAGGCGGTCGAGCACGACCAGCACGCCACCGAACCCCATTGCGCCGGCGGCGCGGCGCAGGCGCTCGAACATCGCGTAGCGCACGTCGTCGGTGCTGTCGAGGGGGAGCATCTCGCGGCGCCGGTCGGCGGGTGCCAGACGCCAGAGGGCCCGGCTGAGCGCCGAACGCCCGCGCGGCACCGTGCGGAGCTGCTTGGAGACCTTCTTGGCCAGCCGGGCGACGAGGAGGCGGTCGACGACGAACCACTTGACCGCGGCGATCGCCCAGAGACCGATGGTGGCCCACATGGCGATCGTCAGCGGCGTGACCCACTTGGTGTCGACGAAGAACGTCGCGATGCCGCAGGCCGCGGGGATGACCCAGAGTGTTGCGCCCGCTCCTCCCCAGAGGAACCTGTCGAGGCTGGGGCCGACACCGAGCCGGCGCCTAACGGTCGATGCGCGGCGCTCGGCATGCTCCATTCTGTCGTAGAGCGCCTGGAGCAGCAGGAGGTCGCGTTTGATCGTGGGTGTGGCCTTGCGGGCCTGCCTCCACAGATCCGCCGGGGCTTCCTCGTCTTCACCGATCAGGACGTCGATCAGACGCGGGGTCGCGGTGGCCAGGATGGCGTCCATGTGATCGACAAGGCGGAGTTTGCTGAGCACCTTGTGGATGCGCTTGGCGTCGCTCTCTCCATCGGGGGTCATGCGGGCGACGTAGCGGTCGAGAACCGGGTTGAGGTCGTCGTAGGGGACGAGCAGGACCATGTCCTTGCGCCGTCCGGCGTTGAATTCGGTGATGCGAGAGGCGAGTTGGAGCCTGATGGCCGTCTTGCCCGATCCCTTCTCCCCGAACACGACGGCGGTGGATGGCCTGGCGAGATCACCCACGATCTTCTCGAAGTCCGGGTGGGTGGTCGGTCCCTGGCCGAGGCGCGAGAACACGGGGTCGTGCCGGGCCTCCTCGGCCCGGAACGGGTTCTCTGCGATCGACCAGTGTTCGAGGAAGCTCGAGACGTTCATGCAGCGCGGCGCCTTCCTTGCCCTTCCGATCTCGTCAGCCGGCCTCCCGGCACGGTGAGGATAGGTCCCCCGATGCTGTCGGCACTCCGGAGGGTGATCCGTGAGCCCGGGCCCGTCAGTGGGCGACCGATTCTCCGAGGCGGGGCGCGAGGTCGTCGGCCATCCGCGCGAGTGTCTCGGCGTCCTTGGCCTCAAGGTTCAGACGCAGGAGGGGCTCGGTGTTGCTCTTGCGCACGTTGGCCCACCACCCCTCGGTGTCGAAGCAATCGACCGTCACGCCGTCGAGCTCGTCGATGGCACCCCGCGACTCGAAGGCCTCCTTGAGTTCTTCGAGGGCGCCGTCCTTGTCTTCGACCTCGAAGTTCTGCTCGCCGGACTGGTGGTACCGGGCCAGCGGCGCGATGAGCTCGCTCATCGGCTTGCCCGCCTCGGCCATAACCGAGAGCACGGTCGCCATGGCGATCGCTCCGGAGTCGGCGTTGAAGTTGCCGGCGAAGTAGAAGTGGCCCGACAGTTCCCCGCCGAAGGAGCCACCGTACTCCGCCATTGCGGCCTTCATGAACACGTGCCCGACGCGCGAGCGCACCGGCGTGCCCCCGGCCTGCTTCACGGCCTCCTCGACGGCCTTGCTCGATCGGAGGTCGTAGACGATTGCCGAGCCGGGCGACCGGGCGAGGAAGGACCGGGCGAGCAGCGCCGTTAGCAAGTCGCAGCCCACGATCTTGCCCTTCTCGTCCACGACGATCAGGCGATCGGCATCGCCGTCGAAGCAGATCCCGAAGTCGGCCTTCTCCGCGACGACCTTCGCCTGCAGATCCACGAGGTTGGACGCCACGAGCGGATTCGGCTCGTGAACGAACTCTCCCTTGGAGTTGTCGAAGTAGAGCTCAACGATCTCGAGCCCCTCGATGGCGTTGCCGCCGGGCCCGAAGATCTTCGGCACCATGGTTCCGGCCATGCCGTTCGAGGCGTCGATGACGACTTTGAGAGACCGGCCCTTGAGGTCGAGGAACCCCAGAACGTGGTCGCGATAGGCGTCCCACAGATCGCGCGATTCGCGCACCGCGGTGCCGGTGCCCTTGAGGCTCACATCGGCGATCGCGGCGGCCTTGCGCACCTCGGCGAGCCCGGTCGCCTCGCCGACCGGCTTGGCCTTCCTCTTGGAGACCTTGAACCCGTTGTACTGGGGCGGGTTGTGGCTGGCGGTGACCTGGACGCCGCCGGCGCAGTCCAGGTGGTTGATCGCGAAGTAGACCATCGGCGTGTCGACGAGGCCGATCTCCAGCACGCCGGCACCGCTGTCGATGAGGCCCTGGCAGAGCGCATCGCGGAGCGACGGGCTGCTCAGGCGCATGTCGTGGCCGACGACGACGTTCTTCATCATCGGCGTCGTCTCGCCCGCCGCCGCGGCGTCTTTGAGCAGGAAGGTGCCGCAGCCGTAGCCGATCTGCCAGGCCATGTTCTCGTTGAGCGGGTTGGGGTACGTGGCGCGGACGTCGTACGCCTTGAAGACCTTGCCGAGCATGGGTTCTCCGGGTGCGCGAGGGGGGAATCGGGGAGCAGAGCGTGCAGGATAGCGGAGAAGGCGCGTGGTTCAGGCGACGCCCTCGGTCTGATCCCCCGTCGGTGCGCCGACAAGGGGCACGCCTTCGGGAAGGGCCTTGAGAAAGAGGCGCCCGTAGCCGGATCGCACGAGCCGGGGGTCGAGCACCACCACCCTGCCCCGATCAGTCGCGGTCCGGACCAGGCGTCCGAATCCCTGCTTGAAGCGGATGATCGCCCTGGGGAGTGAGTCATCGGCAAAAGCGTTGCCGCCTCGCTCGGCGATCGCCTCGTGACGGGCCTGGGTGAGCGGTCGGTCGGGCGGATCGAAGGGCAGGCGGGTGATGATGACGTTGCGGAGCGTGTGCCCGGCGACGTCGACGCCCTGCCAGAACGACGACGTTCCGAAGAGCACGGAACCGGGGTCGGAAGTGAACGCTTCGAGGATCTGCGATCGGCTGCCGTCTCGTCCCTGGGTGACGAGGGGGTTGCCCGACTCGTGGAGGTCGGGAGCGACGCGATCGGCGACCTGGTGCATCGTCTTGTAGCTCGTGAAGAGCACGAACGCGCCGCCGTCTGTTTCGCGGACGTGCTGAAGGACGCGCGACGACAGGGCGTCGAGGTAGTCGCGGGCTCGCGGGTCCGGCATCGACGCGTCGACGTGGAGCTCGACGAGGCTGGCGTGATCGAAGGGGCTGCCGAGGGCCAGCGTCCGTGCTCCGTCGCAGCCCAGGCGTTCCAGCGTGTGATCGAACGAAGACTGCGCCGTCGTGAGCGTGGCGCTCGTCAGGACAATCGATATCTCGCGCTCGAACAGCTCCCGACGCAGCACCGGCGCGACATCGACCGGCGAGCAGGCGAGGGATGTGCGGAGGTGCCCGCGCCTCTGGCCCTCAGGAGCCGATGTCTCCAGCCAGTACACGCATCCATCCATGGACTGCTCGATGAGGATCTCGCACTCGTCCGCTATCGCCTGGGCCCGGAGCGCGTAGGCGTTGAGCTCGAACTTGTCGGGTTCTTTGGTCGCGTGCTCGCGGAGCCGCCGGAGCACAAGGCTGAGTTCGCGGAACGCCGGGGTCAGCGCGTTGGGCAGCGCTCCCGGGTCGCGGAGGCGGACAGAGCCCAGCTCTCCTCCGACGTGCTCGAGAAGGGCGCCGAACTGCTCATCCGCAGCGTCCGACGCCCGCTCGGAGAGGGAGACTGAGCGGGCGACAGTCTCCTCGCCGTCCGGCGTGACCGTCAGCGCCGCGAGGAACCCCTTGGACTTGCGTCCCTGGGTCAGCGCCGAGAGCAGGTGGCGGACGCGTCCCTCGCTCAGCGAGAGCCCGAAGTGCTCGCTGGCGACGTCCTCGACCTGGTGGGCCTCGTCGAGGATCACGTGCTGGTACGACGGGAGGAACCCGGCATCGCCCGCCCGGAGCGCGAGATCACTGAAGAAGATGGCGTGGTTGCAGATCAGGAGGTTCGCCCGCTCCATCCGGCGCCGGGCGCTCTGATAGAAGCACTTGTCGTAACTCGGGCACTTGCGCCCCATGCAGTTGCCCGAATCCGACTGCACGCGGTCCCAGATGCCGGGCCTCTCGAGTTGCGGGAGCGTGGAGAGAGAGCCGTCTTCTGTCTCGTAGGCCCAATCCTCGATCTGGTGGAGCGAGCGCCGGGCGCCGGGGTTGGCGAACAGCTTCTCCTGGCGCTGCGATGCCAGGCCGAGGCGCCGGATCGAGACGTAGTTTCCGCGCCCCTTCACCAATTCGGTCCGGACGAGCCCGCCTTCGTTCAGCCCCAGCGCGCCCAGCAGGAACGGGATGTCCTTCGAGACCAGCTGCTCCTGGAGCGCGATTGTGTTGGTCGCGATGACCACCCGCTCTGCGCCCTCCGACGCGATGATGCGCCGGATAGCGGGGACGAGGTACGCAAAGCTCTTGCCCACGCCGGTGCCGGCCTCGACCACCAGTTGCCCCTTGCCGGCGAGCGTCCGCGCGACGGCGGCGCTCATCTCCTGCTGCTGCGGGCGCGATTCGAAGCGCTCCCCGAGTTTAGCGGCGAGGAGCCCGTCTCCTGTGAGCAGCGGGTCTGTGTCGGGCGATTCGTGGGTCACTGGCAGAGTGTACGGGGCGCGATCACGCGATCGGTTGGCTCTTGGGGATGCCGGCGCGGCGCGGGTACTCGCGGGGCGTCGGTCGCGTCTTGTTGAGGACGACGAGCTTGCCCGTGGGCGTGTCCACCGTGCCGGCGTGCTCGGCCGCCAGCACCTGAAGGGCGCGTTCCGCCTCGGCGAGTTCTTCTGCAGCACGCTGGCCCTTGACCAGAACGATGCGCCCCCCCACGCGGCACAAGGGCGCGCACAGTTCGAGAGCCACATTAGCCGGCCCGAGCGCACGCGCGATGACGGCGTCGAAAGCGTCGCGCTGCGGCTCGCCCGCGGCGCCCGCTTCCTCGGCTCTGCGGTTGCTGATCCGAACCGTGCGAAGATCGAGGCGGCGCCTGACGGCCTCCAGAAAGGCCGCCTTCTTCTGGGTCGCTTCCATCAGCGAGAACTTGATGTCGGGGAGGGCGATCGCAAGCGGGATCCCCGGCGCCCCCCCGCCGCTCCCGACGTCGCACACCCGGGACCCGGGCTCGAGTTCGGCGAGGACCGAGAGCAGCGTGAGCGAGTCGAAGATGTGGCGGCGCCAGGCAGCTTCTGCATCGGTGATCGCGGTGAGGTTCACGAGGCTGTTGGCCTCGTGCAGCATGGCCAGGTAGAGACCGTGGCGCTCGAGTTCGCCGTCATCGAACGAGAGCCCGAACTCCAGGGCCTCGGCGAGGAAGCTGTCGGGAGCCGTCCACGGCTCGACGTCGGTCTCGAATTGCAGCGGCGGTCGCTCTTCAGTCGGCATCGGGCGAATCGTACTCAAAGCTCTTGCGCCAGAAGTAGCGCGGCCGGCGCATCGCGATGTTGCAGATGAGCCCGACCATGATGAACCCCGCCACGAGGCTCGATCCGCCAGCGCTGACGAACGGCAGCGTCATGCCGGTGATCGGCATCAGCCCGAGGTTCATGGAGATGTTGATGGTGGCTTGCGTGGCGATCATCATCGCCAGGCCCACGATGGTGAGTCGCCCGAAGGGGTCCTTGCAGGCCGCGGCGGCCCCGAGGGCCGCGCCAGCCATCAGGGTGTAGAGCCCGATGACGCTCCACGCACCGATCAGGCCGAACCGGTTGACGATCACGGCAAAGATCATGTCGTTGTGGCCTTCGGGGAGGCGGCTGTAGCGCACCAGCGCGCGGCTCTTTTCAGCAGAGTGCCCGGCCAGCCTCCCCGACCCGATCAGCATGAGGGCCTGCTGGCCCTGGAACCCGCGGTCGTCGAGGTGGCGCTCGTCGCCCTTGATGCGATCGACTACGGCCTGGATACGCTCCACCTGGTGCGGACGCAGGATCGGGTACTTGCCCTGGTCGGCCATCGCGAGACTGATCGAGATCACGGTGGCCGCAAACGCGGCGCCGATGGCGGCGGTCCCGATGAGGTGCCACAACCTCGCCCCCGCTGCGATCAGCATGGCCGCCAGCGTGGGAAGGAAGAGCAACGCGGTGCCGAGGTCGGGCTCGACGAGGATCAGGGCCATCGGCACCGTGGCGATCAGGGCCGGGGGGATCAATCCGACCAACGTGCGGTAGTTGTCGCGATAGCGGAGGTAGGAAGCCGTCACGAGCACCGCAGCGATCTTGGCCAGTTCGCTGGGCTGGAAATCGGTGAACCCAAGGCTGATCCAGCGCCGCGCGCCGTTCCTCGGGGCGACGATCCACTCCGGCACGAACGGGAGGAGCACAAACACGAGCATGGAGAGCACGACGCCCATGATGGGCCAGACGAACGGGATGAGGATGCGGTAGTGGGCGATGCATGCGCCGGCCGCGACCACGAGCCCCATGCCGAGGAACACGAGCTGCCGGCCGGCGACCGCTCCCATCGCCTCCCCCTCCGACGGAGGCTTGGCGATGTCCATCGCGTGGATCCCTATCAGGGACAGGACGATGGAACATGCCAGGACGACCCAGCCGAGGTGGAACACGGTGACGCGAGCTGGGGCGCGATTGACCGCTTTGTGGTCGTGTCGGAGCGTGCGCACCATCTCAGAGGTAGCCCTCTTCGACGAGCGCCTGCACGATCTGGTTGCAGATCGGGCCTGAGACACGCCCGCCGCTGCCGGAGTATTCCATGATCACGCTGATCGCGTACTTGGCCGGGCGGCCTCTCTCTCCGGCGAGGATGACGAACCACGAGTGGTCGCCCTGGCGGAGCACCGTGCGCTCACCGGTCTCGGGGTCGGGCTCACTCAGGAGGTGCGGGGCCTGCGCCGTGCCGGTCTTCCCGACGATCTCGATGCCCTCGCGATCGCTGAAGATCGGTTCGACGGTGCCGTCCGGGTAGCGCAGCTCGTGGCCCGTGCCGAAGTTGGCATTGACCGATTCGCGCAGCCCGGCGAGCGCTTCATCGACCGCTGCCGGATCGAAGATGAGCTCCTCGGCGCGGGGGCGCTCGTCCGTGCGCAGGCGCGGCGCGAGGCGCAGTCCCCCGCGGGCGAGTGTTGCGTAGGCGTCGGCCGCGTGCAGCGGCGTCCAGGCGACCGGGCCCTGGCCGATACCCATGAGGATCGCGTGGCTGATCATCAGCCGGCCCTCCGGGGTCTGCCCGCCGGCGATGCCGGGGTATTCGTCACCGACGCCGAGGTCGTAGGTCCGCCCGACGCCGTAGCGCCGGTACATCGAGAGGATCCCCGAGAGACCCATCTGCCTCGCGAGCGTCTGGAAGTACACGTTGCACGAGACGCCGAGCGCGACTCTGCCTCCGAGTCCCCCGCTCTCATCGATGAGTCCCGCCGGCAGGCTGCTCGAGTGCGTCGAGCTGTACTGCTTCCAGATCCAGCAGCGATAGTTGTTCGGGAGGTTGGGGAGCAGGTAGCCGTCGCAGCGGATGGTGGAGTTCAGCGGGTGGATCCCTGTGGTCACCGCGTCGACGAGCACCATGGGCTTGACGATCGAGCCCGGCGGGTACGGCTTGGCCAGCGCCTTGTTCACCCATGGGGCCCGGACGCGGTCTTCGAATACCGATTCCGGATCCTCGTAGAGCTGATCGAGTGTGAAACTGGGCGTCGAGACCATCGCGAGGATGTCCCCCGAATCGACTTCCAGAACGACCGCGGCGCCATAGAGCGGTGTGCCGTCAGGGAGCGTGTTCTCGTAGTCGCGCGGCCGGAGCACGCTGAAATGCCAAGGCTGCACCTGGGCGAGCCCGATCCGCGGGTCCATGGCTGCCTGCACCCGTGCCTGGAGCGCGGCGTCGATCGTCAGGTGCACGTCCGCACCGTGATCGGGCTCGACGATCTCCTCCTCGCCGGTGTCGAGGTGGCGAACGATCCTGCCTCGCAGCCCGCGGAGCGACGACTCGGCGACCCGCTCGATCCCCTGGGCGCCGGAGCTGTCACCGGGCTGGTAGTGGCCCCGGTCCACCTCACCCGTCGTCGGGTCTTTGCGCGGGCGCGACTCGAAGTCCTCGCGCTGCGCCTCGCGCAGCCAGCCGAGGACGTGGGTCGCGACACCCTCGACGCGGACAGAGATCGGCTCGTACTCCCCGGGGTCCTCTGTGAGACCTGTGATCTGCTCGCGGACCGGTCCGGGAAGGTGCGACGGATCCACCTCGACGACCGCCCGCGACGCGGGATACGCGCGGCGGCCGGAGTGCTCCACGACGATCCCGCCGTAGAGATCCGAGAGCCTCCGAGCGTCGAAGCCGGCCTGCTCTGACACACCCCGGGCCAGCAGGTGCGGCTGGCGCTGCACGGCCAGCGGCTTCCGCACATCGCTGAGCGTAACTTCGATCTCTTCTCCGAGTTCGCGATCGCGATTGAGTTCTTCGCGCCGCTCTTCCAGCCACCGCTCCCAGACGCTCACCGCCATTCTCTGGACGTTCCGCCGGATCCGGGTCTTCCGCCGTTCAACCTCGCCCCGGTCCATTTCGAGCGCCCGGCAGAGGTCTTCCCACATGCGCTCCCACCTGGCCGAGTGTGCAGGGAGGTAGCGCTCGACCAACTCGGCGCGGGCGGCCCTCCCCAGTTGCGGCCACTCGTCAGCGTTCTCGGCGCGAGCCTGGCGGGCGGCGTCGGAGTACGCCTGCTCGCCGGTGATCACCTCGTAGTCGACGAGCACGTCGAAGCTGGGCGCGTCCTCCGCGAGCACGCGCCCCTTGCGGTCGAGCACTCTGCCCCGGATTGTCGGGGTCCAGCGCTCGCTGACGAGCTTGCCCTCGGCCTGCTCCAGCAGCGATTCACCCTCGACCGCCGTGAGCCAGAGCGCCTGGGCACCCATGACCGCGGACACACCAAGCACGCCTGACATCAAGAGGATCAGGCGGCGCTGGAACATGCTGGCAACCAGTGGGCGCTGGCGCGACATCCGTGACGCTCCTGCCGGCTCCGCCGGCGTCGGGAATCCACCCCGCTGGGGCCATTCTATCAATCGGCATCCGGGCCCCGATCAGTCGAGTCGTTGCCCGGAAGTGACCGGAATCAGGGCGGATCGAGCCGTTCTCCGGCCTCGGGTGCCGTCACGGGTCCGCGGCCGGATAGACGCGGGACCAGTCGTCGCGCATGTCCACGACCACCCACCCGCGCTCCGGCGCCTCGTCGAGCGCGGCATCGAGGCGCCCGACGTGGGAGTCCCGGTCGTAGGCCCACTCCCGATCTGCGTCGGTGTGGTGGATCAGAACGCCGAGCCTTGGAGTGGTATCGCCGGGGCCCCTCAGGATCGTCGTGTATTGCAGCATCTGCAGGTCGCCGTCCGAGTTGCCCGCGGCGAAGATCGGGCGCCGCCCGATGTGCTGGTGGATGCCCACCGGCTTCCCTTCCTTGTCGTCGACGAAGGCGAGTTCGGGCGTCTTGATCACCACGGGGATCCCCTCCCGCATCTCGAATCTGGCGCCGATGCTGCTGCCGACGACGCGCTCTGGGGGGATGTCGTAAACATCCTGCGAGAACACCCGCAGGAAATCGATGCCCCCGCCCGAGACGATGAACACCCTGAACTCGTTGGAATGCAGGTAGTCGATCAGCTCGAGCATCGGCTGAAACACCATCTCCGTGAACGCCTTGCCCGTGGAGGGGTGGCGCGCGACCTCGAGCCAGTCTCTGACGATCTGATCGAACTCCTCGCCGGTCACGCCGGCGTGCGCCGCGATCAGCATCTCGAGGACCTGTTGCTTCCCGGCCTGCATGACGTGTTCCGTGTCGCCCTCAAGGACGCTCTTGTACGGCTCGGTCACGCGCCACTCGGGGTGTTCAGGGGCGAGAGCACGGATGCGATCGAACGCGAAGAGCGCCTGGAAGTACAGAGGCTGCTCGCTCCAGAGACAGCCGTCGTTGTCGAACGTCGCGATCCGGTCCTTCGGTGGGACGAAGCCGTCCGACTCCGGGTCGACCACACTGCTCACGAAGTCCACGATCGATTGCTTGGCCGGGCCCTCCCGCCAGGAGCCGAGTGGGTCTGCCTGCTCGGTGGGCTCGGCCCGCGATGCGGGCGAACCGGCAACAGCGCACAGCAGTATGGAGGCCAGCACGCTCCAGAGCGTTTTGCTTGGCACGATTCCCTCCTCGTGTCGTCGATTGATGGGATCGACCCGTTCAGCCCCGCTTATCGCGGGTGATCTGGGCGTAGGCGTTGTGGTTGTGGATCGACTCGAAGTTCTCACTGTTGATCCGGTACCACGTGATCGAGTCGTCGGCCTCGAGCGACAGCGCGAGGTCGCGGACGATGTCCTCGACGAACTTGGGGTTGTCGAAAGCCGCTTCGGTGACGTGCTTCTCGTCCGGGCGCTTGAGCACCGAATAGACCGGGCACGAGGCCGCCCGCTCGAGGTGCTCCACGAGATCTTCGATCCACAGCGTCTCGCCCTCGGCGGTCCGCACGGTGGCCTCGATCTCGCAGCGCTGGTTGTGGGCGCCGTACTCGCTGATCTCCTTGGAGCACGGGCAGAGGCTTGTGGCGGGTGCCGCGACGCTCATCGCAAAGTCAGTGTGGCTGTTGCAGGCGACGCTGAACACCACGCGATAGTCCATCATGCCGAGAGCGCGCGTGATCGGGGCCGGCTTTTCGATGAAGTACGGGAACGACAGTTCGAGGTGGGCGTCTTCGGCCTCGAGGCGCTCTTTGATGGACTGGCAGACGGCGGGGATCTGCTCCGGGGTCAGCGGGTGGGCGTGCTGGTTGAGCACCTCCAGGAAGCGACTCATGTGCGTGCCCTTCTGGTGGTGCGGGAGGCTGACGTACATGTTGACCTTGGCGACCGTGGTCTGCTCACCACCGTCGCGGGTCTTGAGCGTGATCGGGCAGGTGACATCCTTGACGCCGACCTTGTCGATCGCGACGTTCCGCGAATCGCCCTTGGCCTGGATGTCGGGGATCGGGCGGGTCGAGCTCTGCGAGGCCGTAGTCATAGAGTGCTTGGGTCCTTGAGTTGGTGCCGGAGGGAAGGGGTCCGGCTCGGGGCTATGGTAGCGCCGTGCACCGCGCGATTCGTCCCCTTCGAGCGAGGAGATTCACGCGCTCGCGGGCGCTTCGGCGCCTTTCTCGACCATGGAAGCCGCCCACGCCGAGCCGATCGGGACCCCGATCAGCGCGCCCGCCAGCCAATCGAGCGGCGTGAGCCGGGCGATCGCGACGAGATCGTTGGCGTAGAGCGCGGTCAGGGCCTGGTCTCCGTGGACCACGGCACCGGCCGCCGGTCCGACGATCGCGAGAGCGCCGATCGCGCCAACGTAGGCCCAGGTGGGCGAGTTCCGATCAACGACGCGTCCGAGGACGGTGCCGAGCGTCCCCGCCGCGATGCCGGCCGCCAGGGTCTGCCCCGCCATCTCGCTCCGAGCGATCGCCGCCGCACCCAGGGCGCCCGCGACAACACCTATCAGGAAGCCGAGACCGTTGGATCGACCATGCGATTCGCGCTCATCCGGGGGCGATGAGCCGCTCCTTGATGCCGCCCAAGCCAGAGCCAGCCCCGTGATTGCGAGAACGACCCCCTCGGCGGTCATCAGCCAGAACGCCCCGGGCGCCTGGCGGTCCCGCAGGATGACGTCGACCTGAGCAGAGGAAAAGGCGGCCCACGCCACAACCAGCCCCGCGCCGAACAGACCCGTCCGGAGTGAGCAACGGTGCGCCCCGACGATGGCGACGATGCCCGCGCCGATGGCGATCAACAGCAGGACGCCGACCCCCGCGGGCAGCGAACTCGCGCTCAGGAGCGATCCGACCGGCGCCCCGGTGGAAGTCGCCAGGGAACCAATCGCGCGGGCCGCGATTGGCCCGATCACGAAGAAGGCGGCCCCGAGCGTCGCCCAGCGCCAGATCGATTTCGACATATCGGCGTGATATCCGACGCGCGAGCCTGCGCCAAGCAGAGCGCTGGGGTTGCCCGGCGGGCCCGAGCAATCCAGACTGTTCGGCGTGACCACTCCCGCTGCCGCCGCCCACGACCAGCCGCTCCGCATCACCGGAGCCCCGCTCACATCGAGAGACGTGGAGTCTGTTGCCAGTTTCGGGAGACGCGTGGAACTCGATTCAGGCGCCCGAGACGCGTTGGTGAACGCTCGAGGGGCGCTCGAGGGCGCGATGCAGGACGGGCGCGCCATCTACGGCGTGAACACCGGGTTCGGCTCGCTGAGCAAGCAGCGGATCGATGGCGACAAGCTCAGCGAGGTGCAGCACAACCTCATCCGGTCTCACGCAGCCGGCGTCGGTGAGCCGCTCGAAGCCGAGGTTGTCCGGGCGACCATGCTGCTTCTTGCCGCGTCTCTGAGCCGGGGGCACTCGGCGGTGCGCCCGGAGGTGGTGGATTGCCTCGTGAACATGCTCAACGCCGGTGTCAGCCCAATGGTGCCCGCGAGAGGATCGGTCGGTGCCTCGGGTGATCTGGCGCCGCTGGCGCATGTGGCGCTCTCGATGATCGGCGAGGGATACGTGCTCGGACCCTCGGGCGCTGAGGAGACGGCTTCCGCGTTCGGGCCGGCGGGCATCGAAGCCCTCAAGCTGGAGGCCAAGGAAGGGCTCGCGCTCATCAACGGCACGCATCTGATGGCCGCGCACGGATCGCTGCTCGTGTGTGAGTTGGCCAGGGTCTTCGACGCGGCTCTCGTGGCATGCGCGATGTCGATCGACGCCGCTCGCGCAACCGATTCGTTTCTCGATGAACGCGTTCACGCGATCCGGAACCAACGAGGCCAGGCGCGGGTCGCCTCCCGCCTCTCGACGATGCTCTCCGGCAGCGAGATCATCCCGAGCCACGCCGAGAACGATCCGCGCGTGCAGGACCCCTACTCTTGGCGATGCGCGGCGCAGGTGCTCGGCGCCGCCCTCGACTGGTTCGATCAGGTGCGCGTGGTCATCGAGCGTGAGCTCG
The DNA here is from genome assembly GCA_028289195.1 of Phycisphaerales bacterium. Lineage (GTDB taxonomy): Bacteria > Planctomycetota > Phycisphaerae > Phycisphaerales > UBA1924 > JANQQR01. The sequence continues at coordinate 73,897 of JANQQR010000008.1, read as the reverse complement.
GGGCGGTCACGGACAATCCGCTGGTGTTTCCCGAGGCGGTCGGCGGGGATGACCCGCTCACGGTGTCGGCCGGGAACTTCCACGGCATGCCCTTGGCGATCGCTTTCGACGTCGCCGCGATCGGCCTGGCTCACGTCGCCGGCATCAGCGAGCGACGCACGTTTGCGCTGCTCTCGGCGGTCGATCCCGAGAGCCACCTCCGGCCTCATCTCAGCCCGATGCCGGGGCTCCACTCCGGCCTGATGATCACGCAGTACACGGCGGCGGCGAACTGCAACGAGATGATCGGGCTCGCGACACCTGCGTCCGTGTCGAACATCTCAACCTGCGCGGGCATGGAGGATTACAACTCCTTCGGCCCGAGAGCGGCGATGAAGGCTCGCTCCGCGATCGATCGATGCGCAGAGGTGATCGCCATCGAACTCCTCTGCGGCACAGAAGCGCTCGAATACCACAGGCCGCTCCGCTCGGGACATGTCGTCGAGCGTGCGCACGAGATCATCCGTTCGATCGTCCCGAAGCTCGATGCGGATCGCCCGCCATCGCCCGACATCAGCGCGGTGAAAGACCTGATTCTCTGTGGGCGATTCGGGGATTGATCCCGAGCGCGCATTCCTGAGATTCTTTTCTTTGATTTGTTGCTGATCGGGGAATGCGCGGGCGCTCCGGGTGAGTTGCTGTCCGGGGGTTGGCGTCCCTCGAAGGAGCAGCACATGCGTCAGCAGAGCATCGCCCGCCGGTTCCATGCGTTCTCGTTCAATGCACGGATCGACCTGGGACCACCTCGGTCCGAACGCGGGGATGGGCTCGGAACGCGGCCAGGGCTCAGGGAGCACTAACCAGACTGCGCGAGCGGAGGAGTCCCGGCGCCGCCCGCTGGGACCTTTCTCCTATGGCGGCGATCGCCCCGAGCGGTCGCCGCTTTTTTGCGCGCATTTGAGCCCCCGCTCCTGCTGTCATAGCCTCGTACGGCCCGCCGAGAGGTGGAGATGGGAGCCCTAGATGACCGACACAGCCGCGACGCCCGCGCCCCCCACCGCTCGCACCATCCGCGCCCCCCGTGGCCCGAATCGGGAGTGCTCGAGCTGGGGCGCAGAGGCGGCGATGCGCATGCTCATGAACAACCTCGACCCGGAGGTGGCGGAACGCCCCGAGGATCTCGTGGTGTACGGGGGCAGGGGCAAGGCTGCGCGCTCGTGGCCGGCGTTCGACGCGATCGTGGATTGCCTCAAGCGGATCGAGCCGGACGAGACACTCCTCGTGCAGTCGGGCAAGCCGGTGGGAATCGTGCGCACGACCGAGGACGCACCGCGGGTGCTCATCGCCAACAGCAACCTGGTCCCCCATTGGGGAACGCAGGAGCACTTTGATGAGCTCGAGGCCAAGGGCCTGATGATGTACGGCCAGATGACAGCTGGATCGTGGATCTACATCGGGACACAGGGCATCCTGCAGGGCACCTTCGAGACGTTCGCGGAACTCGGCGCGAAGCACTTCCCCGAACTCAGCGACGATCCACGCGGCCCGCTGGCCGGCAAGCTGTGCGTGACCGCCGGCTGCGGTGGCATGGGCGGCGCTCAGCCCCTGGCGATTACGCTCAACGGAGGCACCTGCCTTATCGCCGACGTGGATCGCGCCAACCTCGACCGGCGCTGCCACGACAACTACCTCGACGAGGTCCTCCCGGGGATCGACCAGGCGATCGACGCCAGCGTCGAGTACGCCGCGAACGGCCAGAACGTCAGCGTTGGCGTCGAGGCCAACGCGGTGGACTTGCTGCAGCGGATGGTCGAACGCAAGGTCGTTCCCGCCGCGCTCACAGACCAGACGAGCGCGCACGATCCACTGGTCGGGTACGTTCCGCGCGGCCTGAGCCTGCACGAGGCGGACGTGCTGCGTCGCGACGACCCCGATGAGTACACGCGCCAGTCGATGGCGGCGATGGAGACCCACGTCCGCCTGATGGTCGAGCTCCAGCGCCGGGGCTCGATCACCTTCGACTACGGCAACAACCTCCGTCAGCGCGCGTTCGACCACGGGTTCGAGAACGCGTTCAGCTTCCCGGGATTCGTCCCGGCGTTCATCCGGCCCCAGTTCTGCCGAGGGCGCGGGCCGTTCCGCTGGGTTGCGCTCTCGGGCGAGCCGGACGACATTTTTACGACCGATGCCGCCCTGATGGACCTGTTCCCGCAGGATGAGCGCCTTCATCGCTGGCTCAAGAGCCTCAGGACCGAAGACGGGCGCAACCGGTTCGAGTTCCAGGGCCTGCCGTCGCGGATCTGCTGGCTCGGCCTGGGCGAGCGCGAGAAGGCCGGGCTGCTGTTCAACGAGCTCGTGCGCACCGGGGAGGTGAGCGCGCCGATCGTGATCGGTCGGGATCACCTCGATTGCGGCAGCGTCGCGTCGCCCAACCGGGAGACAGAGGCGATGAAGGACGGCTCGGATGCCGTGAGCGACTGGGCGATCCTCAACGCGATGGTGAACGTCGCGAGCGGCGCGAGCTGGGTGAGCTTCCACCACGGAGGCGGCGTGGGCATCGGCTTCAGCCAGCACGCGGGCCAGGTGATCGTGGCCGACGGCACGCCGGAAGCGGGCGAACGCCTCGCGCGCGTGCTCACGAACGACCCCCTGATGGGCGTGATCCGGCACGTGGATGCCGGGTACGAGGAGGCCGACGAGTGCGCCAGGGCGCACGAGGTTGATGTTCCCATGGGCGAATGAGCGTCCTCCGAGTATCCTAATGCGATGAGACATCAACTATTCTGCGCGGTGGCGACGGTGCTGTGGCTCAAGGCCGCTCTCGCCCACGGCCAGGGGATCCTGCCGGCTTCCAGCGAGCCGGAGTTCGACGCCGGGCGGTATGAATGGGTCGAACGGCACCTCGTTGAGGCACTGGGCAGTTTGGGGCGTGTGGATCCCGATTCGATCGATGAAGCAGAGGACATCCTGCGATGGACATCTGTGTGGGGCGATCGAACCTGGATGGGAATTCCGCGACCCCGAACGGACGAACTCGTCGTTGAGCGCCCGATTGCCGAGTGGCAGGACCCTCTCGTCCTGACGTGCATCGCCCGGCATCACATAGGTCAGGGTTCCATGCCCGAGGCAATCGCCGCCGCGAGGCGCTCGAGGAAGTTCCTAGAAGGGAGCGCGTACAAGGAAGCTCAGCGGGCGTTCATCAGCGCGTGGAACAGTTTCGTGCTTGACCAGGGAGGGAATTACCCCGAACGTGACGCTGTGCAGCGGAGAGCCGTCGACGACATGGTCACACTCGCTACGAGTGTGGAGATGTCGCCCGCCGAGCAGAGGTATCTTTCGCTCCAACTGCCGGACTTCCCCGGTGCGTGGAATGCTGATGTTGCCGATGAGGTGTTCGTCCGTCTCGCCGATGCCGGCGGCGAAGGGACGTGGTTGCGCGAATGGCTCGTCGGGGGGTACTGCAATTCGCTGGCCTGGAAACTCAGAGGCCAAGGCTTTGCGCACACAGTGCCGCCGGAAGAGTGGGAGCAGATCGTCCAGCTCTGGCGTGAGGCGGAACGTCGTTGGACGAGTGCGCACACTCTGGAACCTCGTGTTGTCGGCCCTGCGTCCAGGCTGATCGGGCTATCTCGATCGCTCGGGGATCGCGCCGCCCAGAGCCCGCGACACTGGTTTGAACAAGTGACAGCTGTCTGGCCCGAACAGCGTCAAGCGCACTACAGCATGCTCTATTCGCTCACTCCCCGTTGGGGCGGAAGCGTCGAGGAGATGCTGACGTTCTGCCGGGACGCGACAGAGAGCCTCGATCCCGACGCTCGACTCCACGCACTCTTCCTGGACTTTGTTTCGCTGCTGGTCGTGGAGTACGACAGCGACCTGTCGTTCATGGCAGACGATGACGAGTTCGCGAATGAGGTGCTCACTCTGGTGAACACGATCGAGCAACGCTCTATTGAATCGAGGGCGGAGCTGGACCGTGCCACCGTGCCGGGGCGGGACCAATACGAGATCTACACGCGTCGGATCGCGATTCTCCGCACTCAGCAAGCCGTGTATGCCTGGTGGGCAGAACGCTTCGATCTGGCGCGCTCTGCGCTCCTGGCGGAGGATCCTCCGCTCGATTTCGAGCGGATCTGGCGATACGGCCCGAATCCCGAGTGGGTGGCGGCAGAGACTCTCCTGTGCTCGGGGCCAACAGCTCTCGAGGGGCTGAAGGGGCGGGGCGCCGCGAAGGCGGGGTCGTATGTTGACGCGGCGGGTCACTTTCGGGCTGCGCTAGAGCAACTCGATGGTTCAGGCCTCCCGGAGCGGGAAGTTCAACAGGCCCGAGCTCATGCGGAGTTGCTGTTCCGTCGGCTGCGATCAGCAGAGCGCGACGGGCGCGAGCCATGGCGGGCGAGGTGAGATCCGCCCTCAGGCCGGATTAGTGCGGTCTCGCACCGGCCGCCACAGGGAATCCGGCGTTGGTCCTCCTCGCGAACCCGATCGGAGCGTGCTTGCACGAACATTGAGCACACCGCGACCGGCCGAGGTTTCCGGGGTATCCCCTTCTGTGATAGTCAGACGAAACCGCTGCCCATCATCGGCGAGGTGATTCCATGACAATGGAGCGACGAGAATTCCTGGGAGCGTCTTCAGGTGCCTGCGCGATCCTCGCCCTCCACCACGCGGCCGGGCCAGCGATCGCGGCTCCGCGAGTCGCGCTGCGTCCGCGGCTGCTGGACCTCCGCCTGAATACCGCCAGCTCGATCGAGGAGATGGCCGAGTTCTACGCCGGATTGATGGAGTTTCCAATCGAGGCGCGAACTCGCGACACGCTCGTCGTGCGGGCGGGGGCGACGCGGCTCTCGTTCGAGCACGTGGAATGGGACGAGGGGCGCACACCGCCTTGGTATCACGTCGCCTTCAACGTCCCCCAGAATCAGATCGTGAGTGTCCGGGACTGGCAGCTCGAGCGCACGCCCTTCGACAACAACCCCGAGGCGCCGCGCCACCCGGACCACCCGGACATCGTGCACTTTGCGCACTGGGACGCCCATGCAGTGTTCTTCAGGGATCCCGCCGGAAACATGCTGGAGCACATCGCACGCCACACCCTCGACTACTCGCGGCCGGGCCGGTTCACGAGCCGCGACATCGCTTGCTGCAGCGAGATCGCGCTCGTGCTGAACGATGAAGACGTCCGGCCTGGAGCGGACTCGATCGGCGAGGCGGCCGGAGTGGGCCGCTATGTGTCCAGCAGTTCGAGATTCGTCGCGTTGGGAGACGAGAACGGGCTCGTGCTGATCATGCGCCGTGGCGTCAGCATGCGCGGGCGCGCGGATGTGTACCCCACGGAGATCGAGACGAGGACCGACGCGCCTTTCGAGCACGAAGTCGCCGGGTTCCCGTTCCGGATCTCCGGGCGATGAGTCTGCGCCGGGCGTGCCTGTGTTGGCTGAGCTCCGTCGGCACTTCGGTTGCCGCCGTCGCCGGCGGAGTTCCCGGCGCGGAGTGGCGGCAGTATTCCGACGTCGAATCGGCCGGTTGGTCTCGGAAATCGCTCGAGGAGGCGTTCCAGCGCGCCGGTGAAGCCGGCTCTGCGGCGGTGTTCGTTGCAGAAGGCGGCGTGGCTGTCTGCGCGTGGGGAGACGTCGAGCGTCCGCTGAACGCACATTCGATCCGCAAGCCGATCCTCGGCTCGATGATCGGCATCGCGGTCTCTGAAGGTGATCTGTCGCTGGGCGACACGCTCGCGGATCTGGGGATCAACGACATCCATGCGCTCACGGAGCAGGAGCGCAGTGCGACGGTGCTCGATCTGCTGCGCGGGCGATCGGGGGTGTACCACGAAGCGGCGTACGAAACCGCCGGCAAACGCCGCGAGCGGCCCGCGCGAGGCAGCCACATCCCTGGCTCGCACTTCTGGTCGAACAACTGGGACTTCAACGCCCTGCTCACGATTTACGAGCAGGAATCCGGCAACACCTTCTTCGACGAGTTCGAGCGAGTGATCGCATCGCCGATCGGGATGGAGGACTTCCGCGCCGCACACGGCGAGTACCACTTCGAGCGTGAGCGTTCGCTGCACCCGGCGTACCCGCTCCGGATCTCGGCCCGGGATCTGGCACGGTTCGGGACGCTGTACCTCAGAGACGGTCGCTGGGATGGCCGGACGATCGTCCCGGCGGAGTGGACGGCCGAGAGCACCCGTGCGCACACCGTCTTCGATGACGGCGGCGGGTACACCGGCACGTTCCAGGCGGGCGCCGGGTTCGGGTTCATGTGGTGGGTGTACCCGGCGGGCTGCCAACCGCCCGGGCGCCCGACGCTCGATGCGCACGACATCGTGGCGGCGCAGGGAGCTGGAGGGCACGTGATGCTGCTGATCCGAGAGCTGGATCTTGTGATCGTCCACCGGACAGCGACGGACGATGGCCATCGGGTGGGCTGGAACGACGTCTGGTCGATCGCGGAGGACGTGGTGCGGGCTCGCTCGCTGCTGAAGACCGGCGCCGCTGAGCGCCGGGGTCTCATCGTTCGCCGCTTTGAGCGCTAGCTCGCGTGCAGGCGGGTCGGGCTCGGAAAAAAGCCGTTCTGAGACCCGAGGTGTTTGACGTCGTCCATTTATGTGATATATTCATCACATGTCGATCGGGACAGCGGACATCGAAGCGGACGACCGGTCCGGCACGGGCGACCAGCTCGACGGCGTCTGGAAGGCGTTGGCGAATGCTGATCGGCGCGCCATTCTGGACCTGCTTCGAGACGCGGCGGACCGTGGAGCCGCCGGCGGGTCGGATCCGGAGACCGGCGGCGGGCTGCCGACAGGGGATGTCGTGATGGCACTGCCTCACGTTTCGAGGTTCGCGGTGATGCAGCAACTGAAGGTGCTGCAGCAGGCCGGCCTGGTGACGAGCGTGAAGCGGGGACGCCTCGTGCTGAATTACCTGAACGCGGTGCCGATCCAGATGATCTACGAGCGCTGGGTGACGGCGTACGAGGGCCACTGGGCCTCGTCGCTGCTCTCGCTCAAGGGCCGGCTGGAAGGGGATTCGTCCGCGGGCGGGCGTGAATCGGGGGCTGCTGATGCGGGCCGGCTCGGTGCCGGGCCTTCGGATGATGATGACGGAACCGGAACCCGGGGCGGGAGGCTCTGAGCATGAACGAGGTAGCGCCGGACAAGGTGTTCTCGATTGAGATCGAGGCACCGATCGAACGGGTGTGGGAAGAGATCACCAAAACCGAACGGGCCAACAAGCCCATGTTCAACACGTACCGGCGCGGGCCGATGACGCCCGGCAGCACGTTCTACTGCGAAGACAAGGGCGGCAAGCGTGTCTTCACAACGGGAGAGGTCGTCGAGATCGATCCCCCCCACCGCTTGGTCGAGACGTTTCGGTTCACCTGGTACGACGACAAGCCCACGCTCGTGACCTGGGAGCTGAGCGCGACTTCGAGCGGGGCCACGAAAGTGGTGTTGACTCACGCGCAGCTGGATCCGGCTTCGAAGACGTTCCGGGACATCCAGAAGGGCTGGCCGACCATCCTCGGCTTGCTCAAGAACGTGTGCGAGGATGGGAACGTGCCCATCGGCACGCGCATGAAGTACGTGATGATGGGCTCGATGTCGTTCGTGCTGCCGAAGCAGACGCTCGCGACGAACGTGAAAGCCGGCGGATAGACATTTCAATCGATCTTTGGGGGGAAGGAGCGTGGTGATGACGGGCATCAAGATTGGAATCGGGGCGGCGGGGATCCTCGCCTGCGTCGCGGTCGGATCCGCGGAGGCCGGCGACGGGATCGTGGCCGGAGATCGCGCGATCGTCGAGACCCGTGTCGTCGGCGTGAGCGCCGCGGACGCGTGGCGGGCGTGGACCACGGATGAGGGCCTGGAGTCGTTCTTCGGAGCCGACTGCACGGTCGAACTCCGCCCGGGCGGGCCCTTCGAGATTTTGTTCTCCACCGATGCGCCCGAGGGGTCGCGCGGCAGCGAGGGCTGCACGGTGCTCAGCTACCTCCCTGAGCGGATGCTCAGCTTCTCGTGGAACGCACCTCCAAGCTTCCCGGAGATCCGCGCCGGCGATCACGAGACGATCGTCGTCGTGGAGTTCACGCCGCTCGGCGACACGCACACGAGCGTCACGCTGCGCCACCACGGGTGGCCGGACGAATCGACGACGACAGACCAATGGGACGGCGTGTTCGAGTATTTCTCGCGGGCGTGGCCGTCGGTCATGGACTCGTTCGCCGGGACGATGGGAGCGGGCGACGAAACAGCGTCCGACCCCAGGAACGGCTGGATGTACATCTTTACGGAGTTCACGCGTCCGGACTTCCTCGAGACGATCACGCCGGAGGAAGAGGCGACGTTCGGGCGCCACTTCGTGCGTCTCCAGGCGCTGACGCGCGAGGGCAAGGTGCTGTTCGCGGGGCCGAGCCTCGACGGCAGCGGCGTGGGGATCGTGATCTTCCACGCATCGACAGCTGACGAAGCGGAAGCGTTCATGAAGGCCGACCCCATCGTGGCCGAGGGCATCGTGAAAGTGAAGCTGTACCCGATGCGCTTCAGCCTCGTCCGCGATCTGGATTCGTAGCTGATCAATGGCAACCGGGGCCCGGGGTCGTCGACCAGGGCGCGATCGTTGCGCGCCGAATCAACCAGGAAAGGTGGAAGTGATGGCAAATACGAAGTCTGGGCACAGGAACGCGTTCGGCGTGTGGCTCGCGATCGGCACGGGACTCCAGCTCCTCATGGTGATCTCCGGGCACTTCCTCGATCCGATCGCTCAGCTCTTTGCGATCGGCGGGGTATCGATCTCGCTGATCGCGGGAGCAGGGTTCGGCGCTTCGAGCTCTCTGCGACTCGGCCGAGCCGCCGGCAGAGGCGGGCTCGTGGGAGGCGGGTGCGCCCTCATAGGGATCGCGGTGTCCTGCGCATTGGGAGACGTCGAACCCATCGTGCTGACGTTCGGGACCGCGAGTTCGGCTGTCGCCGGTTGTATCGGGGCGGTTGTCTCGAGATCGGTCGTCGGCCCGCGCGGAGCGGCGCACGCAGCTTGACCGCCGGGGATTCTGTGACCGCATCACGGGGCGCCCCGGGCCATCGTTGGCCTGGGGCGTCCCGTTCCCGCTCGACGCTCTCGTGCGCGTCAGATGCGCTCTGGAGCGTGGACGCTCACCGGGCTGCCCTGGGCGAACACAACCGAATCCGGATGGCGATCGTTCAGGAATGCCCACTCCGGTCCGTAGAGAACCCCCCAATCGATGTCGATCGAGGCCGACCGGAGCGGATACACCTGCCAGATCGGGTGGCGCACCTCGTATTCCAGAAGGCGGCCGGCCCGATCCACCCCGTAGCCCCACTGGTGCTCCTTGAAGAAGTGCTCTTGGGAGTCCGGGCTCACTGTCGAGGGTTCACGGCTTCCAGCCACCTCGATGGCATGTTCCGCGCCCGCGCGGCGGATCGTGTAGCGAGCTGTCCGAGTCTGGCCTTCCTCCGAAACGCTTCGTGCCATCGGTGCGGCAACGTACGGTTCGTTGTACGCGTGGCGCGCAACGAACGCGACGGCCCTCTTTGGGACGAACTCACGCACGAAAACAACGCCCCGGCGCCTCTGGCCGCTCGGCAGAATCCGGGTCACGTAGAACCTGAGGTTCAGCTCGGGGAAACGCCTGTACCCAGGCAGCGGGACGCCGCGCAGGCGGGTCTGGGCGAAATCGAAGGCCACGAGGCTGACGTGCGCAGACCCCCTCCACCGATCGAGTTCGAGCGGCGGCGAGATCCTTGACTCCAGCACAGCGTCGTCGACCCTGAAGCTCGCGATGCACAGGTCGCGCCAGGTGGCGGTCAGGAACGGGCTTGCTCCGGAACTCGGCACGTCATCGAGACGATAGGGGCACCCGGTCGATCGGGTACATTTCCCGTCCCGTGCAGGTGCCCCACACGAGACCGGCAGAGTGGCCCGAGATCGAGCCGGACAGGTTCGCGACCGTGATCCAGTCCGACAGCGCGGCGGGCTGCGCAGCGGCGATCATCGGCCTGCCTGACGATCTGGGTGTGGCGCTCAATCGCGGGAGGCCCGGCGCTCGATTCGGCCCGTCTGCGTTCCGCGCTGCGCTGGCGCGGAGCGGGACTCCCTACGACGCGCGCCAGAAGCGAGCCATCGCGATCCGCGTGTTCGACGCCGGCGATGTCGTCCCGGTTCCGGGGAAAGACGGATCGGCGCTGCTGGCAACGCATGAGCGGGTCACCGAGGCCCTCGGCGCGCTGCACGAACTCAACCTCGTCCCGATCTGTGTCGGCGGCGGACACGACCTGACGCTCCCGACCGTCCGCGCGCTCTCGCGACGCGAGGGCGAGCCTGTGCGGGGTCTGAACGTCGACGCACACCTGGACGTGCGCGAGACCGTGGGTTCGGGGATGCCGTTCCGGTCTCTGATGGAGGGCGGATTCCTCGAGCCGGCCCGTTTCGCGGTGATGGGAGCCGGGCGCTTCGTCAATAGCCAGGAGCATTTCGCCTACCTGCTCGAGCGCCACGCGAGCATCGCGACCGTCGACCAGATCCTGACCGGCGAGATCAAGCCGGCTGATGTGTTCCATCACGCCCACCCGCTGGGAGAGCACGGCGCCGGGTTCGTCTCGATCGATCTTGATGCGATCGATGTTGCCCAGGCTCCCGGTGTCTCGGCGCAGAACTCGAACGGCCTCAGGCTCAGCGATGTGCTCGAGATCGCGCAGCTCGCGGGGCGCCACGAGAGCATCCGCCATTTCGACCTGATGGAACTGAACCCGCTGCACGACCAGCCCAAGTGGTCTGACGAGGAACGCTCGCCGGGCCGCACCGCGAGATTCGCTGCGGTTCTGGCGATGACGTTCATCGCCGCGATGCAGGAGCGCGGGGCTTGACGGCGCCCCCGCTGCTCATCCGGGGCGCCCGCGTGCTGTCGATCGGCGGCAGCTCGGGTGCGGCGCGCGGCACGGCCATGCGCGATCTCGGCGTGATCGAACGGGCGGACGTCCTGGTCGCGGATGGACGCATCGATCAGATCTCGGAAGGCGCTCTTGCGGGCCCGGCTGGCTGCAGGACCATCGAGGCGGAGGGGCGCGTCCTCATGCCGGCGTTCGTTGATAGCCACACCCACGCGATGTGGGCCGGCGAACGCCTGGACGAATGGGAGCAGAGCCTCGAGGGTGCGAGCTACCTCGAGATACTCGAGTCGGGCGGCGGCATAATGAGCACCGTCCGTGCAGTGCGCGAGGCGACGCAGGAACAGCTGGAACTGAACCTGCGCACACGCCTGGCGATCATGCTCCGCGAAGGCACCACGACGGTCGAAGTCAAGAGCGGGTACGGGCTCTCGACCGAAGCCGAGTTGAAGATGCTCCGAGCGATCTCCGGCGTGGCGGGAGGCACATCTCAGACGATCGTGCCCACAGCGCTGATCGGGCACGCGATCGATCGCGAGCAGCAGGGATTCACGGATCGCACGATCGGAGAGACTCTGGACGCGGTACACGCCGAGTTTCCGGGGGTCTTCGTCGACGCCTACTGCGAAGAGGGGGCGTGGAGCCTGCAGGAGTGTCGCGCTCTGTTCGAACGCGGGGCGGGTCTGGGCCACCCGTTCCGCGTGCACACGGACCAGTTCAACGAACTTGGCATGACGGAGTGGGCCTGCGAGAACGGGGCTGTGAGTGTTGACCATCTCGAGGCGTCATCCGGGCGGGCGCTGGCGGCTGTCGCTGCCTCCGACACGTTCGGCGTGCTGCTGCCCTGCTCCGGATTCCAGGTCGACGGGCGGTACGCCGACGGGCGAGCCCTGATCGACGCTGGTGCCACGTTGGCAATCGCGACGAACTGCAACCCCGGCTCGGCCCCCACCAGCAGCATGGCGCTCGCGATCGCGCTGGCGGTGCGCAACTGCGGGCTGACTCCGGCGGAGGCGATTTACGCGTGCACACGCAACGCGGCGGCGCTGCTGGGATTCGAGGATCGGGGCTTCATCGCTCCCGGCGCTCGCGCCGACCTCATCCTGCTCCGCCACACGGACGAGCGGGCCCTCGCCCACGAGTTCGGAGGCAACCCGGTCGATTCCGTGATCTGCGATGGCACGGTCGCCTGAAGCGACGCCTGCGGCGCCGATCGGGAGGAGCCCCGTCGCGGCTAGCCGTGCTCGGAGGCCCTAAATCCCTGATGCGGAATTACTTGCGTAGCTGAAGACTCTGAGACCCGCACCCGGGCGTAAACTGGCCCCGGCCACGGAATTGGCGGCCGGAGGCCGCCGTTCCCACGAATCCGTGGCGTGTTCCCTGCAGATCCGCCGCTTTTTGTTCCGGCGGAGTCGAATCGCGTGCATAATGAGTCTGAGGCGGCCAGGAGGCCGATCCACGGATTGGGAGGATGACGATGAACAGCACCCAGAAGTCAGTCGCAAGCGCCGGGGTCATCGGGCTGCTCGCCCTCGGGGCCAGCGTTCTCGCTGTGACGAATGTCGATCCGATCGACAAGTACAGCTGGGGTGAGAACATCGGATTCATGAACTGGGCCGATGCCAACGGCGGAGCCCAGGGCGTGGAGGTCTTCGCCGATCACCTCGAGGGGTGGATCTGGCTTGAGAATTGCGGCTGGTGCAACACCGGCAACGGCAGCGCCCCGTACGCCAACACCGACGACACCAACTTCGGCGTCAACATCCTCCCCGGCGGGAATCTTGATGGCCTGATGTGGTGCGAGAACATCGGCTGGGTCAACTGCTCGACGGCCGGGATCTACGCCCCTGGCGAAGAAGCCCGCTTCGACTTCGGCGGGGGGCGCTTCCGCGGCTACGCGTGGGGCGAGAATGTCGGCCACATCAACCTCGATGATGGCACGCACTTCGTTGCCGCGACGCCGACGGTGCCCTGCTGCCTCGGCAACGCCGACAAGGTCAGCCCGGGCGTGGTGAACTTCAACGACATCACGATCGTGCTGAGCAACTGGCTCAACGCCTACGGCGCCGGCAACACCGGGCCCGGCGATGCCGACTGTGACGGTGTGGTGAACTTCAACGACATCACCACGGTGCTGAGCAACTGGCTCGATCCGTGCCCGTAAGCCGGACCGGCGCCCGCGTCTGAACCAATTCAGTCACCGACCAGGCCTGCTCCCAGGTCGCGCGTCGACACGCCCTTCATGATCATCGTCAGCGCCTCGGGATTCGTCGCCAGGCGGAGCGCCTCGCGTCCGGAGACGATCTCGGCCTGCCACAGCATGGCCAGGTGCTGATCGAACAGCTGCATCCCGCTCTCCTGGTTGGCGATCGCCTGGGGCACCGACGCCCAGTCACCCTTGCGCAGCAGCTTCTTGATCGTCGGGCTGCTGCGCATGATCTCGACGACAGGGACCCTCGACACGCCATCGATCGCCTTGGCGAGGCGCTGGCAGACGACCGCCTCCAGGTTTTCGGCGAGCTGGATGAGCACGAGCTCGCGCTCCTCGGCCGGGAATAGCGCGATGATCCGCTGCACGGTCTGCGCGGCGTTGGTCGTATGCATCGTCGAGAACACCACGTGCCCGGTGTCGGCCGCCTGCATGGCGGTTCGGGTGGTTTCGGCGTCTCGGAGTTCGCCCAGCAGGATCACGTCGGGGTCCTGGCGGAGCGCGACCCGGAGCGCCTTGAGGAACGAGCGTGTGTCGGTTTCGAGCTCGCGCTGCGCCACCAGGCTCGATTTCGACGCGTGGAGGAACTCGATCGGGTCTTCGACGGTGATGATCCGTTCCTGACGGGTGGAGTTGATCGCGTCGATGATCGCCGCGAGCGTGGTCGACTTGCCGCTGCCCGTGGTGCCGGTGACGAGGACGAGCCCGCGCCGGACCTGAGCGATCTCGCGCAGGGCGCCGGGGAGGTTGAGCTCATCGAATGGCGGGATCGCCAGCGGGATCTGGCGTAGCGCCAGGGCGAGGTCGCCGTTCTGGCGGAACGCGTTGGCGCGGAAGCGGGCGCGATCCCCGATCTGGAAGCTGAAGTCGGCCTCGCCCTCCTCGTCGAGGCGCACCTGTACTGCGCCCGGGCCGATCTGGCGCAGCCACTCCTGGATGTGCTCGTTGGTCGTGATCGGGGCGCCCTCGATGGCGACCAGTTCTCCGGCGCGCCGGAGGCGCGGCGGGCAGGCGTGCTGGAGGTGCACGTCGCTGGTCTGCTCCTTGATGGCGATGTCGAGGATGGCGCTGAGTTCCATCCCCGGAGATTACGCGATCGCCGTGCAGGCCTGGAACGCCTCGCGCAGGAGATCGTCGAGATCCTCGGGTTTGGCCCGCTTGCCGGGCCGGCAGTAGAGGAAGATATCGCCGTCGGTCTGGATGGTCGGGCGCTTGGGGTGGCTGACGAGGGCGTCCATGATCTGCGGGGTGAGGAGGCCCCGGATCGAGGACTCGTCCTTGCCACGGACGAGGAAGCGTTTGGAGAACTCCGGGTGATCCGGGAAGTCGATGTCCTGGTATCCGAAGCTCGTCGCGACCTTGTGGAGCAGGCTCTCGGGCGACACCTCAACTCTGGGCAGATGCGTGCCTGGGCTGAGGGTGAAATGGACGACGGTCTGGTGGTGGATCGACTGGTGTTTGCCGCTGCCAACGGTGTAGCGGTAGTCGAAGACCGCGACGCCGATGTCCTCGATCTGGCCTTCCAGGACGTTGTGGATCCTCTTGGAGTGCCCCCGATCGAACAGCGGCAGACGCTTGTGGAGGCGCTGCAGGAGGTCTTCCCCCTTCTGGCGATAGGAAAGCCCCAGCGCCGAGGCGGCCTCTTCGATGGCCCGGCGCCGGCGCCGCTCGCGCACTTTCGACGCGCCGATAGAAACGAGCACGAGCCCCGCCACGAGGATCACGATCGTGAGGACGTCGATGTGCTGCATGGTCGCGCGCCTCCGGGGTCGGCCTTCTGGCGTGTAGCTACGTCGGCGTTCGGGCTACGATACCGCCATGACTCCAACGCACGGCACTGACCTGGAATCACTGGCTCGGTGGACGCCGGTCCCGCTGATCTGGCTGGGGGCGTGCTTAGTGGGGCTCGTGGTTATCCCGCGCCTGAGCGGCGGAGATCAGACGATCGTCGGGTCGGCGTTGGCGATCGATCTCGTGGTCGTCGCCCCGCTGCTGGCGTACGTGCTGCTGGTCCGGGCGCACAGAGCCAAGCCGATCGTCCTCGCCCCCCTGCTGCTGGTCGGGTTCGTGCTTGCGAGCACGGTCATCGTTCCAAGGCCCGCGGGCACTCTGGCGGTTCTCGAGGTTGTCGTCCTCGGTGTCGAGATCGGCGTCGTGGTGGCGCTGCTCGTGATGGCACGCCGGGCACTGGCGGGCTCGGTGGCCCCCGGCGGTGACCTCTTCGACCGGGTGCGAGCCGGTGCAGAGTCGCTGGTCGGCCGCGGCAGGGCGTCGGGGGTGTTCGCCACGGAGGCATCGATCATCGCCGCGACACTCGGATTCGGTCGCGCCCGATCCGAAGACACAGAACACGTGTGGACCATGCACCGCAGCGCGGGCTACCTCCCGCTGCTCGTCACGATGCTCGCCATGCTGCCGATCGAGACCCTCGTGGTGCACCTGGTTGTCAGCCTCGTGAGCCACACGGCGGCGTGGGTGCTCACGGCGCTGAGCCTCTACACGGGCGTGTGGCTTGTTGGCGACTACCGCGCCTGGCGGAACCGGCGAACGGAACTCTCCGGTGGTGAACTGCGTCTGCGTGTCGGAGTGCGGGCCGAGGCCCGCGTCCCGCTCTCGCAGATCGAGTCCGTCGAATGCGGCAGGTACCCCCTGGACCGCGAGAGCTCGTTCGTACGAGCGATTGTTTGGGGCGACGCCAATATCCGCCTTCGGACACAATCACCGGTGCGCCTCACGCGGATGTACGGCATGAGCGCCGAGACCCGCGAACTGGAGTTCCGAGTAGACGAGCCGGAGCGGCTCCGGGACGAGATCATGAAGCGCATCGGCGAGTAACCCTCAGCTGGCGCGCCTCGCAGCCGGCACAACAACTTCACGGGAGAGACGCACATGGCCATCCACATCGGCGAGACCGCCCCCGACTTCACCCAGGACTCCACGCAGGGCCCCATCAAGTTCCACGACTGGCTCGGAGACAACTGGGGCGTGCTCTTCAGCCATCCGAAAGACTTCACCCCGGTCTGCACGACCGAACTGGGCCGTGTGGCCAAGCTCAAGGGCGAGTTCGAGAAGCGCGGCTGCCGGGTGATCGGCCTCAGCTGCGATTCGGTTGAGGACCACGAGAAGTGGTCGAAAGACATCGCCGAGACGCAGGGGATGGCGCCCAACTTCCCGATGCTCGGCGATGCGGACCGCAGGGTCGCGACGCTCTACGACATGATCCCGCCCAGCGCCGCCGACACGATGACCGTCCGCAACGTGTTCATCATCGGACCGGACAAGAAGATCAAGCTGATCCTCACCTACCCGGCCAGCACGGGGCGCAACTTCGACGAGATCCTGCGCGTGATCGACTCGCTGCAGCTGACTGCGGAGTACAAGGTCGCCACACCCGCCGACTGGTCGTCGGGCGAGGACTGCATCATCGTGCCGGCGGTGAGCAACGAGGAAGCCGAGAAGGCGTTCCCGAAGGGCTTCACGGAGATCAAGCCCTACATGCGTGTGACGCCGCAGCCGAATGTCTGAGGGGCACCGCCCCTAGCGCGAGTGCCGGCGCAAGAACGTCATGACCCGGCCCCACGCCTCATTCGTGCCGCCCTCAGCCCGGTCCGGATGCAACATCGAAGAGCCGTGGACGCCCCGGGGCTGGGTGTACATCTCCACACTCGATCCCGAGGCCTGGGCGGCCACGCGCGTCCGCTGCATGGTCTCGCGCTGCAACTCGGATGCCGGCCAGGCGATGAACGCGGGTGTGCGCAGCGCGCCGGCGTAGTTGTAGGCGGCGCACTCCCCCATGGCCTCGCCCGAGGCCGGGCTGAACGCCAGCACCCCGGCGATCTTCTCGGGGTGCTCCGACGACAGACGCAGCGCGAGAGCGGCTGTGTAGCTCGAGCCCCACACGAATCGCGGGCCGGTGAGTTCGAGCGCGTCGGCGATGTCGAGGCCGGCGTACAGATCGAGGTAGGCGTCGCAGTAGGTGTACTCCACGCCCTCGGGAAGGCCAGCCGCGGTGCGGTTGTCGCCCCCGAACGCGTCCCCGCCGATGCGGCAATCCACGGCGATGACGGCGAAGCCGGCGTCCTGCAGGCGGGGGATGATCGCATCCGCGTATTCGCCCTGAGCGCTCGCTCCGGCCTGGTGGTACAGCAGCACGAGGGGGTCCGCCGGACCGTTGGGGCCGCGATAGACGTCCATGTGAACGACGACGCCGTCGGGCGTTTCGCCGCTCACGGTGACGGTCGGTTCAGCCTCCTGCGCGACCGACAAGGCCGGGAACGCGAGCACAGACACGAGGACGATGAGCATTCGTTTCATGCTCTTGAGTATCGCCGATCCACTCCGGGGTTGCTCTGAGCCCGCGTGCTCACTGGTGCAGCACGGTTATGTATGCCTCCCACGGGCCGACGAGCTCGGCGTACTGGCTCCGGGAGATCGCCTTGCAGATCTGGGAGATGTGGTTCAGGTCGTGCGCGACCCATGTCGCGAGCAGCTGACGCATCGTGCAGGGGCCGAGCTCGGGGTGCAGGCCGGGAAGGTCGAGCCGGTCGTCGCGATCGAGATCGAGCGAACCCAACTCCGAGAGGGCTGAATCTCGCGTTGATCGGAATTCGGCCAGCAACTCCGGGGTCGTCTTGCCGGCGTCCCGCTCGAACATGGCGTAGCGATCGAACGGCTCGAAGGGGCGGGTGTCGGCGTAGTCGAGGATGTGCCGGGCGCGAGGGAGCCAGTCCGTGAGGTCGCCCCAGACCAGGTGACCGACGACGTCAAAGGGGCTGAACGTCTCGGGGCCGTAGTTGGAGCGCACCACGTCGTCCGGCAGGCCCTCGAGCATCGTGCGGCAGACTTCCGGCGTGGAGCGGAGGACCGGGAGCGAGGCAGATGGGATCGGCATGTGGCAGTCTACGCCCGGTCCATCGGCGCGCCGGGTTTATACTGCGCCCATGAACCTGCGCACCATCGCCGTCCTGGGCCTGACCGCTCCCCTGCTCTCGCTGAGCGCCTGCAAATCCGAGCCCCGCTCGCAGCCGGTCGCTTCGATCAACGCCAGGGCGGACTCGTCGTTCCTGGAGGCGTACGGCGCGACCTTCCGGTTCCGCCTGGGCAACCCGTCGTCGGTCCACGTCGCTCCGGATGGGGAGTCCGTGCTCTTCCTGCGCTCGGGCCCGAGAGACTGGAGCCAGGATCTGTTCATCCATGATCCCCGGACCGGTGAAGAGCGCGTGCTGCTCTCGGCCGCGGCGCTGCTTGGTGGAGCGGAAGAGGAACTCACGCCGGAGGAACTCGCCCGGCGGGAGCGCACGCGCACCGCGGCCCGGGGTATCACCGGCTATCGCATGGACAAGGACGAGCGTCGGTTGCTCGTGCCGCTCTCGGGCGACCTGTATGTGGTTGATCTCGAATCGCTCGCCCAGACCAGGCTCGCGACGAGCGAGGACTCGGGTCTGAGTGCGCCGATCGACCCGCGGTTCAGCCCGGACGGGTCGATGATCGCCTGCGCTCGCGATGGCGATCTGTTCGTCATCGATGTCGAGTCCAGTGCGCAAACCCGCCTCACGAACACGGCGAGCGAGATCATCACCAACGCCGAGGCCGAGTTCGTGGCCCAGGAGGAGATGCGCCGTCGCGAGGGGTACTGGTGGTCGCCGGATTCGCGCTTCATCGCGTATCAGGAGAACGACGAGAGCGACGTTGAATGGCTCTCGATCATGGACCCCAAGGATCCCGGTAAGGCGCCGCGTTCGTGGCGCTACCCCCGCGCCGGGACGACGAACGCCACCGTGCGCCTGGGTGTGGTGCCCGCGTCGGGTGGCGACACGGTCTGGGTGCAGTGGGACAACGATCGCTACCCCTATCTGGCCACCGTCAAGTGGGCCGACGACGCCCCGCTGACGGTCGTGGTGCAGAACCGCGAGCAGACAGAGCTGCAGGTCATCGCCGTAGACCACGTCACCGGCGAAACGACGACGCTACTGACTGAGCGCGACGACGCCTGGCTGCGCCTGAACCAGCGCGTGCCGCATTGGATCGACGACGGAGCCGGCTTCTTGTGGCTCACCGAGCGCAACGGTGGCTGGCAGCTCGAACGCCGGTCGCGCTCGGGCGATCTGATCATGGCCCTGAACGCGCCGGACGCCGGGCTCCTCGGCCTGCTGCACGTTGACGAGGACGAGCGCAGGGTGTTCGTCAGCGCCTCGAACAGCCCCACCGAGCGCCACCTCGGCGTCGTCCCGCTCGACGGGCCGACGCAGTCGCTCGTGCAACTGGTCACGCAGCGCCCGGGTGTCCATTCGTTTGAGTTCTCGAATGAGTCGGATCTGCTGGTGCACACCAGCAGCGGCCCGGAGTCGCCGACGCGCCGCGTGGTCCGTCAACTCGACGGCGACTCGCTGGGGCCGGTGCTCTCTGAGTTGCGGAGTGTCCGCGAGGATCCGGGGTTCACGCCCCGACCCGAGTTCGTGAAAACGTCGACCGAGCCGGGATTCCACGCCGTGGTCGTCCGGCCGCGGGGCTTCCTGCCGGGGCAGCGCTACCCGGTGATCCTCCACGTCTACGGCGGGCCCACCTCGCAGATGGTGACGGCCAGCCGCGACCGCTACCTGCTCCAGCAGTGGATCGCCGACAACGGCTACATCGTCGTTGCCATCGACGGCCGGGGCACGCCGGGGCGCGGGCGGGACTGGCTCAGAACCACCCGAGGCAACTTCATCGATGCGCCGCTGGACGACCAGGTGGCGGGTCTGCAGGATCTGGCGATCCGGTACCCCGAGATGGACCTCTCCCGCGTCGGCGTGTTCGGCTGGTCGTTCGGGGGCTACTTCAGCGCCATGGCGACGATGCGGCGCCCTGACATCTTCGACGCGGGCGTGGCGGGTGCGCCCGTCACCGACTGGAAGGACTACGACACGCACTACACGGAGCGGTACCTCGGCGTTCCGCCGGCGGCCGACCGGGCCTACGAGGTGTCGAACGTCCTGACCTACGCGGACCAGCTCCGTCAGCCGCTGCTCATCATCCACGGCACGGCCGACGACAACGTCTACCTGGTGCACTCGCTGAAGATGTCCGATGCCCTGTTCCGCGCCGGGATCGACCACGAGTTCCTGCCGCTGTCGGGCTTCACGCACATGGTGACCGAGCCGCAGGTGACCCAGCGGATGTACGAGCGGATCATGTCGTTCTTCGAGGAGAACGTGAAGCTGCGCTAGGCGCTCGCGCTGGCCCAGTACCCGCCGCGTGCGTGATCGAAGCGGGCTTCGGTGCCGCGCACGGCTTCGTCGATGCGGCCGTCGTGAAAGACGGTCTGGCCCATCACAATCGTGCGGACCGGCCAGCCTGTCAGGGATTGCCCGTGCCACGGGCTCCACCGGCACTTGGTGACCTGCTCCTCATCGCGCACCGTGAGTGTCTTCCCGAGATCGACAAGGACGAGATCGGCGTCGAACCCTTCCTCGATCCTGCCCTTGCCGACGATGTCCCAGACGAGCGCTGGCGTCTCGCACATCCAGCGGACGACTTGCTCCAGCGAGCACCGGCCTCTGGAGACCTGATCGAGCATCAGCGCGAGCGAGTTCTCCACCGCTGGAAGGCCGGAGGGTGACTTTGGGTACGGGGCTGCCTTCTCCCCGAGCGTGTGCGGAGCGTGATCGGTGACCACCATCTTCAGCACGCCCTGTTGGAGCGCGGTCCAGAGCGCCTCGGGGTTGCCCGGGGGCTTGACGGCGGGGTTCATCTGCACGCGAGAGCCCAGCCGGTCGTAGTCGTCGGTCGAGAAGAACAGGTGGTGCGGGCAGGCCTCGCCTGTCACGACATCGGCGTGGTCTTTCAGGAGTTCGCACTCCGCTCCCGTAGACACATGCAGGACGTGGAATCGGTGACGGTGGCGCCGGGCGAGGTCCATCGAGCGACGGACGCAGATGACCGCGGCTTCCTCGTTTCGGATCCGGGAATGGTCCGGGTACGCGCTGCCCCCGCTGATGGATGCAGCGTTGGCGCGAACCGTGCTCTCGTCCTCGCAGTGGGCGCAGATGGGGAGCGTCGTCTCTGCAAATATCCGTTCGAGATCGTCCTGCCCGTCCACGAGCAGATCGCCGGTGCTTGAGCCGATGAAGATCTTGATCCCCGGCGTGCGTTCGGCCTTCTGCATCTCGGCGAGATTGCCCGCCGTCGCTGCGATATAGAAGCCGTAGTTCACCACCGACTTGGAGGCGGCCAGGTCGAGCTTCTGGTGCAACAGCTCGGCCGTGGTTGTAGCCGGATTGGTGTTGGGCATCTCGAAGAAGGTCGTCACTCCTCCCTTCGCGGCGGCCATCGATCCCGTGTGCAGGTCTTCCTTGTGTGTGAGCCCCGGGTCGCGGAAATGGACGTGGCTGTCGATGACACCGGGCATGAGCACGAGCCCGCTCGCATCAATGATCTCGTCGGCGCGGGCGGAATCGGGGGCGTCCACGCTCGCGATGCGATCGCCCTCGATCACCACGTTGGCGCGCACCGTCTCATCGGGCATCACGCACGTGGCGCCCCGGATGAGGGTCCGATGCGCCACGTCAGGCGCCCGCCGTCCGGTCGTCGATGGCCGAGCCCTCCCCGTCGTCGGCGTGCTCGTCGTCGACGGATTCGGCCCCGCGGAACTCGTACCGCCCCGGCGCTTCGGCACGCCACTCCTTGCCTCGCACGATCTGCTTGGCGACGATCCGACCGGTCTGGAGCGCCTTGGACTCCCGCTCGAGTTCCTCCGGCGCGTCGGGGTTGGCCCACTCTTCCTGTCTCAGGTAGAGCGTTTGCGTGGGGAACGCGAATTCGATGCCCATGCGTTCTGCGAGGCGCATGATGTCGAGCAGCAGTCGCTGGCGTTCGCGCAGCTCTGTCTGCCAGTCGGGCACCTCGTGGAACACGTACAGCAGCACATCCAGGCTGGCGGCGCCCATCTGGTGCAGCCAGACCTGGTAGTAGTCCTTGCGGGTGTAGGGATGCTGACGGATCAGCTCGCGGATGCCTTCGCAGAACGCCTCGATGGTGTCGGGCGGCGTGTTGTAGGCGATCGACAGGTGCGTGCGCAGGCGCCGGTACTTGCGCCGCCCGTAGTTGTCGACGTTCGCACGGACGAGCGACGCGTTGGGGACCGTGACGAGCGAGTTGTAGAAGGTCCGGATGCGCGTTGAGCGGAACCCGAGTTCCTCGACTGTGCCCTCGACGTCCCCCACGACGATCCAGTCTCCGACGTCGAAGGGGCGGTCGAGGATGACCGAGACGGAGCCGAAGAAGTTCTCGATGGTGTCCTTGGCCGCGAAGGCGACCGCCAGGCCGCCGATGCCGAGGCCGGTGATCAGCGGCAGCACGTCGATCGAGAGGGCGTCGGCGAGCCAGACGACGCCGATCGCTGCGATGAAGATCTTGACCGTCTTGCGGACCAGCGGGATAAGGAGATCGTCGATGCGGGTCTTGGTCAGGCTGGCCTTGCTCTCGACGATCGAGGCGAACAGGTCGGTGACGCGGTACGCCGCGAGGATCGCCGCGAAGGTGACGATGACGCGTGCCGCCACGAGCAGGATCGTCATGCCCAGTTCGGGGAGCCCGAGCATGTGCAGCCCGACGACAACAACGCCGGCGCCGAACAGCATGCCGAACGGGCGGACCGCTCGCGCGACGGTTTTGGCGTCGACGGTGCGCCCGCGTTTGCGGGCCGCCGTGTGCACGACACCCCGCAGGATCGCCCGGACAAGGAAGTCCAAGAGCACACCGACGAAGATGAGCAGCAGGAGGCCGGTCCATTTCCAGTACTTGACGCCGAGGAACCGCCCGCTGACGAGCGGCTCGGGCATGAACGACTCGAGCCACAGCGACGCGCTGAGACGTGAGGTGTCCACGCCTTCGCTGAAAACACTGGGGAGTTCCTTGACGGCGTCTCGGAACTCCTCGAGGTCGGCGACCGTGGCGTCAGAGAAGCGCCACTCGCCGCTGGCCTGCCTCTCCAGTTCGATGCGCCCGTCCGGGAAGAGGTTCCGCGCCCGCCGCTCGTTGACCCTGCGCTGGGGCGCGATGGACCTTGCTTCCAGCGGGAAGTAGCTGAAGATCGATGCGCCGCTCGCGTCGACTTCGCCCGCGTCAGGGAGTTGCTCCGGGCGAACCTCGCCGAGCCGATTGAGGATCTCGATCAGATACGCGGCAGAATCGCGCGCGGTGTCGAACTGAGCGCCCGTCAAGCCCAGGACCCGCACCAGTTCCTCGCGGGCCTGTTCTCTGCGGGCCGCGGACGAGCGCTGGCCGGCCAGCGACTGCGCAGCTTCAAGGAACGTGAACATCGCAGCCCGGGGGCTGTCGAACCTGCTGTCGATGACGGGTTCCGGCGGAGCAGTTTGCTGCTCAGTCTCGGGCGGCGCTTGCGCTCCTGTGTCTTGCGCGGCGGCGCCCGGGACGAGTGACAGTGCGATGATCAGCGCTATCCATCTGAGCATGCGTCGTATCGTACAACTCGACGCAGAGACTGTGCACGGTTGGTATACTTCGGCAACGCAGTTCGCGCGATCTTTCGGGGTCGCACACGCCGATGCTCGCCCAGAAGGCGGCTTCCATGCTCCCCTCGCAATGCCCCGCGGGCACGCGCCTCCACGCTCAGCCATCCGGCGAGTCGGTGATGGCGTCGGTGTTTGACGACGTGCGGGAGCGGTCGCTGAGACTCGTCGCTCCGCTGAGTCCTGAAGATTGCGTTGTGCAGTCGATGCCCGACGCCAGCCCCGCGAAGTGGCATCTGGGCCACACGACGTGGTTCTTCGAGCAGTTCGTGCTCGCGCATGCCGAACGGGGATTCAAGCCGTTCGACGACGCGTTCGCGTACCTCTTCAACTCGTATTACAACGCCGTCGGCAAGCGACAACCGCGACCCGATCGCGGGATGCTGACACGCCCGTCGTACGACGAGGTGCTGGCCTATCGGTGCAATGTCGACGAGCGCATGCGGACGCTCCTTCATCGCGGCGATCTCGACGCCGACGCGAATTCGATCGTGGAGATCGGTCTGCACCACGAGCAGCAGCATCAGGAGCTCTTGCTGACCGACATCAAGCACCTGCTCTCAAAGAGTCCCCTGCTTCCGGTCTACAGCGACGGGCCGGACCCGGATCCGGTCGATCCCGGCGCCGCGTGGAACTGGCGCCGATTCGGAGAGGGCATGCGCGAGATCGGGCATGCGCGGGACGCAGGCTTCGCATACGACAACGAGTCACCCCGGCACCGGGTGTTCATCGAGCCCTTCGAGATCGCCGATCGCCTGGTGACCTGCGGCGAGTACATCGAGTTCATCGAGGACAGCGGGTACGACCGCCCCGAGCTCTGGCTCGACGAGGGCTGGACGTTCGTCACGCAGCAGAAGCTGCGGGCCCCGATGTACTGGGCCGTCCAGGAAGGCTGGATGGATATCGACAAGGGTCGCCAGTACACCCTGCGCGGCGTGCGCGATATCGACCTTGCGCAGCCGGTCACGCATGTCTCGTTCTTCGAGGCCGACGCGTACGCCAGATGGCGTGGCGCGCGCCTGCCTACCGAGGAAGAGTGGGAGACGGCATCTCGGGACACGCCCAATGAGGGTGTCTTCCTCGAATCCGGCGCGTTGCACCCCCAGGCCTCCGGCGACGCTCGAGCAGACGCACCGCTCCGGCAGATGTTCGGCAACGCCTGGGAATGGACCGGGTCTCAGTACCGGCCCTACCCCGGGTACGAGCCACCCTCGGGCGCGCTCAGCGAGTACAACGGCAAGTTCATGTCCAGCCAGTTCGTGCTCCGGGGAGGGTCCTGCGCGACCCCCGGCTCGCACATCCGGCGGACCTATCGCAATTTTTTCCATCCAGCTGCGAGGTGGCAGTTCGCGGGTATTCGCCTTGCGAGGAGCGTCAGCTAAGTGCCTCAATCCAAACCGCAGTTGGAGGTCCAGGACGACTCCCCGTCTGACGAGAAATTCCGCGCCGACGTCGTCGCGGCGCTTTCGGAGCAGCCGAGGCGTCTGCCCACGGAATACCTCTACGACAAGAAGGGCTCGGAGATCTTCGACGCGATATGCGAGCTGCCCGAGTACTACCTGACGCGCACGGAAGCCGCGATCATCGACACGTACCACGAGGAGATCGCGGCAGCGATCGGACCGAGGCCGGTTGTGATCGAGCCCGGAGCCGGCAGCGTCGTGAAGATCCGTCAACTGCTCAAGCTCCTCGAGGAGCCGGTCGCGTTCATCCCGATCGACATTTCCGGCGAGCACCTGGCTCAGGAAGCCGAGAGCCTGGCGGCCGAATTTCCCGACCTCGAGATCCTCCCGGTCGCGGCCGATTTCACCGCCACGCTGGATCTGCCGGACTCCGCGACGCCCGCGCAACGCCGCCTCATGTTCTTCCCGGGTTCAACCATCGGGAACTTCTCCCCCGAGTTCCGCGACGAGGTCCTCGCCAGCCTCGCCGAGACCGCCGGCGAGGGCGCCGAGATGCTGGTCGGCATCGATCTCCAGAAGGATCCCTCGATCGTCCTGCCGGCGTACGACGATTCGCGGGGCGTCACCGCCAGCTTCAACATGAACCTGCTCGCCAGGGTCCGGGACGAACTGGGCGCCGACATCAATCCCGATTCGTTCGAGTATCACGCCCGATACGACACCGAATGCCAGCGCGTCGAGATGTTCGTGCGATCGAAGAACGACCAGACGGTTCGGATCGGCGCCGACGAGTTCGCGCTCGACGCCGGCGAACTGATCCTGACCGAGTACTCGCACAAATTCACGATTGAGGCATTCGCCGAGATCGCCCGCGCGTGCTCGTGGAACCTCCGCGAGGCGTGGACCGATGAGCGGGGATGGTACGGGGTGCTGCTGCTGGACCGGGCTTGATCCGCCCGAGCCGATCGCGGGCTACTTGCCGCGATAGGTGATCCGGCCCTTCGTCAGGTCGTAGGGGCTCAGCTCCACGGTGACCGAATCACCGGGAAGGATCCTGATGTAGTGCTTGCGCATCTTTCCGGAGACGTAGGCAAGGATCTGGGTCTTCTGCTCGTTCGCGAGTTCGACCTTGAACATCGCGTTGGGCAGGGCATCGATCACGACGCCATCGATGGAGAATTTGTCGTCCTGCTTCGCCATACGGCTCCGATTCTGAGGGGGGCGGCGTCACCGCCGCCTGGCTGCGGCGGCCTGCCGCGAGCCACAAGACTAGCGACGGATCGTGGCGAGTCAATCCGGGCGACTCACAGCAGAGGCTGGCCGGGCACCACGGGCGGCACCGGGATGCCGAGGCTATCGGCGATCGCTCTGAGCAATTCGGCTTCCCGGACACCGACTTCCCGGTCGTGCGCGACGCAGATCGCGCACGCTTCGACCAGGGGGCGTTGCGCCTTGGGCGCCACGCTGGCGAGCGTGTCGAGGGCTCGGTCGAGATCATCGAGCCCGCTCTTGTTGCTCGGCAGCAGCGAGACTCCGTCGATGCCCAGGTGAGCGGCCCCGGCCGCGACGGCGCCTTGCGCTGTCGCGCGGTCCGAGTGGCCGACGCGGGCAAGCGTCGAGAGCACCACCGAGCACGGGCCGCCGAGCTTGGCGAGGGAGTAGTACCGGATCTTCGGGCGCGGGCGCTCGTTGAAGGCCTGATCCAGATGGTGCTCCAGGATCCGTCCCAGGATCCACTCAAAGAGCTCGATCCTCTGGTCGGCGGCTACGAGGGCCGTGAGGTTCTCCTTGAACGTCTTGTACTGCTCGGGGGTCAGCGAGCGGAGCGTTCCGATGGCGATGTCGAGCAGAGGCAGGCGTGCTCGCTGGTCAAGCGAAGGCGTGAACCCCGCGAGCTTTCGCGTCAGATCGGCCACGCCCCTGTCGGCGTGCGAATCCAGTCGGGCGATCTGCTTGGCGCGGACAGCCTCGTCAGAATCCAGCAGGAGTGCGTGCACGAGCGCGCGGGCTCCGTAGGGGTCTCGCGCCGCGAGGCGCAGCGGTTCCGCGACGCCTCCCAAGAGCTCTTGCGCATAGCCGAGGTGGGCTTGGTCGATCGAGCCGATGGATCCGATCGCGCTGCGGGGCGGGGCGCCGGGTTCCATCGCCCCCGCCACAACTGCCCCGCCGAGCACGCCCCGGAAGACGTCCTCGCGCTTCATGCGCTCTTCTCGCTTGTCGCGGGCCTTGCGATCAAACCGCTCGGCGCCGGTTTCCCCCTGCGGGAACGACCCGTCCCACGAGGGCTCGATGCGCCGGATCCGGACCGGCAGCGGCGGATGCGTGGCGAACATCGACACCATCCCCTGGCCGAAGAACATGTGGCTGGCCTCGGCGGCCTTGGGGTGTTTGACCCGGGAGCGATCGGCGTGACCGAGGATCCGCTTGAGCGCGCCGGAGATGCCGCCGGGGTTCCTGGTGAACTGCACGGCGGATGCGTCGGCGAGGAACTCGCGCTGGCGGCTGACCGCGGATTTGATCCAGGTGCCGAAGAACCAGCCGATGTAGCCGACCAGCATCATGATCAGGCCGATCGCCAGGATCGCGAAGCGCCCCCCGCCGCTGTCCTTGCTGTTGCGCGACGAGTGGTACCCCGCTCCGGAGTACCACATCATGCGCATCACCATGTTCCCGAGGAGCGAGATGAGGATGATGCCGTGGAGCACACCCATCAGACGCAGATTCAGGCGCATGTCACCGTTGAGAATGTGGCTGAACTCGTGGGCCATCACGCCCTGCAGTTCGTCCCGCGACAGCTGCTGCACACAGCCCCGAGTCACACCGATCACAGCGTCCTCGGGCTTGAAGCCGGCGGCGAACGCGTTGATCCCCGGCTCGTCGTTCATGATGTAGACCGGCGGCATGGGCACGCCGGAGGCGATCGACATCTCCTCGACGACGTTGAGGATCTTGCGCTCGTCGGGGTCCCGGGTGTCGGGAGAGATCGGCCTGCCGCCGACCTGCTCAGCGACGACCTTGCCGCCGGCGGAGAGCTGGCTCAGCTTGAAGAGACTGCCGCCCCCGACGATCAGGATCGTGACCCCACCGACACCGAGCAACAAACGCCAATCCAGTAGAAACGCGCCGACACCCTGTGTGCTGGCACCGGCTCCCTCTTCCTGCAGCGTCCCCGAGCCAGCGAGCACGAGCCCGATCAGGACGTGCAGCGACACGATCGTCGCGATCACCGACAGCGCAAAGAGCAGGACGAGGCGCCCGGTCTGGCGCCGGGCGCGGTCCTGATGCTCGAAGAAGTCCATCGCCATCACGCCACCTCAGCTCGACCGCTGCAAGCGGGGCGCGATCAGAACGACACCTTCGGGGCTTCCTGCATCTCTTCGCGATCGGCGTATTCGAGCAGCGCGGCGTCGGCGGAGTGGCCGAGGATCGAGGCGATGATGACAGGGGGGAAGGTCTGGCGGAACGTGTTGTAGGCCGTGACGCTGTCGTTGTAGGCCTGGCGGGAGAACGCGACCTTGTTCTCGGTGCTCGTGAGCTCTTCCGAGAGCTGCATCATGTTCTGGTTGGCCTTCAGGTCGGGGTAGGCCTCCATCACCGCGAACAGACGTCCGAGCGACCCGCCGAGCTGTCCCTCAGCGCCGGCGAGCTGCTGCATCGCCTGGGGATCGCCCGGCTTGGACGACGCTGCGTCGAGCCCGCTGACCGCCTGATTGCGAGCCGCGATGACGGCCTCGAGCGTCTCGGACTCGTGGGCCATGTACCCCTTGGCGGTCTCGACGAGGTTCGGGATGAGGTCGTGGCGCCGCTTGAGCTGCACCTCGATCTGGCTGAAGGCGTTCTGGAAGCGGTTCTTCAGCGTGACGAGCTTGTTGTAGACGCCGATCGCGTAGGCGATCAAGGCAAAGCCGACGACGCCGAGAACGATCAGGGCTATGAGCGCTCCGCCCATGCGCAGACCTCCTTTGATGTGAGCCGCACACCCCGTGCGGGCCCACCCCATTGCGGGCCCTCAGAAGACTTCGACCCCGGCTCGGGGATCAGTCCAGTCTTTCTTCGGATCTGGGCTCGGCGTATTTCACATAACGATCGAACCACTCGAGCATCTCGGCGAGCACGTGCCCGGCCGATTCACGGGCCCGGTAGCCGTGGCTCTCGTTCGGGAGCATGACGAGACGGGTGATGCCGCCGTGGCCCTTCACCGCGTGGTACATGCGCTCGGACTGCATCGGGAAGGTCCCCGAGTTGTTGTCTTCCTGGCCGTGGATCATGAGCATGGGCTCGTTGATCTTGTTGGCGTGCATGAACGGCGAGATCTCGAAGTACACGTCCTTTGCCTGCCACAGCGGGCGACGCTCGGCCTGGAATCCGAACGGCGTCAGCGTGCGGTTGTAGGCCCCCGACCGGGCGATCCCCGCGCGGAACAGATCGGAGTGGGCCAGCAGGTTGGCCGTCATGAACGCGCCGTAGCTGTGGCCCCCCACCCCGACGCGCTCGGGGTCGGCGACGCCCATCTCGACCGCCTTGGCGATCGCGGCGTCGGCGCTCATGACCAGCTGATCGATGAAGGTGTCGTTCACCGTCTCGGGGTCGGGCCCGACGACCGGCATGGTCGCTCCGTTCATGACCGCGTAGCCCTGGAGCAGGAAGAACAGCTGCGAGGCGCCGCCCATCATCGTGAACCGGTGCGGCGAGCCGGAGACCTGGCTCGCGGTGCGGGCGCTGTTGAATTCGCGCGGGTACGCCCAGACGACCAGCGGGAGGCGCTCGCGCCCGTCGTACCCGGCGGGCAGGTACATAGTGGCGCTGAGCTCGACGCCGTCGGCACGCTCGTACTTCACGAGTTCCTTCTTGATCCCGAGCAGTTCGGGCGCCGGGTGCTCGAACTGCGTCAGCGCGGCCCGATCGCCCGAGGCGAGAGTCGTCTTGTAGAAGTTCGGCGGGGTGGTCGGCGTCTCGTAGCGTGTGACGATCGTCGAGGCGTCGCGCGAGGCGATGTCGATGACCTGCTCGAAGCACTCGCCCTCGGCTCGCCACAGGCGTTCAGCGGCGAGGGTGTCAAGGCTCCAGCGGTCGATGAAGGGGCGATCACCCTCGGGCGAAGCGCCCCGGCCTTCCATGAACGCGTGTCCGTCTTCGAGCAGGATGACCTCCCGCCCGGCGCTGTTCATCGTGGTGATCGGATCGCCCGGATCGGCGTACCGGTCCTGGATGCTCCGGTCGATCATCACTCGCGGCTCCACGGAGTCGTCGCCGAGGGCGAAGAGCCACGTGCGGACCCAGCGCTCGTCGCGGTCGTACTCGCTGACGATCGCCATCGAGGATCGCTCGAAGAACTGCATCCCCGCGAAGCGGTCTTCCAGTTGAGCGATCTCGGTCGGATTGTCGTCGAACGGCGCCTCGAGCGCCATGACTCGGTCGCGGAACTCGGCTTCGGTATTCGGGTCGCCCCCGTCGAGCGCCTCGACCCAGTGGATCTCGGCGGTGCCCTCGGTGTCGCGCCACGAGTGCCCGCGCGGCCCGGTGATCACGCCCTGGATTGGCACGCGCTCGGCGAGCGGCAGTTCGGCCAGCGTTGTGACGACGTCGCCGGACGGGTTCCAGATCTCCACATCGAGCCCGAAGCGCCAGACCGGCACGAGGTAGGAATACGGTGCGCGGATGCGCTCGACGAGGATGTACTCGCCGGTCGGCGCGGGATCGGCTTCGACAAAGATGCCCGGCGTCCCGATCGCACGCGCGGCGCCGGAGCCTGCATCGACGAGCGTCATCTGCGAGGTGAAGAAGTGCTCGAAGAGCGCTTCATCATGCGGATCCGAGAGGAGGTCCTGGTAGGTGCGGACCGGCGCTGGCTTGCCGCCGAGGTTCTCCTGGATGACCGGTCCGCTGGGAACGACCGACTTCGTCGGCGCATCCCCGCGACCCTCGGGGATCATTGCGACGAGGATCGAGCGCATGTCGGGCATCCACACGGGGCTCGGCCCCATGCCGTTGACGCTGCGATCGGTCAGTCGGCGGGCGCTGCCGTCCGTCGCGTCGCCGAGCCAGAGTTCAATGCCGTCGCTGAAGGTGAGCGTGAACGCAAACTGCCCGCCGTCGGCGCTCCATTGCGGGAAGCTCGGTGAGCCGCCCTCGGGCAGGTCGAGGTCGATGGTCCGGCCGTCGAACAGTCGCACCACCGAGATTCCCTGCACCCAACGCGGCCCGTGCGACCCGCTCGTGGCCGGGTCGATGCGCCGGCCGGCGAGGCGGAGCATCGGGCGTGCCATGTCGGCGATCGACGGCATGCTGCTGCGCTCGAGCAGGAGCATCGTCGCCTTGTCTGGGCTGACGCTCGAGAACGGCGTCGAGGGAGCGTCGAGGATCTTGGCGATGTTGGCGGGCGGATCGCGGTACGCCTCCCCAGCGTATGCGGGGCCGGCGGCCTCGAGTGTGAGGAGGGCCACGGAAACGCGGATGCTCGAACGACGCAGGTTCATCGACTGCTCCTTGCGCAGTGAGAAAGAAAGGTTGATTCCCGAAGCATGGTACCGCTCAGTCAGCCGGCGATGCGATTCCTGGCTGCGATTCAGTCGCCGGCCCCCCACCGTCGCCATTGCCGGCGAAGAGCGCCAGCAGAGCCGTTCCCGCCAGAGCGATCACGGCCCCGATCACCGCCCGGGTGCTCAGGCGCTCCTTATGGATCCACACGGCGAACGGGAGGATCATGATCGGTGACAGGCTGATCAGCGTCTGGGCGACTCCGAGGCTCGGCGTTTCGCTGATGGCAACCAGGGACATCCAGACCCCGAGGAACGGCCCGACGATGGCGCCGGCAACGGTGAACGCGTACCCACCCGCGGCGCTGCCCCGGCGCCTCGCCTTGGCCTTGCGGTGCGTCTCGCTCCCGCGGCGCATCGCGTAGGCGAGGACCAGCGGCGCCATCCCGATGAGGCCGAAGATCATGCGCACGTACGTTGCCGATTGCGGGTCGAGCTGCACCGCTCCGGCGCCCGACTCGGCGCTCATCCCGAGCTTGCTGAGCATCGTCCCCGCGGCCTGGCTCGCGGCCGCGACGAACGCGAGGATCACGCCGCGTTTGAAGTGCTCCCCGTGGTCCTGCTCGTTGCCACCCTGCTTCGCCGCCCGCTCGCTCACGACCCAGGCGACTCCCCCCACCGTGACCGCGATGCCCACGATCTCGATCGGGAGGAGGGGCTCTCCCAGCCCGACCACGCCGAACAGGGTCGCGAAGAGCGGTGAGGTGGTCATGATGAGCAGCGCTCGGCGCGGGCCGATGTCGATGAACGCTGTGAACAACGCCTGGTCGCAGACCGTGAGCCCGATGAACCCCGAGAGCGCCAGGTACAGGAGTTGGAGGTTGGTGATCTGCGGGAAGATCGCGGGCGCTCCCGCCGCCGAGGCCGCGATCGAAAACGTGGTCGCGTGAAGGGGCACCGCCACCATTAGGCGGAAGGTGTTGACCTTGGTCGAGCCGATCCGCTTGCCGCCGGCCGTGAAGAACAGCGAGGTCAGCACCCAGAGGAACGACGTCGCCAGGCCCGCGGCGGGCCCGATGAGATGGCCGGTTTCGAGGTTCAATGCGTCGCCAGGGCCCCCGGTGCGCTCCGAGGCCAGAGCGTATCCTGTCGCCCATGACCGAGCAGCCACTGCCACCGGAAGAACGCCAAGCGATCAGGAAGGCCGAAGCGGACGACTCGGTCCCGAGCGGGTGGTTCGCCAAGTTCCTGGCGACCGTCGAATGGCTGGGCAACTGCCTGCCTCACCCGGTGACGCTCTTCTTCCTGTTCGCGGTGGGAGTTGTTGTCGCCAGCGGGATCGCCGATCTCGCCGGGCTTGCAGTCGAGGACCCGCGTCCCGAGGGTGCACGGGGGCGGGCCGACGACGGGATGATCCGCGTCGTGAGCCTCGCCTCGGGCGACGGCATCCGCTGGATCGTGCAGAGCCTTGTGACGAACTTCACGGACTTCCGCCCCCTCGGGACGGTGCTCGTCGCCCTGCTCGGCGTGGGCGTAGCGGAGCGGTCGGGCCTGCTGAGCGCGCTCATCCGCGGCATGGTGCTCGCGGCACCGAAGAACCTCGTCACTATGGTGATCGTCTTCGCGGGTGTCATCTCCAACACGGCCAGCGAGATGGGCTACGTGGTGCTGATCCCGCTCGCGGCGGTGATCTACCACGCGCTGGGGCGTCACCCCCTTGCCGGACTCGCGGCGGCCTACGCCGGCGTCTCCGGGGGCTACTCGGCCAATCTGCTGATCGGGACCGTCGACCCGCTGTTGGCAGGCATCACCCAGGAAGCCGCCCGGATGGCGCCCGTCCCCGGAGCGCAGGACTACGAAGTCCACGCCGCGGTGAACTGGTACTTCATGATTGCCTCGACGTTCCTCATCACGGTCATGGGGTCGTGGGTGAGCCTGAAGATCGTCGAGCCCCGGCTGGGCAAGTACGACGATTCGAACGCCGACGAAACGCTGGAGAAGAACCCCTCGCTCGAGAAGCTGAAGCCCGAAGAGAAGCGAGGCCTCAAGCGGGCCGGGCTCGCGTCTCTGCTCGTGGCCCTGCTGTTCGTGTACGTCGCCGGCCCGAGTTTCCTCCCGCTGCAGAGCCTGCCCGGCTACGGGGTCCTGCGTAATCCGGATACGGGCGGCCTGATGCCGTCGCCGTTCCTGCGGGGGGTGGTCGCGATGATCTTCGTGTTCTTCGTGATCCCGGGGTTCGTCTACGGGCGGGCCGTGGGGACGATGAAGAACGATCGCGACATCATCGACTCAATGGCCCACGCGATGAGCACGATGGGGCTCTACATCGTGCTTGTGTTCTTCGCGGCGCAGTTCGTGGCGTTCTTCAACCACACGAACCTGGGATCGATCCTCGCCGTCGTCGGGGCCGACCTGCTCAGGGCGCTCAACCTCGACAACCCGCTGGTCTTCCTGCCCTTCATCCTGATGTGCTGCTTCGTGAACCTCATGCTCGGGTCCGCCAGCGCCCAGTGGGCGGTGACGGCACCGATCTTCGTGCCGATGCTGATGTCGATCGGGTATAGCCCGGAGGTCATCCAGGCGGCCTATCGCATCGGCGACTCCACGACCAACACCGTGACTCCCATGATGAGCTACTTCGGGCTCATCCTGGCGTTCGGAGCCCGGTTCGACAGAAAACTAGGCATCGGCACACTGATCGCGACCATGCTCCCCTACTGCCTGATCTTCCTGACTGCGTGGATCGTGTTCTTCTATCTCTGGGTCTTCGCGCTGGACCTGCCTGTCGGCCCCGGCGCCCCGACGACGATCCCGCTCACCCTCGAGGAGCCAGTCGCCGGGTAGTGGAATCCCCCCGCACCGAGGGGCTCTCCTCGCATTGGCGTGAACCGGTGTTCCCGGGAGCCGACCAAAGACGTGGATCGCGCGAATCGGAGTTCCGGGATCTTCGAACTCGCCCCCTATACTTCGATCCGGCCCTGCCCCGGCTCCGATGCGGACGCAGGGCATCCGCATCGCTCTGAAAGGTAGGACCTGTGGCCGGGAGGCGGCGTGGCACATCTCGAGGCTTGAACCTGTTCATCCGGGCCTCGGTCGGGGTCGTGATTCTGGGATTCGGGATCGGGTCGTATCAATTCCTGGTCAACACCAAGCCAAAGCCCCCGCTCGTCGAGCAGCTCGAACTCGCCAAGACGGTCCGCACCATCACGGTGAGCCCCGCGGCCGTCACGCGGACGTGGTCGGCGTTCGGAGCCGCGAGGCCGCTGAACGAAGCCGACGTCGCGGCGGAGGTCGCGGCGCGGGTCGTCCGCCGGCCCGTCGGGATCGAAGCGGGAGCGAGTGTGCAGGCCGGCGATGTGCTCGTGGAGCTCGACGGCCGGCCGTTCCTGGCTCAGGCACAACGCGCCCGGGACTCGATCGCGGCGTTCGAAGCCGAGAGGTCGGGGCTGTCGGTCGAGGAGCGGACCCTCACCGAAAATCTGAGACTCGCGAAAGAGAACACCCGCCTGCTGTACGACGAGCTGGAGCTCCTCCAGGAAGCCGAGCGGGCACGCAGCGCGTCGCGCATCGAGATCGACCGCCTGCGCCGCCAGATCACCGGCGCGGAGCGGAACGAGCAGGACCTCGAGCAGGCGCTGGGGCTCATCCCCGCCCGCCGGGCCCGCCTTGACGCCCAGATCGGCGTGGAACAAGCGAACCTCGAACTCGCCGAGATCGACGTCGAACGCACCGCGATCGTCAGTCCCATCAGCGGCACGGTGCAGGACGTGTACGTCCGCGAGGGTGAGCGGGTCTCTCCGGGTTCTCCGATCGCGCGGGTTACTGATCTGTCGCGCATGGAGATCCCGCTGCAGATCCCGGTCTCGGCCGCGGGATCGGTCGGAATCGGCGCGGAGGTGACGCTCCGATCCGAGGGGGCCGTATCGAGTGCCTGGCTCGCGGTTGTGACCCGGGTTGCACCCGAGGCAGACCCGGCATCCCGCACGGTCACCGTGTTCGCTGAACTCGAGCAGGATCCGGGCTCGCCCGACCGAGCCGGGTTGCTGCAGCCGGGGCGATTCGTGATGGCGGGCATCCCGGCACGCGAAGCGCTCGAGGCGATCATCGTGCCGAGAGTGGCGGTCATCGATGATCGGGTCATGGTGGTCGGCGACGGGGATCTCGCGTGGTCCCGGCCGGTCGTGGTGGCGTTTCCGATCGATGGACGCTTCGAGACACTCGATCCCGATGAGACACAGTGGCTGGCGATCGACTCCGGTCTGGAAGTCGGCGACCGGGTGATCACCTCGAATCTCGACGAGCTTCGGCACGGATCTCCGGTGCGTCCTCAGGCGAGCTCCGGAGCGGTGAGAGCCGCGGCACGCGATGCCGAAGCCTCGCCGATCGGCGGGTCCGGGGAGCGATCCCCGTGAAGCTCGCGGAGTTCGGAGTCCGCACCCCCGTTGTCGCCAATCTGACGATGTGGGTCATCATCGGGGCCGGCCTGATCTTCGGGATCACACTCCGTCGCGAGTTCTTCCCGGAGGTGAGGGCGAACCAGATCACGATCAACGCTCCGTATCCCGGGGCGTCGCCGGAAGAGGTCGAGAGCTCGCTGGCGATCAAGATCGAAGACCAGGTCGCGGACCTCGACGGCATCGACGAGATCCAGACATCCGTGCGCGAAGGGTTCTGCTCCGTCAGGATCGAGTACGTCGACGGGTTCCCGATTGATCAGGCGCTCGCCGACGTGAAGCGCGAGGTGGATGCGCTGCAGGACCTTCCGCCCGAGGTCGACGAGATCGTCGTCGACAAGTTCGAGCCGAACATCCCGGCGATCAACGTGTCGCTTTTCGGGGATGCCGACGAGGAGATCCTCAAGGAAGCGATCAAGGAGGTGCGCGACGACCTGCGCAAGCTCCCCGGGATGGGCGACGTCGTGCTCGGAGGCGTGCGCAAGGACGAGATCCGGGTCGAGATCCCCGAATCGGCGCTGCTGGAACACGGGCTCAGCCTGCCGGCGATCTCCGAGCGCGTGCGTCAGGCGCTCGTCGAGCTGCCCTCGGGGTCCGTTCGCTCCAACACGAACAACATCACGGTGCGCACGCTCGGCAAGGAAGAGCAGGTCGCCGAGATCCGGAACATCGTGATCAAGGGGTTGCCCAACGGGCAGGTCCTCAAAATCGGCGACATCGCGACGATCCGGGACACGTTCGCGGACGTGGATCTGCTCCAGCGCCTCAACGGCAAGCCCGCGGCGAGCCTGACGGTCTACAAGGTCGGCAAGGACGACGCCGTCGAGATGGCGGAGATGGTCAAGGCCTATGTCGCGGGACGCCGCGGCGAGCCCATCGAGCGCACGACCATGGAGAAGATCACGCGCTCGATCAGAGAGTTCGATCCTCGGTACGACGGGACGCCGGTCAGCCGGCGCCTCGTGGCCTACGAGCTGGGGCAATCCAAGCCGGCGGCCCCACCCGGCGAACTGGTGACCACAACCGACCTGGCGAGGTTCATTGTGGGCCGCCTCGATCTGCTGAGCCGCAACGCGTTCTGGGGCGGGATCCTGGTCTTCTTCACGCTCGTGATTCTCTTGAATGCGCGGGTGGCGTTCTGGGTGTCGCTGGGTGTTGTCGTCGCCCTGCTGGGCACACTGGCGTTCATGCACTTCGTGGGCATCACGCTGAATCTCCTGACGATGTTCGGCTTGATCGTCGTGATCGGCATCCTCGTCGATGACGGGATCGTGATCGCCGAGAACATCACGGCGAAGCACGAGGCCGGGATGAATCCCAAGGACGCGGCTGTCGAGGGCTGCCGCCAGGTCGCCTGGCCGGTGATCGGCACGATCCTCACCACGATCGTCGCCTTCATGCCGCTGGCGCTGATCGAGGGTCGCATCGGAGACCTGATCGGTGTGCTCCCGGCGGTCGTGGTGTGCGCGCTGACGGTTTCGCTGCTCGAGGTGCTGTTCATCCTTCCGAACCACATGGCCCATTCGCTGGCCGATCTGGACGAACGCCACGAACCGGGCCACGCCAACTGGCTGCAGAGGCTGGAGTTCCGGTTCGATGCAGCGCGTGAGCGCTTCTTCCAGCAGTTGCTGATCCCGGCGTACGTGAAGGTGGCCCGCGCCTGTATGCACCAGCGCTACATCACGCTCGCCTGCGCGATCGCGGTTTCGACGTTTTTCGCCGGGATCGTGATGGGCGGGCGTGTCCCGTTCGTGTTCATCGACAGCGCCGACAGCGAGACGGTCAGCGTGTCGCTGCGCATGCCGACCGGCACGCCCATCGAGCGGACCGATGAGGTCATCCGCAAGATCGAGGACGCGGCGCTGAGCCAGGAAGAGGTGCAGGCGGCCTGGGCGCTCATCGGCTCGGCGGGCTCGCTCGACGGGGAATCGTCGTCGCAGCAGGCGCACGTCGGCCAGGTCATCCTCGAGCTCAAGCCGGTGGAACTGCGTGACAAGCCCTCGGGCGAGGTCATACAGAGCATCTACGCCGAGTTGGGTTCGATCACAGGCATCAAGAGCCTGCGGATCGAAGAGATCGGCGGCGGCCCCGAGGGTCCGCCCATCTCGCTGACCGTGGCATCGGATAGTGAATCGCAGATTATGCCGGTCGTCCGCGAAGTCAGGGCGCTGCTCGCCGAGTACGACGGCGTGATCCAGATCGCGGATGATTCCGAGCAGGGCCAGCGCGAGCTGCGGATCGAGTTGCTCGATTCGGCCGCGCCGCTCGGGTTCACGCCGGAATCGCTCGCACGCCAGATGCGCGCGGCCGTGTTCGGGCTCGAATCGCACACATTCGCCGGGGATCAGGAGGACGTCGACGTCCGCGTCACTCTTCCCGCAGAGACCCGGCGCTCGCTCGCCTCGATCGAGGCGCTCCACGTGTTCTCGCCCGACGGCGTGCCCGTTCCGCTCGGTGAGGTCGCGAAGATCTCCGACGGGCGGGGCTACGCCTCCGTGCAGCGCCTGGACCGCCAGCGTGCCGTCACCATCACCGCCGACTACGACCGCTCCCGCAACCCCGGGACGAGTGTCGAGGACATCGTGCGCGAATTGAAGTCGGAGCTCGAAGCGCTCGAACTGGCATCACCCGGCGTGTCGATCCTCGAACGCGGGCGTCAGCAGGACGTGTCCGACTCGTTCCGCACGCTCCCGATCGGGCTCATCACCGCGATCGGGCTGAACTTCGTGATCCTCGCGTGGCTCTTCGGCAGCTACCTGCAGCCCCTGATAATTCTGACGGCGGTCCCCTTCACCATCTCCGGAGTCGTGATCGGGCACATGCTGCTCGGGTTCGACCTGACGTTCCTCTCGCTGATCGGGTTCATCGCGCTGACGGGTGTGGTGGTGAACGATTCGATCGTGTTCATGAAGTTCTACAACGAGCAGCATGCGGCGGGCGTGCCGATCTTCAACGCGCTCCTCGAGGCCGGGCGCCAGCGATTCAGGCCGATCCTGCTCACGACCGTTACCACAGTTCTCGGCCTGCTCCCCCTGCTGGCGGAGCAGAGCTTCCAGGCGAGGTTCCTGATCCCCATGGCGATCACGATCACCTTCGGCCTAATGTCGGCGACCTTCCTGATCCTCATCGCGCTGCCGTGTCTCATCCTGGTGTTCGCGGACGTAAAGCACTACGTGCGACAGTTCTGGAACATCGGCCTCGATCCGTGGGAGCGTCACGCCCACCACTATCACCCGGAGACGAACGGCACCCCCGCGACACCCGCTGCCAAGGCCGACGCCTAGGCGAACTGGGGCATCCGCTTGGTGCTCTCACGCGTCGCGGCGGCGGCGATGTTCCTGAGCATCCGCGCACGCTGATCGCCGCCCGAGTCGCGCTCGGGCGCCACCACCGAAACCCGCACCGACGAGACGAATTCCGACTCGTCGATCGAGCGCCTCGACAGCAGCCCTTCGGGGTACTCGATCACCCCCCACCCGGCCGGACGTTCGCGAGGCTTGATCATCCCCGCGGGCGCCATCAGGTAGAGACGATCCGCGAGGCGGTACTGGCGGGCCAGCCAGAACTTCGTTTCGCCGTGGATCGCGCGGTCGATCTGGCGGAGGTCGCGCATGACGCGCCGGTATGCGCGGCTGCTGCTCGACGAGAAGTCCCAACTCTCCAGATCCTCGAACAGAAACTCGCCCGACTGACGCAGGTGCGGCTCCCGATGCTTGATGATCTCGCTTTCGATCTCGCGCCGGCGATCGTCCAGAGCCTCGCGTCGGGCGAGGAGGCGCTCGGCGTCCCGGGAGTCCTTCAGGAAGTCGCTCCGGGCCGCCTTGCACTCGATGATCACGGTGCGGGGTTCGCAACGCTCTCGACGGAGCTTGCGCCGGCCATCGGGCGTCGCGCCCCAGAGAGAACCGACGAGCTCGCGGCGCTCGGCGTGCGCGGAGCGCTCGACCGGGCGCGAATCGAGATACCCCGCGACGTCCGCCCGAAACCTCGACCGCGGGCATCGCACCTCGATCGACGCAGCGCTGCAGCCGAGCTCAACGAGGAATCGCAGGCCGATCTCTTTCAGCCTCAGATGTTCGAGCGTCTCCACGGAGACAGTGTACCCGTACCGAATCCGAACGATCGGATTACGGCTGCCGGCCGGCGAATCCGAGCACATCGTCGAGCCAGTCGTCTTCCCGAGCAACGGAACGCCGGCGCTGACGCGCTCGCGACTCGAGAGCGCGCTGGCTCTGTCCGATCCGGGCTCCGACGCCGAACAGCCCTGCCATGGTCGGGATGAGCCCTGAACCGCCCAGTGCGAGCGCCTCATCCTGCGGGGTGGCGAATCGCAGCACTTCGCCCGGGTCGCCCTGACGTCCGGAGCGCCCGGCCAATTGACGGTCGAGCCGTTCGGCGAGGTGGGGCTCGGTAAGAACCACGCGCAGGCCGCCTCTCTCGGCGACACCGTCTCCGAGCGCGATGTCTGTGCCGCGGCCGGCCATGTTCGTCGCCACGGTCACCCGCCCGCTCTGCCCCGCTGCTGCGATGATCCGAGCTTCCTCGGCGACTCGCGAAGCATTGAGGACCTGGTGGTCTATGCCCCGAGACACGAGGATCTCTGAGAGTTCCTCGCTCGCCGCGACGGTCCGGGTCCCGACCAGCACGGGCTGCCCGCGCTCGACCGCCGCGTTGATCTCGTCTGCGATTACCTCGAGCCGGGTGTCGTGCGAGTTGATCCGGCGCCAAGCTCGCTGCCGGCGCACGATCGGCTTGTTCGTCGGGACCGGAACGACGCGCAAGCCATACGTTGCCCAGAGTTCGCCCGCGACCTCTCGGGCGGTGCCGGTCATCCCCGCCAGGCGCTCGTAGCGCCGGAAGAACCGCTGGAAACTGATCCGCGCCAGCGTCTCCGGCGGCGTGGACGTGCGCAAGCCCTCCTTCACCTCGATCGCCTGGTGCAGGCCGCCGCGCCATGTGCGATCCGGCATCGGACGACCCGTCGATTCGTCGATGATCACCACGCGTCCGTCGTCGACCAGGTAGTCCTTGCCTCGTTCGTAGCATTCGCGGGCCCTGATGGCCGACTGCACGAGTTCGATCGAACGCCGAGCAGAGCCCGCGTCTCCCGCGAGACCCGATGCGCTCCGACGGCCCTCGGGTGTAAACGTGATTGCTCTGTCGGACTGGGAGACCGAGTAGTGCCTGCCCCGCTCGAGTCGCGTCGCGTGCTCGTCGGCGCGTTGGAGCTCAGAGTCATTCTGGAGCGCTCGGTTTCCCCCGGCCAGGATGAGAGGCGTGCCCGCCTCATCGATCAGCACCGCATCGGCTTCGTCAACGATTGCTGATGCCAGGCCCCTCTGCAGAAGCGTGTGATCGCTTCCCCCGAACTGGAGGATCGCGCCGGCGCGATGATGGACGCCCGATTCTGCGAGGGCAAGTGCATCCCGCAGGAAATCGCTGGCGGCTTCCCTTCCCGTGAGATAGGTGACGTCGCGCAAGTAGGCGCGTTGTCGCTGTTCCGTGCTGGAACGAGACTCGATCGATCCGGCCTCTACACCGCACAGCTCGAAGAGAGGAGCGATCCACGAGGCGTCGCGTCCGGCGAGGTAGTCGTTCGCCGTGATCACGTGGCAGCCGCGCCCGCGCCATCCCTCGACGACCGCTGCCATCCCGGCCACCAGCGTCTTGCCCTCGCCGGTCGCGAGTTCGGCGAGGCACCCGCGCTGCACGGCCAGAAGGCTCAGGATCTGCGACCTGTTCGGCTCAAGGCGCATCGAACGCCGCGCGGCTTCGCAGACGAGCGCGAGCTCTGTTGCATCGGCCGCGCAGGTCGCCGGGCTCAGGCGCAGCCGACGACGGGCGCTCTCGATCTCCGCCGCGAGCTGGGCCGGCGTTGCTTCCCGCAGCGGGCTCCATGCCCGTGAGACCCTGTCGGCCGCCCTGCCGATCAACCAGCGGGCGGGGACCGCGCGGCGCAGAGCCCGGCCCGCCCCAGCCCAGGCGGCATCAAGCCCCTTCGGAAGGGGTGCCGGCCGGGCTAGGCCGGCGATCGATGCCGGCTGAGAACGGGATGCGTACGCTGTCATGGCGCATCCCCGAATCTGCGCTGGAAGGCACGCTCGATCGCTCGCCGAACCTGCGCCCCTACGGGCTCGGCGGCAAACGCGACCCGGACGACAACCGGCTCCCCGACAAGGAACGGCGTGCCGTTGTCGGCCAGCTCGACAAACACGTCGAACGGCCTGCGATGCACACCCCGCGGATCGGCATCCGAGCGAGCGACACGCTCAATACTGCCCTGCTGGGTCGACCGGTCTCGCGCGACGCTCCTGACCTCGACCGATGCGGGCGGCGCGCCCGCGAACCGCCCCGCGCTCTCCTGGCCTGCGCTCGCGCGGATTCGGATGTCGAGAGCGGGGACGATGACCCCGATCTCCTCTGTGCGCGGCAGGAACGATCCCAGACGCATCGCGCCCGGGTCCGGGCTCCAGGTGCCGTCGACCGCCGAGGTGATCTGCAGCGAGTCCTGTTGGTCCTGCAAGAAGCTGAGCTGTGTGGAGAGCGCATCGATCCTCTGCTGCTCCAGCATTGCGCGGGCCGGCTCGTCTTCCAGGAGCGCCCTCCGGCGCGCCTTGGCTCGGGCGATCCTGGCTCCGACCTCCGCGATCTGACCTGCGATGACCGGATCCTCGAGTTGAAGGAGCACATCGCCGGCCGACACCCGACCGGGCTCGGCGGCGGCCACTCTCACGAAACCAGGAGACTCGACGCGTACGCGGACGAGGCCCGGTGACTCGACGACTCCATCCATACGCACCGCGCTCGGCGCAGGGACGACGCCGATCGCGATCAGGGCCGCGGCGATCGCTCCCCCGGTCGAGACGGTGGCCCACAATCGGGTGCCGATCAATTCGGACGAGGTGGCCAGATAGTGCAAGAGACGCGCGACGGGGACGATG
This sequence comes from Phycisphaerales bacterium, assembly GCA_028289195.1. GTDB lineage: Bacteria > Planctomycetota > Phycisphaerae > Phycisphaerales > UBA1924 > JANQQR01. Next base: position 31,018 of record JANQQR010000008.1, on the reverse strand, counting down.
ATCCAGAAGACAATCGCGGTGGTCGCCAGAATCGCTCCAACGAAGAAGAGCTGGTCAGCCACGAACATCGCGATCGCGATGGTGATGAACACCCGGTAGACGGAGCTGGCTATCCCGAAGATGGGCAACAGCACCGACTCGGCGGGGCGCTGCCAGACGCGGGGGATCGCCCTTCTGCTCCGCACCCGCCAGATGTTTCGGCGCACAAACGTGGTCAGCGACTCGCGCGCACGCTGCTGGAGGTTGGGGATCTCCAGCAGATCAGAGAGGATGTAGTAGCCGTCGTAGCGCAGGAGCGGGTTGGCGTTGAACAGAAGCGTCGAGACTCCCGCGACGAGCATCGCGTTGAACGCCAGGCCGTGGACCAAAGCACCCTGATCTGTCCGCACCCAGACGATCGCGGCGATCCCGGCGATCGCAAGTTCGGCGATCATGCCGGCGGCGCCAACGATCGCGCGGCGCCACTTGCTCCGAATGTTCCAGGCACTCGACGCGTCGATATACGGGACCGGCAGGAGCACGAGGAACATGATGCCGAGCGTGTGTACCTCGCCCGGATTGCCCTCCCGCCGCGCGAACACCTTGCACGTCAGGCCGTGGGCCAGCTCGTGGGCGAGCTTGATGAGCACCACGACGAGATAGAGCCACGGGAGGCCCGCGGGAGCGAGGGCATCGCTCGCTGATGCGCCGAGCTCGTCGCCCCTCCCCGCGAGCTGCGATAGCCCGAGTCCGACGAGCACGATCCACATCGCTGCCCCGATCGGCGAGACGACCCAGCCCAGCGCCAGGGCCATCCCGTTCAGCAGCCGGTCGGGATCGAAGAGCGGGATCCGCAGCGCCAGCAGCGACGCCGGGCTCATCTGGACACGGCGCGTCGACTTGCGGCGCATCCGCTGCAGCAGCGGCGCGACGTCGGCCGGGACATCAGAGCTCAGCAGACCCGAGCTCCACAGCTGGCCCAGCAAGCGGATCGACTCGCCCTGCGTCGGGGCGTCATCGCCGATCGCCTCGCTGGCCTGCACCCAAGCGTCATCGACCGTCCGGCGCCCGTCGAGCCGGGCGATGAACTGGTAGGCAGAGTCGTTCATCCGGAACTGGTGTCCGGACGCCGGGTCGTGGGCGACCCGCCACTCCTGGCCGTGATGGCGTTGGGGGCGGATCTCGACCCCTGCGCGCAGGCGCGGGCGCATCCCGCTCACGCGGTACCACGAGTCGTGCAGCGTGTGCCGATCTTCTGCGATGGTGGATCTCCGCGTCGGCTCGTTCGAAGGTAGCCTGAGGAACGATATCGGCTTCTCAGGAGCGTTTCGTCATGACCAGACGCCAGACCGTCGTCTTCGCCCTCGGCCTCGCCGTGGCAGCCCTCTCGCCGTCCTCGCTTGGGCAGGCGGAGGGCCGGGCCGCGTCGTTCGAGGGGATCGTTCGCCCGAGCACGGACCTCATGCTCGGGTTCACCGTGACCGGCGTCGTCGAGGGTGTAAACGTTGAAGCGGGCGACACAGTCGAGGCCGGGCAGGTGCTCGCCTCACTCGACGGGTCGGTCTCTCTCGCCCGGATCGAGCTACTGACCGTGCGAGCGGAGAGCGACCTCGCCGTCGCCGCGGCGGAGGCCGAGCTGGATCTGGCCCGGAACGAAGAGGCCCGCGTGCGCGAAGCCTATGAGCAGGACGCGGCGAGCATCTTCGAGGTCGAACGCGCCTCTCTCCAGACGGTTCGCGCCGACGTGCGTCTCCGGCTGGCGCAACAGGCCCGTCGCGAGGCGGAACTCGAACGGGCCCAGGCGCTCGCGGCCCATGAACGGATGACCCTCCGCGCGCCGGGCTCCGGGATCGTCGAGGCGATCGAGATCGATCCCGGTGAGTTCGCAGAATCGGCGCGCCCGATCGTGAGGATCGTCGCCGTCGATCCCGTCGTCGTCGAGGCGGCTCTGCCCATCAGCGCGACGGCCGGCGTCCGCACAGGCGACGACGCCGAGGTCCTCATCCCGGGTATCGAGTCGCCGCAGCGGGCGGGCGTTGTGTCATTCGTTTCGTCGCTCGGCGACGCCGCATCCGGCACCCGAATGGTGCGCATCGAGGTCGCCAACCCGGACGGGGCGATCGTGGTCGGTTCGGAGGCGAGCGTCCGGATCCTCGACTGATCGCGGGCTATTCCTCGACGGGCGTGTGCCGGACGACCGTTCCCTCGACCGAGAAGATGATCGTCTCGCAGATGTTTACCGAGAGATCGGCGATCCGCTCGAGGGCGCGGACGATCGAGAGGATGTCGATGACGGGCTTGGCGAGTTCGCCGCGGGACTGCAGTTCTTCCGCCGCCCAGGTGAAGACCTGCTTGTAGAGCGCGTCGATCTCGGGGTCTGCGCGCCGAACCTGTTCGCACAGCGCTTCGTCGTGGTCGGCGAGCGCTTTCATCGCATCGGAGACGATGTTCTTGACCGAAGAGCCGAGGCGGCTGAGCACCTCGGGACGCTGGATCGGGTCTCTCGTCTCCAGCTTGATCGAGCGCCGCGCCACGCTCCGCGCCAGATCGCCCATGCGCTCGAGGTCCTGGTTGATCCGGAGGGTAGCCAGCGTGAATCGCAGGTCTCCCGCCATGGGCTGATGGAGCGCGAGGATCTCGAAGCACTCGGCCTCGACGTTCACGTCCATCTCGTCGATCTCGTCGTCGCCGTAGCGGACCTCTTCCGCCGAGCGGAGGTCGTGCCGGACCAACCCGTCGATCGCGCGGTGCACGCGCTGCTCGACTTCGGCGCTCATCGTCAGGAGCAGCCGGCGCAGCTTTGTCATCTCATCGGCGATGCCCGACATCTTCTACCTCCATCCCCGCGGAGCCTCCCGCTCCGAGGCGCCGCGCGAACGCGGACCTCCCGGCGTGGCGCGGATCGAAGAGTCTAGCCGAATCGGCCGGTGACGTACTCTTCCGTCTGCTTGTTCTGCGGGTTCGTAAAGATATCGAGGGTCTTGCCGGCTTCGATCAGCTTGCCCTCGTAGAAGAACGCGGTCTGGTCGGAGACCCGCGCCGCCTGCTGCATGTTGTGCGTCACGATCACGATCGTGTACTGCTCGCGGAGGTCGCGGATCAGCTCTTCGATGCGGAGGGTGGCCTGCGGGTCGAGGGCCGAGCATGGCTCGTCCATCAGGAGAACCTCCGGGCTCACGGCGATCGCGCGAGCGATGCAGAGGCGCTGCTGCTGCCCGCCTGAGAGACCGAGCGCCGATTGGTTCAGGCGGTCTTTTACCTCGTCCCAGAGCGCTCCTTTCCGGAGGCTGCGCTCGACAAGATCATCGGTCTCGCTCTTGCGCATCTTCCGATGCAGGCGCGGCCCGAACGCGACGTTGTCGTAGATCGACTTGGGGAACGGGTTCGGCTTCTGGAACACCATGCCGACCCGGCGCCGAAGATCGACGACGTCGAGTTCTCGAGACAGAAGGTCGAGGCCGTGCAGTTCCAGTTTGCCCTCGACCCGGGCTCCCGGGATGAGATCGTTCATCCGGTTGATCCAGCGGAGGAAGGTGCTCTTGCCGCAGCCGCTGGGCCCGATGAGCGCGGTCACCCGGTTGTCGGGTATATCCATGTTGATCGAGTGCAGCGCCTTGAAGGCGCTGTACCAGCACGACAGATCGCGCACGACCAGCGCGGTGTCGGCTGGGCCGTGTTCCCCGCCTCGATCGGCCATGGCGCGCTGGACGACCTGCGAGAGCGGGTTCGAGCCGCCTCCGGATCCGGGATCGGGTTGCGATGTCTCCGGAACGTCTTGCATCGCGACGGCCTCGTCGGTCGAGTGATGGTGGATCATTGCAGTGGCTTCTGGAACAACTGACGGATGATAACTGCGACGGCGTTGAACACGAACAGCACCGCCAGGAGAACGATGATGCCCGACGCGGCAACGTTGTGGAATTCTTCCTGGGGCCGCGAGGCCCAGTTGTAGATCTGCAGCGGCATGGCGGTGAACTCGTCCATGAGATGCCCGGGCGTGAACGCCACGAACACGAGGCCGCCGGCGATCACGAGGATGGGCGCCGCCTCGCCGATGGCGCGGCTCATCGCGAGGATCGAGCCGGTCATGATGCCCGGGACGGCGCACGGGAGCGTCATCTTCCAGACCATCTGCCATCGTGTGGCCCCCGCTGCCAGCGCGCCCTCTCGCAAGGAGTTGGGCACCGCTCGCAGGGCTTCGCTGGCCGAGATGATGACCACAGGCAGGATGACGAGCATCAGCGTGAGCCCGCCCGCGAGCACACCACGGCCGAACGGGAGCTGGAGGTAGTACCAGGCCCGGCGCTCGCCTCGGTACGAGTCCTCGCCGGCCACGACGACGGGAGGCACGGTGCCTGCTTCCTCCGCGTCGAAGAACGCGTCGAAGTCACCGACGACGCCGACCTCGATCGACGCCCCTTCGTAGGTAAGCATCTCGACGACGGATCCGGCTGCGAGCTCTGCCGCGGGCGCATCTCTGGAGTCCGCTCGCAGGTATCCGACCTCGCCATCGGAGAGGCTGTACTCGTCGTAGTACGTCGCGCCGAAGGTCCAGGCCGGCTCGTTGAGGTTGCCGAACACGCCGAACATCTGGACGAAAGCCGTCAGGGCGATGATGCCGTAGACGATGGAGGGGACGCCCGCGAGGTTGCGGATGTTGAGGTCCACGAAACGGTGGATCGCGCGCTCCCATCGCGACTTGGGCTTGAACTCCTCGAGGAACACCGCGGTGCCGACCCCGAGGGGGAGCGACACGACAGCGCACACGGCGCAGATCCCGATCGATCCCCAGATCGCGGCTTTCAGGCCCGCCTCCTCGGGGTTCCTGGAGGGGAACGAGGTGAGAAACGCGAGATCCAGGTGCTTGAGCCCCGTCGTGACGATCGACGTGAGGAGCACGATCAGGATCAGCACCGAAACGGAGGCTGTGGCGACGCAGAGCGCGACGAACGCGCTGTTGATGAGCTTCCGCCTGCGCATCCGGCTCGTGATCGACTGCTCGACGACGCTCATTCGTACTCCTCCCGGAACTTGGCGAGCACCCGCCCGCCGATGATCGTCAGGCCGAGGGTCATCACGAACAGCACTGATGCGATGGCGTACGCCGAGCGGTACTCGGGGCCGAAGTTGCTCGCGTCGCCGAGGAATATCTGGACCATCCAGGCGGTCATGGTCTGGATCGACTCGGCGGGGTTCGCGGTGAGATTGGCCAAGCCTCCGGCGGCGAGCGAGACCGCCATGGTCTCGCCGACAGCACGGGCGATCGCCAGGAGGAACGCAGCGATCACACCCGAGAGGGCCGCGGGAACGACCACCTTGACCGACACATCGAACTTCGTTCCGCCGCAGGCGTAGGCGCCCTCCCGGAGGCTGCGGGGCACGGCCTGCAGGGCGTCCTCGCTCAGGGATGTCACGATCGGCAGGCACATGATGCCGACCGCGATGCCCGCGCTCATCGCGTTGTATGCCTCGAAGATCGGTTCGCCGGTGAGGAACTCCGCCACTCCGCGGAGGGTCGGGGTGATGACGGTCAGGGCAAAGAACCCGTACACGACGGTCGGGATGCCCGCGAGCACCTCGAGCACAGGCTTCAGGAACGCTCGCAGTCTCCGCGGCGCGTATTCGCTCAGGTAGATCGCGGTGATCAGACCCAGGGGGATGGAAATCCCGGCTGAGAGCACGGCGACCAGCAGCGTGCCCGAGACCAGCGGCCACATCCCGAAGTTCTTGTCGGCGCCCAGGAGCGGGTTCCATTCGAGGCCGAATAGGAACTCGGTGATCCTGACCTCAACGGTCTCTGACGCGCCGATGCGCCAGCTCCAGGGAGCGTTGGTGTCGAGGGAGTTCCGGTAGACGTACGAGGGGGTTAAACCCTCGCCCCCGGGACCGAGGGACACCGTGGCGTAGATAGGCGAGGAATCGGCGCCGTCTTCCGCAAGCAGCGCGATCGCATCGACAAGCCGGAGCCACGGGTGTGAATCGAGCCCGCCGTCCGAATCCGGGTCGATCACATCGCCCACCGCTCCGGTGAATCCCTGTACAAGCGCGTGCGTCGTCGTGTGATCGTCACGGAAGATCCCGTCGTCGAAGACGAGCGCGGCCCGGTTCCCGAGGGTCTTCGGCCGGTTGCCCGCCAGGAAGTATCCCTGGGCGTCGAGCGACTGGCCACCGAGATCGATCGCCGCTTCGATGATCCCCTGATCCCCCGCGGAGTCGGGGCTGCCGAGGATGACGTAGTGCATCCCGTCGAGCGAAGCACCGGGCGGCCCGGCGAGTTCGAAGAACTGCACCTCTGTGTCGCCGGGAAGGTGCACCCGGATCTCGCTGATGACCACGTTGCCCGGGGGCGCGGGGTCCTCGGTCTGCCCGGATTCGGCGCTCTGGAGGACGACGTTGGCCCGGCCGGGGGAGTCGTCGCCGTGCACGCCGAAGAATCCGAGGGTCTCGGTGAACAGCACGATGACGATCGAGAACGTGATGAAAACGGAGAACAGCGCGCACCCGACGAGGGAGCCGACGATCAGGCCTTCCCTCAGGCGCTGGATCCCGCGAGAGCGGGCCTTGCCGGGAAGGTCGAGAGTCGCGGTGCTGGGATCGTTCTGCATCTGCGGGTCGTCCCCTGTCGCGTTCTGACTCGATGAAAATCCGGTGCGACGCTCGAGGCGCCCCACCGGATTGAGTTCTTGGTCGCTCTTGGTGCAAGAGCGTGGTTCTGACAGGCGGGCAGTTTAGCGGTAGAGCTCGACCACAGAGCCGGTCTTCTTGTTGCCCGAGTCGTCGAGCCAATGGGTGCCGGTGTCGCGGCTCTTCCACTTCCGCTTGGCCACGCGGTAGACCGAATCCGGGAGTCGAACGTAGCCGACTTCCTCGGCCATGTCGCCGGCGTTCTCGAGGTAGAAGTCGACGAACGCGCGGACGTGCGGCTTCACCGCGGCGGTCTCGTTCACGTAGATGAACAGCGGCCGGCTGAAGGGGGCATAAGAACCGTCCTCGATGTACTGGGGCTCGGGCATGACCGGGCCACTGCCTCCATCGATCGCGACGGCGCGGACTTTCTCCTTGTTCTCTTCGTAATACGCGGCGCCGAAGAAGCCGATTGCGCCCTCATCTCCGGCCACACCGCGGACGAGCACGTTGTCGTCCTCGGAGACCTGCATGTCGTTGCGGATCGAGCCGCTCTTGCCGGCGACGACCTCCTTGAAGTAGTCGAACGTGCCCGAGTCGGTGCCCGGGGCGTACAGCTTGATCTGGACGGCCGGCCAATCGGGGTTGATGTCCTGCCAGGTCTTCACGGTCGAACCCGAGAGGAAGACCCTCTTGAGGTCGTCGACCGTCATGCTGGTCGCCCAGTCGTTGTTCTTGTTCACGACTATCGAGAGGCCGTCGTAGGCGACCGGGATCTCGATGAACTCGATGTCGTTGGCGCTCGCGGCGTCACGCTCGGCGGACTTGATTGGGCGCGAGGCGTCGGAGATATCGGTCTCGCCGACGGTGAAGCGCTTGAAGCCACCACCCGTGCCGGAGATGCCCACCGTGACCCGGACGCGCGGGGCGACCTTCCGGAACTCCTCGGCGACCGCTTCGGTGATCGGGTAGACCGTCGAGGAGCCGTCGATCTTGATCGAACCGGAGAGGTTCTTTGTGGCCTGGGCGAAGGCGACACCGCTGGCACCCATCGCAAACGCGCCGAGAGCCAGCGCCACGGTCAGATTCCGCTTCTTCATGGTGATCACCATCCTTCGTGGTTTGCAGTCGCTTCAGGACTCGTTGGTTCGGTTCGAAACGTCCCCCAGAGAACGCCCAGATTGAACCGGCCGTCTGTTCAGATTGCGCTAAGGGTTGGTATAGAGTCCACCAGATGCGAGATCCGGGTTGACCCGGTGATGCTAGGGGTCCGGGGCGGGCAGAACGATCGTAAACTCGCTGCCGCGCCCCACTTCGCTCGAGACATCGACGCGCCCGCCGTGCATCTGGGCGATGTGCTTGACGATCGCCAGGCCCAATCCGGTGCCGCCCTCCTCGCGGCTCCGCGCCTTGTCGACCCGGTAGAACCGCTCGAACAGGCGCGAGAGGTGCTCGCCGGCGATGCCCGGGCCCTCGTCGGCGACGCTGATCGACGCGAAGCTGCGCCCGTCGCCATTCGGGGTCCGAGCGCCCCGCAGCCAGATGCGCGTGTTCTGCGGGCTGTACCGGACGGCGTTGGCGATGAGGTTCCCCAGCGCCTGCTGCACGAGCGCAGGGTTGACATCGCACCAGAGGTCTTCGGGGATCTCGTTGATGATGTCCATGCTCTTGCGGGATATGACCGACTCCGTGTCCGCAAGGGCCGCGGCGGCCATATCCCGAGCACGCACGCGGTCGTGTTCCAGCCCATCCGTATCCTGCGGCTGATCGGGAGCGTCGTGCGACTCCTCGAGTTTCGTGAGGGTGAGCATGTCTTCCACGATCGCGCCGAGGCGCTCGGCGTTCCTCGCGATCACCGCGAGGAACTCGCGGGTGTGCTCGGTGTCCTCGAGGCCCGCGTCCATGAGCGTCTCGAGATAGCCCCGGATATTCGTGATCGGCGTGCGCAACTCGTGCGAGACGTTCGCGGCGAAGTCCGACCGGACGGCCTCGAGACGGCGGAGACGCGTGACATCCGCGAGCACGAGGAGCAGCCCGACGGGCCGGCCGTCGGCGTCCTTCAACGGGCCGCTGGTGGCGCGCACGCGGCGCTCGACGTCGCCCCTGAGCACCAACTCATCGACGAGGAACTCCTTCTCTCGGAACGCCCGCTCGACAAACCAGTTGAGGCCCGGCTGGCGGGCGACCTCCTGCAACAGGCGCCCGCGCGCGTTGGGTTCGGCGAACCCCAGCATCCACTCGGCGGCGCGGTTCATCGTGAGGATGCGGTGCTGCATGTCGAGCACGAGCACACCGCCGTCCACCGATCTGAGGATCGCGTCCTGCTCGTGGCGGAGCGCGCTGAGGCGATGGCTCTGATCCGTCATCCGCCGGCCGATGCTCTCGATCGAATCCGCGAGCCGAGCCAGCCTCCGATCGTTGACGGTCCGCGGCTCGAATCTGGATTTCCCGGACGCGACCTCCGCTGAGAGAGCCTCGACTGCGCCCGCGTCTCTCTCCCATCGGCCCGCGCGCCAGGCAACACCGAGGACCACGAGGAAGGTCCACGCCGCCCACCACCCGCCGGAGGCTCTGAGCAAGGACCACGCGCCGAAAGAACGCGTGTGCACCGGCGTTGATGCACGGACAACAACGGGCGGGCCGCCGGCGTCGATCGGCGGCCCCGGAGCACTCGCGATGAGGAGTTTCTCGCCGCTGAATCGATCTCGTCCGAGGCCCACCTCGCTGGACGGCGCGCCGGCCGGCGATTGCCAATCCGGCGCGTGCTGTGACGTCTGAGCCAGCAACCGGCCGTCCTGCGAGAACACACTCACCTCGAACCCGCGGGGATGATCCGGAGACGCGAAGGAACTGACCCAGCCATCGAGGCGGTCCCGAGAAGGAACCGTCGCTGCAACCACGGCCACCTGAGCGAGAAACTGCTCCCGCGCACCGTTGCTCTGAAGGCGCGCCGCGGCGAACGCGACGATGCTCGCGGGCACCACCGCCAAGACCACAGCGATCGCCGCCGCGGCCCACATCCTCTTCGTCGTTGCCAAGGGAGAGACGCCTTAGGTGGTCTGCTTTGATCCCGCGGGAGCGTCCGCAGAAACGCGGTAGCCAACGCCCCGCACCGTCTCGATGATATCGCCCTTGTCGCCGAGGCGCTGGCGCAGAGCCGCCACGTGGACGTCTATAGCGCGGCTCGAGAGCACGGTGCCCTCTCCCCGGACCGCGGAGACGATCTGGTCGCGGGTCCGCACGAATCCGGGGCGGGCGGCGAGGAAGTGCAGCAAGCGGTATTGCGTGAGTGTCAGGTCGATCGGGGCACCGTCGACTTCGACGGTGTGCCGGGCAGGATCGATCGCGACCTGCCCCCCGCGCAGCAGGATCTGCCCGGAGTTGTCGCTGTCGCGCCGCCTGAGCACAGCTTTCACCCGGGCCATGAGAACGCGCGGGCTGAACGGCTTGGTGACGTAGTCTTCGGCCCCCAGTTCCAGCCCCACGACGATGTCCGATTCTTCGCCGCGCGCCGACACCATCAGGATCGGCACACGCTGGCTCACCGGGTCTCGCTTGATCTTCCGGCAGACCTCGAGACCGTCCAGATCAGGGAGCATGATGTCGAGGATGACCAGCTCCGGCCGCTCCTGCTCCACCAGTTCGAGCGCCCTGCGCCCGTTGGGCGCGATCGTGGCCGCGTACCCCTCTTTCGAGAGGTGAAAGTGGATCAGGTTGGCGATATCCGATTCGTCTTCGACGATCAGCACACGCGCCCTGGACACGACCAGCTCCTCGGCGTTTCGCCAGGTTTCACGAAGCGCCCCACGAGACCCGTACAAGGGCACTCGCCGGCCGTTCTTCCGCACCGGACCCAAGCGAGCCCAGTGTATCTTCTGTGCAGCGTCGATCCGGCACGTCCGAGCAAGCTGCGCTCGGGATCCCTTTGCTCGAATTCACGAACGGGTAGTGATTTATGACCAAAGTTGAGCCAACCGACCGTCTCGAGAGGCAATCGGTTTTAGCGCGATCCTCATGATCGGCTGCGCGCTCTCACCCCTGGATGTTCGTCCGGCGTCGCCAGCGATGGCGCTCGCCGTGCTCCTTGCGCCGCCCCCCGAGGCGGGTTCCGGGGCTGCTCCCGTCGTCACGATCGGGCCGCCGGCGGGCCAGCGTTCGGAGGAACTCGAGGCTGCCTGGTCGTGGTCGATCGCGCTGTGGGCCGTCGGGCTGCTCGGTTCCCGCCCGCTCAGGGTCGCCGAGGGTGAGGACCCCACGGTGCTGTGCGCTCGTATGGCTCTCCACGTTGCGGGTCTGGAGTCCGATCCGATCATGGCCGCGAGGCTCGATGCGGATACCGAACTCCTGGCCTGCGAGCAGGGATTGCTCGCGGTGCGCGAGGCCCGAGGGAATCGTGGTTCGGGCGCGGCTCGGTCCCGCTCGCCCGTGCGTTTCTCGCTCCCGCTGCCTGTGGGTCTCGAGGATGAAGACCTGATCGCGCTTCGCGAGTCGTGCCAGGAGCCGCTCGAAGATGTCAGATTCCACGTTGATCAGGCGACCGAAGCGGTGATCGGGGGGCACCGACCCGACATCAGCGGCCTGGTGGAATCCTGCGCAGCCTTCGGCGAATCACTCGCGGATGAGATGGCGAGGCTCGCGACTCCACGCGCCGGAGTCCACGAGTTCGTGGCGTCCGTCCGTCCGGTCCGGGTGGGCGATGTGGAAACGGAGATCCGTGCGAGGGTGAGCGCTCTGGGAGTCGACGCGAGCCAGATCGACTCGATCTTCATCGCCCGCCGGAGCACGGACCTCGCGCCGCCCGCCTCGCTGGCGCTTGAGCTCAAACGGTCGGCTTGGGATCGGAGCTAGATTGCCGGCCTACGAGCAGAAGTGAGACTCGAGGAATCGGGCGATGTAGTCCACGATGCTCTCGCAGGTGGGGATCGTCGGGTTGCTCGTGGCCCCCATCGGCTCGAAGCGCATGCCCTTGAACCGGACTACCGCGTCTTCGACGCTCAGCCCGTGCTGCAGCGCGAGACTGAACGCGCGTGAATAGGCCTGGCACATGCCGCTGATCGTCGAGCCTTCCTTGGACATCTTCAGGAAGATCTCTCCGGGCCGCCCGTCGGGATGCAACCCGATCGTGAGATAGCCCTCGTGATTGCCCACACTGAACTTGTGAGTGATCGAGTCGCGGGTGGCGGGCAGCACGTGGCGCCTGTCGTCCCGGTACGTCATGGGCGGGTGGGTTGTGTCGGGTGTCAACGCGGCTCCATCAGCGAAACGCATCCAGGGATTCCTTCGGGTTGCCCGGGGACATCCGTTGTCCCGTGGCGTGGAGGGCCACAGATGCTATCGGCGAGTGAGCATCCCGTTCGGGAAGATCTTCGCGGGGCCCTGGGCCTCAGATCACGCCAAGGCGGGACCCGAGCGTGAGGGCCGTCGCCCCAGCCAGAAGCGCGGCGAGCCAGCGGCGCCCGATCCGGCCGGGGCGCCCGAGCGAGTCGACCGCGTAGACACCCGCACCGGCCAGCAGCAGCACGGCTTCGGGTGCGTAGACGCTCAGGCCGGTCAGGTAGGGCGTCGCCTGCAGGGAGGACGTCAGGGCCTCGAACCAACTGCCCGAGGCGGTTCGCTGCGAATCGGCGATCCCGGCTGCCGCGACGAATCCGATCCGGGCGAGCGCCGCTGTACCGATGCCGCCGCACACGCCGAGGAGGACGGCCCAGCTGGCGTCGGATCCGGTCATCAGAGAGCCGAGCATCAGAGCCGCGCACGTTCCTGCCAGCAGCACCGACAACACTGGAGCAGAGAAATGGGCTGCCGCAAACCCGGCTCCCAAGGCGGCGAGCAGCGAGCACGGCAGGGCGCCGACCGCCGCGAGACTGAGCCGGGGAGCCGCATGCGGATCGGTGCTCTGAGCCTGGCGCCGGGCGGCGTGGTCGAGGCTCGCTGATCGCCACCAGACGATGGTGAGCGCCCCAAGCATGAGCAGTTGCGCATCGAGCAGGCGGACTCGTTCGGCCAAGACGAGCAAAAGTGTCCCCGCCGATGTGGCGAACCACATCCAGGGAGCACCCCGCCGCTCGGCGTCCGGACGAAAGAGCTGAACACAGAGCGCGGCACACGCCACCAGAACCGGTAGACCCAGCACCGGCCAGAGGTGCGAGAACGAGTGGCGTGGCCCGACCGGGCGGGCATTGATGAGAGCTCCCAGGTACGGATCCGCTCCGATTGCGGCGCCGGCGCCGACGAGCCACACCAGCACGGGGAGATGGATCTGGCTCCAGGCGGCCTGAAACTCAGGGCGCTTTCGGTCCGTCGATTCCAGGAAGAGAAACCCGGCGACGCCGCCAATCAGGAGCAGCAGGCCCAGCGCCGCGCCGGTCACTGGGCTGTTCCCCCGGGCCATCCGATCGGCCTCAGAGCCACAGCTTGAGTCGCATCCACCGCGTGAGCCTCCTGGTCCAGAGCCAAGCGTAGGAGCCGGTTCCGGCATCGATCCTTGCGACGCCGACAAGGCCCGGACGGAGCCAGTCGGCATCCTCCGTGAACTCCGCACGTGCGATGAAGACGCTCCGGCCGTCGATCTCCGTGGCGATTGGATCCAGGCGCTCGATCTTCAGTGCGATCCGCCGACCGGGGAACGTCACTGAAGCGAACGAACCAACGCTTGATACGCCCACCTCAGCGACGGACGAAGAAGGGACCCGCAACTCCGCTTCGAGTGCTCCGGCCGGCGCGAGTTCGAACAACGCCTGCCCCCGCTCGACGCTCGCGCCGACGGCACTCGAGAGATCCCCGCGCAGGACCACACCGCTCAGCGGCGCGAGAAGGCTCGCGGAAGCGATCCTGGATTCGAGGAGATCTATCCGGGCTTGGGCCTCGGCGGCTTCGGCTTCGGCGATTCGGACATTCGCGGCCTCGTTGGCGGCACGGGCAATCGACTGCCGGCGCTCAGCTTCGCTGCGTCTGGAAGTGGCCTCGACGAGTTCGAGTTCCAGTTCGCTGGTCCCAAGGCGAGCAAGGACCGTCTGTCCCTCGATCACCTCGTCGCCCGGGCGTGCCAGGACCTCCTCGACGACTCCGGCGAAGGGCGCTGCGATGACACGGACGCCTTTCGCCGTCACCGTGCAGTCGGCCGTGACCCGGAGCGGACCTTGAATGACCAGCGATGCGACCACAAACGCTAGAAGAAATATGGCTACGAGTTTCGCCCAGGTGTGTGTCGGCCCGACGAGAATCGCGGCAGCTCGTCGCGTGCTCTGGGCCCAGCGATGACCGAACCACGCATCGCGCTGTTTGAGTTCCAGCAAGCGCGGACCAACGAGTTCAGAGGCGAGTTCGGCCGCCGCGATCTCCGAGCGTCCGAACGGTTCGGCGGCCCGTCTCTCCAGCGCGATGGCCCCGCACACGCGCGCTCCCGCCCGGATGGGGACCATGCACACCCAGCCGGCCCCGGAATGGTCTGCGAGTTCTGCGGCATCCCGAGCGATCGCAGATGAGCCCGGTGGCGCCCCCTTTGAGTCTGCGGTGATGACGGAGTCTTGCGCGGCGCACTCCTCCATGGCCCGCTCGAATCTCCGAGTCGAATCGGTTGTCCGGATGACCTTCTCGGTCTGGCTGACGGCTTCGAGGCGCATGCGCGATCCGTGGAACAACCCGAGCGCGACTCGCTCGCACCCGAGCCTGGATTCGAACGCGTTCACAGCGGCGATCGCCGCGCCGCGGAACGAGTGCTCCTCGTTCGAGGCGCCCGCGACGTCGATGGCGACCCGCGCGGGGGCGGTTGTCGGATCGCCGCTTTGCCGCTGATCGTGCAGGGAGGTGAGCGGCCCGCTGAGCGCGATGATTGCGGCGCACTGCTCGAGGTCAGCACCGGAGTCCAGCAGGAGCACGACAACGAGCCGGGCACCGGCCGACGCCGAGATGGAGCCGGCCACAGCGGTTCCCCCGGCACAGGGGCGGGAGGCGACAGCGCCCGACGCGTCGGCGCCCGCCGCGAGCGAGGCCGCGGTCTGGCGCCAGGATTCGGCCTGCTCGCCTTCGAGCTCGCCCCCTCGAGAGGCCAGGACGTCCACATCGCTTGGACGCGCGGGGTCGGCGCGGAGGAGCAGCCCCGCGCGTGCGCGTGTGGCGTCGGCCTGGAGCGCCAGCAGCCGATCGAGGAACTGCTCGGCGGGCGCGCCCTCCTCGAGAAGCGCACCGATGCTGGTGAGCATCGTCGACGGCACGCCTGCATGCTGCGGCCCGTGGTTCAAGCGCGTTCTCCCAGGAACCACAAGCGGCGCCGGGGCTTGGCGTACGTCAGCCCGAAGCGGTGGAGCGCGGCCTCACGGACGACTTCCGTTGCTCGCTCCGGGTCGTCGGTGATGATCAGACGGTCGGCGTCTTCCGGATCGATCGTGCCACCAGCGACGAGGGTGGCCCTGATGAACATGAGCATCGGCTCCCAATAGTCCCTTCCCATGAGCACGAGAGGGAAGTCCTGGATCTTGCCGGTCTGGATCAGCGTCGCGGTCTCGAAGACCTCATCAAGGGTGCCGAAGCCGCCTGGAAGGGCAACGAAGGCATACGAGTACTTCACCAGCATGACCTTGCGGACAAAGAAGTACCTGAAATCCACCCACCGATCGAGGTAGTCGTTCGGCTGTTGCTCGAACGGGAGCTCGATATTGCAGCCGACACTCTTGCCCCCCGCTTCCCGGGCTCCGCGATTGGCTGCCTCCATGACCCCCGGGCCGCCTCCGGTCATCACGGTGAAGCCCGCGCGGGCCAACTCCGAGCCGGTCTGCCGGGCCAGGTCGTAGTACTTGTGGCCCTCGTCGAATCGGGCCGAACCGAACACCGTCACGCAGGGTCCGAGGAAGTGGAAGGCTCTGAATCCCTTGATGCACTCGCCGGCGATTCGGAAGGCGCGGGCCAGTTCGGATCCTCGTCCTCCGGGGCCCTGGAGGAACCGGATGTCCTCGCTGGCCGACGCCCGCTTGCCCCACTGCTTCGGGTTTGAAGCATCGGAACCGGATTGCGGCGTTGGCTCGGGCTTTGTTGAAGGGCTGGACATGATCGCGCTGCTCGTCTGATTCCACACCCTATCGGCTTGTCGGGGCGGCATGGCGCACTCCGCTGGACAAGGGGGGTGAGTTCGCTAATGATCAGTTGTCTCCCCCGCGAGGAAACCGGTGCCGAGCCAGTCCACTCTCCAGCCCCCCACCGCTGCGGGCGGCTTCGCCCACAAACATCTGTTGGGCGTCGAGGACCTGTCGCGTGAGGAGATCCTCCTCCTGCTGGACACCGCCGACGAATTCAAGGCGGGCATCGTCTCCCGTCCGGGAGAACGTCTCGACACGCTCCGCGGCCGGACCGTCGCGAACCTGTTCTTCGAGAACTCCACCCGCACCCGCACGTCGTTCGAGATCGCAGCGCGACGCCTGGGAGCCGATGTCGTCAATTTCGATGCAGGCACCTCGTCGGTGGCCAAGGGGGAAACGCTCGTCGACACCGCCGAGACCCTGGAAGCTCTCGGCGCCGAATTCATCGTGATGCGGCACGCATCGTCCGGGGCGTGCGAGTTCCTGCTCAGGGAAGTCCGCGGCTCGCTGATCAATGCGGGCGACGGGGCCCATGAACATCCGACCCAGGCACTGCTCGACTCGCTGACGATCCGCGAGGCGCTCGGCCGGATCGATGGGGTGCGGGTCGCGATCGTGGGCGACGCCCTCCACAGCCGGGTGGCGCGGAGCGTGATGTGGGCGCTCACGAAAGTCGGGGCGGAGGTCACGCTGTGCGGCCCACCGACGCTCGTCCCCGAGAGCTTCTCGACATTCGGCGTCCGTGTGACCCACGACTTCGACGACGCGGTCCGGGGCGCCGAGGTGGTCTATCTCCTGCGGATCCAGCACGAGCGCATGGACGGTGCGTACCTGCCCTCGCTCGGCGAGTACCGCATGCTTTACGGGATGGACTCCGAGCGGCTCGCGAAGATCGGCTCTGAGGTGCTCATCATGCACCCGGGCCCGGTCAATCGAGGGGTTGAGGTGACCAGGGACGTGATGCACTCGCCGCAGTCCCGCATCCTCGGCCAGGTGACGAACGGTGTCGCTGTCAGGATGGCGGTCCTGGCTCTGCTTGAGCAGGCGCGTTCGTCGGGCGCGGAGGTGGCATGACACAGGCTCTGGCTCAGACCGCTGCTCCGATCGAAACCTCGAAGGGTGCGATCCTCGTGACCGGCGGTCACCTGCTCGATCCGGTGGCTCGCGTCGACGGGAAGGCGGATCTCCTCATCGAGAACGGGCGGGTCTCCAGAATCGGAGAGGGGCTCGACCCGGGCCGGGCGGATCAGGTGATCGACGCGAGCGGCCTGATGGTGTTTCCGGGATTCCTGGATCTGCACGCCTACCTGCGCGAGCCCGGCGCCACGGGCTCGGAGAACATCGAAACCGGAACACGCGCCGCGGCGGCTGGCGGCTACACGACCGTGTGCGCGATGCCCAGCACATCGCCGGTGTGCGACTCGCCCGTCGTCGTTCGGTACATGATCGACCGGGCCGAACGCAGCGGGTGCGTGGAAGTGCTGCCGATCGCCGCGGTCACGCGAGGGCAGGAGGGGAAACAATTGGCGGACATGGCCGCGCTGCGGGAAGCCGGCGCGCCGGCGGTCGGCGACGCCCTCCACGCGGTGAGCGACGCCCAGGTCCTGCGCCGTGCGTTGCAATACGCCAGGGAGCTTGGCCTCCCGATCTTCGTTCATCCGGAAGACCCAGACCTGTCCTCGGACGGTCTCATGCAGGACGGTGAGATCGCGCTCAAACTCGGCCTCCGCGGCATCCCGCGATCGGCCGAGGCGTCGATCGTGGCGAGGGACGCCGCCCTGGCGCTGGAGACCGGTGCGAGGCTGCACTTCGCGCATATCTCCAACAAGGACTCGGTAGAGATCCTCAGGTTCTACAAGGCGCTCGGCGCCCCGATCACCGCCGGGGTGACCCCCCACCACCTCGTGCTCACGGATGAGGCCGTGGCGGGATCGATCGGCAGGCGGTTCGATACCTCCGCCAAGGTCAAACCCCCGCTCGGCGACGAGTCGGACCGCGAAGCGCTGATCGGAGCGGTCGAAGACGGGACGATCGACTGCATATCGACCGATCACGCCCCCCATTTCCCTGCCTCGAAAGACACGACCTTCGATGTCGCCCCGTTCGGCGCGATCGGATTCGAGAGCGCTTTCCCGGCGCTGTACACCGCCATGGTCGATTCTGGCAGGTGGACGCTGGAGCGGCTGGTGCACGCGATGACCGAGGCTCCCAATCGCGTTCTGAGGCGCCCGCAGCGATCGCTCGAAGAGGGCGCCGAAGCAAGCCTCACGCTGTTCGAGGTCGGCCGCTTGTCGACGTTCGGAGAGAACCGGCTGCGATCCCGGAGCCGCAATTGCCCGTGGCTCGGGTCCGAGGTCTCGGCGACCTGCTGCGCGACTCTCTGGAGAGGTACCCCGGCGTTCGCGAGCCCGGCGTTCTTCCCCAATGGTGTCTTCCGAGCACGATCCTGACGGGACATAGACGGGGCAAGCTGTTACGATGCGGCTTTGATGCCCAACGCGGATCCGACTGCCACGACGAGCGACCCCAGCGCCCGCGCCGGGATCCCCTCAGCCATGAATCACAGCCCCGCCGTCTCAGTTTTGAGCGATGCCTGCGCGCGGAGCCGGAGCCTGCTCTCGGTGGGCCTGGAGCCGGCGTCGTCGCGCCTGCCCGCAGGCTTCGACGACTCGATCGAAGGCCACGAGCGATTCATGATGGCGATCGCGGAGGCCGCGGACGGCATCGCGGCGGCAGTCAAGTTCAACCTAGCCTTCTTCGAGGCGCTCGGGCCCGATGGCGTGGCGATGATGCACCGAGTCCGGGACCGGTTGCCCGAAGGCCTGTACGTCATCGCCGACGCCAAGCGCGGCGACATCGGCTCGAGCGCCGAGCGCTACGCCGAGTCGCTCTACCACCGGTTCAGGGCGCACTCGTGCACCGTGAACCCGCTGATGGGGACGGACGCTGTCGAACCGTTCCTGGCCTACGAAGACCGAGTCACATTCCTCCTCACGCTCACCTCGAATCCGGGCGCCGAGGATTTCCTGACCCAGAGCGGGTTGTTCGAGCGGATCGCCGATCGTGTCGAGCGCTGGAACTCGAGGGGGAACTGCGGGATGGTCATCGGCGCGACCCGGCCCGAACTGGCCGAGCGGATTCGCGAGATCGCTCCGTCGCCCCCCGCCCTCGTGCCCGGCGTCGGGGCCCAGGGCGGCGATGCCGGGCGAGCGATCGCTGCGACGCGGATTCAGGGCGACTGGCCCGGGATCCTCGTGCACGCGACGCGGAGCGTTCTTCCGAAAGCAGGCGAGGACGGAGATCCTGTTGCGATCATGCGAGCCAGGATGAGCAAGCTGCGAGACCGCCTGAACGAGGCGGCCGGATGGGGGGCGCAATGAGCGAGGTCATCCGACTGCTCGAGAAAACCGGAGCGCTGAAGACCGGGCACTTCGTGCTCTCTTCCGGGCTGCACAGCGATCGCTATTGCCAATGTGCTGCGCTGTTCGAGCATCCGTCCGATGCCCGACGGGTCGCGGAACTGATGGCCGATCGGCTGCGGACGGACGTTCCGTGCGACGTCGTCCTCGCGCCCGCGCTCGGCGGCGTCCTGTGGGGCTACGAGCTGGCGAGGCAGCTCGGCGTGCGATCGCTGTTCGCGGAGCGCAAGCCGGGCGAACCGTTCTCGCTTCGACGCGGCTTCAGGATCGAGCCGGGGCAGCGCGTCCTGCTGGCGGAGGACGTTGTGACGACCGGAGGGAGCGTGATGGAGCTGGTCCCGCTCGTGGAGCAGCTCGGCGCGGAGGTCGCGGGCTTCGCGGTGATCGTCGACCGGAGCAAGGGAGCGTTCAAGCCCCCGGCTCCGCTTCACGCCCTCGCACAACTCGAATTCGAGACCTGGCCGGAGGATCAGCTGCCCGATCACATCCGGTCGATCCCGGCGGACAAGCCCGGCAGCAGGCAGGGAGCCGGAGCGCCATGACTCAAGAGGCGGCCGAGCAGGAGGAGCACGCTATGACCCACGCCTCCGGCGAGGTTGAGCTGAAGTCACGGAGCGCCGGCGCCCCACGGACCGCCCGCCTCGAGCTCGAGGACGGCTCGACCTACGAGGGCGTCTCGTTCGGAAACCCGGAGTCTGTCGGCGGAGAGGTCGTCTTCACGACCGGCATGGTCGGGTACCCCGAGACGCTCACCGATCCATCGTTCTACGGGCAGATCATCGTCTGCACGTACCCGCTGGTAGGCAATTACGGCGTGCCCCGCCCCCAGCCCGGCCCCTTCGGGCTCGACACGCGGTTCGAGTCATGGAAGATCCACGCCCGCGGCATGGTGGTCAGCGACTACTCGACGAACTACAGCCACTGGGACGCCGAACGCGATCTGGGGTCATGGCTCGACAGCGAGGGCGTCGCGGGGATCACCGGCATCGACACGCGATCGCTGACGATCCGCTTGCGTGAGCGAGGCTCGATGCTCGGGCGCATCGTCATCGGCGACCGGCCGGCGGACTTCTACGACCCGAACCACGAGCCGCTGGGACCGATGGTCTGCCCGCCCGAGCCGGAGACGTACAACCGGGGTGCCGCACGGGGCCGCGTTGCGCTCTTCGACTGTGGCGTGAAGCACAACATCATCCGGAGCCTTGCGCAGCGCGGGCTTGAGGTCGTCCGGGTCCCGTGGGACTTCCCGCTCGCCGAAGAAGCCAAGTCGCTCGGCGTCCGCGGCGTCATGCTCTCCAACGGCCCCGGCGATCCGCAGCAGTTCATCAGGACGATCGATCAGGTGCGAGCGCTGGTCGATGCCGACGTCCCGATGATGGGCGTGTGCATGGGCAACCAGCTGCTCTCGCTGGCCATCGGCGCTAAGACCTACAAGCTCAAGTACGGCCATCGCGGGCAGAACCAGCCCGTGATCGAGCTCGGCACGCACAACTGCTTCGTGACCAGCCAGAACCACGGGTTCGCCGTGGACACCGACTCGCTGCCCAAGGGCTGGGAGCCGTGGTTCGAGAACCTGAACGACGGGACGAACGAGGGCATCCGGCACGAGTCCGGCAGGTTCCGCAGCGTGCAGTTCCACCCCGAGGCCTGCCCGGGCCCGGTGGATACCGCGCACCTGTTCGACGAGTTCGTGCAGATGGTGGAGGGAGCCAAGTGACCCGCAAGCAGGACGAGAAGCCGGTCATCGACGTCAAGAAGGTCGTTGTTCTCGGCAGCGCCGCGCTGAAGATCGGCGAGGCGGGCGAGTTCGACTACTCCGGGAGCCAGGCGATCAAGGCGCTGAAGGAAGAAGGCGTCGAGACAATCCTGATCAATCCCAACATCGCCACCATCCAGACGTCCGACCATCTCGCCGACCAGGTGTACTTCCTCCCCGTGACACCCGAGTTCGTCGAAGATGTCATCGCGAAGGAGAAGCCCGACGGGATCCTCCTGAGCTTCGGAGGCCAGACGGCTCTGAACTGCGGCATTGCGCTGCACAGGAGCGGCGCGCTCGAGATGCACAACGTGCGGGTGCTCGGCACACCGGTCGAGACAATCATCGATACGGAGGACCGCGAGCGGTTCAACGGGCGACTCGCTGAGATCGGCGCAGAGGTGCCACGGAGCCGGGCCGCGGAGACGGTCGACGACGCCCTCGAGATCGGGCGTGAGCTCGGCTACCCGGTCATGATGCGCATCGCCTACGCGCTCGGCGGGCTGGGCTCGGGCGTCTGCCAGGACGAGGAGACCCTTCGGGCCCGGGTCGAGAAGGCGCTGAGCTACACGTCGCAGGTGCTTAT
The DNA here is from genome assembly GCA_028289195.1 of Phycisphaerales bacterium. Lineage (GTDB taxonomy): Bacteria > Planctomycetota > Phycisphaerae > Phycisphaerales > UBA1924 > JANQQR01. The sequence goes on along the minus strand of JANQQR010000008.1, from coordinate 9,583 downwards.
CGAGGAGTCGCTCGAGGGCTGGAAAGAGGTCGAGTACGAAGTCGTCCGCGACAAGTACAACAACTGCCTCACCGTGTGCAACATGGAGAATGTCGATCCGCTCGGGGTGCACACGGGCGAGAGCATCGTGGTCGCGCCCAGCCAGACACTGACCAACAGCGAGTACCACAAGCTGCGCGAGATCGCGCTGCGCGTCATCAGGCATCTCGGCATCGTCGGAGAGTGCAACATCCAGTACGCGCTGGATCCCCACAGCGAGGAGTACCGGATCATCGAGGTGAACGCGCGGCTCAGCCGCAGTTCAGCGCTCGCCAGCAAGGCGACGGGGTACCCCCTCGCATTCGTCGCCGGCAAGCTCGGCCTTGGATACGGGCTGCACCAACTCCCCAACGCAGTAACCCGCGAGACGCGGGCGTTCTTCGAGCCGGCCCTCGACTACGTGACCGTGAAAATCCCCCGCTGGGATCTGCGGAAGTTCAAGCGCGTGAGCCGCACGATCGGATCGGCCATGAAGTCCGTGGGTGAGGTGATGGCGATCGGACGCAGCTTCGAGGAGGCGTTCCAGAAGGGCCTGCGCATGCTCGACACGGGGGCGCAGGGCTTGGTCGCCAACGACGAGCGCGTGGGCTACGCCCCGGGCTCGGACGACGAAGATCTCGAAGGCGACATCCGCCAGCCCAACGAGCACCGGATGTTCGCGATCGCCGAGGCCCTGCGCAGGGGCTGGACCACGCAGCAGATCCACGATCTCTCGAAAATCGATCTCTGGTTCCTCGACAAGTTCGATCGGATCGCGGGCCTGGCGCGGACGCTCGCTTCGGGCGCCGGCGATGGCGGAATCGACGGCACGCTACTCCGTGAACTGAAACGATCGGGATTCAGCGATCGCCAGATCGCCACCCTCGCCGGCCTCGACGAGGACGCGGTGTTCGAGCGACGCCGCTCTGAGGGGATCCGCCCCGTGCTGCGCCAGATCGACACGCTCGCGGGCGAGTTCCCAGCGCAGACCAACTACCTCTACCTCTCGTACCACGGCGAGCGCGACGACGTGGAATTCACCGACACCGACGGTGTGCTGATCCTCGGCTCGGGCGCGTACCGGATCGGCTCGAGCGTCGAGTTCGACTGGTGCTGCGTGAACGCCGGCATGACGCTCCGCGACAGCGGGTTCCACACCGTCATGCTCAACTGCAACCCCGAGACGGTGAGCACCGATTACGACGAATTCCACCGGCTGGTGTTCGACGAGATCAGCCTCGAGACGGTCCGCGAGATCCACGAGAAGATGGGGCTGATGGGCGTCATCATCTCGATGGGCGGTCAGACTCCCAACACGCTCAGCGGCCCGCTGTCCAGGGCCGGGATCAACATCCTGGGCACGAGCGTTGATTCCATCGACAACGCCGAGAACCGGCACCGCTTCAGCCAGATGCTTGACGAGCTCGATATCGACCAGCCGCGCTGGAGCGAGCTCACGAGCCTCGACGAGGCTGTGGCGTTTGCCCGCGATGTCGGGTTCCCGGTGCTCATCCGGCCCTCGTACGTCCTCAGCGGCGCCGCCATGGCCGTCGCGGCGAACGAGGACGAACTCGTGCGCTACCTCAAGCAGGCCGCGGTGCTCAGCCCCGAGCACCCGATCGTTATGAGCAAGTTCGAGGAGAACGCCAAGGAGATCGAGTTTGACGCGGTCGCCAAGGACGGTGACATCGTCGTCTACGCCATCAGCGAGCACGTGGAGAACGCCGGCGTCCACTCCGGAGACGCGACGCTCGTGTTCCCGGCGCAGCGGACGTACCTGGAAACGATGCGCCAGGTCCGGGCGATCGCGCGCCGCATCGCCAAGAAGCTGGCGATCGACGGACCGTTCAACATCCAGTACATCGCCAAGAACAACGACGTCAAGGTGATCGAGTGCAACCTCCGCGCCTCGCGGAGCTTCCCGTTCGTCTCGAAGGTGATCAACCAGAACTTCATCGAGATCGCCACCAAGGTCATCATGGATCAGGAGATCGGCCCCATCGACAAGACGGTGTTCGAGTTGAACCACGTCGGCGTCAAGGCCTCCCAGTTCAGCTTCACTCGCCTCGACGGCGCTGATCCGACCCTCGGCGTCGAGATGGCCTCGACCGGCGAGGTGGGCTGCCTCGGCGAAGACTTCTACGAGGCGTTCCTGAAGTCGCTCATCAGCGTCGGGTACACGCTCCCGCCCAAGAGCGTCCTGTTCAGCGCGGGGACGATCGAGAGCAAAGCCGACCTGCTGCCGGCGGCGCGGGTGCTCCACAGCATGGGCGTCACGTTCTACGCCACCGACGGCACTGCGGCGTTCCTGGTGGAGAACGACATCCCCACCATCCGCGTGCACTGGCCCCTCGATCGCGAGGCGCGGGTCTCAGCCGTGGACTACATCCGAGACGGCAAGATCGACATGGTCATCAATATTCCCAAGAGCGAGCAGGTCGAGGAGTTGACCAACGGCTACATGATCCGGCGCGCCGCCGTCGATCACGGTGTGCCGCTGATCACCAACCGGCAGATCGCCCAGCGACTCGCCGAGGCGCTCAGTCGGGTCGATCTGGCGAATATGGACATCAAGAGTTGGGGCGAGTACGCCGCCGATCGGGTGTGAGCGGCACCTGAGCTGTGTGCCAACGGCGATCGAATGTAGATCTGATGTCTTGCCGCCAATCGATCGGCGCCGCATCACGATCGCTGGCCCCCCGCTCTCTCCGCGGCGAGCGTGGAGCACTCCAACCGTATTCCGAGTTGGGAGATTGCCAGCGGCGCTCTAGGCGTCCATCGAGCGACGGCGCCGCATCGTCACGATCGCCAGGCCGGCCAATCCCATCCCGGCCGCGTGCGGCAGCGGGATCACCGGCGGCTGGGTTACGTCGCCGAAGATGAAGTCATCGAGGATCGCGGCGTCCTTGGTGATCTCGATGCGCGCGATCGGCACGTCGGTCGTCAGGCCCATGAAGCCGTAGTCAGCAACGCCGATCCGCCCGTCGACGAAGATCGAGGAACTGTCGATCGTCCCGAAGTTCACCGACTCGAGGATCGTGTTGGTGTCGTCGTAGGCGACGATCGTTGGTCCGGTCGAGTCCGTGACATAGTTGTTGGCGATCCAGAATCCGACCGCGTCGATCTCGGTCGTGAATTCGATCGAGAAGGTGTCGAGGGTCGCTCCCGGGATCGAGTTCTCGCCGGAGATACCGCTGAGCAGCTGCGCTGCATCGAACGACACCCCGCCGTCGTTCACCCACTGGTTCCCTCCGGAGAAAACGACGCCGAGCGAGGCATACTCGTTCGCGCCGAATGCAGAACTCTGGCCGTTCAGCAGGTTCACCGAGCCGCCGGAGCCATCGGTTTCGAAGTCGATCATGGTCGAACCGACCACGCTGTCAAAGAACGACGAATCGTTGATCGTGCCCGCTCCAGCAGCGGTCCCGATGAGGGCCGAGCCGGCGATGCACGCAAGCGTGGCACGGACGTTGGGTGTCTCTGAGCTTTTCACGGTTCTGATCTCTCTCTGCTCCCTGGATGGCGACAGGCCCCGCGTGAGGCCGCAGCCGCAACACCAGAAAACGATACCCCGAGAATGCGGGATACGCAATCAGAACTCGTTGTGAATTCAGCGTTTAGCGATCAGATCGCCGCGAACCAGAAGCGCGGCACCCGATTCCCGGACCGCCTAGTGGAGGCTGTCGTCGATTTCGATCGGGGCGTCCACCGTCGCCTGGCCGTTCCGGATGGCCTCGAGCCTGGCGGCCAGCGCCGTGTCGTTCGAGTAGATCTGGTATCCGAGCACGTCCCCGGCCCCCAGCGTGGCCACGGCGTAGGGCTGACCCGGCTGCAGGTAGATCACATGCTGCTCGGGCCGGCTGGCGCACCCGGCCACGATCGAGCCAGCGGCGAGGGTCAGAAGGCACAGTGCGGGGGACTTGCGCTGCATGGGAACTCCGGACCGAGGCGCACGCGCGCTCGCTCGGCTGGCGGCTGACATCGGGCCCTTCGTCGCGGGCCTGAACCCGTGTTGGGAGATTCTCGGTCTGTTGCGCCCTGTGCCGTGAAGATGCGGCCTGTTCGCGTCGATACCCCCGATGTCGGTACTATCGGGCTCCCACGCTGGCTCGGGAGGCCCCGCATGGAGGCGGTATGCGTCCTGTCAGAACCCCCATCTTCACAGCCTTCGTCACCGGGGTATTTGCGTGCGCTCCGATCGCAACACCACAGCCGGCGCCGGCCGCTGATCCGGAATCGCCTCTGGAGGAGCCGCCGGTGTTTGTTGAGGTGTTCCCGGCTGATGGCTCCAGCCGCGTCATCAGCGAGATCTTGTTCGAGTACCTCAACCCGGTCGAGGGTCAGCCGGATCCGGAGTCGCTGAGCGAAGCGACCGTCGTTCTCGCACGGTCGGAATCGGGCTGGGTCGCGCCGCGTGAGGGTGGCCCGCTCGAGGCGATCCGCTTGTCGGACATCCCCACGCTCGAAGAGCAACGGTTCTACGACTCGGCCCTTCCGCTGCTGGCACCGGCGGTCGTCACCCGTCTGCAGGACCTCGGGCTGATCGGCGTGTACGTCGAGCCGGATCGCGACCAGTTGCGAGTCGAAGGCGGAGTGATCGTCGACGACCGGCCCGAGGGAGACGGCTCGCTGCTCCTTCAGATCACGACGGGCATCGTCACGGATGTGCGCTCCAACGCGCTGGGAGAGCGTGTCCCGGAAGACGAGACGCTCAACAATCCCAAGCACGACCGCTTGCGCCGCAACAGCCCGGTGCAGCCCGCGGAGACCGATGAAGCCGCCCGTGAGGGAACGCAACGGACGAGCCTGCTCCGGCGCGACCTGATCGACGACTACGTTTTCTTCCTGAACCGCCACCCGGGCCGGCGTGTCGATGTCGCGATCGTGCCCTCAGGCGAGGAGTTCGGCGGCGTGTCCGTGGACTACCTCGTCACCGAGAACCGGCCGTGGCTGTTCTTCGCCCAGGCGGCGAACAACGGGACGGGCTCGACGGCGGGCGATTGGCGACAGCGGTTCGGGTTCATCCACAACCAGCTGACCAACGCCGACGACATTTTCAGCATCGACTATCTGACGGGTGATTTCGAGGATCTCAACGCCGTCACCACCTCATACGAGCGCCCTCTCCTGGAGTACGACCGCCTCCGCTGGCGGGTGTACGGCTCCTGGTACGACTACACGTCAGACGATCTCGGCCAGGCCGGAGCAGACTTCGACGGCGAGGGATACACCTTCGGCGGCGAGCTGAAATGGAACTTCTTTCAGCAGAAGGACCTGTTCCTGGACCTCGTCGGCGGGCTGCGCTACTCGAACGTCGAGGTCGACAACGACCTGGTGGGTGAGACCGGGCGCGAGGGGTACCTGGTGCCGTCGATCGGCATGCGACTCGAGCGGATCCGCCAGACCGAGCAGACCCGGGCCGGGGTGTCCTTCGAAGGCAATGTCAGCGACGTCGACAGCGACGAGTTCGATCTGCTGGGTCGGTTCGACCCGGATTCGGACTGGCTCCTGCTGCGATTCGACGCGTCGCACTCGTTCTACTTCGAGCCGCTCTTCGCAGACGAAGGTGAGCCGACGCCGCTCGCGCACGAGCTGTTCATGGAGGTGCGGGGCCAGTACGCCTTCGACAACCGGCTCATCCCCAACGAGCAGCAGATCGCCGGCGGCCTGTACACCGTGCGGGGCTACCCCGAAGCGCTGACTGCGGGCGACACCGTGATTCTGGGCACGATCGAGTACCGCTACCACGTGCCGCAGGGCCTCTCGCCTCGCGTCCAGGCCGGCGGGATGTTCGGTCAGCCGTTCCGGTACGCCCCCCAATACAAGTCCGGACCGACCGATTGGGACCTCATCCTCAAGGGGTTCTTCGACATCGGGCGGAGTGTGATCAGCGATCGTGAGTTCTTCGAGGACCACGAGACGCTGGTCAGCGTGGGCATCGGTGCCGAGCTCGTCCTGACCCGGCGCCTCCGGGCGAGGCTCGATTGGGGGATAGCCCTCAGCGACGTGGACAGCGACAGCGCGTCAGAACGGGTCGACTCTGGCGATTCTGAGGTCCATTTCGTCATTACCCTGATTTTCTAGGGTGACAGAACCTCTTTCTCGTGCTCTAATTACTGGTGTGACAGGGAGTTAGAGCGGGCCGCCCGTCCGGGCCGCCCCGTCGAGAGAGAAAGAGAAGAGACAAAATGAAGAGCAGCTCGCTCCACGCATTGCGCCCGAGTCGCGCACTGTGCATCGCGTTGGTGGCCGGAACCGCAGTCGGGATTACCGGTCCCGCTGTCGCCGACCCCAAGGGCGCGCAGGTGGTGCGCGGGCGCGCAGACATCCAGCGCGCAGGTGACGTGACGACGATCACGACCGGACGCAAGGCCATCATCAACTTCGAGAGCTTCAACCTCGACGCTTCCGAGACCGTCCAGTTCATCCAGCCGGGCAAGAACTCGCGTGTGCTGAACCGGGTCACCGGTCCCGGCGAGTCGTTCATCGACGGCACCATCAACGCCAACGGCAAGGTCTTCATCGTCAATCCCGCGGGCGTTGTGTTCGGCCCCAACTCGGTGATCAACGCCGCGAGCCTGATCGCCGCGGGCGCCGACATTTCGAATCACTCGTTCATGACGGGCGCGTTCGATTTCACGAACGTGTCTGGCGACATCCGCGTGGAAGGGCTGATCACGGCCGATGCCGTTCATCTCATCGGCCAGCGCGTCAGCAACGCGGGGACCATCGTCGCCGACGGCGGGATGGTCAGCATGCTGGTCGGCTCCGACGTGATGCTGAAAGACCGCGGCAGCAGCGTCATGGTGAAGATAGAGGGCGACGCTCCCTCCGGCGCCGAGGTTGTCAACACCGGCACGATCAGCGCACCAGGCGGCCTGGTCTCACTCGGCGCGGGCGACGCGTACTCGCTCGCGTTCCGGAACTCCGGCACGATCGAGGCACCCGGCGGCACGGTCGACCTCCGCGCAGAGGGAGCCTCAATCAGCAACGACGGCTCCATCAGCGCGAGCGTGGACAGCGGCACGGCGGGCGAGGTGTTCGTCCACGGCGCCCGCGTGGAGAACTCCGGTGCGATCAGCGCGGATGCAATCAGCGGCTCGGCCGGCACGGTCCGGGTCACGAGCACCGAGTCGACCACGCTGGCGTCCGGGAGCCTCATCTCGGCGCGGGGCATCGAACGCGCCACCGGCGGCGAAGTGCTCGTCCACAGCTTCGGAGGCGACACAGATGCACGACTCGGCTCCGCGGTCGATATCTCGGGCGGCAGGATCTCTGGCGATGCGGGCTTCGCCGAGATCAGCGCGGGGCGGCGATTGAACGTTCAGGGTGACGTCCGAGGCGACGCAGCCGAGGGCTTCGCGACCGGGCGTCTGCTTCTCGATCCGCTCGACATCTACGTTCGCTCGCCGGGCGCGCAGAATTCTCAGGTCGACGACGGCCTGGCAGGATCGGGCGAGGGAGCCGGCGAGACCTGGGAGATCGCGCCCAGCGCGATCGAGTTGTTCGCGGGTGACGTGACGCTGGAGGCCACGCAGGACATCTTCATCGTCGAGTCGATCGACAAGACCAACGGCGGCCTGACGCTCGACGCCGGACGCGACATCGTGTTCGGAGACCCCGACGGCGGGCTCGTATTCGAGCTTTCGGTCAGTGCGAACGAACTCGAGTTCTTCGCCGGACGCTCAATCGTCGATCAGGTCCTGCTCACGACGTCACTCACCGCCACCGCGGGCGACATCCGGCTCACGGGCTCGACCGGATCGATCGACACCGGGCTGCTCTCGGTTCCCGCAGGTTCGACGGTGAGCCTCACGCAGGCGGAGAGCCGGTTCGTGGGCGCGGGTCCCTTTGGCCTGCTCGTGAATCCCGAGACCACCAACCTCGAAGTCTCGATCACCGATGGTTTCCTGATCTTCGGCGGCGACTTCGGCGGAGTGACCGGCGCCCAGACCATCCGGACCGTCGATTCGTCGGCCTCCGATTTCGTGCGCATCGAGGACGACCTCACGATCCTCGGTGACGCGTCGTTCCGCGCGGGCTCTGACGTACAGGTCGACGGGTTCGTGCACACGCTCGGGACGCTCCTCATGCACGGCGCCACCGACGGCGTGGGCGCCGGACCCGACGGCAGGACCGGCGTGCGCTTCCTGAGCCCGGGCCTCTCGTTCGAGGCCGAGACGATCGTGCTGCTGTCCGGCGACGGGACCGGCGGGGCCGGAACCGACGCCCGCATCGACGCCCAGACCAACGAGCCGATGTTCCTGGGTATCGCAGGCGGGGCGACGCGCCCCGATTCGTTCGCGTTCGTCCAGGACGCAGCGATCACCGGGGCCGATCTTCCGAGTGTCGATCAGTTCGGAGCGTCGCTCGCGGACATCGATTTCCTGATCTCATCGCGCGACACCGACGTCCGGATCGACAACCCGATCCTCGCCGATGTCCGGCTGCGATTGTTCTCGGTGAACGGTTCGACGATCAACGCCCCGCTGCTGCTGCGATCATTGCTGGTCGACGGCCCTGCGAACCTGAACGCGAGCATTGCCACGGCCGAAACCCAGCAGTACAACGACGAGGTCGTCGTCGGCAGCGATATCGTGCTCGCCGGCTCGGCCCTCGCCTTCCGATCGACCCTCGACGGAGCGAGCGCGCCGATCGCGCTCGCCTCGAGAGGGGCCGACGCCGGCCTCGACGTCCGCCTGGAGGGCCCGACCACCTTCGATGCTCCCGTCGGGCAGAACGTCCCCATCCGCACGCTCCTCGTCGACGGGCCGCTGACAGGTCGCGGCAGCTCCGTGACCACGTCGCTCGATCAGGAATACACCGGCGACGTCACGCTGGAGGTGGACTACCAGTTCGTTTCGCTCGGTGCCGGAACGGTGCGATTCGGCTCCGCGATACACGGCGCCGGCCAGAACCTGCGTGCCGAGACGCTCGGCGGCCTCATCTCCTTCGGCGGAGACGTCGGCGCCGGTGGGCGCCTCGGCGACATCGAGTTGACCACCGGCGGCAGCGCCGGAGTCCGCGACGTCCCCGATGTCGCCACCATCGTTGGCGAGACGGGAATCGATTTCATCGCCGAGCGGTTCTGGATGAACCAGAACGAGAAGCTCACGACACTCGGGAACCTGCTGATCGACGCGTCGGAGAGCGCAACGCTCGGGGACCTGACGACCTCCGGCGATATGCGCGTCGTCGCTCCGGCGATCACCATTCAGCGTCGCCCGGGTGCGTCCGTGAACGACAAGGCGGGCGTCCCCCAGGACGACGGCGGCGTCGACTTCGCCAGCGCTGGTGCGATCGAGTTCCTCGGCGTGATCTCCACGTCCGGCGACGCCGGCGAGGCGCCGCTGTTCGGCAATCCCTCGGGCTCGTCGCTGAGCCTCGAGAATTCCGGGTTCGAGGTCGAGGTCGTGAGCGCTTCGGATCTGACGCCTGACGCGCTGATGTTTGGAGGGACCGTTCTCGACGGGGTCGTGACTCCCGGCGACACGCCTCCCCCACCACCGCCGCCGCCGCCTCCTCCCCCCCCGCCGCCGCCGCCCCCCCCCCCCCCCCCCCCCCC